>NZ_JAFJSY010000004.1 GCF_019857225.1 Streptomyces plumbidurans
TGGCGCCGCCCGCCTGGCGCCGCCCGCCTGGCGCCGCCCCCCGGCGCACTGCCCGCCCAGCTCAGGGCCGCCCGGGGCTCAGCGCCCGCCGAGCTCAACGCCAGCCCAGGTCAAGCGCGCGCCCAGCGCAACGCCCACCCAGCTCAACACCCCCACCCCCTCAAATAACCTTCAACCGCACCAGCGCCCCCAACGTCACCGCCCCCGGCACCAGCGGCAGCCACACCGTGATGATCCGATAGGTGAGCACCACGGCCGTCGCCAAGGCAGCCGGCGCTCCCGCCGCCACCAGTGCCACGATCAGCGCCGCCTCCACCGAGCCGATCCCGCCCGGTGTCGGCACCACCGCGACCGCGACCGTTGCCGCCAGATAGGCGACCGCCATGTGCACGGGCGGTACGGGCAGCCCCAGCGACAGGCCGACCAGGACCAGCCCGGCCGCCTGTAGTGCGGGGAAGGCGAACGAACCGCCCCACAGCGCGAGCGCCCGGGACGGGTGGGTGTGCACCGAGCGCAGCTCGCCCAGGGCCGTGCGCAGGAAGGACAGTGCGGCCGTCCGCACCCGCCGTACGAGGGACAGAAGCACCACCGCCACGGCCACGGCCGAGACGGCCGCCAGCAGCAGCGGACCCACCGAGCCGGGCGGCAGCAGGCTGCCGAAGCTCAGGGCGTCGGGGAAGGCGAGCAGGAGGGCGATCAAGAGGGTCACCCGGGTGACCGATTCCGCCAGCAGATACAGCGCCAGCGCCGCCGAGGAGCGCGCGAGCGGAACTCCGCACACCGTCATGAAGCGCAGATTGACCGCCCCCGCACCGAGTCCCGTCGGCAGCAGATGATTGGCCGAGCCCGCCGCGAACTGGGTGGCGAGCAGCCGCCGCCTGGGCAGCCGGTCGACGACCGCACCCTGCCGGGTGAAGGCAGCGGCCACCCAGCTCAGACAGGTGGCACCGACCGCCGCGAGCAGCCACGGCCACTCGGCCGCCCGCAGCTGCCCGAAGCCCTCGGCGAGGACCGACCGGTGCTGCACGGCGACGACGGCGACCAGCAGGAGCGGAACCAGGCACAGGACCTGACGGACCGGGACGCGACGGGGGAACCGTCCCGGCGGGGGGCCTTGGGGGAATTGAACCGCAGTCACATCTGGAGAGGGTTTCCGCACCGCGACAACTGCGGGTTGCGGAATCGCGGACAGCGTCTTACGTACGGGAAGCGGGTGGGGAGGCAGAGGCATGGGGTCCTTCGCGCGGGGGACGGAGCGGCGGGAGAAAGTGTTGACCTCAACAACGCTCGAGGTTCTAGGTTCTCTCCCATGAGCATGGAGACCACAGCGTGGACACAGCTGCACAGTGTCATGACCGCCCAGCAGCAACGGCATCCTGTGGCGCGCGCCACGCTCCGCCGTATCGCCTCCTTCGCCCGCCCGCACCGCGCCCGAATGGCGCAGTTCGTGCTGCTCGGGGTGGCGACGGCACTGCTCGCCGTCGCCACCCCCGTACTGGCCGGGCGCGTCGTCAACGCGATCGTGTCGGGCGACGACGAGGGCAGGGTCGTACGCCTCGCCCTGCTCATCGCGCTGATCGCGGTCGTGGAAGCGGCCCTCGGCATCCTCGGCAGAAGGCTTTCGGCGACGCTCGGCGAGGGACTCATCCTCGATCTGCGGACAGCCGTGTTCGATCATGTGCAGCGCATGCCGGTCGCGTTCTTCACACGCACACGTACGGGAGCGCTGGTCTCCCGACTCAACAACGACGTCATCGGCGCCCAGCGTGCCTTCAGCAACACCCTGTCCGGAGTCGTCACCAACCTGGTCACCCTGGTGCTCACGCTCGCCGTGATGCTCACCCTCTCCTGGCAGATCACCCTGCTCGCGCTGGCGCTGCTCCCGGTGTTCGTGGTGCCCGCGCGGCGCATGGGCAGTCGGATGGCCCGTATGCAGCGTGAGGCGGCCGAGCTGAACGCGTCGATGGGCACCCGGATGACCGAGCGGTTCTCCGCGCCGGGAGCCACCCTGGTCAAGCTGTTCGGGCGGCCCGAGGAGGAGTCGGCGGAGTTCGCGGCGCGCGCCCGCCGGGTCGCCGAGATCGGCGTGCGGACAGCCACCGCCCAGTCGGTGTTCATCACCGCCCTGACCCTGGTCTCCTCACTCGCCCTCGCCCTGGTCTACGGCCTAGGCGGCTGGTTCGCCCTGCGCGGCAGCCTGGAGCCGGGCGCGGTGGTGTCGCTGGCGCTGCTGCTGACCCGTATGTACGCCCCGCTCACCTCGCTGGCCGGCGCCCGGGTCGAGGTGATGAGCGCCCTGGTCAGCTTCGAGCGGGTCTTCGAGGTGCTCGACCTCAAGCCCCTGATCGAGCAGAAACCCGACGCCCGCGCCGTGCCGGACGGCCCGGTCCGCGTCGAGTTCGACGACGTCCGCTTCGGCTACCCGTCCGCCGACAAGGTCTCCCTCGCCTCCTTGGAGGAGGTCGCCTCCCTCGACACCCGCGGCGGCGCCGAGGTCCTGCACGGCATCTCCTTCCGCGCCGAACCGGGCCGGACGGTCGCCCTCGTCGGCTCCTCCGGCGCGGGCAAGTCGACCATCGCGCAACTCCTGCCGCGCCTGTACGACGTGGACGAGGGCGCCGTACGCATCGGCGGGATCGACGTCCGCGACCTCACGGCCGACTCGCTGCGGGCCACCCTCGGCATGGTCACCCAGGACGGCCACCTGTTCCACGACACGGTCCGCGCCAACCTGCTGCTGGCCGCCCCCACCGCCACCGAGGACGAACTGTGGGACGCGCTGCGCCGCTCCCGCCTCGACGATCTCGTACGGTCCCTGCCGGACGGCCTGGAGACGGTGGTCGGCGAGCGCGGCTACCGCCTCTCCGGCGGCGAACGCCAGCGCATGACCATCGCCCGCCTGCTGCTGGCCCGCCAGCGCGTCGTCATCCTCGACGAGGCCACCGCCCACCTCGACAACACCTCGGAGGCCGCGGTCCAGGAAGCCCTCGCCGAGGCCCTGGAGGGCCGCACCGCGGTCGTCATCGCCCACCGGCTGTCCACCGTACGGGCGGCGGACCAGATCCTGGTGATCGAGGCGGGGCTGGTGGTCGAACGGGGGACACACGACGAACTCCTGGCCGCAGGCGGCCGGTACGCCGAGCTGTACCGGACGCAGTTCGAGGAACGGGCGGAGGGGCCGACGCAGCTCGAATCCGCGGGGGAGCCCGCGGCGTAGGGCCGGGGAGGGGTGCGCGTCGGGGAGGCCGTGGGTGGGCGCCCACCTCATGCGGGTGTGGGAAAACGCCACCGGAGGCGGTACCGATGGAAGGAATCCGCAATCTTCCGGGTCTGGCTGGAGCACCCCGTTCGCCCGCCTCCACGCTGAGTCGTGATCGGCTCCGGCGCCTCGCTCGACGGGGCCGGGCCGCTCGTGTCGACAACGCGGAGAGGAACCCCCGATGACTGCTGAGAGTGTGCTGACGCCGCCTCATACGGCGTACCGATGGCGGTGGTTGGCGCTCACCGCCCTGCTGCTCGGTGAGGCGATGAATCTGCTGGACGCGACCATCGTGCAGGTCGCCGCACCGAAGATCCAGGCCGATCTGGGCGGCTCGGTGTCCGACATCCAGTGGTTCACCACCGCGTACACCCTGCCGTTCGCGGTGCTGTTGATCACCGGCGGCCGGTTGGGTGACATCGCCGGCCGCAAGCGGCTGTTCGTGATCGGGGTGACCGGCTTCATGGTCGCGTCCGCCGCCTGCGCCGTGGCGCCCTCGGTGGGGCTGCTGATCACCTTCCGGGTGGTTCAGGGAGCCGCGGCGGCCGTGATCATCCCGCAGACCATCGGGCTGATCAAGACGATGTTCTCCGGGCCCGAAATGTCCAAGGCCCTGGGCAGCATCGGTCCGGTGATGGGCCTCGCCGCCGTCTGCGGACCGGTGCTCGGCGGTGTGCTCACCCACGCCGACCTGTTCGGCTCCTCCTGGCGCGCGGCGTTCCTGGTCAACGTCCCCGTGTCGCTGGTCGTCCTGGCGATCTCGCCGAAGCTGATGGAGAACCGCGCCCCCAAGCGACCCACCCTCGACGTGACCGGGACGTTGCTGGTTACGGCCGGCATCGGGCTCGTCGTCCACCCGCTGATCGGCGCCGATCTGAGCGCCCTGTCGAGGTGGAGCTGGGCGGTGATCGTGGCGGGCTTGTGCCTGATGGCGGTCTTCGCGGTGCATCAGCGTGCGGTGGCGGCCGCCGGGCGCAGCCCGCTGGTGGAGCCGAGCCTGTTCGCGCACCGCGGCTTCCCGGCCGCCCTGGTGACGTCGACGTCCTTCTTCGCCGTCACCAACGGTCTGATGATGGTCATCGTCCTTCAGCTGCAACTGGGGCTGGGCACCGACGTGTTGAAGGCGGGTCTGACCCTCGCTCCGTGGTCGGTGGGCCTGGCCGTCGCCTCCTGGATGGCCGGTGCGCATCTGATCAAGCGATACGGCCACCGCATGATGTCCCTCGGGCTGTCCGTTCTGCTGATCGGTGCGCTCGCGGCGATCGCCGTCTACCACGCGGCGGACCCGCAGACGTACCCGACGCCCCTGCTGTTCGCGCTCGGAGTCGTCGGACTCGGGGTCGGCCTGTTCAGCCCGGCGTTCTTCACCATCGCTCTCAAGCCGCTGCAGCCGCAGGAGATCGGCTCGGCCGCGGGTCTGCTGAACGCCGTCCAGCAGTTGGGCGCCACGCTGGGAGTGGCGGTCCTCGGCAGCGTCTACCTGGGCAGCGCCGGGTCCGGCGGCGCACCGGCCGCACTGCACGCCGTCCAGCTCGCCTTCTGGGTCGCCGTGGCACTGGTCGTGGTCAGCTTCGCGACCAGCCGCATGATGACCGACAAGAGCGCTCCGGCCGACGCGGCAGAACGACGCTAGTCCGGACGTCTTCTCGCAAGCGGCGGCCTCCTGGGCGCGGGCATACTGGTACGGGCCAGATCCGTGAGGATGGGGCTGGCCGCCTTGAGGTTCTGCAGGACCGGGCTGGTCTCGAGGGCGTGGACGGCGTCCAGGGAGCCCAGCCGCCGGACAAGGTAGTGGTGCAGGTCGGCGGGGTCGCGGCACAAGGCCTGTGCCACCAGGTTGCTGGGGCCCGTGGTCGCGGCGACATAGGCCAGTTCGTCGTGGTCGGCCAGTGTCGTGGCCACGTCCTCCAGATGGGCCGGGCGCACCGACATCCACAGCAGTGCCCTGGTGTTGGCGCCGAAGTGACCCGCGTCGACCTCGACATCGAAGAAGACGGCGCCTCCCGCCCGCAGATCCGCGAGCCGGCGCGCCACGGTGACCGGGGACCAGCCGGTCGCCCGGGCCAGCTCGGCGTGGGTGGCCCGCCCGTCCTTCTGCAGGGCGACCAGCAAGTCGGCGTCACCTTCGGTGAGATGGCGCGGGACAGGCATGTAGGAGGTGTCGGCCGACTCGTGCTCGCGCAGGAACCGCTGCTGCTCCTCGTCGAGTGTGTCGGCGCTGCGGCGCCAGTTCGTCGGACCGCCGAGGTAGGTGTGCAGAACGCAGTGCGCGGACACCGCGGTGATGTTGGCGGTGCGCGGAATGTCGTGCAGCAGCAGGGAGTTGCCGTTGCCCGCGCCGGTGTCGGTCGGCGTGTGGATGATCGCGACGATCTCGGTGCCGCCGGAGGTGAGTTTCACCCACGAGGTGTCATGCCGCCGCACCAGCGCGTAGGCCAGGTCCTGTGCGGAACCCGCCGCCGCGGTGAGCCGCACGAGCCACTGCGTCCGTCCCGCCCGATGGGGGTCCGGCAGCCCCACGACCCGTAAGGACGCCTCGTTACGCAGGCGGCGGTAGCGGCGCGCGACGGTCTGCGGCGAGACGTCGAGGGCGGCGGCGACCCGGCTGAAAGGCGCGCGGCCGTCGATGTGCAGCGCGTGGATCAGGGCACGGTCCAGGTCGTCCAGCATGCACACATCCTTCAGTGCTGTCGGGGGTCGGGGCGACAAGGCGCCCCGGCCCCCGGATCGTGCGGGTCAGGACCCGGACAGCTCGCCGCGCACGGTGCGGGCGGCGGCGACCAGGTTCTCCAGTGAGGCGCGGGTCTCGGGCCAGGCGCGGGTCTTCAGCCCGCAGTCGGGGTTGACCCACAGCCGCCCGGCCGGGATGGCCCGCAGGCCGGTGCGGAGCAGGTCGGCGGCCTCCTCGGCGCTGGGAACACGCGGGGAGTGGATGTCGTAGACGCCGGGTCCTGCTTCGCGCGGGTAGCCGTGGGCGGCCAGTTCGCGGGCGACCTGCATGTGCGAGCGGGCGGCCTCCAGGCTGATGACGTCGGCGTCGAGGTCGTCGATGGCCTGGACGATGTCGCCGAACTCGGCGTAGCACATGTGGGTGTGGATCTGGGTGTCCGGCCGCACGCCACCGGTGCTCAGGCGGAACGCCTCGGTCGCCCAGGCCAGGTACGCCGGACGGTCGGCGGCCCGCAGTGGCAGGGTCTCGCGCAGGGCCGGTTCGTCGACCTGGATGACCGAAGTCCCGGCAGCCTCAAGGTCGTTCACCTCGTCGCGCAGGGCGAGGGCGACCTGGCGGGCGGTGTCGCCGAGCGGCTGGTCGTCGCGGACGAAGGACCAGGCGAGCATGGTGACCGGGCCCGTGAGCATGCCCTTGACCGGCCGGGAGGTGAGGGACTGGGCATACGTCGTCCAGCGCACCGTCATCGGCTCGGGCCGTGAGATGTCGCCGGCCAGGATCGGCGGACGGACGTAGCGGGTGCCGTAGGACTGGACCCAGCCGTGCTGCGTGGCCAGGTAGCCGGTGAGCTGTTCGGCGAAGTACTGGACCATGTCGTTGCGTTCGGGCTCGCCGTGCACCAGGACGTCGATGCCGGTCTTCTCCTGGAACGAGATGACCTCCTGGATCTCCGCCTTGATGCGCTCCTCGTACTCGGCGGTGTCGATGTGTCCGGCGCGCAAGTCGGCGCGTGCGGTGCGCAGTTCGCCGGTCTGCGGGAACGAGCCGACGGTCGTGGTCGGCAGCAGCGGCAGCCCGAGGTGCGCGCGCTGGGCTGCGGCGCGCTCGGCATAGGGCTGGGAGCGTCGGACATCGGCCTCGGTGACGGCGGCGGCGCGGGAGCGCACCGCCGGGTCGTGGGTGATGGGGGAACCGGTCCGGGAGGCCAAGTCGGCGCGGTTGGCGGCGAGTTCGGCGGCGATCGTGTCCGTGCCCTGGGCGAGGCCCTTGGCTAGCGTGACGACCTCGGCCGTCTTCTGCCGGGCGAAGGCGAGCCAACGCAGGATCTGCGGCTCGATGTCGCGCTCGGCGGCCGCGTCCAGCGGCACGTGGAGGAGGGAGCAGGAGGCGGCCACGTCGACCCGGTCGGCCAGCCCGAGCAGGGTGCCGAGGGTGGACAGGGACTTCGCCAGGTCGTTGACCCAGATGTTGCGGCCGTTGACGACACCTGCGACCAGCCGCTTGCCGGGCAGCCCGCCCGCCGCGGCCAGAGCCTGCAGGTTTCCGGCCGCGGACTCGGTGAAGTCGACGGCCAGTCCCTCGACCGGGGCCTTGGCCAGCACTGGCAGGGCGTCTCCGAGCCGGTCGAAGTACGAGGCGACGAGCAGCCTGGGCCGGTCGGTGAGGGCGCCGAGGTCACGGTAGGCGCGGGCGGTGGCGTTCAGCTCGGCCGGGGTGCGGTCCTGGACGAGGGCCGGCTCGTCCAACTGGACCCACTCGGCGCCCGCCGCCCGCAGGTCGGCCAGAATCTCCGCGTACACCGGCAGCAGCCGGTCCAACAGGGTGAGCGGTTCGAAGCCCGCGGCCACACCGGGCGCGGGCTTGGCGAGCAGCAGGTAGGTGACGGGGCCGACCAGGACCGGACGGGCGGTCAGGCCGAGGGTGAGGGCTTCCCTCAGCTCCGTGACCTGCTTGCCGGAGTCGGCGGTGAAGACGGTGCCGGGGCCCAACTCGGGGACCAGATAGTGGTAGTTGGTGTCGAACCACTTGGTCATCTCCAGGGGCGCGGTGTCCTGCGTACCGCGGGCCATGGCGAAGTAGCCGTCCAGGGCGTCGAGTTCAACTGCAGCTCGGTGGCGGTCGGGGATCGCGCCGAGCGCGACGGTGGTGTCGAGGACATGGTCGTAGTACGAGAAGTCACCGGTCGGAACCTCATGGATGCCGGCGTCGGCGAGCTGCCGCCAGTTCGCGCGACGCAGTTCGGCGGCGGTCGCACGGAGGGCGTCGGCGGTGACGTGGCCCTTCCAGTAGCCCTCGATCGCCTTCTTCAGTTCCCGGTTCGGGCCCTGGCGGGGGTAGCCGTACACGGTGGCCCGTGCTGCCGCGGCTGCGGGCTTGATGGTCACGGAGAACTCCTTCGCGAGATGGATCCCTGAGATCCCGGGACGGGACGAGAGCGCGAAGGGGTGGCGAACCGGACGGCACGCGTCGTGCGCGGCTGGGCACGGTCGTCCGCCTGGTATGTACGCCGACCCGCCCTCGAGGTCACCGGGATGTCCGCGCACGAGTGGTTCACACGCGGGCAGTTGGCAGGTCTTCGGACTCGCGGGCACGTCTCGTCGTACGAGACACCTACTGGCCGTCGCTTCCCAGGCCCGGTACCCGGACCCAGTGCGTGTGACGGCGGTCGTTCCCACTCACCGCTGCGGGGCAGTCCCGGATTCCCACCGGGTTCCCTCTTACGACGCCTCCCGCCTGGCGGACGGGGCGAACCAGCTGCACCGGCCACCTTACGGGGTCGTCGTGCCGGAGGGCAGTGCCTTGTGAACGCGTCGGGCGCGAAGCGATGTTCCTCACAACCATCGACTTCGACGTGTGCCCGTGTAGGCTGAAGAACGCCCTTGACCTGCACAAAGCAGGCAGGGAGCCGTCTTTTCAGGAGTCCAACATGCTGCGCACCATGTTCAAGTCCAAGATCCACCGCGCCACCGTCACCCAGGCCGACCTGCACTACGTGGGATCCGTGACGATCGACGCGGACCTGCTCGACGCCGCCGACCTGCTGCCCGGTGAGCTGGTGCACATCGTCGACATCACCAACGGCTCGCGTCTGGAGACGTACGTCATCGAGGGCGAGCGGGGCTCGGGCGTCATCGGGATCAACGGGGCCGCCGCCCATCTCGTCCACCCCGGCGACCTGGTGATCATCATCAGCTACGCCCAGGTGACCGACGCGGAGGCCAGGGCACTCGAACCCCGGGTCGTGCACGTGGACCGCGACAACCGCATCGTGGCGCTCGGCGCCGACCCGTCCGAGCCGGTGCCGGGCTCGGACCAGGAGCGCAGCCCGCAGGCCGTCCCGGCCTGATCAGCACCGACCCCGGACCAGGAGCGTGCCCATGAGCGACATCGAGATCCGCGACGACCGGACGGCGGGCCGCCTGGAGGCGACCGGCGACGGCATGGACGGCGAAGTCGTCGGCCACGTCGAGTACTTCGTCCTCGAATCGCCCGCGCGCGCCCTGGTCCCCGTCCACACCATCGTGGAGCCGGCCCACGAGGGAAAGGGCATCGCGGGCTCCCTCGCCCGTGAGCTGTACGCCATCGCAGACCGCGAGGGCATCGTCGTCGCCCCGCTGTGCCCCTACGTCGTCAAGTGGGCCCAGCGCCACCCCGACGAGGCACCCGCCGCCGACCCGGAACTGCTGCGGGCGGCGAAGCACTGGCTGGCGGAGCACCCGGGCCGGTTCTGAACGGCGGCAGCAGGCCCAACTGGCGGTGGCTGTCGTCCTACGGGCGGGTGAGTGCGGGGACGAGCGTCGGGTACGCGGGGGAGGTAGTCCAGAGCCGACGTCGACGACTCGCCGGAGGACACCATGACCGAACCGCAGCACCCGGACCCCGTCCCCCCGGGCCCCACACCCGGCCCGGACCCCCAGCCCCCCAACCCCTTCCCCTCCCCGGTCCCCACCCCGCAACCCCCTGGCCCGGAACCCACGCCACCAGCCCCCGGCCCGGAACCCACGCCACCACCCCAGCCCCCCTCACCACCGACGCCCACCCCGACCCCGGACCCCTCTCCGTCCCCGGTCCCACCCGGCCCGGAACCGGTCCCGAACCCGGAGCCGGGCCCGCCCCTGACCTAGCCGGCCCGAAAGCAAAAAGCGGTGGGCGGCGCAAAAACACCGCCCACCGCAACGCCCCTGAAAGGGGCGCGGGGAACTGCGCGATCAACCACAGAAAACCGTCACTCGCGCGACGACACAACCCCCCACCCCACTAGGCGGAAACCTCAGCCCGATCCCCACCCCACAACGTGTGGAACGCCCCGTCCTGGTCCACCCGCCGGTACGTGTGCGCCCCGAAGAAGTCCCGCTGCCCCTGCGTCAGCGCCGCAGGCAACCGCTCGGCACGCAGGGCGTCGTAGTACGCCAGAGCCGCGGCGAAGCCCGGCGTCGGCACACCCTGGCGGGTCGCCGCGACGAGCACCTCGCGCCAGTCGTCCTGCGCGTCCGCGATCTCGCGGGCGAAGGTCTCGTCCGACAGCAGGCTCGGCAGGTCGGCACGCGCGTCGTACGCGGCGCGGATGCGGTCGAGGAAGGCCGCGCGGATGATGCAGCCGCCGCGCCAGATCGCGGAGACCGCGCCGAGGTCGATGTCCCAGCCGTACTCCTCGCGGGCCGCCGCGATCTCGTGGAAGCCCTGGGTGTAGGACACGATCTTCGACGCGTACAGCGCCTGCTCGACGCGGTCCGCGAAGGCACCCGCCTCGGCCTCCGACAGCGCGGTCGCCTTGGGGCCGGCGAGGCCGCGGGAGGCCTCGCGCAGCTCCGCGTGGCCCGACAGGGAGCGTGCGAAGACCGCCTCCGCGATGCCGGAGACCGGAACACCGAGGTCCAGGGCGATCTGGACGGTCCAGCGGCCGGTGCCCTTCTGCTCGGCCTGGTCCACCACCACGTCCACGAAGGGCTTGCCCGTCGCGGCGTCCACGTGCGACAGCACCTCGGCGGTGATCTCGATCAGGTAGGAGTCGAGGCGGCCGGTGTTCCAGGTGCGGAAGATCTCCGCGATCTGCGCGGGGGAGTACCCCGCGACATCGCGCAGCAGCTGGTACGCCTCGCCGATCAGCTGCATGTCGGCGTACTCGATGCCGTTGTGGACCATCTTCACGAAGTGCCCGGCGCCGTCGGGACCGACGTGCGTCACACAGGGCGAGCCGTCCTTCGCCTTCGCCGAGATCTTCTCCAGCATCGGGCCGAGGGAGTCGTAGGACTCCTTGGGGCCGCCCGGCATGATGCTCGGCCCGTTCAGCGCGCCCTCCTCGCCGCCCGAGACGCCCATGCCGACGAAGTGGATGCCCTGCTCGCGCAGTTCGCGCTCCCGGCGCCGGGTGTCCGCGAAGTGCGCGTTGCCGCCGTCGATGATCATGTCGCCGGGCTCCAGGAGCGGCGCGAACTCGTGGATCACCGCATCGGTGGGCTCACCGGCCTTGACCATGATGACCAGGCGCCGCGGCCGCTCCAGCGCCGCCACGAACTCCTTGGCGGTCTCGGTCGCGATGAAGTCGCCCTCGTTCCCGAACTCCTCGACCAGGGCGTGGGTGCGCGCCGCCGTCCGGTTGTGCAGGGCGACCGTGTAGCCGTTGCGCGCGAAGTTGCGGGCGAGATTGCGGCCCATGACCGCGAGTCCCGTGACGCCGATCTGGGCTGAAGTGCTCATTCGGTTTGGCTCCTAAGGATCCGATATCGGTGCTGCCGGTCGTGCCCGCCAGTATCGCCCCACCGACCATCCTGACGTGCCGGTTCACCGGGCGCATGTCCGGGGTGCTGGACCTGCCGTACGCAGATACGCACGCCGGGCCCCACCCGCCTCAGCCGTCGTGCAACTCCCGTCTATTCCTGGTTGCTTGTGTTGAAAGGGCGGCCGATTGCCGTCTTGTCATGGCCTGTTCGCGGCGCTTACTTTTGGCCCTTCTGACGCATGTCGAGGGGGATCTCCATGGCCGTACGCGGCCGGCATCGCCGGTATCAGCCGAACAGGATCAACCGCGCCTCACTCACCGTCACCGCCGGCAGCGCAGGCATGGCGATCCCGCTGATCGGCACCGGAACCGCCCACGCGGCCGACGTGTCCACCTGGAACAAGGTCGCCGCCTGCGAGTCCACCAGCAACTGGAGCATCAACACCGGCAACGGCTTCTACGGCGGCCTGCAGTTCACCCAGTCCACCTGGGAGGCCTACGGCGGCACGAAGTACGCGGCCCGAGCGGATCTGGCCACCAAGGACCAGCAGATCGCCGTCGCGGAGAAGGTGCTGGACGGACAGGGGCCGCGCGCCTGGCCGGTGTGCTCGGTGAAGGCGGGGCTGACCCGGGGCGGCGACACCCCGGACATCCATCCCGCGGGCACCAGAAGCGGCACGTCCGGTTCCAAGTCGGGTTCCAAGTCCGGTGCGAAGTCCACGGAGGAGGCCGCCGCAAAGTCCGGCACCAAGTCCGGCATCAAGTCCGGCAGGAAGACCTCGGTGCACGACGTCCAGCCGCAGTCCACGCCCCAGTCCCGGGCGGGCACGGCCGAGATGTACACCGTGGTGCGCGGGGACAGCCTCTCCGAGATCGCCGAGACCGAGCATGTCAGGGGCGGCTGGCAGCGGCTGTACGCCGCGAACCGCAGGACCGTCGGGGCGGACCCGGACCTGATCCTGCCGGGTCAGCGGCTGAACCTGCAGGGCAAGGCCCCCGCCACGCACACCGCCCACACGAGCGGCACGTCGGCCGAGTCACCGGCCAAGTCGTCGACGAAGAAGGCCTCTTCGGCCACCGAGGAGAAGGTCGGCCGGCACACCGCCGGCAGCCACTCGCTCGTCGCCCCGGTCCCCGGCCCCATCGGCACCCCGTACCACCTGGCCGGCTCCTCCTGGTCGAAGGGCTACCACACGGGCGTCGACTTCCCCGTCGCCACCGGCACCACCGTCAAGGCGGTCGCGCCGGGCCGGGTGGTCTCCGCGGGCTGGGGCGGCGCCTACGGCTACCAGGTGGTGATCCGGCACGCCGACGGCCGCTACACCCAGTACGCCCATCTGTCGGCGATCTCCGTGAGGTCCGGGCAGTCCGTCGGCGGCGGGCAGCGCATAGGCCGCTCCGGTTCGACCGGCAACGCCACGGGCCCGCATCTGCACTTCGAGGTGCGGACCGGGCCCGGTTTTGGTTCCGACATCGACCCTGTCGCCTACCTCAGGGCCAAGGGCGTCAGGATCTGACGCGCACCCGGTGCCGGTCGATGTCCGGTGCCGGGACGTAGGAGCCGCCGTAGAAGGGGCCGTAGAAGCAGTAGCGGGCGGGGTCGGCCGAGGGTGCGTGGTCCTCGTCGTAGGCCACGGCCAGGACGGTGGGTCCCGCCTGGGCGGGGACCAGTGCCGCCTCGGGTGCGGGGGCCGCGGCCGCCTCGTCCCGGGCGGGGGCGAGCGCGTCCTCCCGGGCGGCGATGAGTGCGTCCTCCAGGGCAGGGGCGAGTGCGGCTTCCAGGGAGGGGACGGGCCCGTCCTGCCGGGCGGAGACGAGTGCCTCCTCGGTGGCCGCGGTGCGGGTCTCCTCGCCACCGAGCACGACCGCCTCCGGCTGCTCCGGTCGCTCCGGCTGCTCCGGGATCGTGGCCAGCAGGTCCCCGACCAGGCCTTCCCCGCTCAGGTCCCCGACAGGCGCCGGCCCGGTGACGGGCTCCTCCGTCGCGGCCGGGGAGGCGGCGTGCGCGATGCGCTCCGTCGTCAGCAGGATCAGGCCGCCCGCCGCGACCACGCCGCAGCTGAGCGCGAGCGCGGTGCCCGTGGAGCCGTAGCGGAAGATCTCGCCGAACATCGTGATGCCGACCGCGGCCGCGACCACCGGGTTCACCACGGTCAGTGTGGCCAGCGGGGCGGCGAGTCCCGCGCCCCGGTAGGAGGCCTGGGACAGCAGCATTCCGGCGGTGGCGAAGACGCCGATCACGGCCAGGAAGGGGAGGTCCGAGGCGGCGACGCCGCCGGTCCAGTCGACGGCGACGGTCTTGGTGAACACCGAGGACATGCCGAAGGCGATACCGGACGCGGTCGCGAGCAGCATGCTGCGCACGGCCGGGTGCCGGTGGGCGGCGCGGCCCGCGATCATCAGCGCGACGACCACACCGCCGGAGATCACGGCCACGGCGATCCGCTGGGTCGTGGACAGCGACTGCGACTCGGAGGAGCCGACGAGCGAGAGCAGACCGGCCAGGCCCACGGTCGCCATGATCGCGCCCCGCCAGGCGGTCGCACCGGCCTTGCGGCCCACGAACAGCGCCGCCATCGGCAGCGCGAACACGATCGTCAGCGCGCCGAGCGGCTGCACCAGGCTGAGCGGGCCGTAGGCCAGCGCCACCACGTGCAGCAGCCCGCCCAGGCCGTTCAGCGCCACCGCGGCCCACCAGGTCGGGCGGCGCAGCGGCGCGAACTGCTCGCCGGGGGAGGACACCGCCACCTGCTCCTGCACGATCGCTCCGGCGGCGTAGGCGACGGCGGAGACGAGCGAGAGGAGTACGGACAACGCGAGGGCACTCATGAGCTGCTCCTCTGCGTGTGACGGGGGCGGTCGGCCCGGTGCGACGAACGGTTCGCCTTCATGACCAACACGATGCCGTGTCGATCTCTTCCCGTCGTCGTCCCTGAGCAGGCAATGGGTCCTACTACCGATGGAGTACGAATCGGGCGCCGTCCTCCCCAGGGTGGGCGACACCGGGTGCAGGGCCCCCAGTGGAAACCCTTAGGGCCCTTGGTATTACTGCTCTTCGTGGACCTCGACCCCGATCTCGCAGCCCTCGCGCCGCTCGGCGGCTTCTTCGTACTGCGCACGGGCCGGGCGCCGCACGAACCACCGCCGACGCTCGCCCAGGCGTATGAAAACCGGCCGTCGGAGGTTTACGGAGACATCGTAACTTTCCGCGTCGAAAAGGTCGCGTCAATTCTGCGCGCTCCCGAGGCGCGAATCGCGGCCTCGATCGCCCAACAGGGGCTGGCGGCACGGCTGTGGTCGGTGATGCTCGGCTGCGCGGACCGCTACGGCCGCGTCCCCGACCTCGACCCCGAACTGCTGCACTGGGACCCCGGCGCCGCCGCCCCCGACGACCTGTGGCTGTCCGAGGTACGCCCGCTGCCCGCGGACCCCGGGACGGTCGCGGACGTCGTCCTGCACGGACACCTCGAACCGCTGGCGGCGGCCCTGCGGACGCACCACCGGATCGCGCCCGGGCTGCTGTGGGGCAACGCGGCGTCGGCCCTCGCGGGAGCGGCCCGCGTGCTGGGCGCCTCGGCCCGCACCCGCGCCCTCACCGCCGCCCTGCTCGCCCACCCCCTCCTGGCGGGCACCGGCACCCTCACCGGCACCGCCTTCCGGCGCCGCAGCTGCTGCCTCTACTACCGCGTGCCCGGCGGACGGGTCTGCGGCGACTGCTGCTTCGTGCGGCCGCCGTGCTCCTCCGCCTCTTCCCCGCGCGACGCATCTGGGTGACCATGAGGGAACCGGTCGCCGACAGCTGGGGGTAGCGGGTGCGAGTGGGACTGCTGACCCGGGAGTACCCGCCGGACGTGTACGGCGGTGCGGGCGTCCATGTCGAGTTCCTCGCCCGGGAGTTGAGCTCCCTGGTCGACCTGGAGGTGCACAGCTGGGGGGAGGGCCGGGGTGCGGGTGTCGTACGCCACCGCCCGTGGGCCGCCCTCGACACCGCCAACGACGCACTGCGCACGTTCTCCGTCGACCTCGCGATGGCCGCCGGCCTGGAGGGCTGCGAGCTGGTGCACTCCCACACCTGGTACGCCAACCTCGCGGGCCATCTCGGCAAGCTGCTGCACGGCGTCCCGCATGTGATGACCGCCCACTCCCTGGAGCCGCTGCGCCCCTGGAAGGCCGAGCAGCTCGGCGGCGGGTACGCCCTCTCCGGCTGGGCCGAGCGCACCGCCGTCGAGGCCGCCGACGCGGTGATCGCCGTCTCCGGCGCCATGCGCGAGGACATCCTCGGCTGCTACCCGGCGCTCGATCCGGCCAGGGTCCACGTCGTGCACAACGGCATCGACACCACGCTGTACCGCCCGGACCACGGCACCGACGTCCTGCACCGCATCGGCATCGGCACCGAGCGCCCGTACGTCCTGTTCGTCGGTCGCATCACCCGGCAGAAGGGCGTGCCCCATCTGCTGCGCGCGGTGCGCGGCATCGACCCGGCGGCGCAGGTCGTGCTGTGTGCGGGAGCCCCCGACACCCCGGAGATCGACCGGGAGTTCCGCGAGCTGTACGAGGAGCTGAGCCGGGTCCGCGAGGGCGTGCACTGGATCCCCCAGATGCTGCCGCGCCCCGAGGTGATCCAGCTGCTGACCCACGCGGCCGTGTTCGTGTGCCCGTCGGTGTACGAGCCCCTCGGCATCGTCAATCTGGAGGCGATGGCCTGCGGGACGCCCGTCGTGGCCTCCCGGGTCGGCGGCATCCCCGAGGTCGTGGACGACGGCAGGACGGGGCTGCTGGTCGAGATGGACGACGCCTTCGAGGCATCCCTCGCGCGGGCGCTGGACACGGTGATCGGTGACCCGGAGACTGCGCGGCGGATGGGCGAGGCGGGCCGGGAGCGCGCGGTGGAGGAGTTCGGCTGGGACGCCGTCGCCCGTCGTACCGTCGGTGTTTACGAGAAGATCCTCAAGCGGGACTAGAAGCGGGAGTGGACAGGAAGGGCCGAAGAAAAGACGGCACCGCTTCGAACAGGCTTACACCGCCCTGGGCAGGGGCAAGCATGGATCAACCACGGTGAGGGGAGCGGCCATGCGTCGTGGCGGACCTTCGGTGCTCGGGATCGTCCTGGCGGGCGGAGAAGGCAAACGCCTGATGCCCCTGACGGCCGACCGGGCCAAACCAGCGGTCGTCTTCGGCGGTACGTACCGCCTGGTCGACTTCGTCCTGTCCAATCTCGTCAACGGCGACATCCTGCGCGTCTGCGTCCTGACGCAGTACAAGTCGCACTCGCTGGACCGGCACATCACCACCACCTGGCGGATGTCCAGCCTGCTCGGCAACTACGTCACCCCGGTCCCGGCGCAGCAGCGGCTCGGCCCGCGCTGGTACCTGGGCAGCGCCGACGCCATCCTGCAGTCTTTGAACCTGGTGTACGACGAGGCGCCCGAGTACGTCGCGGTGTTCGGCGCCGACCACGTGTACCGCATGGACCCCCGCCAGATGCTCGCCCAGCACATCGAGAGCGGGGCGGGCGTCACCGTCGCGGGCATCCGTGTCCCGCGCTCGGAGTCCTCGCAGTTCGGGGTGATCTCCCCGGGCTCGGACGGACTGTCGGTCGAGCGCTTCCTGGAGAAGCCCGCCGACCCGCCGGGCCTGGCGGACGACCCCGAGTGCGTCTTCGCCTCGATGGGCAACTACATCTTCACCACCAAGGCGCTGATCGAGGCGCTGCAGCGGGACGCCGAGGACGAGGACTCGGTGCACGACATGGGCGGCTCGATCCTGCCCCAGCTCACCGACCGCGGCGAGGCGCAGCTGTACGACTTCAGCGCCAACCACGTGCCCGGCGAGACCATCCGCGACCAGGGCTACTGGCGTGACGTGGGCACGATGGACGCGTACTACGACGCGCACATGGACCTGATCGCCGAGCGGCCGGCGTTCAACCTCTACAACCGCCAGTGGCCCGTGTACACCCACTCCAACCAGCTCTCCCCGGCCCGCTTCAACGCGGGCGGGATGGCGAGCGAGTCCATCATCAGCGCGGGCTGCCTGATCCGCGGCCAGGTCACGCGCTCCGTGCTTTCACCGGGTGTCGTGGTCGACCCCGGCGCGGTGGTGCAGGGCTCGATCCTGCACGACAACGTCCACATCGGCCGCGGGGCGGTGGTGCGCGGCGCGGTCCTGGACAAGAACGTCCAGGTGCCGCCGGGCGCGACGATCGGCGTCAACCCGGAGCGGGACGCGGAGCTCTACACCGTCTCCAAGGGCGGGGTCATCGCCCTGGGCAAGGGGCAAGTGGTGCCGTAGGCGGCGGGCCGTCACACGCGCGTGTGACGGCCTTCGCCCGCCCTTTTTGTCATGCCCCTGACCGTGTCGCCGAACCTTGTCATGTCCCTGGACGGGGACGCGGAATCCGTGTTGTCATGCCAACTGCTGTTTATGACAACGTTGTTATCGGGAGGATCCGTGCATTTCCCCCGTTCCAGACACCGGCTGGCGCTGATGCTCGCCGCGCTGCTCGGCACGGTCGGCCTCACCGCCGTCCCGGCCACGGCGCACGCGGGCGGG
Organism: Streptomyces plumbidurans; assembly: GCF_019857225.1. Classification (GTDB taxonomy): domain Bacteria; phylum Actinomycetota; class Actinomycetes; order Streptomycetales; family Streptomycetaceae; genus Streptomyces; species Streptomyces plumbidurans. The sequence continues at coordinate 18,205 of NZ_JAFJSY010000004.1, forward strand.
CCGGGCGACACCCGGCTCACCGACCTGGTCAACCCGTTCATCGGCACCGAGAACGAGGGCAACACCTACCCCGGCGCCGCCGTGCCCTTCGGCATGGTGCAGTTCTCGCCGGACACCGGCCACAACACCGGCTACGACTACTCCCAGGACCACATCCGCGGCTTCTCCCTGGTCCATCTGTCCGGCGTCGGCTGCGGTCTCGGCGGAGACCTCCCGGTCCTGCCGACCACCGGTGACGTCACACAGACGGACTACGCGCAGTACGCCGCCGGCTTCAGCCACGACGACGAGCAGGCGAGCCCCGGCTACTACGAGGTCGGCCTCAAGACCGGCATCAAGGCCGAGCTGTCCGCCACCGCGCGCACCGGCGTGCAGCGCTACACCTTCCCGGCCACCGACAAGGCCAACGTCCTGCTGAACGCGGGCCAGTCGCTGCACTCCACGGTCTCCACCAAGGTCGAGATCCTGGACAGCCGCACCGTGCGCACCGCCATCACCGGGCGCGGCTTCTGCCAGGACACCAAGCCGTACACCGTCTACACGATCACCCGCTTCGACCGTCCCTTCACCGCCCACGGCACCTGGGACGGCTCGACGGTGACCCCGGGCTCGACGACGGGCTCCGGCGGTGCCTACGTCCGCTTCGACACCACCAAGGACCGCACCGTCGAGGCGACCACCGCGCTGTCGTACGTCGACGCGCGCGGCGCCGCCCTCAACCTCCGTGCCGAGGGCGGCCGTTCCTTCGACACCGTGCGCCACCGCGCCCAGCAGGCGTGGGAGGACCGGCTCGACGACGTGCGTGCCCAGGGCGGCAGCGACAGCCTGCGCCGGACCTTCTACTCGTCCCTGTACCGCTCGTTCCTCGCGCCCAACATCGGCAGTGACGTCGACGGCCGCTACACCGGCTGGGACCAGAAGATCCACCGCACCAAGGGCTTCACGTACTACCAGAACTGGTCCCTGTGGGACACCTACCGCACCCAGTCCCAGCTGCTGTCCCTGCTCGCGCCGCGCGAGGCCCGGGACATGGCGATCTCGGTGATCAAGATCTCCGAGGAGAGCGGCTGGCTGCCCAAGTGGGGCTACGGCACGGTCGAGACGAACATCATGACCGGCGACCCGGTCACCCCGTTCCTGACCAACGCCTACCAGCAGGGCCTGCTCAAGGGTTACGAGGAGCGGGCGTACAAGGCGCTGAAGCAGAACGCCGACGGGGTGCCGCCCGCCGACTCCCCGGCCGTGGGCCGGGAGGCGAACAAGGAGTACATCTCCGAGGGCTTCGCGCCGTACATCAAGGACCGCGCCCACGTGAAGCCCGGCGACTCGGACTACGACCACGGCGCCTCGGCGACCCTGGAGTACGCCCTGTCGGACGCGATGCTCGCGCAGATGGCCCGCGACCTCGGGCACGGCGCCGACGCCGCGCGCTACGCCGAGCGGGCCCAGAGCTACCGCCACATCTTCGACCCCTCCACCGGCTTCTTCCGCGCCCGTGACGCCTCCGGCGCCTTCACCGGCCCGGCCGACCCGGCGCAGAGCGAGGGCTTCCACGAGGGCACGTCCTGGCAGTACCAGTGGCTGGTGCCGCAGGACCTGCCCGGCATGGTCTCCCTGATCGGCGGCGAGCAGGCCGCGAACCAGCGGCTCGACTCGTTCTTCGCCTACGACCAGCTGCTGGCCGACCCGGCGAAGACGGCCCGCGAGGTGTGGGTCAACGGCCCGTACGACTACTACAACGCGGACAAATACAACCCGCAGAACGAGCCCGACCTGATCGCCCCGTACACCTATCTGTCGACCGGGCAGCCCTGGAAGACGACCGACGTCGTGCACGCGGCGCTGACCCTGTTCACCGACACCCCGACCGGCATGACCGGCAACGACGACCTCGGCACCATGTCCGCCTGGAACGTGCTGTCGTCGATCGGCGTCTTCCCGGTGCAGCCCGGCTACAACACCTGGGGCCTGTCCACACCGGTCTTCGACCGGGTCGACCTGACCCTGGACCGCCACTACTACCCGCACGGCGCCCTGACCATCACCGCGAAGGGCACCTCGGCCACCGACCGGTACATCCAGTCGGCCCGCACGGACGGAAAAACGTACGACCGGACGTACCTGACGACCGGTTCGCTGCGCTCCCTGCGCTCGCTGGCCTTCACGGTCGGCTCGCAGCCGTCTGAGTGGGGTACGTCACCGAAGGCGGCGCCACCTGCGCTGAAGTGACCTCAGCAGACACATGAGTCCCGTCCCTCAACAGGGGGACGGGACTTAATCTGCTGTTAACTGAGCGTAGCCTGATCGTACTTGACCGTAATCTCCGCGGAGAGGTTGACTGCTGGCTCACCCGTCCGTCTTCGCGAGGCAAGCCATTGACCACTGACCTGCTCGCTCCACTCGACCTGGCGTTCTGGAACATCGAGTCCGCCGAGCACCCCATGCACCTCGGGGCCCTCGGGGTGTTCTCCGCGCACTCGCCCACGGCCGGCGCCCACGCCGCCGACCTGCTCGCCTCCCGGGCCGCCGCCGTGCCCGGACTGCGGATGCGCATCCGGGACCTGTGGCAGCCCTCGCCGCTGAAGCCGATGTCCTTCGGCAGCGCCACCCGCGAGCCCGACCCGGACTTCGACCCGCTCAACCACGTCCGGTTGCACGCGCCCACCACCGACTTCCACACCGAGGCCGGCCGGCTCATGGAGCGCTCGTTGGTGCGCGGCAGGCCGCCGTGGGAGGCCCATGTGCTGCCGGGCGAGGACGGCATCTCCTTCGCCGTGCTGTTCAAGTTCCATCACGCCCTGGCCGACGGGCTGCGCGCGCTCACCCTCGCCGGCGCGATCATGGACCCGATGGACCTGCCCGAGCGCAGACCCCGCCCCGAGGAGCCGCGGCGCGGCCTGCTGCCCGATGTGCGCAGGCTGCCCGGACTGGTCAGGGGCGCGCTGTCCGACGTGGGCCGGGCCCTGGACATCGGCGCCTCGCTGGCCGTCTCCGGCCTGGGCGTGCGGTCCTCCTCCGCCTTCACCTCCGAGGCCACCGGCACCCGCCGCACCGCCGGTGTCGTCATCGACCTCGACGACGTGCAGCGCGTGCGCAAGGCCCAGGGCGGCACCGTCAACGACGTCCTGATCGCACTCGTCGCGGGCGCCCTGCGCCGCTGGCTCGACGAGCGCGGCGACGGCAGCGACGGCATCGCACCCCGGGCCCTCATCCCCGTCTCCAAGCGCCGCCCGCGCACCGCCCACCCACAGGGCAACCGGCTCTCCGGCTACCTGATACGGCTTCCCGTCGGCGACCCCGACCCGCTCGGCCGCCTCGACACGGTCCGCACCGCCATGGACCGCAACAAGGACGCCGGCCCGAACCGCGGCGCGGGCGCCGTCGCCCTGCTCGCCGACCATGTGCCGGCGATCGGCCACCGGCTCGGCGGACCGCTGGCCGGCCAGGCCGCCCGCCTCTGGTTCGACATCCTGGTCACCAGCGTCCCGCTGCCCGGCGTCGGCCTGAGGCTCGGCGGCAACCCGCTCACCGAGGTCTACCCCTTCGCCCCGCTGGCCCGCGGCCACTCCCTGGCGGTGGCCGTCTCCACCTACCGCGGCCGGGTCCACTACGGCCTGGTCGCCGACGCCAAGGCCGTACCCGACCTGGACGTCCTGGCCGCCGCCCTCACCGAGGAAGTGCGGACGCTGACCACCGCCTGCGGTTCCTGAGATCGCGGGTTTGGTGGACCGCTCCGGCGCTCCGTTAAAATTCGCTGTTCGAAAGCGGGCGCGACCGGAGCGCCGCGAGGCAAGAGCAGGGAACGCAGCGGCGATGACGGTGACAGACAACGGCTCGACGATCACGGACGAGGTCGTGCACGAGCCCGGTGACGAGGCCGCGTACGGCCCCGGCATCGACCCCGAGCGGCTGGCCGTCTGCCTCGGCGTCCTGGAGGAACTCGACAAGCTGGAGATCGACCACCCGGACGCGATCGCCGTCCGCCGGGCCACCGCGGGCGTCTACCGCACGGTCAAGCAGCGCCGCCGCCAGGAGCGCCGGGCCGCCAAGACCGCCCACGACAAGGCGGTCACGGAGGCCACGGCGACCGGCTCCGCCCAGCGCATCGACGACGAGACCGAGGGCCTGCTGCCCTCCTCGGCCACCGAGGAGGGCCGGATCGCGGGGATACTCCAGCGCCCCCGTTCCTGCTACACGTGCAAGACCCGGTACGTGGAGGTCGACTACTTCTACCACCAGCTCTGTCCCGACTGCGCCCGCCTGAACCGCGACCGCCGCGACGCCCGCGCCGACCTCACCGGCAAGCGCGCCCTGCTCACCGGCGGCCGCGCCAAGATCGGCATGTACATCGCGCTCAGGCTGCTGCGCGACGGCGCGCACACGACCATCACCACGCGCTTCCCCAAGGACGCCATCCGCCGCTTCAAGGCCATGGACGACTCGGCGGACTGGATCCACCGCCTGGAGGTCGTCGGCATCGACCTGCGCGACCCCGCCCAGACCGTGGCCCTCGCCGAGCAGGTCACCGAGGCCGGCCCGCTCGACATCCTGATCAACAACGCGACGCAGACCGTACGCCGCCTGCCCTCGGCCTACGCCGCCCTCGTCGACGGCGAGAGCGCCCCCCTGCCCGCCGGTGAACTGCCCGCGCACCACGTCATCGGCGCCTTCAACTCCGGAGCGGTCGACGGCCTGGCCGCGCTGCCCCTGGGCACCAGCGGCCTCGACGCGCAGAAGGTCGCCGATCTCGCCCTGGTCGCGGGCAACGCCAGCGTCGCCCGGCACCTGGACGGCACCGCCATCGACGCGGGCGGCCTGGTCCCCGACGTCGTCGAGTCCAACACCTGGGTGCAGACCATCGAGCAGATCTCCCCGGTGGAGCTCCTCGAGACCCAGCTGTGCAACTACACCTCGCCGTTCATCCTGATCAGCATGCTCCGCTCGGCCATGGCCGAGGCCGCGCGCAAGGCGGCCCACGGGCGCGCCTACGTCGTCAACGTCTCGGCGATGGAGGGCGTGTTCGGCCGCGGCTACAAGGGCGCAGGCCACCCGAACACCAACGCCGCCAAGGCCGCCATGAACATGGTGACCCGGACCAGCGCGCAGGAGATGTTCCAGACGGACGGCATCCTGATGACCTCCGTCGACACCGGCTGGATCACCGACGAACGGCCCCACTACGACAAGCTGCGGCTGGCCGACGAGGGCTTCCACGCCCCGCTCGACCTGGTCGACGGGGCCGCCCGGGTCTACGATCCGATTGTGCGCGGCGAGCAGGGCGAGGACCTGTACGGCGTCTTCCTGAAGGACTACGCGCCCGGCAAGTGGTGATCCGCCGGCCGTGACGTGTGGCCCGGCGCGGCTCGGGTACCCGGCCCTCCGGTGACAACCGCGCCAGGAGTGTGATCATGGACAATTCACACGGAGTCGACCCCCGTGCGTTCGACGATCCACGCAACCGCTACCCGACGGACGAAGAGTTCTACGGGGGAGACCGGCCCGAGAAGGCCGAGTTGCAGGAGGACCGGCCCCGCGGTGGCTCCGGCGATCCGTACCGGCACCCCTGGACGTGGGGCACGATCGCCATCGTGGTGTTCGTGGTCCTCATCGTCATCCTGGGCATCGCGCTGTTCCCGTGAGGGAGCCACAGCCAAGGCCGTAGTAACAGCCACTCTCCCGAGTCCTATGAGTCTCACGAGTGAGGTGGTGCGTATGAGCGAAGACGGTCGCCGACGGCGTACCCCGGCCCGGGGTACGCCGTCCTGACCCTGGTCCCGCCGTCCACCAGCAGATCCGCGCCCGTGATCCAGTCGGCCGTGTCGGAGGCCAGCCACACCACCGCCCGGGCGACGTCGTCCGGCTCACCGATGCGCCCCAGCGGAAGCCCCGCGGCCAGCTGCCGCTCGCCCGGCTCCCAGACGGAGCGCGCCATCTCGGTGCGGACGAGGCCGGGGGAGACGGAGTTGACCCGCACTTTCGGCGCCAGCTCCCCGGCGAGCTGCCGTGTCAGATGCAGCAGGGCCGCCTTGCTCGTGCCATAGGCACCGACGTTGGGCCCGGCGTGGCCCGCGCCCTCCGTGCAGATGTTGACCACGGAGCCGCCGTGCTCCCGCATCCATGCCCGCCAGGCACACTGCACGAGCCGCAACGGAGCCTCGACGTTCACCCGGAACGCCTGTCGCCACGCCTGCGGATCGGCCTCCATGAGCGGACCGTACGGCTGGTTCGTCGCCGCGTTGTTGACCACCACGTCGATCCGGCCGAACGCACGCAGCGCCAGCTCCGTCACCGCCCGCAGATGCTCCGGCTCCCCGACATCCCCGGCCAGACCCACGCCCCCCAACTCCTCGGCCACCCGCCGCACTTCACCCGCATCCCGCGCGGTCACACACACCAACACCCCTGCCGCGACCAGCCGCCCGGCAACAGCCCGCCCAATCCCACGCGTCGCCCCGGTGACAATGGCAGCCCGGCCCGTGAGCCCGTGCCCCTCGGGTCCGTATGGCGACGTCATCGCCGTACCGTCTCATGACGGATCGTCAGTTGACAGCCTTGGGACGGGAATTCCGAGCAGCCGGCGGTCAGATCCCGCCGCCTCGTTCCTTCGCTGCGCCGCGCGGCCCCGGTGACGGCGGCGGCCCTGCCCGTGAGTCGGTGCCCTTCGAGTCCGTCCCGCGGTGTCGTCGCCGAGCCCTTGGGACGGCCTGTCCGTCGACAGTGTCGAGACGGGAATTCCCGGGGCCACGGGTCAGGCCCCCGCCGCCCCGCTCCTTCGCCGCGCCGCGCGGCCCCCCGGTGACGACGGCGGCCCTGCCCGTGAGTCAGTGCCCTTCGAGTCCGTCCGGCGATGTCATCGCCGAGCCCCTGTGACGGCCTGTCCGTCGGCAGTGTCAGGACGGGAATCCGGCGGCCACGGGCCAGGCTCCCGCGGCCCAGATGCTCCTCCGTACCGTCTCATGACGGATCGTCAGTCGACAGCTCCGAGCCGGGAGTTCCGTGCTGCCACCAGTTCCAGGACCGTGCGCCAGTCCTCCAGCACTCCTGCGTCGAAGTCGGTGGTGCGGCCCTCCTCGTCGGCCTGGCGTAGGCACAGCAGGTCGTCGTCGGTGGGTTCGGGGTGGCGGTGGTGGTCGCGGAGGAGGCGGCCGACGCGTTCGCCGAGCAGGGTGCGGACCGCGTCGGCCGGGTCGGCCGGGCGCAGCAGTGGGCCGATCGCGTGGACGAGGCCCGCCACCTGGAGTTCCTTGTCGGCGGGGCGGCGCCGCCGCAGCAGCGCGGCGGTCTGCAGCGCGTGCTGGTGCAGGTCGACCCGGTCCTTGCCCGGTCCGGGAGGGTCCCACGAGCCCCGGCAGGCGTACAGCAGATCCATCAGCTCCTCGACACTGCGCAGCTCCATGCGTCAGTCCTCCCGCAGGAAAAGCCGTTGCCGTACGGCAGCAGATCATGGCTGCCTTGCGATTCGGCCAACGGGACCTGAACTGCTCGGCCCGTTCGGTGCATCGCCGGGGAGCCGCTGCCCTGTCAGCGCCGAGAAGCAGTGCACCTCCCCGGCGCGGATCGCCACCCGCAGCGAGGCCCCCCTGCCGAGGGTGGCCCGCCCCGGCAGGCGGACCACGACGTCGGTGCGCTCGCGGGCGGAGCGTGCGGTGGTGTGGAGGTAGACGACGGCGCCGGTGTCCTCGACCGCGTCGACGACGAGGTCGAGGCCGGGCGTCTCGCGGTCCTCCCCGGAGACGAACTCGAACTGCTCGGGCCGCACCCCGAGCACGATCTCGCGGGCCCCGGCCGCCCGTACCGTGTCGCGGGCCAGCGGTATGTCCAGCGCCCCGAGCCGGGCCCCGTCCGCGGACAGCGGCAGCCGGAAGAGGTTCATCGCGGGCGACCCGACGAAGGCGCCCACGAAGGTGTTGGCCGGGTGGGCGTAGATGTCCCGCGGGGTGCCCACCTGCTGCAGCACCCCGTCCTTGAGCACGGCGAGGCGGTCGCCCACCGCCATCGCCTCCAGCTGGTCGTGGGTGACGTACACGGTGGTGATGCCGAGGTGGTGCTGCATCCGCACGATCTGCGCACGGGTCTGCGCCCGCAGACGGGCGTCGAGGTTGGACAGCGGTTCGTCCATCAGATACACCCGCGGGTCCCGCACGAGCGCACGCCCCGTCGCCACCCGCTGCCGCTCACCGCCCGCGAGCGTGCCGGGCCGGCGGCCGAGGTACTGCTCGATGTCGAGGACGGAGGCGGCATGCTGAACCCGCTGCCGGGCCCGGGACTTGGCCATGCGGGCGACCTTCAGCGCGAACCCGATGTTGTCGGCAGCCGACAAATGCGGGAACAGCGCGTAGTTCTGGAACACCATCGCGATGTCGCGCTCCCGGGGCGGAAGATGGGTGACGTCCCGGACGCCGATCAGGATCGATCCCGAGTCGACGTCCTCCAGTCCGGCGAGCATGCGCAGACAGGTCGACTTTCCACACCCGGAAGGACCGAGAAGGACCATGAACTCACCGTCCTCGATCTCGAGGTCGAGCGAGTCGACGGCCGGCCGGCCCATGGCCGGGAAGCACCGGGTGGCCCTGTCGAAGGTGACCGACGCCATGACATCCCCCTCCCGGAAGAAGCCCTCGGACCCAGCATGGAACGGGTGTTGCCCCTTCGGCACGTCTGTAGGCCGAACGAGTGACGCAAAGAGAGGGCTGAAACCGAATAACTTAGGACATTGAGCCCAAGTTTTGGGCCCCATAGAGCGGACCTCTGCTCATTTGGTTAGTCTGGAGCGGACGGACAGCAGTACCGGGTTCCACCCACACCCACGTCCGTCCCGGGGCAAGCCGGTTCACAGCGGCCTGTTTCCACCCGAGTTGCAGGCGCCACCGCGTCCGAACTGCTTTCGACTCACACCTGAGCGGGCGTCAGGCGCCGGACGGCACAGTGACCGGCCCGCCCCGAGGGTGACCCGACACATAAGGAGTGCGCGGTGACACCAGAGAAGACGAATCGCGAACAGCGCCCCAAGGAACGCAAGGAGCGCGCCGGCCACCGACCGGACGACATCGGCAGCCTGGACGTGTGGGCCCGGTCCGCACCGATCCGCCTGGCGGGCTACGAGGAGGACCTGGCCGAGCCCCACATCCTGCCCAGCGTGGACTGAGCGGGCAGGAGCTTCGCGATCGCCGACCTGCATGGGCGTGCCAGACTCACGCCCATGCAGATCAGAGAAGCCGTGGCCGAGGACTGGCCGCGGATCTGGCCTTTCTGGCACCGAATCGTCGCCGCAGCCGAGACCTACGCCTGGGACCCGGACACCTCCGAGGAGGCCGCCCGGGTCCTGTGGATGAACCCCGCCAAACGGGTCTACGTCGCCGAGGACGAGACCGGCGCCGTCGTCGCCTCGGCCTACGTCACCCCCAACTACGGCGGACCCGCGGCCCATGTCGCCAACGCCGGCTTCATGGTCGACCCCGACCGGGCCGGCCGTGGCGTCGGCCGGGCCCTCGCCGAACACGTCCTGGCCGCCGCCAAGTCCGACGGCTACGACGCGATGGTCTTCAACGCCGTCGTCGAGACCAACCCCGCCGTAAAGCTGTGGCTGTCGCTCGGCTTCACGATTTTGGGCACGGTGCCGGAGGCGTTCGAGCATCCGCGGCACGGGCGGGTGGGCCTGCATGTGATGCACCGGGCGCTGTAGCACTTGCCCGCTCCGGTGGCCTCTTCCCATCGAGTTCTAATCGAGCGGCGCCGTCCGCTGCCACGGGTGCAGCTTCTCGATCTGCTCGGCCACCTCCAGCAGCATCGCCTCCGAGCCCGGGCGGCCCACCAGCTGGACGGCGGTCGGGGCGCCGGAGGGCAGGGAGCCGAACGGCACGGCCATCGCCGGCCAGCCCGTGAGGTTCCACGGCGGGGTCATGGGCGAGTAGTTGGTGTTGGCGAGGAGGTTCGGCAGCCAGCCCCGCTCGTGCCAGGCCACCGACTTGGGGGAGCGCCGGGCCAGCGCGGGGGTGAGCAGGACGTCGTACTCGGCGAAGAACGGCTCCATGCGGCGGCGCAGCCTGTCCCTGCTGTCGCTGGTGCGCACCCTGCCCACGAACCGGCGCCCCACGGCGGCGTGCACCCGGGTGCGCCGGGCCAGCAGGCGCGGGTCCAGGTCCTTGGCGTCGACCGCTGTGCCCGCCGTCCAGTGGGTGAGCGACGTCGTGCTCAGCGACATCGGGTAGGGCGGGTCGGCGCGGCGGACCTGGTGCCCGGCCTTGATCAGGACGCCGGCCGCGTCCCGGGCGGCGACCGCGTACGGCCTGCTGATCGTGACGCCGAACAGGGGGCTGCGCACCGACACGGCGATCCTGAGCATGCCCGGCTCGTGCGGTGCGGGCGCCGCGGAGTCGGCGAGGACGGAGAGCATCAGACGTGCGTCCTCGACCGTCGTGGCGAGCGGGCCGTTCTCGGCCATGCCGAACCAGTCGCCCTCGCCGATGCCCGCGGGGACGACCCCTTGGCCCGGCTTGATGGTGACCAGGCCGCAGTTGGCGGCCGGTATCCGCAGTGAGCCCATGCCGTCGTTGCCGAGAGCGATCGGTACCAGGCCCGCGGCGACCGCGGCCGCGCTGCCGCCCGAGGAGCCGCCCGCGGTGCGGCTCGGGTCCCAGGGGTTGCGGGCGGTGCCGTGCACGCCCTCGGTGGTGCCGAAGACGCACAGTTCGGGCACGTTCGTCAGGCCCACGACCACCGCGCCCGCCGCCCGCAGCCGCGCGACCGTGACATGGTCCTCGGCGGCGGGCGTGTCCGGTGTCGCCGCCGAACCGCAGCGGCTGGACTCGCCGCGCACCGCCAGGTTGTCCTTGACGGCCACCGGTACTCCGGCCAGCGGCAGTTCGGCCAGATCCGCGCGATCGGCCACCTCGTCGGCCTCGGCCGGCGCCGCCGCGGCCCGCACCGTGCGGAACGCCCCGACCCGTCCGTCGAGCCGCTCGATCCGGTCGAGGTGCTCGGCCACCACCTCACGGGGGGTGGCTCGTTTCTCGCGTACGGCGGCGGCGATCTCGGCGGCGGTCCGGCCGATCCAGCTGGTCACGGGGGCTCCTCGGAGTGCGGTGAGCGAAACTACTCGTGAGTATGGGAGCACTCTGCCGGGCCGCGGCCCCGGCGTCGAGAGCCTCGGCTCTTGGACATTCGGGCGGATCTTCTTGGACTTTTCACCGCGCGGTCGTGAGTCACCCGCCGCTGACCTGCACGTCATCCGATCAATGCGACAACCGCAGTGCGTTGACGCCTCATTGACAGGCTCCTGAGCTCGTCCAATCATCAGACATCCGATGAATTGGAGCCGCTCATGAGTCCGTATCCAAGACGTCAGGTCCTGGGTGCCGCGATGGCCGTCACCGCCTCCGCCACCCTCCCGCTCGGCGCCGCGACCGAGGCCGGCGCCACCGAGCGCGTGGACGAAGGGAGCGCCACCGTGGACGAACAGGGCGCCGCACGGCAGTGGGCACCCGTCCCGGACCCGGCCCCCGTCTCGCTCGACTCCCTCTACGACAACGACGGCTTCGACACCGCCTCCGCCCGCGGCGGCGACTTCGACGGCTCCGGCTACACGTTCCCGGGCGAGGAACTGCCCGCGGGCCGCGTCGAGGTGGACGGCATCGCCTTCGACTTCCCGGCCTCGACCGCGGGCGCCAAGAACAACGTCGTGGCCCTCGGCCAGCGCGTCGACCTGCCCAAGGGCCGCTATCTGTCGGCCGTCTTCCTGACCGCGGGCAGCTACGGCAGCGCCTCCGGCAGCGCCACCGTGCATTATTCGGACGGCTCGACCAGCACCGCCGGACTGAGCGGCGCCGACTGGTACGCGGCGGGCGGCCCGCTGTCGGCGCCGTACCGCTACACGCCGGACGGCAGCAAGGACGAGCACAGCGTCGGGATCGGTACGTCGGAGGTGTGGACCGACCCGCAGCGCGAGGCCGTCGCCATCACCCTGCCGGTGACCAACCCCGCCGAGGCGAACAAGACGTCCTTGCACATCTTCGCGCTGTCCCTCCAACCCGTGGCCCAGGGACGGGCGTTGGCCCTGCGTGACACCCACTCCACCAGTTCCCTGCTGGAACCCGGCGGCGCCCAGAGCGTCGAGGCCACCGTCGTCAACGCCGGCACCGTCGCGATCCTGGCCGGTGACGACGTGACCGTACGCGTCGACGTCCCCGGCGCCCGCACCGTCCGACCCGCCCGCATACGCCGGCTCGACCCCGGCGAACAGGCACGCGTGCACGTCGGCATCCGCAACCGCGCGGGCACCGCCCCCGGCACACAGCAGGACGGCTCGGTGACCGTCCGCGGACGAGGCGCCCAAGCGGCCACCGGCACAAGCAGGTTGACCCTGGGCACGGCCGACTACCAGCCCACCGAGGCGTCCTTGTCGGGCCACCGGGCGCCGTACTGGTTCAACGCCGCCAAGTTCGGGATCTTCATCCACTGGGGCGTGTACTCGGTGCCCGCGTGGGCGCCGGTCGGCGTGCAGTACGCCGAGTGGTACTGGGACCAGATGCAGGACCCGAACAACCCCACCTACGCCTACCACCGGGACACCTACGGCACGGACTTCGCCTACGACGACTTCATCCCCCGCTTCACCGCCGAGAAGTTCGACCCGCGCGCATGGGTGGAACTGTTCCGGGACGCAGGCGCGCAGTACCACGTGCTGACCTCCAAGCACCACGAGGGCTTCGCCCTGTGGGACACCAAGGTCTCCGACCGCAACGCGGTGAAGCTCGGCCCCAAGCGGGACCTGGTCAAGGAACTGTTCGCCGCCTCCCGGCGGTTCACCCCCGAACTCCACCGCGGCCTCTACTTCTCGATGCCCGAGTGGTTCAACCCGGACAGCCCCTGGATGGGCCACGCCCCGCGCAATCCGTACACCCTGGAACCGGTCCCGTACACCGGATACACCGCGGGCAAGGACTTCGTGAAGGACTACCAGGCCCCGCAGATGCTGGAGTTGATCCACGGCTACGACCCGGAGATCATCTGGTGCGACATCGGCGGCGAGAACGACAGCCTCCATGTCCTCGCCGAGTACTTCAACCACGCCAAGAACCGGGCCCGTCCGATCGAGGTCGCGGTAGACGACCGCTCCGGCATCTCCTTCCACGACTTCACGACCCCCGAGTACACGACGTACGAGAACACGGTCGTCGCCAAGTGGGAGGCCAGCCGCGGACTCGACCCGCGCAGCTACGGCTACAACCGGGCCACCCCGGACGAGGCCTACATGACGGCCGAGGAGGTCGTGCACAGTCTCGTCGACATCGTCTCCAAGAACGGCAACTTCCTGCTCGACATCGGCCCGCGCGCCGACGGCACCATCCCCGACATCATGCAGACCCGGCTGCGCGAGACCGGCGCCTGGCTCGCGGTCAACGGCGAGGCGATCTACGACACGACGTACTGGTCGCGCATGGCGCAGCTCGGCGACGACCTGCGCTTCACGGTCCGCCCCGACGAGGCCTTCTACATCCACTCCCTGACGAAGCCGGGCGCGAAGCTCACGGTCGCGGCGCCCGTGCCCGTCCGCTCCGGAGACAGGGTGACGATGCTCGGCCACGACCGTCCCCTGACCTGGACCGTGCGCAACGGAGCGCTGGTGATCGACGTACCCGAGTCGGCCCGCAGAGCGGGACAGCACGTGTGGGTGTTCAAGGTGGAGTGGCATGGCTGAGCGGAGAAGGAGACTGCTGCGGCTGCCGGGTGTCACGGCCGCGCTGGCACTGCTTCTGGCGCCGGTCCCGGCCATCGCGCAGGAGCAGCACAAGGCGCCGGTCACGCTGCCCGCGCTGACCAACTGGACGGCGGAGTCGGGCAGTTACCAGTACGGCCGAAGTGCCAGGCTGGTGGCGGACAGCCCGGCCGAGCGGCGGGTGGCCGACACCCTTGCCGACGATCTGCGGGCGGCCGGGCACGGCACCGTCCCCGTCGTCCGCGGCGGAGCACGCACCGGCGACATCGTCATCGACGTCCGCTCCTCGCGCGGCACCCTGGGCGCCGAGGGATATGAACTCCGCGCCGGAAAGCGGCTGTCGGTGACCGGAGCCACCGAGACCGGCGCTTTCTACGGCACCCGCACCGTCCTGCAACTCCTCGCCCAGGGCGACCGCATCCCCGCCGGGCGGACCGTCGACACACCGAACTACAGGGAGCGGGGCGTGGGCGTGTGCGCCTGCTACATCCACATCACCATGCCCTGGCTGGAGAACCTCGTCCGCGAGATGGCGTACCACAAGCTCAACCAGCTGAGCCTGGAGCTGAAGGTGAAGAGCGACGCCCATCCCGAGGCCAACACCTGGGGCTACTACACCAAGGACGAGATCCGCCGGCTGGTCGCACTCGGCGAGCGGTACCACGTCGAGATCATCCCCGAGATCAACTCCCCGGGCCACATGGACCCGTGGATCGAGAACCGCCCGGACCTCCAGCTGACCGACACCGACGGCACCAAGCAGGCGGCCCGGCTCGACGTCACCCGGCAGGCGGCCTTCGACTACTACACGAGCCTGATGGACGAATACGCCCAGGTCTTCACCGCCAAGTCCTGGCACATGGGCGCCGACGAGTACATGCTCGGCTCCGACTACTCCAAGTACCCGCAGATGCTGCGCTACGCCCAGCAGAAGTACGGCCCGAACGCCACCCCGCAGGACGCGTACGTCGACTTCATCAACCGCGTCCAGGCCTACGCCGCGAGCAAGGGCAAGCGGCTGCGCATCTGGAACGACGGCCTGACCGGCGCCAACACCGTGCCGGTGGCCGCCGGGACAACGGTCGAACACTGGCTGAACGTGGCCGTGAAACCGAGCCGACTGATCGCGCGGGGCTACCGGGTGGAGAACGCCGCCTACTCGCTCTACCTCGTGCGCGGCGGCTTCCACAGCGACACCGCGTCCCTGTACGACCAGAGCTGGGACCCGCGCAGCTTCGAGGGCGAGAAACTGGCGTCCAGCGAGGGCGTCACCGGCGCGAAGATCAGCCTGTGGCCCGACAACGGCCGGGGCGAGACGGAGAACGAGGTCGCCGTCGAACTGTGGCCCGCCCTGCGGCACATCGCGCAGACGACCTGGGGCGACGCACACCCCGACGTCACCTACGACGCGTTCACCGCGCGCGGCACGACGGTCGGGCACGCCCCCGGCAGGCGTGACCTGACGCGGCTGCCGGGGGCGGACGGCACCTACACCTTCCGTACGGCAGGCGTCTCCTTCCAGGCCGCCGTCACCCGCACCGCCGACGGCTACGCGAGCATCCGGACCGCCGACGGCTGCATGGAGATCAGCGGCGGCAAGCTCACGCTCAACACGCCCCTCCAGCCCGGCGTCGAGGCGACGCGGAAGAGCTGCGACCCTGCCGACACCCTGCAGCGCTGGCAGCTCACGCGTACCGCCCGGGGATATGAACTCGTGAACGCCATCACGCAGATGCCGCTGGTCGTCGACGACGGCCGGCTCGTGCAGGAGCCGCCGGACCAGCACACCCCAGCCGTCTGGCACCTCACCAGCCACTGAACACCATTGAACGCCACAGAACACCGATGAACTTCGATGAACTTCGATGAGCCCCGAGGAGTCCGCTCACATGGCCCTCTCAAGACGCCTCTTCGTCACCTCGGCCGCCGCGCTCGCCGCCACCGGCCTGCCCGCGCTGCCCGCCGAGGCGGCACCGCGCTCGGCCGCATCCCGCTACCGCATCCCCGTCGGCCCCGACGACACCCCGGACGACCTGGTCCGCAAGGCATCCCAAGTCCGGCCCACCGAACGGCAGACGGCCTGGCAGGCCCTCGAACGGACCGCGTTCCTGCACTTCGGCGTGAACACCTTCACCGGTCTGGAGTGGGGCACCGGCGACGAGGACCCCGACGTCTTCCAGCCCACCCGCCTCGACACCGACCAGTGGGCCCGCGCCCTGCGCGACGGCGGCTTCCGGCTCGCCATCCTCACCGTCAAGCACCACGACGGCTTCGTCCTCTACCCCTCCCGCTACACCAACCACACGGTCGCATCGAGCAGTTGGCAGAGCGGCCACGGCGACGTGCTGCGCTCCTTCGCCGGCTCCATGCGCCGCCACGGCATCAAGGTCGGCGTCTACATCTCGCCCGCCGACGAGAACCAGTACCTGCACGGGGTGTACGCCAACGGCAGCGCCCGCACCGAGCGCACGATCCCGACCCCGGTCGAGGGCGACGACCGTACGCCCGGCCGAACCTTCACGCTCGAAGCGACCGACTACGGCGCCCACATGCTCAACACCCTGTACGAAGTGCTCACCGAGTACGGGCCCGTGGACGAGGTCTGGTTCGACGGGGCCCAGGGCCGCATCCCACCGGGCAAGGTCGAGGACTACGACTGGGACAGCTGGTACTCCCTGGTCCGCGCCCTCGCCCCCGACGCGGCGATCGCCGTCACCGGACCCGATCTGCGCTGGGTCGGCAACGAGGGCGGGCTGGCACGCGAGGACGAGTGGAGCGTCGTCCCGGTCAAGGAGAACCAGTACGGCCGCACCGACTGGGCACTGTCCTACGACACCCCCGACGAGGGCAGCCGCGCCGCGCTCGTCGAGGCGCAGCCCACGACGGACTACCTGCAGTGGTGGCCCGCCGAGTGCGACGTGTCCATCCGCGACGGCT
The DNA here is from genome assembly GCF_019857225.1 of Streptomyces plumbidurans. Taxonomy (GTDB): domain Bacteria; phylum Actinomycetota; class Actinomycetes; order Streptomycetales; family Streptomycetaceae; genus Streptomyces; species Streptomyces plumbidurans. The sequence continues at coordinate 34,856 of NZ_JAFJSY010000004.1, forward strand.
GGTTCTACCACGCCGACCAACTGCCCAAGAGCGTGGACGCGTTGACGGAGATCTACTTCGGCTCCGTCGGCCGCAACTCGGTGCTGCTGCTCAACGTCCCGCCGGACACGGACGGCCGGCTGCACGACACGGACGTCACGCGGCTGCGCGAGTTCCGTGAGCGCATCGAGCACGAGCTGCCCGAGGACCTGGCACGCCGGGCACGGGTCACCGGCTCGTCCCGGGCGCGGACGGTCGATCTGGGCACCGAGCGGGAGGTGGACCGCATCCGGCTGGCGGAGGACATCCGGCACGGCCAGCAGATCGAGAGCCTCGTGATCGAGGCGTACCGCGGCGGCGCCTGGAGGGAGGTGAGCCGCGCCGGGACGGTCGGCGCGAGCCGCATCCTGCTCCTGGCCGCGCCCGTCCGGGCCCGGCGGTGGCGTGTGCGGGTCACCGGGGCGCGGGGGGCCGTGCGGCTGAAGCGGTTCGCGTTGTACCGGTCGGCGGTCTGAGGGGTACGAGGGGCCTGGCGCTCACCAGGCAATCACCAGGCGGTCGACGGAGGGGGCGGCGCTCCGGTGGCCGCCTGGCCGGAATGGGGACGCTCCCGGGCACGGCAGCGTTCCTCAATCGCGGGAGCGGCGGTGCCGGCGCACCCGCCAGACGACCAGGGCCACGACGACCAGTGCGGCCGTGACGAGGGCGATGGTCCGGCCGACCACGCCCTCGACGCGTTCGTAGGCGGCCCCCGCGGCATAGCCGATCAGAGCGTTGCCGACTCCCCAGATCAGGGCGCCCAGCGCGTTGTAGAGCAGGAAGCGGCGGTAGCGCATGCGCGAGGCGCCCGCGAGGGCCGGTACGAGGGAGCGGAAGAGGGCGACGAACCGGCCCAGGAAGACCGCGGCCGGACCTCGTCTGCGCAGCAGGGCGCGGGCCCTGTCCACCCGCTCGGCGCGCCGCCGCAGGGGGCGGCTGGCCATGAGCGGCGGTCCGAGGCGGCGGCCGAGCTCGTACCCGACGCTGTCCCCGGCGACGGCCGCGAGGACGACGGCGATCATCAGCCAGACCAGGTCGACGGTGCCCCGCCGGGCCAGGACGCCGCCGACGATCACCGCGGTCTCGCCCGGCAGCACGAACCCGAAGAACAGCGCGTCCTCGGCGAACACCAGGGCCACGACCACCAGGTAGACCACGGGTCCGGACAGGCCGGCCAGCCAGTCGACGAGAGCGTGCATCCGCCGGCTCCCTTCTCCGCCCGTGCCGCCTGTGCGCTGTGCGGCTTACGGGTACCCGGCAGACGCGGATGACCCGGCGGCGTTCCGCAGCAGCAGGAAATTCACCGCGGTCATGGTCAGGACGGCCTCGCCGTGCTGGTTGAGGACCTCGATCCCGGTGTGGACGAGCCCGCGGTCCGGCCTGGACCGTGAGACACGGCTCTCGCGGACGGTCGTGCGCAGCGACAGGCTGTCGCCCGGCCGGACCGGCCGTACCCAGCGCAGTTCGTCGACGCCGGGGGAGGCCAGGCCGCCCACCTTGCTGATGTAGTGGTCGGCGTACATTCGCATCATGACGGCGCAGGTGTGCCAGCCGCTGGCGATCAGGCCCTGGTAGGGGCCGTGCAGCGCGGTCTGCTGATCCGTGTGGATGCCCTGCGGGTCGAACTCGCGGGCGAAGCGGAGGATGTCCTCCTCCCTCATGGTGACGCTGCCGTAGACGTAGACCGCGCCCGGGACGTAGTCCTCGAAGTAGCGGTCCTCGATGGGGACGGCGAAGTCCGCGTCGCTGAGCGTGACGGTGATCGGGGGTGTCATTCGCGGCACGATAGCCGCCGGACGGGGCGGTTTCGTGACGCGGCCGGCTCAGCTCTGCGCGAGGACCTGCTCCAGGAAGGCCACCGAGTCGACCGCGGGCGAGGCCACCAGGCTGAGGCGGTCCATGACCGCGAGATAGTGGTCGACCTCCTCGGGCTTGTCCAGGTACAGGGCGCTGGAGAGCTGCTCCAGATACACGACGTCGGGCAGGTCCGGCACGGGGAAGCGCAGCACGGTGACCGGGCCGCCGGCCGCCGCGTGACCGCCGACGTGGAAGGGCAGCACCTGGAGCGTGACGTTCTGCAGCGCGGCGATGGCGATGAGGTGCTTCAGCTGGTCCCGCATCACGGCGGCGCCGCCGAGCGGACGGCGCAGCGCGGCCTCGTCCACCACGACCCACAGCTTCGGCGCGCCCGGCCTGGTCAGCAGCTCCTGGCGGGTCATCCGCAGCTCGACACGGCGCTTGATCGCCTCAGGCGAGCTGATGGGATGGCCGAGCCGGATGACGGCCTCGGCGTAGGCGGGGGTCTGCAACAGGCCCGGGATGAACTGGACTTCGTACGTCCGGATCAGGGAGGCGGCCTCCTCCAGGCCCAGATGCTGCTCGAACCAGTTCGGGAAGGCATCGCCGTACGCCCGCCACCAGCCGGGTTCGTTGGCCCGCTGCACCGAGTCCAGATACTCCTGGCGTACGTCGGGCTCCTGGACACCGTAGAGCGTGAGCAGGTCGGCGACGTCGCGGTGCTTGAAGCCCACGCGGCCCAGCTCCATCCGGCAGAGCTTGGCGTCCGAGGCGCGTATGGCCGAAGCGGCCCTGTCCCGGCTGATGTTGAGGGACTCACGCAGGCGGCGCAGCCGGGTGCCCAGCATGATGCGCTGCACCGTCGGACCGCCGCGCCGGAGGCTGAGAACGTCGGGGCCCTGGGCGATCGGGTCCGGTTGAAGTGCCGTCATGGTGATCCCCTCGGCCGCCGCACCGGCTGCGTGTGCATGTGTTCGGGACTCACCCAAGGAGAGTAGCACCGTGGCGTCGGACGGCTGCGGTGCGTGAAGTGGCCGGAAGGCGCCGACCGTTGACCGGCGCCTTCCGGCCGTCCGCGGGTGCGCAAGACCTCAACGACCGGGGAGTAGGCCGTCGAAGTCGCCGTCCTTCACACCGCGGACGAAGGCGGAGATCTCGGCACGGGTGTAGACGAGGGCCGGACCTTCGGGGTGGCGGGAGTTGCGTACGGCGACGCTGCCGTCCGGAAGTGCGGCGAGTTCGACGCAGTTGCCTTCGGGGTTGCTGTGATGGCTCTTGCGCCAGACCGCTCCTCTCAGCTCGGTGGCAGGTATGCCGTTGCTCACGTGCTGCATCTGGAAGCCTCTTTGAGATGAAGTCGCGATACCGGCTCTGCAATTGCATCCTCAATTGCATCCACGGGTTGTGCCCGGGACGATAGCGCCCGCCTCGCGCCCCTCGCAAGATCGTCTGCAATTGCAGCGGTAATTGCCGATGCACTTGCGCCCGGACTGACGGGCGTAGCACGATACTTCGCACAGGTGTAGCGCTCGGTTGTTCTCTCCGCAGGGGTACCAGGGGTCGCGATGTCCGCAGAGCAAGTCGCAGAACCGGCAGACCCCCCACGTATCGAGGCGACTTGGCAGTGGCTGTGCCGCGCCGTGGACCACATCGGCCGGCCCGGACCCGGGATCAGCTTTCCCCTGGCCCCGCCCTCCGACGACGGCCACGGCCCCGCCCGCTGTTCGGTGCTCGTCGTGCCGCCGCTTCCCCAATCCGCCCACATCGCCCGCGACTTCATCAGGACGACCCTCGCCGAGCGGGCCGCCCTCGAACACGTCGACGACATCGCTGTCACCGTGTCGGAACTGCTGAGCAACGCCCTGCGCTACGGCCGCTCGCCCGGCGAGGAGGAGTTGCAGCCCGCGCTCTGGCTCGCCTACTGGGACCGCTGGTCCTGCGCCGTGTGCGGGGTCACCGACGAGAGCGACCAGGTCCCGGTCCCCGTGGACGCGGAGGAACTCGCCGAGTCCGGGCGGGGGTTGCAGGTCGTCTCGGCCCTGAGCGACAGCTGGGGCTGGAACCCGCGCGCGGACGGCGGCAAGGTCGTCTGGGCGCTGTTCAGGCTCTGACCCCGGCTCATGTCACCTGCACCGCGGCGCCCGCCCGCCGAGGCGGCTCGGTGCGCAGGCGTGCCGCGTCCCGGCCCGGGGGCAGACCGAAGTGGCGGCGGTACTCGCGGCTGAACTGCGAGGCGCTGTCGTAACCGACCGCGAAGCCCACGGTCGCGACGTCCTCCGTGCTGCTCATCAGCCGCAGCCGGGCCTCCTGCAGCCGGATCTGCTTCTGGTACTGGACCGGTGTCATCGAGGTCAGCGCGCGGAAGTGGCGGTGGAAGGGCGACAGGCTCATCCCGCACATACGGGCCAGGTCCTCCACGCGCAGTACGTCGGTGTAGTGGTCGCGGATCCAGCGCAGCGCCCGGCCGATCTGGGTGAGGCGGCTGTCCGCCAGGCCGATCTGCCGTACCAGCGCGCCCTGTTCGCCGTTGATCAGCCGCCAGAGGATCTCCCGTTCGAGCATCGGGGCCAGCACCGGGATGTCGGCGGGGCGGTCGAGGAGGCGGATCATGCGCACGAAGGCGTCCACCAGGTCGGCGCCGGCGTCGCTCACCGCCAGGGCGGGGGAGGGGGTCCGGCCGGCCGGGGCGGCGTCCGTCTCCAGGAGCAGCGAGGCGATCGCGGCGGGCCTGAGGGCGAGCCCGGCGCCGAGTTCGGGCCGCTTTGGGCTCGCCTCGGTGACATGGCCGGTGACCGGCAGGTCCAGCGGCACGACCAGGTACTGCCCGGCGCGGTAGTCGTAGACGCGTTCGCCCAGGACGATCCGCTTCGCGCCCTGGGCTACGAGCGCGAGCACCGGGTCGGCGACCCCGGCGCGCGGCGGCGTCGGCCGGTGCTCGGCGGACAGCATCAGCCCGTCGACCGCGGCGGTGGGCCGGTCCACGTGCCGGGCGATCAGGGTGCGCAGTTCATCCAGGGACACCCCTCGATTGAAGACCGCGGACGGTCCTCGCGCAATGCCGATCGCGGACCGGCCCGGGCGACTTCGACAGGATCGTGCAAGAGGGCGACGGGATCGCACTAACAACTGCCCTGCTCAGCCTGGTTTCCTCGAAGAGTCCCTGCTTCCACGAATCTCCCACGGAGCATTTCATGGCACTCGACTCTTACGTCGGACTCGGCCGCAGCGGCCTCAAGGTCAGCCCCTTCTGCCTGGGCGCGATGAACTTCGGCGAGGACGGCGGCTTCGGCTGCGGCGTCGAGGAGTCCGAGAAGATCCTTCAGACCTACCTCGACCACGGCGGCAACTTCGTCGACACCGCGAACTTCTACACCAACGGCCATTCCGAGGCGATCCTCGGCGACTTCCTCGCCGCCCGCCCCGGCGTGCGCGACCGCCTGGTGCTGGCCACCAAGTTCTTCGGCAACCTCCACCTCGGCGACCCCAACGGCGGCGGCGCGAGCCGCAAGGCGATCATCGGCCAGCTGGAGGACTCGCTGCGACGGCTGCGCACCGACTACGTCGACCTGTACTGGCTGCACAACTACGACTGGTCGACCCCTCTCGAGGAGACCCTGCGCACCCTGGACGACCTCGTCACCGCGGGCAGGATCCGCTACGTCGGCTTCTCCGACACCCCCGCCTGGTTCACCGCCAAGGCACACACCACGGCCCTGCTGCGCGGCTGGACCCCCGTGACCGCCCTGCAGATGGAGTACTCCCTGCTGGAGCGCACCATCGAGGGCGAGCTGATCCCGCTCGCACAGGACGCCGGGATGGGCGTGCTGCCCTGGAGCCCCCTCAAGAGCGGCTTCCTGTCCGGCAAGTACCGCCGCGACCAGACCGGACCCACCGACACCAAGCGGTCCGTCGTCCTCGGCCGGCCCAGCGAGGCCCAGTTCACGGTGATCGAGGCGCTCGCCTCCGTCGCCGAGGAGATCGGCGCGAGCCCCGCGGCCGTCGCCCTGTCCTGGGTGCAGAACCGCCCCGGCGTCAGCTCCACCCTCATCGGCCCGCGCACCCTGGAGCACCTGGAGTCCAACCTCGCCGGCCTTGAGGTACAGCTCACTTCGGAGCAGAGGGCGGCTCTGGATGCCGTATCCGCGCCTATACTGAACTTTCCCCACGACCTCAACCACAGTGTGGGCCCGATGCTCAAGTACGCGGGCGCCACCGTGGACGGACAGACCAGCGCCGTGTATCCGCCGCTGCTCGAGAGCACCGCCCGCTACTGAGGCGGACGCATCGGCGGTGTGCGGGAGCGCCCGCTTCGAGCGGGTTTCACGGATTCTGCAGATTCGAGGAATGGTGGTCGGCAACCGGGGTATCCGGGTGCAGGCCGGGCGAAAGACCGGCACAGACGACGCTGATCAATCTGGAGGGGTTCACGATGACGGCAACGGCCGCGAAGACTGCGGAGCAGACGACGGACGTGCCGGAGATCGCCGACCCCTCCAAGGTCGCGCCCAAGGACGCGCGGGAGCTGTCGAAGCTGTTCTTCGACCAGCTGGAGGTGCTGGAGGAAGGCACCCCCGAATACCAGTACGCGCGCAACACGCTGATCGAGATGAACATGTCCCTGGTCCGCTTCGCGGCCGGCCGCTTCCGCAGCCGGGGGCCGGAGGAGATGGAGGACATCGTCCAGGTCGGCATGATCGGTCTGATCAAGGCCATCGACCGGTTCGAGCTGTCCCGCGAGGTCGAGTTCACCTCCTTCGCCGTTCCCTACATCGTCGGTGAGATCAAGCGGTTCTTCCGCGACACCACCTGGGCCGTGCACGTGCCGCGCCGGCTGCAGGAGGCCCGGGTCCAGCTGGCCCGCGCCGCCGACGAACTGCGCAGCCGCCTGGGTCGCGTGCCGACCACCAAGGAACTCTCCGAGCTGATGAGCCTGCCGGAGAACGAGGTCGTCGAGGCCCAGCTCGCCTCCAACGGCTACCGGTCGGCGTCCCTGGACGCGGCGATCAACGGCAGCGAGGACGGCGAGGCCGCGCTGGCGGACTTCATCGGCGACGAGGACGCGGCCCTCGGCCTGGTCGAGGACTTCCACGCCCTGGCACCGATGATCGCCGAACTCGACGAGCGCGAGCGGAAGATCATCCACTGGCGCTTCGTCGAGGAGCTGACCCAGGCGGAGATCGGCGAGCGTCTCGGCGTCTCCCAGATGCATGTCTCCCGGCTGCTGTCCCGCCTGCTGGCCGGCCTGCGCGAAGGCATGCTCAGCACCACCTGAGCCCCGCACGACCCGGGCCCCGGTTGCCCCGCCCGTCACGGGCCGGGCAACCGGGGCCTACGTGCACTCCGCCACGGGCACCGGACCATCCGCCGCGTCCCGGGGCGCGGGCCTCGCCAGTTCCGCGTTGAACTGGGCGCCCGCCAGCAGCGCCAGGTTGGACAGCCACAGCCAGATCAGGAAGATCACGACGCCTGCCAGCGAGCCGTACAGCCGGTGGTAGGTGCTGATGTGGGTCGTGTAGAAGGCGAACCCGAACGAGACGGCCAACAGCAGCAGCACCGCCAGGGTGCCGCCCGGCGCCATCCGGCCGACGGGGCGCGACGCCGCGGGGCCCGAGCGGTACAGGACGAGCACCATCGCAACGGCGACCGCGGCCACCACCGGCCAGCGCAGCGCGTCCCATGCGGCCTCGGGCCCGGTGCCCAGGTCGAACGCCCTGCTCAGCCGCCGGGCCAGGCTGCCGGTGAGGAAAAGCGTGAGGGTGGACGTGAGCAGCAGGGAGATCAGCACCAGGGCGGTGACGATGATGCGCGGAGCCGTACGCCACACCGGCCGGTCCGCGCTGATCCGGTGCATGCCGTGCAGCGCCCGGCGGAAGACGCTCAAGTAGCTGGACCCCGACCACAGGGCCGCCGACCCGGCGAGGATGAGCAGCGTCCAGGCCGCCGACGACTGTCCGGACAGCTGCCGCAGGGTGGAGCGCAGCAGGGCGCGTGAGGCGACCGGGGCGGCCTGCGACATCCGGTCGATGACCTCCGGCTTGGCCGTGGGCACGGTCAGACCGATGATCGACAGGATCACCAGCAGCACCGGGAACAGGGCCAGGACCGCGTAGTACGTCAGCGCGGCGGCCCAGTCGGTGACGTCGTCGTTCCAGACAGACACCGGGGTCCGGCGCAGCGCCGCCCACCAGTGCGCCCGGCGGCCCTCTGCATGATCCATGGGGCGGATGCTCTCACCTTCGTCGCTCGGCCGGCCTGCCGGGCCGGGACCACGGCAGGCTCATGCCCGCCGTGCGGCTCCCGTACTCTCTCGCACGATCACCTGCGGCACGGGTACCCGCACCGTGCGCGCCGGACCCCCGTCCAGCAGCGCGGTGAGTTCCCTGGCCGCCGTACGTCCGAACTCCACGCTGTCGCGGGACAGGGCCGAGAGCCACGGCCGGACCATGCGGCACAGGGCCGAGTCCTCCCAGGCCACCACCGAGACGTCGGCCGGTACCGAGAAGCCGAGTTCCGCGGCGGTGGTCATGCCGGCGACGGCCATCACGTCGTTGTCGTAGATCAGGGCGGTCGGGGGAGCGGGGCGCCCCAGGACCCGGCGGGTGACGGCCGCGCCCTCCGCGTCCGAGTAGTCGGTGGTCACCGACTCGACCTCGGTCAGGCCCCGGCGCTCGGCCTCGGCACGCAGGGTGCGGACCCGGCGTTCGGTGTGGGCGAGGCCCGGCAGTCCGGCGATGTGCACGATGCGCCGGTGGCCGAGCCGGTACAGCTCGTCCACGACCGAGGCCATCGCGCCCGCGTCGTCCGCCCAGACCGTCGAAAGACCGGGGTGGCGTTCGTCGGGCGCGCCGCCGATCACCACGGCGGGCAGTCCGAGTTCGTCGAGGAGGCCGGGGCGCGGGTCGTCGGTGCGGGGGTCCACCACGAGTACGCCGTCCACGCGGTGCTCGGCCCACCAGCGGCGGTAGACCGCGCACTCGTCGGTGACGTCCTCCACCACCTGGAAGAGCAGGCCGAGATGGCGCTCCGCCAGCACCTCCTGGATCCCCGAGACGAGCTGGAGGAAGAAGGAGTCCACCCCGAGGGTGTCCGCGGGCCGGGCCAGCACGAAGCCGACCGTCGCCGCGCCCTCCCCGGACAGCTGACGCGCCGCCGTGCTGGGCCGCCAGCCCAGCTGCTCGGCGACCCTGCGCACCCGGTCGCGGGTCACCTCGGAGACTCCGGGACGGCCGTTGAGCGCGAAGGAGACCGCGCTCTCGGAGACACCGGCGCGCTGCGCGATGTCCTTCATCGTCGGCCGCCGGGCCGGGGAACGCCTGGCCGGCACCCTGCTCACCCTTTTCTCTGCTGTCGTAGCTAATGCGCTTGAGTGCGAGGATGGTAAAGCGCATTAGTGATCTGTCGCAAGGTCTCGCCCACACCGATCTGACCTGTACTAATGAGAGGTGAATTTCTTTAGTTGGGGTCAATCCATTGACTTCCCCGGAAGGTGGCGGGCATGGTCCCTGGCGTCACCGCCACCGACCCTTCGAGGGAGTCGTGTCCCCGTGCCCACATCCCGCAGAACCTTCGCCGCCGCTGCCGTCGCCGCACTCGTCCTGCCGCTGAGCGCCTGCGGTTCCGGGAACGACGACAGCGGCTCGTCCGACGCCTCCGGCAAGGTCGAGGGCGACATCACCTTCCAGACCTGGAACCTGAAGGCCAACTTCAAGCCCTACTTCGACGGTCTGATCGCCGACTTCGAGAAGAAGTACCCGGGCACCCATGTGAAGTGGATCGACCAGCCCGCCGAGGGCTACGCCGACAAGATCAGCGCGGACGCCGCCGGCGGCACCCTGCCCGACGTCGTCAACGTCTCCCCGGACCTGGTCGCCCCGCTCGCCAAGGCCGGCCTCGCGCTCGACCTCGACAAGGCCGCCGCGAAGTACAAGAAGGAGTACCTCGCCGGGGCCTGGGCCAGCCATCAGATACCGGGCATGACCGGCACGTACGCCTTCCCCTGGTACCTCAACACCGGGCCGTTGTTCTACAACAAGTCCCTGTTCAAGCAGGCCGGGCTCGACGCCGGGTCGCCGCCGCGGACGTACGACGAACTCTTCGCCGACGCCCTGCAGATGGCGAAGAAGAGCGACGGCAAGGTCGCCACCCTCGCCAACGTCCCCACCATCGAGGACTTCGGCCGCTACGGCGTCGCCCTGATGAACAAGGAGGGCACCGCCTTCACCTTCAACGACAGCAAGGGCGTACAACTGCTCACCAAGTACAAGGAGTTGTACGACGCCAAGGCGCTCGACCCGCAGGCGCTGACCGCCACGCCCGAGTCCTCCGGCAAGAAGTTCCTCACCGAGGCCGTCGCCATGAACCCCGGCAGCGCGCTCGACCTCGGCAACTTCAAGAAGCAGGCGCCGAACCTGTACAAGAACATCGGCATCACCGACCAGATCACCAGCACCGGCCACGTCAACATGTACGTGATGGGCGTGATGGTCAACTCCAAGACCAAGCACACGCCCGCCTCCGTGGCCTTCGCGCACTACGTCACCGACGCCGAGCACCAGATGTCGTTCGCGAAGAAGGTCGCCATCTTCCCGTCCACCGCCGGCTCGCTGGACGACCCGTACTTCACCAAGCAGGACGGCACCGACGAGACGCGGGTGCGGATCGCTGCCGCCAAGTCGCTGAAGACCGCGGTCAACTACACGCCCGTGCTGTTCAGCGAGCAGATGAAGACGGCGCTGCGCAACGAGGTCGCCAAGGCCCTGCAGGGCAAGGAGAGCCCCAGGTCGGCGCTGGACAACGCCGTCAAGCAGTGCAACACGCTCCTGGCGCAGCAGGGATAGGAACCGTCAGATGGCCTTGTCCACGGTGTCCGGGAAGCAGATCTCCGGCAAGCCGAAGTCCGGGGCGCCGTCCCCGCGCCGGGTGCGGCGCCAACTGCCCACCAGCCCTTGGCTGTTCGCCGCCCCCGGACTGCTGATCACCGGCGTGTTCATCCTCTATCCGTTCGTCTCCACGGTGATCAACTCCTTCACCGACCGCCGGACCCTGATCCCCGGCCGGTTCGTGGGCCTCGCCAACTTCCGCGAGCTGCTGCACGACGACATGTTCTGGATCGGCCTGCGCAACAGCGCGCTCTACGTCCTCGGGGTCGTCCCGGCCCTGGTGATCCTGCCGCTGCTGCTCGCGCTGCTGGTGCAGAAGAACATCCCCGGCATCACGTTCTTCCGCTCCGCCTTCTACACCCCGGTGGTCGCCTCGATCGTCGTCGTAGGACTGATCTGGGTGTGGCTGCTCGACGAACGCGGCCTGATCAACTCGCTGTTGGAGTCCATCGGCATCGGCCGCGTCGGCTTCCTCAGCGACCAATGGCTGCTTCTGCTGAGCGCGATGGCCGTGACGGTGTGGAAGGGCCTCGGCTACTACATGATCATTTACCTGGCGGCGCTCGCCAACGTCCCCCGTGAACTCCACGAGGCCGCCTCCGTCGACGGCGCGGGCGCGGTGCGCCGCTTCCTCACCGTCACCGTCCCCGCCGTCCGCTCCACCATGGTGCTGGTCGGGGCGCTCTCCTCGGTCGCCGCCTTCAAGGTGTTCTCCGAGGTGTACCTGATGGCGGGCCCCAGCGGCGGACCGGCCGGCGAGGACACCACGCTGGTGATGCTGGTCCAGCGCACCGGCACCGGCCTGACCGGCCGGGTCGGCTACGCCTCCGCCCTCTCCCTCGTCGTCTTCGTCGTCACCGTCGCGCTGATGCTGCTCGTACTGCGCGCCGACCGGAGGGAGGAGACATGAGCCTCGCCGAGAAGGTACGGCCCGACCGGGAGGCACCCGTCGCGCGCGAGCCCCGCGTCACCGACGAGCACGGCCGCCGCGTACGGGTGTGGGAACTCGTCCTGCGCTACGTCCTGTTGCTGGCCGTACTCGCCCTGACCGTCGGCCCGTTCGTGTGGCAGCTGTCCACCTCGCTCAAGGGCCCCACCGAGGACATCTTCAGCTCACCACCGAAGTTCCTGCCCAGCCACCCCACCCTGCACAACTACAAGCGGGTCGCCGACACCATCCCGGTCTGGGACTACGCCTTCAACTCCCTGAAGGTCGCCGCCGCCAACGTCGTGACCAACTGCGTGGGTTCGGCCCTGGCCGGCTACGCGCTCGCCCGGCTGCGCTACCGGGGCCGCCGTATCGCCACGCTCGCCTTCATCCTGGCGATGCTGGTGCCGGTGGAGGGCATCATCATCGCCCAGTTCACCACCATGCGGGAACTCGGCCTCAACAACACCCTCATCGGAGTCGTCCTGCCCGGCTGCATCGGCGCGATGAACGTGCTGCTGATGCGCAACGCCTTCCTCAACCTGCCCTACGAGATCGAGGAGGCGGCCTACGTCGACGGCGCCAATGTCTGGCAGCGGTTCCTGCGCATCGCGCTGCCGTCGGTGCGGGGAACCCTCGCCGTCGTCGCGATCTTCGCGTTCATGGGCGCCTGGGACGACTTCCTGTGGCCGCTCATCGTGCTGAGCGACCCCTCCAAGTTCACGCTGACCATCGGTCTCAACTATCTGCACGGCACCTTCGCCAACGACGAACGGCTCGTCGCCGCGGGCACGGTCATCGCCGTGGCACCGCTCATCGCCCTCTTCGCCTGTCTGCAGCGGTACTTCTTCCGCGGCGTGGGCGAGGGAGCCGTCAAGGGCTGAGAGCCGCACCCGAGTTCAAGGACACAGGACACCGCATGCCTTCTGCCGTGCGCTTCGGCGTCAACTACACCCCGAGCGAAGGGTGGTTCCACCACTGGCTCGACTTCGACCTGGACTCCGTACGAACCGACCTGGACTCCGTCGCCGCCCTCGGCCTCGACCACATCCGGGTCTTCCCGCTGTGGCCGTACTTCCAGCCCAACCGCACCCTGATCCGGCCGCGCGCCGTCGAGCAGCTGGTGGCGCTCGTCGACGCCGCCGCCGAGCGCGGCCTGGACGTCAACGTCGACGGTCTGCAGGGCCACTTGAGCAGCTTCGACTTCCTGCCCGCCTGGACCCGCACCTGGCACCGGCGCAACCTCTTCACCGACCCGGACGTCATCGACGGCCAGGCCGCCTATCTGCGCACGCTCGCCGCCGCCCTCGCCGACCGGCCGAACTTCCTCGGCATGACGCTCGGCAACGAGGTCAACCAGTTCTCGGCCGGACCCCACCCGGACCCCGACCGGGCGACGCGTGAGCAGATCGACGCCTGGCTGGAGCGGATGCTCGCCGCCTGCGAGAAGGGCGCCCCCGGGAAACTGCACCTGCACGCCGAGTACGACGCGACCTGGTACCAGGACGACCAGCCCTTCACCCCGGCCCAGGCCGCCCGCCACGGCAGCGTCACCGCCGTGCACTCCTGGGTCTTCAACGGCACCGCCCAGCGCCACGGCCGCACCGCCGTCCCGACGCGACACCACGCCGCCTACCTCGTCGAACTCGCCAAGGCATGGGCCGACGACCCGCACCGGCCCGTCTGGCTCCAGGAGGTCGGCGCGCCCGCACCCCTGATCCCGCCCGAGCACGCCGCCGCCTTCACCGAGGCGACCGTCGAGGGCGCCCTGGACTGCCCCGACCTGTGGGGCATCACCTGGTGGTGCTCCCACGACGTCTCGCGGGACCTCGCCGACTTCCCCGAACTCGAATACGGGCTCGGCCTGCTGACCAACGACCGCCGGCCCAAGGACACGGCACGGGTCCTCGCGGACGCGGCGGCCCGCGCCCGCGACTCCGCCCCGCCCGCGCCCCGCACCACCGCCCTCGTGGTCCCCGCCGACCCGGCCCGGCGCGCCCTGTGCGCCCCCGGCGGCCCCGTCTTCGACGCCTTCTTCCGGCTGACGGCCGACGGCGCCCGACCGACGACCGTCCTGGACACCCGCGCGGACGACAAGGACCACCTCGCCGCGCGCGGCATCACCGAGACCGTCTCCGCCGACCAGGTGGCCCCCGCCCCACCAGGAGGGATCGCTTCGTGATCTCCACCGGACGCACCGTCCTCGTCGCGGGCGCGGTTGGAAGCGCCTGTCGTGGGGGAGCTGTACACAGCGTCGGCCCCCGTCACCGCGACCCGCACCGCGTACCACCCGCAATCCGTACCCCCCGGCCTTGGAGCACCCCGCATGCATGACGACCGCAGCCTGGTCGAAGCCCGTCTCAAGCGCGTCCTCGACGAACGCATCCGTCCCGCCGTGTACCCCGAGTCCGTCCCGCTGGAGGTCGCCGTCTGGCACGCGCCCGGCGAACCGGTCCCGGTCGCCGAGGGCCTCGCGGCCGAACCCGAGCCGATTCAGGTGGGCGCCCGCTGGGGTGCCCCCTGGGGCACCAGCTGGTTCCGCGTCACCGGCACCGTCCCCGAGGACTGGGCCGGCCGGACCGTCGAGGCCATCCTCGACCTCGGCTTCGACGAGAACATGCCCGGCTTCCAGTGCGAGGGCCTGGTCTACCGGCCCGACGGCACCCCGGTGAAGGGCCTCAACCCCCGCAATCAGTGGGTGCGCATCGGCGCCCCCGTCGCGGGCGGGGAGGAGGTGCGCCTGCATGTCGAGGCCGCCTCCAACCCCGTCATCCTCGACTACCACCCCTTCCTGCCCACGCAGCTGGGTGACAAGGAGACCGCGGGCAGCGAACCGCAGTACACCCTGGCCCGGATGGACCTCGCCGTCCTCGACGAGACGGTGTGGCAACTGGTGATCGACCTGGAGGTGCTCGGCGAGCTGCTGGCCGAACTGCCGGTGGACTCGGCGCGCCGCCACGACATCGTGCGCGCGGTGGAGAGGGCCCTCGACGCGCTCGACCTCCAGGACGTGAACGGCACGGCGCAAGAAGCCCGGGAGCGGCTGATCGAAGTCCTGTCCGCACCTGCTGTCTCCTCCGCACACCGCATCAGCGCCGTCGGCCATGCGCACATCGACTCGGCATGGCTGTGGCCGCTGCGCGAGACGGTGCGCAAGGTGGCCCGTACGACCGCCAACATGACCGCCCTGCTGGAGGACGAGCCGGACTTCGTCTTCGCCATGTCGCAGGCCCAGCAGTGGGCGTGGGTGAAGGAGCACCGGCCCGAGGTGTGGGCGCGGGTGAAGAAGGCGGTGGCCGAGGGGCGGTTCGTGCCGGCCGGCGGCATGTGGGTGGAGTCGGACACCAACATGCCCGGCTCGGAGGCGATGGCCCGTCAGTTCGTGCACGGCAAGCGGTTCTTCCTCGACGAGTTCGGCATCGAGAACGACGAGGCATGGCTGCCCGACACCTTCGGCTTCGCCGCGGGCCTGCCGCAGATCATCCGCGCGGCCGGTTCCACCCGGCTGCTCACCCAGAAGATCTCGTGGTCGCAGACCAACAAGTTCCCGCACCACACCTTCAACTGGGAGGGCATCGACGGCACCCGGATCTTCACCCACTTCCCGCCCGTCGACACCTACAACTGCTCGATGAAGGGCAGCGAGATCGCCCACGCGGCCCGCAACTTCAAGGACAAGGGCGTGGCCCGCCACTCCCTGGCCCCCACCGGCTATGGCGACGGTGGCGGCGGCACGACCCGTGAGATGGTCGCCAAGGCGGCCAGGCTGCGCGACCTCGAGGGCTCGGCGAGCGTCGTGTGGGAGACCCCGGAGCAGTTCTTCGCCAAGGCCGAGGCCGAATACCCCGAACCCCCCGTCTGGGTCGGCGAGTTGTACCTCGAACTCCACCGTGCCACCCTCACCAGCCAGGCCGGTACGAAGCAGGGCAACCGCCGCAGCGAACACCTGCTGCGCGAGGCCGAACTGTGGGCGGCGACCGCGGCCGTACGCACCGGATTCCCCTACCCTTACGAGGAGTTGGACCGGATCTGGAAGACGGTGCTGCTGCACCAGTTCCACGACATCCTGCCCGGCTCCTCCATCGCCTGGGTGCACCGCGAGGCCCGCGCCACCTACGCGCGCCTCGCCGAGGAACTGACCGCCATCATCGAAGCCGCCCAACGCGCCCTGGCCGGGGAGGGATCGACGGAGTTCGTCTTCAACTCGGCCCCCCACGGCCGCGACGGCGTCCCCGCGGGCGGCGCCGGCACCCCGGCCGTCGAGGGACGGACCGTGCTCTCCGCGCGCGAGGGCGGCGGTCACGTCCTGGACAACGGCCTGCTGCGCATCGAGATCGACGCCCGCGGTCTCGTCGTGTCGGCCTACGACATCGAGGCCGGCCGGGAGACCGTCGCCCCGGGACGGGTGGCGGGCCTGCTCCAGCTGCACCCGGACTTCCCGAACATGTGGGACGCCTGGGACGTCGACGAGTTCTACCGCAACACGGTCACCGACCTCACGGACGCCGACGAGGTGAGCGGCGGCGAGGACGGCGCGTCCGTGCGGGTCGTACGGTCCTTCGGCGCCTCGCGCGTCACCCAGGTGCTGTCGCTGCCGCCGGGCGAGCGGCGGCTGGTGCTCGACACGGAGGTGGACTGGCACGAGACGGAGAAATTCCTGAAGCTGGCCTTCCCGCTCGACGTGCACGCCGAACGGTACGCGTCGGAGACCCAGTTCGGGCACTTCCACCGGCCCACGCACTCCAACACCTCCTGGGAGGCGGCCAAGTTCGAGGCCTGCAACCACCGCTTCGTGCACGTCGAGGAGCCCGGCTGGGGCGTGGCGATCGTCAACGACTCGACGTACGGCCACGACGTGACCCGTACGGTACGCACCGACGGCGACCGCGGTACGACCACGACCGTGCGGGCGTCCCTGCTGCGTGCCCCGCGCTTCCCGGACCCGGAGACGGACCAGGGCGTCCACCGCTTCCGGCACGCACTGGTGCCGGGCGCGGGCATCGGGGACGCGGTGCGCGAGGGCTGGCGGATCAACCTGCCCGAGCGCCGGGTGACCGGCGCGCGGGAGGTGGCACCGCTGGTGGGCGTCGACCGGGACGGCGTCGTGATCACGGCCGTCAAGCTGGCCGACGACGGAAGCGGCGACGTGATCGTCCGCTTCCACGAGGCGCACGGCGCCCGGACGAGGGCCACGCTCACGGCCGGTTTCCCGCTCGCCGGTGCGACCGTGACCGACCTGCTGGAGCGCCCGCTCGCCGACGCGCCCGCACCCGAGCGGGACGGCGCCGGTCTCACGCTGTCCCTGCGCCCCTTCGAGCTGGTCACGCTCCGGCTGGCCAGGGGCTGACCCGGGGGCACACCTACGAGGGAGGGGGGCGCCGCCAGCAGCAGACGGCACCCCCCTCCTTTGTCGTCGCGCGGGCTTACGAGCCGTCAACTCCCGTGTTCATGAGCCCAGTTGCGTCCTCAGCCACTGCTCCACCTCGCCGACGTGCGCCGCCGCTGCCGCGCGGGCGGCCTCCGGGTCGTGGGCGACCAGGGCGCGGTGGATCGCCGCGTGTTCGCGGCGGGTGCGGTCGAAGGCACCCTCCTCCTCGTAGCCGCGCCAGACGCGGGCGCGGAAGGTGCGCGAGGACAGGCCCTCCAGGATGGCCGCCATGGTGTCGTTGCCCGCGGCGGCGGCGATCTCGCGGTGGAAGGCGAGGTCGTGGGCGAGGATCTCCTCGGGGTCGTCGGTCGTGTTCATCGCCGTGAGGTGCTTCTCCACCTCGGCGAGCTGGTCGGGGCTGATGCGGGCCGCAGCCAACGCGGTCGCCGTGGACTCCAGGACGCGGCGCACCTCCAGCAACTCCACCAGACGCGGGCCCCGGGACAGATCGGCGACCACCCCGAAGGTCTCCAGCAGGTCGCCGGCCTCCAGCTGGGTCACGTAGATCCCGGAGCCGTGCCGGGCCTCCAGGACGCCGAGCACCGTCAGCGCCCGGATCGCCTCGCGCATCGAACTGCGCGACAGGCCCAGCTGGACGGCGAGGTCGCGCTCGGTGGGCAGCCGCTGGCCGGGCTCGAGGCGGCCCTCCGCGATCATCGCCTTGATCTGCTCCATGGCCCGCTGCGTCACGGTGCCCTTCTGCGGAGCTGTCTCGTCCACGCCACTCCTCCAGTCACCGGGTCGCCGCAGTCTAACCAGCGGAGTGGTCCGACCACTACCGCTCCGAAGCCGCAAAATATGGTGTGCGGGGGTGTTGTATCGGGGAAGTGGTCTGATAAGTATGCCGTCATCTGCTCGAACCCGCTCAACGAGGAGCCGCCAAGATGCCCGGCAGGACAGTGCGGAAACGGAACAGGTCCAACATCGTCGGCGTGGTGGCCATCGCGGCCTGCGCCTCGCTCGCTCTCACCGCGTGCGGCAGCACCAAGGACACCGGGGGCTCCGCCGCCGCCGGGGGAGGCGGCGGCGACGGCAAGGTCGGAGTGATCCTGCCCCTGCTGACCTCGCCGTTCTGGCAGTCGTACAACGACTACGTGCCGAAGATGGCCAAGTCCGAAGGCGTCGACGCGCTCAAGACCGTCAACTCCAACAGCGACCCCTCGCAGCAGATCACCGACATCAACAACCAGCTGAACCAGGGCGTGAAGGGCCTGGTCGTCGCCCCGCTGGACAGTGCCGCCATCGAGGCGGGGCTCGACCAGGCCGACCGCAAGGGCGTGCCCGTCGTCGCCGTCGACGTGGCCCCCGACAAGGGCAAGGTCGCCATGGTCGTGCGCGCCGACAACGTCGCCTACGGCACCAAGGCCTGCGACTACCTCGGCGCACATGTCACCAGCGGCAAGGTCGTGCAGATCATGGGCGACCTCGCCTCGGTCAACGGCCGCGACCGCTCCGAGGCGTTCCGCTCCTGCGTGAAGAAGAAGTACCCCAAGCTCAAGGTCCTGGAGATCCCCGCCAAGTGGGAGTCCGACACGGCCGCCTCGAAGCTCGACACCCTGCTGAACGCCAACCCCGACATCAAGGGCATCTACATGCAGGCGGGCGGCGTCTACCTCGCCCCGACCCTGCAGACCCTCAAGTCCAAGCACCTGCTCAGGACGGCCGGCCAGAAGGGCCACATCGTCATCGTCTCCAACGACGGCATCCCGCAGGAGTTCGACGCCATCCGCAAGGGCCAGATCGACGCGACCGTCTCGCAGCCCGCCGACGCCTACGCCAAGTACGGCATGTACTACATCAAGGCGGCCATGGCCGGTAAGACCTTCAAGCCAGGGCCGACCGACCACGACTCGACGATCGTCAAGCTGCCCAGCGGCATCCTCGAGGACCAGCTGCCCGCCCCGCTGGTCACCAAGAAGAACGTCGACGACCCCAAGCTCTGGGGCAACACGGTCAAATGAGCACCCAGGAAAGCCCGTCCGTGCCCCTCGTCGAGGCGCGGGGCGTCGTCAAGCGCTACGGTCCGGTCACCGCCCTCGCGGACGGCCGGCTCACCGTGCTGGCCGGCGAGTCCCACGCGCTCGTCGGCCGCAACGGCGCCGGAAAGTCCACCCTGGTCAACGTCCTGACCGGCCTCCAGGCGCCCGACGAGGGCACCGTCCGCTTCGACGGCGAGCCCGCGCCCGCGCTCGCCGACCGGGACGCCTGGCGCCGCAAGGTCGCCTGCGTCTACCAACACCCCACGGTCGTACCGGAGTTGACGGTCGCGGAGAACCTCTTCATCAACCGCCAGCCGCAGCACCGCGGCTTCATCAGTTGGCGTCGGCTGAAAGCCGAGGCGGCCGAGCTCCTCGACACCTGGGACGTGCGCGTCGACCCCGAGGCACGCACCGCCGACCTCAAGGTCGAGGACCGCCAAATGGTGGAGATCGCACGGGCGTTGAGCTTCGGCGCCCGCTTCATCATCCTCGACGAGCCCACCGCCCAGCTCGACAACCGCGAGATCGAGCGGCTCTTCGACCGCATGCGCGCCCTCCAGGACTCCGGCGTCACCTTCCTGTTCATCTCGCACCACCTCCAGGAGGTCTACGAGGTCTGCCAGGCCGTCACCGTGCTGCGCGACGCCCGCTGGATCACCACCGCCCCGGTCGCCGAGCTGCCGCGGACCGCCCTGATCGAGGCCATGGCGGGGGAGTCCATCGAGACCATCGCCGAACAGGGCGTCCAGGAGAAGATCGTCGACGAGAGCGCGCCCGTCCTGCTCGACGCCCGCGGGCTCACCTCGGAGTCGTACGAGAACGTCGACCTCACCGTCCGCCGCGGTGAGGTCGTCGGACTCGCCGGCTCCAGCGCCAGCGGCAAGATCGAACTGGCGGAGGCCCTCGCGGGACTGCGCACACCGAGCGGCGGGACCGCGCAACTCGACGGTGAGCGGCTGCCGTTCGGCTCGGTGCAGGCCGCCCTGAAGGCCGGTGTCGGCTGCGTCCCGCGCGACCGGCACGAACAGGGTCTGGTGGCCGGCATGACCGTCGGCGACAACGCCACCATGAGCGTGCTCGACCGGCTCGGCCGGTTCGGCTTCATCGGCACCGACCGCAAACGCGGCTTCGCCACCGAGCTGATCGATCGCCTCGACATCCACACCGAGGGCCCCGAGCAGCCCGTCTCCGACCTGTCCGGCGGCAACGCGCAGAAGGTGGTCATGGCCCGCGCCCTCGCCTCCGACCCGCGACTGCTCGTCCTGATCAACCCCACCGCGGGCGTCGACGTGAAGTCCAAGGAGTCGCTGCTCGCCCGCGTGGACAGCGCCCGCGACGACGGCACCGCCGTCCTGGTCGTCTCCGACGAACTCGACGACCTGCGCCGCTGCGACCGCGTCCTCGTCCTCTTCCACGGCCGCGTCGTCGCCGAGCACGCGGCGGGCTGGCGCGACCACGAGCTGATCGCCTCCATCGAAGGAATTGACCATGGCTGACACCAAGGCGGCCGAGCCGCTCGCGCCGCCGAAGGTCCCCGCCGCGCGGTCCGCCAGGACGGTGCTGCTGCGCCGGGCCCGCGAACTGGCCCTCGTACCCGCCCTGTTGCTGCTGATGGTGCTCGGCACGGTGGTCAACGACTCGTTCCTGACCGAGCGCAACCTGATCTCGATCCTGGGTGCGTCCGCCGCGCTCGCCATGGTCGTGCTCGCCGAGTCCCTGGTGCTGATCACCGGCAAGTTCGACCTGTCCCTGGAGTCGGTCGTCGGCATCGCGCCCGCCGTCGGAGCGCTGCTCGTGCTGCCCGCCGCGCAGTCCGGCTGGGGCCCCGAACTCCCGGCCGGACTGGCCCTGTTCGCGGTTCTCCTGGTGGGCGGAGCGGTCGGCGCCTTCAACGGCATCCTGGTCGTCAAGCTCAAGCTCAACGCGTTCATCGTGACGCTCGCGATGCTGATCGTCCTGCGTGGACTGCTGGTCGGCGCGACCAAGGGCAAGACCCTGTTCGGCATGCCCGACAGCTTCTACACCCTCGCCACCAGCACCTTCCTGACCGTCCCGATGTCGGTGTGGCTGGCCGCCGTCGCATTCGCCGTGGCGGGGCTGATCCTGCGCTACCACCGTGTCGGACGCGCCCTGTACGCCATCGGCGGCAACGCGGACGCGGCCCGCGCGGCCGGTATCCGGGTCGAGCGCGTGATGCTCGGCGTGTTCGTCGTCGCCGGTGTGCTCGCCTCGGTCGGCGGCATCATGCAGACCGGGTACGTGGGCGCGATCAGCGCCAACCAGGGCCAGAACATGATCTTCACCGTTTTCGCGGCGGCAGTCATCGGCGGCATCAGCCTCGACGGCGGCAAGGGCACCATGTTCGGCGCCCTCACCGGCGTACTCCTGCTCGGCGTCGTACAGAACCTGCTCACCCTCGCCCAGGTGCCGTCCTTCTGGATCCAGGCCATCTACGGCGGAATCATCCTGGTCGCCCTCATGATCGCCCGCGTGACGACGGGCCGCGCGCAGGACTGACGTCCGCCCGAACTGCCCCCGACCGAAAGGCCATCCGTGTCCCCGACGCCCGACCCCTCCCGCCGTATCACCGCGCTCGAGACGCACGACATCCGCTTCCCGACCTCGCGCGAGCTCGACGGCTCCGACGCGATGAACCCGGACCCCGACTACTCGGCCGCGTACGTGGTGCTGCGCACGGGCACGGAGGAAGGCGCGGCCGGGCCACGGGGGCACGGCTTCACCTTCACCATCGGGCGGGGCAACGAGGTCCAGGTCGCCGCGATCCACGCGCTGCGCCACCATGTGGTCGGACGGTCCGTCGACGAGGTGTGCGCGAACCCGGGCGCGGTCTACCGCGACCTGATCGGGGACAGCCAACTGCGCTGGCTGGGGCCCGAGAAGGGCGTGATGCACATGGCGATCGGCGCGGTGATCAACGCCGTGTGGGACCTGGCCGCCCGGCGCGCCGGCAAACCCCTGTGGCGGTTGCTCGCCGAGGCCGATCCCGAGTGGCTGGTCGAGCAGATCGACTTCCGGTATCTGACAGACGCGCTCACCCCCGAGGAGGCGCTGGACCTCCTGCGGCGCGGACGCGAGGGCGCGGCGGAGCGGACGTCCCGCCTGCTGGAGCGCGGCTATCCGGCCTACACGACGTCCGCGGGCTGGCTCGGCTACAGCGACGAGAAGCTCACCCGGCTCGCCGCGCAGGCGGTCGCCGACGGCTTCCGGCAGATCAAGCTCAAGGTGGGCGCGGACCTTCAGGACGACGTACGGCGCTGCCGGGTCGCCCGCTCGGTGATCGGCCCGGACCTCCGCCTGGCGATCGACGCCAACCAGCGCTGGGACGTCGACGAGGCGATCCGCTGGACCAGGGCGCTGGCCGAGTTCGACCCGTACTGGATCGAGGAGCCCACCAGCCCCGACGACGTCCTCGGGCACGCCGCGATCCGCAAGGCGGTCGCGCCGGTCAAGGTGGCCACCGGCGAACACGTGCAGAACCGGATCGTCTTCAAGCAGCTGCTGCAGGCGGGCGCCCTCGACATCGTCCAGATCGACGCGGCCCGCGTCGGCGGCGTCAACGAGAACCTCGCGATCCTGCTGCTCGCCGCCAAGTCCGGCGTACCCGTCTGCCCGCACGCGGGCGGCGTCGGCCTGTGCGAACTCGTCCAGCACCTGTCGATGTTCGACTACGTGGCGCTCTCCGGCACCACCGAGGACCGCGTCATCGAATACGTCGACCACCTGCACGACCACTTCCTCGATCCGGTGGTGATCCGGGAGGGTCACTACACGGCACCCACCGCGCCGGGCTTCTCGGCCGCCATGCGCCCCGAGTCGATCGCGCGGTACTCCTTCCCGGACGGCGCCTTCTGGACCGCCGACCGCGACCAGAACAAAGACCGGAAGAAAGACCAGAAAGACAAGAAGGACGAGAAG
The DNA here is from genome assembly GCF_019857225.1 of Streptomyces plumbidurans. GTDB lineage: Bacteria > Actinomycetota > Actinomycetes > Streptomycetales > Streptomycetaceae > Streptomyces > Streptomyces plumbidurans. The sequence goes on from NZ_JAFJSY010000004.1 coordinate 57,821, forward strand.
AAGGGACGGGCGGCATGACGGACTTCGAGGGGCTCAAGGCCCTGGTGACGGGCGGCGCCTCCGGCATCGGACGGGCCACGGCGGAACTCCTCGCCACCCGCGGCGCCCAGGTGGCCGTCCTCGACCTCGACCCCTCCTCGGTCGACAAGCCGCTGCTCGCCCACCGCGCCGACGTCACCGATGATGCGTCCGTACGAGAAGCGGTGGCGGCCGCGGTCGCCGAACTCGGCGGACTCGACGTACTGATCAACAACGCGGGCATCGGCGCCCAGGGCACCGTCGAGGACAACGACGACGACGAATGGCACCGGGTCCTCGACGTCAACGTGCTCGGCATGGTGCGCGTGGCCCGTGCCGCGCTCCCGCACCTGCGCGCGTCCCAACACGCGGCGATCGTCAACACCTGCTCCATCGCGGCCACCGCCGGCCTGCCGCAGCGGGCCCTCTACAGCGCCAGCAAGGGCGCCGTGTACTCGCTGACCCTCGCCATGGCCGCCGACCACGTCCGCGAGGGCATCCGCGTCAACTGCGTCAACCCCGGCACGGTGGACACCCCGTGGATCGGCCGCCTGCTGTCCAAGGCCCCCGACCCCGCCGCCGAACGCACCGCCCTGGAGGCCCGCCAGCCCACCGGCCGCCTCGTTACGGCCGATGAAGTCGCCGGCGCCATCGCCTACTTGGCCAGTCCGCTGTCCGGCGCCACCACCGGCACCTCCCTCGCCGTCGACGGCGGCATGCAGGGTCTGCGCATGCGGCCGGTGGGCCAGTGAGGGCGCTGGGCCGCAGTGGCGTCGAGGTCGGGCCGCTGGCCTTCGGCGGCGCCGGCATCGGCGGTCTGTACACCGAGGTGAGCGACGAGCAGGCGCACGAGGCGATCGCCGCGGCCTGGTCGGCGGGGATGCGGTACTTCGACACCGCGCCGCACTACGGCCTCGGCCTGTCCGAACGGCGCCTGGGCGCCGCCCTGCGCGCACAGCCCCGCGGCGCGTACACCCTCTCCACCAAGGTCGGCCGCCTGCTGGAGCCGACCGACGCGGGCGGCGACGACCTCGCCAACGGCTTCGCCGTGCCCGCAACCCACCGCCGCGTCTGGGACTTCAGCGCCGACGGCGTACGCCGCTCCCTGGAGGCGAGCCTCGAACGGCTCGGCCTCGACCGCGTGGACGCCGTCTACCTGCACGACCCCGACGACCACGCCGAACAGGCCCTCCACGAGGGCTACCCGGCACTGGAGAAGCTCCGCTCGGAAGGCGTCGTCGGTGCCATCGGCGCCGGCATGAACCAGGCCGGGATGCTCACCCGCTTCGTCCGTGACACCGACGTCGACATGGTGCTGTGCGCCGGCCGCTACACCCTGCTCGACCAGCGGGCGCTGAACGACCTGCTGCCCGCCGCGCAGGAACGCGGCACCTCGGTCGTCGTCGGCGGCGCCTTCAACTCCGGCCTGCTGGCCGACCCGAAGCCGGGAGCCACCTACAACTACGGCCGGGCACCCGCGGAGTTGCTGGAGCGCGCCGTGCGCCTGAAGGCCCTCGCCGACCGGCACGGCACCACCCTGCGCGCCGCCGCCCTCGCCTTCTGCGCCGCGCACCCGGCGGTCGTGAGCGTCCTGGTCGGCACCCGGTCGGCGGACGAAGTACGCGACTGCGCCGCGCAGTTCGCCGCACCCGTCCCGCACGAGTTCTGGCAGGAACTGCGCAGCACGGGCCTGCTGCCGCCCGAGGCCCCCGTCCCCGCCGAGGAGCCGTCGTGAGAGTCGCCCTGCACACCAAGGTCCGCGCGGACCGCATCGCCCAGTACGAGGCCGCCCACCGCGAGGTCCCCGAGGAACTCACCAGAGCCATCCGGGCGTCCGGTGCCACCTCCTGGACCATCTGGCGCAGCGGCACCGACCTGTTCCACGTCCTGGAGTGCGAGGACTACGCCCGGCTGCTCGCCGAGCTGGAGCAGCTCCCGGTCAACGTCGCCTGGCAGGCCCGTATGGCCGAACTGCTGGACGTGGTCCACGACTACTCCGACGAGGGCGCGGCGGCCGGCCTGCCCGTGGTCTGGGAGCTGCCGTGACGGTCGACGCCCACCACCACGTCTGGGACCTGTCGGTCCGCGACCAGGACTGGATCCCCCAAGACAGCCCGCTGCGCCGCGACTTCGGCGTCACGGACCTCGCCCCCCAGGCGCGGGCGGCCGGAGTCGACCGCACCGTCCTCGTACAGACGGTCACGGTCGCCGAGGAGACCCCGGAGTTCCTGGAGCTGGCCGCCTCGCACGAGTTGATCGCCGGCGTGGTCGGCTGGACCGACCTCACCCGCCCGGACGTTGCCGACGAACTCGCCCGGCTGCGCGAACTCCCCGGAGGACGCCACCTCAAGGGCATCCGCCATCAGGTCCAGGGCGAGCCCGACCCCGAGTGGCTGCTGCGCCCGGACGTGCTCCGCGGCCTCGCCGCCGTCGCCGAAGCGGGCCTGGTCTACGACCTGATCGTCCTGGCGCACCAGCTCCCGGCCTGCGCCAAGGCTGCCGCGGCTCTGCCCCAACTCACCTTCGTTCTCGACCACTTGGGCAAGCCTCCGATCGCGTCGGGCGCGCGGGAGCCCTGGGCGTCCGACCTCCGCGCCCTCGCCGCCCTGCCCAACACCACCGCCAAGCTCTCCGGCCTGGTCACCGAGGCCGACCCTGCCTCCTGGAGCATCGACGACCTTCGCCCGTACGCCGAAACGGCTCTGGACGCCTTCGGCCCGGACCGGCTGATGTTCGGCTCGGACTGGCCGGTCTGCACGGACCGGACGTCCTACGGTGAAGTGCTGTCCGCGACAAGGGAGTTGACGGCGGGCCTGAGCCCCACGGAACACGCCCAGCTCTTCGAGACCACGGCCACCCGCGTCTACGGCCTCTGAGCCACTCGCGTCCCGCGCGTCCACGCCACTGAGCCATCCCGCCCCGCGTCACGACGACCTCTGCACCGCCCCCGCCAGCCGCGTCGGCGGCAGGTACTCCCGCACGTACGTCCGCCGCCAGCACGCCCCCGTCTCCCGCAGTTCGCGCCAACTCGTGTACTCGTAGCGGAAGAGGCGGGCGCGGATGTGGCGGGGCGGGGCGTCGGGCGGGAAGGGGGAGCTGCGGAGCAGGCGCAGGGTGTCGCGGTCGTTCTCCAGGAGCCGTTCCACCAGGGCGCCGAACCAGCCGCCCGCGTAGGAGGGCGACAGCGCGGCGAACCACATCAGCCAGTCCAGACGCAAGTGGTACGGCGCGAACTGGCGCGGCCAGCGCCGTGGATCGCCCGGCTTGCCCCTGAACTCGTACTCCCGCCACTCGGAGTCCTCGCGCGGCACCGCGTCGTACGTCCCCTCGATCACCACCTCGTGCCGCAACCTGCTGACGCTGCCGAACGCGCCATAGGTGTTGACCAGATGGAGCGGGTCGAAGGAGCGGTTCATGACCTGGCGGCGGGAGAGCATGTTGCGGACCGGCCGGTGACCGAGGCCGAGGAGAAGCGCGGAAACCGCGAGGACCAGGACCTCGTACCAGAGCGGGGGACCGGGCACCGACGGTGCGTCACCGGGCAGCCGCAGCGCGGAGACGGCGAGCACGATGGTGATCCAGTTCAGCCAGGCGAAGTTGCCCGACAGCACCAGCCACAGCTGGGTGACGATCATCAGTGACGCGGCGGCGGTGGCGACCGGCTGCGGGGTGAACAGGAGGAAAGGCACCGCGAGTTGGGTGACGTGGTTGGCGGCCACCTCGACCCGGTGCAGGGGCCGGGGCAGATGGTGGAAGAACCAGCTCAGCGGGCCCGGCATCGGCTGTGTCTCGTGGTGGTAGTCGAGGCAGGTCAGCTTGCGCCAGCACGCGTCGCCGCGCATCTTGATCAGACCCGCCCCGAACTCCACCCGGAACAGGATCCAGCGCAGCAGGAGAACGACCACGATCGGCGGGGCCACGTCGTCGTTGCCCAGGAAGACGGCCAGGAAGCCCACTTCGAGGAGCAGCGACTCCCAGCCGAACGAGTACCAGGTCTGGCCGACATTGACGATCGAGAGATACAGCGCCCAGGGCACGAGCCACAGCAGCATGCCCGCCCAGAGGGGGAGCAGGGAGTCCGCGCCGGCGATCAGCGCCGCCGCGACCGCGCAGCCGGTCCAGGAGCAGGCCGCGAAGAAGCGGTCCGAGTAGTGGAGCCGGAACAGGGTCGGGGCCTGCCGGAAGCGGACCCGTTCGAGGAAACGGGGGACCGGCAACATGCCCCGCTCACCGATCAGCGCCCGGAACTGCACCGCCGCCGTCAGGAACGCCACGAGGTACAGGACGGCCAGAGCCCGCTGGAGGACCAGCCGGCTCCACCAGTACTCGGATGCGGTGAACCAGTCCACGGCCGTGCGCCCCTCACTCACATTGTCGCCCCGAACCCTATGTCACTCTCCGTATATCCGTCCTCCGGGAAACAACTCCGTGCTCCCGGGTCGAAGAATCGGGCGAATCCTGGCAAGGTGGGCCCATGGTTGATCGGGGAGCGAGCGCCCTGTCACTTCCGGACGACTGGCCCGCCCACCCGGATCCGATCCTCGCGCTCAACCGCATGGGCAGCTTCGACTGGGATCTGGACACCGGTCTCTTCCACATGGACGCCCAGGCCCACGAGGTCTTCGACGTGCGCCCCGACGAATACGACGACCGCCCCGAGACCCTCGCGGCCCGGGTGCCCGCGGCCGAGGGATACCGGCTCGACAGCCTGGTCTCACAGGCCATGAAGGACGGCAGCGAGAACTACGGCGCCTACTTCCGCATCCGCCGCCGCGACGGCAGCCTGCGCTGGACCCACACCCAGGGATACATCCGGCGCGACGAGACGGGCCGTCCGCGCCGGATCATCGGCATCGTCCGCGACGCCACCCAGGAACTCGGCGACAGCGAGGCCCGCCGCGAGCAGGACATCCAGGACGCGGCCCGTCGCGAGCAGACCAACGTCGTCCAGCTGACCACGGCCGCCCTCGCGCACGCCCGCACCGTCCAGGACGTCATCGACGTCGTCAAGGACACCCACGGCCTCACCCATCTCGGCGCCACCAGCCTGGTCATGGGCCTGGTCGAGGCGGGCCGCATCCGGCTGATCGCGGAGGGCCCGGCGGGCAGCTTCGTGCCCGGCACCCTCGTCACCCGCATCGACGAGCCGTACCCGATGAGTGACGCCGTACGGACGCTCACGCCCCGCTTCATCGAATCGCCGGAGGAGTTCGCCGAGGGCTACCCCGTGCTGTGGCCGCACATCACGGATCTGAACATCACCTCCGCGGCCTATCTGCCGCTGATCGTCCAGGGCCGCCCGATCGGCGCCATGGGCCTGCTCTACAGCGACCGGCGCGGCTTCTCCACCGAGGAGCGCAACCTGCTGCTCGCCCTCGGCAGCAGCATCGCGCAGAGCTTGCAGCGGGCCATGTTCTTCGAGCAGGAGAAAGACCTCGCAAGCGGCCTCCAGCAGGCCATGCTGCCGCGCACCATCCCCAGCGTCCGCGGCGCCGACGTCGCCGTCCGCTACCGCTCGGCCTCCCTCGGCCGGGACATCGGCGGCGACTGGTACGACCTCATCCCGCTGCCCGGCGGGCGGGTCGGCGCCGTCATCGGGGACGTTCAGGGCCATGACACGCACGCGGCGGCCGTCATGGGCCAGCTCCGCATCGTGCTGCGTGCCTACGCGGCCGAGGGCCACACCCCCGCCACCGTCATGGCCCGTGCCTCGGTCTTCCTGCACGAACTCGACACCGACCGCTTCGCGACCTGCCTGTACGCGGAGGCCGACCTGGCCACCGGAGTGGTCCAGGTGGTCCGCGCCGGGCACATCGACCCGCTGGTCCGGCACACCGACGGCAGCTGCCGCCGGGTGCCCGTCCCCGGCGGCCTGCCGCTGGGCCTGTCCGCCGAGTTCGGCAGGCTCGAGTACCCGGTCGGCACCCTGGAGCTCGACCCCGGCAACACCCTGCTGCTGTGCACCGACGGCCTGGTCGAACAGCCCGGCGCCGACCTGGACGAAGGCGTGCACACCCTCACGGCCCTGATCGCCTCCGGGCCGGACGACGTACGGCACCTCGCGGACTGCCTCATCGACGTGGCCGAGGAACGCGGCGGCGACGACGACGTGGCCCTGCTCCTGCTGCGCCGCCGCGGCCTGGAGACCGGCGAGGCCGGCGGCCGGCTCCGGCAGCATGTGGCACCCGGCGACCCGGAGGCACTCACCGAGGCCCGGCACATGATCCGCGCAGCCGTGCGCACCTGGGGCGCGGCCGACCGCGCCGACGAGATCGAGCTGGTCGCCGACGAGGTGATCACCAACGCGCTGATGCACACCGAAGGGGCCGCGATCGTCACCCTCAGGGTCCTCACCGGCATGGACCGCAGACTGCGCGTCGAGGTCGAGGACTCCTCCAGCGCCCTGCCGCGCCGCCGCGAGGCGGGGGAGTCGGGCGTCTCCGGGCGCGGTCTGCTCCTGGTGGACCTGCTCACGGACGCGTGGGGCGTGGAGGCGCGGGGCGGCGGCAAGTGCGTGTGGTGCGAGTTCGTGGTCCCCGAGGACGCCTGACACCGCCTGGCACTGTCGGTGCCGGGTGGCACTCTGGACGTATGCCGGAACTTCCCGAGGTGGAAGCGCTCAAGGACTTCCTCAGCGAGCACCTGGTCGGTCACGAGATCGTGCGGGTGCTGCCCGTCGCGATCAGCGTCCTGAAGACGTACGACCCCCCGCTCACGGCCGTCGAGGGCCGCGAGGTCACCGCCGTGCACCGGCACGGCAAGTTCCTCGACCTCGTGACCGACGGCGGCCCGCACTTCGTCACCCACCTGGCCCGTGCGGGCTGGCTGCACTGGAAGGACAGGTTGCCGGACGGCCCGCCCCGCCCCGGCAAGGGCCCGCTCGCCCTGCGCACGGCCCTGGAGACGGGGGCGGGCTTCGACCTCACGGAGGCGGGCACCCAGAAACGCCTCGCGGTCTACGTCGTCCACGACCCCCAGGAGATCCCGGGCGTCGCCCGCCTCGGCCCCGATCCGCTCGCGGACGACTTCGACGCCGGGCGCTTCGCCGAGCTGCTGAAGTCCGAGCGGCGTCAGATCAAGGGCGCCCTGCGCGACCAGAGCCTGATCGCTGGAGTGGGCAACGCCTACAGCGACGAGATCCTGCACGCGGCGAAGATGTCCCCCTTCAAGCTGGCCGCGTCCCTCACTCCCGAGGAGACCGACCGCCTGTACGAGGCCCTGCGCAGCACCCTCATCCAGGCCGTCGAGCGCTCGCGCGGAGTGGCGGCGGGCCGGCTCAAGGCGGAGAAGAAGAGCGCCCTGCGGGTTCACGGGCGTACGGGCGAGCCCTGCCCGGTGTGCGGGGACACCGTCCGCGAGGTCTCCTTCAGCGATTCCTCGCTCCAGTACTGCCCGACCTGTCAGACCGGCGGCAGACCGCTGGCGGACCGCAGGATGTCACGGCTGCTCAAATAGCCGCCGGACGCGGACCGGCCGCGGATCTAGTCCGCCGGGAGCGTCACCAGGTGCTCGCCGTCGATCGTCCGCAGGTCGTAGTGGGCGATCTCGGTGGGGTGCATGGCCGAGCTGCCCTGCATGGTGATGGGGCGGGCGTCGTGGCTGGGCACGGTCCAGCTGGTCACGATCTGCTCGGAGCCGTCGCGGCCGACGGCGATCAGACGGCAGGAGCGCGGGCCCGCGCCGTCCTTCACCTCGAGCTTGACCTGGCTGCCGCTCTCCGCGTCCTGGGTCGTGACCTGCGCCCACACGCCGGACTTGGCGTCGGTCGCGGCGATCCGCGCGGCCGTGGCACCGCCGCCGGCGTTCGCCATCATCGTGATGCCGGGACCGGCCACGGCGATCGCCGCGGACGCGGCCAGGCCGAAGATGAACCGCCGGCGGCCGGCCCGGTGGCGGGCCGCCACAGTGGCAAGCAGCCGGTCGAGCAGTTGCGGGCCGGGCCTGGACATGGGGCTCACGAACCGTGGGGTCGCCCGGCGGTACAGCATCATCTGCCGGGTGATGGGCCCGAATTCGGTCACGTGAGCGGCGCAGCGCGCGCACTCCATGAGGTGGTCCTCGAAGCGGAAGGCGTCCGCCTCGTCCAGCACGCCGAGCGCGTACGCGGCGACGTCGCGATGCCTCTCCTGGGACGACCACATGCCGAATCCTCGTGCCGTTGGGTGCGGGTGGGGTTACTCCTTGCTCCCACCGGTACGCACCAGACAGTCGAATCACTCAAGGCGTACACAGAATCGCAACCCAGGGATTCGGAGCGGCCGGGCCCGCGGATTGGTCCGCGGGCGAACGCGTCCGAAAAAGACGGATGGCGCTCCAGAAAAGTTGGATGGCGCTCTAGAAAAGGTGGATGGCGAGATGACCGAGCGGCAGGCCCAGCTGCCACGCCTTCGTCCACACCTTCGGCCCCTCGTCCTCGCCGACCGCCGCGGCCCCGCCCGGCACCGCGTTCAGATCGGGCGCGAGCAGCTCCGTCTCCTCCAGCCAGCGCCAGGCCGCCCGTGCCAGCTCCAGATCGGGAGCGGGCTCGCCCGACTCCGCCGCCTCGGCACCGAGCTTGGCCATCCGCTCCCGCACCCAGTCCTGCCACGGCTGGTCGTAGGCCGTCAGCGACGCCCACGTGTCCAGTTGCGAGACCACCCGGATGCCCGGGAGTTCGCCGTCCGTGTCCGACAGGAAAATGGTCAGCGCCAGGGCGTCGCGACCGGCCCGGAACTCGAAGGACGTCGGCGGCATCAGGTCGCCCGTCCTCAGCAGTTCGTCGGCGATGTACTCGGCGTACAGCCACGCCATGGGGACGATGAGTTCGCCGCCGTCCGTGCTCTTGTGACCTCTGTGCAGCATCCCTTCCTGCCTTCCTCCGGTGCGTGCGCGTCGCCCGGCCCGAGATCCCGTCCGGGACCCCGGGCCCCCAGTCCGGAACACGGATGAAGACAGCTGATTGCTCAACACATGTCTTCAGCAAGGCGCTTTACCGAGGTTTGACCCGGCCGTCCGTTTCACCGCAGGTCGGCCGCATAACCCGGAAGCACCCGGCGCAGGGCGCGCAACGCGTAGTACGCGCGGGACTTCACCGTACCGGGCGGGATGCCGAGCGTTTCGGCGGCTTCCGCCACACTCGCACCCTGGAAGTACACGAGCACCAGGACTTCACGGTGCTCCGGAGTGAGTGTCTTCACAGCCTCGCGCACATCCAGGGCGGCGGCGGCCCGTTCGGCGTGGTCGCCGATCACCCGCGTGTTCTCCAGGATCGCGTCCCCGACCTCGGGCGGCCGCGCCTGCCGGGCCCGGCGCGCGTCGATGGCGAGCCGCCGTCCCACCGTCATGAGCCACGGCCGTACGGAGTCGAAGTCGTCGGCGCGCAACGCCTCGGGGTGCTGCCAGGCGCGCACGAGGGTCTCCTGCACCAGATCCTCGGCGCGTTGGCGGTCGCCGTCGCAGAGCCGGAGGAGAAGTGCGAAGAGGGGGCGCCCGTGCTCCCGCTGCAGTGCGGCCAGTTCGTGTTCGGCGGTCGTCGCGTTGGTGAGGATGGGTCCGGCCGTCATGCGCGTATGGCACCGCAGGGGCGGTAGTGCCGCACAGTGCCCGCGCCGGGGTCTGCGGCGGACGGTCGATCGCGTCGGCGAACGGTTCGACGAGCGGTTCCGGACACCGCTCACGGCGGTCCGCTGCGCCACCCGGCGGGCGCCGGACGGGCTAATCGAGGTGCCCGGATTGTTTGGGGGCGCTCTCAGCTTCGTACCTATTTGTGCGTAAATACGACCACAGTGGGGTGAGCTGATGATTGCACGCAGCCGACAGGTTGCCCTGGCGCTGACGGCCCTGCTGGCCGCGGGAGCCGCCTGCCAGGCCGAGCGCCACGATCCCTCCGCCGCAGCCGCGCGGCCGGCCCCGTCCGCGGCCCGCGGATTCACACTGGTCGCCTCCGGCGACGTCCTGCCGTACAGCTCGGTCATCGACCGGGCGCGGTTCGACGGCGGCGGAAGCGCCTACGACTTCCGGCCGATGTTCGCCGGCATCGCACCCGTCGTCTCCCGCGCCGATCTGGCGCTGTGTCACATGGAGACCGTCTACGGGGCGAACGGCGTCTACAGCGGCGCCCCCGACTTCAGGTCGCCGCCCGAGATCGCCCAGGCCCTCGCCGCCAGCGGCTACGACGGATGCTCGACGGCCTCGGAGCACAGCCTCGACGACGGTGCCGACGGCATCCGCCGCACCCTCGACGCCCTGGACCGGGCGGGCGTACGGCACGCCGGTACGGCGCGCTCCGAGGCCGAGGCGCGCACCGTCACCGTCCTGCGGGCGGGCCCCGCCAAGGTCGCCCACCTCGCCTACACCTTCGACACCGGCGGCAAGCCGCTGCCCGCCGGGCAGCCCTGGGCCGTCCACCTCCTCAACGAGAACGCGATCCTGGCCGACGCCCGGGCGGCCCGGAAGGCGGGCGCCGACGTGGTGGTCGTGTCCGTGCACTGGGGCACCGAGTGGCAGGACGCACCGGACCAGCAGCAGGTCGCCCTGGCCCGGCAGCTGACCGCCGCCCGCACCGGCGGCCGCCCCAACATCGACCTCGTCCTCGGCACCCACGCCCATGTCCCGCAGGCGTACGAGAAGGTCAACGGCACCTGGGTCGTCTACGGCCTGGGTGACCAGATCGCCGGCGAGATGAGCAACAACGCGAACGTGCAGGACCCGCGCGGCAACGAGTCGACCCTCGCCCGCTTCACCTTCGCCCCGCCCGCGCGGCCCGGGGGCCGCTGGGAGGTCGCGAAGGCGGAGTTCGTCCCGCAGATGTTCGACGTCGACGCCGGGCGCGTCGTGAACCTCAATCAGGCGCTCGACCAGGGCGCCGGGGTCAAGGCCGTACGCGACTCGATCCGGGACGTGGTGCTCAGCCGCGGTGCGGCCAAGGACGGGCTGGTGATGGGGAAGTAGCCCCGCGGGCACCCTAACCGCGCGCCAGCTCCGAGCGCTTGTACGAGTAACCGAAGTAGATGACGACCCCGATCACGAACCACACGGCGAACCGCACCCAGGTCTGCCACTGCAGATAGGTGATCAGCCAGATCGAGGCGACGACACCCACCGCGGGCACGAGCGGCATCCACGGCGTCCGGAAGGAACGCGGGAGTTCCGGTTGCCGGTAGCGCAGCACGATCACCGCCGTGCACACCACCACGAACGCCAACAGGATGCCGATGTTGGTCAGTTCGGCCGCCTCGCCGATCGGCAGGAACCCGGCGATGATCGCCGAGGCGACCCCCACGATCCAGGTCACCCGGGTGGGCACATGCCGCGTCGGGTGCGTCTTCGCGAACCACTTGGGCAGCAGCCCGTCCCGGGACATGGAGAACCAGACCCGGGTCACGCCCAGCATGAAGGTGAACATCACGGTGAGGATGCCGATGATCGCACCCACCGCGATCACGTCCGCGAGACCGCCGAGCCCGACCGCCTTGAAGGCGGTGAAGAAGCCGCTCTCCGGGTCGATGTGCTTGTAGTCCTGCATGCCGGTCAACACCAGACAGGCGGCCACGTACAGGACCATCGAGATGATGAGGGAGTAGATGATCGCCTTCGGCATGTGCCGTGCCGCGTCCTTGGACTCCTCGGCCGCGGTCGACATGGCGTCGTAGCCGAAGACCGCGAAGAACACGGTCGCCGCACCGGTGAAGGCGCCGCCGACGCCGAACGGGAAGAACGGGTGGTAGTTGCCGGTGTCGATGTGGAACACGCCCACGGCGATCACCAGCAGCACCACCAGGACCTTGAGCGCCACGACGAACGTCTCGAAGCGGGCGGCGTTCCTGATGCCCATGTTCAGCAGCCAGGCGATCAGCAGGCACAGGACGGCCGCGAACAGGTCGACCTTGTGCCCGTCACCCGTACTCGGCGCCCCCAGCATCCACTTGGGCAGTTCCGCGCCCATGTCCTCGACCAGGAAGCTGAAGTAGCCGGAGATGCCGATCGCCACGACGGCCACGATCGCCGTGTACTCCAGCAGCAGGTCCCAGCCGATGAACCAGCCCGCGAACTCGCCGAGCACCGCGTAGCCGTAGGTGTAGGCCGAGCCGGCCTTCGGGATGAGGCCCGCGAACTCGGCGTAGGACAGCGCGGCCGCGGCGCTCGCGATGCCGGCGATGAGGAAGGAGATGAGGACCGCTGGTCCCGCCGTACCGTTGGCCACGGTGCCGGCGAGGGTGAAGATGCCCGCCCCGATGATGCCGCCCACACCGATGGCGGTCAGTTGCCACAGCCCCAGGGACCGGTCGAGCCGGGTGCCCTCGCCGACCTCCGTCTCCTCGATGCGCTCGATCGGTTTGCGGCGGAGAATCCCCTCGCCCATCCGGAGCCCGGCCATGCGCCTCACCCTTCACGTTCGGCAACGGCTGACGGCCGATCATGATGGCCCAGCGACGCCCGCGAGGGAAGACGCCGCGCAGATACGCGGAACGGCTCGGGGAGGGGGCACTGCGGCCGGCCCGAGTCCGGACGCGCTCTTGCCGGGCCCGGCGTTCTCGCGCACCGCTCACGGCACCACAGTCACCGGCCACCGCCCCGCCTTCACCAGGCGGACCGCCACCGACCCCACGATGCGGTGGCCGGCCTGCTCGGAGGCGCCGACCACCACCGCGTCCGCCTTCAGCTCGTCCGCGGCCTTCACCAGGCCGCCGTACGGGTCGCCGCGGAAGGTGTGGAACTCCCAGCGCACCTCGAATATCCCCTTGAGCCGCTCGGTGGCGTCCCGGATGTAGGAGATCAGTCCCTCGGCGATCTCGTCCGTCGTCTCGGCGACCGGCGCTCCCATGGCAGCGCCCGCGGCCATCACCGGCTGCACGTACACGACCGCGAGCAGCGCGCGCTGGCGGCGGGCCAGGCCACCGGCATATGCCGCCGCGCGCAGCGACGAGTCGGAGCCGTCCACTCCGACCACGATGACCTTGGGCCCGTCCGTGCCGCGCTCGAACTGATGCGGGTGCTGTTCCGTCACGGCGGTGAGGCTATCGGAAGCCGCAGGTCCCGCCGATATGCGGGACGTCTCGACGGGACAGGCGGCCGCACAGTTCCTACAGTCGGAACATGAGTGCCACTGTGGGGGCCGCCCCGAAGAAGGGCACCGCGGGCCCGGCCCGGCCGCCCGGAATCGGGCCGATGAGCAAGGTGCCCGACGTATTCGCGGCCTTCTTCGGCGCCCTCGGGCTGTTCTGCGTCCTGCTGGCCCTCATCCCGCCGCTGCGCAGACTGCTGCGCCCGGTGGTCCGCTTCCTGGACCTGCTCATCGTCCCGGTCAGCGCCAATCTCGCCTACGCCGTCTTCCTCTTCCTGCTCGCCGCCGCGACCGCCTCCCGCAAGAAGATCGCCTGGTGGCTGGTGGTCGTCTACCTGGGCCTGCTGGTCCTCGACGACCTCCTCGGCGTGGCACTCGGCCTGTACGCCCAGTCCGTTCCGTCCCTCGTCGTCTGCTCCCTCGCGCTGGCCCTGCTGATCGTCGCCCGCGGGGAGTTCTACGCCGCCTCCAGACGCGCCGCCGTCCGCCGCGCCGTCGGCGTCCTGCTGGCCGGGCTCGCCCTCGGCCTCCTCGTCGGCTGGGGCCTGGTGGAGCTGTTCCCCGGCACGCTCCCGCGCGGCCAGCACCTGGCGTGGGCCGCCAACCGCGTCTGCGGCGGCCTGGTCTCGGCCCGGTCCTTCGACGGCCGCCCGCCCCGCGCCCTGTACTTCCTGCTCGGCCTGTTCGGCGCGCTCGCCCTGCTCAACGCCGCCGCCACCCTGTTCCGTTCGCAGCGCATGGAGTCCGCCCTGCACGGCGACGAGGAGTCCCGTATCCGCGCCCTGCTCGGGGCCTACGGCGAGCAGGACTCCCTCGGCTACTTCGCCACCCGGCGCGACAAGGCCGTCGTCTTCTCACCCAGCGGCAAGGCCGCCGTCACCTACCGCGTCGAGGCCGGCGTCTGCCTCGCCGGCGGCGACCCCGTGGGCGACCGGGAGGCCTGGCCGCACGCGATCGCCGCCTGGCTGGACGTGGCCCGCCGACACGCCTGGGCGCCCGCCGCCATGGGCGCCTCCGAGGACGGCGCCAGGGCCTACGCACGGGCCGGACTCGGCGCGCTCCAGCTCGGGGACGAGGCGATCCTGTACCCGGCCGACTTCGACCTGGACGGCCGCGACATGCGGGTCACCCGGCAGGCCGTGCACCGCGTCCGCCGCACCGGCGCCCACTGCCGCATCCGCCGCCACTCCGCCCTCACCGACGAGGAGATGGAGGAGATCGTCGACAAGGCGGACGCCTGGCGCGACACCGAGACCGAGCGCGGCTTCTCCATGGCCCTGGACCGCCTCGGCGACCCCGCCGACGGCGACTGCCTGCTCGTGGAGGCCCTCGGCGAGGACGGCCGCCTGCTCGCGCTGCTCTCCTTCGTGCCCTGGGGCCGCGACGGCATCTCCCTCGACCTGATGCGCCGTGACCGCAGCGCACCCAACGGCGTCATGGAGTTCATGGTCGACGAACTGTGCACGGCCGCGCCCAAATCCGGCGTGCGCAGGATCTCGCTGAACTTCGCCGTGTTCCGCTCCGCGTTCGAGGAGGGCGCCCGCATCGGCGCCGGACCGGTCCTCAGACTCTGGCGGCGACTGCTGCTGTTCTTCTCCCGCTGGTGGCAACTGGAGGCCCTCTACCGCTCCAACGCCAAGTATCACCCGCAGTGGTACCCCCGCTTCATCTGCTACGGCGACACCGGCTCCCTCGCCCGGATCGGACTGGCCTCCGGTATCGCCGAGGGATTCGTTTCCGTACCGTCGCTGCGGAAACTCTGGGGGAAGGGGCACCACCCCAAGGGCTCGCCCAGACCCGCGACCACCGAGGGACTGCCGTCGCTGTCCGCGCTCGGCCTCGCCGGAGGGGACGAGGCCGGGCCCACAGACGCGTACGCCGGCCTGCCCGAGCAGGTCCGCGTCCGGCACCGCACCCTGGACCGGCTGCGCGCGGACGGCACCGATCCGTACCCGGTCGACGTCCCCCGGCTCACCCATGCCCTGGCCGACGTCCGCGAGGGCGACCAGGTCACCGTCGCCGGACGCATCATGATCATCAGGGACTTCGGCGGCATCGTCTTCGTGGTGCTGCGCGACTGGTCGGGCGACCGCCAACTCGCCCTCACCCGCGAGGGGTCGGGACCCGCCCTCGACCGCTTCACCGCCGACACCGACATCGGCGACCACATCACGGCGACGGGCCGGGCAGGGGTGAGCCGCAGCGGCGAGCCCACGATCTTCGTCACCGACTGGCGGCTCGTCGGCAAGTGCCTGCGCCCGCTGCCCGACAAACGCCACGGCCTGGCCGACCCCGAGGCCAAGGTCCGCATGCGCTACGTCGACCTGATGTCCAGCCCCGACGCCCGCGCCGTCGTCCGCGCCCGCTCCACGGCCGTCCAGGCGCTGCGCCAGGGCCTGTTGCAGCGCGGCTACCTCGAGGTCGAGACGCCGATGCTGCAGCAGATCCACGGCGGCGCCAACGCCCGCCCCTTCACCACCCACATCAACGCCTACGACCTCGACCTCTATCTGCGCATCGCGCCGGAGCTGTACCTCAAGCGGCTGTGCGTCGGCGGCCTGGAGAAGGTCTTCGAACTCGGCCGCACCTTCCGCAACGAGGGCGTCTCCTACAAGCACAACCCCGAGTTCACGATGCTGGAGGCCTACCAGGCCTTCGCCGACTACGACGTGATGCTCGACCTCGCCCGCGAACTGATCCAGCAAGCGGCCACCGCCGCCTTCGGCTCGCCCGTCGCCCGCAAGGACGGCGAGGAGCACGACATCTCGGGGGTGTGGCCGGTCAAGACGGTGCACGGCGCGATCTCGGAGGCCCTGGGGGAGGAGGTGGACGCCGACACGGAGCTGCCGGAGCTGCAGCGGCTGTGCGACGGCGCGGGAGTCCCGTACACCGCCGAGGACGGACGCGGCGACGTCGTCCTGGAGATGTACGAGCGCCTGGTCGAGGAGAAGACCCAACTCCCCACCTTCTACAAGGACTTCCCGACCGACGTCTCCCCGCTCACCCGCCGGCACCGCGTCGACCCACGGCTGGCCGAGCGCTGGGACCTGGTCGCCTTCGGTACTGAACTGGGCACCGCCTACTCGGAGTTGACCGACCCGGTCGAGCAGCGCCGGCGGCTGACCGCCCAGTCCCTGCTGGCCGCGGGCGGCGACCCCGAGGCGATGGAACTGGACGAGGACTTCCTCGACGCCCTGGAGTACGCGATGCCGCCCACCGGCGGCCTGGGGATCGGCGTCGACCGCCTGGTCATGTTCCTGACGGGCCTGACGATCCGTGAGACGCTGCCGTTCCCCCTGGTGCGCCGCCGCTGAACATGGTGCGCCGTCGCTGAGCGCGCCGCCGGCCGCTGTGGGCCGAGCGGGTGTTTTTCGCGCCCGTGCCGGTGTCGCGGCGGGCGCGGCGCCCCGGTTGGGCGACTGATGGATCATGAAGAAGGATCAGTTGCTCACGCGGCGCCGGGCGTTGCTCGCCGGCGCCGTCGCTCTGGGCGCGGCCGGCACCGCCGGTGCACTCGCCCTGAGCGGGGGCGAGGAGCCGGTCCGGCGCACCCCCGCCCCCGCCCCGGCCGCAGGCCCGCAGTCGCACACCGCGCTCAAGTCGTCCGCCTTCCGCCTCCAGCCGTTGACCGGATACGGAGCACCCCCGCGCGCGGCTCCCGCCAAGGTCCCGGTGCGGCACGAGCCGTTCCTGCGGATGCCCGGACACGGCCGCACCATCGTGCTGACCTTCGACGACGGGCCGGACCCCCGCTACACGCCGCACATCCTGGACACCTTGGCCGAGTACGACGTCCGGGCCACGTTCTTCGTGTGCGGGGAGATGGCCGACTGGAACCGGGACCTGCTGGCCCGCATGGCCGACGAGGGACACATCGTGGGGAACCACACCTGGTCCCACCCGCTGCTGACCCGCCTGAAACGCTCCCGGATCCGCTCCGAGATGGAGCGCACCAGCGACCTCATCGAGAAGGCGTACGGACAGCGGCCGCAGTGGTTCCGCGCCCCCTACGGCGCCTGGAACCGCGCGGCCTTCCAACTCGGCGCCGAAATGGGCATGGAGCCGCTGGCGTGGACGGTCGACACCCTCGACTGGACCACCCCCGGCACCCGCAGCATCATCCACCGGGTCGAGCACGGCGCCGCCCCCGGCGTCGTGGTGCTCTCGCACGACGCCGGGGGCAACCGCTCGCAGACCGTACGCGCCCTGCGCACCTGGCTGCCGCATCTGCTGGACTCCGGCTACCACGTCACCCTGCCGAGACGGCGCTACACCTGACCCGCATGTCGCCCGCCCGGCCGGGGTTTTCTCACTGGACCTCGACCAGGCGGGCGAACACGACGACATTCCCGTCGTAACCGTGTTGCTTGGAGAAACCGCCTCCGCAGGTGATGACCCGCAATTCCGGAGCGCCCTTGGACGCGTAGACGCGATCTCCGGGGAAGTTCTTCTTGTCGAAGACCTCGATGCCGTAGATCTCGAACACGGCGGTCCTTCCGTCCTTTCGGGCGACCTCGACGCGATTTCCCTTTTTCAGGGCCCCGAGGTTGTAGAAGACGGCGGGCCCCTGTTTGTTGTCGACATGGCCCACCACAACCGCGGTGCCCTTTTCGCCGGGAGTCACCCCACCGGTGAACCAGCCCGCCAGATTCGGGTCCTCGGGCGGCGGCGCCGCGACCCAGCCGTCCACGTCCAGACCCACCGGCATCACCGGCGCGTCGACCCGGATGGTGGGAATCCTGACCCGGTCGGGCAGCGCGTACGGCAGAGCCTGGACGGTCGGCGTGGCGCCCGGGACCCGGCTGTCGGCCGCGGCGGCGGAGGCGGGCTGCGGGGGACCCACGTCGAATTCGCCCGAGCCGTTGCGAATGAGCGCGAGGCCGGTCAGCAGGACAAGCGCTATCACGCCCCAAGGAGCGCGCTTCTTGCGCCGCTCCTCCTCTTCAGCCAGTTCGGCCAGCTCGGACGCCGCCATTCGTCACCCCTCTCGACGCGACCGTCGCCACGTCATTCGCGCATACGGCAACGCTAAATGCCGCGCAGGCGACCGGCGACGGGGCGGGGGCGAACGGGTGGCTCGTACGCCTTCGGTGCGCCATCCGAGTTGCCACGGACAGGAAATTTCCGGTGCTCCCGTGACCTGCGGCGATATCGGATTGCGCGGGAACCGCCCGGCGTGTCCTCTCACCAATACGGACCATCGCCGAAATGCGGGCGCGTGCAAGGCATCTGAGGGTCTTTCTGGGAGGCGCTTTCTCGCCGACAGACCGGGGACGGGCCCCGGGGGTGCCTTCCGCGGAGGATCACATGAGTACTCATCGTGCCCTGGCGGTCTCTGCCGCCGCGGTCGCCGCCCTCGGCCTCGCCGCGCCGGTGGCCGTCGCGCGCGACGGCATGAACATCAACCCCACCAACATCGTCGCCCTGCCCAGCGTCATCGCCCGCGGCGGTCAGCTGACCATCACGGTCGACGGCTGCCCGACAGGCGGCGAGGCCACCTCGGACGCCTTCCCGAGGACGCATCTGTCGATGCTCCCCGGCACCAACAGCACGGCGAAGGGGACGGCGACGGTCAACAGGAACGCGAGAAACGGTTCGCACAGCATCACCGTCGTGTGCGGTGGCAAGTCGCTGACGAACCCCGCCGCGTTCACCGTCATCGGCGGTGTCCAGGGCGGCCTCGGCGGCTCCAGCTCCAGCGGTGCGACGCCGACCGACATGGCCATCGGCGGCGGGCTCGTCGCCGCGGCGGTGCTGGCCGGCGGGTTCTTCTGGATGCGGCGCAGGTCCGAGAAGCGGATCTGACCCCCCTCGCCCCTTCTTCGGAGAGCCTTTCGCACGGCTGCCCTCGCACGGCCACAGGTCTTCGCCCCGGAACCCAAGAGAAGTTCCGGGGCGAAGACCTGTCGTGCGTTGTCGTGCACGGTCGTGCGGTGGCGGATGCTGCCGGGCCGTCAGGCCTCGTCCTCGCCGCGGCGGCGCGAGAAGTGGTACGCCGCTCCGACCGAAGCGGCGATGAGCGCCGCGCCCATCCCGATCTCCTTGAGGTCGAACCCGGCGATGCTGCCGCCCTCGCCGGCCTGCACCCCTCGCTGCGGGGTGACCGGCACCGGCGTGGGATTGACCGGTACCGGGGTGGGGTGGCGGGGATGGCCGCCCGCGACGGTCAGATCCGTGGAGCCGCTCGCACCGTCACAGGTGAACGTCACCCGGTAGACCGCGCCCGGCCTGGCGTCCCGGTCGACCGTCGCCGCCCCCCAGGACTGCCCCGGCCGGATCACGACCGTGTCGAACACCGCCGACCTGACCGTGGCCGGGCCCCTGCAGTCGCCGTCCCGGTTCACATGCAGGGTGACATGGCCGCCGGCCGCGACGGTCGAGGGCAGAACGGTGAAGGCGAACGGGGTGATGTCGTGGCCGTCGCCCTTGGCGAGGGCGGCCGGTGCGGAGAGGGCGAGGGCGCCAAGGCCCAGCAGTGCGGCCGAAGCGACGCGTATCGCGCGCATGGTGTTCCTCCGGTCCCCGAGGAGCAGCTGCGGACCCTTTCCGCTTTCGTGATAAATGCACCTCGATGACCGAAACGCTAGGAACGGACGTGCGGATGCGCGATCGCAGTAGCGCGAATGGGGCAACCGTGTGGGCCACCCAGGGGACGGCGACGGCGTGGCGCGCGTCCCTGGGTGGTCGTACGGCGCGAGGGACCGTCAGCCGTGAAGGTGCGGGAAGAGGGTGAGGAACGGTGAGGCCGAGGCGGTGATGCCCCGTGAGTAGGGCGCGTCGAAGTCCCAGATCAGGAACAGCAGGAACGCGATCAGCGCGGAGAACAGCCCGGCGAGGACCAGTTCGCGCACGGTGCGCCGGATCTGCAGCGCGAAGACCATGCCGATGGTGACCACGGCCCCGGCGAGCAGACCGAACCACACGACGCCCGGCATGGTCGCCCCCATGGAGTCGGCCCGGGCGCTGCGAGCCGTGTCCGCCGCGGTGACCTGGTCGAGGAGCGGCTGGTAGGCCTGGGACTCGAAGTCCGTCCTCGGCTGGTAGTCGGTGACGTCCGCGCGGATGCGGTCGAAGAGGGCGTCACCGCGCGGGGTCAGACGCCCGTCGTCGTTCATCGTCTTCCACTCGGTGTTGACGACCTGTCCGACATAACTGTTGACGTCCTCCCGGATCCGGTCCCGGACGTCGGCCGGATAGACCCGCACCCGCTCCGAGATCTCGTGCAGCGCGACGGCCTCCGCCTGCACATGGTCCTGGGCGGCGCTGCGCCCCTCCCACACCCCCGCGATGGCCAGGCCCAGGACGATGGCGTACACCACGCCGATCCACATCGTCATGTACTCGATGACGTCCGGGGTCTCGCTGGTGTCCTCGTCGTCGGGCGCGGCCCGGTGCCGTACCAGGGTGACGATGATCACCACGGCGCATGCGGCCAGCATCGCGAGGGTGAGAACAAGCCATTCCGGCAAGAGTTTCCTCCAGGAATCAGCGCGCCCGCAGGGCGGCGACGGCGATCACGGCGGGCGCCGTGATGAGCAGGACGAAGACGATCGGTGAGGTGCTGCCGTGCGACGGTGCCGTGCGCACCGGCGCCCGGTAGTGCGGATAGGTCACATGGACCACGCGGGGAGGCCGGCTGGGCCGCGCCGAGTGCGCCGGTGTCGGCGTGGGGGCCGGGGGCGGTGCGGCCGCGGGTGGGGGCGTCGGGCTCGCGCTCGGGCGCGGCGGGGCGGGCCGCGCGGGGGGAGGCGGCGGTTTCGGCGTGCGGGTGGGCGTGGGTCTGGGCCTGGGTGCGGGCTTCGGCGGGGGCGAGGGCTTCGGCTTCGGCGGCGGGGGCGTTGGAGTGGGTGTGGGTGTGGGTGTGGGTGTGGGTGTGGGAATCGGCGTATGTGTCGGCGTGGGCTCCGGGCACAGCGGGGGAGTCGGCCAGGAGAGGTCTCCGGCGACCGCCACCGCCCGGGTGCCGTCCGGGCCCGTCGAGGCGTAGGCGCAGGCGTCGGCCCGCGCCGGTCCCGCCGGTGCCCCCACCAGCAGCCAGGTGAGCGTCGCCACGGCCAACGCCCTTGCGGCGAAGGTGGTTTGGGTCGATTCGGGTCCATGCACGACGAAGATCATGAGCCTTGGCGACGCACGGCACGCCGGAGCCCGCCGGGATTGGCCCGAACGAAGGATCAGGCGTGCGCGGCCGTTTGACCGGCCGCCGCCCGGGTGCCCATGGATGCGCACGCGTGTGCGAGATGGCGCCCCGGCGTCACAGGTTCCGGAAAGAAATTTGTGAGGCGGTTGAACACAACCACCCGTCCCGTTCGTACCCATGCTCGTGCGGCGGCGCAGCAGGGCGCTGCAACACCCTTGTGAGTATGGGGAGTTGACGATGAAGACCTCCTGGCGGAGCGCCTCACTCGTGGCAAGCGCTGCGGCTGTGCTGGCGCTGACGACGGCGTGCGGTCAGGAAAGCGGCACGTCGGCGTCGGTCGGCAGCCAGAACGTGGGTGCCACGGCCGCCGCGGGCGGCTACGGCAGCGTCGGTGCCGGCGGCACGGCGAGCGCCAGTCCCGGCAACGGCTACGGCGCCGACGGGCAGGCCCAGGTCCCGGCCGCGGGCAAGCTCGCCGTCACCCAGAACGCCAAGCTCGGCAAGGTGCTGACCGACGGTGCGGGCAAGACCCTGTACCGCTTCGACGACGACACCGCCGAGCCCCCCAAGTCCAGTTGTGACGGCGACTGCGCCAAGGCCTGGCCGCCCGTTCCCGCGGACGACGCCACCGCCGGCGCCGGTATCGACAAGGCCCTGCTCGGCGAGGTCACCCGGTCCGACGGCTCCAAGCAGCTGACCATCGGCGGCTGGCCGGCGTACCGCTATGCCAAGGACACCAAGGCCGGCGACATCACCGGCCAGGGCGTGGGCGAGAAGTGGTTCGCGCTCGCCCCCGACGGCAAGAAGGCCACCCTCGCCAGCCTGCCGGGCCTGTCGGTCCGCAACGACCCCAAGTTCGGCAAGATCGTCGTCGACAAGAACGGCAGGACGGTCTACCGCTTCATCAAGGACGTGGCCTGGCCCGACCCGATCTCCAACTGCACCGGTTCCTGCCTGGAGAAGTGGCCGGCCGTCGCCCCGGTGAAGGCCGACGACACCAAGGGCATCGAGAAGAAGGGCCTGATGGGCTTCACCCGCCCCGACGGTGTCAAGCAGATGACCGTCGACTGCTGGCCCGCGTACACGTTCTCCGGCGACAAGGCACCCGGGGACACCAACGGCCAGGGCGTGGGCGGCACGTGGTACGTCATGTCGCCCGACGGAAAGCCGGTCGGCGCGCCGAAGAAGTAGGCATCACCTCCCCAGGGTTGTTGCACCGGACGCGCGTTCGGCCCCGGCCCGCCCCCTCCGCACCGCACGGAGGGGGCGGGCCGTTCTGGTGCGCCGCCGCGGAGGTCAAGGGCCGGTCCACGTAGGGCGCAGCGCAGGGCGAATGTGGCAATTGCCGCAGGCAGTGACCGGGAACGGATGGTCAATTTCCGTTTCCGCTCGCCCTGTTGGCGGGCGATCAGTAGCCTCAGCTCGAACACCGGATCGCCTACGCCCTTGGAGAGATAGATGGATCGTCCCGCCTGGGCACCACGGAGCATCGACATCTCGGTGCCGAGTGTCGCGCGGATCTACGACTACTACCTGGGCGGTTCGCACAACTTCGAGGTCGACCGGGAGGCGGCCCGCAAGGCGATGGAGTTCATGCCGGGACTCCCCAAGGTCATGCAGGCCAACCGGGCGTTCATGCAGCGTGCGGTGCGCTTCGCCCTTGGCGAGGGCATCGACCAGTTCCTGGACGTCGGTTCGGGCATCCCCACCTTCGGCAACGTCCACGAGGTCGCCCAGTCGGCCCGGCCCGGCGCCCGCGTCGTGTACATCGACCACGACCCGGTCGCCGTCGCCCACAGCCAGGCGGTCCTCGCGGGCAACGAGGACGCCGCCGCCGCCGCGGCCGACCTCCGCAAGCCCCTGGAGATCCTCGCGAGCGACGAGGTGCAGCGACTGATCGACCTGAATCGGCCAGTGGCGCTGCTTCTCGTTGCCATACTGCACTTCGTGGAAGACGAGGACGACCCGTACGGGGCGGTGGCCCAGCTGCGCGACGCGCTCGCGCCCGGCAGCCTGCTGATCCTCACCCATGCCTCGTACGAGGGAATCCCGCTCCCCGCCGAGCGGGCCGCGGGGACGGTGGACGTGTACAAGGACATTCGCAACCCGCTGATCATGCGTTCGCGCGAGGAGATCGCGCAGTTCTTCGAGGGGTACGACATGGTGGAACCGGGACTGGTGTCGATGCCGCACTGGCGGCCCAGGACGGCACCGGAGGACGAGGATCCTTATGCCTTCTCCGGGTTCGCCGGCGTGGGGCGTACGGCGTGACCGCGGAACCGGACGGGCCCAAGGACAGACTGCGCAGGTTCGCGACGATCTGGAGCCGGGCGGTCTTCCCGGTCACCTCGACGTCGCTGACCCGGCCGGAGTTCGAGCAGCAACTCCTGCCACTGGCGCGGCGGTTGACCGACGCGCTGCACTCCCGGGCCGCCGCCGCGGACGAGGGCAGGGCGGTCGGTGCCGCCCTCGTCGCCGCCCACTGCACCGACCCCGAGGCGCTCACCCGCACCCTGGACTGCGTCGACGCCTATCTGGTGCTCTACTGCGGCGAGGACGGCGACCCCGAGGAACTGCGCTCGCGCTGCGCGCGGTTGCAGCACACGATGGCCGCCGGGTTCGCGCAGGCGCTGCGCGAGCGGACGCTCGCCGAGCAGGAGGCGATCTCCGCGGCGGCGCTGAAGGCGCAGGGTGTGGTGGCGCAGGCCCTGCACGCGACCGAGGCCCGCTTCCGCGCGGTCTTCGAGGGCGCGGCGATAGGGATCAGCATCGCCGACCTGGAGGGCAACATCCTTCAGGTCAACGGCGCGCTGCTGCGGATGTTCGGCCTGACCGAGCAGCACTTCCACACCCGTAACGTCAAGGCCTGGACCCACCCCGAGGACGCGCCCCAGACCTGGACGCTCTACGACGAACTCGTCCGCGGCGAGCGCGAGCACTACCACGTCGAGAAGGCGTTCTACCGACCTGACGGAACGGTCCTGTGGACCAATCTGACGGTCTCGCTGCTGCGCGATGCGGACGGCAACCCGCAGTACCAGCTGGCCCTCATGGAGGACACCACCGAGCGCCGGCTGCTCAATCTGCGCCTGCGCTACGAGGCCACCCACGACGCGCTCACCGGTCTGCCCAACCGCACGTTCTTCTTCGAGCGCCTGGAGAAGGCGCTGGGCGCGGGGGACGGCCAGCGCTTCGGGCTGTGCTACCTCGACCTGGACGGCTTCAAGACCGTCAACGACAGCCTCGGCCACGCGGCCGGTGACCGGCTGCTGGTGGAGGTCGCCGACCGGCTGCAGGCCTGCGCGACCGCGCCCGGGGAGATGGTCGCGCGGCTCGGCGGCGACGAGTTCGTGGCGCTGACCACCGGACCCGACACCGAGCGCGACGTCGACGAACTCGCCGCGCGCATCATGAACGCGCTGGTCACGCCGGTCAGCATCGACGGCCGTTCGCTGACCGTGCGCGGCAGCATCGGCATCGTGGAGGGCCCGTCGGGGGAGCGCAGCCCGGCGGAGGTGCTGCGCAGCGCCGACATCACCATGTACCGGGCAAAGTCGGCCGGCGGCAATCGCTTCGAGCTCGCCGACGAGGAGGCCGACGCCCGCGCCATCACCCGGCACGGTCTGACCACCGCGCTGCCGACGGCGCTGGACCGGGGCGAGTTCTTCATCGAGTACCAGCCGCTGGTGCACCTCGGCGACGGCAGTGTGCGCGGCGCCGAGGCCCTGGTGCGCTGGCTGCATCCGCAGCACGGCGTGCTCGGCCCGGACCGCTTCATCCCGCTCGCCGAGCACACCGGCCTGATCGTGCCGCTGGGCCGCTGGGTGCTGGAGCAGTCGGTGCGCCAGGCCCGCGAATGGCGTGAACGCTACGTCGACGCGGGGCCCCTGCGCATCAACGTCAACCTCTCGCCCTGCCAGCTCACGCACCCGGCTCTGGTGCAGGACACGGTCGACATCCTGGAGCGCGCGGGCGTCGCACCGGACGCGCTCTGCCTGGAGGTCACCGAGTCCGCGCTCATCGGCGCCGACGACGCGCTGCTGAAGCCGTTGCGGCGGCTCGCGGAGATGGGCGTGGACATCGCCCTTGACGACTTCGGCACCGGCTACTCGAACCTCGCGAACCTGCGCCGCCTCCCGGTGAGCATCCTCAAGCTGGACCGCTCCTTCACCCAGAGCATGCAGCAGTTCCCGGCGGACCCCGTCGACCTCAAGATCGTGGAGGGGATCGTCGCACTCGCCCACTCCCTGGACCTCGCGGTGACCGTCGAGGGCGTCGAGACCGGGGCGCAGGCCGAGCAACTCCGCATACTGGGCTGCGACACGGCCCAGGGCTGGTACTACGCCCGCCCGGGCCCACCGGACCGCCTGCACGACCTGGCGTTGGTGGACGCGACGGGTTGAGCCGGACGGCGCTTCGGGTGCCGGATGTGCAAGGGGGCGAGCGAGGGGATCGCTCGCCCCCTTGCCGTACGTGCGGCGGAGCGTCATGCGGCGCTGCCGCGCAGGAGCGCCCGACGGCGACAGGCCGGGCGCCGACGCGGGCCCGTGACGGTGTTTCGGGCGCCGGACGCACCGGGGGGCGAGCGAGGGGATTGCTCGCCCCCCTTGCCGTACCGCAGCAAAGCGTCAGGCGGCGCTGCCCCGCAGTTCCGTGAGTGCGTCGTGGGTCAGTGGGCGGGGGGCGTGGTCGGGGTCCACCAGGACGACCGTGCATGCGGCGCTGTGGGTCAGGGCCATGGTCAGGCTGCCGTCGGTGAACTGGACGAGTGCGCCGTGCGGGGAGCGGCCGACGGCGACGGCGCGGGCGCCGATGCGGGCCGCGTGCCGGGCCAGGAGACGGCCGGCCGCCGCGTGGTCGCCGACGCTGACGAGGATCTGCCCGGTGGCGGTGACGCCCTGCCCGGCGAGCCGTTCGAGGTGGCGGGTGACCGCGCGCCGCGCCTCGTCGGCGGGTTCGGTGTCGGCCGCCTGTTCCTCGACGACGGCGGTCTGCTGGACGTGCACCACCTCCAGCGGGCTGCCGCTCTCGCGGGCCAGCCGGGCGGCCGCGTCCACGATGCCGTCCGCACGCTCGTGCGCGCCGACGGCCACGAGGACCGGAGCCGCGCCCGGCGCGGCGGGAGCGGTGACCGGGGTGAGCACCGGGCCGACCTGCTCGCCCTCCTCCGCGCGCGACTCGGCCTGCCGCAGCAGCTTGTGACCGGTGGCGAGGACGGGGATGGCGACGACGAAGGTGGCGGCACCGAGGTAGAACGGCACACTCAGGTCGGTGGCGTCGGCCAGCTTCCCGGCGACGTAGGGCGCCAGACCCCCGCCGATGAAGCGCAGGAAGCCGTACGCGGAGGAGGCGACCGGCCGCTCCACGGGCGACACCAGCATGACGGCCTGGGTGGTCAGGGTGTTGTTGATGCCGATGAAGGCGCCGCTGACGATGACCGCCACGATGACCACGGCGGGCGTGTCGACCCCGGCCGCGATGACGGCCATCACGATCCCGAGGCCGAGCAGATTGGCGTAGAGCACGGGTGCGGTGCCGTACCGCCCCTGCAGACGCGGGGCGAAGAACACGCTGAACGCGGCCACCAGCAGACCCCAGCCGGTGAACACCAGGCCGAGCTGGTGGGCGCTGAGCTCCATCGGGTAGGGCGCGTACCCGAGCATCGTGAAGAAGCCCCAGTTGTACAGCAGCGCCATGATGCCCATGGTCAGCAGCCCGCGGTGGCGCAGCGCCTTGAGCGGGGCCAGCGCCGAGGTGGGTTTGGCCGGCTTGGGCAGCGTCGGGACGAAGGCCAGCGTCGCCGCCAGGGCTATCGCCATCAGCACGGCCACGCCGAAGAAGGGACCGCGCCAGCTGATGGCCCCCAACTCGCCGCCGAGCAGCGGCCCCACGGCGATGCCGAGGCCGAGGGCGGTCTCGTAGAGGATGATCGCGCCACCGAAGCCACCGCTGGCCGAGGCGACGATGACGGCCAGGGAGGTGGCGATGAACAGGGCGTTGCCCAGCCCCCAGCCCGCGCGGAAGCCGACGATGCCGTTGATGGAGCCGGAGGTGCCGGCCAGCGCGGCGAAGACCACGATGACGGCGAGCCCCACCACGAGGGTGCGCTTGGCGCCGAGCCGGCTGGAGACCCAGCCGACGATCAGCATGGCGACGGCCGTGACGATCAGATAGCTGCTGAACAGCAGCGAGACCTGGCTGGGAGTCGCGTGCAGGCTGTCGGCCAGGGCAGGCAGGATCGGGTCGACCAGGCCGATGCCCATGAACGAGATCACGCAGGCGAACGCGACGGCCCAGACGGCCTTCGGTTGCTTGAAGGGGCTTGCGGCCCGCTCGTGCGAAGCACTCATGTGCGGTTCTCTTCCGGGGAGTTGAGGGTCACAGGGGTGGCGGACGTCAGTCGAGGTCGTGGATCGCGCGCGCGAGGGCGGGCAGGGCGGTCCGCACCGCGTCCTGCTCCGGCCCGGACAGTCGGCCGACGACCTCCTGCAGCGCCTGGGTGCGCTCGGTGCGCCGCTGCCGGAAGACCTCCATGCCCGCGTCGGTGGCCTCGACCAGCACGCCCCGCCCGTCCCGGCTGTCGGCGGTGCGCCGGACCAGACCCGCCCGCTCCAGCCGGGTGACCAACTGGGTCATGTTGGGCTGGGACACCCGCTGGGTGCGGGCCAGATCGGTCAGCCGGCAGGCACCCTCGCGGCCGAGGAAGCCGAGCACGGACGAGGCGGCGGTGCTCAGACCGCCGGTGGTGGCGCTGCGGCGGACGTAGAGCACCAGTTGCTCCACGGCGATCATCAGCGCCTCCGGTGACGCCTGTGTGTCTTCGTCCGGCGGCGCCTGGGCATCCGCCGGTTCCATAACCCGCTTATGCATAACCGCATTATGCAGATAGATGTAACTTGAAACAAGGTGCCGAGGGCGACTGTCCGCGGGCCGGCTAGCGCTCCAGCAGCATCCGCTGCAACTCCCGTGCCGCGCGCGGCGGCGCCACATCGCTGCGGTGCGCCAGGGCGATCGTGCGGTGCAGTCCGGGCCGGGCCAGCGGTGTCACCCGCAGCCCGCGTCCCGACCGGGCGGCCACCATGCGCGGCACGACCGCCAGGCCCAGCCCCGCCCGGACGAATCCGAGGACCGCGTCCATCTCGCCGCCCTCGACCGCGAAGTCCGGCTCGAACCCCTCGGCGCGGCAGGCGGCCACCGTCAGTTCGCGCAGGTCGTAGCCGTG
Source organism: Streptomyces plumbidurans (assembly GCF_019857225.1). GTDB lineage: Bacteria > Actinomycetota > Actinomycetes > Streptomycetales > Streptomycetaceae > Streptomyces > Streptomyces plumbidurans. The sequence goes on from NZ_JAFJSY010000004.1 coordinate 86,240, forward strand.
CCGGAACATCACCAGGCGCTCGCCCTCCAGGTCGGCGATGCGGACGGTGCGCCGGCCCGGACCGCCCGGCGCCGCCGACTCCGGGGACGACACCACGACCAGGTCCTCGCGCAGCAGCTCCACCGTGGTCAGTGCCGGGGACGGCGTCGGCAGCGGCAGGACGACCAGGGCGAGGTCGAGGGCGCCGCGGGCGAGCTCCCGTACGAGATCGTGGGAGCCGCCCTCCTCGATCAGCAGCCGGATGCCCGGGTAGCGGTCGTGAAAGGCGCGCAGCACGTCCGGCAGCAGACCCGTGCACACGCTCGGCGTCGCGCCCAGCCGGACCCGGCCGCTGCGCAGCTGCACCAGCTCCTGCACCTCGTGCCGGGCGGTGTCCGCGTCGGCCAGGATGCGGCGGGCCAGCGGCAGCAGCGCCTCGCCCGCGTCGGTGAGGGTGATGTTGCCGCGCGCCCGCAGGAACAGATCGGCCCCCAGCTCCCGCTCCAGCGCCTTGATCTGCTGGGACAGGGACGGCTGGGCGACGTGCACCAGATCCGCGGCCCGGGTGAAGTGCCGGGTCTCCGCGACGGCGACGAAGTACTGAAGCTGCTGGAACTGCATGGTGTCACGATAGCTCGCACCTATCGAATCAAGCCGCACCATGTCTTGGACCGATCGGCCCTCGCGGGCCTAGCGTCTTGACTCATGGCTCTGGCAACGCGGACGGACCGACGGCCGTCCATGGCACGCACCGTGTGGGACAGCTCCGTCGGCAAGAAGACGGTGATGGCGGTCAGCGGCGTGATCATGCTGCTGTACCTGGTCGCGCATGTGATCGGCAACCTGAAGATCTTCTTCGGTGCGGGGGAGTTCAACCACTACGCGCACTGGCTGCGCACCGTCGGCGAGCCCTTCATGCACTACGAGTGGACGCTCTGGCTGATCCGAATCGTCCTCGTCGTCGCGGTCGTCGCCCACGCCGTCTCCGCCTACCAGCTCAGCCGCCGCGACATCAGGGCCCGCCCGAGCAAGTACGTGCACAAGAAGCCCGCGGCGAGCTACGCCACGCGCACCATGCGCTGGGGCGGGATCATCCTCGCCCTGTTCATCGTGTGGCACATCCTCGACCTGACCACCGGCACCGTGCACTCCGGCGGCTTCCAGCAGGGCCACCCGTACCAGAACGTCGTGGACACCTTCTCCACCTGGTACGGCAACGTCATCTACATCGTGGCGATGCTCGCCCTCGGCCTGCACATCCAGCACGGCTTCTGGAGCGCCGCGCAGACCCTCGGCGTCGGCAGCCGCACCCGCGACCGCGCCCTGAAGATCACTGGCAACGTCCTCGCACTGCTGCTCACGGCCGGCTTCATCGCCGTACCCGTGGGCGTCATGACCGGAGTGGTGAGCTGAACATGTCTGCTGAGTACGTGGATTACTCGACCGGCGAGCCGATCGCCGACACCAAGGCGCCTGCCGGTCCGGTCAACGAGCGCTGGGACACGCGCCGTTTCGAGGCCAAGCTGGTCAACCCCGCCAACCGGCGCAAGCACACGGTGATCGTGGTGGGCACCGGTCTGGCCGGCGGTTCCGCGGGCGCCACTCTCGCCGAACAGGGCTACCACGTCGTCCAGTTCTGCTACCAGGACTCGCCGCGCCGCGCCCACTCCATCGCCGCGCAGGGCGGCATCAACGCCGCGAAGAACTACCGCAACGACGGCGACTCCGTCTACCGGCTGTTCTACGACACCGTCAAGGGCGGCGACTTCAGGGCGCGCGAGTCCAACGTGCACCGGCTGGCGCAGATCTCGGTCGAGATCATCGACCAGTGCGTGGCACAGGGCGTGCCGTTCGCGCGGGAGTACGGCGGACTGCTCGACACCCGCTCCTTCGGCGGCGTCCAGGTCTCGCGGACCTTCTACGCCCGCGGCCAGACGGGCCAGCAGCTGCTGCTGGGCGCGTACCAGGCGCTGTCCCGCCAGATCGCGGCGGGCAACGTCGAGATGCACCCGCGCACCGAGATGCTCGACCTGATCGTCGTCGACGGCAAGGCCCGCGGCATCGTCGCCCGCGACCTGATCTCGGGGAAGATCTCCACCTACTTCGCGGACGCCGTCGTCCTGGCCTCCGGCGGCTACGGCAACGTCTTCTACCTGTCGACGAACGCCATGAACTCCAACGCCACCGCCATCTGGCGGGCCCACCGGCGCGGCGCCTACTTCGCCAACCCCTGCTTCACCCAGATCCACCCCACCTGCATCCCACGCACCGGCGACCACCAGTCCAAGCTGACGCTGATGAGCGAGTCGCTGCGCAACGACGGCCGCATCTGGGTGCCGAAGGCCAAGGGCGACGACCGGCCCGCGAACAAGATCCCCGAGGACGAGCGCGACTACTACCTGGAGCGCATCTACCCCTCCTACGGCAACCTCGTGCCCCGCGACATCGCCTCGCGTGCCGCGAAGAACGTGTGCGACGAGGGCCGCGGGGTCGGGCCCGGCGGACAGGGCGTCTACCTCGACTTCGCCGACGCGATCCAGCGGATGGGCCGGAAGGCTGTGGAGGCCAAGTACGGCAACCTCTTCGACATGTACCAGCGGATCACCGACGAGGATCCGTACCAGGTGCCCATGCGGATCTACCCCGCCGTGCACTACACGATGGGCGGACTGTGGGTCGACTACGACCTTCAGACCACGATCCCCGGCCTGTTCGCGATCGGCGAGGCCAACTTCTCCGACCACGGCGCCAACCGGCTGGGCGCGTCCGCCCTGATGCAGGGTCTCGCCGACGGCTACTTCGTCCTGCCGGCGACGATCAACGACTACCTGGCGCGCAACCCGCACAAGGACGAGGTCGACGCCTCGCACCCGGCCGCCGTCGAGACCGTCCGTGAGACCGAGGACCGGCTCGCCAGGCTGCTCGCCGTGGACGGCGACCGCACCCCCGACTCCTTCCACCGCGAAGTCGGCGAACTCATGTGGGAGTTCTGCGGCATGGCCCGCACCGACACCGGACTGCGCAAGGCACTGGAGCGCATCCCGCAGATCCGCGAGGAGTTCTGGCGGCGCATCAAGGTGCCCGGCACCGGCGAGGAGTTCAACCAGTCGCTGGAGAAGGCCAACCGCATCGTCGACTACCTGGAACTCGCCGAGCTGATGTGCCTCGACGCGCTGCACCGCGCCGAGTCCTGCGGCGGCCACTTCCGCGAGGAGTCGCAGACCCCGGACGGCGAAGCGGCCCGCAGAGACGAGGAGTTCGGCTACGCGGCCGCCTGGGAGTTCACCGGCACCGGCCAGGCCCCCACCCTGCACAAGGAAGACCTGGTCTTCGAGTACGTCCACCCCACTCAGCGGAGCTACGCATGAAGCTCACCCTGCGCGTCTGGCGGCAGAAGAACGCCGACGCCGAAGGCACCATGTCCACGTACGAGGTGGACAACATCTCCTCCGACATGTCCTTCCTGGAGATGCTCGACACCCTCAACGAGGAGCTCATCCTCAAGGGCGAGGACCCGGTCGCCTTCGACCACGACTGCCGCGAGGGCATCTGCGGCGCCTGCTCGCTCGTCATCAACGGCGACGCGCACGGGCCCGAGCGCACCACCACCTGCCAGCTGCACATGCGGTCCTTCAAGGACGGCGACACCATCGACATCGAGCCGTGGCGGGCCTCCGCCTTCCCGGTGATCAAGGACCTCGTCGTCGACCGCTCGGCCTTCGACCGGATCATCCAGTCCGGCGGCTACATCACCGCACCCACCGGCGCCGCACCCGAGGCCCACGCCACACCCGTACCGAAGCCGGACGCCGACTTCGCCTTCGAGCACGCGGAGTGCATCGGCTGCGGAGCCTGCGTGGCGGCCTGCCCGAACGGCGCGGCGATGCTCTTCACCTCCGCCAAGATCAACCACCTCAACACGCTGCCGCAGGGCGCACCCGAGCGCGAGACCCGCGTCCTGGACATGGTGGCCCAGATGGACGAAGAGGGCTTCGGCGGCTGCACGTTGACCGGCGAGTGCGCCACCGCCTGCCCGAAGGGCATCCCGCTGATGTCCATCACCAGCATGAACAAGGAATGGCTGCGGGCCACGCGCAAGGTGGCCAAGCGCTAGCCGTATTGAGCCGCCGCATTGGGCACGCGGCGCTCGAAAGACGTCCGCCGACAAGAGGCGGACGGGCGGGGCCGGGAGTGGTGCTCCCCGGCCCCGCCCCGCATGTGCGGGGTCTGTAGGGTTCGGGCATGATTTCTACGCCCAACGGGGGGCGGTTCCTCGACGCCGTCGCCGGCTTCGAGACCGCCGTGCGCGAGCGGGACGGACAGCGTTCCCAGCACGCCATGCAGGAGATACAGCAGCACTACGGGGACGCCGCGGAGGGCGAGTTCGTACAGGCGGGCCCCCGGCTCGCGGCACTGCTCGCGGACGTACCTCCCGGGCCCCGCGCGCTGGTCGCGGTACTGACCGGAGCCTGCGTGGAACAGGGCGCCGACGCGACCGCCTGCGCACCGTACGTCTTCGACGGACTCGCCGAAGCGCTCACCGGCGCGGGGGAGTTCTGCGAGCGCTGGGCTGCGACCGGCGGGGGAGATCTGCCCGAGCCCGACGACGGCTCCCTGGACGACACAATGGTCGAACGGGTCGGCCAGGACGCGGCGTTGGCCTGGTGCACGCTGCCGCAGTGGGAGATGGCGTCCGTCGCGATGCTCAACCACAGCGCGGTACGGGCCCAACTGGCCGAGCGGCGCCCGCAGTTGCTGGCCGCGCTGCGTCCCGTCCAGGAAGCCTCCGGGCACGACTTCAAGTGCCTCGACCACGCCCTGCTCGTCCTCGACGACGAACCGCTGATCGCGCTGCACCGCCCCACCGGCACCGGCTACGCGCTGCGCATGAGCGGCCTCGCCGACAACTTCCAGCTGCACACCCTGCTCGCCGACGCCCTGGTCGGCGGCGGCCACATCGAAGGCCGCGCGCCCTCCGCCGAGGAGGTCGCCGTGTGCCGGGACGCGCCGGGCCAGGTGCCGACGACCGGCTCGTTCAACCTCGTGACGCCGGGCGGTGAGTGGGTGTGGAACGAGGGAACGCCCGCCGACATCCCCGTCGTCGACGGCGTACGACTCCTCGTCCTGGACCCGCCTCCCTACGAGCGGGGCTGGCCCGCCGGCCGGTTCTTCCCCGGCATGACCGGAGCCCTCGTCCTGGAGCGCGTGCTCGACGCGCGGGAGACCCGCGGATGGCTGGAGCACTGCGCGCCGGCGAAATGACAGGGGCGGCCCGAGCCGTTCAGCAACCTCACACCCGTTCTCTCTGCGCCGGTCACGCGAAGGTCAGTCGGCATCGGAAGAACAGGGGCGGCGGATCGCACGACACCGCTCAGCCGCCCCCGTTCCGCCGACCCGGCGCGTGACCAGGAGAGAGCCATGACCGGCGTATCCACGCTCGACCGTCCCCCGCAGCCCGCCGCACCCACCCGCTACAGCGTCTCGCTCGCCCGCGACGAGGCCGATGTGCGTGCCGCGCAGCGGCTGCGGCACGACGTCTTCGCCGGGGAGATGGGTGCCCTGCTGGCCACCGCCGAGCCGGGCCACGACATCGACGCCTTCGACGCGTACTGCGACCATCTGCTGGTGCGTGAGGAGTCGACGGGACAGGTCGTCGGCACCTACCGGCTGCTGCCGCCCGAGCGCGCGGCCGTCGCCGGACGGCTGTACTCCGAGGGCGAGTTCGACCTGACCGCGCTCGACGCCATCCGGCCCGGTCTCGTCGAGGTCGGCCGCTCCTGCGTCCACCCCGACCACCGCGACGGCGCCGTCATCGGCCTCATATGGGCCGGGATCGCCCGCTACATGGTGGACCGCGGCCACGAATGGCTGGCCGGCTGCTGCTCCGTCCCGCTGGCCGACGGCGGCAGGCTCGCCTCCGCGACCTGGGACAAGGTGCGCGCCAAGTACCTCGCGCCGCAGGAGTACCGGGTACGCCCGCTGCTGCCCTGGGTCCCCGGCGACGCCGGGACGGCCGCCGACACCGAACTGCCCGCGCTGCTGCGCGGCTACCTCCGCCTCGGCGCCTGGGTGTGCGCGGAGCCCGCCCACGACCCGGACTTCGGGGTCGCCGACCTGTATGTGCTGTTGTCGATGCGCCGGGTCAACCCGCGCTATCTGCGGCACTTCCTCTCGCTCGTGCCGGCCTGATGAGCGCCTGGCAGCCCAGCGCGCCCTGCACCCCGCGGACGTGCATCGAGGCGACGGCGTCCGCCACGGCCGTACCGCGCGCCGTGCTGCGCATGGCGGCGGTCGTGGTCCTGGTGCTCACCGGGACCGCGCTGCTGCCGCTCGGCGGGCGGATCCCCGCCGAACTAGTGAAGCGGTGGTGCCGGTGGATCGTACGGGCCGCGGGGGTCCGGGTCCGGATCAACGGCACCGCCGCGCCCACCGGCGGACTGCTGCTGGTCGCCAACCACATCTCCTGGCTGGACATCCCGCTGCTCGCCGCCGTACGCCCGGCCCGGATGCTCGCCAAGTCCGACATCCGCGGCTGGCCCGTCGCCGGTCGGCTGACGGCCGGCAGCGGCGCGCTGTTCATCGACCGGGAACGGCTGCGCGCGCTCCCGGGAACGGTCGCCCTGATCGCGGACTCCCTGCGCGGCGGGCACGCCGTGGCCGTCTTCCCCGAGGGCAGCACCTGGTGCGGCCGCGCCCAGGGCACCTTCCGGCGGGCGGTCTTCCAGGCGGCGCTCGACGCGAACGTGCCCGTCCAGCCGGTCCGGCTGCGCTACCGGATCACCGGCGGCACACCGAGCACGGTGCCCGCCTTCATCGGCGACGACTCGCTGCTGACCTCGGTGTGGCGCGTGCTGACGGCACGCGGCCTGGTCGCCGAGGTCGACGTGCGCGACGTCATCGCGCCGGGCACCCACCACGACCGACGCTCGCTCGCCCGTGCCGCACAGCCCACGACGACGGATCAACTGGGCTGGATCCACACGGCGTTGGTCGCGTAGAGCCGAAACATCAGGACACCGTCGTCACGACGAGGTCCGGGAGAGCGACATCGACCGTCCTCCCGAAGAACCCCGCGGCCGCCTCCCGGGCGGCCGTCGCGTCCGTGCCCGGCCACAGATGGGTGAGCAACAGCCGCGCGACATCCGCCTGTTGCGCGTATCGCCCGGCCAACTCCGCGGTCAGCAGACACGATGCGTCGTCTTCCGGCACGCGGTGGATGTACGTGGCCTCCGACAGGAACAGGTCGGCGCCCTCGGCGAGTCGCGGGATCTCGGTGCTGGGGCCGGTGTCACCCGTGTAGGCGAGCACCCCGCCGGGCGTGCTCAGCCGGATGCCCGCGTTGGGCACGAAGTGCGGCAGCAGCCGGGTGTCGACGGTGAACGGGCCGATGCCGAACCGCTCGCCCGGGTCGAACTCGTGGAGCCGGTACGCCGCGGCGAGCATCCCCGGCCTGTCGAGCGCCAGCACCGCGTCGAGCGCACCGTACGGCGCGTACACGGGCAGAGCCGGCGGCGGATCCTCACTCAACCCCCTCGCCCGCAGCAGGGGGTTGAGGTCGGCGCAGTGGTCGGGGTGCCCGTGGCTGACCAGGACGGCGTCGACCGCGTCGACGGTGTGGTGCCGAAGCAGCCGCGGCAGGGTGGCGTAGCCGGGATCGAGCAGCAGCCGGAAGCCGTCGTACTCGACGAGATAGCCGCTGCACGCCTGCACCGCGGTGGGCCACGCACCACAGCCGCCGAGAACCGTCAGTCGCATGACAACAGACCCTAGCCCCCACCCGCCTTTCGACCCGCCCGAAAACGGGGCGACAGGCTTTCGGCTCGCTTGTTAGCGTTGCGTCCATGAAGGTCAGGACCTGTTGCAGCCACACCGCGGCCGCGCGAGCGACGAACTCGCCGGCTGCCGACGCCTGACCTCTTCCTCTCTCCCCGGCGGCCGGAAACGGACCGCCGGGATGTGGCGCATCTCTTCTCGCAGGCTCACGGATGCTGCTCCCGCGGTTCTCTCCGGTCCCCACGACCCGAAGGAACACCGCCATGAGCACCCTGACCACCGACCGCACCCTGGAGACCTTCACCGGCTTCTACCGCGAGCGCGGCCACCAACTCATCACCGGCAGCACCCTGCTGCCGCCGCCCCCGGACCCGGTGCTGTTCACCACCTCCGGCATGCACCCCCTCACGCCGTACCTCCAGGGCCGCCCGCATCCCCAGGGACGGCGGCTGGTCAACGTCCAGCGCTGTCTGCGCACCACCGATCTCGACGAGGTCGGCGACCCCACCCATCTGACGGTCTTCGAGATGCTCGGCTCGTGGTCGCTGGGCGACTACGGCCATACGCAGAGCCTGCGTTGGGGGTACGAGCTGCTGCGCGACGGATTCGGCATCCCGCCCGAGCGGCTGTACGTCACGGTCTTCGGCGGCGACGAGCAGGTCGGCCCCGACGTCGAATCCCTGCACACCTGGCAGGAGTTGGGGCTGCCGGTCGAGTCGACCGGCGACGAGAACTGGTGGTCCAACGGCCCGGTCGGACCGTGCGGCCCGGACTCGGAGCTCTTCGTCTGGACCGGCGGCCCCGGCACCCCGCCACAGGGCACCCCCACCACCGACCCGAGATGGGTGGAGATCTGGAACCACGTCCACATGCGCCACCACCGCCACGAGGACGGCAGCCTCGAACCCCTGTCGCGGCCCGCCATCGACACGGGCATGGGGCTGGAGCGACTGATGGCCGTGCTGCAGGGCCATCGTTCGGTCTACGAGACGGATCTGTTCGAACCGTGGACGAGACTGCTGCCGCCGCTGTGGGACCTGGACGAGCCGTCGATGCGCCTCGTCTGCGACCATCTGCGCTCGAGCGTCGTCGTGATGGGAGACGGCGTACGGGTCTCCAACACCGGCCGCGGCTACGTACTGCGCCGCCTGATCCGCCGCCTGCTCACCACGCTCCGCCGCGACGACCCCTCACGCACCCTGACGGATCTGCCCGTGGAGCTGATCGGGCACACACTGGACCACTTCCGGCAGACCTGCGACATCGGCACCGTCCGCGATCTGCTGCTGGACGAGGAACGGCGCTTCACGAAGCTCCTCGAACGAGGCCGACGCGTGCTCTCCCGGCCGCGGTTCAGCGGCCCGCTGAGCGAAGAGGACTACCGCTACCTCCACGACACCCACGGCCTGCCCCGCGACCTGGTCTCCGGGCTGCGCGGCACCGGCTGACGCCCACGCGAACACCGCCACCGAGGCGCCGCTGTAGGGTTCGGGACGTGCAGCGGATCTTGGTGGTGGGTGTCACGGGCGCGGGCAAGTCCACGCTCGCGCGGGCCGTGGGCGAGCGCCTGGACGTGCCGTACCACGAGATGGACGCGCTGTACTTCTCCGGGCCCGGCTGGGCCGTCAACGACAAGCTGGCCGACACGGTGTCGCGCATCGCCGCCGAACCCCGCTGGATCATCGACTCCATCGGCTACCCGGAGGTCCGCGACCTGCTCTGGGAGCAGGCCGACACCGTGCTCTGGCTGGACTACGGCAGGCGCGTGGTGCTGCCGCGCGTGCTGCGCCGCTCGCTGAGGCGCTCCCTGACGCGCGAGCGCATCTTCGGCGGCAACCGGGAGACCTGGGCGGGCTGGTTCAGCAGGGAGCACCCGGTGTGGTGGGCCTGGTCCCAGCACACCGGCCGCCGCGCCGAGATCGCGCGCCGCACGAGCGATCCGCGGTTCGCTCCCCTCGACACGGTGCGCTTCGCACGCCCGGACGAGGCCGCGGCCTGGCTCGCGTCCCTGTGAAGCCGCCGTCATCCCCTGCGTGCCGCACGCTCACGCCTGTCGCGGTGGCAGCACCCGGCTCAGATACGGCGCCGTAGCGCTGCCCTCGGCCCGCGCCACCTCCACCGGCGTTCCCGCCGCCACGATGCGGCCGCCCGCGTCGCCGCCGCCCGGGCCGAGGTCGATCACCCAGTCCGCGCCCGCCACCACCGCCACGTCGTGCTCGACGACGATCACGGTGTGACCGGCGTCGACGAGACCGTGGAGCTGGCGCATCAGGACCTCCACGTCGGCCGGGTGCAGGCCGGTGGTCGGCTCGTCGAGGAGGTACAGGGTGTGGCTGCGGCGGCCGCGCTGCAGCTCGCCGGCCAGCTTGATGCGCTGGGCCTCGCCGCCGGAGAGCTCGGTGGCGGGCTGACCCAGACGGAGGTATCCGAGGCCCACGTCGAGAAGAGTGGCCAGGGCGCGGGCGACCGCCGGGGTGTCCGCGAAGAAGTCCGCCGCGCTCTCCACCGTCAGGTCCAGCACCTGCGCGATGTTCCGCCCCCGGTACGTCACTTCGAGCGTCTCGGGGTTGTAGCGCGCCCCGCCGCAGTCCGGGCACGGGGCGTAGGTGCTGGGCAGGAAGAGCAGCTCCACGCTGACGAACCCCTCGCCCTGACAGGTCTCGCAGCGCCCTCCGGCCACGTTGAAGGAGAAGCGGCCGACGCCGTAGCCGCGCTCGCGCGCCTCCTCGGTGGCCGCGAACACCTTGCGCACGACGTCGAACAGGCCCGTGTACGTGGCCAGGTTGGAGCGAGGGGTACGCCCGATGGGCTTCTGGTCGACCGACACCAGCCGCTCCACACCCGCCAGGTCCTCGCCGATCTCCCCGATGAGAGTGGACTTGCCGGAACCGGACACGCCGGTGACCGCCGTGAACACACCCAGCGGGAACTCGGCCACGACCCCGTGCAGGTTGTGCCGGGTGACCGGGCCGACCTTCAACTGGCCGCGGGCGGAGCGTACTTGGCGTACGGCCGCGGGTGCGCGGCCGAAGAGATGGCGGGCCGTGGCGGACTCGGCGACCGAGGCCAGCTCCGCCACCGGGCCGCTGTGCAGCACCTCCCCGCCGTGCTCACCGGCGTACGGGCCCACGTCCACCACCCAGTCGGCGCCCCGGACCACATCGAGGTGGTGCTCGACCACGAACACCGAGTTGCCCGCCGCTTTCAGCCGCTCCAGGACCGTGAGCAGGGCCTCGGTGTCCGCCGGGTGCAGTCCCGCGGACGGCTCGTCGAGGACGTAGACGACACCGAAGAGCCCGGAGCGCAGCTGCGTCGCGAGGCGCAGCCGCTGCAGTTCGCCCGCCGAGAGGGTGGGGGTCGGGCGGTTCAGGCTGAGGTAGCCGAGGCCGAGTTCGAGGATCGGCGCGATACGGGAGTTCAGGTCCTCGGTGAGGACACGGGCGGCCTCCGACGTGGCGTCGAGCGCGGAGGCGAGGTCCTTGACCGGGAGCGCCGCCAGCTCGGCGATCGTGCGGCCCGCGACGGTCACCGCCATCGCCTCCGCCCGCAGCCTGCTGCCGTGGCACACCGGGCAGGGCGCGCTGGTCAGGAAGCGCTCTGCCTTGGTGCGCAGGGTGGGGCTCTTGGAGTCGGAGAAGGTCTTCATGACGTACCGGTGGGCGCTCATGTACGTGCCCTGGTACGGCCGTTGGATGCGGTCGGCGTCGCGCACCGGGTGCACCGTGACGACCGGCTGTTCGTCGGTGAAGAGGATCCATTCCCGCTCCGCGGCGGGCAGTTCGCGCCAGGGGCGGTCGACGTCGTGGCCGAGCGCGTCGAGGATGTCGCGGAGGTTCTTGCCCTGCCAGGCGCCCGGCCACGCGGCGATCGCCCCGTCCCGGATCGACAGGGACGGGTCGGGGACCAGCAACTCCTCGCTCGTACGGTGCACTTGACCCAGCCCGTGGCACTCGGGGCAGGCCCCGGCGGCGGTGTTGGGGGAGAAGGCGTCGGAGTCCAGGCGTTCGGCGCCGGGCGGATAGTCGCCCGCGCGGGAGAAGAGCATCCGCAGGGAGTTGGAGAGGTTGGTGACCGTGCCGACCGACGAGCGCGATGTCGGCGCCGAGCGCCGCTGCTGCAGGGAGACCGCGGGCGGCAGACCGGTGATCTCACCGACCTTCGGCGCACCGACCTGGTGGATCAGCCGGCGCGCGTACGGGGCGACCGACTCGAAGTACCGGCGCTGCGCCTCGGCGTAGATCGTGCCGAACGCGAGCGAGGACTTCCCGGACCCGGACACCCCCGTGAACACGGCCAGCACATCCCGGGGGATGTCCACGTCCACACCCTTGAGATTGTGCTCACGGGCGCCGCGGACACGGACGTACGGGTCGTGGGGGCCTGCCTTGAGCGGTTCGTGGGGGCCGGCCATCACAGCATCTCCGTACACATCTTCGACTGCAGCGGGACAAACGCCGCGATTCTATCCCCCGGCTTGTCCCTGGGCCTTGCGCCAGATCGTCATGTCCGCCGTCATGAAGCTGATCCCGGGCTTGTCCCACAGCGCCGTCGACTTCGTCTGGATCACCAGCAGGGCGATGTCGCCGGAGGAGTTCTTGACGCAGATCTCGCTGCCGTTCGCCGCGGCGGCCAGCGGGAGGTGGTGGCTGTGCGCATGGGAGGTGAGGAGACGGCAGTCGTCCAGCGAGGTCCCGGGCTTGTCGTACACCAGGACCAGCACGCTGGTGTCGCTCTCCAGCGCACAGCCGACCTGCTTGCAGTCGAAGCGGATGTCGCCCTTGCGGTCCTTGCGCGAGAACGGCTTCTTGAAGCTCAGCGAGGTCTTCTCGTCGATCCACTGCTGGGGGTGGGGCTCGGCCTGCGGCGTCCTGGCCGCCGTAGGGGAGGAGCCGGCCTCCTCGCCGGCCCCGCCACCACCACCGCCACTGTCACCGCTGCCGTGCCCGTCGTCCCCGGCGGGCGACGCGGACGCCGACGACCGGGCGGCCCCCGACCTGTCCGCGCGCGGTGTCGAGGAGGAGGCGGCCGTGCCCCGGTGGTCCTTCGCGTACGGCAGGTTCCTGAGCCACAGCGTCAGACCCGTCAGCAGCGCCAGGCCCACCACGACGGCGGTGACGGTCAGCGCGGTGCGTCTTCGGCGGGCGGTGCGCTCGTCCGGTGCCGTCGGCCGCGTCTGCAGGTGCGGCTGCGCGAGCAGGGGCCTGGTGCGGTCGGGGCCCGTGCGGTCCGCCGGGACGGTGTGCGTACGCGTGGGGTCGGGGACCGGCGCCGGGACCGCCACCTCCGTCCCCGCCACCTCCCGCCACACGGCCGGCCCGCCGCCCGCGTCGGCGTCGCGTCCCAGCCGCTGCCTGCACCACTCCAGGACCTCCGCAGGGGTCGCCCGCTCGCCCGGGTCGGCGGCCAGGCAGCGGGCGATCAGCGGACGCAACTGCTCGGGCAGAAGGGTGAGTTCGGGCTCCGAGTGCACGATGCGGTAGAGCACGGTGGCCGAGGGGCCGTCCCCGTACAGCGGCTCGCCCAGGGCCGCGAAGGCGGCCGTCTGGCCGAGCGCGAACATGTCGGTCGCCGGGGTGACCTCACCGGCCGTCGCCTGCTCGGGAGCCATGAACTGGGGCGTGCCGACGGCGGAGCCGGTGGCCGTGTGCCAGGTGGCGTCCGCCGCCAGCGAGATACCGAAGTCGATCACCCGCGGTCCGTCGGCGGCGAGCAGCACGTTCGACGGCTTCAGGTCGCGGTGCACGATGCCCGCGCCGTGGATGGCCTGCAGTGCCTCCGCGACCCCGGCCATCAGCCAGAGCACCGCCGGCACCGGCAGGGGCCCGCGCCGGGCGACCGCCTCGGCGAGGGACGGCCCGGGCACGTAGAGGGTGGCCAGCCAGGGCGGGGCGCCGTCCGCGTCGGCGTCGATCAGTTCGGCGGTGTACGCGCCCCTGACCCGCCGCGCCGCCTTGATCTCGCGGCCGAACCGCCGCCGGAACGCGGGGTCGTCGGCCAGCTCGGGACGCACCACCTTGATCGCCACCGGTCGGCCGCCCCGGGTGTGCGACAGATAGACCCGCCCCATGCCACCCGCCCCGAGCCGCGCGGCGAGCCGGTACCCGGCCACCGTGCGCGGATCGTCCCCCTGCAGCGGCTGGAACACCTCGGTCGCATTGTTCATCAGCGCTTGTTCCCCCCTTGTCCCCATGCCTCCCCGGCGGGCTGCCCCGCAGCAGCAGGGTAAACGGTTTCCCGTGACCGCCGATCAAGGGTGCCTGCCGATCAAGGGTGACCGCCGATCAAGGGTGGGGCATGGGGTGGGGGCTCACGCCGGATACGGCGCGGCCTCGCGGGCCGACCGCAGCGCGCCCGCCCACCAGGCCAGCTGGTCGAGCAGCGTCTTGGCGTAACCGGCCGCCGCGGTGTCCAGGGGGTGGCCGTCCTGCCAGGCGGTGAAGTAGTTCGGGAAGGCGAGGCCGTCGCGGATCGTCACCGCGTGCAGCTCGGTGAGCACGTTCTCCAGATGCAGCACCGCGTGCCGGCCGCCCGCCGCACCGCCGTAGCTGACGAAGGCGACGGGCTTGGCCGTCCACTGGGTGAAGTGCCAGTCGATGGCCGCCTTCAGGGACGCCGGGTAGCTGTGGTTGTACTCGGGCGTGACCACGACGAACGCGTCGGCGCCCTCCAGGGCCGACGTCAGCGCGGCCATCCCGGCCGGTCGGCGGTAGTCGTCGCCGGCGTACTTCGGCGACGCGGCGGGCAGCGCCAACGGGATGTCGAACGCGGCGAGATCGACGACCTCGACCTCGAACCCGCCGTGCGCGGCGGCCTGTTCGGCCACCCACGAACCCACAACCGGACCGAACCGGCCGTCCCGGACGCTTCCCACGATGATCGCCAGCTTGTGCGTGTTCTTGTCCATGGCCACCACGATCCGGCCGCGCACGAGCGCCGACCAGACCGTGCTGAGGCTGGCCCCGACAGGGCCACGCTGAGCCGTCCACCTCCCCCGGAGGGCGGCTTATGCTCCGAGTATGGGTACGCCGCTGGGGGACTTCGTCCGGGCCAAGCGCGACAGCATCCAGCCCGAGTCGCTGGGACTGCCGAGCCACGGCCGCCGCCGCTCACCGGGCCTGCGCCGCCAGGATCTCGCCACGCGGGCCGGCATCAGCGTCGAGTACCTGACCCGCCTGGAACAGGGCCGCGACCGCAATCCGTCCGTGGCCGTGGTGAACGCGCTCGCCGACGCCCTCAGCCTCGATCCCGCCGAACGCAGCCACCTGCGCTACCTCGCGAAGATCACCGGTGGCGAATGCGTCGCCCACGCCCAACCCGCGCCCCCGCGCCTTGACGTTCGCCCCACGGTCCTTCGGACCCTGCGCCTCCTCGAACCGGGCATCGCCGTGGTCACCAACCGGCTGGGCGACATCCTCGCCCGCACCAGCGGCTACGAGGCCGTCATGCGGGCCTCCGGTCTGCTCGACGCCGAGCGCCCGAACCTCACCCGCCATCTGTTCACCGACCCCC
Source organism: Streptomyces plumbidurans (assembly GCF_019857225.1). Classification (GTDB taxonomy): domain Bacteria; phylum Actinomycetota; class Actinomycetes; order Streptomycetales; family Streptomycetaceae; genus Streptomyces; species Streptomyces plumbidurans. Next base: position 101,501 of record NZ_JAFJSY010000004.1, read on the forward strand.
GCGCCAGAACGTTCTTCGCCAACTGGGAGGAGATCGCGGACCAGCAGGTCTTCGACCTCTGGCTGGCGCCCACCGCCGAGAACTCCGAGTGGTTCACCACGGAGCTCGCGCCCGTCGCCGGGCCCGAGTTCACACACCGGCTCCACCGCCATGTGGTCCCGCGACGAAGCGAACTCCGCATCGACCACCCGTCGGCGGGCGAACTCCGGCTGCTCCCCGAAACCCTCGAACTCCCCGAAGACGCACAGCAGTTGCTCGTCCTCCTGCCCGCGGACGAGCAGACCGCTCAGGCGATCGCTCGACTTGGCGACCGGCCCCACGGCAGGCTCCGGGCCATCTCGTAGCCGTAGCCGCGGGTGTGCCGGGTGATCACCACAGCCGGGCCAGGCGCCGGTACGAGTCCAGCAGCGCCGACCGGTCGTAGGTGCTGGTGGTGACCAGCACCTCCTGCGCGCCCGTCTCCTTCAGCACCGTCTCCAGCTCGTCCGCGACCTGCTCCTCGGTGCCCGCGATGTGGCCGGCGAGCCCGGATTCGTAGAAGCCGCGCTCCTTCGCGGTCATGGTCAGCGCCTCGACCCGCTCGGCGGGCGGCAGCGGCGGGAAGGTGCCGTGCGTGCGGGAGTACGCCATCGACCAGGCCTCCGGGACGAGCAGCCGCCGGGCCTCCTCGGGCGTGGCGGCCACGGCGACGGTGCCGGAGACGACGACGTACGGCTCGCTCGCCCAGGCGGAGGGCCGGAAGTGGGCGCGGTAGTGGTCGATGCCGCGCTGCATCTTCTCGCGGTTGCGCAGGTCCCCGATGACCATGGGCAGGCCCGCGCGGGCGGCGACCGCGGCGCCCTCGCCCATGGCCAGCACGAACGACGGCACGCTCAGGCCCTCGGCGGGGCGGGCGTGCACCCCCGTGGGCGAGGTGCCACGGAACCAGCCGAGCAGCTCGCCGAGCTGCGCCTCGAAGTCCTCGGCGTCGCCCTTGTCCCGGCCCAGCGCCTTGCGCACCCCGCCGGTGAACCCGACGGATCGTCCCAGACCCATGTCGATCCGCCCCGGGAACAGCGACTCCAGCACCCCGAACTGCTCGGCCACGACCAGGGGTTGGTGGTTGGGCAGCATCACGCCGCCGGTACCGACCCGGATCGTGCGCGTCGCCCCCGCGACGGCGGCGGCCAGCACGGTCGGCGCGGACCCGGCGACCCCGGGCACCCCGTGGTGCTCCGAGACCCACACGCGGTGATAACCCAGCGTCTCCAGCTCCCGCGCCAGCGCCACGGTGTCCCGCAGCGCCTCGGCATCGGTGCGGCCCTCGCGGGTGCGGGAGCGGTCGAGGACGGAGAAGCGGGTCGAGGCGATCGCGGAGCTCATACAGGGTTCAACACTCGTGGGCCCGCATGATTCCTGCCGGGCCCGGTGAGCCGGTAGCCGCCTCCCCTCGGAGACGACCCGCGCTTGCTAGCGTGTGCACGTCACGGTCGACCGACGTCTGGAGCGCATCCGTGAGCGACTGGCCGCTGACCCAGACCTTCCGCAGCAGCTCCGGAAGGGTCCGGTGGGACACCCTCGGGGACCCCGGCCGGGACCCGGTCGTCCTCTGCCACGGCACGCCGTTCTCGTCGTACGTGTGGCGCGCCGTCGCCCGTGCTCTCGCCGGCCGGTACCAGGTGTTCGTGTGGGACATGCCCGGCTACGGCGCCTCCGAGATGTCCGAGGGGCAGGATGTCTCCCTGGTGGCCCAGGGCCGGGTCCTCGCCGAACTCCTGGCGCACTGGGGGCTCGCCGAACCGCTGGTCGTGGCGCACGACTTCGGCGGCGCGGTGTCCCTGCGCGCCCACCTGCTGCATGAGGCCCACTACCGTGCCCTCGCCCTGGTCGACCCGGTCGCGCTCGCCCCCTGGGGCTCGCCGTTCTTCCGGCTCGTCGGTGAACACGCCCATGTCTTCGAGCAGTTGCCGCCCGCTCTGCACGCCGCCCTGGTGCGCGAGTACATCTCCTCGGCGAGCAGCCGGGGCCTGCACCCCGCCGTACTGGACCGGCTCGTCGAGCCCTGGCTCGGCGACCTCGGCCGGCCCGCCTTCTACCGGCAGATCGCCCAGGCCGACCAGCGCCACACCAATCAGATCCAGCACCGCTACGGCGAGATCCGCATCCCGACCCTGGTCTGCTGGGGCCAGGAGGACACCTGGATCCCGCCGGTGAAGGGCCACGAACTGGTCGCCCGCATCCCGACCGCCCGCCTCGAACCCGTCCCCGGCGCGGGTCACCTGGTCCAGGAGGACGCTCCCGCCGAACTCACCGCCGTCCTCCTCGCGTTCCTCCAGGACCCGGCGGGCCCCGGTCTAGGGTGAGCGCGTGACCGACAGCAGCGCACGGCCGATCGCCGTGTTCGACCTCGACAACACGCTCGCCGACACGGCCCACCGGCAGCGGTTCCTGGAGCGCAGCCCGCGGGACTGGAACGCGTTCTTCGCGGCCGCCCCCGCCGACGCGCCGATCCCTGAGGGCGTCGCGCTGGTGCTGGAGAGCGCGAAGGACTGCGAGGTCGTCTATCTCACCGGACGGCCCGAGCGCTGCCGGCGGGACACGGTCGCCTGGCTCGCCGCGCAGGGACTGCCCGACGGGCGGCTGCACATGCGGCGCAACGACGACCGCAGGCCCGCCCGCCGCACCAAGCTGGAGATCCTGCGCCGCCTCGCCCGGACCCGGGACATCCGTGTGTTCGTGGACGACGACGAACTGGTGTGCGAGGACGCTGAACGGGCCGGCTTCAACGTCGTACGTGCCCGCTGGACCGCTCCGTCCGCCGCCCTGAGGACGGCGCAGGAGGCGGAGGGGCGGACCTGACGCCGGTGCGTCAGTCCGACTCGTCCAGCCGGAAGCCCACCTTCAGCCCGACCTGCCAGTGCGCGATCTGCCCCTCCTCGATGTGCCCCCTGACCTGCGTCACCTCGAACCAGTCCAGATTGCGCAGGGTCTGCGAGGCGCGGGTGACGCCGTTGCGGATGGCCTGGTCGACGCTGTCGGTCGAGGTGCCGACGATCTCCGTGACCCGGTACGTGTGGTTCGACATGCCGCTGCTCCTCTCGGCCGTGACACCTGTGTCACGCGTCACTCCACCGTGCCCCACGGCGCGGCGGAGCGCGACACATCGGACGGCTCCGGCGGCCGTCCGCCCCGGATCACCTCACGGCTTGCGGGCGAGACCGCCGTGCTCGGCTATCACCTCGCCGGGCGCAGAGCCGGGCTCCGGACGCCACAGGGGAACCGAAACGACACCGGGGTCGATCAGCTCCAGGCCCTCGAAGTACGCCGTGATCTCGTCGACCGTACGCAGGTTGTACGGCACGGCCCCGCTGTCGTTGTAGCCGTCCTGGGCCTGCTCGAAGACCGGGTCGATGCCCCGCGAACCGTCGTTGATGGACAGGTGACTGCCCGACGGCAGCGCCTCCATCAGGCGGGTCACGATGGCACGAGCCTCCTTGTGGTCGCCCACGTGCCCCAGGATGTTGCTGAGGATCAGGCCCGTGGGCCGGCTGAGGTCCAGCGTCTCGGCGGCGGCGGCCAGGATGCGCTCGGGATCCGTCACATCGGCGTCGATGTAGGCGGTCGCGCCCTCGGGTGAGGAGTAGAGCAGGGCGCGGGCGTGGGCGAGCACCATCGGGTCGTTGTCGACGTAGACGATCCGTGACTCGGGGGCGATGCGCTGGGCGACCTGGTGGGTGTTCTCGGCGCTGGGCAGGCCGGTGCCGATGTCGAGGAACTGCCGGATCCCGGCCTCGGAGACCAGGTAGGTGATGGTGCGGCGCAGGAAGGCGCGGCTGCTGCGGGCGATGGTGACGATGCCGGGGAAGACGGCGGTGTACGCGTCGCCCGCCTCCTCGTCGACCGGGTAGTTGTCCTTCCCGCCCAGCCAGTAGTTCCAGATCCGGGCCGAGTGCGGGACCGACGTGTCGATCTTCGAGTGCGCCGCCGGTCCGGGGGTGGTCTCAGGGTCGGTCATGTGTCGCGTCCGTCTTTCAGCCGAGGCGGGCATGGGCCAGTGCTCAAACTAGGCCCCAATGCCCCTGCCAGGTAGCCCCGTTCACACCGCGAAATGCACACCCCTTGACTGGCGGATTGGTCCATACCAAACTCCCGGACGACCCGTACGAGCCCCGAGCTCGTCCCCCCACGTCGGGCCCTCGCCCCTGTCCGTCAGACAGAACAGGACCCCTCGTGCAACGTCGTCGCCTTCTCGCCCTGTCCCCCCTCGGACTCGTCGGCGCCTGCGGGCTCCAACCCGGCGGAAAGAGCAGACGCACCGTCACGGCATGGCTGATGAAGGACAGCGCCTCGCAGGGCTTTCTGCGCCGGTTCACCAAGGCCTTCGAGCGCGACCACCCCGATCTCCGGCTGGACATCCGCATCCAGCAGTGGACCGGCATCGGCCAAAAGGTGCAGGCGGTTCTGAACGCCGACTCCGGCCAGGGTCCCGATGTCATCGAGGTCGGCAACACCCAGGTGCCGCAGTACGTGGAGGGCGACCGGTTGCTCGACCTGACCCTGGAGTCGTCACTGCGCTGGGGCGGCGAGGGCTGGCTGCCCGGACTCAGGGAGCCGGGGCAGCTGCTCTCCCACCAGTACGGGATCCCCTGGTACGCGGCCAACCGGGTGGTCGTCTACCGCAAGGACCTCTTCGCGCAGGCCGGCGTCAAGGCCGTGCCGCGCACCCGTGAGCAGTGGCTCGACGCCTCCGAGAAGCTCAACTCCGGCGGAAACCAGGGAATTTACCTGGCCGGGCAGGACTGGTACACCCTGGCCGGCTTCATCTGGGACGAGGGCGGCGAGCTGGCCGACGACGGCGACGGCGAGGGCTGGCGCGGCACACTGGACACCCCGGCCGCCCTGCGCGGCATGGACTTCTACCGGCATCTGCAGTCCCTCGGCGACGGACCGGCCGGCGCCGACGAGGAACACCCGCCGCAGGCAGGCGTGTTCGCCAAGGGCAAGGTGGCGCAGATGGTGGCGGTCCCCGGACTCGCCCGCACCGTCGTACGGCAGAACCCGTCCCTGAAGGGCAAGTTGGGCTTCTTCCCGGTGCCCGGCCCGACCGCCGCCCGCCCGGGCGCCGTGTTCACCGGCGGATCCGACCTCGTCATACCGAACAACACCCGCGATCGGGACGGCGCGGTCGCCGTCGTGGGCGCGCTCACCGGCGCCCGATGGGACACCGACCTGGCCCGCACCATGAACTACGTCCCCAACAAGAAGACCCTCGCCAAGGACGTCGCCGGCGAGGAGGGGGTCGCGGCCATGGCTGCAGGGGCCGCGCAGGGCCGGGCCACGCCCAGCACGCCCCAGTGGGGCGCGGTCGAGGCGGACAACCCGATCAAGGAGTACATGACCAAGGTGCTCACGGGGGCCGACCCCGCGACCGAGGCCCGCCGCGCCTCCCGGCGCATCACCGACATCCTGAACAGACTGGGCTGACCGCGGCGGGGGCGGGTGCCGATGCCGGCACCCGCCCCCGCCCCGTCCCTGTGCTGTGGTCACTCGGGCCGGTCGGCCCCCGTCACCGGGCCACGCTCGACGACAGTGCGAACCGTCCTTCCCGGTCAGTCCACCAGTGGGTCAACTCCAGCCCTGCGGCCGCCAGTTCGGTGCGTACCCCGTCCTGCCGGAACTTCGCCGAGATCTCGGTGCGCAGGTCCTCGCCCTCGGCGAAGTCGACGGCGAGATCGAGGGCGGGGATCTTGACGGTCTGGGTGGTGCGGGAGCGCAGACGCATCTCGATCCACTCGTTGCGGGAGTCCCACAGGGCGACGTGGTCGAAGGCGTCGGGGTCGAAGTCGGCGTCCAGTTCGCGGTTGACCACGGTCAGGACGTTCTTGTTGAACGCCGCCGTCACTTTGGCCGCGTCGTCGTAGGCGCGGACCAGGACCTGCTCGTCCTTGACCAGGTCCGTGCCGAGCAGCAGCGCGTCGCCGGGGGAGAGCAGGGAACGGATCGCACCGTAGAACGCGGCCCGTTCGGCGGGCAGCAGGTTGCCGATGGTGCCGCCGAGGAAGGCGATCAGCCGCGGGCCCGGTGTGTCCGGCAGCGTCACGCTCGCGGTGAAGTCGGCGATCAGCGCGTGGACCCGCAGACCCGGCCGCTCGGCGACGAGGGCCTGCCCGGCCTGCGTGAGCGCGCTCTCGCTGACGTCGACCGGGACATAGGTGTCCAGGTCCGTGAGCGCGTCCAGCAGATACCTGGTCTTCTCGGAGGAGCCCGAACCGAGCTCGATCAGGGTGCGGGCACCGGTCGCCTCGGCGATCTCGGCGGCGCGGGCGATGAGGATCTCCCGCTCCGCGCGCGTGGGGTAGTACTCGGGCAACTCGGTGATCTGCTCGAACAGCTCACTGCCGTGGGCGTCGTAGAACCATTTGGGCGGCAGCGTCTTGGGTGTGCCGGTCAGGCCGCGCAGGACGTCGGTGCGCAGCGCGGCGTCCGTGGCGTCCTCGGGGAGGGTGCGGGTGAGAAGGAACGGGCTCACGTACGGGGCTCCTTCGGCTGTGCGGGTGCCAAGGCGTCGCTCGGCGTTTGAACAGGCTCCTTGAGCGGGGTGAGCAGCACATCGGTGCGGCTCGCCGCCAGGAGCGTGCGGTCGGGGACCTCCTGCCAGTGCGGGTCGTCGTCGTAGGGCTCGGAGGCCACGACGGTGCTGCGGCCGGGCCGGGACAGATACCAGAGGGTGTCGCCCCAGGTGGTCGCGGTGATCGTCTCGCCGTTGGTGAGCAGCAGGTTGAGCCGGGAGCCGGGGGCCGCCTCGGCGACCTCCAGGACCGTGTCGGCCAGGGCCTGCCCCTCGTCGTCGCCACCGCGCAGCCGCGCCAGGATCAGCGCCCACACGAGCGCCGAGTCGCAACGGGCCTCCATGGAGAGCACGTCGACCGCGGGCAGACCCGACACGAGCGGGGCGAGCGAACCCGGCCACCCCTTGACGGCGCCGTTGTGGCTGAACAGCCAGGGCCCCGCGGCGTACGGCGCGGCCGCGGCCTCCGCGTCCGCACCCGACAGGGTCGCATCGCGAACGGCGGCCAGTACGGCCCCCGAGCGCACGACACGGGCCAGGTCGGCGAAGGACAGGTCCGCCCAGATGGGCCCGGCCCGGCGGTAGCGGGCCGGCACCGGGTCGCCCTCGGCGTACCAACCGACCCCGAAACCATCGGCGTTGACGGTGCCGTTGCGCTGGTGCCGCGGGGCCCACGACTGCCGGTACAGGGCGTGCGCGGGCTCCACGAGGATCCGGCCGAGCGGCTCCTCGGGCCCCAGATAAGCCAGATGACGGCACATCAGACGTCCCCCGAACGGGCCGTGCGGAACCCGGAGAAGATCTGCCGCCGGATCGGGTAGTCCCAGTTGCGGAACGTCCCCCGGCAGGCCACCTGGTCCACGGCGAACGAACCGCCGCGCAGCACCTTGTAGTCCGGACCGAAGAACACCTCCGAGTACTCCTTGTACGGGAAGGCCTCGAAGCCCGGGTAGGGGGTGAGGTCGCTCGACGTCCACTCCCACACGTCGCCGATCAACTGGCGTACACCCAGCGGGGATTCACCGTCGGGGTAGCTGCCGGCCGGGGCCGGGCGCAGGTGCCGCTGGCCGAGGTTCGCGTGCTCGGGCGCCGGGTCGGCGTCGCCCCACGGGTAGCGCATCGAGCGGCCGGTCGCCGGGTCGTGCCGGGCGGCCTTCTCCCACTCGGCCTCGGTGGGCAGCCGCCGCCCGGCCCAGCGGGCGTACGCGTCGGCCTCGTACCAGCACACGTGCAGCACCGGCTCGTCGGGCGGCACCACCTCGGTGACCCCGAACCGGCGGCGCAGCCACTGCTTGCCGTCGCGGCGCCAGAACAGCGGTGCGTGGATGGAGTTCTGGCGGATGTGCGCCCAGCCCTCCAACGTCCACCAGCGCTCGTTGTCGTAGCCGCCGTCCTCGATGAACGCCTGGTAGGCGCCGTTCGTGACGGGAGCCGTGTCGATGTAGTACGGCGCCACCTCGCGCCGGTGCGCCGGGCGTTCGTTGTCCAGCGCCCAGGGCTCGGTGGAGGTGCCCATGGTGAACGGGCCGCCGGGGACCAGGACTTCGGACGGTCCCGTGTGCAGGGGTGCCGGTTCCGGGTCCGGGGCGGTCAGGGCCTGCGGGCCCTTGCGGAGCTGATGGGTGATCAGCATCGTCTCGTCGTGCTGCTGTTCGTGCTGCGCGATCATCCCGAAGGCGAAACCCGCCTCGGTCAGCCGCGTCCCGTGGAAGTCGGCGCTCTCCAGCAGGTCCATCACCCGGCCGCGCACCTCGGCCGCATAGCCGCGCGCCTCGGCGGGCGGCAGCAGCGGCAGCGAGGGCCGTTCGGAGCGCGGATGCTCGAAGGCGTCGTAGAGCCCGTCGATCTCGGGCCGCATCGCCTCCCGGCCGGCCACCGCCCGCAGCAGCCACAGCTCTTCCTGGTTGCCGATGTGCGCGAGGTCCCACACCAGCGGCGACATCAGCGGCGAGTGCTGCGCCGTGAGGTCGGGTTCCTCGACACAGCTGGTCAGGAGCGTGGTGCGGTCACGGGCCGTGACGAGCGTGGTCAGCGCCCGCTCGCGGAGCGTCTCCGCGTCGATGGACGTCTCCTCCGTGGAGGTCTCGTCGAGGGCGGGGTCGGTCATGTGCGGATGTCCTTCCCGTGCGGGCGCCGGTCGGTGCCACGCACCCGGTCCAGCAGATCGTCGGCCGGGGTCCGGCCCTGGATGACATAGCGGTCCAGGTACGCCGCCACGGCGTCCGTGACCTCGGTGGTGGCGCCGATCCTGGGCAGGGCCTCGACCGCCGCCGCGAAGCAGGTGATCGCCGCTTCGTGCAGTTCCGGGTCGGCCAGGCCGTGCCGGGCCGCGTCGATCCACAGCGGATTGTGCGGCGCGGGCAGCGAGAGAGCCCGCTCGGCGAGCGGCTTCACGGTGCGGTACGCGGTCTCGGCCGCCTCCGCGTCGTCGAAGAGCGCCGTCGCCACGGCGAGCGGAATGATCCACCCGTCCTCTCCCGGCTGCGCGTCGATCATGCGCAGTTCGAGGAACCCGCGCGGTCTGACCGGCGGGAACAGGGTCGTGATGTGGTAGTCGAGATCCTCCCGGGTGGGCGGCCTGGGCGCGCCCGAGACGGTCCACTCCCGGAAGGTCAGCCCTTCCGGGACGTCCCACGGCCCGTCCTCCCGCCGTACGCACATCACCGGTGAGTCCAGGACGTGCCGGGCCCAGGCCCGGCGCGGGTCCCCGTTCAGCGGGGGTGCGCCCGCGCGGCCGGCGCCTATCTCCAGCCACAGCAGCTGCCGGGTGGAGCGCCAGCCGGTGGGTTCGCGGCGGGCGAGCGGGGAGTTGGCGAAGGCGGCCACCAGGACCGCGCCCAACTGGTGCGCCAGCCACCAGCGGCGGCCGTGGCCGAGGGGGCCGGGTTCCTCGTACCCGGCGTCCAGACAGACCTGGACGGACGCCGAGGTGCACATCATGCGGCGGCCGGCGGGTCCGGTCCGGTCGAGGCAGGCCTCCAGGGCGTCGTAGCGCGGTTCGCGCAGGAAACGGCGGGGTGCGTGCCACGGGTCGTGGCCCATGCCGACCAGGCCGAGATCGTGCTCGGCGAGGACCGAGCGCACGGCGCGGAGATCGGCGGAGACGGTTCCGATGCACTCCATCAGGGAGGTGGCGGGCGCCGAGCTCAGTTCGAGCTGGCCGCCGGGCTCGACAGTGAGCGCCGACCTCAGGGGCACGGACCGCAGTGCGGCGTAGGCCGCTTCGAGTCGTTCGGTGGTGACGGGGAGCTGCGGCGTGCGCAGCTCGTGGACGAGCCATTCCACTTCCACCCCGACGTTGCGGGGCGGGCCGGTCTTGAAACAGATGCCCCGGACCAGTGCCTCCACCTCGGGTGGGGTGAGGGCGGTGCGGGGCTCCGTACAGTCGGGCGCCGCAGGCGTGATCGGCGTATCGGACATGACAGGAACCTCCTGAGATTCAGCGTGCCGCCGGCCCGGGCCGTCAGGTGCCCGGACGGCAGCACTCGTCCCACCCAAGACCTTCCTGCCGGATCGCACAAGAGTGCGTATCGGCGCGTTCCGGGTCGGTAATCTCCTCGCTCCGCGTGTTCGCCGGGGCTTTCCCGGGCGTTCGCGGACGCGGAAACTCTGTTGCACCGCATGTCCAGCATCGCCCAGGATTCCTCCATGAGCACGACGGGGGAGCGCGCACGGAGCGCGCGCATGGCGCGTACGGGGGTGGCGCCATGAGCGCGCGCCTGCGTGGCATCGCACAGCAGACGGAGCAGATCGTGGCGGCGGGGGCGTATGTCGCGCCCGACGGGCGCGAGGTGTCGATCGCCGAGGCGGTCGAGGCGGCACGGGCCGGGACCCGGATGTACGGCCCGGAGCCGGTGCCGTTCCCGCCCGGCCCGTCCGCCTCGCCCGCCTCCTCGGCTCAGCCCACCCCGTCCGTGTCCTCCGTCGACACGTTCTTCGAGGTCACCGGCGAGAGCAGCCTGGAGGCGGCGCGCCGGCTCGGCGGCCGGGTCGCCGTCCTGAACTTCGCCTCGGCGCGCAACCCCGGCGGCGGATACCTCAACGGCGCCCAGGCCCAGGAGGAGGCCCTGTGCCGCGCCTCCGCGCTCTACACATGTCTGGTGGGGGTCCGCCAGTTCTACGACCACCACCGCGCCCACCGCGATCCGTTCTACACGGACCGCGTCATCCACTCGCCCGCGGTGCCGGTCTTCCGCGACGACCGCGGCCGCCTGCTCGACGCCCCCTGCACGGCGGGCTTCCTCACGGCCGCGGCTCCGAACGCGGGCGTGATCAGGCGTACGGCACCGGATCGGGCCGGCGAGCTGCCGCGTGCCCTCACCGTCCGCGCCGAGCGGGTGCTGGAGACGGCCGCCGTCGAGGGGTACTCCCGGCTGGTGCTCGGCGCCTGGGGCTGCGGGGTCTTCCAGAACGACCCGGCGCAGGTGGCGGGCGCCTTCCGGGCCCTGCTCGGGCCGGGTGGACGGTTCGCCGACACCTTCGAGCACGTGGTCTTCGGCATCCTGGACCGCACCACGGGCAACACGGTCCGCGGGGCGTTCCTGCGGGCGTTCCCGGAGCGCCGGCTCCAGGCGTGGCCCGCGCGGTGAGGCCCCCGCAGACGGGGGATGCTGCGGGGGCCTCGACCAGGTAGACGGGCGAGCGGGCGAATGCGTTCCTGCCGCACGCAATTACTTTGCGCGGTCGCCTTGCGCGCTCGCCTTGCGCGGTGCCCGCTGTGGTGGGCGCTTCAGCGCTCGCTCGCGCCTGTGCGGGCGCGGCCGATCTGCATGCCGGGGCGGCGGCGGTGGACCGTCAGATAGGCCAGGCCCTCGTCGCCCGCGGTGATGCTGCGGGTGGAGCCGTGGGGGAGCCAGACGAGGGCGCCCGGAGTCAGGGGCTGCGCCTCGCCCTCGCGGTCGGTGCCGAGTACGCCGAGCACGCCGTGGCCCGAGACGACGAGCAGCAGGACGTCCAGGTCGCCTTCCGCGTGCGGGGCGACATGGTGGCCGGGAGCCAACCGGACGACGTTGGCGTCGAGTTGGCGCCCGCTCTCGGTCAGCTTCCACAGCACGCCCGCCGTAGTGGGCTCGCCGGAGGTCAGCGCGGCGGTGTCGCACAGGATGCGCGCTACGGCCGCCTCCGGCTCCTCGCCGCTGTTCGTCTGCGCCGGCCTGCTCATCGGCCCCCTTCCCTCCGCGGAATTATTACAGGATACACTTGGAGAAAATAACCGCCGGTGGGAGAGGTGGGTGGAGCGCCATGGCCGGTACGGGTAGCAGCTCGCGCCGCCGTGAAATCCTCGATGTGCTGCGTGCGGCCTCCGGTCCGCTCGGCGTCGCGGAGACGGCCGAGCGTCTCGGGGTGCACCCCAACACGGTGCGGTTCCATCTGGAGGCGCTGGTCGAGGAGGGGGCCGTGGAGCCGCGGGTGCGGCGACCCTCCGGGCCGGGGCGCCCGCGCACCGTCTATGTGCCGCGGCCGGGCATGGACCGGGGCGGGATCCGCAACTACCGGCTGCTCGCACGGATGCTGCTCGACCGGCTCGCGGCCACCGGTTCCGAGGCGCGTTCCGTCGCCATGGAGGCGGGCCGGGCCTGGGGCCGTTCCATGACAGAAGCCCCGCCCTCTCAACGGGAGCCCGCTGCCGGTGAGTCGGCCGCCCGGCTCGTCGGGCTGCTGGACGACCTCGGCTTCGCACCCGAACCGGAGGGTGCGGACAAGCCCGGTGCCGTACCGTCGCGGATCGCGCTGCGGCACTGCCCCTTCCTCGAACTCGCCGAAGAGCACGGCCAGTTGGTATGTCCGCTCCATCTGGCCCTGATGCAGGGGGCGTTGACGGAGATGCGGGCCCCGCTGACGGTGACGGAACTCGAACCGTTCGCCGAACCCGAGGTGTGCGTGGCGCACTTGGCGCCCGCACGGCAGTAGACGGCGCACGACAGACAGCAGAAAGGCACCCTTGATGTACCCCACGTGGGCCGCGGCAGCGGTCGCGATGACCTTCGTCTGGCTCGGCATGGTGCTGGCGATCTCCTTCCTGGAGGCGCCGCTCAAGTTCCGCGCCCCCGGCATCACCATCCCCCTCGGCCTGGGCATCGGCCGACTGGTCTTCCGGGCGCTGAACCTCGTCGAGGCCGTACTCGCCGTCGCCGTCGTCATCGCCGTGTTCGCAGGTGACGCGTCGACCGCGGTCGTGGCACCGGTCGTGGCCGCGGTGCTCCTGCTCCTCGCCCAACTCCTCATCGTACGCCCGCGCCTGAACCGCAGGTCCGACCGCATCCTGGCCGGCGAGGACCTGCCCCGCTCGCACGAGCACTTCTACTACGTCGGCCTGGAGTCGGCGAAGGTGGCGGCGCTGATCGCGCTGGGGGTGGGACTGCTGAGCATCGGCTGACGGCACAATGATCGCATCCGGCGAGGTGGAGCGGTGGCGGCAACGAAGGAGCCCGAGTGCCAGGACTGATCATCTTCCTGAACGGGACGTCGAGTTCGGGCAAGTCCAGCATCGCGAAGGAACTGCTGCAGATCCTGGACGAGCCGTACTTCCATATGCCCGTCGACGCCTTCCACGCGATGCGCACACGCCGCGAGCTCGACCCGGAGGAGCTGCCCGGTGTTCTTCGGCGCACCTGGATGGGCTACCACCGGGCGGTCGCCGGGATGGCAGCGGCCGGTAACAACGTCGTCGTCGACCACATCCTGAGCGAGGACTGGCGACTGCCGGACTGCCTGGAACTCTTCGACGCCAGGAACGTGGTTCTCGTCGGGGTGAGGTGCTCGCCGGCGGAACTGCAGCGCCGTGAGCAGGCCCGGGGCGACCGCCCGGCGGGCCTGGCGGCCATGCAGTTCGAGCGCGTTCACGCGCACGGCTGCTACGACCTGGAGTGCGACACCACCGCGACCGGAGCGCGGGACTGCGCCCGGCAGATCAGCGCCTTTCTGCCGCGGCGGCCGACCCCGACGGCGTTCGAGCGGCTGCGCGCGAAGCCGAGTTCCGGCCCCGTGCCCTCCGCTCAGGTCCAGCCGTAGCGTTCTGCCAGCCTTCGGCGTACCAGGTCGAAGCGTCCGCGGTCCAGGGCGCAGGCCTCGCGGCGCATGCCGTTCTCGTGGAGACGCAGGACGCGGTCGATGTCGACCCAGGAGTCGCGGCCGGTGCGGTCCCAGGGGCCGCTGCCGATGGCCACCCATTCCCGGTCGCCGTCGTGCCGCTTGCTGGAGAGCTGGACGGCGAGCAGGGTGCCGCCGGGCTCGCGGGCGACGACGAGGACCGGGCGGTCCTTGCCACGGCCGTCGTTCTCCTCGAAGGGCACCCAGGTCCACACGATCTCCCCGGGGTCGGGATCGCCGTCGTGTGCGGGGGAGTACTCGGTGCGCACCTTGCCGACCTGGCGCGGGTCGGCCTCGGTGGTGGCGGAGGGGCCGAAGCGGCCCGGGACGTTCTCATCGGTAGTCGCGGTCACGGGGGCACCTTAAACCGTGCGCGTGTGTGTACGGCGACTGCCTACGCCGCCGGGGAGTCCGTCACCGCCCGCTGCGGTGGCCACGCCCCGTGCCAGCGCAGTTCCGCCTCCAACTGCGCGGCCAGGGAGATCAGCAGCGGTTCGCTGCCGGCCGGTCCGAGGAGTTGGGCGCCGACGGGAAGGCCCCCGGTCACGAAGCCGGCCGGGACGTTGACGCCGGGCCAGCCCAGTACGTTCCACGGCCAGGCATAGGGGCAGGCGGCGATCATCGCGCGGTCGGTGGCGAAGCCGCTCAGCGGCAGCAGGGCGCCGATGCGCGGCGGGGGAGCGGCCGTGGTCGGCGCGAGGATCACGTCGTAGGACTCGAAGACGGAGCCGATACGGCGGTGCAGCACCGCCTCCGCCCGCCGGGCCGCCTTGAGCGGGGCCCCGCCGAGCAGCCGCCCCAACCGGGCGGCGTCGCGGGTGCGTCGGTCCAGGAGCGCGGGGAAGGGCGCCTCGGCCACACGCTCCGCGATGCCGAAGGTGGCGCGGGGGACGAAGGTGAGGCCGATCTGCCCGTAGGGCGGGTTCGCCTCCTCCACGACGTGTCCCAACTCACTGAGTTTCTGCGCGAGTTCGAGCACTCGCGCGCGCACCTCCGGCTGGAGGCGTGCGCGCACGGCGGTGAACGGGGGTTTGAGGGCGAGCGCGATGCGCAGTCGACCGGGCTCACGGCGGGCCGCCTCGGACGCGTCGATGGGCGCCGGCCGGTGCGGATCATTGGCGTGGTTGCCGCTCGCCGCGTCCAGCAGCAGGGCGGCGTCCGCGACCGTACGGGCCAGGGTGCCGTTGACGGTGATGCCCTGGAAGGACTCGCCGCGCGGCCAGGTGGAGATGCGGCCGCGCTGCGGCTTGATGCCGATGAGGTGGGTCCAGGAGGCGGGGATGCGCACGGACCCGGCGCCGTCCGAACCGAGGGCCGCGGGCACCAGCCCGGCCGCGACGGCAGCCGCCGACCCGCCGGACGAACCACCCGGCGTGTGCTCCGGGTTCCACGGATTGCGGGTCGCACCGAACGCGGGCCCCTCGGTGAACGGCCACTGCCCGAACTCACAGGTGTTGGTCTTGCCGACGATCACCGCACCGGCCGCCCGCAACCGCCGTACGGCCTCGCCGTCCCGGGCGACCGGCGGGAACTGTCCGTCGCAGCCGAACGCGGTCGGCTCGCCCGCCACGTCCATGTCGTCCTTGACGGCGACCGGCACGCCGAGCAGCGGTTTGCGTACACCGGCGGCCAGTTCCGCGTCGGCGGCCTCGGCCTCGGCGAGCGCGGCCTCGGCCCGCACGACCCGGAAGGCGTTGACGGAGGGCTGCGACGCCTCGATGCGGGCGAGGGCCTGCTCGACGAGCGCCCGTGAGCTCACCTCCCCGTCGGCCAGCGCCCGCGCGGACTCCGCCAGGCCTGCGGCACGGTCGAGCGTCATGCGGGCACCTCCGGTAGCGCTGCGCGTTGTCTACCGAACAGTAACGTCCGCGCGGCGGTGAGGGGAACGGCCGTACCGACGAGGGGAGTTCGCCGCAGGGGCCACCCTGCGCCTGAGCAGCACGGCGAGCCGACCACCGGTCCGGAACCTATCGACGCCGTATCGAAAACCGCATACACGACGGCAACACCGTGCTGCCTTGACTTGGGGCATGTCCTACAGCGAACCAGCCCGACCAGCGGTCCGAAACGCGCACCATCGCGGGTCCGGGACCGGGGGCGCGAGGCTGACCGTCGGGCCGATCAGCGCCGCCGAGCATCTGGCGTTCGTCAGGGCACAGCGGTCGGTCAGCTTTCTGCAGACCCCTGCCTGGGGCCAGGTGAAGACCGAGTGGCGCAGCGAGTCCCTCGGCTGGCACGACGGGCGGCGACTGGTCGGTGCCGGACTCGTCCTGCACCGCCCGATACCGCGGCTCGACCGCTTCACGCTGGCCTATCTGCCCGAGGGCCCGGTCATCGACTGGACCGGTGACATCGACGCATGGCTCGACCCGCTGGCGGCCCACCTCAAGACACACGGCGCGTTCGCGATCCGACTCGGCCCGCCGGTGCGCACGCACACCTGGAGCGCCGCTCAGGTCAAGGAGGGCATCGTCGCCCCGGACACCAAACGGCTCACCGACGTGTCCTGCCAGTGGGCCGACCCGGTCGGCGCCAGGGTGATCGGCCAGTTGGAGGACGCCGGCTGGCTGCCGCAGAGCCCCGAGGACGGATTCGGCGTGGGGCACCCGCAGTTCAAGTACGAGATCCCGCTCGCGGGCCGGACCGAGGACGATCTCCTCAAGGGCATGAACCAACTCTGGCGCCGCAACATCAAGCGATCCGCCAAGGAGGGGGTCGAGGTCACGGTCGGCGAGGACCTGAAAGCATTCCACGACCTCTACGTCCACACCGCCGAACGCGACCGCTTCACGCCCCGCCCGCTGCGCTACTTCGAGACGATGTTCGCGGCGCTGCGCGCCGAGGACCCCGAACGGATCAGGCTCTATCAGGCGCACCACCAGGGCGACTTGGTCGCCGCCACCCTCCTGGTCCGCGTCGGCGCCCACGCGTGGTACTCCTACGGCGCCTCCTCCACCGAGAAGCGCGAGGTACGCGGCTCCAACGCCTGCCAGTGGGCGATGATCCGCGACTCGCTGGCCGCCGGCTGCGACACCTACGACCTGCGCGGCATCACCCCCACCCTGTACGCGGACGACCCGCACGTCGGCCTGATCCAGTTCAAGGTCGGCACCGGCGGGCAGGCGGTGCGCTACGTCGGCGAGTGGGACCTGCCGCTGCGACCGATGGTCTACCGGGCCTTCGACCTCTATATGAAGCGGCGTGCGCGCAACGCCTGAGCCCTCTGGGTGAACTACCCGAGTGCGGCCGCGACTTCATCGAGGTGCGCCCCGCGGGAGGCCTTGACCAGCACCACGTCTCCGGTAGCGATGCGGTCGCCCAGCCAGTCCACGGCCGCGTTGTTGTCGGCCAGTGTCACCGCCCGCTCGCCCGCGCCGTCGGCGATCGGCCGGGCGGCCTCGCCGACCGTGGCCACCACGTCGGCCCGGGAGGCGGCGTACTCCCCGACCGCGCGGTGCTCGGCTTCACTCGCGTCGCCCAGTTCGAGCATCGGGCCGAGGACGGCGATGCGGCGCCTGCCCTCGATCGCCGCCAAGGCGTCCAGGGCGGCCCGGGTCGAGTCGGGGTTGGCGTTGTAGGAGTCGTCGACCAGCATTGCCCCGCACGGGAGTTCGCGCAGCTCCATGCGCCAACTCGACAGCGAGGCGGTGGCCAGCGCCGCGGCCGTCGCGTCGAGGGGTACGCCGGCCGCCAGTCCCACCGCTGCCGCGGCCGAGGCGTTGAGCGCCTGGTGGGCACCCACGTGCGGCAGTGTGACGGGGACCGAGGTGTCCGCGGTCAGCAGCGTGAAGGACGGGCGGCCCAGCCGGTCCAGCGTCAGGCCGGCGACCCGTACGTCGGCATGTTCCGCCCGGCCGAAGGTCAGCACCGGGCCGTCCGTGAGCGAGCGCATCGCGACCACCCGCGGATCGTCGGCGTTGAGGACGGCGGTGCCGCCGGGCGCCAGCCCGCGCACCAGCTCGCCCTTGGCCCTGGCGATGGCCGCACGCGATCCGAAGGTGCCGAGGTGGGCCTGACCCACGTTGAGGACGACGGCGATGTCCGGCGCGACCAGGCCGGTGAGCAGGGCGATGTCCCCGACATGACGGGCCCCCATCTCCAGGACCAGGAACCGGGTGGCCGCTTCGGCGCGCAACATCGTGAGCGGTACGCCGAGTTCGTTGTTGAGCGAGCCGGTCGTGGCGACCGTCGGCGCGGCGCTCGACAGTACGGCCGCCACCTGGTCCTTGGTGCCGGTCTTGCCCTGGGAGCCGGTCAGCCCGATCACGGACAGCCGGTCGCGCAGCCGGGCCACGACATGGGCGGCGAGTGCCTGCAGCGCGGCCTGGGCGTCCTCGACGACGACGGTGGGCAGCGGCGTGGGACGCGAACCGAGCACGGCCGACGCACCTGCCCGGCCTGCCTGTTGGGCGAAGTCGTGGCCGTCGGCATGCTCGCCGGCGAAGGCGACGAAGAGGCCGCCCGGCTCGGCCCGCCGACCGTCGAGCACCGCAGGCGCGGTCACCTTCACACTGCCGTCGCCCACGACCGCCCCGCCGACCGCGGCGGCGATCTCACCGAGGCTGAGAAAGTCTGGTTCGCTGTAGGTCATGCCCTCAGTCAAAAGGGCGTGATGTTGCGCGCACGTATGCGGAATTCGATAGGCCGACCATACATTACCGAGCGGTAGTGTATCGGTGGAATATCGAAAAGCGCATACGCCTCGGCAACATGGTGTCGCATTGACTGGGGGCATGCCCTTCAGTGAACCAGCCCGTATCGCGGCCCATCGCAATCGATCACCGGCCACGGGAATCACCATTTACGGATGCGAGCGGGACGAGGCGGCTCTGTTCCGGAAGATCGCACCCGGCTTCGGCGTCGTACCGACCATCACAGAAGCTGCCCTGACCGCATACAATGCCGAACTGGCCCTGGGAAACCGGTGCGTCAGCGTGGGTCACAAAACCCGGGTCGCTCATTCGGCGCTTCGTGCGCTCGGCCGGGTCGGCGTGAAGTACCTCTCCACGCGGAGCATCGGCTGCAACCACATCGACGTGGCATACGCGGAAAGCATCGGCATCTCCGTCGGGAATGTCTCCTATTCGCCCGACAGCGTGGCCGACTACACGCTGATGCTCATGCTGATGGCGGTGCGGAACGCGAAGGAGACCGTCCGCCGGGCCGACCTGCACGACTACAGGCTGCACGATGTGCGCGGGAAAGAGCTGCGCGATCTGACCGTCGGGGTGATCGGCACCGGGCGCATCGGCACGGCGGTGATGGACAGACTGCGGGGTTTCGGCTGCCGAACACTGGCCCACGACAATCGCCCCGAAGCTTCCGCCGACCACGTATCTCTCGACGAACTGCTGCGGCTGAGCGACATCGTCACGCTCCACGCACCGCTCAACGCGGACACGCACCACCTCATCGACCGCCGGCGAATAGATCGGATGAAAGAGGGGGCATTCCTCATCAACACCGGACGCGGCCCACTGATCGACACCGAGGCCCTTGTCCGGGCACTGGAGAACGGCCGATTGAGCGGCGCGGCGCTGGACGTGCTCGAAGGAGAGGAAGGCATCTTCTACGCCGACTGCAGAAGCAGATCCATCGAAAGCAAACTGCTGTTGCGGCTGCAGGAGTTGCCGAATGTACTCATCAGCCCGCACACCGCCTACTACACCGACCACGCCCTGCGCGACACGGTCGAGAACTCCATCTTCAACTGCCTGAAATTCGAGAGCGGGAGTCAAGCATGTCCAGGCTGAACGTCGGCATCGTATTCGGGGGCTGCTCCGAGGAGCACCCCGTCTCCGTCAAGTCCGCGCGGGAAGTGGCGCGAAACCTCGATACCGCGAAGTACGAACCGTTCTACATCGGCATCACGAAGAACGGCGACTGGAAGCTCTGCGACGGCCCTGACCCGGACTGGGAGAACGGCGGCAGCCGTCCGGTCGTACTGTCACCGGACCGCGGCGTCCACGGACTCCTCGTACTGGAGCAGGGGCGATACCGAACGATCCGCCTGGACGTCGTGCTGCCGGTGCTGCACGGCAGACTCGGTGAGGACGGCGCGATGCAGGGCCTGCTGGAACTCTCCGGCATCCCCTATGTCGGCTGCGACGTGCCGAGTTCCGCGCTGTGCATGGACAAGTCCCTTGCCTACGTGGTCGCCGGGAGCGCGGGAATCGCCACTCCGAAGTTCTGGACCGTCGCGGCGGGCGAGAACATCGATACCGAAAGCCTCACCTACCCCGTCTTCGTGAAGCCGGCCCGTTCGGGATCGTCCTTCGGCGTCAGCAAGGTCTCCCGAAAGGAAGAGCTGCACAGTGCGGTGGAAACCGCTCGGCACTACGACGCGAAGGTGCTGATCGAAGAGGCCGTCGTCGGCAGCGAGATCGGATGCGCCATCCTGGGCAACGACCTGGATCTGGTCGCGGGCGAGGTGGATCGCATCGCGCTCTCGCACGGCTTCTTCAGAATCCACCAGGAGGACGAGCCCGAAAGCGGCTCGGAGAACTCGACGGCGATCGTGCCGGCCGACATCCCCGAGGCGTCGCGGGCACGCGTGCAGGAGACGGCGAAGGCCGTGTACCGCGCCTTGGGGTGCAAGGGGCTCGCGCGGGTGGACCTGTTCCTCACCGAGGACGGGCAAGTGGTCCTCAACGAGGTCAACACCCTGCCCGGCATGACCTCGTACAGCCGCTATCCGAGGATGATGGCGGCGGCCGACCTGCCGCTCGCCGAAGTGCTCGACCGTCTGGTGTCGTTGGCATTGACCGGGAAACTGCGATGAAAGAAGACTTCGTCTTCGTGGACGAGTTGGTGCCCGGAATGCGGTGGGATGCCAAGTACGCCACCTGGGACAACTTCACCGGCAAGCCGGTCGACGGCTATCTGGCGAATCGGATCGTCGGCACGCGGGCCCTGTGCGAAGCCCTGGCGAAAGCGCAGGAGAAGGCCGAATCCCTCGGCTTCGGGCTGGTGCTCTGGGACGGTTACCGCCCGCAACGCGCCGTGAACTGCTTTCTGCGCTGGGCGCAGCAGCCGGAGGACGGCCGGACGAAGGCACGGCACTATCCGAACATCGGCAGGGCCGAGATGTTCGACCGGGGGTACGTGGCCACGAAGTCGGGCCACAGCCGCGGCAGCACCGTAGACCTGACGCTGTATCACCTGGACACCGGTGAACTCGCCCCCATGGGCGGTGGCCATGACCTGATGGATACCGTCTCGCATCACGGGGCAAAAGGAATCACCCAGGTCGAGGCGGCGAACCGCCGACACCTGTGTTCCCTCATGGACGCCTGCGGATTCAGCCCGTACGCCAGCGAGTGGTGGCACTACACGCTGAAGGCCGAACCCTATCCCGACACCTATTTCGACTTCCCGGTCGCATGACCACTGAACGCACGCTCCAGGCTCCCCTTGTCCGGTGGTGCCGCGGCGGATAGCGTCCCGATGTATCAACTCGATATATCGGGTCGGCACTTGGGGTCGGCCGTCCGACGCGGGAGCGGCGATGAGATCGATCGACTACGACGCGGAGCAGCACCAGGACTACGCGCGGGGCCGCGCGCTCAGTCGGCAACAACTGCGGGTATGGATCAGCGCCTTCGAGGCGGCACTGCCCGAACGGCGCCCGCTGGTAGGGCTGGACGTCGGTTCGGGCACGGGCCGGTTCACCCCCGCACTGGCGCGGGCGTTCGGCGGCCCGGTCACCGGCGTCGAGCCGTCGGACCGTATGCGCGAGGTCGCGCACGCGCAGTCCCGCCACCCCGAAGTGTGCTACCTCCCCGGCGCCGCCGAGGAGTTGCCCGTGCCGTCCGACAGTGCCGACTACGCGCTCATGGGCTGGTCCTGGCACCACGTCCAGGACCGGCCCCGGGCGGCGCGGGAGCTGGCCAGGGCGATCAGGAGCGGAGGACGTCTGCTTCTGCGCACCAACTTCAGCGACCACCATCCCCGGCCCTGGTGGCTGGAGTACTTCCCCCGCGGCTGCGAGGCGGACGCCTCGCTGTTCCAGCCGCTGCACGAGGTCATCGCCACGTTCACCTCGGCCGGCTGGCGCGTCGCCGGCTTCGGCACGGTCACCGAACCGTCCTCGGGCACCCGCGCCGAGATGCTCGAACGGCTGCGCCTGCGCACCCTCTCCTTCTTCGCCCAACTCGATCCCGACGAACTGGAGACCGGCTTCCGCCGATTGGAGGAGGCGGTCGCCGCAGACCCCGACGCCCCGGCCCCGGTGTTCGCCGAACCGTTGCTCACGCTCGAACTTCCGTGACACTGTGCGCTGTTGGCGGTTCCTGCGGCCCCAGCGGCAGTACGTGCCCTACAGCGGCGCCGGCGAAGAGGCCCCCGGGATCAGCAGCCGGGGCGTGCCCGTGCCGTCCGCCGGCACGCTCCACAGGTCGCTGGTGCCGACCTTGCCCTGGGTCGGCAGGGCGTATGCCACGGTGTGGCTGTCGAGCCAGGTGGCCTGGTCGTCGACGCTGTGGCGTTCGGCCAGGGCCGTCTCCTTGAGGGTCTTCAGATCGAGGACGTACTCGTGCCACAGGTCCGTGCGGGACAGGATCCGTTTTTTGAAGGCGACGCGGGTCTCGTCCGGGGACAGCGACGGGCACTCCACGTTCTCGACCAGCGTCGTGACCTTGCGCTGCGAGAGCGAACCGCGCACCAGGTACGTCTTGTTGGCGGTGTTGAGGGTGGCGTAGAAGGTGTCGTCGTCGTGGGCGAAGGTGACGCCCCAGAAGTTCACGTCCGCGGCCTTGTAGGGCTTGCCGTCCTTGACGATGGAGAAGGTCTCCAGGCTGGGGATCAGCTTCATGGTGCGGGTGTCCAGGATCGAGGTCCTGGTGGAGAAGAAGGCCGAGGAGTAGGACTCGCCGGAGACGAACACGGTCCAGGCGACCAGTCGGCCACTGGGGGAGACCCGGGCCCGGCTGGGGGTGCCCGCGAGGGCGAACGTGTGCCGGGTGCGCAGGTTCGCATCCAGCAGGAGCGCGCGGTTGCTCTGCTTGAGGACGCCCGTGGTCGACTGGAGGCAGACGCCCGTGCCGCCCGCCGCGTAGAAGCGCACGCACTTCAGGTCCGAGGCGACGCGCTTGGCCTTCGGGTCGTCGGAGGGGACCGCGGCGACCGCGGTGCGGTGCGGGCCCGCGGCCCCGTTGACGAAGGCCAGACGCTTGTCCTGATTGAGCGTCAACTTGCCCGCGCCGACGGCGGGTCCGCCGGCCTGGGGGTGGTTCGCACGGTCCGCGCGGGCGGCGGCGTGCAGCACGACGCCGGTTCCCACGCCCGCGAGCACGAGGACCGCCGCGACGAGTACGAGCAGGCGGCGTCGCATGGATGTCATCTGGATCCCTGTGGTCTTGTCGCTTGGTCTTGTCGCTGAGGCGGTCATCGGCCGGCTGAGGTGGTCATCGGGTCCCTGCGGTGTTCAACGGTCGTTGTGGTCGTCATCGGGTGCCGTCGGCCGGTCGTAGCGCCACACCCGCTACGGCCGCGCAGCACAGCAGTCCGATCGCGGAGCCCGCCAGCGCCGGGCCGTCGCCCCATACGGTCCAGGCGGCGCCGAAGGCCAGCGAGCAGCAGAACCGGGCCAGCGCCTGGCTGGTACCGACGATGGCCAGACCGCTGGCCCGCAGATGGCCGGGTACGACGGCGGCGAGCGCGGCCGGGAGCACGCCGTCGGTGGCCGCGTAGAACACGCCGTGCAGAGCAAGTACCAGACACGGCAGAGCCGGTGTGTCCGGAGCCCACAGCAGGAGGGCGTAGGCGGTGAGCAGCACCGCATGTCCGGCGAGGAACACGGTACGGCGCCCGATCCGGTCGGCCAGTGCGCCGACGGGCACGGCCAGCAGCAGGAAGACGACGGCGGTGCCCAGCGGCAGCAGCGGGAACCACTCCTCGCCGATGCCCGCCCGCCGTTGCAGCAGCAGGTAGACGAAGGCGTCGCTGACGGTGGTCAGGCCGAGCAGCGCGGCGCACCCGGCGAGCGCCCGCAGCCGCGGTATGCGTAGGAGCGCCAGTGCTTCGCGGACGCGAACGGGTTGTTTGGTGCCGGGGTCGGCCGCCTCGCCGCTCGCCGCTGCTCCGTCGCGCGCCAAGTCCTCGTCGGGCGCGGCGGTCGCTGCCGCCGCATCGCCCGGCGCGGCCCGCTCACCCGACTGCCCGCCTCCCCGCCGAGCCGACGCCCCCCGCTCCCTCCCCGGCACGAACAGCACCAGCACCAGTACGCCGAGCACGGCGACGCACGCGCTCACGCCGAAGACCGCGTCGTAGCCGTCAACTGCCGTACGTAGGATGAGGAACGCGGCGAGCGGGCCGAGCATCGCGCCGGTGGTGTCCATCGCGCGGTGCACGCCGAAGGCCCGGCCCTGTTTTCCGGCGGGTGTGGACAGGGAGATCATCGCGTCGCGCGGGGCGGTGCGCAGACCCTTGCCGGTGCGGTCCAGGGCGAGGACGGTGCCGAGCGCTCCGACGCTGCTCGCGAGCAGGAGCAGCGGCTTGCACAGCGCGGACAGGCTGTAGCCGAGCCCGGCCAGCAGTTTGTGATTGCGAATGCGGTCGGCGAGGTGGCCGCCGGTCAGCTGGACGAGCGCGCTGACGCCGTTGTAGACGCCGTCGAGGGTGCCGAAGCCCAGCGGGCTGAAGCCGAGCGTGGTGACGAGGTAGAGCGGCAGGACGGCGGTGACCATCTCCGAGGAGATGTCGGTGATCAGGCTGACCGTGCCCAGTACGAGGACGACCGGGGCGACCTTGCGGCCCGGTCCGCGTCTTCGGCCCTGATCGGTGCCCGCTTGGGCGGGCGCGGAACGGTCGGTGAGATACAAGCTGTGAACTCCAGGTGTGGTGCGGTCAGTTCTGCCGGCTGCTCTCGTCCCGCAGCCAGGTGCCGAAGTCCTGTGTCCGGATGGCCTTCCTGGCTTTGCGCCGGGCGGTGACCGCCGCCGCGAGGAAGACCACGAGGCTCGGCAGAAGCCTCGGCTCCCTGCGGAGCATGGCCTTGAGATCCGCCGAACTCGTACGCGCCGACGCCTCCTTGGGGCCCTGACTCCGCTCGCCCCGACTCCGCTCGCCCTGATTCTGTTCGCCCTGATTCTGTTCGACCTGGGCCGTGGACACGGCTGCCCGGATGCGTCTTCTGATCAGATCCGGCCAAGTTCGCGGTGGTTGGATCACCACGGAGGCCGAGTCCACCACGCGCCGCTCCTCGGGCGTGAACGCCAGCGAAGCCGCCAGGTCATCGGCCATCAGCGGTGGCAGCGCGGCGATCCGGGCGTGCCCGGCCTTGGAGACCGCGACGACCCCCCGGCCGAACAGCCCCTCGCGCACGGCGGGCAGCCGCTGCCACACCCGGTAGTAGGCCCGAACCCGCCAAGTGCAGGCGGCGAGCGGGATGTTGCGCGCGGGGGCGGTGGCCAGGATGCCCGAGGTCCCGTCCTCCAGGGGCTCGGCCAGTGCCCTCACCCCGGCACCCGTGATGACCACGTCGGCGTCCACGTAGACGCGGGGAAAGCCGCGCGCGTGGTCGTCACCCGCCCGCAGAGCAGCGTGCTTTGACGGGACGGGGATCTCCACCACCCGGACCCGCGGACCGCGCGCGGCGGCGACCTGTGCGGTCTCGTCCGTGCAGCCGTTGCACACGACCAGGATGTCCGTGTCGTCCTCGGGGACGGAATCGGCCAACAGTGAATCGAGGAGTCTGCCGATGACTGCCGCCTCATTGTGGGCAGGGATCACGATGCTGGTCACGCGGGCAGTATGCCGCTGGTGTCTCTATTGCGACATGTGTTTCGTCCAACTGTTCCCGAGACTGAGGTACGTGGTCTAGATTGAGCTCCGCCGGACCGGTTTGGGTGGGGAACAAGGCTTGATTGCATGTCACGGTGCGGCTTTGTGAACGGATTTGATCAACCAGTAACCGGCGCGCTGGGGGCGTGAGGGCGGTTGGGGAACCGCTGCAGCTTCCGTCGCTTTCCAGTGCCGCCTTCGCGAGGGCACTTCGGTCAGGGGTAGTCGCGCATGTGGTGGGGGGCGCATGACCATTGAGGTCACGCATGAGCGAGTGGTTGTGGAGCGCAGACGTCCACAGACTCGTCGAAGACGTTGGGAACAGAAGTACCGGATTGTTCTGATGGTCGCGGACGGCCTCGCAGCCGCTGCCGCGGCCTTCTTGGTCCACGCGGCCTACGGCCGCTGGGCGGTGGCCCTGGTGCTGCCGCCGATCTGGATCGTGGCGATGTTCGCCCACCGCGCCTACGACCGCGGCGCCCTCGGCCTGGGAACCGAGGAGTACCGCCGGGTGCTGCGCGGTGCCGTGGCCCTGCCGGCCCTGTCGGCTCTCGCGTACGGGCTGGGAACCCGCGACTCGGGCCTCCTTCATGACATGATCATGGCGGCTGTGCCGGTCGCCGTGCTGGCGGTGATGCTGCGCGGCACGCTCCGCCGCAGACTGCACCGGCGCTGGGCGCGCGACCGGGACCGCAGCGCGACGCTCCTGTTCGGTCCGTCGCAGGGCATCGTGGAACTGGCCGCCGTACTGCGGCGCGGCGGCGCCGAGGAACTCCAGGTCGTCGGCGTGTGCTTGAGCGATCCCGAAAACGCCGCGGACATACGTAAGTTGGGGCTTCCCTTTCTCGGTGGCCTCGGCGACATCAACGACGTCGTGCGGGCCCTGGGCATCAACACCCTTGTGGTGCTGCCGGTTCCGGGTGCCGACGTCTCCGTACTGCGCCGGATGTCGTGGGCCGCGGCCGCGCAGGGCGTCGACTTCCTGCTGGCACCTGTCCTGAACGACGTGTCCGCCTCGCGGCTGGCGATACGGCCCACCAACGGGGTGCCGCTGGTACGGATCAAGGCACCCGACCTCTCCCGGTTCTCACGGCTGCCGAAGGAAGTGCTGGACCGTTCCCTCGCCGGAGCGCTGCTGCTGTTCCTCGCGCTGCCCATGCTGCTGATCGCCCTGATCGTCCGGCTGGACAGCTCAGGACCGGCGCTGTTCCGGCAGCAGCGGGTGGGCCGCTACGGCGACCACTTCACCATGCTGAAGTTCCGCACCATGCGGCCGGACTCCGAGGCCCTCAGGGCGCAGCTGCAGCACCTCAACGAGAACAGTGACGGCCTGCTGTTCAAGGTGAAGCAGGACCCGCGCATCACCCGGGTCGGCTCCTTCCTGCGCCGCAGCTCGCTGGACGAACTGCCGCAGCTCATCAATGTCGTCAAGGGCCATATGTCGCTCGTCGGCCCCCGCCCGTCGCTGCCCGAGGAGGTCGAGGAGTACGCGCCGGACGTCAAGCGCCGACTGCTGGTCAAGCCCGGTCTGACCGGACTGTGGCAGGTCAGCGGCCGCTCCGACCTGCCCTGGGACGAGGCGGTCCGGCTCGATCTCGGATACGTGGACAACTGGTCGACGGGTCTTGACCTGTCGATCCTGGCGCGCACCGGGTCCGCGGTGGTGCGCGGAACGGGGGCCTACTGATGGACCTGACCGACCGGGAGAAGAGGAAGCAAGTGACGCAGACCAGCAAGCCGTTGGGGGTCGCGGTCGTCGGGGCCGGCTACTGGGGCCCCAACCTCGTACGCAACTTCCAGGCCGGCGAGGGATTCCGGCTGCGCTGGCTGTGCGACCTCGACGTGGAGCGGGCCCAGCGGGTCCTCGGCTCCTACTCGACCGTGCAGGCGACCTCGGACTACGCGGCCGTACTCGCCGACCCCGAGGTGACGGCCGTCGCCGTGGCCACGCCCGCGGGCACCCACCTCGACATCGCCCTGGCCGCCCTGCGCGCCGGGAAACACGTCCTCGTGGAGAAGCCGCTCGCGGCCACCTACGCCGACGGACTGCGCCTGGTGACCGAGGCCGAGGAGCGCGGCCTCATCCTGATGTGCGACCACACCTACTGCTACACACCCGCCGTCGGCCACATCCGCGAGCTGGTCCGCTCCGGCGAACTCGGCGAGATCCACTTCGTCGACTCGGTCCGGATCAACCTCGGGCTCGTCCAGAAGGACATCGACGTGATGTGGGACCTGGCCCCGCACGACCTGTCGATCCTGGACTTCATCCTCCCGGCCGGTGTCGAGCCGGTCGCCGTCGCCGCCCACGGGGCCGACCCGATCGGTGCGGGCCAGGCCTGCGTCGCCTATCTGACGCTCCAGCTCAACACCGGGGCGATCGCCCACGTGCACGTCAACTGGCTGTCGCCGACCAAGGTGCGCACCACCATGGTGGGCGGCTCCAAGCGCACCCTCGTCTGGGACGACCTCAACCCCGCCCAGCGCGTGGCGGTCTTCGACCGGGGCGTGGACCTGGCCTCGCCGCAGGAGATCGGCGCGGACGAGCGCCGCGACATGCTCATCTCCTACCGCTCCGGGGACATGGTCGCGCCCGCGATCGGCGAGAAGGAAGCGCTGCGCAGCATGGTCGAGGAGTTCGGCGCCGCGATCACCGGGCGCAGGGCGCCGCTGACGGACGGCCGGGCGGGCCTGAGGGTGCTGGACATCCTCGAAGCGGCCTCCCGCAGCCTGGAGTTCAAGGGCGCGGTCGTCGGCCTGCGCGCCGGACACTGAGCGCGTCCGGTCCGGATTCGGTGCAGCCAATGCAATTCACTGGGAGGGCACAGCAGTTGAGCAGCGTACGAGGCAAGAAGATCCTGGTCACCGGGGGAGCGGGCACCATCGGCTCCAACCTCGTCGACCTCCTGGCCGAGGGCGGCGCCCGCGAGATCGTCGTACTCGACAACCTCGTGCGCGGCCGGCTGGCCAACCTCGCCCAGGCCCTGCCGAGCGGTGTCGTGCAGGTCGTCGAGGGCGACGTCCGCGACGCCGACACCGTACGGAAGGTCACCGAGGGCGCGGAGCTGGTGTTCCACCTCGCCGCGATCCGCATCACCCAGTGCGCGGAGGAGCCCCGGCTCGCCAACGAGGTACTCGTCGACGGCACCTTCAACGTCCTGGAGGCGGCGGCCGAGGCCGGCGTCGCCAAGGTGATCGCCTCGTCCTCGGCGTCGGTGTACGGCATGGCCGAGGACTTCCCGACGACCGAGCGCCACCACCCCTACAACAACGACACCTTCTACGGCGCGGCCAAGGCCTTCAACGAGGGCATGCTGCGCAGCTTCCACAGCATGTACGGCCTGGACTACGTGGCGCTGCGCTACTTCAACGTCTACGGCCCCCGCATGGACATCCACGGCCTGTACACCGAGGTCCTCATCCGCTGGATGGAGCGCATCGAGGCGGGCGAGCCGCCGCTGATCCTCGGCGACGGCACCCAGACCATGGACTTCGTCGACGTACGCGACATCGCCCGCGCCAACGTCCTGGCCGCCGAGTCGGATCTGACCGACGAGGTGTTCAACATCGCGAGCGGTACGGAGACTTCGCTGAAGGAGCTCGCCGAAGGTTTGTTGGAGGCGATGGGGGCGTCCGGTCTGGAGCCGGTGCACGGGCCGGCCCGCGCGGTCAACGGCGTGACCCGCCGGCTCGCGGACACCTCGCAGGCGGCCGAACGGCTCGGCTTCACCGCGCGGATCGACCTGCGCACGGGGCTGCGCGACCTGGTCGAGTGGTGGCGCGCGGAGCGCTCCGCCGCCCAGGAGGCCGCCCAGTGAGCACCGACCGCATCCCGGTGATGATCCCCTGGCTCGGTGAGGAGGAGGCCGCGGCCGCCTCCGCCGCGGTGCTGTCCGGGTGGGTCGCCCAGGGGCCGCGCGTGGCCGCCTTCGAGAGGGCCTTCGCCGAACGGGTGGGCGCCGAGCACGCCGTCGCCGTCAGCTCCTGCACCACCGCCCTGCATCTGTCCCTCGTCGCGCTCGGCCTGGGCGCGGGCGACGAGGTCGTGGTGCCCTCGCTGTCGTTCATCGCCACCGCCAACGCCGTACGGTACGTCGGTGCCGAGCCGGTGTTCGCCGACGTCGACCCCGACACCGGCAACCTGACCCCGGCCACGGTGGACGTGGTCCGCACCCCGCGCACCAAGGCCGTCCTCGCCGTCCACCAGGGCGGTGTACCGGCCGACGTGCACGCCCTGCGAGCCGCCTGCGCCGACTGGGACCTGCCCCTGGTCGAGGACGCGGCCTGCGCCATCGGCTCGACCGTCGGCGGCAAGCCGGTCGGCCACGGCGCGCTGCTCGCCGCCTGGTCCTTCCACCCGCGCAAGCTCGTCACCACGGGCGAGGGCGGCATGGTCACCACCGACGACGCCGAGTGGGCGGCACGGCTGCGCAGGCTGCGCGAGCACGGCATGAACGCCTCGGCGGCCGAACGCCACGCCAGCGACAGGCCCGTCCTGGAGAGCTATCTGGAAGTCGGCTTCAACTACCGGATGACGGACGTCCAGGCCGCGATCGGCCTGGTCCAGCTCGGCAAGCTGGACACGATGATCGCCCGCCGCCGTGAACTGGCCGCGCGCTACGCGCAGTTGCTGCACGACGTGCCCGGTCTGACCCCGGTGAGCGATCCCCCGCACGGGCAGAGCAACTTCCAGTCCTACTGGGTGCTGCTCGCCGAGGACTTCCCCGTCGGCCGGGACGACCTGCTCGCCGCGCTCGCCGCAGCCGGCGTCTCCGCCCGGCGCGGGATCATGGCCGCGCACCTCGAACCCGCCTACGCGGACCACCCGCGCGCACCGCTGCCGGTCACCGAGCGCCTCACCCGCGACTCGCTGATCCTGCCGCTGTTCCACACCCTGACCGAGGCCCAGCAGGACCGCGTCGTGGCCGTACTGCGTGAACAGGCCGGTGGATGAACGAACTTGTCATCGTGGGAGCGGGCGGCTTCGCCCGGGAGACCGCGCAGGCCGTGGCCGACGCGGGCGAGTTCACGCTGCTCGGACACCTCGACGACGACGCCGCCCTGCACGGCACCGAGGTGGACGGCGTACCCGTCCTCGGCGGCTGCGACCTGGTCCGCGAACTGCCCAATGCCCGCGTGGTGGTCTGCGTCGGCAACCCTCGGGACTACGCGGCCCGCGCCCGACTGGTGCACCGGCTCGCCCTGCCCGTGGAGCGCTACGCCACCGTGGTCCATCCCACCGCGGCGGTGTCGGTCACCTCCCGGATCGGCCCCGGCTCGGTCCTGCTCGCGCACTGCGTGCTGACCGCCGCCGTACGGGTGGGCGCGCATGTCGCCGTGATGCCCCATGTCGTCCTCACCCATGACGACGTGGTGGAGGACTTCGCCACGCTCACCTCGGGCGTCCGCCTGGGCGGCAGCGCACGGCTGGCGCGGGGAGCCTACGTGGGCTCCGGTGCCCTCGTCAGGGAGGGCACGACGATCGGCGCCTGGTCGCTGATCGGAATGGGCAGTGCCGTGCTCGGCGACGTACCGCCGGGCGAGGTCTGGGTGGGGAGCCCGGCCCGGCGGCTGCGCGCGGCGGACGCGCCCGCGCTCGACCAACTCGCGGCGCAGACAGATGACTTCGCGTCGCCGCACGTACTGGGGGGACCAGTCACATGAACCAGATTCCGCTTGTGGACCTCAAGGCGGCCCACGAGGAGGTCGCCGACGAGGTACGGGCCGGATTCGAACGGGTCCTGGCCAACACCGCCTTCGTCGGCGGCGAGGAAGTCCGCCGATTCGAGCGCGAGTACGCGGACTTCGGCGGCATCGCGCACTGCGTGGGCGTCGCCAACGGCACCGACGCCGTCGAACTCGCCCTGCGTGCAAGCGGGATCGGCCCCGGCGACGAGGTCGTGCTGCCCGCCAACACCTTCATTGCCACCGCGGGCGCGGTGGCCAGGATCGGCGCCCGCCCGGTCCTCGCGGACTGCCTGCCCGACAGCCAACTGCTCGATCTGCAGGCCGCGCTCGACGCGGTCGGCCCGGCCACCCGCGCGGTCGTCCCCGTCCACCTCTACGGCCAGATGGCCGACGTCGCGGCACTGACCGGCCAACTGCCCGACCGCGTAAGGGTCGTCGAGGACGCCGCCCAGAGCCAGGGCGCGAGCCGCGACGGCCGCACCCCGGGCAGCGGCCACATCGCGGCCACCAGCTTCTACCCGGGCAAGAACCTCGGCGCCTACGGCGACGCGGGCGCGGTCCTCACCGACGACGAGGAACGCGCCGGCCTGGTGCGGGCCATCGCCAACCACGGCGGCACCGCCAAGTACCGCCACGACGTACCCGGGTTCAACAGCCGTCTGGACGGACTGCAGGCCGTCGTCCTGCGGGCCAAGCTGGCCCGCCTCGCCGACGGCAACACCGCCCGCCGGGCGGCCGCGGCCCGCTACGACGCGCTGCTCGCCGGCCTGGCCGAGGCCGGCCGTGTCGTCCTTCCGGTGACGGAGCCGGGCAACGTCCACGTCTGGCACCTGTACGTGATCCAGGTCGCCGGAGCCGACCGCGACGACGTCGTCGGCAAGCTCAACGCCGAGGGCATCGGCGCCGGAGTGCACTACCCGGCCCCGGTCCACCTCACCCCGGCGTACCGCCAACTCGGCCACAGCCGCGGCGACTTCCCGCACGCCGAAGCCGCGGCGGACCGGATCCTGTCCCTGCCGCTGTACCCGCAGATCAGCCCCGACCAGCAGCAACGGGTCGTCGACACGCTCACCGACGCACTCGACGGCTGACCGGTCCCACATGTACGACGCTCCACGCCCGGCCCGCCGACCGGTCCGGCACAGCACCGCTGAGAGGTACACATGAAGAGATGGAGCAGACGGATCCGGGGCGGGCGCCTCGCCGTCGCAGCAGCACTGATATTGGCGGTGCTCCCGCTGGCCGGGTCCGCACAGGCTGCGTCCGATCCGTGCGGGTCGGGCTCGAACCCCATCGTCTGCGAGAACTCCAAGCCGGGCAGTCCCAAGGAGGACTGGTTCTCGCCCAACGCCTACGGTGACATCCAGGGCTTCTCCACCAAGGAGAGCGTCCAGGCCGGTGACACCGTCCAGTTCAAGATCCAGTCGAAGACCCCGTACAACGTCCAGATCTACCGTCTGGGCTGGTACGGCGGCGACGGCGCCCGTCAGATGTCGACCGCCGCCGAGGCGGCCAAGACGTACCCGGCCAACTACACTACGAATCCCGCCAGTTGCACCACCAAGCCCGCCGCGGGCCTGGTCGACTGCGGCAACTGGCCGGTGACCGCGAGCTGGACCGTGCCCAGCGATGCCGTGTCCGGCCTGTACATCGCGAACCTGACGCAGACCGACGGCGACGGCCTGATGCCGTACCCCTTCGTCGTGCGCAACGACTCCAGCACCTCCGACGTCGTCGTGCAGACCAGCGACCAGACCTGGCAGGCCTACAACGACTACGGCGGCCAGGACCTCTACGGAGGCACCGGGCCCGCGCCGGACGGCCGCGCCTACGAGGTCAGCTACAACCGGCCGCTGGACATCGGCGGCGACAACGGCATCTACGGCTCCGAGTACATGATGCTGGCCTGGCTGGAACGCAACGGCTACGACGTCAGCTACACCTCCGGCGTGGACGTGTCGTCCGCGAACGGCGCCGCCCTGCTGGAGAAGCACAAGGTGTATCTGTCGTCGGGGCACGACGAGTACTGGACGCAGAGCCAGTACTCCAACGTCCTCGCGGCCCGGAAAGCGGGCGTCCGCCAGGGCTTCTTCAGCGGCAACGAGGTCTTCTGGAAGACCCGCCTGGCCCCCAGCATCGACGGCACCAGCACCGCCGACCGCACCCTGGTCTGCTACAAGATGACCAAGATGGCGCAGAACAACGGCATCGCGGATCCCAGCGGCAGCTGGACCGGCACCTGGATGGACCCGGCCAGCAAGGACTACGGCCAGGACTACCAGCCGCCCAACATCCTCACCGGCTCCATGTTCACGGTGAACGGCTACCGCGCCGACGCCATCACCGTCCCCGGCTCGTACGGCAAGAACCGGATCTGGCGCAACACCTCGATCGCGGGCCTCAGTTCGAGCCAGACCGCCACGTTCCCGACGGGCACCCTCGGCTACGAGTGGGACAGCGACATCGACAACAGCACCCGGCCCGCCGGGGCGATCGACGTGTCGTCCACGACGGTCGACATCAACGACGGCAAGCTCCGCATGGACTGGGGCAACGTCTACGGCAACGGCACCGCGACGCACAACCTCGTCGAGTTCCGCGACCAGGACTCAGGAGCCCTGGTGTTCGGCACGGCGACCGTGCAGTGGTCGTGGGGCCTGACCAACGTGCCCACGTACAACCCCGACGACACGGTGGTCACCGAGGACTCCCGGATGCAGCAGGCGACGCTGAACATCCTCGCCGACATGGGTGTCCAGCCGCTGACCCGGCAGAGCAACCTCGTGGCCGCGACGGCCTCCACCGACACCACAGGGCCGACCGTCACCGTGACGAGCCCGGCCTCCGGGGTCACCGTGCCCGCGCTGAAGCCGCTCACCATCAAGGGCACCGCCACCGACTCCGGCGGCGTGGTGGCCCGGGTGGAGGTGTCCACGGACGGCGGCAAGACCTGGAAGGCCGCGAGCGGACTGTCCTCCTGGACCTTCAGCTGGACCCCGACCGCCCCGGGCGCGGCGTCCATCAAGGTCCGCGCGGTCGACGACAGCGTCAACATCGGCGCCGTCACCACCATCCCGGTGACCGTCGGCCCCCAGGCCTGCCCCTGCAGCATCTGGCCGGCCTCGGCGGTGCCCGGCACCGTCAACGCGGGCGACGGCAGCTCCCTGGAGCTGGGCGTCAAGTTCCGTACCACCGTGGCCGGTTCGATCACCGGCGTGCGCTTCTACAAGTCGCCCGCCAACACCGGCACCCACACCGGCAGCCTGTGGAGCGCCTCCGGCACCCGCCTGGCCACCGGCACCTTCACCGACGAGACGGACTCCGGCTGGCAGCAGCTGAACTTTTCCACCCCGGTCACCGTCAAGGCCAACACCACCTATGTCGCCTCCTACTTCGCCCCCAACGGCGGATACTCCTACGACGGCGGCTACTTCGACGACAATGACGCGGGCCTGGCCCCGCTCACCGCACTGAAGTCCGGCACCGACGGCGGCAACGGCGTCTTCCACTACGGCTCGACCAGCGCCTTCCCGAACACACCGTCCGAGGGCAGCAACTACTGGGTCGACGTGGTGCTGGACACCTCCACCGCCAGCACGACTCCGCCCACAGTCGGCTCGACCTCCCCGACGTCCGGGGCGACCGACACCTCGATCACGGCACCGGTGTCGGCCACCTTCAGCGCCGCCGTCGACACCGACGACGTGACGTTCACCGTGAAGGACGCGGACGGCGACACCGTGCCCGGCGCGGTCACCTTCCCCTCGTCGAACAAGGCGACTTTCACCCCGTCGACGCAGCTGTCGCTGCACACCACGTACACCGCCTCGGTGCAGGCCTCCGACGTGTGGGGCAACGCCATGGCGGAACCGGTGACCTGGTCCTTCACCACCAGTTCCACCCCGCCCGCGGTCACCTGCCCCTGCACCCTGTGGAGTGCCTCCGCGACGCCGGCCACCACTGACACGACCGGGGACACCAACTCCGTGGAGCTGGGCACCCGGTTCACGTCCTCGGCGGACGGCTGGGTCACCGGTGTCACCTTCTACAAGGGCACCGGCAACACGGGCACCCACACCGGCAGCCTGTGGACCGACGACGGCACGCTGCTGGGCAGCGGGACCTTCACCGACGAGACGGCGTCAGGCTGGCAGACCCTGACGTTCGCCACTCCGGTGCCCGTCACCGCCGGCACCCCGTACGTCGTCTCCTACCACGCGCCGAACGGCAACTACGCGGTGAACGGCGGCTACTTCGCCGGCGCCCACCAGTCGTATCCGCTCACCGCCACGGCCGACACCACCGCGCACCACAACGGGCTCTACCGCTACGGCGCCGACCCGGCCTTCCCCAACGGCTCCTACGGATCCGCGAACTACTGGGTGGGCCCGGTCTTCACCGCCGAGAACCCGAGCGCGTCCCTGGCCACGGAGACCGCAACGGAGGTGACCGCGTCCTCGGCGGCGCACACCGCCGACGCGGCGAGCCCCCTGGTCATGGCCGTGGACAAGAAGGCCGCGGTGGCCTCGGTCAAGGCGAGCGTGAGCATCGTCAAGGGCTCCAAGGCGGCCAGAAAGCTCCATGTCACGGCCGTCGTCTCCTACGACCGGGCGACCCGCAAGGCGTCCGTCCGTCTGTCCGCCCCCCTGCCGGACGGCACCCGGTTCAAGGTCACGG
Source organism: Streptomyces plumbidurans (assembly GCF_019857225.1). GTDB lineage: Bacteria > Actinomycetota > Actinomycetes > Streptomycetales > Streptomycetaceae > Streptomyces > Streptomyces plumbidurans. Next base: position 137,283 of record NZ_JAFJSY010000004.1, read on the forward strand.
TCACGGCGAAGGACAAGCACCGGCACACGGTGAAGTCCCGCAGCTGGACGCTGACGAGCAAGACCGTCTTCCACAAGAAGAAGAGCCGATGAGCAGCGTCAGCGTGGTGATCCCCTGCTACAAGTACGGCCACTTCCTGGCCGACTGCGTCAGCAGCGTCCTGGACGAGCAGGACGGCGTCGACGTCCGCGTCCTCATCATCGACGACGCCTCGCCCGACGACTCGGCGGCGGCCGCGCAGAAGCTGGCCGCCTCCGACCCGCGGATCGAGGTCCTCGTCCACGAGAGCAACAAGGGCCATATCGCCACGTACAACGAGGGCCTGATGGAATGGGCCGACGGCGACTACGTGGCCCTGCTGTCCGCCGACGACCGGCTGGTGCCGGGCGCACTGGTCCGGGCCGCCCGGCTGCTGGACGAACACCCCGAGGCGGGCTTCGCCTACGGCCGCCCGCTGCGCTTCCAGCACGGAGGCCCGCTGCCCAAGGCCCGTACACGGAGCACCGGTTCGGTCGTCTACCCCGGGCACTGGTGGCTGGAGCGGCGCTTCCGCGAGGGCACCGGCTGCATCACCTCGCCCGAGGTCGTCGTCCGCACCAGCCTGCAGCACAAGGTCGGCGGCTACGATCCGGCCCTGCCGCACGCCGGCGACATCGAGATGTGGATGCGGCTCGCCTCGCACGCCGACGTCGGCTACGTCCGCGGCGCCGACCAGGCCTTCTACCGCGTCCACGGCAAGAACATGTCCACCGTCGACTTCGGGGGCCAGCTCGACGACCTGCGCCAGCGGCTGGTGGCCTTCGACTCGGTGCTGGCCAAGTGCGGCGACCTGCTGCCCGAGGCCGACCGCCTGGCCGAGCAGGTCCACACCCGCCTGGCCCGCTTCGCCCTGCGCCGGGCCTACCGGGCCTACGACCGCGGCCGTACCGGCGTCGTACCGGTCGACGAGTGCGTGACGTTCGCCGAGCAGTGCCTGCCGGGATACCAGGCCCTGCCGGAGTACCGCGCGCTACGGCTGCGGCGGCGCGTCGGCCCGAAGGCGATGCCGTATCTGCAGCCGCTGGTGTGGTCGGCCGTGGCCGAGCGCGGGCGGGAGTGGCTGTGGTGGGAGTCCTGGAAGCGCCGCGGTATCTGATGGATGGTCAGTTCAGCCCGGTGGCCGGGTCAGTTGGCCACCGGGACGGCAGGAGTGGAGCTTCGCCGGCGGCCCTGCGGGGTCGTCCGGCGGTTCAGCGCGTACCGGTCGAGCCACAGCGCGCCGACCACACCGGCCGCGAGCCCCAGCAGCGCCACGCCCGCAAGGCCGCGGGTCTTGTTGCCCCGCACCGCGGCGGCGCTCGGGGTGGTCAGCACGGAGGCGGTGATCCGCGCACCGGACGGGACGTGCTGGGCGCTCTGCAACTGCTCGACGTGCCGGGTGTAGACGTCGATGATGCGGCGCACCGCCGTCACCGCGGCGTCGGGCCCGGACGCCTGCGACTGCACCTGCAGGGACGGGATCAGATACTGCGGCGTCGCGCTGGTGCCGCTGTTGCGGGGGATCAGCTGATAGGTCCCCCGGACACCGGCCGCGTGCAGCTCCTCGGTCCCGGCGGGGGACCGCAGTTGCTGCACGACGCCGTAGGAGACCACCGCGAGCGGTGGCTGCAGATTGGTGTACTGGTTGGGCTGGTTCCGCGTCACCGGCGGCTTGAGCACGACCACTGCGGAGCCCACGTACTGCGGCGCGGGCCGGAGCACGAAGTACGCCCCGGCGATCGTCACCAGCAGCGCGGCCACCACGACGTACCAGCGGCGGAGCAGCGCGTCGGCGACGTTTCCAGGCGACATACGAGTTCCTTCCGTCACTCCCGATACTGGCAGGACGCGCGGTGGGATGCCACCGAATGGAGGGACGCATCGTGAGTCTTGGTGAGATATGGGCAATTCTGCGCCGACGCTGGTACTTCATGGTGCCCTTCACCGTGCTCAGCCTGATCGGTGGCGGCTATCTGTGGGTGACCGTGCCCGTCTCCTACGAGTCGCACAGCTCCGTCGCGCTGCTGGACTCCTCGGCCGTCGCACGGCTCGCGCCCACCTTCGGCAATCCCATCTCGAACGCGGGCGGTTCGCTCATCGTCACGGCCGACGTGCTGATCAGAACGCTCGAATCGGCGGACGCCGCAAAGGAGTTGCAGGGCCGCGGAGTCACCGACGCGTACACGGCCGGCTTCGCACCGGCCAGCGACAGCCCGCTGCTGGTGCTCACGGTCACCGGCACGGACCGGGAGAAGGTGCTCAAGGAGACCAGCACCCTGACCGCGTTCGCCGGTGAGCAGCTCGACGCCCTGCAGTCCGCCGCGAAGGTCCCGCCCGCGTACGCCGTGCAGACCGCGCCCGTCGTGCTGCCGCAGACCCCCGTCGCCAAGTCCAAGAGCCGCTACCAGGGCGTCGCGGCCGTCGTCATCCTCGGTGTGGTCAGCGCGTTCCTGCTGTCCATCCTGATGGAGGGCGTCTCGGTGGTCCGCCGCCGCTACAAGACGGCGTCGAAACCCAAGAAGGCCCGCACTCCCGGGCGGGGCCGGGCGGGCATGCTCGGCCGGCGGGTCGACGCCACCGCGATCCTCACCGTCTACCTGGTGCTGGCCTTCTTCATCCCCTCGAACCTCGCCCTGCCCGCGCTCGGCGGAGTGGGCACCCCCGCCAATGTCTTCGCCCTGCTCGGCCTGATGTGGTACCTGGCGACCTGGCTCGGCGGCCGTATCCTGCCCGCGCCCGGCACCAGACTCGTGCGGGTCGCGCTGTGCGTGCTCGGGCTGGCCGTCCTTTCGGCGTACATCTCCGACGCGATGCGCGAGAGTTCGCACGAGGAGGTCCTCGGGGCCGACCGCGGACTCATCGGCTTCCTGGTGTGGGTGTCCCTGGTCGTCCTGACCGCGGCGGCCATGCAGCAGCGCGGGCGGCTGGACGTGCTGATGCGCCGCGTGGTCGTCATGGCGTCCGTCGTCGCCGCGATCGGCTTCTACGACTTCTTCGCCGCCACCAACATCGCCGACTCCATCAACATCCCCGGCCTGCAGACCAGCGTGGCCCAGGTCAGCGTCATGGACCGCGGCGCCTTCACCCGGCCCCGGGCCACCACGGCCCAACCCCTCGAATTCGCGGGCATGTTGGCCATCCTGCTGCCGTTCGCCGTCCAGCAGGCATTGGACCCGGTGCGCCGCCACCGCCACGCACTGCGCCGCTGGGGCCCGGTGATCCTGATGGCCGGCGCGCTGCCCCTGTCGGTGTCGCGGACCTCGATCATCGGCCTGCTGCTGGTGGCCCTGGTGATGGTGCCGCGCTGGAAGCCGGCCCGGCGCTGGGCCGCGATCGGTGTGCTGACGGGCTCCGTTGCCGTGTTCAAGGTGCTGGTTCCGGGCCTGATCGGCACCATCACGGGCCTGTTCGCGTCGTTCCTGTCCAACTCCGACAGCAGCACCCAGGCCCGCACCGTCAAGTACAGCGCGATCGTGCCCTATCTGAAGGAACACCCGCTGTTCGGGCGGGGGTTCGGCACCTTCACCCCGGACCTGTACTTCTTCACCGACAACCAGTACATGCTGGGCCTCGCCGAGATGGGTCTGCTGGGGCTGATCGCCCTGCTCACCCTGTTCTTCACCGGCATCCACCAGGGCGGCGCGATCCGCCGGTTGGCGCGCACCGAGAGCGACCGTGAACTGGGCCAGGCGTTCTTCGCCTCGGCGCTGGTCGCCCTGGTCATCAGCGCCACCTTCGACTCGCTGAGCTTCCCGATGTTCGCCGGCATGTTCTTCCTGATGCTGGGGGCGGGGTCCGGCTATCTGGGCTTCGTCCGGCGCGAGGCGGCCGCCGCCACCGTGCCCGGCCCCCGCAGGACCCCGAAAACCGCACTGGCCCGACCAGTTGAGCGTCCCCGACCGGCCGAGCTTCCCCGACCCGTGGAGTCCCGATGAGCACGACCGTCGCCGTCATCGTCGTCACCTGGAACAGCGCCTCGGTGCTCCCCGGGTTCCTGGCCGCGCTGCCCGACGCCATGAAGGGCCTCGACCACCGGCTGGTCGTCGCCGACAACGACTCTGCCGACGACACCGTCGACATCCTCAAGACCCTGGCCCCCGAGGCCACCGTCGTCCAGACCGGCCGCAACGCCGGGTACGCCGCCGGGGTCAACGCGGCGCTGAACGCCGCCGGGGACATCGGCGCCGCCCTGATCTGCAACCCCGACATCCGGATGCGGCAGGGCTGCGCGAAGCGGCTCGTCGACAGCCTGGGGGAGGGCGTCGGGATCGCCGTACCCCTGCTCTACGAGGAGGGCCGGGACACCCCCCACTATTCGCTGCGACGTGAGTCGAGCGTGCCGCGGGCGCTGGGCGAGGCGGTGATCGGCAACCGCCGGGCCGGGCGGTTCCCGGCCCTGAGTGAACTGGTCACCGACCCCGGCGCCTATCGCCGCCCCACCCGCGTCGACTGGGCGACCGGCGCCCTGATGGCGATCTCGGCCGACTGCCTGTCCGCCTGCGGTCCCTGGGACGAATCCTTCTTCCTCTACTCGGAGGAGACCGAATTCTGCCTGCGCGCGCGGGACTTGGGCCACGCCACACAGCTGGAGCCGACCGCCGAGGCCGTCCACCTCGGAGGCGACTCCCAGGTCTCACCCCGCCTGTGGAGCCTGCTCACGGTCAATCGCGTACGGCTGTACGCGCGTCGGCACGGAAGGCTCGCCACCCTCTGCTTCCGGGCCGCCGTCCTGCTGCGCGAGGCGTCACGGGCGGCCCTCGGACGCAAGGCGAGCCGCGCGGCGGCGGGCGCCCTTCTCAGGCCGGGGGCGCTGCGGGCGACGCCCGGGCCGTGACCGGAGGGCGCTCAGCCGCCGCTCCAAGTCGTGTAGAAACTCTCGGGGTTGACCAGGTACCGCACCGTCGCGTGCGGCACGTGGCGCACCTCGTGGTTCCGGCTGTAGCGGTACACCAGCTCCCAGTCCTCACGCGGGAGCACCTTCGGTGTCCGGCGCAGGCGGCTGAAGTGCAGGGCGCCGTCGCGGCGGGCCACGAACGCGTTGGTGTCGAGGAAGGACTCGCGGGCGGCGCGGCGGCGGTCGAACGGGACGGAGAGGGTGTCGCGTTCGGTGCCGTCCGGCAGGACGCGAAGCAGGGCGGTGTAGATGCCGTCGGGGCCGCCGGGGGAGTCCAGGACCGCCAACGCCCGTTCCAGATGGTCGGATTCCCAGACGTTGTCGTCGTCGAGGAAGGCCACGTAACGGGAGCGGGTGAGGCGGATGCCGACGTTGCGCACGACACCGGCCACGGCGGTGTTGCGGGCCAGTGACACCGCGAACAGCCGTGGATCGTCCGGGAGTTCGGGGAGCCCCGCGCCGTCGTCGACGACGATGACGACCTGGTCGCGCACGGTCTGCGCCAGCGCCGAGCGGACGGCCGCCCGCAGTGCGTCCGGCCGGCGGTGGGTGGCGATGACGGTGGCCACGAGGGCGCTGGGCATGGGCCCCGTTGCGGCCTTGAGGCGGCGGACCTCCGCGGATTCGAAGCGGCGCAGCCGCAGCGCGGACGGCGCGAGCAGCACCTTGTTGCGCAGCTCGAAGAGGACCAGCCAGCCGAAGGCGCCCTTGAGAAGCTCCCAGGGAGCCCGCGCGACACGTCTCATGGTCCTCTTCCTCAGCCGGCCGGTGCGGGGGTGATCGGGGTGCCGTCGGCGAAGCGGTTGTCGCGCCAGACGTTGCCGCTGCCCGTGGCGTTCCAGGCGGTGACGGCGCCGTAGACACCGGCGTTGCCGTGGTACCGGGTCGAGAAGACGTTGTCGGTGACCGTGATCCCGGTGGCCCCGTCGCCGCCGCCGTAGAGGGCGTAGGCGCCGCCCGCCAGCAGGTTGCCGTCGATGACGGTGTCGGAGACATGGCCGGTGTCGGCGAACAGCCCGATGCTCGCGGACGCCCCCCGGTTCACGTCGACCGGGTTGAGCAGCGTGTTGTGCCGGATGACCAGCCTGCCCGTGTTGCCGCCGCCGCTGATCACCGCGTCCGTGTGCTGCCACTCGCCACCGGCGTTGCGGAACGGGACGAGGTCGTGGACGTAGTTGTCGTGGATGGTGCCCTGGCCCATGGACAGCGCGTTGCCGAACACGGAGATGTCGCACCAGCCGACCTCGACGGAGCTGGTCCCCATGTTGGACACGGCGTAGTCCACACCGCCGTTGTCGGGGCCCTTGCCCGGGACGGCCGTGATGGTGGTGTGCAGGACCCGCAACCCGTGATGGCCGGGACGGAGGTTGACGCCCCACCAATTGGTTGAGGTGATCCGGGAGTCGACGATGGTCACGTCGTTCGCGTAGATGTCCAGGGACCCGGTGATGTCCCAGCCCTTGATGACCGTGCCGTCGGTCCTGACGCTCATGTTGCCTGTGGCGTGCGGCTTGAGGCGGGTCCGGGGGCCGGTGGTGCGGGCGCTGGGGAAGTCGGCCTCCACGGGTGCCACGGTGGTGACGCGGGTCGAGGGCTTGGCGCCGGACCCGGTGGCGGAGGGCGGGGAGCTGGGGCTGGGCGTGGGGGAGGCCGTGGCCGAGGGGGAGGGGCTGGACGCCGGCGCGGCCGAGGGCCGGTCGTGGGTGCCGGCCGTGTGCGGTGACGCGGACGGAGCGCCGGAGCCGGAGCAGCCGGCGATCAGCAGCAGGGCCAGGCAGGCGAGCGGGCCGCGGAGCCTTCTCATACGGCCTCCGGTGTCCGGGTGCCGCGCAGGAAGCCGAGGCCGGGCAGGACGCACAGCACGTAACTGGCCAGCGCCACCGCGCCGATGGCGAACACGGCCGGGGTGCCGTCGCCGAGCAGCCGTCGCGCGCCGAGGATCACCAGGGTCATCACGATTCCCCCGAGGAAGGGCCAGGCACAGGCTCTGGCGATGTGGGCGAGGCCGATCCCGGCCCGGCCGAGGGCGTGCAGGAACACCGGGACGACCAGCACTGCGCCGACCAGGACGTGGCCCTGCGCGACGCCGACGATGCCGCCCGTGCGCGCGCCGACGATCAGGACCGGGACGAGAGCGACGACCCACAGACCCTGCACGAGGATGAGGGAGCGCCGCTGCCCGGACGCCACCAGGCAGTCGTAGGCGAGTTCGCAGCCGATGCGGATCAGACCCAGGGCCATCAGCCAGGGCAGCGCCTCGGCGGCGGGCAGCCACTTGCCGCCGTAGACGAGGTGGACGACCGGGCCCGCGAGGCCGCCGAGCAGGACGCACAGGGGCACGGTGCCGGTGACCAGCACCCCGAGCGCCCGGCTGAAGCCCTGGGCGAGGGCCTGCGGGGTGTCGGCGAGGCGGGAGAAGCCGGCGAAGGAGACCCGCCGGGCCGCCTCGGAGATGACCCGGACGGGCCAGCCGGACATGTTGAACGCCAGGACGTAGAAGCCGAGGGAGACCCCGCCGAGCGTGGAGCCGACGACCAGGGTGTCCACGTTGACGACCGCGAGCGCGAGCAGGCTCGCACCGGCCAGGGGGAGCCCGAACTTCAGCAGGGCGCGGGCCTGTTCGCGGTCCCAGCCGAAGCGCAGGGTGCCCGGGGCGGCCACGGCGGAGGCGACGAGCGCGGCGACGTTGCCCACGACCGCGCCCCACGCGAAGCTCATCGCGCCCCAGCCCGCGAAGGCCAGCGTCAGGGTCACGGCGGTGCTGAGGACGAAGTTGAGCGCGTCGATGAGCATTCGCTTGCCCTGCGCGAACTCGCGGGTCAGGAAGCCGGCGGGCACCTGCGCCACCCCGTCGATCACCAGGCACAGACACATCACGCGCAGGACGCCCGAGGCGTGCGGCGAGTCGAGCAGACCGGCCACCGTCGGCGCCGAGACGAACAGCGCGGCGTACAACACGACGCTGGAGGCGGTCGCCAGGGTCAGCACCGTCGGCGCGAAGCGGCGCGGGTCGCCGTCCCAGCGGATGAGGGCCAGGCTGACGCCCAGCTCGTTCGCCGAGAGCAGGACCAGCAGGACGGTCTGGGCGATGCCGTAGACGCCCCACTCGGCCGGGCCCAGGGCGAAGCGCGCCAGCAGGATGCCCGTGGCGAAGTTGCCCAGGCGCATGACCACGGTGTTGATCAGGCTCCACCGGGCCGCCGAACGGACCTTGCGGCCAAAGGAGTTGTCGACCGCCGGAACTGACGCCCCGGAGTTCCCGCTCGCCTCAGATCTCTCGCTGTCCGGTGTGCGAACGCTGTCCATGAGTCGACTCCTCGTCGAGCGGCTCGGCGGCGGACGCCACGGCCGTGGCGGACCGTCCGGCCCCCGGCTGCGTGGCGCGCCGGTTCTCGGCGGAACGCGACCAGGCGGGCGGCCGCCTGAGGGCGATCGTCTGGTCCGCGACCGGCTCCCCGGCCTTCGGCTCGGGGAAGTCGTCCTGCCCCGCCGGTTCTTCGGGCGGCGCGAATTCGTCCGGCCCCGCCGCGGTGCGCGGTCGGCGGCGCGCCTCCACGTAGAAGACGGCGACCAGGCTCAGCACCAGACCCAGGAGCCCGGCCATGACCATGTACTCCAGCCGCGTCTTCGTCTGCGCCGCCGGGTTCTGCGGCGGCACGATCGTCGTCATGCGGATCATGGCCTTCGGGGCGACCGACTGCTGCTTCTGGAACTGGTCGAGGCGGTCCTTGGCGTACGAGGTGAAGACCTTGTCCGAGGCCAGGACGGAGGCCTTGTCGGTGCCGGTGACGGTCAGCCACATCAGCGGGCCCTGCGCGTTGTCGGCGAGCTTGGCCTCGAACGTGCCTTTGGCTCCACGGGACTTGAGCTCCCGCAGCGACACGTCGGAGTTGAGATTGCGGGCCAGGCTGTCGGCCATGCCGGTGAGCGAGGTCTGGGTGCTGAGGAAGGGGTTGCCGTCGTAGGCCATGGTGGCCTTCTGGGAGTTGAGGAGGACCACGGTGCTCTGCGACTGGTAGGTGACCGGGACCAGCACGAGGACGCCGACGACCAGACCGGCGGTCAGCAGCAGTCCCGGCAGCAGGACGTACCAGCGCCTGCGCATGACGCGGAAGATCTCAGCGAGATCCATGGCGGTCCCCCCTAGCGACCAGATGTTCGACGAGCATATGTTGCAAGCGGATCATATGGGGAACGTTCGGTCCGTAGGTCTGGGCTGGTCCGTAGGTCTGGGCTGGTCCGTGGGGCTGGGCTGGTCCGTGGGGCTGGGCTGGTCAGTGGGGCTCGGCTGATCCGTGGGTCTCGGCCGGTCGGTCGGTCGTGGCCGGGTGCTCGCGGTGCCTCCTCCCAGCAGCACGTCGGCGATGCGGTCGCTCGCGCGGCCGTCCCACAGGTCGGGTCTGCGCGGTGCGGGCGGGGCGTCCAGTACGGCGCTCACGGTGGCCACGATCCGCGCCGGGTCCCGGCCGGCGAGCACATTGGTGCCCTGCTCGACGGTGATGGGGCGCTCGGTGTTGTCCCGCAGGGTCACACAGGGCACGCCCAGTGCGGTCGTCTCCTCCTGCACGCCGCCGGAGTCGGTCAGCACGAGGCGGGCCGCGTCCTGCAGCGCGATGAAGTCCAAGTACCCTGCGGGCGGCACGAGTTGGATGCCGCCCGGCACGCCGATCTCGGCCAGCTTCCCGGCCGCCCGCGGATGCACGGGCAGCACGAGCGGGCAGCTTCCGGCGATCTCGCCCAGGGCCTTGAGCAGTCCGGCGAGGACCTCGGGGTCGTCGACATTGGCGGGCCGGTGCAGGGTGACCAGGCCGAACTCGCCCTGGGACAGGCCGTATCGGCCGAGCACGTCCGAGGCGCGGGCCCGTTCCAGGTTGGCCAGCAGCGTGTCGATCATGACGTTGCCGACCAGATGGATCTGGTCCTCCCGGTAGCCCTCCGCGCGCAGGTTGGCGACGGCATCGGGGGAGGGGGCCAGCAGGTAGTCGCTGACCCGGTCCGTGGCGACCCGGTTGACCTCCTCCGGCATGCCCCAGTCGCGGCTGCGCAGACCGGCCTCGACATGGGCGAGCAGCGGTCCGGCCTTGGCGGTGACCAGGGCGCAGGCCAGCGTGGAATTGATGTCGCCGACCACGACGACGAGGTCCGGCGCCACCTCCTCCAGCAGCGGTTCGAACGCGGTCATCACCCGTCCGGTCTGCTCCGCGTGGCTGCCGGAGCCGACCCCCAGGAAGCGGTCGGGCGGGCGGATGCCGAGGTCGGCGAAGAACACGTCGTTCATGGCCGGGTCGTAGTGCTGGCCGGTGTGGACGAGGAGCAGCTCGGCGCCCCGGCGTTCCAGGGCGTCCATCACCGGTTTGATCTTCATGTAGTTGGGGCGCGCCCCGGCGACACAGACGATGCGCATGGCTTCAGAGCACCTCGATCGTGGGTCCGGACGGCAGCCGCCGACGGCAGTCCAGGACGAAGGGGGCGTGTTCGGCGACGAGTTCGTAGTCGAAGCTGTCGTGGTCCGTGAGCAGCACCACCACGTCGGCGCCCGCCAGCTCCTCGGGTGTCGGCTCGACCCGCACCAGCCGGGTGTCCACCGGCAGGCTCTCGACGACATGCGGATCCGCCGCCCTGACCTGCGCGCCCATGTCGAGCAGAAGTTGGGAGATGCGCAGGGCGGGCGACTCGCGGGCGTCGCCGGTGTTCTTCTTGTACGCCAGCCCCAGCAGCAGGACCCGCGAGCCGTTGACGGAGCGCCGCCGGTCGTTGAAGTGCTCGCTGATGCGGCGCGTCACGTACTCCGGCATATGGCCGTTGATGTCGTTGGCCAGCTCCACGAACCGGAAGTTCTGGCCCAGTTCGCGCTGCACCCGCCAGGACAGATAGGAGGGGTCGATCGGCAGGCAGTGGCCGCCGACGCCCGGGCCTGGCGTGAACTTCATGAAGCCGAAGGGCTTGCTGGAGGCCGCGTCGATGGCCTGCCAGATGTCGATGTCCAGGTGATGGGCGAACATCGCGACCTCGTTGACCAACGCGATGTTCACATGCCGGAAGGTGTTCTCCAGCAGCTTGGCGAGCTCGGCCTCCTTGGGGGAGCGCACCGGCACGGTGGTGTCGACGAGTTGGGCGTAGAAGTCCTGAACCGCCTTCAGAGAGGCGTCGTTCACTCCGGAGACGACCTTCGGGGTCTCCTTGAAGCCCCACACGGCGTTGCCGGGGTCGATCCGTTCGGGGCTGTAGCCGAGCTGGAAGTCGGCGCCCGCGGTCAGTCCCGAGCCCTCCTCCAGGATCGGCGCGAACAGCTCCTGGGTGGTGCCGGGATAGGTCGTCGACTCCAGGACGACCGTTGCGCCGGGACGCAGATAGCGGGCGAGGGTGACCGCCGACTCCTTGATGTACCGCAGGTCGGGGGTGCCCTCGTGCAGCGGGGTCGGCACGGTCACCACGGCGATGTCGAAACCGCCGCAGTCGCGGGCCGAATCGCTCGCCCGGTAGGTGCCGTTGTCCAGGGCTGCGCGGATCCTCTCGGAGGAGACGTCCTCGACGAAGGACTCACCGGCGGCGAGGCGCTTGATCCGCCGGGCGTCGACGTCGTAGCCGATCACCTCGTGTCCGACCTCGGCGGCCCGGATGGCCAGGGGCAGGCCGACGTAGCCCTGCCCCACCACGACGACGCGCATCAGTGACTCCTGTTCGCGGGGGCGGTCGACGCGGTGAGCCGGATCAGCTCGCGCGCCGTCATGAGGAGGAAGGAGACGTTGGTGGTGAGGTAGCGCCGGCCCAGACGTCGGGGCTCCTGCTTGACGCGGTAGAGCCACTCCAGGCCCCAGCGCTGCCAGGTGGCGGGGGCGCGCTTGGTGACTCCGGCCAGGATGTCGAAGGAGCCGCCGACGCCGTGCACCACGCGGGCGCCGGTGCGGGTGCCGTAGGCGGCGGTGAAGATCTCCTTCTTCGGCGAGGTCATGCCAAGGAAAAGCATCTGGGCACCGCTTCGCGCGATGGTGTCGGCGATCTCCTGCTGCTCGGAGTCGTCGAAGTAGCCGTTGCGGCTGCCGGCCACCTTCAGACCGGGGAAGCGGTCGGCGACGCGGAGCAGCATCCGCTCCATCACCTCCTGCTTGGCGCCGAGGAAGTACACGGAGATGCCCGCCGCCTCCGCCTCGGCCAGCAATCGCAGGAACAGGTCGATCCCGGCCACCCGCTCGGGCAGCGGGGCGCGCAGCACCCGCCCGGCCCACACCACGGCCTGTCCGTCCGCGAGGACCAGATCGCAGCCGGAGACCGCCTTGGCGAGCCGTTCGTCGCGCCGCATGTTGACCAGCTTCGCGGCGTTGACCACGCCGATCTCCAACTGCCGTTTGTCACGCACCGCTTCGAGACAGCGCTCGACGGTCTCGTCCATCGTCAGCGGATCCAGCTCGACGCCGAACAACTTCCGACGCTCCGTCATATCCGGCCCCCCTGCCAGGCGTAAAGCATCCAGCCGAACTCGTACGGCCGGCATTCGCGGTCCACTGACAGGGGGCGGTACACCCGGTCCAGGGACTTCAGCCGGGCGCCCGGCGCGAGTCGCGTCGACAGGCCACGGGCGGCACGTACGGCCTTCTTCGGGTCGCCCCGGTAGACCTTGCGCCAGGTGGCGCCGAGCTCGTCGAGGATCATCGGCTCGCGGTGCTGAGAACCGGCCAGTTCGGGTACGTCCGTCATCCAGCGCAGCCCCTTGCGGACGGCCGCGCCGAAGTCGGTGCCGCCGGCGTCGGCGAGGTCGAACAGGGCGGTCGGGGCCATCGCGTGCTGATGGACGCTGTAGACGGGGTAGCCCTCCACGACACCGCCGGTGCGCGCGTCGTAGTGCCACCACCACTGCCCGCCCTCGCCCTGCAGTTCACAGATCCGCGCGGCACACGCCTCGGCCGCGGCCAGCGCCTCCGGGTCGCCGTCCCCGTCACCACTGGCATGGGCGCGGGCCAGCGCCTGCAGCGGGTAGGTCTGGTCGGCGAAGCAGCTGACGTGCGCCCGGTACCAGGGCACCAGGCCCGGGCCGGTGGCGTGCGGGAAGAGCGGACTGCCCTCGATCCGGGCCCGCAGCAGACGGTTGCGGGCCGCGGCGAAACGTGCCTCCACGTCGACCGTGTCACGCGCCGCCGTGAGGGCGGACAGCACCCAGGCGGCCTCGACGGTGTACTGCGGCCGGTCCTCGTCGTCCAGGGCGTCAACCCGGGCGACGGCGTCGGAGAGCTTGGGATGCTCGGTCTCGGCGGCGGCCCAGGCGATCAGTGCCGCGTCACCGAGATTGGTCACCGCGGGCAGCGATTCGATCAGCAGGCCGGTGAACTCCTGCGCCGTACGCCCCCCGAGCACCGCACGCTGGCGGTCCTCGGGCAGAAAACGGACGCCCAGTGCGGTGATGGCCGCATAGCGGGTGCTGGTGCCCCGGCGCTCCAACGTCCATGAACCGTCCGGGGCTTGCTGTCCGGCCATGGTGAAGACGAAGGCCTCACTGCCGGGCAGCAGCATCGACGGAAGCCCCAACTCGGCGACGGTGAGAAGCCGTTGGGCGAGCGCAAGAAGCGGCGGTTCCTCCTGAGCGAGTGCCGCGAGACGTGTGGTGGTCATCTTTTGGGCACACCAACCCCCCTGTGGTCCTGTTGTGCACGGACTGGTGATCGCCAGTGCACGCACCGGTGATCGCCGCGGCGTGGATGGCCACGCGGCGGAAGACGGACGTCAGGTGTCGAGACCGACGTCGCTAGTGGTTTCAAGCACAGGTGTCCCCCACCCCGTTACCCCCCTGGGCACTACCGGTACGTGTGCTCATTGTGCTGGATCTGCACAGATAACACACATGTTATGCCGGTAGATGTTCGAAGATTTGCGGTTTGGGGGAAACCGGAGTCACGCACGTTCGAGGAGTTCACTGTCCTTCTCGTCGTACAGCGCACCCGTCCGCGGGCACTCCCACACGCCCGGCTCGCCCTCGCGCTCGACAAGCCGTACGCCGGCCCGTCCGACCCAGCCGATCCGGCGCGCCGGAACACCGGCCACGAGAGCGAAGTCCGGTACGTCGCGGGTCACTACGGCGCCCGCCGCGACCAGCGCCCAGCGACCGACACGCACCGGCGCCACGCACACCGAACGGGCGCCCAGCGACGCGCCTTCGGCCACCGTCACCGCGACGGGCTCCCAGTCGCCGCCGCGCTTGAGCCGGCCCTCTTCGTCCACCGACCTCGGGAAGTAGTCGTTGGTCAGCACGGCCGCCGGGCCGACGAACACCCCGTCGGCGAGGACGGCAGGCTCGTAAACCAGCGCGTAGTTCTGCAACTTGACGTTGTCGCCGATCCGGACGCCGGGGCCGACATACGCTCCCCGGCCCACGATGCATCCGTTGCCCAGCAGGGCGTTCTCCCGGATCTGGGCCAGATCCCAGACCGTTGTCCCGTCGCCGACCGTGGCCGTCTCGTCGACCTGTGCGGTCGGCTGGATTCTGAAGCTCAACGGGCAGAACCTTTCTTCTCGTTGCTGTCGCGGACGGGCGAGGAGGAAGAGGCCGTCATGACGAGATCTGCACCTTGCTGTGGTCGCCGAGGACGAAACGGTGGGCGGCAGGTCTGCGAGGTGCCGGAGTCACCTCGACATTGCGGCCGATGAGCGAGGCCTCCACGCGCCGGACCCCGCTCACGGAGGAGTCGCGCAGCACGATCGAGTACTCGATCTCGCTGTCCTCGATACGGCAGTCATCGGCGATCGAGGTGAAGGGGCCGACGTAGGAGTCGGTGATCACGGTGTGCGCGCCGACGACCACGGGACCCACGATCCGGCTGCCCGTCACCTTCGCCCCGGCCTCGATGCGCACCCGGCCGATGATCTCGCTGTCCTCGTCGACCGTGCCGTCGATCCTGCGCTCCAGGGTCTCCAGCACGGAGCGGTTGACCTCCAGCATGTCGGTGACGTTCCCGGTGTCCTTCCAGTACCCGGAGATCGTCGTGGAGCGCACATCGCGTCCGGCGTCCAGCATCCACTGGATGGCGTGGGTGATCTCCAACTCGCCGCGCCGGGACGGCTTGATGGCGCGCACGGCCTCATGGACGGCGGGGGTGAACAGATACACGCCCACCAGCGCGAGATCGCTCTTGGGGTGCTCGGGCTTCTCCTCCAGGCCGATCACCCGGCCCGCCGCGTCCAGTTGGGCCACTCCGAACGCGGTCGGGTTCGCCACCTTCGTCAACAGGATCTGCGCATCGGGCCGTTCGGCGCGGAAGGCGTCCACCAGGTCCCTGATGCCGCCGACGACGAAGTTGTCGCCGAGGTACATCACGAAGTCGTCCTCGCCCAGGAACTGCCGTGCGATCAACACCGCGTGGGCGAGCCCCAGCGGCTCGGCCTGCGGGATGTAGGTGACGTCGAGGCCGAACGCGGAACCGTCGCCGACCGCCTCCCGGATCTCCTCGGCCGTCTCCCCCACGATGATCCCGACCTGCGTGATGCCCGCCTCCGCGATCGCCTCCAGTCCGTAGAACAACACCGGCTTGTTCGCGACCGGTACGAGTTGCTTCGCCGACGTATGCGTGATGGGGCGCAAACGAGTACCTGAGCCACCGGACAACACGAGTGCCTTCACGCGATCACCATACTTTCGGCACAGTTGCCGAAGAAAGGATTCCGCATATGTCTGGCTGGTCTGGAACGTCCGAGGTCGGCGGGGTGGCCGAGAACAGCTTCGACGGGCCCGATTCAGGGGACAAAGGTCCCTCTGCTCCCCCCCTACTGCCCCCTACTGCCCGTCGGCCGGAGCCGTCGCGGGCTTGGTGTGCAGGACCTCGCGGGCCTGTTCGGCGGCGCGGGTGATGCTCTCGCTGATGAAGTCGAGGAAGCGGGCGATGTTCTCCAGACGGTCGGCGGCCGGAGTTTCGGGGCCGAGGACGGCGACGCCCCGGCGTGCGGTCTCCACGAGCTGGTCGTTGGCCCGGGCGCTGGCGATCGTCGCCTGGTAGAAGAGCTCGTCGTCGACGATGTAGCGGTCGCGGCGGCGTTCGTCGCGTTCCCGGCGCACGAGGCTCTGGCTCTCCAGAAACGCGATCGCCTTGGACACGGACGCCGGGCTGACCTGGAGGTGCTGGGCGAGTTGTGACGCGGTGAGGCGGCCCGCGTCGGTGATGAAGAGGCAGGTCAGCACCCGCGCCGTCATCTTGGGCAGCCCCGAGGACATCAGCACGGTGGTCAGGGTCTCCTCGTACGCGGCCACCGCCTCGGCGTCGCGCCCGTGCGGCTGGGGGACCGACGTCGTCGCCCGGGAGGAGGCGGGCCTGCGCCGGTGGGCTCGGTGCTCGGTGGCCCGGTGGGCCAGGTCGGCGCGATAGGCGGTGGGGCCGCCGTTGCGCATCACCTCCCGCGTGACCGTCGAGGTCGGACGCCCCAGACGCCGGGCGATCTCGGCGTAGGGGAGGTTGTCGGCCAGCCCCAGCGCGATCTGCCTGCGTTCGGACTGGGTGAGCCTGCCTCCCGGCATCGCGGTCTCCTCGGTGCTTTTGTGTGACGGCCTGCGTGATGGCCGTTCCTGAGGCGTCACCATAGCGTTCGCGTTCTCATCATTGCAATGGACGGACCAGGAGTCGTTGCATTAAATCTTGCCTCGTTGCAACACTTTAACTGCTCTGTACTGCAGCTATTCAATCGCAGTGCAATAAGCTTGTTGCCGCATGTTGGAAAGCAACGTAGCGTTTCAGGAGTCGGAAACAAGGAGGCAGGCATGACGAAGAACAGCACCCCGCAGAGCAACACTCCCCAGAACGCGACCGGCGCGACCTGGACCGGCATGGTGCCCGTCGACGACACGGCCCTGGCCGTGACCGACACCGGCGGTCCCGGCGTTCCCGTCGTCTACCTCAACGGCCAGTTCGCCACGCAGGGCTACTGGCGACGGGTCATCGCCGAACTGGGCACCGGATGGCGGCACATCACCTACGACGAGCGGGCGCGCGGCAGAAAATCGAAACGCTCGGCGGACTATTCCTTCGAGGCCGCCGTCCGGGACGTCGACGCCGTACTCGCGGCCCGGGGCGTGGACCGGGCGCTGCTGGTCGGCTGGTCCTACGGAGCCGTCGTCGGGGCACACTGGGCCCACCGGAACCCGGAGCGTTCACTGGGCGCGGTCCTGGTCGACGGCGCCTTCCCGTACGACTGGCTCGACGAGGCGATGGAGCAGCGGATCCGCAAGCAGTTCCGGCAGTGGGGCCCCTTCCTGCCGTTGCTGCGCCCGACGGGTCTGACCCCGCGGCTGAACGCCGAGCAGATGGCGGACAGCAACATCGAGCTCGGCAGGCTCTCCAGCGAACGTGAACTCGGCCCCGTACTGGACGCAATCACCGTCCCGGTGCGCTACGTCGTCGCCTCGGGGACGTCCCTGGGAAGCCGCGATGACGAGCAGGAACAGATCCGCACCGGCCTCGACGCGGTAACCGCCCGCAATCCGCACATCAAGGTGAGCGCGAAGGTCGCCAGCAATCACGGGGCGATCCTGAAGAAGGATTTCCGGGCCGTCGTGGAGGCCGTGCGCGAGATCGCGGACCTCGACCGCGGCCGGGCGGAGTAGACACCACCCATGGTGGGGCGAAGGGCTCCCCTCACGTCGGCGCCGACCCTCTGATGGGACGGCGCCGACGTGCTTCGGCCGCCGAGCAGCAGCGATTCAGCCGCCCGCGCGGGTGAACGTCAGGTGCGTGACTCCGCTGGGCGAGGAGGTGGCCTCGATGTCGTAGTCCTTCTCGAGGTCCTCCAGTTCGTCCCAGAGGCGTACGCCGCGCCCGAGCAGGATCGGGGCCACCACGACGTGCATGTGGTCGATGAGCCGGGCGGCGAGGAACTCACGAACCACCGTGGCCCCTCCGCCGATGCGCACGTCCTGGCCCTCCGCGGCCTTGCGGGCCGCTTCGAGCGCCTCGGCGGGGGAGGCGTCGAGGAAGTGGAACGTCGTGCCGCCCTCCATCTCGATCGGCGGCCGTGTGTGGTGCGTGAGGATGAACGTCGGTGTGTGGAACGGTGGGTTGGGCCCCCACCAGCCCTTCCACTCCGGGTCCTCGTGCCACCCGGGGAAGCCGTACTTCCCGGCGCCCATGATCTCGGCGCCGATCCCGGGGTTGAACTGCCGCGCGAAGGCGTCGTCGATGCCGGAGCTCCCGCCGGGCTTGCCGATCATGTCGTGCCAGAAACGGGTCTTGAACATCCACTGGTGCAGCCGTTCGCCGGCGTGACCGAACGGCGCTTCCCGGCTCTGGCCCTCACCGGTGCCGAAACCGTCGAGCGAGATGGCGAAGTTGTGGACGCGGGCGAGTGACATGGCTGGCGACTCCCTCTTCTCGGATCCGGCTTGTTCGGATCAGCTCGATCATGCGGGGACGATGGCCGTCATGCAGCGATGATGGCCGCCCCGTGTCATGACGTCCAATGCCAATCCGTCTCAGATGTCATGGATGAACTCAATACCGTCGATCCATGCCTGTACGCGTCAGCCGTCGCGGCCGTCGTCGCCTCAGCCGATGGGTGCCGGCATGGGCCGGACGGCGTAGTCGAGGCGGATGGTGTCCCCGGTGACGGGGTCGCCCAGTTCCACGGTCCAGCCGTCGGCGAACTGGTCCACGCCGGGGGCCATCGGGATGGTCCCGGAGATCAGGACCGTGCCCGGGACGAGGGCGTCACGCGAGCGCAGGACGTCGACCCAATAGGCGGGGGTGAGGAGTTCGGCGAGGGTGCCGTGCTGGATCTCGGTGCGCGTGTCGCCGTGGGTGACCCAGGCCCGCAGGGTGAGCTCGTCGACACGGGACTCCACGTCGGCAAGGCGCCAGGCGCGACGGGCGAGCACGTCCGGGCCGGCGTTCTTGCTCCAGGCCACCCCGTGCACCTCCAGGTCGCGGTCAGTGTGGTCGCAGGCGGCCGTCAGCAGCAGTTCCCCGCCGTCCGCGACGACCAGCGCCCACTCCGCCTCTCCGGACGTGCGCCCGTGCTGCGCCTGGACCCGGTCGGTCTGCTGTGCGAGGTAGGGGGAGACGGGGTAGAGGGCCGGCGTCACCGACGGACCCGGCACGCCCAGCTCGGCGAGTTCCGCGACATGCGCGGCGACGTCGTCCTGGCTGCGGCCGGCGTACCCGGCGTTGAGGACCTGGACGACGTCGACCTCGCGCATCGATCCGTCGGGCAGTTCGAAGGTCAGCACGGCCATGAGGGCACTCCCAGAGATCGCATCCACGGTGAACTTCTTGGCGCAGGGGCTTGCGCATACGACCTGTATACAAGAAGTATGCCGGAAGGTCGATGTCTCTCAGCAAGGATGGGAACCATGCCCCGCACCCCGAAGGACGACCTGAACGCGTCCGCCCGGCACTCCGGCGTCCGCCGGGCGTTCGTCGCGAGCCTGACCGGAACAGCGCTGGAGTGGTACGACTTCGCCGTCTACTCCGCCGCGGCCGCCCTGGTCTTCGGCGACCTCTTCTTCCCCTCCGAGGACCCGCTCACCGGCACGCTCCTGGCGTTCTCCACCTACGCGGTCGGCTACGTCTCCCGCCCGCTGGGCGGCTTCGTGTTCGGCCGTCTCGGCGACGTCATCGGCCGCAAGAGGGTGCTGATGGCCACGCTGGTCCTCATCGGCGCGGCCACCTTCCTGATCGGCGTCCTGCCCGCGTACTCGACGGTCGGCGTCGCCGCCCCGATCGCCCTGGTCGTGCTGCGCTTCGCCCAGGGCGTCGGCGTCGGCGGCGAGTGGGGCGGAGCCGTCCTGCTGTCCAGCGAGTTCGGGGACCCGCGCCGTCGCGGCTTCTACGCCTCCGCCGCGCAGGTCGGCCCTCCCGCCGGGAACCTGCTGGCCAACGGCGTCCTGGCCGCCCTCGGCGCGCTGCTGACCGAGGCGCAGTTCGAGTCCTGGGGCTGGCGCGTGGCCTTCCTGCTCTCCGGCGTCCTGGTCGCGTTCGGGCTGTGGGTGCGGGCGAAGCTGGAGGAGACGCCGGTGTTCAAGGCGATGGCGGCGGAGCACTCCCGCCCCGAGGCGCCGATCCGCGAGGTCTTCACCACCCAGCCCCGCGCCCTGCTCGCCGCGATCCTGTGCCGCGTCGGCCCCGACGTGCTGTACGCCATGTTCACGGTCTTCGTCCTGACGTACGCCACCAAGGAACTCGGCATGTCGCGCGGCTCCGCTCTCGCGGCCGTCCTCATCGGCTCCACCCTGCAGGTCTTCCTGATGCCGCTGGCCGGTGCCCTCTCCGACCGCGTCAACCGGCGGCTGCTGTCCGGCGGTGCGGCGGTGGCCTCCGCCGTGTGGCCCTTCCTGTTCTTCCCGATGATCGGCGGCGGCAGCTGGCTGCCGCTCGCCGCCGGTGTGGTCGTCGGCCTCGTGATCCACTGCTGCCTCTACGGCCCGCAGGCCGCCTTCATCGCGGAGCAGTTCTCGCCCCGCCTGCGCTACACCGGCTCCTCACTCGCGTACACCCTGGCCGGGATCATCGGCGGCGCGATCGCCCCGCTGCTGTTCACCACCCTGCTGAGCGTCTACGGCACCTGGGTGCCGCTGGCCGCGTACATCGCCGTCGCCTCGGCCGTCTCCCTCGCCGGGGTCTGTCTGGGCCGCGACCCCGAGGCCGCCGTGGACGAGGACGCCGTACTCGCCGCGCCGAAGACGCGCACGGCGCCGGACACCACCCGCACCCACTGACCCCCGAACCCCGAGTCCCCGCCGCACCTCCGAGGAGGAACCGCGTCATGCGGATCGCTTTGAGCCAGCTCACCACCGGCCCAGACCCCGGCAAGAACCTCCGTCTCCTGGAGGAATGGACCCACCGCGCGGCAGCCGACAAAGCCCGCGTCGTCGTCTTCCCGGAGGCGTCGATGGCCTGCTTCGGCACGCCCCTGGCCCCGCTCGCCGAACCCCTGGACGGCCCCTGGGCCGAGGGCGTACGGCAGATCGCACAGGCCACCGGCACGGTGGTCGTGGCCGGCATGTTCACCCCGGCCTCCGGCGGCAGGGTGGCCAACACCCTGCTGGCCACCGGACCCGGCGTCGAGGCGTCGTACGACAAGATCCACCTCTACGACGCCTTCGGCTACCGCGAGTCCGACAGCGTCGCGGCGGGATCGGCCCCGACGCTGATCGACGTGGACGGCGTACGGCTGGGCCTGGCCACCTGCTATGACGTCCGCTTCCCGGAGCTGTTTCGGGCACACGCCGACGCGGGAGCCGTCGGCACCCTGCTCGCCGCCTCCTGGGGCGCGGGGCCCGGCAAGCCGGAACAGTGGGAGCTGCTGGTGCGAGCCCGTGCGCTGGACGCCACCGTGTGGCTCGCCGCCGTCGGTCAGGCCGAGCCCGGGGGCGAGCCGGGTACCGCGCCGACCGGCATCGGGCACAGCCGCATCGTCGGACCCGACGGCACGGTCCGCTACGCGCTGGGCGCCGAGCCCGATCTGCTGGTGGCCGACCTGGACTTCGACGAGGTCGCCGCCGTACGGCAGAAGACGTCCGTACTGGCCAACCGGCGCCCGGAGTTGTGGCGATGAGCAAGCCCGAGCTGGAGTTCCATCTCCCGGACGGATTGTGGATCGCCCCTGTGGGGGCGGGCCCCGGCGTCGAGGAGCGCGTCCTGGCCGACGACCCCGAGAGCGGCTGCCGCACCGCGCTCGTCCGCTGGGCGCCCGGCACCGACACCTCGGACGGCGGCGTGGCACGCCACGACTTCTGGGAGGAGGTCTACCTCGTCGAGGGCGCCCTGCACGACCTGACCCTGGACCGCACCTTCACCGCGGGCATGTACGCCTGCCGCCCACCGGGCATGCCGCACGGCCCCTGGACCACCGAGGACGGCGTGACCATGCTCGTGATCACCTACCCCTGACCGGACGTCGAGGACAGGACTCCTCGCCCCATTCGCCGCTACCTGCGCGGACGGCAGATCCAGCACATTATCCCCGAGCCGAACAGCCGAACAGCCGAACAGCCGGCCAACGATCCGACCGTGGCTCAGTACGTGACCGGGCAGCTGGGACTCACAACCACCGCTGTGCCGCCTCGACGCTGTCCCCGCCGCTGGTGTTGAACGCGATCGCAGCCTGGGGCGCATGGCGCCGGACCAGGTTCACGATCTGTTCGAAGAGCGGAAGCAGCGGCTCGGCCTTGCGGATCCCGCCGCCGACGACAACGACATCCCACGGCTGCTCGGTCAACGAGGCGACGAGGGTGGACTCGGCCGATTCGTCGAACACGAGCAGCGTCATGGCCGCGTCGATGCCGTGCTCACCGAACCGTCCCAACTCCGCGTCGAGCGCCGCACGAAGGGCCTCTCCGTCAACACCGGGTATCGCTTGCGGGTCGTAACCGACGACGAGTGCAGAAGACATGCGGCCAACCTACCGAGCCCTGCCCGAACATGATCCGCCGGACAGGGCTACCCCGCGAGCAGCACCTTCAGCGTCGACTCCAGGTGGTGGTCGATGGCGGCGCACGCGGCCTGTGCGTCGCCGGCGGCCAGGGCGTCCAGGATCGCCTCGTGTTCCTGCAGTACGGCCTCCTGCCGGCCCTGCTGGTTGAACAGGGCGACCACGCCGGCGCGGACCTGGCGGCTGCGCAGTCCGTCGTAGTGGCGGTCCAGGAGGCTGTTGCCGACGGCGGAGATCAGTGCCGAGTGGAAGCGGTGGTCGACGTCGATGAACTCCTTGGCGTCCTCGGCGCCGGTCAGCTCGCGCTGCTGCTCCAGCAGCGACCGCAGCTCCGCCACCGGCGGGCGTCCGGCGGAGACCAACTGCTCGGCGGCGTACCGCTCGACGATGGCGCGCAGCTCCATGAGCTCGCGGATCTCCCGCCCCGTCAGCGGCGCCACCCGCGCGCCCCGCTTGGGCACCAGCTCGACCAGATCCTCGGCCGCGAGCTGCAGCAGCGCCTCGCGAATGGGCGTGCGGGAGACACCGATACGGTCGGCGAGCTCCTGCTCCGACAGGAACGCCCCCTGCATGTCGGGATCCGACAGCACCGTGTCCTTGAGATACGCGTACGCCTTCTCCCGGCCCGACGCCACGGCAACCCCCACAGCTCGCATACAGCTTGTATACGGACGCTACGACGCTACCATGTGCCACCCTCAGCAGCCCCGGCCCGCCCGAGAGGCCGACGGGAGGACCGGAGCCGGTGGGGGTGGCCGGGTGGTCAGTGCTCGGCGGCGGCCGCGTCCAGCGGGACCCCGGCGCCCGGAGCGGTCGCGAGCCCCGGAGAGGTGAGCTCCTCGAGCGAGCGGCCGGTGGTCCGCGGGCCGAGCAGGCCGATGTCGACGATGACCGCCGCCATCGCGCAGGCGATGAAGACGAAGACCGCGTTGGCGCCGTGGTTCAGCAGCAGCGGCAGCAGGACGTACGGCATGACCGCGGAGGCGAGGCGGCTGAGCGAGTAGGCGCCGCCCGCGCCCGTGGCGCGCAGCCGGGTGGGGAAGAGCTCGCCCTGGTACACGTGGTAGGCGTTGGAGAAGAGGTTGCTCACCAAGGTGTAGCAGAAGCCGAAGGCGACGATCATCGCGGTGTTCTGGGCGTAGCCGAAGCCCAGGCCGAAGGCGAGCATGCCGAAGGCGGACAGCATGATCAGTGTCTTGCGCTCGACCCGCTCGATGACGAACACCGACAGCAGGGAGCCGATCGGGTAGCCCACGAAGGACAGGGAGCTGAAGGTCAGGCTGTGGACGATGTCGTAGCCCTTGCTGGCCAGCACCAGCGGGGCCAGGGTGCCGAAGCCGTAGTAGCCGAAGACCTGCAGGATCTGGAAGATCACCAGCATCACCGAACGGGACCGCCAGGGCGGCTGGGCCAGTTGGCGCAGCGAGGCCTTCTCGGGAACCGTCGCCGGCGCCTCGGCCTCCGGGTCGGTCGGGCCATTGGGGCCGGTCGGGCTCGTCGCGGCGGCGGTGTTGCGGTGGGCCGACTCCTCGAAGATGCGCACGACGCGGTCGGCCTCCTCGTGCCGCCCCATCGCCTCCAGCCAGCGCGGCGACTCCGGGAGGCCGCGGCGCAGGACCCAGCACAGCGCCGCACCGACCCCGCCGATCACGAACATCCAGCGCCACCCGGCCACGCCCAGATAGGTGTCCGGCACGATGTTCAGCGCGAGGAAGCCGGCGAGCGGCACGCCGCAGAAGCCGACCGTGTACGCCCAGCCGATGAGACGCCCGCGGTGGCGTGCGGGCAGCAGGTCCGAGAGATAGGCGTCGCACAGCGGCAGCTCGCCGCCGATGCCGAGACCGGCCAGGAAGCGGCAGACGATCAGCATCTCGACATTCGGACTGAACGCCGCGAGTACCGAGAAGGCCGAGTAGACGGCCAGGGTGAGATAGAAGGCCCTGCGGCGGCCGAGGCGGTCGGCGATGCGGGACATGACGACCGCGCCGACGAAGGCCCCGACGAAGGCGGAGGCCAGCAGCGGCTTGAGCTGGTCCGCGCCGACCTGGAAGTCGTCCTTGAGCGCGGTGCTGACCGTGCCTGCGAGAAACACCTCGTAAAGGTCGAAGAAGATACCCAGGCCGACCACGAGGACGGCCATGAGATGCATGCGGGTGATGGGTAGGCGATCGAGCCTGGTGGCAACCGAGGCGTCCTTCACGGGCCCTCCAGCGAGCGGTGGTGAGTTGTAGACTCACAATGTGGTTCGACTCATGCTGAAGGTGCAATGGTCTGACGTCAATGGGTCGGCGGCCACGGTCTGAAGAAAAGTCCCGCGGCGGGGCGCGCGGCACCGCGGCGGAGCCCGGCCGGGGCGGCGCTCAGTAACCTTGGCCCGGGCAGCACGGATCCGCGGAGGACGGGCGCCCGGGGGAGAGGAGACCAGTGGTGAGTGCGGGCGAGAAGGTGGGTGCGGGCGAGAAGAGCGGCATTCCGCCGATCCTGGTGCTGCAGAAGTTCCGCCAGGTCCTGGAGTGCTTCACGATCGCGGAGCCCTGTCTCACGTTGCAGCAGATCACCAGGAAAACGGGACTGCCGGCCAGCACCAGCCAGCGCCTGGTCCACAACCTGGTCCGGGAGGGGTTCCTGGACCGGGACGAGGACGGTTACCGCATCGGTCTCGGACTGGTGCGCTGGGCGGCCCCCGGCACCTTCGGCCTGGACATGGTGCGCCTGACCCGCCCGTCGCTGCAGGACCTGCGGGACTCCACCGGCGAGACGGCCTGTCTCTACGTGCGCGACGGCGCCTACCGCACGGTGGTCTCCATCGCGGACACCCACCACGTCGTCATGCGGCTGTTCATGGTGGGCATGGTGATGGCCCTGCACGCGGGCTCGGCGGGAAAGGTCTTCATGGCCTACGACCCGCTGGCCCGCTCCGCGGCCGTCAGCCACGGCCTCAGCCGGCACACGGCCCGCACCGTCGTCGACATCGACCTGCTCGACCAGCAGCTGGAGGAGATCCGCAAGCTCGGCTACGCGGCCTCCTTCGAGGAACGCGACCTGGGCGCGGCCTCGGTCAGCGCCCCGGTCTTCGGGCTCACCGGTGAACTCGTCGCGGTGCTCGGCATCGGCGCGCCGACGCAGCGGCTGACCCCCTCCGACGTCGGTGAGCTGGCGCCGAAGGTGGTGGCCGCCGCGGAGGACGCCTCACGCCGGCTCGGCTACCGCCCCGGAACCCGCTGACCGAGCGAATCCCCGGCCCGGGCTCAGACGCGCAGTGCCACGGGAGCCGCCGGCACGGACGAGAGCGCGGACTCCAGCTTTCTGCCGAGCAGGACATGCAGCTGGTCGCGTACGGCCACCAGCTTGGCGGCGTCGACTCCGGTGGCGATGCCGACGTTGTGGAAGAGGTTGACCAGGTCGTCGGTGGCGATGTTGCCCGCCGCCCCGGGCGCGAACGGGCAGCCGCCGATCCCGCCGAGCGCCGCGTCGAAGCGGCGCACGCCCAGCTGGACGCCCTCCCACGCGTTGGCCGAGGCCATGCCGTAGGTGTTGTGCAGATGCAGCCCGAGCGACTGGGCGGGCAGCGCGGCGCGCACCTCGGAGACCGTACGGCGGATGTGCGCCGGACTCGCCGCGCCGATCGTGTCGGCGAGGTGGATCACCTTCGCGCCCAGCTCGACCAGTCGGTGGGCCACGTCCACGACCCGCCGCGGCGCGGTCTGGCCGTCGTAGGGGCAGACGAACGCCGTCGCGATCGACGCCTCGATCCGGATGCCGCGCTCGGTCAGCAGCCGGGCGCAGGGCTCCAGCCGCTCCAGGGCGCCCCGGGTGTCCGTGCCGGCGTTCGCCCTGCTGTGGCCGTCGCTCGCGGAGACGACGAAGCGCACGTGCCGGGCTCCCGCGGCGATCGCGCGCCGGGCGCCGCGCTCGTTGAAGACCAGCGTGTGCAGGGCGGCGTCCGTGCCCGGCTGCAGGGCGGCCACGAGCGGATCGGTGTCCGCCATCTGCGGCACCTTCTCCGGGTGGACGAAGGCCCCCACCTCCAGCGACGTCAGACCGGCCTCGATGAGGCCGTGCGCCAGCCGGATCTTGTCGGACGTCGGCACGCTGACGGGCTCGATCTGCAGGCCGTCGCGCAGCAGGACGTCGGTGATGAGCACTTGCTCGACCGGCTCCTGCGCCGCTGGTCCGGTGGTCACGGGTCCGGGCGTTGCGGATCCGGGCGTCCTGGGTCCGGTCGTCCTGGGTCCGGGCGTCACGGGTCCGGTCGTCCTGGGTCCGGTCGTCCTGGGTCCGGGCGTCACGGGTCCGGGCGTCGCGGGTCCGGGCGTCGCGGATCCGGTCGTCCTGGATCCGGGCGTCGCGGGTCTGGGCGTCGCGGGTCCGGGCGTCGCGGATCCGGTCGTCCTGGATCCGGGCGTCGCGGATCCGGTCGTCACGGGTCCGGGCGTCCCGGAACCGGGCGTCCCGGAATCGCTCGTGACGGATCCGGTCGTCTCCGTACCGGTCGTCTCGGAACCCGTCATCACAGCACCCCCTGCGCACGCAGCCGCTCGCGCCGGGCCGCGCCGACGCCGAGCGAGTCCAGGACGGCATCGGTGTGTTCACCCAGGTCGGGGCCGAGCCACCGGGTGCTGCCCGGACGGTCCTCGAACCGGGGCACGACCCCGGGGAAGACCACCTCCGCCTTCTCGTCGGCGCTCACGGCGACCGGATGCCTCTCGTGCATGCCCCGGGCGCGGAAGTGCGGGTCGTCGAGGATGTCGGCGGCGGTGTAGATGGGGCCGCCCGGAACCGCGGCTTCCGTCAGCGCCTCGAGTACGTCGGCGCAGGGCAGCGAGGCGGTCCAGGCGCTGATCGCGTCGTCCAGTTCCTCGGCCCGGGCCACCCGTCCGGCGTTGTCCGCGAGCGCGGGGTCCTCGGCCAGGTCGGGGCGGCCGACCAGCCGCATCAGCCGCCGGTAGATGGCGTCGCCGTTGCCGCTGATCACCGCGTATTTGCCGTCCGCGCACCGGTAGGTGTTGGAGGGCACCACGCCGGGCAGGGCGCTGCCCGTGCGCTCGCGCTCGACGCCGTACGCGTCGAAGTCCGGGACCAGGGACTCCATCAGCGAGTAGATGCCCTCGTAGAGCGCCACGTCCACGGTGTCGCCGTGGCCGTCGCGGCCGCGCCGGTGCAGCGCCATCAGGGCGCCGATCACCGCGTACAGCCCGGCGATCTGGTCGGCGATGCTGATGCCGACCCGGGTCGGCGCGCGGTCCGGGTAGCCGGTCAGGTTCCGCAGCCCGCCCACCGCCTCGGCGACCCCGCCGAAGCCCGGGCGGTCGCGGTAGGGCCCGCTCTGGCCGTACCCGGAGATCCGCACGAGGACGGCCCGCGGGTTGGCGCGCCGGATCTCCTCCGGGCCCAGGCCCCAGCGCTCCAGGGTGCCGGGCCTGAAGTTCTCCAGCACTACGTCGCACTCGCGGATCAGGTCGAGACAGAGCGCGCGGCCCTCGTCCGTGCGCAGGTCCAGGGTCACCGACCGCTTGTTGCGGTTCATCACGCGAAACAGCAGTGAGGTGTCGCCGCCGTGCAGCCGCCAGCGCCTCAACTCGTCGCCGGTGCCGGGTCGTTCGACCTTCACCACGTCCGCCCCGAAGTCCGCGAACAGCCGTCCGGCGGACGGCGCCGCGATAAAGCTGCCGAGCTCCAGGACGCGGAGTCCGGCCAGGACGTCGTCGGAACCGACGGATCGCTGCCTGCTCATCCCGCACACCCTTCCTTGTCTGCTACTCACATTCCGAGTGGTGCACTCATAATGTGAGCGCGCTTCGAGAGCGGTCAACCGGTGTCCACCCAGCGGACAGGCGATGAGACGGGAGTCGGCCGGAGCCGGGCAACAAAAGGGCCGGGCAGTGGCGCGGCTCCGTCACCCGAGTGACGGGACCGCTGCCGACTGCCCGGCCGGGTCCGAAAGAGGAGGACTAGGCGACTACGCCCGAGTCCTCGATGACGATCTTCTTCGAGGTCGTGCCCGAGCGGCTGCCCAGGGCCTCGACGGCCTTGACGACGTCCTCGCCCTCGACGACCTCGCCGAAGACGACGTGCTTGCCGTCCAGCCACGGCGTCACGATCGTGGTGATGAAGAACTGCGAGCCGTTGGTGCCGGGGCCCGCGTTGGCCATGCTGAGCAGGAACGGCCTGTCGTGCTTGAGCTGGAAGTTCTCGTCCGCGAACTTCTCGCCGTAGATGCTCTTGCCGCCGGTGCCGTTGCCGTTGGTGAAGTCGCCGCCCTGCAGCATGAACTCGGGGATGACCCGGTGGAAGGGCGCGCCCTTGTAACCGAACCCGTTCTGGCCGGTCGCCAGCTCACGGAAGTTGCGCGCCGTCTTCGGCACGACGTCGTCGAACAGCCGGAAGACGACGCGGCCGAGCTTCTCGCCGTTGGCCGAAATTTCGAAATACACGTTCTCGCTCATGGCTCTGATTCTCCACATCAGGCGCGCCCAGGTCGAACGGGCCCGGCGCAAAAGGGGTGCCCCGCGTCGTCAGCCCGTGATGCGCAGGGCCTGCAGCTGCTCCTGGAGCGGGCCGAGACCGACATCGCTGCGGCGCTCGTCGACGCTCTGCGGATGGCGGATCGGATACGGGCGCAGCGTTCTGGGGCTGATCCGCGTGCCGTAGTACTGGGGCTGGCCCAGATCGACCGCGCACTGGTCCGCGACATAGGCGAAGTGGATGGCGGGCGTGTGCCCGTCCGCGGTGGCCAGCGCGATCAGATCGCGGCACCGCAGGCGGAAGCCGAGGTCGGGGGAGTGCAGCAGGATCATCACGGCCGCCGTCGACGCGGGCGATCCGACCAGGTCGGCGTGCGGCCACCCGTACCGGGCGACGATCGCCGCAAGGGCCTCGGCGTTGTCCCGGTGGCACTGGGCGATCCGGTGCCGCCGCAGCGGCGCGGGATCCTCCTGCGCCTGCCGCATCAACTCCCTGTCCTGCTCCGCCCTGCCCAGCAACTCGACGGCGAGCGCCGCCACATCGTCCGGCACCTGCGCCTTCGGGGCGAGCGTGGTGGTCTCCGTCGGTACGCCGTCACGGACTTCACCGCTCGCGGCCTGTCGACCGACCGGCGTGCCGGCTGCGTCGTCGCCCGGCCGTCCCGTCGGCAGGCCGGCTGCGTCGTCGTTGCGACGTCCCGTCGTGCCCCTCACGGTGCCACCTCCCGGCGCGTCATCGTGAACCACACCCGTTTGCCCGGTCTGCCCGGTTCGGGAGGTGCGATTCCCCAGTTGTCGGTCAGGGCCGAGACGATGGCCAGACCACGGCCCGACTCGGCGCACGCATCCGTCGTCTGCGGTCGGGGCGGTACGGGGGAGCGGTCGGCGACGATCACGCGGAGCGAGTGCTCGGTGCATTCGACGGCGACGGTGACGGTGTCGCCGGGGCCGAGGCCGGCATGTCTGACGGCGTTCGCGAAGAGTTCGCCGGTGGCCAGGGCCGCGTTGTCGATCTGCTCGGGGTGCGGCAGCACGGTCGCGAGGCGGTCGGCGACCGTGCGCCGTACCGCGGCGGCCCAGGAGGGGTCGGCCGGGAAGGTCGAGCGAAGGAGTTCGTTCGCGGCGGTGTTCGCAGTTCGGGCCCGAACCGCCGCCCTGGGGGCGAACGTTCCGTCACCATCGTGGACCCGTAAGAGCGACGGCGCGCGGCGCTGTGCCCTGGATGCCGTCATCGAACCTCCTTCGTACACAGCCCTGTTGTGGGGTGGCTGCAGCGGTGGCCGTGATGAGAACGGCAGACCCGTCGGAACATCAGTTCCCTTGGCCTCAACGGCCGTTGGGCACCACATGAGCGCTCTGTACGACAGGTCACGGGTTAACTATGGCCTTCTGCAAACTCAGCCCGCAACCTTCATTCCGATAATTTCAGATCTATCGCATCGTTCTGTCGGAGTCGTCCGAGCCGTGGCACACTGCAGAGCGTGACGGCCGTTCAGGAGGTTGAACGTGACCGATAACCGCTCGGGCGGCAGCGCGCCGACCGTCCTGCGCATCGTTCTCGGCAGACGTCTGCGGACCCTGCGCGAGCAGGCCGGTGTGTCGTTCGAGGATGCGGCGAGGGCCATCGAGGTGACCCCTTTGACGGTCCGCCGGATCGAGAAGGCCGAGGTGGGGCTGCGGATCCCGTACGTCAGGGAACTGCTGCACCTCTACGGGGTCCCGAAAGGGGAGATCGACGACTTCCTCGGCCTGGCCAGGGAGGCCAACCAGCCCGGGTGGTGGTACTCGTACCGCGACGTACTGCCCGAGTGGTTCAAGGCCTACGTCAGCCTGGAGAGCGAAGCCAGCGTCATCCGGCTCTACGAACCCCACTACGTCCCGGGCCTGTTGCAGACGCGCGACTACGCCGCCGCGCTGCTGCACGTCGGCTTCCCCAACGAACCCAAGGAGGAGATCGACCGCCGCGTGTCCCTGCGCCTGAGGCGCCAGGACCTCCTCACCAAGCCGGACGCCCCGACCCTCTGGGCCATCCTGGACGAGACGGTACTGCGCCGGCCCGTCGGCGGGACCGAGGTGATGCGGGCTCAGATAGGCCATCTGATCGAGGCCTTGGCCAGGCCCAAGGTCCGCTTACAGATCATGCCCGTGTCCGTGGGCGCCCACCCCGGT
The DNA here is from genome assembly GCF_019857225.1 of Streptomyces plumbidurans. GTDB lineage: Bacteria > Actinomycetota > Actinomycetes > Streptomycetales > Streptomycetaceae > Streptomyces > Streptomyces plumbidurans. The sequence continues at coordinate 168,225 of NZ_JAFJSY010000004.1, forward strand.
GCCTTCGGTCCCTTCCACCACTTCCGCTTCGGATTCTCCGAACTGCCCGACGTCGTCTACACCGAGAACCTGACCGGCGCCGTCTACGTCGACCGGCCCGAGGACGTCGTCTCCTATCTCGAAGTGCTGGACCGGATGTCCGTTCAGGCGGAGCCGGTTGCACGAACCAGGGACATCCTGGGTGAACTGCGTAAGGAGCTGTGATCCATGGGATCCAAGGACCGCATCTACAGTGGAATGCCCGCCATCGATCTGGGAGCCGAGGGCTGGCACAAGCCCTGGAGCGGGACCAACGGCGGCAGTTGCGTGGAAGCCAAGCGACTGTCCGACGGCCGCGTCGCCTTCCGCCAGTCCACCAACCCCGACGGACCCGCACTCGTCTACACCCGCGACGAGATGATCTCCTTCCTGGAAGGCGCCAAGGCCGGCCAGGCGGACTTCCTCGTCGCCTGAACGACCGCGCCCGACCCCGCGAACGGACGACCGGACACGCCCGCACGGCAACCTCAGTCGTGCGGGCCCGCGACCCTCGCCTTGTCAACTCGGGTCCCTCGCGGGGGCGTTGTCGTTAGGTTGAACACACACCCCGTGACGCACGGCAGGAGAAGCTCCATGGCTGACAGCAAGCCGACCGACCAGGACGCGCTGTCCAAGATCGACACCTCGGTGCCGCACTCGGCGCGCATCTGGAACTACTGGATGGGCGGGAAGGACAACTACGAGGTCGACCGGGCCGCGGGGGACGCCTACCGCGAGGTCGCCCCCAACATCGAGACCATGGCCCGTGCCTCCCGCCACTATCTGATCCGCGCCGTCACCCTCGTGGCCGGCGAACTCGGCGTCCGCCAGTTCCTCGACATCGGCACCGGCCTGCCGACGTACGACAACACCCACCAGGTCGCCCAGCGCATCGCACCCGAATCACGCATCGTCTACGTCGACAACGACCCCCTGGTGCTGCGGCACGCCCAGGCACTGCTCACCAGCTCCCCCGAGGGCGTGACCGAGTACATCGACGCCGACCTGCACGAGCCCGAGAAGATCATCGAACGGGCCGCCAAGATCCTGGACTTCGACCGTCCGGTCGCGCTCATGCTGATGGGCATCCTCGGCCACATCCAGGACTACGAGGAGGCCAAGTCCATCGTCGCCCGCCTCCAGGCCGCGCTGCCGTCCGGCAGCTACTTCGTCCACTACGACAGCACCGACACCGACGCCTCGCTCAAGGACGCCCAGCAGGGCTACGACGACACCGGCGCCATCCCGTACGTGCTGCGCAGCCCGGCCCAGCTGGCCGCCTACTACGAGGGCCTCGAACTGCTGGAGCCCGGAATCGTCTCGTGCCCGCTGTGGCGACCCGAGCCGGGCAGCACGCCCGAACCCACGGACATCTATGGCGGAGTCGCCCGCAAGGCCTGAACGCCCGTCACCGGGTGCGGGGGCCGGGGAGCCGGTTCCAGGAACGCAGCTTGTCCGGGTTGAGGACCACCCAGACCTGTGCGACGTGGTGGTCGGCCACGTCCAGGCTGAGCACCGCGGCGACCCGGCGCTCGTAGCGCACGACCAGACCGGTACGGCCGTTGACGGACTGCGCGCTCATGGCGGTGCGCGGCCCGTGGGCCAGCAGGGTCAGCAGGGCGCGGGCCACCGGCCGGCTCCCGTGCACCGGCCGGTCCAGCGCCCTGACCTTGCCGCCCCCGTCGAAGAACGCCACGGCATCCGCACACAGCAGGGCCGTCAGCGCCTCGTCGTCCCCGGACGCGCACGCCCGCACCACCGAGCGCACCACGGCGTCCTGCTCCCGCGTCGACGCGGGCCGCGCCCGCCGCACCCGGACGCCCGCCCGCGCCCGCTCGGCCGGTTCGGCACACTCCGGCTCGCCGCGTCCCACGCCGTCGGCGACCTCTCCGACGTCCTCGCCGGTGTCGGACGGGCGGTTCCAGCAGCTGCGGCTCGCCGCCCCCGCCAGCCAGGACCTCGGCCGTACGATCTCTCGACGCGCGTCGTGCGACAGCCCGTACCAGAGACGGTAGACCTCGTCGACGACCCGCTCCGCCTCCGGGGCGCTGCCCAGCATCCCAAAGGCCACCTCCAGCAGGTAGCGGCGTTCGTCGAGCAGGTCGGCGATCGGCAGCGCCTCGGCCTCGTCCACGGGACGGCCTCCCTCCCGGTGGCATCCATATGACCGGACACACACCGATCGTGTGACACGCGCCTCCCCGCTCCAGTGTCACACCGGCGCCGCCCGTCCGGTCTCACTTGTGAGCGTCCGACACCACTCACGGCGATGCTGGAGGTGCGCTTTCGATGGCTGTTGAACGAGCAGACCCCACCCTGTCCTGGCGTGAACGGGCCGGCTGTCTGGGCCAGGACCCCGATCTCTTCTTCCCCGTCGGCACCATCGGCCCGGCGCTCGTCCAGATCGACGAGGCCAAGGCCGTCTGCGGCCGCTGTCCGGTCGTACGGCAGTGCCTGGACTGGGCCCTGCGCGCCGGACAGGTGGACGGCATCTGGGGCGGCACGACGGAGAGCGAACGCCGAGCGGTGAACCGGCGCCGGGCCCGCCCCGCACAGGACACGGTCACCACGGCGGCCTGACCACAACTCTTTCGAACACATCAGGGAACGGTGGTGCTGGAGCCGTGGACGAGGGCAGCCAGGACAACGACGTACGGGAACGAGGCAGGGGCGAACGGGTCGCCGAGTGGGCGGACGGGCGTCTGGGGCTCTACAGCCTGGTACGGGGAAAGGCGCGCAAAGCCTTTCCGGACCACTGGTCGTTCCTGCTCGGCGAGATCAGCCTCTACAGCTTCGTCGTCGTCATCGTCACGGGGGTCTATCTGACACTGTTCTTCCACCCGTCGATGAACCAGGTGGAATACCACGGCAGTTACGCACCGCTGCGGGGCCGGACGGTGTCGGAGGCGTTCGACTCGACGATGCACATCTCCTTCGACGTCCGCGGCGGACTGCTGATCCGGCAGGCCCACCACTGGGCCGCGCTGGTCTTCGTCGCCGCCATGCTGCTGCACATGATGCGCGTGTTCTTCACGGGCGCCTTCCGCAAGCCGCGCGAACTGAACTGGGTCCTCGGATTCCTGCTGTTGGTGCTCGGAATGTTCGCGGGACTGACAGGCTACGACCTGCCCGACGACCTGCTCTCCGGTACGGGCCTCGCCGTCGTGAACGGCACGATCCTCTCCATCCCGATCGTCGGAACGTATCTCTCGATGTTCCTCTTCGGAGGCGAGTTCCCCGGACACGATCTGGTGGCCCGCTTCAACACGATCCACGTGCTGATCATCCCCGCGCTGATGGTGGGGGTGCTGGTCGCCCATGTCTTCCTGGCCTTCCGCCACCGGCACACGCAGTACCCGGGCCGGGGACGGACGGAGAAGAACGTCGTGGGACTGCCGTTCAGGGTCCGGGCCGTCAAGTCCGCAGGGGTCTTCTTCCTGGTCGCCGGCGTCATCTTCGTCATGGCCGCGATCGCGCAGATCAACCCCGTCTGGCAGTACGGCCCCTACCGCGCCGACCAGGTCTCGGCCGGGTCCCAGCCCGACTGGTACATGGGTGTCGCGGACGGCCTGCTGCGGGTCATGCCCGGCTGGGAGGTCGTCCTGTGGGGCCACACACTGGCGCTCGACAATCTCATCCCCCTGCTCGCGGGTGTCGGGGTCTTCGTCGCCATGGGCGTCTACCCGTTCATCGAGTCCTGGGTGACCGGCGACGACCGCGACCACCATCTGCTCGACCGGCCGCGCAACCGACCGGCACGAACGGCCCTCGGCGTCTCGTGGATCAGCTTCTATCTGGTCGCCCTGCTCGGCGCCGCGAACGACATCATCGCCACACGCTTCCACGTCTCCGTCGAGTCCGTGACCTGGGCCGTCCGCATCGGTCTCGTCGTCGTACCGCCCCTTGCCTACGTCCTCACCAAGCGATGGGCGCTCGGCCTGCAGCGCAAGGACCGCGACGAGCTGCTGCACGGCCGCGAGACCGGCATCATCAAACGCATGCCGAACGGCGAATACGTCGAGATCCACGCCCCGCTCAGCCAGGAACGGCTCAGCCTGCTCACCGGACACGAGCAGTACGAGGCAATCGGTACCGACGAGCAGTCGCACTGACCTCCGCCCCGGAAAGCAGACCCAAAAAATGGCCCCCGCCGACCGGCGGGGGCCATCACGTGGGGCTTACTTCTGCTGCGCCAGCCAGTCGGCGAACCTGGTCTCGGCGAGGTGTGCGTCAGGGCCCGGCAGCAGGGTGTTCTCCTCGAGCTCCGCACCCCAGTACCGCGCCTCGGGGTCCGTGACGACCTTGCGCGGGTCATCGATGGCGTCGAGTCCCATGCGGATGAACTCCTCCAGCTCGAACGCCTCCGGACCCCCGACCTCCACCACACCGCCCACCGGGGCGGCCACGGCGGCCCGGCCGACGGCCGCCGCCACGTCGTCGGAGACCATGGGCTGGATCTTGGCGGCGGGCAGGCGCACGGTGTCGCCCTCGGTGACCCCGTCGGCCAGCCCCTTCGCGAACTCGAAGAACTGGGTGGCGTGGACGATGGTGTACGGCACCCCGGACGCCTTGATCAGGTCTTCCTGGACCTGCTTGGCGCGGAAGTAGCCGCTGCCCTGGAGGCGGTCGGTGCCGACCACGGACAGCGCCACATGGTGCTGCACGCCCGCCTCGGTCTCCGCCTTGAGGACGTTGGCCGTGGAGGTGCGGAAGAACTCCATGACCGCGTCGTCCGCGAACGAGGGGGAGTTGGAGACGTCCACCACGACCGAGGCACCCTCGAGCGCCTCGGCCAGCCCCTCGCCCGTCAGGGTGTCGACGCCGGTGCTGGGCGCGGCCGGAACCGCCTCGTGCCCGTGCTCCGTCAGCTTGCCGACCAGCTTGGAGCCGATGAGCCCCGTACCACCGATCACTACGATCTTCATGACCATTCCTTTCGCGGAAATGCCTGCATCAGGAAGGACCGGACAGCTTCTTCGGCTGTGACAGGGCTATTCGGCGAGTTTTCCCTCGGTCGAGATCTCCTGCATCAGCGCGGCGATCTCCTCCGGAACGTCCGGAATGCTCTCGCGGGTGACACCGCCGGACGGCGACCACACGAGATTCACCCGCAGCGCCGGATCCTGTGCGGGGAAGTCGCTGCGGTTGTGGCAGCCGCGCGTCTCACGGCGCTCCAGGGCCGATTCGAGGGTGGCCCGGGCGGCCAGGGCAGCGGACTTGAGGTCGAAGGCGTGCGCGAGGTCCTGGTAGCCGGCGATGTCCGGGTGCACGCCGACGTCCTCCATCCGCTTCTCGATCGCGGCGAGTTCCGCCAGCCCGGCGCGCAGGCCCTCCTCGTCGCGTACGACGCCCGCGTGCTCGGTCATGGTGTTGCGGATCGCGCGCTGCAGGGCCCGGACGTTCTCCCGCCCGTCGGCGGCGAGCAGGTCGTCGACCTCCGCCCGGGCCTCGGCGATCGCCGACGCCGAACGCGGCTGCGCGGTCAGGGACTCGGAGTAGGCGGCGGCCGCCCGGCCGGTGAGCCGCCCGAACACCAGCAGCTCGATGAGGCTGTTCCCGCCGAGGCGGTTGGCCCCGTGCAGACCGCTGGACGCCTCGCCGATGGCGTACAGACCGCGTACGTCGGTGCCGTGGTCCTCGGGCCGTACCCACACCCCGCCCATCGAGTAGTGCGCGGTGGGGGCGATCTCGATCGGTTCGCGGGTGATGTCGAGCATCTGCAGGTCCAGCAGCGTCTGATAGACGCGGGGCAGCCGCGTCATGATCGTCTGCCGGGGCAGGTGCGAGACGTCCAGCCACACACCGCCGTTGGGGGTGCCGCGGCCTTCCTTGATCTCCGTGTAGGACGCCAGGGCCACGCGGTCACGGGTGGACAGCTCCATGCGCTCGGGGTCGTAGCGCGACATGAACCGTTCCCCGAGCGCGTTGCGCAGGATGCCGCCCTCGCCGCGGGCGGCCTCGCTGACCAGGGTGCCGGCCGCGTTCTCCGGCTCGATGATCCCGGACGGGTGGAACTGCACCAGCTCGGCGTCGCGCAGCCGGGCCCCCGCCTCGACCGCGAGCCGGAAGGAGTCGCCCGTGTTCTCGTCGCGCCGCGAGGAGGTGCGCCGCCAGATGCGCGTGTGGCCGCCCGCCGCGAGGATGACGGCGTCCGCGTGGATCAGATACCGCCTGCCGCTCGTGAGGTCGAAGCCGTAGGCGCCGAAGACCGCGCCGTCGTGCACCAGCAGCCGGGTGATGTAGACGCCGTCCAGCACCGGGATGTCGAGCTGCTGCGCCCGCCGGACGAGGGTGCGCTGGATCTCCAGACCGGTGTAGTCACCGGCGAAGGCGGTCCGCCGGAACTTGTGCGCGCCGAAGAAGCGCTGCGAGATCCGGCCGTCCTCCTCCCTGGCGAAGGCCATGCCGTACCGCTCCAGATCGTCGATGCCACGGGCGGCGCCCTGGGTGACGATCTCGACGGTCCGGGGATCGGCCAGCAGATAGCTCTCCTTGAGCGTGTCCGCGGCGTGCTGCTGCCAGCTGTCCTCGGGGTCCATGGTGGCCAGAGCGGCGTTGATGCCCCCGGCGGCGAGCGCCGTGTGGGCGTCGTCCTTGGGGCGCTTGCCGACCGCGAGGACGTCGACGCCGGCCTCGGCCAGCTCGATCGCCGCGCGCAGCCCGGCTCCTCCGGTGCCGATCACCAGCACCATGGTGGAAAGACGTTGTTCGGTGACAGCCACGGTGTTCTCCGAGTTCTCCGCTGACCGGTGTGGACACTCAGTACGACCGGGCAGGGGAGGTATCTGTGACACCGCCTCGATGGGGCGGAGGCCGTGGGTGGGAGGGGCCCGGCCGTGAACGGCGGCAGCGGCCCGTCCGGCCGTTCAGCCCTCCAGCGAGGCCACGTACGGTGCCAGCTTGGCCGGGTTCATGACCCACAGGAGGCGCTCGATGCCGCGCTCCGACGCCTCGATGGTAAGCAGGGCCACGGCCTTTTCGCCGGACGAGACGAGCACGGCGGGGCTGCCGTTGGCCTCGACCGCGCGGACCTGAGTCCCCGGCCAGAACCGCGGCGCGAACGCGGCCAGGTACCTGGCCACGTGCAGCCGTCCGAGGACCGGGATCCTGGACGCCCCGCGGATGCCTCCGCCGTCGGTGTAGCTGACCACGTCCTCGGTGAGCACGTCCTCGAGCACCGCAAGATCGCCGGTCTGCGCCGCGGCGAGGAACACATCGAGGAGCCGCCGGTGTGCCTCGGGGCTCGCGGGCTCCCGGCGTTCCGCCGACAGATGCCTGCGGGCACGGCTCACCAGCTGACGCGTGTTGGCCTCGCTCGTCTCCAGCATCTCCGCGATCTGCCGGTACGGATAGTCGAAGGCCTCGCGCAGCACGTAGGCGGCGCGTTCCACCGGGTTCAGCTTCTCCAGCAGGAAGAGCACGGCCATGTCGAGCGCCTCGGCCCGCTCCGCGCCCAGCTGCGGATCCCTGCTCGTGTCGACGGGCTCCGGCAGCCAGGGCCCGATGTACGTCTCGTGCCGCTTCCTCGCGGACTGCGCGACGTTGATCGCCAGACGGGAGGTGACCGTGACCAGAAAGGCGACCGGGTCCTCGATCTCCGTGCGATCGGTGCGCTGCCAGCGCAGCCAGGCCTCCTGGACGACGTCCTCGGCCTCCGTGGCACTTCCCAGCATGCGGTAGGCGATACCGAAGAGCCGGGGCCGCGCGGCCATGAACTCCCGCGTCGCCCGATCGAGAGAGACTCGGTCGAGAGAGCCTCGGTCGGGAGAGTCTGCGTCATCCCCGGCGCGCATGTGTCCTCCAGAAGTGGATCACCATGCTACAAGCGGCACGGCGACCGTGCCGTACTCATCTCGAACGACGGTCCGTCCGCACACCGCCGGTGGGGCAGCGGTGTGCGGACGGACCCGTGAATGCCATGCAGGCCGAGCAATGCGGGCAGACCGAGGCAGGCGCCGACTAGCCGAACATGCCGGGCTGGTAGTCCCCGGCGGGCTGCTGGGTGATGACGTTCACGCGGTTGTACGCGTTGATGATGGCGATGAGGGCGACCAGCGCGGCGAGTTGGTCCTCGTCGAAGTGCTTGGCGGCGTTCTCCCAGGCCTCGTCCGTCACGCCACCGGCCGCGTCCGCGGTACGGGTGCCCTGCTCGGCCAGCTCCAGCGCGGCGCGCTCGGCCTCGGTGAACACCTTGGCCTCGCGCCAGACGGCGACCAGGTTCAGGCGCTGCTGGGTCTCGCCCTGGGCGGTGGCGTCCTTGGTGTGCATGTCGGTGCAGAAGCCGCAACCGTTGATCTGGCTCGCACGGATCTTCACCAGCTCCTGCGTCGCATGCGGCAGCGTCGAGTCCGCCACCACCTTGTTCGCGGAGTTGATGTGCCGCAGCACCTTGCCCGCGAGGGGGTGGTTGAAGAAGTCGAGACGGGATTCCACGGTGATCTCCTTGCGTGTCGCGGATACACACTGTTGACCGGGCGGGGCGCCGGCCTGTGACAGCCCCCGGAGTGACCTGCGTCACCGCCACGCGCTCTCGCTCCCGGACGGCACCGAGCGTGAGACGGATTTAGTATCGAGCGATACCGTTTCGGGTGATTGAGTGGCTGTAATCTGACGTCATGAGCGCCGACGTCCCCCCGAGGACCACCACCCCGCGTGCCACGGACCGCCCCGGGGACGCCTCGCCCTTCGCGCTCGGGCTGCTGCTGCGCCGGGCGCACTGGCGCGCGGCCACGTTGATCTCGCAGGCGCTCAAGCCGCTCGGCATCGAGCTGCGCCACTTCGCCGTACTGATCGTGCTGGTCAACGAGGGGCCCACGGTCCAGCGGGACCTGGCGGCGGCGACGGGGACCGACAAGGCGGGGATCATGCGGGTCGTGGACGACCTGGAGCGCAAGGGACTGGCCGTACGCAAGTCCGTTCCGGGGGACCGGCGCGTGCGGGCGGTCGAGATCACGCAAGCGGGACTCGAACTCGTCGACGTGGCCCACGTGGCGGCGGAGCCGCTGGCCGCACGCCTGCGTGCCGAACTGGGGCCCGGCGAGCCCGAGAAGCTCACGGAACTGCTGACCCGGCTCGCGCATCCGGCGGACGTGGAGGGCTCCGGAGCGGCGGAAGCCTAGGGGTGCCGGGCGCCGGCGGTGACAAGCTCCGCCAACTCCTTGGCCCTGGTGACCGCTTCCGCGAAGGCGCGTTCGCGTGAGGCCTCGTAGAGGGGTATCAGCGCGGACAAAAGCGGGGTTGCGGGTGGCCATGGTGAGTTCCGGGACGATGAACTCCACGTCCAGGCCCAGGGTGTTGCCGAGGACGGCCGTCAGATAGTTCTGCACGAACTCGTAGCCCTCGCGCGGGGTTCCCGGCGCATAGGAGCCGCCGCGGCTCGCGACGACGACCGTCGGTGTGCCCTGGGCGGAAGGGGTCTCGCCCGCGGTGCGGCCCTCGATGAGCCGCACCTGCGCGGCGAACGCGGCGGACTGCTCCGGGGTGCGCTCGGACGGGTCGGTCCAGCCGGCGGACCAGGCGTCGGCGGTGATGTGCGAAACGGGGTCGGCGGCCAGGTCGCGGTGGATCACCGTGCCGTGCGGGTGCTGCTCCTCCCAGGTCCGGCGGATCGCGCTGAGCGGTAGTCACTCGCGAGAAGGTATTGAGTGATACCATCTCGACTGTAACCGACTTCGAGCGCGCGAACCCAGGAGGAGGCAGGCGATCATGGACGTCTACGAGGCGGTCACGAGCCGGCGGGCGGTGCGCGCATTCACCGACCGGCCCGTGCCGAAGCAGACGCTGGAGCGCGTGCTGTCCGCCGCTGCCTGGGCGCCGTCCGGATCCAACATCCAGCCCTGGCGGGCCTATGTGCTCACCGGCGCCCCGCTCGCCGAGGTCAAGAAGCGGGCCGGCGAGCGCCTTGCCGCGGGCGACGCCTGGGACGAGCCGGAGTACGAGCAGTACCCGACCGCGCTGGAATCGCCGTACCGCGAACGCCGGTCCGCCTTCGGACGGCAGCGCTACGGCGCACTCGGCATCGCACGCGAGGACCTGGAGGCGCGCCAGCGGGCCGCCTCCGCCAACTGGGACTGCTTCGGCGCGCCCGCCGCCCTGTTCTGCTACATCGACCGCGGCATGTGCTCGCCCCAATGGGCCGACATCGGAATGTTTCTGCAGTCCGTGATGGTGCTGCTGCGCGCCGAGGGACTGCACAGCTGCCCCCAGATGGCCTGGGCGAAGTTCCACCGCAGCGTCGCCGAGGTCGTCTCACCTCCGAAGGAGCCGATGCTCTTCTGCGGCATGTCCATCGGCCACGAGGACGGGGCGGCGGGCCGGCCGCGTACGGAACGGGCGCCGCTGGAAGAGACGGTCACCTTCGTCGACGGCCTCTGACGCCGGACTCCCTCACCGCCCCGCGGAGCCGGTCGGCATGGCCGTTTCTCGCCGCGCCCACATCGCCCCCCATGTGCCATATTGCGCACATGGTCCCGAAGATGCATACGACAAGAAGAAAGGCATGACATGAAGTTCGCAGTCATCGGCGGTACCGGCCTGATCGGTTCGCAGGTCGTCAAGGACCTCAATGCCGCAGGACACGAGGCGGTGCCGCACTCAAAGTCCACGGGCGTCGACGTCATCACCGGCCAGGGCCTGGACGAGGCAGTGGCGGGAGCCGACGTCGTCGTGAACCTGACGAACTCCCCGACCTTCGACGAGGCCTCCCCGGCCTTCTTCCAGACCTCGATGGACAACCTGATCGCCGCGGCCCGCAAGGGCGGCGTCGGCCACTTCGTCATCCTCTCCATCGTCGGCGTGGATCAGGTCCCGGAACTGGACTACTACCGGGCCAAGTTGCTCCAGGAAGAGATCCTCGGCGCCGGACAGATCCCGTACTCCATCGTCCGGGCCACCCAGTTCATGGAGTTCATGGACGCCGCCATGTCCTGGACCGCCGACGGCGACACCGTCCGGCTGCCCGCCACGCCGATCCAGCCGATCGCCGCCAAGGACGTCGCCGCCGCGGTGGCCGAGGTCGCCGCGGGCACCCCGCTGAACGGCATCCGCAACATCGGCGGACCCGACGTCTTCACCCTGGACGAGCTGGGCCGGATCACCCTCTCCCACAAGGGAGACAAGCGGACGGTCGTCACCGATCCCACGGCCGGCATGTTCGCCGCCGTCAAGGGAGATGTCCTCACCGACAAGGACGCACACCTCGCGCCCACCCATTACACCGACTGGCTGTCCTGAGGCCGGTGCCCCTGAGGCCGGTGCCCTGAGGTCGGCCGTCCCGACCGGGCACCGCACAACCGGGTCGGCCCCCTACCTCCCCGTAACCTGTTCCCGTGCCCACCTCCCGTCTGCAGCGCGTCGCCGTTCTCGTGCTCGAGGGCGCCAAGCCGCTCGACGTCGGGATCCCCGCGCAGGTGTTCGCGACGCGCAGGAGCATGCCGTACGAGGTGCGGGTGTGCGGGGCGGCGCCCGGTCTGGTGACCGGTGGTGACGGGCTGGCCTATCACGTCGCCGACGGCGTCGACGCGCTCACGTGGGCGGACATCGTGTTCGTGCCCGGCTACCGGTTCCCCGACCGGGAGGACCCGCCGCAGGCCGTCGTCGACGCGCTGATCGCCGCCCACGACCGGGGCGCACGGCTCGCCGCCATCTCCACGGGCGCGTTCGCGCTCGCCGCCACGGGCCTGCTCGACGGCAGGCGGGCCACGACGCACTGGCACTACACGCGCGAGCTCGCCCGCAAGCACCCGCTCGTCCAGGTCGACGAAAACGTCCTGTTCGTCGACGCGGGCAGTGTGCTGACGTCGGCCGGCGCCGCCTCGGGCATCGACCTGTGCCTGCACATCCTGCGCTCCGACCTCGGGGTGGCCGCCTCCAACCACGCGGCCCGGCGCCTGGTCGCGGCCCCCTACCGCAGCGGCGGCCAGGCGCAGTACGTGCCGCGCAGCGTGCCCGAGCCGCTCGGGGAGCGGTTCGCCGCCACGCGGGAGTGGGCCCTGCATCGGCTCGACGAGCCCCTCAGCCTCGAAGTCCTCGCCGAGCACGCGGCCGTCTCGGCGCGCACCTTCTCCCGGCGCTTCGTCGAGGACACCGGCTACACGCCGATGCAGTGGGTCATGCGCGCCCGCATCGACAGGGCCCGCGAGCTGCTGGAACGCTCCGAGCGCAGCGTCGAGCAGATCGCGGGCGACGTCGGCCTCGGCACCGGCGCCAATCTGCGCATGCACTTCCAGCGCATCCTGGGCACGACGCCGAGCGAGTACCGGCGCACCTTCACCCGCGGCGAATAGGGCGCCCCGCGACCCGCCGTCCCGGCCCGCCCAGGCCTTTGGCGCGATCCTTTCGAACCATGGCGCTCACGCCACGGCCACCGACGGCCCGCGCACGCGAACCTGGAGACGTACCGCACGGACAGGGAAACCAAGGGGCACCTCATGACTCGCATCGCCATCAACGGATTCGGCCGCATCGGACGCAACGTGCTGCGCGCCCTGCTGGAGCGCGACAGCGACCTCGAGATCGTCGCCGTCAACGACCTCACCGAGCCCACCGCCCTCGCCCGGCTTCTCGCCTACGACTCCACGGCCGGCCGCCTCGGCCGCCCGGTGACCGTCGACGGGGACACCCTCGTCGTCGACGGCCGGCGCATCAAGGTGCTCGCCGAGCGCGACCCGGCGCAGCTGCCCTGGGCCGAACTCAGCGTCGACGTCGCGCTGGAGTCCACCGGCCGCTTCACCTCGGCCAAGGCCGCCCGCGCCCACCTCGACGCGGGCGCCAAGAAGGTCCTCGTCAGCGCACCCTCGGACGGCGCCGACATCACCCTCGCGTACGGGGTCAACAGCGACCTCTACGACCCCGCGCTGCACACGATCGTCTCGAACGCCTCCTGCACGACCAACGCCCTCGCCCCGCTCGCCGCCGTCCTCGACGAACTCGCGGGCATCGAGCACGGGTTCATGACCACGGTGCACGCCTACACGCAGGAGCAGAACCTGCAGGACGGCCCGCACCGCGACCCCCGCCGCGCCCGCGCCGCCGGCGTCAACATCGTGCCGACCACCACGGGTGCCGCCAAGGCGATCGGCCTGGTCCTGCCCGGCCTCGACGGCAAGCTCTCGGGCGACTCGATCCGCGTACCGGTCCCGGTCGGCTCGATCGTCGAGCTCAACACCACCGTCGCCCGCGACGTGACCCGGGACGAGGTGCTCGCGGCCTACCGCGCCGCGGCGGACGGCCCGCTCGCCGGTGTCCTCGAGTACTCCGAGGACCCGCTGGTGTCCTCCGACATCACCGGCAACCCGGCCTCGTCCATCTTCGACTCGGCCCTCACCCGCGTCGACGGCCGCCACATCAAGGTGGTCGCCTGGTACGACAACGAGTGGGGCTTCTCCAACCGCGTGATCGACACGCTCGAACTGCTCGCCGGCACACGGTCGTAGCACTGCCCGCGCCGACGCTGCCGCCCCGCACGGGTCTCAAGTGCGGGGCGGCAGCGTCGGCATCAGGGCTTGCGGCCCACCCCGCAGAACTGCGTCACGTCCGCGATCTCGCCGATGTCCGGCCGGTCCGCGCGCCAGCGCGAGCACGACACCACGCCCGGGTCGAGCAGCTCCAAGTCCCGGAAGAAGCGCAGCAGTTGCTCGCGGCTGCGCAGCTTCATGGGGCTCGAGCCCTGCTCGTTCCAGCTGGCCACCGCCGCCGTCATGGCCTCGGTGTGCACCTCGGCGGTGGGGTGGGCGAGGGCGAGGTGGCTGCCCGAGGGCAGGGCGGCGACGAGCCGGTCGACGATCTCGTACGCCTCCTCGTCGTCGTTCACGAACTGCATGATGCCGAGCAGCATCAGCGCCACCGGCTTGTCGAAGTCCAGTGTCCGGCCCGCGCGTTCGAGGATCGGGCCGGGTTCGTGCACGTCCCCGTCGATGTAGTCCGTGACGCCCTCGGGGCTGCTGGTGAGCAGGGCCTGGGCATGGACGAGGACCAGGGGGTCGTTGTCCACGTAGACGATCCGTGCCTCGGGGGCCAGCCGCTGGGCGACCTCGTGCGTGTTGTCCGCGGTGGGCAGGCCGGTGCCCAGGTCGAGGAACTGGCGCATGCCCGCCTCGCCGACCAGATGGTGCACCGCCCGCCCCAGGAAGGCCCGGTCGGCGCGGGCGGCGTCGACGATCTCCGGGAAGTGGTGCAGGATCTGTTCGCCCAGGTCGCGATCGGGCGCGTAGTTGTCCTTGCCGCCCAGGAAGTAGTTCCACACCCGTGCCGAGTGCGGGGTGGTCAGATCCAGCCGCGCCAGCACGGCCTCACGATCGTCGGCCGGTTCTTCGGGCATGACACGCTCCTCGTCCTCGACCGGCTGCCCCCTCGACCGCCGGCCTCCCGCGCTCGGTCCCTCACGCTTGTGACAAGCCACAACGTAGCGGGCGGTGCGGGTTGAGGCCACCAATTCCCCGATCTTGAGGGGCACTTGCGCGGTCCTGAGCCCGCCGCTCAGAAGAAGCGCGCCTCCGGGTAGCGGCTCGAAGGGCCGTCCAGCAGGCCGTGGTCGTCGCGGTCGCGCAGCCAGCGGTCGAAGAAGGCGGCTACGTAGGCCCGTTGGGCCTTGATCGCGTGCCGTGGCGCGATCGTGCCGACGTTCTCGACGACGGTCCTGCGGGGCAGGCCGAGTCGGCGGGCGATCTGCGGGACGAGGGCCACGGCGTCGGTGTACGTCGCGTGTTCCGCGCCGCGCAGGTTCAGGCCCCGGTGCCAGCCGTGGCTGTGCCGCCACACGGCGTCCCAGGACGGCACCGTGCTCAGGTCGTTGCCGTCCATCCCGATGAGCAGGAAGGGGCGGTCGACGCCGTCGGCGGCAACGGTCGAGAGGTTGCCGGGGGTGCTGTCCTCCTGGACGTCCGCGAGGACTCCGTCCAGGTCGGCCGCGGCCGCGATGCGCGGGTCGTCGTGCATGGCCTGCAGGGCGGTGTAACCGCCCCCGGACTGGCCGAACATGCCGATGCGGCCGAAGTCGGTCGTGCCGCGCAGGGCCCGGGGGAGCGCATGGGGCAGTTCGTCGAGGACGAAGCGGGTGTCGGCCACCCGTACGGCGATCGTCTTGTGCAGCAGGGCCCTGATGCGCTCGGGGTCCGGGAACGCCTTGTCGTACTCCGCGGGCAGCACCGACCTCTCGACGCGGCCGCCGGGGAACTCGACGGCCGAGGCGTCATAGGTGTGGTCGACGGTCACCACGACGTGGCCCCGCGAGGCGAGGTCGTCGCAGAGGGTGGTGCCCAGCGAACGAGGGTCGCCCGCCCCCGGTGAGTAGAGGACGACCGGGAGCGGTCCGCAGCCGCGTTCGACCGGTGCGCCCTCATGGGCGTGGGTGAGGGTGGCCGCCCAGTCGACCTTGTCGGCCGGCACATCGGTGAAGCTGTTCAGCGCGGCGAACCCGGCCGCCTCACCGGGAAGCATCTGCGGCGCCCGCCGGTACCCGTCGACCGACCGCGCCGGGTAACGGATTCCGATCATGAGCTCCCGGTACGGCTGCGACGTGATCCAGGGATCGGGGCGGGAGGAGTCGACGAGATGCAGCGAAACCGTCCCCACCGGGTACGGGCCGCTCAGCCCGGGCAACTTCAGCCGCAGCCCATCGCCCTTGCGTGACGTGGCGGACGCGGGCACGGGTGCGGATGCGTGCGTGGCGGATGCCGGCGTGGCGGATGCGGCGCGTGCCGGGAAAGCGGACAGGGCGAGAGCGGCGGCGGCCGACTTCATGACGGCGCGACGGGTCGGCATGTCTGGTCCCCTAGGGTCTGCGGGAGTGGGTTTCAGCGATCACCCACAGGGTCTCGACCAGCCGAGATCGTCACCATCCGGCGGGCCCGCCGACACGGCTGGGGGTTTTCCTCCATCCACGGGTGGAGACTCTCCATCGGCCCGTGGGTGGTGGTGATCCACTGTCTCTACGGAGCACGCTTGGCGCATGAGTTCTCTGCACTCTGCACTCGTCGTTCTCACCGGCGTCTGCTTCGCGCTCTTCGTCGTGGCCTGGGTCGCGGGCGCCGTCTACTTCGGCGTGAAGAGCGAGGCGGGCCCGCTCGGTTGGCTGCGCGGACTGCGCCGCACCACGCTCCGCCGTGTCCTGCTGATGGCAGGCGTCTACGTCGTCTTCAGGCTGGTCGGACAGTCCCAGGGCTTCTGGCACGATCTGCAGTTCTGGCAGCCGGAGATAGCGCTCATCGGCGCACTGCTCGTCGTCGCCTCCACCGCACTGCTGCTGTGGGCCCGTTGGGTCCTGGGCACGATGTGGGCCGACGTCCCGACGGTCCAGGAGCACCACGAACTGCGCACGGACGGTCCCTACGCGCGGGTCCGCCACCCCATCTACACCGGCCTGCTCGGCCTGGTCGCCGGCGCCATGCTCGCCTGCGGATTCGGCATATGGACAGCGGTCCTGCTGGTCGCCGTCCCATGGCTGCTGCGCCGGGTCCAGGTCGAGGACCGGCTGATGGCAGGCCGGTTCGGTGCCTCCTACGACACCTACCGCGCCCGCGTCCCGGCACTGCTCCCGAGGCTGAGATCGCACGGAGCGGCCCCGGGAGTCTGACGGCGCGGCTGGAGGGATCAGAAGGGCGGCTGGAGGGATCAGAAGGGACGGAACTGCGGGCCGTAGTTGCCCGGCGCGTCGGGGATCGAGCGTTCCATCAGCTCCACGGCAGGGTGTTCCAGCCCGCGCATCGCGTGGATGGCCGCGTTCAGGGTGCGACGGCCGCCGCCGGACCAGGCCCTCTCCAGGTTCTGCAGCACGGAGTGATACGTGGCGTCGAAACCGTCCAGGAGCCGCCGTACGTCTGCGCCGGCGTGCGACCAGCCACCGGCCGGAACGGGCGCCATGGGCCGCACGTCGGGGAAGCGCACCGGCGCGCCGGAGAACTCCCAGCCGCTGTCGGTCTCGCGCAGCCGCCGGCCGTGGTAGATCTCGCCGAAGGCGTAGTAGTGCGCGGGGTAGTCGTCGTCGAAGGCCGTGGCCGGGGAGGTGGCGGTGCCCTCGCCCTGCTCCTTGATGATCTCGATGGCGCGCATGACGTCGTCCGGGCTCCGCACCGGCTCCAGCACGTCGGAACCGATCCGCGCGGACAATTGTCCCCGCACCTGCAACTCCGGCGCCACGCTGCGGAAGGTCCGCAGGATGTCGCCGTAGAAGGCGCCGACGCTGGGCGAGGGTTCCGCGCTGCGCGCGAGCGGCTCGTCGGGGGCCTCGATGGCCATCATGACCTCGTGCACGAAGGACCTGGTCAGGCCCGACAGATACACGGTCAGGCCGGGGCGTACACCACCGGGCAGCGGGCCGGGATAGGCGGACGCCGCGCTCTTGATCTGCGGCCGCCCGCCCACGGCCACCAGCAGATTGCAGACCGTGCCCAGGTGGTACATCTCGTCGCCGACGATGCGCCGGATCAGCCGCGCGGCCTCGCTGCCGCGGTCCTTGATGGACCACCAGCCGCACAAGTAGGGCGGGATGGTGGCGAGTTCGAGGGCCACGGCGACCTGGAGGGACTCCCTGAGCCAGCCGAGCCCGCGGCCGTCGTGGGGAACGGCCAGCAGGTGTGCCACGGAACGGTGGCCGGGTGCGGCGGGCGCGGCGGGCGCCTCACTCACGGGTCGTGCCGCCGCCTGTGCAGCACCGGCGGCCACGACCGGAGCGCCGGCCGCCACGGCAGCCGACGCCAGAAAACTCCTGCGCTTGAACGGGGCAACTGCCGGGCTGTCCGAATCTTCCGTCGTACCAGTCAATTTCGCCTCAGCTCATAGCAATGGCCCCGCCTCTGCTCGATCGAGATGAACGGGACCCTCCGACAGCTCTGGAAGCTAGCAGCCGGCACCGCGGTTCCCCGGGCGTACGGGTCCGGGGGGACGCGTCCACCACCCTGTCAGTCCAACGGGCCGACGCCCCGGCCCGGACCGGGCTCCCTCGGGGGCGCCGGTGCAAGTCCTCGGGAGGCGGTCGGGGTTACGCCGGGTACGGCTCACGATGGTGGTGTAGTCGACGCCGCGCTCGGTGTCGCCCTTGGCATGGGAGCCGTTGGAGCACCGGGGAGCCGGTCGTCCGGTCCCTGGCCGCCGGGCTGTCCAGGCCGAGCGCTTGCCGGCCCATCCCACCACGTCCAGCACCGGGTCGAGCAGGTTCGCCGGGCCGGAGGCGTCGGTGCCGTGGTTGCTGGCGTTGATGCCCACCAGTCGGTGCACCTTCGCCGCGCCGCCGTCGAAGCGCAGATACCACTCGGACGTCACCCCGCCGCCCTGGGAGTGACCCACAAGGTCGACCTTCGAGGCACCCGTGGCGGCCAGCATCCGGTCGACGTAGGAGGCCAGTTGCCGGGCCGAATCGGGGACGTGGTCGGCGCACACGGTGGGCGGGGCCCCGGCGGCGATCTGCCGCGGTTCGGGAGCCGCGGCGGGGGCTGCGATAGCGACAGGAGCGACAGGAGCAGCGGAAGCGAGGGGGGCGGCAACGGTCAGGCAGCCCGCCGCGGCCAGGGCGGTTCCTGCGCACTTGAGGATTGTGCGCACCACGATGCGCACCCCCTGGTGACGGGGCGTCGGTGGGGCTCAGGGCGGCCCCAGCCTCGACACCTCGCGGCACCGCGCTCGCGCACGCCGAGCGACGTACGCCCGTTCGGCGCACGCGCGATCAGCAGCGCGGGGGGATCCCCGTGCGAGGCGCTCGTGCGGCTGAACCCGCCTTGTCCGTAACGGCAGTTGACGTGACGTCAGGAAGCTATGTCGGCCCGATCGTCAGGGCCGCGCGGCCGCCGCCCTGATCAGCCGTCGGATGTCCTCCAGGTCCGCCTCGAACTCGGCCGTCAGGTCGACGGGCAGGTCGAGCCAGGGGGCGAGTCGGCGGTGGCCGGGGAGTTCGTCGTCCGGGAGTTGGCCCCGGCGGCTGCGCGGGTCGAGGGTGCCGGGGGTGAAGCGGCCGGAGGCCTCGGAGGCGGCGAAGCCGATGACGAAGGTGCTGATCAGGCGCTCCAGCCGCGGCACTTGGGACTCCGGGACCCCGGCATCGATGAGGGCGGTGTAGACGATGTCCACCGCGCGCACGGCGTCCGGCGTGACGGCCGGCCGTGAGAAGAGCAGGTGTGCGGCCCACGGGTGACGCCGGGTCACCTCGCGGCAGGCATGACCGAGAGCGCCGAGCCGCTCCTCCCAGGTCTGGTCCGCGGGCGTCCGTGCAGGCAGCAGTGCGGTCAGCAGGCGGCCGATCATGCCGTCCAGCAGGGCCGACTTGTCCTTGACGTGGCGGTACAGCGCCATCGGCGTAACGCCGACCCGATCGGCCAGCGCGCGCATCGACACCGCTTCGAGGCCGTTCTCGTCGGCGATGTCCAGCGCCGCGTCCAGAATCTCTTCCCGCCTGCCGCTCATGGGTCTACAGTGTAGACGTATACGATGTAGACGTGTACGGCGTAGACCAACAGGGGGCGGGATGCTCATCGCTCAAGGACTGGTGAAGTGCTACGGCCGACGGCGCGCCCTCGACGGCTTCGACCTCACGGTCGCGCCCGGCGAGATCGTCGGCCTGATCGGTCACAACGGCGCGGGCAAGACCACGTTCGTCGAGATTGTCACCGGTCTCGTGCGACCGGACGAGGGCCGGATCCGAATCGGCCCGTACGACGCCCTGCGCACGGGACGGGCCGCCCGACGGCTTCTGGGCGTGGCTCCCCAGGAGCCGGCGCTGTACGGCAGCGTCACCGCGCGCGAAAACCTCCGGCTGCTCGCGGGACTGGCCGGGCTGCGCGGGCGGCGACGTGACGCGGAGATCGAACGCGTCCTGGACGAACTACGGCTCACCGACGTCGCGGACCGTCACGTGGGCGTCCTGTCCGGGGGACAACGGCGGCGCGTCCAGGCGGCCACCGCGATGGTCGGGTCACCGCCCCTTCTGCTGCTGGACGAGCCGACCGCCGGAGCCGACCCGGAGACCCGCGCCGCCCTGCTGGCCACCGTCAGGGCCCGCGCCGAAGCCGGGGCCGCCGTCGTTTACACGACGCACTATCTGCCCGAACTCGTCGACCTCGACGCCACGTTGGCGATCGCCCGCGCCGGGCGCGTCATCGCGCGCGGCACGCAGGAAGAACTCACCCGCGGTCTGCCGGGCGAGCTGCACATCACCTTCGACGACCCGGCCGAACCCGAACTGCGCATGCCGACCACGGCCCCCGGCGCGGATCTGGCCGCGCTGCTCACCTCCGGCCGTACGCCCGTCTCCGTCGACGTCCGCCGCCCCGGCCTCGACGACCTCTACCGCTCCCTGGAGACCGACTTCCACCGTTCCCCGGAGACCGACCTCCACGGCTCCCCGGAGACCGTCATGAGGGAGTCCGGTCATGCCGCTGCGTGAGTCCACCACCCGGCTGAGCGCCCTCGTGCGCCACAACGCGCTGCTGATGCTGCGCGAGCCCGGCCCGCTGCTGAGCCGGATGGTCCTGCCGCTCGCCTTCATGACCCTGCTGCGCCCGCTCTATCTGGCCGCACAGGGCCGGACGGCCGGTACGCAGCAGGCCGTCGTGGGCACGCTGGTCACCTTCTCCCTGCTGGCCCTGAGCATCGCCGGCAGCGCGATCCTCGCCGAACGGCTCGGCCGTACCTGGGACCGGCTGCGCGGTACGGCGCTGCATCCGGTGGAACTGCTCGTCGGCAAGGCCGTGCCCGTCCTGGTGGCCCTGCTGGCGCAGCAGTTGCTGATCATCGGCTTCGGCGCATGTGTCTTCGGGCTGAGCGTTCCGCACCCCTTCCTGCTGCTGGGCGTGCTGCTCAGCTGGAGCGGAACCCTGCTCGGCCTCGGCGCGCTGATCGGGGTAGTGGTCCGCAGCATGGGCGAGCTCTCGGCGGCGTACGACATCGGCGGGATGCTGCTCAGCAGCGTCGGCGGTGCGCTCGTACCGCTGAGCGTGCTGCCCGTGTGGGTGGCGGACGTGGCACCGGCATCTCCCGGCTACTGGGCGACCCGGGGGCTGCGTGCCGCCCTCGACGGGGACACGCACACCGCCGCGGTGGCCTGCGGCACGCTCCTCGGTACGGCAGTCGTCTGCGGCGCGCTCGCCTCGGTGCGGCTGAGGGGGCGTAGCAGCAGACTGGTGGCGCTGTGAGGCGGTCGTGCTCGCCAGGGCCTCTCCGGGGCCTCTCCGGGGCCTCTCCAGGGACGGGAGACGCAGGTCACATGTGGGCATGTCACTGGGGATCGGGCCATCCCGTCCCAGGTGTGTAGCCAGTGACGACCACACGGGAGCACAGCATGGAAGCGCGAGTGAACTATCTGACGAGCCCCTCCGCCGGTAAGGCGGTCAAGTACCTCATGCCGGCGGGCCGGGCGCTCAAGGAGACGCCGCTGGCCGCCGCGACCCAGGAGCTGGTGGCGCTGCGGGTCAGCCAGATCAACGGGTGCGCTCCCTGCATCGACATGCACACCAAGGAGGCCGTCGCGGCCGGTGAGACGACGGTGCGGCTCAACCTGGTGGCGGCCTGGCGGGAGGCCACGGTGTTCACCGAGGCCGAGCGCGCCGCGCTGGCGCTGGCGGAGGAGGGCACCCGGGTGGCGGACGGCGCCGGCGGGGTCGGCGACGAGGTGTGGGCGTACGCGTCGAAGCACTACGACGAGGAGCAGCTGACCGCCCTGGTGGTCCTGGTCTCCTTCATGAACATGGTGAACCGGCTCAACATCATCAGCCGGCAGCCGGGTGGTGACTACGAGGCCGGGCAGTTCCACTGATCCCAGGGGAAGCGAAGTGCGCGTGAGCAAGGTCGAGGAGTTCGAGGAGCTGCGACCGCTGCTGTTCTCGTTCGCCTACCGGATTCTGGGCAGCGTCTCGGAGGCCGAGGACGCTGTGCAGGAGACGTGGTTGCGCTACGACGGCACGACGACCCGGCCCACGTCCCTCAAGGCGTATCTCTCGACCACGGTGACGCGGATCGCGCTGGACGTGCTGCGTTCGGCGCGGGTACGGCGGGAGCAGTACGTCGGCCCGTGGTTCCCGGAGCCGTTGCTGAGCGATCCCTACGAGGACCCGGCACGGGCGATGGAGCTGGCGGACTCGGTGTCGATGGCGGCACTGGTGCTGCTGGAGCGGCTCAGTCCGCTGGAGCGGGCCGTGTTCGTGCTGCGGGAGGTGTTCGGTTTCGAGTTCGACGAGGTCGCCGCCGCGGTGGGGCGGTCGGAGGCGGCGTGCCGGCAACTGGTGGTGCGGGCACGGCGGCACATGCGGGACGGCCGGCCCCGCTTCGAGGCGCTCCGCGAAGAGCGGGAGGAACTGGCCTCGCGGTTCTTCGACGCCCTGCGCGAAGGTGATGTCGCCTCTTTGCGGGACCTGCTCGCGGCCGATGTGTCGATGGCGGGCGACAGCGGTGGCAAGGCCCCGCAGCTGGCCAGGGCTGTCGTCGGCGCCGACAACGTGGCCCGGCTGCTCGCCTCCGTCTTCCCCTGGATGGCCCGGATCGACGTGACCTTCGAACTCCACGAGATCAACGGCCAGCCCGGCGCGATCTTCCGCGAACGGGAGGGCGGGGTCCTCGCTGTCATGGTGCTCGATGTGCTCGCCGGGCAGATCCGGGCGATCCGCTCGGTGATCAATCCCGACAAGCTCAGCCACGTCGGCCCGGTCGCCGACGCCTGGGCGGTGGATCGTGAGTTTAGGGGGGTTCGTCGGCGGTCGAGCTGAGGGGGGTTTGTCGGCGGCCGAGTTGAGCCAGGTCTGTCGGCGGCCGAGTTGAGCCTGATCCGTCGGCGGTCGAGTTGAGGTTGATCCGCTGGCGGCGGAGCTGAGCCGGATCTGTCGGAGGCCCAGTTGAGCCGGATCCGTCGGCGGCCGAGTTGAGCCTGATCCGTCGGCGGTCGAGTTGAGGTTGATCCGTCGGCGGCGGAGCTGAGCCGGATCTGTCGGAGGCCCAGTTGAGCCGGATCCGTCGGCGGCCGAGTTGAGCCTGATCCGTCGGCGGTCGAGTTGAGGTTGATCCGTCGGCGGCGGAGCTGAGCCGGATCTGTCGGAGGCCCAGTTGAGCCGGATCCGTCGGCGGCCGAGTTGAGCCTGATCCGTCGGCGGTCGAGTTGAGGTTGATCCGCTGGCGGCGGAGTTGAGCCGGATCTGTCGGAGGCCCAGCTGAGCCGGATCTGTCGGCGGTCGAGCTGCGGCCGATCCGCTGGCAGCTGAGCTGGGGCCGATCCCCCGGTGGCCGAGCGAGCCTGATCCGTCGGCGGTCGAGTTGAGCCGGACCCGCTGGCAGCTGAGCTGAGGCCGATCCTCCGATGGCCGAGCGAGTCGGATCCGCCGGCGGCCGACCTGAGCCCGGCCCGCCGCCAGCCGACCTGAGCCGACCCGCCGCTAGCCGGCCCAAGCCCGACCCGCCGACGGCCGAGCTGAAGCGGCTTCGTCGGCAGCCGAGCTGAGTCCGATCCGCCGGCGGCCGAGCGAGCCCGATCCCCCGATGGCCGAGCGAGTCGGATCCGCCGGCGGCCGACCTGAGCCCGACCCGCCGCCAGCCGACCCGAGCCCGACCCGCGGTCAGCCGAGCTGAGCCCGGCCCACCACCGGCCGAACTCGGCGCCGCCTCAGCCCTGTTGGGTCAGGCGCCCTGGAAGTAGTGGCCCTTGCCGAGGTCTTCGAGGAGGCCCGGGCCGGTCGGCTGCCAGTCGAGCAGCTCGCGGGTCAGGGTGCTCGACGCCGGGGCGTCGAGCCCGATGAACGCGCTCATCCAGGTGAAGTGCTCGGCCGCGGCGTCGGCGGCCACGGGGTGCACCGGCACATCGAGCCCGCGGCCGATCACCTCGGCCACGTCGCGGATGGCGACGCCCTCCTCCGCCACGCCGTGCAGCACCGAGCCCGCGGGTGCCTTCTCGACCGCCAGCCGGAACAGCCGCGCCGCGTCGAGACGGTGCACGGCCGGCCAGCGGTTGGCGCCGTCGCCGAGGTAGCCGGAGACACCCTTGGCACGGGCGGTGGCGACCAGGGTCGCCATGAACCCGTGGTCCCCGTCGCCGTGACACGTCGGGGAAAGCCGCACCACCGACGAGCGCACGCCGCGCGAGGCGGAGTCGAGCACCGCCAGGGACGTGGCCGCGCGGATCGAGAAGGCCGAGTCGTCGACCGTGGGCATGTCCTGCTCGGTCGCCACCTGATCCGGCTTGAGGCCGGCCAGGCCGGAGGCGAGGACGAAGGGCCGGTCGGTGCCGACCAGCGGCTCGACGAGAGCGTCGACGGCGCGGCGATCGGCCTCGGCGGCGCTCTGGAAGCTGCCGCTGAAGGCGATGTCGTGCTTGAAGGCGAGGTGGATCACCCCGTCCGACGCTGCGGCGGCGTCGGCCAGGACGTCCAGGTCGTCAACGGTGCCGCGGACCGCTTCCGCTCCGGCGGCGGTGAGTGCGGCGGCGGAGGCCTCGGAGCGGGCGAGGCCCACGACCTGGTGGCCTGCCTCGATGAGGTCGGGAACGAGCGCGGAGCCGATCCAGCCGGACGCGCCGGTCACGAAGATACGCATGGGGGAGCCCCAAACTGTCGATGTCAGTAACTGTCATCAACGCTAGCACCTGATGTCAGTCACTGCCATCGCGTAGGATCTGCTTCATGAGCAGATGGGAGCCGAACGCGCGCGAACGCCTGGCGAAAGCGGCGTTGGAGCTCTACAGCGAGCGTGGCTACGAGCGGACGACCGTGGCGGAGATCGCCAAGCAGGCCGGACTGACGGAGCGGACCTTCTTCCGGCACTACGCCGACAAGCGTGAGGTGCTGTTCGACGGTTCGAATCATTTGCAGGACCTGTTCGTGAAGGCCGTCGGCGAGGCGCCGCCGTCCGCGGCGCCGATCGACGTGGTGGCGGCCGCGCTGGAGGCGGTCTCCGAGGTGTTCGTCGACCGGCGTCCCTTCGCCCGCAAGCGCCAGGCCGTGATCACCGCAAATGCGGAACTGCGGGAACGCGAACTGATCAAGCTCGCCTCGCTGTCGGCCGCGCTCACCGAGGCGCTGCGCCTGCGTGGCATCGCGGAACCGGCCGCGAGCCTGACCGCCGAGGCGGGGATCGCCGTCTTCAGGGTCGGCTTCGAACGCTGGGTCGCTCCGGGGGAGGAGCGGCCGATGTGGCCGTTGATGCGGGAGGCGCTGGCCGCTTTGAAGGCGGTGACCGCGGGAGCCTGAGGCTCCGCGGCCCGGGTGCCATGGGTGGGTTGGTTTTCTGCCGCGTCGTTGTGGCTTGTCGCGCCGTTCCCCGCGCCCCTTTGGGGCGCGTTGAACGCCCGATGGGTGGTTGGTTTTCTGCTGCGTCGTCGTGGCTGGTCGCGCCGTTCCCTGCGCCCCTTTGGGTGGGGCGTGGGGGACGTGTCTTGGGGGGTTCAGGGGGTTGTGAGGATGGTCAGTTGTTGGGTTGCTCGGGTCATGGCGACGTAGCGGTCGACCGCTCCCTCGGTGCCCTCGCCGAACGTGTCCGGGTCGATGAGGACGACGAGGTCGAACTCCAGGCCCTTTGACAGTTCCGGGGGCAGTGAACGGACGCGGGAGGTGGCGCGGAATGTCGGGTCGCCGATGACGCAGGCGATCCCCTCGTCGTGGGCGGCGAGCCAGGTGTCGAGGACCGTGTCCAGGTCCGCGGTGGATCCGTGGGCGACGGGGACGCCGCCGGAGCGGATGGAGGTGGGGACGTTGGCATCCGGCAGTACGGCCCGGATGACCGGCTCGGCCTCCGTCATCACCTCTTCCGGGGTGCGGTAGTTGATGCTCAGGGAGGCCACGTCGATCCGGTCGAGGCCGATCCGGCCGAGCCGCTCCTGCCATGACTCCGTGAAGCCGTGCCGGGCCTGGGCGCGGTCCCCGACGATCGTGAAGCTGCGGGACGGGCAGCGCTGCAGCAGCATCTGCCACTCCGCGTCGGTCAGTTCCTGCGCCTCGTCCACCACGATGTGCGCGAACGGCCCGGCGAGCAGGTCCGGTTCGGCCACGGTCAGTGCGCTCTCGTCGACCAGGCTGACCTCGGCGTCCTGACCGCGCAGCATCATCACCAGGCCCTCGCCGTCGTCGGTGTCGGCGCCGGAGTCGGCCGCCGCCGAGATCAGGTTGTCGACGACCTGTGCCATCTGCTCGCGCTGGGCGGCCAGTACGGCCGCGTCACGGAGCTTGCGCCGGGCCTCTCGCGGGTCGCCGAGCCGCTGCCGCGCCGCGTCCAGGAGGGGCAGGTCGGACACCGTCCAGGCCTGCGGATCAGCGCGCTGCAGCCTGCGTACGTCGTCGCGGCTCAGCCAGGGAGCGCACATCCGCAGATAGGCGGGCACCGACCACAGGTCACCGACGAGATCGGCCGCTTCGAGCATCGGCCACGCCTTGTTGAGCGTCCCCACCAGCTCCTTGTCCTGCTGCAGTGCCCTGCGGAACTGTGCGGGCGAGAGGTCGTCGCCGTCGTACCTGTCCATCAGTACGGAGACCAGCTTCTCCCAGACCTGGTCGCGCGCCTCGTTGTGCGGAGTGCCCGGCTCCGGGGCTGCGAACGCCTCCGCCCAGTCGCCGGCGGTCAGCCGGATGTCGTGCCAGTCGACGGTGACCGTCGTGCCCTCGGTGGGCGGTTCCTCGTAGAACCGGACGGCCGGCTCGATGGCCTTCACCATGTCCGCGGACGACTTCAGCCGGGCCACCTCCGGGTCGGCCTCGACCCCCGCCGCGGCTCCCTCGGTGACGAGATCGCGCAGGATGCAGGTCTGCACCCCCTCCTCGCCGAGGCTGGGCAGGACGTCGGAGACGTAGGCGAGGTAGGGCCGGTGCGGGCCGACGAACAGTACGCCGCCCTTGCGGTGACCCAGGCGCGGGTCGGCGTAGAGGAGATGGGCGGTGCGGTGCAGGGCGACGACCGTCTTGCCGGTGCCGGGACCGCCGTCGACGACGAGGGCTCCGCGGGAGCCCGCCCGGATGATGGCGTCCTGGTCGGCCTGGATGGTGGCGAGCACGTCCCGCATCCGGTCCGACCGGTTCGCGCCCAGGCTGGCGATGAAGGCGGACTGGTCGTCGAGCGCGGCGCGCCCGTCCAGCCCCTCGGTGGTGAAGACCTCGTCCCAGTAGTCGCTGATCCGGCCGTCGGTCCAGCGATATCTACGCCGGCTGGCGAGACCCATGGGGTCCGCGTGGGTCGCCGCGAAGAAGGGCTCGGCCGCGGGCGAGCGCCAGTCGACCAGCAGCCGGTGGCCCTCGCTGTCGGTGAGGCCGAGGCGTCCGATGTAGAGGGGCTCGGAACCGTCCGCGCCCACGATGTGTCCGAGGCACAGGTCCAGACCGAAACGGCGCAGGGTGCGCAACCGTCCGGTCAGCCGGTGGACCTCGATGTCGCGGTCCATCGCGTGCCGGCCCAGGCCTCCGGGTGCCTTGAGCGCGGCGTCGAGGCGGTCGGACAGTTCGGCGATCGTCTGCTCCAGACACCGCGCGATGGCCGCGAAGTGCCGCTCGTCGCGGCCGATCAGCATCGGGTCGGCCTTGGCGGAGAGACGGTCGGGCAGATCGAATGCTGACAGAGACGTGCGCACTTCGAGAATCCCCCATTTTTGCAGGTAACGGCTTCGGCCTGCGATTGTGCGGCATGCCCCCGGCCTTGCCGCAAGCCCCCCTGTGCGCTATATGTTGAGAGTGGCAAGGAGTGCATGACCTCCTTGCCTTTGTTGTTTTTCCTCCCGCGGAGCCCCGCGCTGCGAACCCTCGCCGAAGCGGAGCCGTGTTCCGTCTCGCTCTTGCCAAAGCGGATCGATGCTCCGTATCGTTGTTTGCGGAACAGTGTTCCGTTTGCCCGCGAGGGCAGACCGGCCGCCCGGCCATCAAGCAATGTCGCAATGGAGGAACACGA
Source organism: Streptomyces plumbidurans (assembly GCF_019857225.1). GTDB lineage: Bacteria > Actinomycetota > Actinomycetes > Streptomycetales > Streptomycetaceae > Streptomyces > Streptomyces plumbidurans. The sequence continues at coordinate 196,068 of NZ_JAFJSY010000004.1, forward strand.
TCATGCAGTACCGCACCTTGGGCCGCACCGGTGTGCAGGTCGGCTCCCTGGCGCTCGGCGCGATGAACTTCGGCACCATCGGGCGCACCACCCAGGACGAGGCCACCGCCATCGTCGACGCCGCCCTCGAAGCCGGCGTCAACCTCATCGACACGGCGGACATGTACGGCGACGGCGAGTCGGAGGAGATGGTCGGCAAGGCGATCGCCGGTCGCCGCGACGACCTCGTGCTGGCCACGAAGGCCGGCATGCCGATGGGGGAGGAGCGCAACCACCAGGGCAGCTCGCGCCGTTGGCTGGTCACCGAACTCGACAACAGCCTGCGCCGACTCGGGGTCGACCACGTCGACCTCTACCAGATCCACCGGTGGGACCCGCGGACCGGAGACGAGGAGACGCTGTCGGCGCTGACCGACCTCCAACGCGCGGGAAAAATACGCTACTTCGGCTCCTCGACCTTCCCCGCCCACCGGATCGTGCAGGCCCAGTGGGCCGCCCGCGAGCACCATCTGAGCCGCTACGTCACCGAGCAGCCCAGCTACTCGATCCTGCAGCGCGGCATCGAGAGCCATGTCCTGCCGGTCACGGAGGAGTACGGGCTCGGCGTGCTGGTGTGGAGCCCGCTCGCGTCGGGCTGGCTGTCCGGTGCGATACGCCAGGGGAGGCAGGTCGCGAGCCATCGCTCGACGTTCATGCCGCAGCGCTTCGACCCGGCCGTTCCCGCCAACCGGGCCAGGCTCGCCGCCGTCGAGCAACTGGCCGCGGTCGCCGACGAGTCCGGCCTGACGATGATCCAGCTCGCGCTCGGCTTCGTCACCGCCCACCCGGCCGTGACCAGCGCGCTCATCGGCCCCCGCACCCTGGACCATCTGCACGCCTACCTCGCGGCCGCGGACACCGTGCTGCCCGCCGACGTACTCGACGCCGTCGACGCGATCGTCGCGCCGGGCACCGACCTCGCCGCCGACGAGAAGCACGACACCCCGCCCGCGCTGCTGGACGCGTCGCTACGACGCCGCTGACCGGGACCAGGCCGCCGAACTCCCCTTCAGAGCAGCCCCATTGAGGACATCGATCGACATCGATACGGAGCAAGCCGTCATGCCGAACCCGCCCCGACCCAGCTTCGGGATCATGACCGCACCTCAACAGGTCGACTACCAGGACGTGTTGCGCGTCTGGCGCGAGGCGGACGCCGTCCCGCAGATCGAGCACGCGTGGCTGTTCGACCACCTCATGCCGATCGCAGGTGACCCCACCGGACCGGCGTACGAAGGCTGGACCCTGCTCTCCGCGCTCGCCGCGCACACCCGGCGGCTGCGCATCGGTGTGCTGGTGACCAGCAACCGGTTCCGGCCGCCCGCCCTGCTCGCCAAGATCGCCACCACCGTCGACGTCGTTTCCGGCGGCCGGCTCGACTTCGGCATCGGTGTCGGCTCACGCCCCGGCCACCCCCTGGCCCGGCGCGAGTACGAGGCACACGGACTGCCCTTCCACGACACCGCCCACGCGGTGGGCAGCCTCGCCGAAGCGTGCACCGTGATACGGCGGTTGTGGACCGAGGGCGAACCGTTCGACTTCGACGGCGAACACGTCCGCCTCACCGGGGCGTTCGGCAACCCCAAGCCTGTTCAGCGCCCCCACCCGCCCATCCTGATCGGCGGGCGCGCCGCCGCGACCCTGCGCGTGGCCGCCGAACACGCCGACCTGTGGAACATCCCGGGCGGCGACATCGACGACGCCGCGCGCCGCAGCGCACTGCTGGACCGCTACTGCACCGAGATCGGCCGCGATCCCGCCTCGATCACCCGCTCCATCCATCTACCGGTGGACTACGACGCTCCCGGAGCCACCCGGGACGCGATCGGCGAGGCGCTCGACGCCGGCTTCGGGCACATCGTCCTTGGCCTGCCGACGCCGTACCCGGCCGAGGTCGCACGGTGGGTCGCCGCCGAACTCATCGACGCTCACGCCGCGTTCGGGGCGCCGTCGGCACCGCCAGGCTCTCTGCCCGGTGGACGATGACGTTGAAGGAGCCGTGCTCGCGCTCCACATGCCCGTCGAGCAGGACCGCCGGTGCTTCGAGCAGGACGCGGCGGCAGCGCTCCCACACGGGCGGGGAGAAGACCAGGTTCACCATCCCGGTCTCGTCCTCCAGGGCACCGAAGGCCACGCCATTCGCGGTGGGCGGGCGTTGGAGGTATTTGGCGAGTCCGCCCAGCCGTACGGGAGTCTGATCGGCCGTGGCGCGCACGACCGCGGCGGACAGGGCGCCGCGGCGCCGGAGCAGGGGCCGGACGTGGTGGACCGGATGCGTGGTCGCGCTGGCGCCGGTGGCGGCCAGGTCGGCGGTGGTCTCCTCGGCGGGGCTCATGACCGGCAGTTCGGGAGCGGGGGCGAGGGAGCCGAGGCCGGGGAGGTGGTCCTGCTGGGCGCGGGGGAAGGCACCGGCCGTCCAAAGGGCGCTGCGGCGGTGGTCGTCGAAGGGCTCGAACGCGCCCGCGGTGGCGAGCTGTTCCATCAGACGGGCCGGTAGCCGCGTACGGCGGGCGAAGTCCTCCAGGCCGGTGAACGGCCGCGCGGCACGGGCCTCGACGATGCCGCGAGCGGCGTCCTCACTCAGTCCGTTGACGCTGGTGAGGCCCCGGCGGATGGCGAACTTCCCCTCTGTTCCTTCGCGTTCGAGGGTGGCGTGCACCTGGGAGGCCCGCACGTCGGCGTTGCGCACGGTGATTCCGTGCCGCCGGGCATCCTGGATGAGGGTCTGCACGTCGTAGAAGCCCATCGGCAGGTTGGCCATGATCCCCGCGGTCAGGGCGGCCGGGTAGTGGTGCTTGATCCAGGCGGCGGCGTAGATGATGTGGGCCATCGACTGGGCGTGGCTCTCCGGGAAGCCGTAGTCGCTGAACGCCTCGATCATGGAGAGGATGTGGGCCGCGGCGGCGGGCGGGATGCCGTTCGCGGCCATGCCAGTGAGGAGCCGGTCGCGCAGCCCGGCGACCTTCTCGGGGGCGTGCTTGGCGGCCATGGCCTTGCGCAGCCGGTCCGCGTCGCCGGGGGTGAAACCGGCGCAGTCGATGGCCAGTTGCATGGCCTGTTCCTGGTAGAGAGCGACGCCGAGGGTCTTCTCCAGGGCGCGGCGGGCGAGCGGGTGGGGGTAGCCGACCGGCTCCTCGCCGCGACGGCGGCGCAGGAAGGGGTGCTTGGAGCCCGCCTGGATCGGCCCGGGGCGGATGATCGAGGCGGCGATGGCGAGGTCGTTGAAGGTCTTCGGGCGCAACTGGGGGAGCGTGCTGATCTGTGCGCGGGATTCCACCTGGAAGACGCCGATCGTGTCGGCGCGGGCGATCATGTCGTAGACGTCGGGGTCGTCGGGCGGGATCGAGGTCAGGTCCAGGCGTACGCCGTGGTGTTCGGCGATCAGGTCGCAGGCGGTGTGCAGGGCGCCGAGGGTGCCGAGGCCGAGCAGATCGATCTTGATCAACCCGGCGGCGGCCACGTCGTCCTTGTCGCCCTGCAGCACCGAGCGGCCCTCGGCGGTGGCCCACTCCACCGGCATCACCTCGGCGAGCGGCTGCCGGGTGAGCACCATGCCGCCGACGTGGATGCCCATGTGCCGTGGCAGCGTGTGGAGTTGGGCGGCGAGTTCGCGTACGTCCGCGGGCAGGTCGACGTCGGGGCCGGGCGGGCCGTGGTCGATGTGCCGGGTCATCTCACGGATCTGCGCGGCCGGGTGGCCCAGCACTCTGGCCGCGTCGTGGACCGACAGCCTCGGCTGGTAGGTGATGACGTTCGCGACCTGAGCGGCGTGATCGCGGCCGTAGCGCTCGTAGACGTACTGGATGACCTCCTCGCGGCGGCCGGCCTCGAAGTCGATGTCGATGTCCGGAGGTCCGGCCTTCTCGACGGACAGGAAGCGCTCGAAGAGCAGGCCGTTCCTGAGGGCGTCGACCGCGGTGATGTTCAGGACGTAGCAGACCACGCTGCTGGCGGCGGAGCCGCGGCCCTGGCACCAGATGCCGCGGCCGATCGCGAACTGGACGATGTCGTGGACGATGAGGAAGTAGCCGGCCATGTCCAGCTCGGCGATCACGTCGAGTTCGTGGTCGAGCTGCCGCCATGCCGCGCGGGCCTCGGCCGCGCCGTCGTCGCGGTCCCCGTACCGTGCGGCGCAGGCCCGTTCGGCGAGATAGCGCAGCCAGCTGTCCTCGGTGAACCCGGCCGGGGTGGGAAAGCCGGGCAGTTGGGGCCGCAGCCCGCCGAGGTCGATCACACAGGAGCGGCCGAGTTCGACGGTGGTCTCCAGGACGCCGGGGTGGCGGGCGAGCGCCTGTCGCATCTCGGCGTACGACCGCAGGTGCGCGGTCGGGGCCGGCATCAGATGGCCGACGGCACGGTCCAGGGTCTCGCGACGGCGCAGCGCGGCGACCGCCTGGGCGAGACGGGCCTGGTGCGGGGCGGCGTAGTGGACGGCTCCGGTCGCCACCACCGGGAGGCCGAGACGGCGGGCGGCGACGGCCATGACGTCGTTGGCGACCGAGTCCTGCGGCAGATGGTGGTCGACGAGTTCGGCGTACACGCTGCCGCTTCCGAAGACGTCGGTCAGGCGTTGCAGCCGGTGCGCGACCGCGCTCACGTCGCACCGCTCCGTGCCGGGCGCGGGGCAGCCGGGCAGCACCGCCCAGTGACCGCTGCTCGCGGCCGTGGACAGTGCGTGCAGGTCATGGACGGGGGCGGTCTTGGCGCCGGCCAGCTGCCCGGCGCTGATGGCCGCCGAAAGAAGCCGGAAACCCTCCAGGGTGCGGGCCAGGACGACGGGTGTGCCCAACTCCGGCTCACTCAGGGTCAGTTCGGCGCCGTACACGGTACCGATCCCAGCCGGTCCCGCGGCCTCGGCCAGCCGACGCGCACCGTAGAGGCCGTCGCGGTCGGTCAGGGCCAGCACCGACACGCCCAACCGGGCCGCCTCGGCGACGAGTTCGGCGGGCTGGGCGGCGCCCTGAAGGAAGGAGAAGGCGCTGTGGACGTGGAGTTCGGTCCAGCCCGGGTCGTTCGGTGGGGGCGGAGGTGGTGTGCGGGAGGCGGTGGGCAGGCGTAGGACGTCGGCGTGGTGGTCAGCCATGGTGGCTCCGCCGGGCGGTGGTGCTGTTCGGCAACGACCGGTGCGGGGCGGTGAGTTCGGTGTGGCGGGGCTTGCGGCCGTCGGCAACCGTGGCCCTCTGGTCAGCCATAGTGTGCCTCCGCCCACCAACGGCCGTGTTCGACGACCAGGAGCCAGGCGCGGCCGTCGGTGGTGACGATCTGCATGCGGGCGATACGGCGGGAACGGTCGCGGTCCCACCACCACTCCAGTACCGGCCAGGGCCCCGCCCAGCCCTCGACCGCCGTGTCGCCGTAGCCCTCCACGGCGAGACGGGCCGGAGCGGCGGACAGGACCATGCGGCCGGAGACAGCCACTCGCTGTCCGCCCGCGTCGGTGAGTTCGGCCGGCAGCCAGTTCGGGAAGACCGTGGCCGGGTGAGGGGCGGGCAGCCGACCCGGCCACGGGCCGTCGGGCGGACGCGATCCGTTGTCGACGTCGCCGAACGGGACGAGGCGGACCTGATCCGCCGGACCCCGGCCGCCGCCCAACTCGACGCGCACCACCGCCTGGTGGCCGAGCATCGCCTGCACCCGTGCGGCCGCCCGCTCGACCTCCTCCGGGGTCTGGCGCTCGCCGAACAGTGCGCTCTGGCGTCCGGTGGCCGTCGTCAGCTGCTCGGGGCGCAGCGCCAGGCGGACGATGCCCTGCTCGCCCCCGGTGTCGAGCAGCCCCGCGTCCGCCCAGGCCTGCAGTACGCCTCGCACCCGCTCGGCGACCGCGAGCGCGGACAGCCGGCCCTCATGGCGGAAGATCCTCGACAGGGTGCGGCCGTCGGCGAGTTCCACGACGGCCTCCAGCCGGGCGCACACCACCCCGGCCGCGGTCAGCCGCTCATGGAGTTGCTCGGCGCTCGCCTTCGCCGCGAACACGACCGGTTCGAGGAGGTGCGCGACCGGCTCGAAGGCGTACGCCACCGTGTGCGCGTCCGTGTCGGCCCGCACGGTCAACGGGCGGTCGTGGCGGCCGCGCGCGGTGCGGTGGACGGCGATGCCCTCGGCGCCGAAGCGGGCCAGGACCTTGGCCTCGGGCAGCGCCGCGTACGCGCCGACCGTGCGGATACCGAGCCGCTCCAGCAGCTCCGCCAGCCTGGGTACGCCCAGTACCCCCAGCGGGTACGGGGCGAGCCAGGCCGCCTCGCCGCCGACGGGGACGATCTGCCCGGTGCGGGCGGCGAGCGCCGCCGCGAAGACCGAGTCGGCGACGCCCGTGCGCGCCGGGAGACCCATCTCGCCGAGCGCCGCGACCAGACGGTCCGCGAGCTGTGGTTCGCCTCCCCAGTACCGGGAGGGGCCACGGGCGGGCGCGGCGATCAGGCCGGGCCGGATCACTTCGAGGCGCGGCATGACGGTGCCCTCGATGTGGCGGACGGCGGGCTCGAAGACCCGTATCTCCGCGGCGAGATCCCGTTCCACCACCCGCAGCCGCGCACACCGGGATTGGGCGACCCGCACCCGCATCCGCCGCCGAACCCCGGCCGCCCGCGCGGCAGCCGAGCAGGCCACGACCTCGTCGCGATGGACGACGGCCACGGGATCGGCGGGGCCGCCGATCCCGGCGGGCCCGGTACCGGCCGCGAGAACCGGGAAGTCGGGCACCCAGCCCACGATGACCCTGCTGCCCACCGCCGCTCACCCCACCACGCGCAGAAACGGCGACTCACGACGGGTGCGCTCGGAACCGTCTGCCGCGGCGGCATTTGATACGTGCAGTTCCGTGGCTCCGTCCAGGGCTGCCACGGGTTCGTCGGTACTGAGCGCAGGAACCACGTGTCTGCCCGCCCCGGGCACCGCGGCCACCAGCCCATCGGCCCCCGGCAACCACATCTCCGCGTACCGCGCGACGGCAGCCGCACCGCGACCGGCCGCCGCCACCCGCACACGCCGTCCACGCAGCAGTCCGTGTCCGCCGCCGATGCCCTCCCAGGCGGCGGAGACGACCCTCATCCGGACCTCGGCGCCCTGCCAGGAGTCGGCGGCGAGCAGCACCGATCCGCTGCGTCGCAGTACGGCGGCCAGACGGCGGGCGATCCGGTCGGGCACCGGCGCGAGACGGCCCACCAGCACCACGGGCACGGCCTCCGCCACGGTGGCGAGAACCTGCGCCCACTGGCGCCCCGGATCGTCGATCCGCATCCCGCCCGCCAGCTCCAGCCCGGCAGACTGCGCCGCCAGCGCCCCCATCTGTGGCAGGCCCACCGCCGCCCAACCAACCGAGCCACCGGATGCCTCGGCGGCGAGCGCCAGCAACAGAGGCATGTCCCCACCTGCACTGACCGCCGTACCGGGACGGATACGCCCCTGCGGCAACAGAGCCTTCAGCGGCGACGCATACGCCGACTCGGCAGGACCGCCCCTTGCTTCCACGCTCGCCACCGGTCTTGCAGACATGCCTAGATATTCGAGCATTAGTTCGAGTGAATCAAGTCGGCGAGAGGAGAGCGATACGACTTCGCGCATTGGCACACACCCGGTTGACCAGGTTCGTCACCCCGATCACTCGACTACCGTGTCGCGCCATGAACACGGACGGCTGGCTGGCGGACACCCGGACCTCGTACGACACGGTCGCGGTCGACTACGCCGACCAGATACGCGGGGCTCTGGCCGAGAAGCCGTACCTTCGGGCGACGCTGACGTTGTTCGCAGACCTGGTCCACGCCACCGGCGGCGGGCCGGTGGCGGACGTGGGCTGCGGACCCGGACATGTCACGGCTCACCTGAACGACCTGGGCGTGGATGCCTTCGGCATCGACCTTTCCCCCGCGATGATCGACGTCGCGCGCAGCGACCACCCTCACCTGCGGTTCGAAGTGGGCTCCATGACGGACCTCGCCCTCCCCGACGCTTCTGTCGCCGGTCTGCTCGCCTTCTGGTCGCTGATCCACATCCCCGACGACGCCGTCCCTGCGGTCTTCAGACACTTCCGGCGAGTGCTGTGCCCCGGCGGACCGCTCCTGCTCGGCTTTCACGTCGGCGACGAGTCGAGGCTGAAGACGCAGGGCTACGGCGGTCACCCGATGAACGTGTACGTCCACCGCCGCCGGCCTGACAAAGTGGCAGCCTGGCTGCGCGATGCCGGGTTCACGGTCGAGGCACAAACCCTGCTCGACCCCTACGACGGCGTCCCGGGAGCGATCCTCTTCGCCCGCCGCCAGTCCTGAGGCCGGTTTGCCGAATCGGCAAACGATCTCGTGCTCCCCGCGGGCGCTTCCGCATGATCGGGAGTGGGCCCGCTGAGTCGGACTGGCCGGCTGAGAGGTCCTGGAGGAGGACGTATGGTGCAGCACGCCGCGGAGGTCACCCACCGGACGGTTGCCACGCCGGCAGGCCGGATTCATCTTGTGGAGCAGGGCAGCGGGCCGCTGGTGCTGTTCGTGCACGGGTTTCCGGAGTCCTGGTACTCGTGGCGCCGTCAGCTGCCGGCGCTCGCGGAGGCGGGGTACCGCGCCGTCGCCCTCGACGTCCGCGGCTACGGCCGCTCCTCGAAGCCGGCCGCGACGGAGGCGTACCGGATGCTGGACCTGGTCGAGGACAACGTCGCCGTGGTGCACGCCCTCGGCGAGGAATCCGCGGTGATCGTCGGCCACGACTGGGGGGCCACCATCGCCGCGAACTCCGCCCTGCTCAGTCCCGAGGTCTTCCGGGCCGTGGGACTGCTGAGCGTTCCCTACACCCCGCGCGGCGGGCCCCGCCCCAGCGACATCTTCGCGCGGATGGGCGGGGAAGAGGAGTTCTACGTCTCCTACTTCCAGAAGCCCGGCCGCGCCGAGGCCGAGATCGAACCCGACGTACGCGGCTGGCTCGCGGGCTTCTACGCCGCCCTGTCCGCCGACACCATGCCGGCGCCCGGAGCGCCCGATCCGCACTTCGTCGCCAAGGGCGGGAAGCTGCGCGACCGGTTCCCCGCCGGACGGCTGCCCGCATGGCTCGGCGAGAGCGAACTCGACGTCTACGCGGGCGAGTTCGAACGCACCGGCCTCACCGGCGCGCTCAACCGCTACCGGAACATGGATCGCGACTGGGAGGACCTCGCCGCCTACGACGGCGCCCCGATCACCCAGCCCTCCCTGTTCGCCGGCGGGAGCCTGGACGCGTCCACGACCTGGCTGGCGGACGCGATCGAGGCGTATCCGGTCACGCTGCCGGGTCTGGTGTCCTCCCATCTCCTCGACGGCTGCGGCCACTGGATCCAGCAGGAGCGTCCCGACGAGATCAACCGTCTCCTGACAGAGTGGCTTGCCGCCCTGCCCGCCTGAACTTCCGGCCCCGCAGAGGGGCGACGACGCCGTATGGATCTGCTCACTGGGCGTCGGTGCGCTTCTCGAGTCGGGTCCCGTCGCGCAGCGTGATCGACATCAGGTCGCTGGGAGCGTCCAGTTCGAGACGGTGCCGGCGGCCGCGGGGGACGATCGCGGCGGTGCCCGCCCCCAACCGCAGCATGTCCTCGGGGTCGCCCGGTGCGAGCGGATGGAGGTAGAGGCGGAAGCCGCCGGACAGGCAGCACACCACCTCATCGGCCTCCGGGTGCATCTCCCAGTGGTCGGCGTGTACGTCCGCGTCGGTCTCCACATGGAACGTACCGACGTGCCAGGTACCGGCGTCGCTGCCGACCGTCCGGCGTCCGGCGACACGCACGTCACCGCCGGGGTGGATGTGCAGCGCCGAGGCGAACAGGTCGACGGGTGAGAGCGGCGTCGTCATGACGAAGTTCCTTCCAGTTCGTTCTCGGCTTCGTTCTCGGTCGGGGCGGTGGATCGACGGCCGGGCGTCGTGGTCCCGCGCCGGGGGAGTACGGCGATCGCCACGACCGCAGCGATCGCGAAGAGGGCGGCGGCGATGGCGAGGCCCAGGGCGTAGCCGTCGTTGAGTGCCGCGGGGGCGGTGGACGCGCCGGTGTGGTGTGCGGCGACGGTGGCCAGGGCGGCCAGGCCGATGCAGCCGCCGAGTTGACGCGAGCTGTTCATCAGGCCGGAGGCCATACCGGCCTCGCGCGGGGCCACACCCGTGGTCGCGGCGGCCACGATCGGGGCGATGACCAGTCCGACGCCGACGCCGGTGACGACGCAGGGGCCGAGTACGTCGGTGAGGAAGCCGCCGTGGGGACTGATGAAGGCGAACCAGGCCAGCCCCGCGGCGGCCAGCAGGGCACCCGGCACCAGCGACGCACGCGGGGTGCGGGCCGCGGTGACCCGGGTCGCGACGACGCTGCCCGCGATCAGGCTCACGGAGAAGGGCAGGAACGCCGCGCCGGTCGCGGCGGCGCCCATGCCCAGCACCTGCTGCATGTACAGGGACACGAAGTAGAACGCCGCGAACTGCCCGGCCGTTGAGAAGAACACCAGCACGTTCGCGCCCGCGACCCAGCGGCTGCGCAGCAGACCGAGCCGCAACAGCGGTGCGGAGACCCGGGATTCGACGAAGACGAAGGCGCCCAGGAGCAGGGCCGCCGCGACGAGCATCGCCGCGGTGGCGGGCGACCCCCACCCCACGGCGTCGGTGCGCACGACACCGAACACCAGCAGCCCGACCCCGCCGGTCGCCAGGACGGCGCCGAGCACATCCAGCCGCTCGCGCCGGACGGGGCGCGTCTCGGCGGGCACGCCCGCGAGCACGAGCGCGAGGGCCACCGCCACGATGGGCAGATTGATCAGCATCACCCAGCGCCATCCCGCGTACTGGGTCAGCAGGCCGCCCGCCAGCACGCCGAGCGCTCCGCCCGCGGCGTTCACCCCGCTCCACACCCCGAGCGCCCGTACGCGCTGCGGGCCCTCGGTGAAGGTGGTGGTGAGCATCGCCAGCGTGGCCGGGGTGGCCGCGGCGGCCCCCACGCCCTGACCGGCGCGGGCGGCGATCAGCTGCCAGGGCGCCTGGGCGAGGCCGCCGGCCAGCGAGCACAGCCCGAACCCGATCAGGCCCAGTACGAACAGCCGGCGCCGGCCGTAGAGATCACATGCGCGGCCGCCCAGCAGCAGGAATCCGCCGAGCGTGAGCGCGTAGACATGCACCACCCATGACAGCCCGAGCGGATCGAAGCCCAGGGCCGTGCGCATCGCGGGCAGCGCGACATTGACCACCGACAGGTCCAGGGCGACGGCGAACTGGGCGACGGCCACGGCCGCCAGCACCACTCCGGGGCGCCCTCGCGAGTTTCTATACATGTAAGAAAAGTAACCCGAGGGTGTCGTCCCTGTCGACGCCTTTTTGGGATGATGAGGTCATGCCGCAGCCCCCCGCACCGCGCAGAACCCTTGGCCGACCTCCCCGTTTCTCCCGTGCGGAGGTGGTCGCGGCGGCCCGCAGAATCGTGGACGCGGAAGGGGTGGACCGGCTGACCATGCGGCGGCTGGCCACCGAGATCGGCAGTACGCCGATGGCGCTCTACCACCACGTACGCAACAAGGACCAGCTGCTCGTCCTGCTGCTCGACGACTACGCCGCCCGGACGCTGCGCCGGCCCGAACTGCCCGACGAGCCGCGCGAGCGGGTCGTCGTCGCCGCTGCCGCGATCCACGAGGCGCTCGCCGACTGCCCGTGGATCGTGGAGGTGCTGACCGCCGACGACCTGATGTCCGCCTCCGCCCTGTGGTTCGTCGAGCAGATCGTCGACGGACTGGTCGCAGGTGGTCTGCCGCCCGAGCGGGCTGTCCACGGCTATCGCGCGATCTGGTACTACACCGCCGGAGAGATCATGATCCGGGCAACGGCGACCCGGCGCCGTACGGGCGACGACAAACCCACCTACCGCGACCAGGTCTTCGCCGCCCTGGACCCGGACGAGCTGCCCCGCCTGTCCCAGGTGGCGCAGCGGTGGGCGCCGCTGACCGCCGAGGACACCTACCTGGACGGGCTGCGGGCCCTGGTGGACGGGCTTCTCGCGGCCCGCTGAGAAGCGCGTCGGTCGGTTTATCGATATCGGTGAATCGATCAGGGAGTCGGTCGAGAAGTCGGTTGAGCCGCGGGCCTGGCGTGAGGAAGGGTCCGTGGGCATGGAGTACTTCTGCTACCACCGTGACCGGGCCGGATCGGCCGCGCTGCGCGACGAACTGCTGGAGGAGCACTGGGCCTACATGGACCGGTACGGAGCGGAGATGATCGCGCGCGGGCCGACCTTCCAGGACGGCGGCGAGGCGCCCACCGGCAGTGTGCACATCGTCGACCTGCCCGGCCCCGACGCGGCCCGCGCGTTCGCCTTCGACGAGCCCAACCACCAGGCCGGTGTGTACCGTGACGTGCTGCTGCGCCGGTGGCGCAACCTGCTGGGGCGCACGATGTGGGACTTCCCCGGCGGCCGAGAGGGCGGCAACCGCTACCTCGTACTCGGCCTCGGCTCGGGTCCGGCCGCCGACCTCGACCTACCGCCCGACCGGGACGAACTCATCGCATACGGACCCCTGTTGTCGGACGACGGAGTCACCTGGCTCGGCACGGCGGTCCTGCTGCGGGCCCCCGACACGGACGCGGCACGTACCGTCCTGACGGCCGACCGCTACGCGGACATCGAGGTCCACGACTGGCAGTTCGGCGGGCGGGCCTCCTGAGTTGCGCGGCGCGACGCGCAAGCCGGTGGACGTCGCGCGGCCGAACGGTCGATGAGCGTCGGGGCGATGAGTAACGGTGTCGGCTTCGGTCTACAGCACAGGGGGACGACAGCGGATGACGGCCACGGCACAGGAGGTCGAAGTGTCCACATGAGTGCTCGACATGTCGGTGTCCCTCGACGGGTACGTCGCCGACCCCGACGACTTTCTCGGCGGCGAGGACGGCGAGCGGCTGCACAAGTGGGCCGCGGCCGACGGGGGTTCCGGTCGGCTGTCCGAGGTGGCGGCCGGCTTCCAGGACGAATGGACGGCCGCAGGTGCGGTGCTCGCGGGACGCCGGACCGCCGAGCTCATGGATCACTGGGGCGGCGATCACGGAGGCCTGCCCATCTTCGTGCCCAGCCACCGTCCGCCCGGCCCGGCCGCCCGCTGGGGCTACCCGCTGGTGACGTACGTGCTCGACGGGATCGAGAGCGCCATGGCGCAGGCAAAGGCCGCCGCCGGGGACAAGGACGTGCAGGTGCGGGGCGCGTACACGGCGCAACGCGCGCTCGAAGCCGGTGTGCTGGACGAGGTGCAGATCCACCAGGTCCCCATGCTGCTCGGTCGCGGCCGGCGGCTGTTCGACGTCCTGACGTCGGAGATCGAGCTGGAGATCGTCCGGGTGATCGACACCCCGGAGGCCACCCACATCCGCTACCGCGTCCGCCGCTGAGCCGTCAGTCGCCCAGCCGCTCGCCGACCACTCAGGTGCCCGTAGCCGTAGCCATACCCGTGCCCATGGGCGCGGTCGCGGCGGCCACCTCGCAAGCCGTGCGGACGAAGGCGGCGACGGCCGGGGAGTGGGACTCCTGGGGCCAGGCCAGGGCGAGTTGGAGTGGGGGGAGGTCGACGACGGGTCGGTGGACGATGCCCGGGCGCGGGTGGCGCCGGACGATCGATGCCGGTGGGAACCAGACGCTGTCGCCCAGCTCGACGAGGTTGAAGATCTGCGCCAGGTCCAGCTGGCGGGGCTGTCTCGCCGGCTGTCCGTCGGGGCCGGGCCCGGTCGCACGGACCGGCGGGAGGTCCTCCCGGTCCGCGGCGCGTCCGTCCGGCAGGAAGCGGCCCTTGAGATCGGCCAGGTGCAGTTGCTCGTGTGCGGTGAGCGGGTCGGTCGCGGCGACGGCGAGCAGGCGGGGCTCGGTCAGCAGCGGTTCCACGTCGAGGCCGCGGTCGTCGAACGGCCGCTGCAGCAGCGCGATGTCCGCGCGGCCGTCGCGCAGCGCCGGTTCCTGCTGCGCGCGTCCGCCGAGGACGAACTGCAGGGGAAGGGCGGCGGGCTCGGCGCGGTACGCGGCCAGGATCTGCGGCAGCAGACCCCCGTCGTAGTCGGCCTTCATCGCCAGGCGCAGCGTGGGCTCGGACCGGCCCGCATGTTGGGCCCGGCGGCCGGCTGCGGTGACCGCGGCGAGTGCCGTACGGGCGTCGCGCAGCAGGACCTCGCCGGCGGCGGTGAGGGCGACCCGACGGGTCGTACGCTCCAGAAGCGTCACGCCCAGTTGCCGCTCGATCTCGCGGATCGCGCGTGACAACGGAGGCTGCGCCATGCCCAGCCGGTTCGCCGCGCGTCCGAAGTGCAGCTCCTCGGCGACGGCGACGAAATACCTGAGCTGTCTGACCTCCAGATCACTCATACCCGCAGGGTATCAGTGGTGATCCGATCGGTCCTTCAGGTCCGCGGGCGCCCGGAGTTGACTGAAGAACGTCATCAGCAAGACGTCATCAGCGAGCACTCCTCCGAGGAGCCACTTTCATGATCGTTGTCACCACTCCGACCGGCCAGATCGGCCGCCGTACCCTCGACCGTCTGCTGGCCGCCGACGCACCGGTTCGGGTGATCGTGCGCGATGCGGCGCGGCTGCCCGCCGACGTGCGCGAGCGGGTCCAGATCGTCGAGGGCTCGCACGGTGATCCCGAGGTGATCGCCAAGGCGTTCACCGGGGCGGACACGTTGTTCTGGCTGATCCCCCCGATGCCGCAGGCGCGGAGCCTCGACGACGCCTACGTCGGCTTCAGCCGCCCGGCGCTCGACGCTCTGAGGCCCCAGGGCGTCGAGCGGGTCGTGTCCGTCTCGGCCCTCGGTCGCGGTACGCCGCTGGCCGAGCACGCCGGACCCGTCACCGCGTCGCTCGCCCTGGACGACCTGCTGGCCGCGACGGGCGTGCACCACCGGGCGCTGGTGATGCCCTCGTTCATGGAAAACCTGTTGCGCCAGACCGAGTTGATCAAGACGCGGGGAATGTTCACCTCGCCCATCTCCGGCAACCGCACGTCGCCCACCTGCGCCATCGACGACATCGCCGCGGTGGCCGCGGACCTGCTGCTCGACGACGGCTGGACCGGCGTGGAGGAGCTTCCCGTGCTGGGGCCGGAGGATCTGTCCTTCGAGGAGATGGCCGAGATCATGTCCGAGGTCCTGGAACGGCCGGTCCGCTTCCAGCAGGTGCCGGGCGCGGACTTCAAGGACCGGATGCTGCAGTTCGGCAACTCCGAGGCAGTGGCGCAGGGAATGCTGGACATGATGACGGCCAAGGACGCCGGGCTCGACGACGGCGTGACCCGCACCGACCGGTCGAACTCGCCGACCACCTTCCGCCAGTGGTGCGAGGACGTACTGAAGCCGGCCGTCCTCGGCGGCTGAGGGGGAGCGCGCCGGTGCCGGAAGTGGTGTGCTGGACGGGTGCCGTAAGGGCTGTGCTGGACAGGTGCCAGAAGTGAGCGTGCGGACCAAGGGAGAGCGACCATGACCACCATCGCCGTCATCGGAGCCGGACCGGGCCTCGGCGCGGCCGTAGCCCGCCGCTTCGGCCGCGAGGGATTCGACGTGGCGCTCGTCTCCCGCAACCACGAACGCACCCGCGCGCTCGCCGAGGAGCTGACCGCCACCGGCGTCACCGCACGCGGCTTCGCCGCCGACGTACGCGACCCGAAGGCCCTCGCGGCCGCCCTCGACAGGGCTCGTACGGAGATCGGTCCCATCGAGGTGCTGCAGTACAGCCCCGTCCCGCAGCGCGACTTCATGCTGCCGGTGCTGGAGACCACGCACATCGACCTCGTCGGACCGATCGAGTTCTCCGTCTACGGGCCGGTCGCGGCCGTCCAGCAGGTGCTGCCCGGCATGCGGGCCCTGGGCCGCGGAACCGTCCTCTTCGTCAACGGCGGCAGCGCGGTCGTCCCGCACGCCGACCGGGCAGGCACCTCCATCGCCTTCGCCGCGGAGAGTGCGTACGGCCATCTGCTGCACAACACCCTCGCCACCGAGGGCATCCATGTCGCGCAGCTGATCATCCCCGGCGCGATCGTCCCCGGGCACCAGAGGAAGGACCCGGCCGTCCTCGCGGACATGCTGTGGGAGATGCACCGCGCCCGGCACGGCTACCGGCACTTCGCGGACGACCTGGATGACTGATGCCTGACGCCGGGCGCTTGCGACCACGTACCCGCACCCCATGAGCCACGGCAGCTGTGATCCCCCTGTGACCCGGAACTATGGCTTCCACCACAGTGGTTGATCGCAACCCCTGATGAGCTGGGCCGATGCGCAGAGCCGTCCCCCTCCTGGTGGTCCTCACCTCGGCACTCGTCCTCGCGGGATGCGGGCGGCAGCCCGGCACGCCCGCGTCCCACGGACGGCCCACCTCGTCGAACGACTCGGCCTTCCAGCCGTTGGCCGCGTACGACCTGCCGGACGAGGACGGCCGTACGATCGAGCGGGCCCGGTGGACGCTCGCGGGCCGGTGCATGGGCCGGCTCGGGTTCGACGGCCTGCAGAACCTCGCCCTCGACCCCCTGCCCACCTGGCCCCAACGCCCGTCCGGCACAGGCGCGTTCAGCATGTTCCTGTACGCCTCGGACGACTTCCGCTACAGCATCCAGGACCCGAAGGAGGCCGAGCGCCACGGCTATCACGGAGCGCAGGCCGACTACGAGCGCCGCCACTCGAAGCGGAAGTGGACCCTGCCCCAATATCTCGCGCTCACCGGTGAGTTCGTCGGGGACGACCCCAAGTCCGTGCACGGACACCGCATTCCGGAGCGCGGCTGTCTCGGCGAGGCGGACCGGGCGATCTACGGGGCCAGCCCCCAGGACCACAGGAACCCGGTGCTGGAGCTGGAGACCAAGAGCCTGCGGCAAGGCATGCGGGACCCGGTGTGGAAGAAGGCGGACAAGGCGTGGTCCGGCTGTATGCGGGCGTCGCGCTACCACTACGCCACCCCCGAGGACGCCGTGACCGGCAGTGACCGTACCGCCCAGGAGCTGAAGGCGCGGCTGAGCGGGCAGCGCCGCGACACGAGCGAGCCGTCCGTTCTGGAGCGCAAGGCCGCCACCGCGGACGCCCGTTGCAAGCAGCGGACCGGCTACATCCGCACCGTGCACGCCATCGACGTACGCATCCAGAAGCGGCTCGTCGCCGAGCACCGGACCGAGCTGGACAAGCAGCTGCGCTGGGAGCGCGACGCCGCCCGCAAGGCGCACGACGTACTGGAGGACCAGTCGTCGTGAGCACGGCTCCCGCCGGGGCGGTGCCCGTTCCGCTCAGACCGGTGTCCGCTCCGGCGCCCGCTCCAGGCGGACGATCACGCCCTTCGACGTAGGGGTGTTGCTGATGTCCGCGACACTGTCGAGCGGCACCAGGACATTGGTCTCCGGGTAGTACGCGGCGGCCGAGCCCGGGGGAGTGGGGTAGCCGACGGCCCGGAAGCCGTCCGCGCGGCGTTCCGAGCCGTCCGACCAGACGCTGACCAGGTCGACGAGGCTGCCGTCCGCGATGTTGAGGTCGGCGAGGTCGGCAGGGTTGACCAGGACGACGCGGCGGCCGCCCTTGATGCCGCGGTAGCGGTCGTCCATCGCGTAGGGGATCGTGTTCCACTGGTCGTGCGAGCGCAGCGTCTGCAGGACGAGATGGCCCTTCGGGGCCCGGAGCATCGTGAAGTCGTTGACGCTGAACACGGCCTTGCCGCTGGGGGTGCGGAACACCCGCTCGTTGACCGGGTTCGGCAGACGGAAGCCGCCGGGCTGCCGTACCCGCTCGTTGAAGTCGTGGAATCCCTCGACGACTTGGGCGATGCGGTCGCGCACGAGGTCGTAGTCGGCCTCGAACTGCGCCCAGGGGATGTCCGGTTCAAAGCCGAGGACCCGGCGGGCGAGGCGGGTGATGATGGAGACCTCGCTCAGCAGGTGCGGTGAGGCGGGCGCGAGCCGGCCGCGCGTGGCGTGCACCTCGCTCATGGAGTCCTCGACCGTCATGAACTGCTCGCCGCCCGCCTGGACGTCCCGGTCGCTGCGGCCGAGCGTCGGCAAAATCAGCGCGGTGCGCCCGCACACCGCGTGGGAGCGGTTGAGCTTGGTCGAAATGTGCGCCGTCAGACGGCAGTTGCGCAGGGCGCGTTCGGTGGCCTCGCTGTCGGGCGTGGCCCGGACGAAGTTGCCCGCGACCCCGACGAAGAGCTTGGCCCGCCCGTCGCGCATGGCCCGGATGGAGTCGACCGAGTCCAGGCCGTGCCGGGCCGGCGGCGTGAAGTGGAACTCGGCCCCGAGCCGGTCCATGAACGCCTGCGGCATCCGCTCCCAGATGCCCATGGTGCGGTCGCCCTGCACGTTGCTGTGCCCGCGGACCGGGCAGACGCCCGCGCCCGGACGGCCGATGTTGCCGCGCAGCAGAAGGAAGTTGACGACCTCTCGGATGGTCGGCACGCCGTGCTTGTGCTGGGTCAGGCCCATCGCCCAGCAGACGATGACGCTGCGGCTGGCCAGCACCCGCTCGTGCACCCGCTCGATCTCGTCCCGGCTCAGGCCGGTGGCCTCCAGCACGGCGTCCCAGGACGTCTCGCGGATGTGCTCGACGAAGGCGTCGTATCCCGTGGTGTGCGCCTCGATGAACTCCCGGTCCAGGACGGTGCCGGGCTCCTTGTCCTCGGCTTCGACCAGCAGCAGGTTCAGCGCCTGAAAGAGGGCGAGGTCGCCGCCGGGCCGTATCTGCAGGAACTGGTCGGCGATGTCGGTGCCGCGGCCGATGACGCCGCGCGCCTTCTGCGGGTGCTTGAAGCGCAGCAACCCGGCCTCGGGCAGCGGGTTGACGGCGACGACGGAGCCGCCGCGCCGCTTGGTCTCCTCCAGCGCGGACAGCATGCGCGGATGGTTGGTGCCGGGGTTCTGGCCTACGACGAAGACCAGATCGGAGTCGTAGAGGTCGTCGAGGCTCACGCTGCCCTTGCCGATGCCCAGGGTCTCGCCCAGGGCCGAACCGCTCGACTCGTGGCACATGTTGGAGCAGTCGGGCAGGTTGTTGGTGCCGAAGGCGCGCGCGAACAGCTGGAGCAGGAAGGCGGGTTCGTTGGCGAGCCGCCCGGAGGTGTAGAACAGCGCCTCGTCGGGGTGGGCCAGGGCGCGCAGTTCGCGCGCCAGCAGATCCAGCGCCTCGTCCCAGCCGATCGGCTCGTAGTGGGTCGCGCCCTCGCGCAACACCATCGGCTCGGTCAACCGGCCCTGCTGGTTGAGCCAGTGGTCCGACTTCCGGCTCAACTCGTCGACGGAGTACTGCCGGAAGAACTCCGCCGTCACCCGCCGCGAGGTGGCCTCGTCGCTGACGTGCTTGGCCCCGTTCTCGCAGTACTCGTTGAGGTGGCGATGCCTTGGGCCGGGGTCGGGCCAGGCGCAGCCGGGACAGTCGAAGCCCTTCGCCTGGTTGACGTTGAGCAGGGTCAGCGCGGTGCGCCTCGGCGAGGTCTGTCCCAGCGCGTACGTCAGCGCATGGGCGACCGCGGGCGCGCCGGTGGCCCACGTCCTGGGGGCCGAGACCGACAGCTCGCCCTCTTCCGCTCCGTCTTCCTCGAAGTCCCGCACCGCACACCACGCCCTCTCCGTCCCCGCCACTTTTCGGCAGCACGTCGGGCCAGGTCAAAGCGGAAGTTCTTATCGCCTGACAGGCAGCGCCGATCACCGCAGCGTGATCGGCACCACCGGCGCCGGACTTCCGGGCAGGGGGGATCATGGCAGGGTGCTGCTGCGCCAACTCGAGTACCTCGTCGCCCTCGCCCGAGCCCGCCACTTCGCGAAGGCGGCGCAGTCCTGCTACGTCTCCCAGCCGGCGCTGTCCGAGGGCATCCGCAAACTGGAGGAGGAGCTGGGCATCCCCCTCGTCCTGCGGGGCCGCAGATTCGACGGCTTCACGCCCGAGGGCGAGCGCGTCGTCCTGTGGGCGCAGCGCATCCTCGCCGACCGCGACGCCATGCAGGACGAGATCCAGGCACTGCAGGCCGGGCTCAGCGGGCGGCTGCGCATCGGGACCGTGCCGACCGCGGCCACGGCGGTCGCCCTGCTGACCCAGCCGTTCTGCGCCGCCAACCCGCTCGCGACGGTCCAGGTGTTCGCGGACCTGCAGTCCGTGGACATCGTGAACCGGCTGCGGACGTACGAACTCGACGCCGCCGTCACCTACCACAGCACCGTCGTGGAACACGGCTTCAAGTTCGTCCCGCTGTACCGCGAGCGCTACGTCCTGCTGATCCAGCGCTCCGACCGCGACGCCGGCCCCGCGGAGATCTCCTGGGAGGAGGCGGCCCGGTACCCGCTGTGTCTGCTGCATCCCGGGATGCAGGGGCGGCAGGTCCTGGAGGCGGCGTTCGAGGCGGTGGGCGCCTCGGTGACCCCGAGGGTCGAGACCGACTCGATCGCCTCACTGTTCGCCCAGGTCAGATCCGGCCAGTGGGCGAGCATCGTGCCGCACGCCTGGCTCCATGTGTTCGGGGTCCCCGCGGGCATGCGCGCCGTACCCCTGGTCCGCCCGGTCCGCACGGAACGCATCGGCCTGGTGCTCCCGGCGCGCGAGCCAATCTCGGTCATCGGGCAGGCACTTCTCGACACCGTCGACCAGGCGGGTATCGCCGCCGCGCTGGAGCGGCTGCCTGTCTAGATTTCGTCGCCCCTGCACACGCTTCACAGAATGCACACACACCTCACGGTTAACTTTAGGTTTCAAGCGCTACTCTCGTGCGCAGATTCGAGCGGCCGAGGAAGCAGAGGAAGCACACGCATCGCGTCGCTCCCCCCCCCACAGGCACAGGAGACGCGTGGTGCACGACGGTGACGTGGTGGTGATCGGCGGCGGCTACGCGGGTGTCCGGCTGGCGCGGCGGCTCGACTCGGCGGCACGCGTGACGCTGCTGGACCGCAAGGACGTCTTCTTCCACCGCATCTCCTCCCTGCGCGCGGGAGTGCGCCCGGAGTGGTCGGTGACCCCCTTCATCCCCTACGACCGGCTGCTGCACAACGGCCGTGTCGTCGTGGGCAAGGCGGTCCGCATCGACACCGAGGAACGGCAGGTCGTGCTGGGGACAGGGGAGCGGCTGCCGTACGACGTGGTGGTGATCGCCAGCGGCGCCGACTACCCCGAGCCGGCCCGCTTCACCGGCACCACCGCCGACGAGGCGGTGAAGGCACTCGCCGGGCACCAGCGCAAGATCGCCGAAGCCGACCACGTCCTCGTTGTGGGCGGAGGCCCCTCCGGCGTCGAACTCAGCGCCGAGATACGCCTGGCCCGGCCGGACGCCCGGGTCACCCTCGCCCACTCCGGATCGGTGCTGCTGCACAACACGGGCGTCGAACGGGCCGGACGCAAGGCGCGGGCCTGGCTGGAGGCGCACGACGTGGAGGTACGGCTCGACTCGTTCATGTCGCCCGGCCACGACTTCGGCACCTACCGCGACGCACACGGCAACGTCATCGAGGCGGATCTGTCCTTCTGGGCGACGGGCACCACACCCAACACGCTCTGGCTGCGCCTCGGCGGACACGGTGCCTGGCTGAACGCGTCCGGGCATGTCAGGGTCGACCGGGCGCTGCGCGTCGACGGGTACCTCGACGTGTTCGCGGTCGGCGACGTGAACGACGCCACCGAACTCAAGATCACCCCGACCGCGCTGGCCCAGGCCGACCTCGCCGCCTGGAACATCCGCGCCCATCTCGGCAGTGCGGGCAAGCACCGCAAGCAGCCCCGTCTGTACCGGCCGATGCACCGCACCCCGCTCATCGTGCCCTTCGGTGCGGCCGACGGACTGACCCTGCTGCCGGTGCCGGGCGGCGAGAGCGCGGTCCTCGGCGGCCGTACGTCCGTACTGGCCAAGGCGAAGACGCTCATGACGCCGTACATGAGGCGCCAGCTGGGGTACACCGCCACCTGATCATGGGGTGCACCGACCCCTGACCTAGGGTGCGGGTATGACCTCGCAGACGTATCTCTCCGCACTGTTCTCGCTGGACGGCCGGGTGGCCGTGGTGACCGGCGGCAGCTCCGGCATCGGCCGGGCCATCGCCGGGGCCCTCGCGCGGGCCGGGGCGAGTGTCGTGGTGGTGGCGCGCCGGAAGGAGGAACTGGCCTCCACGGTCGAGGAGTTGACGGCCGAGGGCTGCCGGGCGGCCGGGGTGAGCGGTGACCTCGGCTCCCGCGACGGCGTGCGCACGGCGGCGGAGAAGGCGGTGGAGGTCTTCGGGGAGCCCGACATCCTCGTCAACAGCGCGGGGATCAACCTGCGTCCCCCGCTGGGGGAGTTGGGCGAGGACGTGTGGGACGCCACGATGGCGGTCAACCTCGAGGCGCCCTTCCTGCTGGGACAGCGGTTCGGTCCCGGCATGGCCGAGCGGCGCTTCGGTCGGATCATCCACGTCACCTCCCAGCAGGCGCACCGGGCGTTCGTGCAGAGCGGGGCCTACGGCGTGTCCAAGGGGGCGCTGGAGTCCCTGGCCCGCTCACAGGCGGAGGCGTGGTCGCCGCACGGCGTCACCTGCAACACGCTGGTCCCGGGTTTCGTGATGACACCCCTCAACACCCGCCTGTCGTCGGACCCCGAGAAGGTGGCGGAGCTGGCCGCCCGCACGATGATCGGACGCAACGGCCTGGCCGAGGACTTCGCGGGGGCGGCCGTCTTCCTGGCGAGCCACGCCTCCGGCTACATCACGGGGCAGTCCCTCTTCGTCGACGGCGGGTTGTCCGTGCACTAGTTCAGCCCCGCAGCCCGCTCAGGAAGTCGACGAGCGCGGAGTTGACCTCGTCGGGGCGTTCCTGCTGCGTCCAGTGGCCGCAGCCCGCGAGTTCGAGCGGCTCGCGGCGCAGGCTCGGCATCAGGCGGGGGAGGGCGGCGATGAGGTCGGGTGTGAAGGCGGGCACCGGGTCGCGGTCGCCGTAGACGTAGAGCGCGGGTGTGTTCACGACGGCGCCGTGCCAGGGGGCGGTCAGCTCCCAGTTGCGGTCGAGATTGCGGTACCAGTTGAGCGCTCCGGTGAAGCCCCCGGAGAAATCCTCGGTGAGCGCGTCGAGGTCGGCCTCGGTGAACCACGGGGGCAGCACCTCGGGGTCCGGCGCGCTCTCCAGCCAGCCCCGGCCGTGCTCGACCAGCATCTGCTCGACGCCGACCGCGCCCGGAGCGTCGCCCGAGGCCATGAAGAAGAACTTCCGCAGGGTGGTGCGGGTGTCCCGGGCGAACTCGGCGTCGGCGACACCGGGCCGGTTGAAGTAGTTCCAGTAGAAGCGGCCGTCGAACCTGCGGTCCATGACGGCCAGCGGCGGCTCCGCGCTGCGGAAGGGCGGTGGCACGCTCAGACCCGCGACCCCGAGCACGAGGTCCGGCCGCAGCAGCGCGGTGTGCCAGGCCACCGGAGCGCCCCAGTCGTGCCCGACCACGTACGCCTGCTCCTCGCCCAGCGCGCGGATCAGCCCGACGACGTCGCCGACGAGATGGAGGATGGAGTACGCGCTCACCTCGGCCGGCCGGTCGCTGCGCCCGTACCCCCGCTGGTCCGGGGCGACCACACGGAAACCGGCGTCCGCCAGCGGACCGAACTGGTGTCGCCAGGAGCGCCACGACTCCGGAAAGCCGTGCAGCAGCACGACCAGCGGCCCTTCGCCGTGCTCGGCGATGTGCAGCCGGATCCCGTTCACGTCGATCGTGCGATGCGCAGGCATGGGCCGGAGCATACGTTATAGTCAACAATGCGAATAGGTGACTAGTGGAACAGCTGGGTGCGTGACGGGGCGGAAGGCGGTCGATCCGTGGCAGGCGGTGGGTATCTGCGCTACGTCGCCCTGGGCGACAGCCAGACCGAAGGGGTCGGAGACGGCGACGAGGTGCGGGGTCTGCGGGGGTGGGCGGACCGGCTCGCCGAGCTGATCGCCCGCGACAACCCGGATCTGCGGTACGCCAATCTGGCGGTGCGCGGCCTCCTGGCGGGGCAGGTGCGGGCCCGGCAGCTGGCGCCCGCGCTGGCGTTGCGGCCCGATCTCGCGACGGTCGTCGCAGGGGTCAACGACGTGCTGCGGCCCCGGTTCGACGCGGACGAGGTGGCCGGTCATCTGGAGGCGATGTTCGCCGCGCTCACCGCACAGGGCGCCCGCGTCGCCACGCTGACCTTCCCCGACATCGGCCGGATCGCCCCGCCGGCCCGGCCGCTCGCCCCGCGCGTCCTCGCCCTCAACGCCCGTATCCGGGAGGCGGCCGGACGGCACGGCGTCGCGGTGGTCGACTCGGCGCCGTACCCGGTGGTGACCGATCCGAGGATCTGGAGCGCCGACCGGCTGCATGCCGCCCCGCGCGGACACGCCCTCATCGCCGCCGCGGTCGCCCACGCCCTCGACCTGCCGGGCAGCGACGACAGCTGGACCCACCCCCTGCCCCCCGACCCGGCGGCCCGCACGGGCCTGCGCGCCGTCGGTGCCGAACTGCGCTGGGTCGGCACCTTCCTGGGGCCCTGGCTCGTGCGGCGCGTGCGTGGCCGCTCGTCCGGCGACGGACGGCAGGCCAAACGCCCCGAGCTGCTGCCGGTTAGTCACCCCATTGATTAATCAACTCGCCGATAAACTGGGCCAATGGCTCTGCGCAACGCGGTGATGGCCGCGCTCCTGGAGGGCGAGGCGTCCGGGTACGACCTCGCGAAGGGCTTCGAGGCCTCGGTCGCCAACTTCTGGATGGCCACACCCCAGCAGCTCTACCGGGAGCTGGAGCGGATGGAGAAGGAAGGGCTGGTCTCCGCCCGGGTCGTCCAGCAGGAGCGGCGGCCCAACAAGCGCCTCTTCTCGCTCACCGACGCCGGTCTCGAGGTGCTGCGCGACTACGTCGGCAGGGCGCCGGCCAAACCTCCGGCCATCCGGGACGAGTTGATGGTCAAGGTGCAGTGCGTCGACATCGGGGACGCGGAGGAGTTCGAGGCCGTACGGGCCGCGGTCGCCGAGCGGCAGGAGCGGTCCACCGCCAAGCTGGCCCGCTACCACCGGATGAAGGAGCGCATGCTCGACGGCCGCAGCGAGGAGGAGTACCTCGCCACCGCCGAGCGCATCGGGCCCTACCTCACCCTCCAGGGCGGGATCGCCTTCGAGCGCGGCAACCTCCAGTGGTGCGAGGCGGTCCTCGCACGGCTCGATCAGCGCGCCTCGGTGCGCGGCGGAAAGGCGGACGGCTGAGCCGACTGTGTCAGGAGTCACCGGCGCGGGGTTGGCGCTGGAAACCGATCGGTTTACGATGGTGGAAACCGATCGGTTTTCCGCGTGGGAAGGAACAGCCATGACCGCGATCAAAGACGCAGTGGTGCTCGTCACCGGCGGCAGCCGGGGCATCGGCAAGGCTCTGGTGGAGGAGCTCTACGCCCGAGGGGCGGGCAAGGTGTACGCCACCGCACGCGACCCCCGCACGGTGACGCACCCCGACGCCGTACCGCTGGCCCTGGAGGTCACCGACCCGGAGTCGGTGGCGGCCGCCGCCGCGGCCGCTCAGGACGTCACGGTGCTCATCAACAACGCCGGGGCCTCGGTCGGCGGAACCTTCCTGGACACCCCGGTGGACGACGTGCGCCGCGAGTTCGAGATCAACTTCTACGGCCCGCTGCTGATGACCCGTGCCCTCGCCCCGGTCATCGAGCGCAACGGCGGCGGCCACATCCTCAACGTCCACTCGGTGCTCTCCTGGCTCGGCATCGCCGGCTCCTACAGCGCCTCCAAGGCGGCCCTGTGGCAGCAGACCAACTCCCTGCGCCTGGAGCTGCAGCCGCGCGGGATCGCGGTCACCGGACTGCACGTCGGCTATGTGGACACCGATCTGACCACCCGTATCGACGCGCCCAAGTCCGAGCCCGGCACCGTCGCCGCGCTCGCCCTCGACGGCATCGAGTCGGGAGCGTACGAAGTGCTCGCCGACGACGTCTCGCGGGAGGTCAAGGCCGGACTGGCCGCCGATCCGGCGGCGCTGTACCCGCAGTTGACGCAGTAGACCTGTTGTCCGGCCGGTGCGCCGAACCCGGCTACGGCACGCCGGCCACCGTACGCGGACGGGGGTGACGGACCACCGCCCACACCGTCTTGCCGTTCCGCCCCCGGCTGCGTACCCCCCAGGTCTGCGCCAGCTGGTCGACGAGGTGCAGGCCCCTGCCCTCCTCGTCCTCCGGTGTCGGCTCCGCGCGCAGCACGGGCTCCGTGGCACTCGCCTCGGACACCGCGATGAAACAGGAGCCGTCGGCCCGCGCCGTCACCGCCAGCTCGAACTCGCGCTCAAGGATGGGTCCGTGCCGTATGACGTTGGCCGCCAGCTCCGAGGCCAGCAGGACGACTCTCTCCGTGACCTCGTCCCCCCTGCTGTGCCCCCAGGCTGTCAGATGCTGCCGTACCCGGTACCGCGCCAAACCGACCGAGGCCGGATGCCGGGGAAGCCGGAGCGTCTCACGTCTCAGCACACGCATCCCTCCCGAATGCCACTGAAAAGACTCGACACTGCTAGAAGCGCCCAGTGACCGAACAATGTCACTCCGCACACGATGCGTGGCTGAAACTGGCCATATCCGACCCGTGCCGTCTCACGCGACCTCCGTTCCGCGACGGGGGGTCATCCTGCCCACGCCAGACCGAACGAACCGCTGGATCAGCTCCGCGCTTCTGCCGCCGCCCTGCGAGGGACGGTCCGGCAGGACGCGCATTCCGGCCACCGCGCCGGTTTACCGATTGCACCCCGGGTTACGCGGGCACCACGCGCAATCTCGCCCGTCGAGGATTGGGGAGGTGCCATGACCCGGAAGGTACGCGACGTGATGTCGCCGGGTGCGGCCGCCGTGGAGCCCATGACCACCGTGGCGCGGGCGGCCGGAGTGATGCGGGAGCAGGACGTCGGCGATGTGCTGGTCGCCTACGACTGCGACCTTTTCGGTGTGCTCACCGACCGCGACATCGTGGTCCGGGCGCTCGCCGAGGGCCTCGACCCCGCCGAGACGACCGTTGGATCCGTGTGCACGCCCCCGCCGGTGGCGACCCTCGCACCGGACGACACGACCGACCTCGCCATGGAACTGATGCGCCGTCACGCCGTACGCAGGCTCCCGGTCGTCGAACGCGGCGGCTGCCCCGTCGGCATGGTCAGCCTCGGCGACCTCGCCGCCGTCGAGGACACGCACGCCGCCCTGGAGGAGATCGGCAGGGCGGCACCGAACCGCTGAGCCGGGGCGGGCGGACGGAGAAGCGGAAGGGAGTGGGGAAGGGAGTGAGGCAGAAAGTGGCGAGCGCGATGCGGTTCCACGACCGTGAGCAGGCCGGACGGGAGCTGGCCGGACGGCTGCGGTTCGAGCAGGAGAAGGGCATGCTGACCGATCCCGTGGTCCTCGCCCTGCCGCGCGGCGGTGTCACCGTGGCCCAGGAGGTGGCCGCGGCGCTCGGCGCCCCGCTCGACGTGCTGGTCGTACGGAAGATCGGAGTCCCGTACGAGGAGGAACTGGGCGTCGGCGCGATCGTCGGCGACGACGAACCCCTTTTCGACGAGCGTGCCCTGGAGCACCTGGGCCTCGGCGAACCGGAGCTCGCCCCCGTGGTCGAGCGCGAACGCGCGGAGCTGCACCGCCGCGAGCGCCTCTACCGTCAGGGCCACCCCGCGCCCGACCTCAGGGACCGCACCGTGATCGTCGTGGACGACGGGCTCGCGACCGGGTCCACCGCCCGCGCAGCCCTGCGCTTCGTACGGCGCAGAAAGCCCGCCCGCGTCGTGCTGGCCGTGCCGGTCGGCTCACCGGAGGCGACGCACCGGCTGCGGGCCGAGGCCGACGAGGTGCTCTGCCTGCAACAGCCGCCCGCCTTCCTGGCCGTGGGCAACTGCTACGAGGAGTTCGAGCAGCTGACGGACGACGACGTACTGCGGGCACTGGACACGACGACCGAGCACTGAATCCACGGGTTGCCCGCGTCCGGGCAGCGCAGAAGGCCGGCTCGACGGTACGCGCACCGTCGAGCCGGCCTTTCGCGGAAGCGGCGGAAGGGCAAGTCCAACCCCCTCCGGCAACGTCAGTCCGTGCCGGACTCCATCGCCGCGCGGTCCAGCAGCACGTCCTCCTCGGAGACCTCGCCACGGGAGGCGATGGCCTCGGCGCCGCCCTCCGGCAGCTCCGGCATCGTGCCGATCAGCCCGGTCGCGGCCGCCTGCGAGGCGCCGATCGTGGGGCTGCCGGTGCCGATCAGGCCGATCCCGGCGTACTGCTCCAGCTTGGCGCGGGAGTCGGCGATGTCGAGGTTGCGCATGGTGAGCTGGCCGATGCGGTCCACCGGGCCGAACGCGGAGTCCTCGGTGCGCTCCATCGACAGCTTGTCCGGGTGGTAGCTGAACGCCGGGCCCGTGGTGTCGAGGATCGAGTAGTCCTCGCCGCGCCGCAGCCGCAGCGTCACCTCGCCGGTGACGGCCGCGCCGACCCAGCGCTGCAGCGACTCACGGATCATCAGCGCCTGCGGGTCCAGCCAGCGGCCCTCGTACATCAGACGGCCCAGGCGCCGGCCCTCGCTGTGGTACTGGGCGAGGGTGTCCTCGTTGTGGATCGCGTTGACCAGGCGCTCGTACGCGGCGTGCAGCAGGGCCATGCCCGGCGCCTCGTAGATGCCGCGGCTCTTGGCCTCGATGATGCGGTTCTCGATCTGGTCGGACATGCCGAGGCCGTGGCGGCCGCCGATGGCGTTGGCCTCCATCACCAGGTCGACGGCGGAGGCGAACTCCTTGCCGTTGATCGTCACCGGGCGGCCCTGGTCGAAGCCGATCGTCACGTCCTCGGCGGCGATCTCGACCTCGGGGTCCCAGAACCGTACGCCCATGATCGGCTCAACGGTCTCGACGCCGGTGTCCAGGTGCTCCAGGGTCTTGGCCTCGTGCGTGGCGCCCCAGATGTTGGCGTCGGTGGAGTACGCCTTCTCCGTGCTGTCGCGGTAGGGCAGGCCGTGCGCGACCAGCCACTCCGACATCTCCTTGCGGCCGCCGAGCTCGGTCACGAAGTCCGCGTCCAGCCAGGGCTTGTAGATCCGCAGGTGGGGGTTGGCGAGCAGGCCGTAGCGGTAGAACCGCTCGATGTCGTTGCCCTTGAACGTCGAACCGTCGCCCCAGATCTGGACGTTGTCCTCCAGCATCGCCCGCACCAGCAGCGTGCCGGTGACGGCGCGGCCGAGCGGCGTGGTGTTGAAGTACGCCCGCCCGCCGGAGCGGATGTGGAACGCGCCGCAGGTGAGCGCGGCCAGGCCCTCCTCGACCAGTGCCGCACGGCAGTCGACGAGACGCGCGATCTCGGCGCCGTAGGTCTTCGCACGGCCGGGCACCGAGGCGATGTCGGGCTCGTCGTACTGACCGATGTCGGCGGTGTAGGTGCACGGGACGGCGCCCTTGTCGCGCATCCACGCGACCGCGACGGACGTGTCGAGGCCGCCCGAGAAGGCGATGCCGACGCGCTCGCCGGCGGGAAGGGAGGTGAGGACCTTGGACATAGGAAGAGTATGCATCATCTCGCATGGTCATGCAAAGCCCATGGTGCGAGGCCGCCCCTGAGACGGGTTCCCGCAGGTTCCCGCCCCTGGGGCGCCCCCGCTCAGGCACCATGATCGTGTGACATACGCGGTGACTGTGGACGTGGAGCTCCCCGAGGGCGCCACGGAACTCGACGTTCTTCAGCGGGAAGGCGTGATCTTCCTGCTGCGCAAGGGCCTTGATTCGATCGCGGCCATCGAGGGCCCCGACGGGATGGAGGTCGACCTGGTGGACGACATCATCGCCGTCCATCCCAAGGGGGCCCTGCTCAAGCTCTACGTCGACGCCCCGGCCCTGGAGTTCGCCGAGGACGCCGCGCGCGAGGTCGTCGCGGAGGTGCTGGAGCGGACCGAGCCACTCGCCGACTGGGAGATCACCCGCTGCGGAGTGGATCTGGCCCCCGAGCTGCTGCAGGAGAGCCTCGACGCGGCCGACGGCCCCGACGCCCCGCCGGCGGACCCCGCGGAACGCGCCCGCCGGCACGCCGAGGCCCGGCCGACGGGCGAGCCCGTCCGCCGCCGCGACGACGCCGAGGTCGACGACATGCGGCGCAGGCTCCGCTCCCTCGCGCCGACCCTGCAGGCCTTTCCGCCGGCGTCCTTCGGCTACGCGGACGACGAGGAGAAGCGGCTCGTCAGTCGTGAGGCGGCGGAGATCGCTGCGGGCGCCGTCGTCCACGCCGTCGATCTCCTGGTCGACGAGCTGTTCACGGATCTGGCCGGTCTGGAGGAGGAGGGGCCCACCGTCGCGGACACCGACGCGCCGTTCATGATCCTCGACGAACTGCCGCCGCAGTTCGCCCAGCAGTACACGGTCCTGTTCGCGCGCCGGCTGACCGTCACGGCCGTCACCATGACCGGCCGCCTCATGCGGCCGCACTTCGGCCGCCTCAGCTGTGTCGCCGAGGAACTCCTGCTGAAGTTCCTGGTCGGCCAGGCCGAGGCGACGGCCGACCTCTACGACCTGCTCAGCGAGGAGGTCGAGACGGCCCTGCAGGTCTTCGCCGACCGGCTGGGGGAGGACATGGACCACGACTGGTTGTACGTCCCGGCCGCGGACGGCGAGGCCGAGGGCACCGTCCAGGACTGGTTCATCCCCTTCGGCGACGAACGGTCCGTGCATCCGTACGCCGCCAACGACGACAGCGACGGCGACGACGAGGAGGTCTGACCCGTTGGACGACGACCGGAACGCGGACGGACCGGGCGCGGATGAGCCGAGCGCGGACGGGCAGGGCTCGAGCGGACCGGGATCGGTCGGGCCGGGATCGGTCGGGCCGGGCGCGGACCGGCAGGGCTCGGGCGGGCCGGGCTCGGTCGGGCCGGGCTCGGACGGGCAGGGCTCAGATGGGCAGGGCTCAGACAGGCCGGGATCGAACGGGTCAGGATCGAACGGGTCAGGATCGGACGGGTCAGGATCGGACGGGCAGGCCGCGGACGGACAGGGATCGGACGGGCCGGGCGCGGACCGGCAGGGCGCGGACCGGCAGGGCTCGGGCGGGCCGGGCTCGGGCGGGCCGGGATCGGCCGCCGCCCGGATCACCGGCCGTACGGTGCGTGGCGCGCGCCCGCTCTCCGGCGCGGTCGCCGAAGTCCGCCTGGACGACGGCCGGTCGGTGATGGTCAAGCGCGCCGAGGATCCGGGGTCGGCGCG
>NZ_JAFJSY010000040.1 GCF_019857225.1 Streptomyces plumbidurans
AGAGGGTCGATCGGCAGAGGGTCAGTCGGCCGGGCGGGCAGCCGGCAGAGGGTCGATCGGCGGGGGCAGTCGGCAGGAAGTCAGTCGGCAGGAAGTCGGTCGGCAGAGGGTCGATCGGCCGGGGGCAGTCGGCAGGGGGTCGGTCGGCAGGGGGTCAGAGGAAGTACAGGCGGTTGAGGGAGACCGAGTCGGCGGGCTGCGAGCGGATCGGCTCGCCGTCGAGGGTGACCAGGCCCGTGCGCCCGTCGACGTCCACCGCTCCGGTACGGGAGTTGAGGCGCAGGTCGGCGGGGCCGATACCGCGGGTGCCGCGCACGGCGACCCTTCTTCTGCGCGTCGGCATGGTGTCGCCTCCCTGGTCGAGGGCGGCCTGCGCGACGAAGGCCACGGAGATCTCGGCGGGCGTGGCGCCGTGCGCGCCGAACTGCGGCCCGAGGACCAGGGGTTCGCAGGTGTCGGTGGCCGCGTTCGGGTCGCCGGTCACGCCGTAGGCCGGAAAGCCGGACTTGAGGACGAGCTGCGGCTTGGCGCCGAAGTACTCCGGCCGCCACAGCACGATGTCGGCCAGCTTCCCGGTCTCGATGGAGCCCACCTCGTGCGCGAGGCCGTGGGCGATGGCGGGGTTGACGGTCAGCTTGGCGATGTAGCGCAGGACGCGCTCGTTGTCGTGCTCGTCCGGGGCGCCGAACTCGGCCTTCATCTTCCCGGCCATGGCGAACGTACGGCGGACCGTCTCGCCGGCCCGCCCCATGCCCTGCGCGTCGGAGGAGGTGATGCCGATCGCGCCCAGGTCGTGCAGTACGTCCTCGGCGCCCATCGTTCCGGCGCGGATGCGGTCACGGGCCATGGCGGCGTCGCCGGGCAGGTCGGTCTTCAGGTCGTGGACGGAGACGATCATGCCGTAGTGCTCGGCGACCGCGTCCCGGCCGAAGGGCAGGGTGGGGTTGGTGGAGGAGCCGATGACGTTCGGCACGCCCGCCATCCTCAGGACGTTCGGGACGTGCCCGCCGCCGCAGCCCTCGATGTGGAAGGCGTGGATGGTGCGCCCCTCCAGCACCTTCAGGGTGTCCTCGACCGACAGGCACTCGTTCAACCCGTCGCTGTGCAGGGCGACTTGGACGTCGTACTCCTCGGCGACCCGCAGCGCCGTGTCCAGCGCCCGGCTGTGGGCGCCCATGTCCTCGTGCACCTTGAAGCCGCTCGCGCCGCCCTCGGCCAGCGCCTCGATCAGCGGGGCCTCGCCGGACGACGAACCCCGGCCCAAAAAGCCGATGTTGACCGGCCAGGCGTCGAAGGCGCCGAACGCGTGCCGCAGCGCCCAGGGCGAGTTGACGCCGACGCCCCACACCGGGCCGAACTCCTGCCCGATGATCGTCGTCACGCCGGAGGCGAGCGATGCCTCCATGATGCGCGGCGACAGCAGATGCACGTGGGTGTCGACAGCACCGGCGGTGGCGATCAGCCCCTCGCCGGACACGATCGACGTACCCGTGCCGACCACGACGTCGACCCCGCCGAGGGTGTCGGGGTTCCCGGCCCGTCCGATCGCGCAGATCCGCCCCTCACGGATGCCGATCGACACCTTCCGGATCCCCTGCACGGCGTCGATCACGACGACGTTGCTGATCACGACGTCGCAGGTGTCGCGGACGGCCGCCGCCTTGAGGTGCAGCCCGTCGCGGGCGGTCTTGCCGAAGCCGGCCAGGAACTCGTCCCCGTACGCCTGCGCGTCGGACTCGACCCGGACCGTCAGACCGGAGTCGCCCAGGCGGATGCGGTCGCCGGCCCGGGGCCCGTGCGTGGCCGCGTACTCGTGGGGGGTGAGGCGGCGGGCCTCGGCGGGGTGTCCTCCGGGACGGCTCATCGCCCGGCCTCCTTGTCGGGCGTGTGCGGTACGCCGAGATAGCCGCACGCGGCGGCGCGGCGCAGCGCCTCCTCGCGGGCGCCGGGCGCGTCCAGCGGTCCGTCGACGAGGCCGGCGAACCCGATGGCGACGCGGGCGCCGCCGATGGGCACGAGGCCGACCTCCGCGGACTCCCCCGGACCGAAGCGCACCGACGAACCGGCGGGCACCGCGAGCCTCATGCCGTAGGCGTCGGCGCGCGGGAAGTCGAGGCGCGGGTTGGCCTCGAAGAAGTGGAAGTGGGAGGTGACGGAGACGGGCACGGTGGCGGTGTTGGTGACCGTCAGCCGCAGTACCGGCTCGGGTTCGGCGTGCGGCAGTCCCGGCAACAGCGCCCCCGGCGCCTCGTCGCCGAGCCCGCCGCCGATCGGGTCGCTCACCACGGCGAGCCGTGAGCCGTCGTCGAAGACGGCCTCGACATGCACCTCGGTGACCACGTCCGCGACGCCGGGCAGCACGTCGGACGGACCGAGGACGGACCGGGCACGCTCGACGGCCTCGGCGAGCCGGGCGCCGTCGCGGGCGGCCTCGCAGACGGTGTCCGCGATGAGCGCGGTCGCCTCGGGGACGTTGAGCCGCAGCCCGCGGGCGCGGCGGGCACGGGCCAGCTCGGCGGCTCCGAAGAGCAGCAGCCGGTCACGTTCCGTGGGGGTCAGTCTCACGCAGCGACACCTCCTTGCCTTCCCTGACTTAGAACAACACTCTAAACAATAAATCCGCAAGCCCTCAGGCATTGACGCCTGATCCTCAAGGCGTCACATTGAACGTCGCTCTAACTTGCTCCGACTTGCTTCACCTTGCTCGAACCTGCCGAGGCGGCCGATCGAAGGAGACCAGCCATGCCGATGGAACAGCGCGGCGTCGACACCATCCCGGACGAGGAACGCACCAGCGGTCCACGCGATCTCGTGTCGATCCTGCTGGGTTCCAACCTCTGTCTGGGCGTGATCATCTTCGGCTGGCTGCCGCCGTCCTTCGGTCTCGACTGGTGGGGCTCGCTGAGCTCGATCGTCGTGGGCACGGTGGCCGGTACGGCGCTGACGGCGCCGCTGGCCCTGATCTCCCTGCGCACGGCGACCAACCTGTCCACCTCCTCCGGCGCGCAGTTCGGTGTCCGCGGCCGGCTGGTCGGCTCGGTCGTCGGCCTGCTGCTGGCCCTCGGCTACACCGCGCTGACCGTGTGGATCGGCGGGGACGTGATGGTCGGCGCACTGGGCCGCCTCGTCGGCCTGCCGGCCGACGGCCTCTCCTACGGCGTCGTCTACGGACTGCTCGCGGCGGCGACGGTCGCGGGCGCGGTGTACGGCTATCGCGTACTGCTCGCCATGTCCCGCGTCCTGGCGATCGGCATGACGGCCCTGCTGGTGCTCGGAATCGTCGCGTACGCCCCGCACTTCACGGCTGCGGCGCTGCCCGGAGCGGGCGGCTATCTGCTGGGCGGCTTCTGGCCGACGTGGTTTTTGGCCACGGTGGCGGCGGGGCTGTCGGGACCCATCGCCTTCATCACCCTGCTCGGCGACTACACCCGCTACATCTCCCCGGCCCGCCACTCCTCTCGCCGCGTCCTGCACGCGACCTGGCTCGGTCTGATCCTCGGCCTGCTGGTGCCCCAACTCTTCGGCACCTTCACGGCGTTCGCGGCCCGCGCGTCGGCGGACTACGCGGGCCCGCTGGTCTCGGCGTCCCCCACCTGGTACCTGATCCCGCTGCTCCTGTCGGCCTCCGCAGGGTCGGTCGGCAACGCGGGCCTGATGCTCTACTCCATGGGCCTCGACCTGGACGCCATCCTGCCCCGCGCCTCCCGCGCCCGCGCCACCTACACGGTCGCCGTCGTCGCCACGGTCTGCGTCTTCACCGGCCACTACTACTCCAGCACCCAGGACGCCATGACGTCCTTCGTCCTCCTCCTCACCGCGATCGGCACCCCCTGGGCCGTCATCACCCTCATCGGCTTCGCCCGCTGCCGAGGCGTGTACGACGCGGACGCCCTCCAGGTCTTCAACCGCCGCTCACGGGGCGGCGTTTACTGGTACCGCGCGGGCTGGAACATCCCGGCGACGGTGTCGTGGGCAGTGGGCGCGGCGATCGGCCTGCTCGCGGTGTCCCTGCCGTCGTACGAGGGCCCGCTGCTGTCACTGACGGGCGGGGTGGACTGCAGCTTCGTGCTGTCGGGGCTGGCGGGCGGCGCGACGTACCTGTTGCTGCACCCCCGGGCGCATCCTCAGCCGGGTCCGGCCCTCTCAGCCCGTCCGGCGCTTGAGGACGAGGCCGTTCAGGCCGAAGCGGGGGGCCTGGGGGGCGCAGCCCCCCAGTAGGGCCACCCCCGACACCCCCCGGCTCACCCCGGCTCCAGCCCCGGCAGGAACTCCGCCGAGCCGAACGCCGGCTTCAGATCCGTGAACCACGTGGCCCCTTCGTCGTACGCCGCGAAGAACGGCCGGTCGACGAGGCCGGGATCACGGGCCTGGATCAGATGCAGCACGAAGACCTTCTCACCGGCCACCTCCGCGACACCGTCCACGCACACCTTGCCCGGCATCGCGGACATCACCGGTCCCCGGACGGTGCGGGCAAGGCCCGAAACACGGGAGTAGGCGTCACGGAAGATCTGGTGGCCCCGGAACAGCGGGACCCCGAAGTACCCCTGCGGCCCGGTGTCCCGCTCCACGAACTGGTAGTACGGGACTGCCCCCAGCGTGGTCGTCACGTCCCACAGCTCGGCCCACGCCTCGGCGCTGTCGTTGATGCCGGCCACCAGCGGACCCTGGCAGCGGATCACGGCCCCGGAGTCGCGGACCCGGCGCATGGCCTCCCGCACGACTGGCGGCCGCAGCTCCTGCGGATGCGTGAAGTGGGCCATCAGCGCGAGATGGCGGCCGCTCGCCACGACCTGCTCGAACAGCCGCAGCAGGTCGTCGGCGTCGCGGTCGGTCGTGAAGCGGTACGGCCAGAAGGCGAGCGACTTGGTGCCGATGCGGATGGAGCGCACGGTGTCGATCTTCAACAGCGGCTCCACGTAACGCCGTAGTACCTCCGTGCTCATCACCAGCGGGTCGCCGCCCGTGATCAAGGTGCTGGTGACCTCGGGGTGGGCGCGCAGATAGGCGGACGTGGTCGCGATGTCGTCGGTGGCGATGCGCAGTTCGGACTCGCCGACGAACTGCGGCCAGCGGAAGCAGTAGGTGCAGTAGGCGTGGCAGGTCTGGCCCTGGCGCGGGAAGATCAGCACCGTTTCCGGGTACTTGTGCTGGAGCCCGGTGAGCCGCTGCCCTTCGTGCACGGGGACGTTGGCGTCGAGCTGGCCGGAGGGGTGCGGATTGAGCCTCATCCGGATCTCGTGCGCGGCGCGCTGGATCTCGGCGCGCGGCGCCTCCCGGACCAGCAGGTCGGCCATCTGCCGCAGATCGGGCGCGGGCAACATGCCGGTCTGCGGGAAGGTCAGCCGGAAGATCGGGTCCTCGGGGACCGCCGCCCAGTCGATCAGCTCGTCGACGACGTAGGAGTTCGTACGGAACGGCAGCACCGACGAGACGGCCCGCAGGGCGAGCCGCTCGGTGTCGGGCAGGGAGACGCGCTGCAGCAGACCGTCCAGGTCACGGGGCGTGAAAGCGCGAAAACGCGGGCTCGCGTGATGAGCGAGGTGGAGCGCTGAACTCATGTGTGGCAAGGCCTCTATTCCGTGACCAGGACCTATTCCGTGACCGGGACCTGCGGCCGCAACTCGACGAAGGCGGCCGCCGACGCATCGTACTTCTCTGCGAAGTTCTGCCTCAGCACCTCGTGCAGCTCGCTCTCGTCGTCGACGACGATCAGCTCGTGGGCGTCCTGCACATGCAAGGCATCGCTGTACGCGGAGAGTTGGTCGAGGCGATGGCGCGCCATGTACGACACGAGGTCGTGTCCGGCGACGTACAGGCAGTCGTCGACGTGGACGAAGCGACAGCTGAACTCGCGGCGGCCGTCGGTCGCGTCGACCAGCGTGACCGGCAGATGGGTGAACCGGTCCATGGGCTTGCTCTGCTGCCACAGCTCGTCGAACCTCTGCTCGACGAAGGCGCCGAGCGGAGAGCGTACGGCGACTTCGAGCTGGACTCCCTCGCCGGAGAGCCGGCCGACCGTGAGGAAGGAGACGAGGGAGCGCTCGTCCCAGCGGTAGAGCGTCACACCCGGTGAGGTCGAACAGAGCCGGACCTCCAGGAACTGGCTGGAGTTGTCGTCGAGGCGGCGCGCGAACTGGCTGAGTGTCCGCAGGTTGCGCAGGATGTCGCGGCGGATGTCGTCGCTCTGCTCGCCGAGTTCACGGCCGCGCAGGATGGCGGCGAGGGAGTCGGGGTCGAGGAGCAGGATCTGCACCCGGGCACCGTGCGCGGTGGCGGCCTTGACGCCGCGGAAGAGGCGGTCGGAGTACTGCGGGCCGAACAGGTTGGAGAAGGTGTCGAGCACCTTCACGTTCGAGGTCGACCCGTAGACCTGGGCGCTGAACCACTCGTAGTCGAGCCGGGTGTGTTCGCGGACCCGGCCCTCCTGGGCGCGGGAGATGAGCGGGCCGATCACGAACACGGTGATGACGACGCCGACGAGATCGGTGCCCAGGTTGAGGGTGAGGTTCTCGCCGTAGTTCTCCATGCGCGCGGCGAACCACAGCAGCATCCCGGCGCACCCCGCCAGCAGGGCGAGCACCGTGAGGCTCTGGGGGCGGCGTGGGGTGCGTAACGCACGGATCAGCCAGCGCGGCCTCGACGTAGGCGTCCGCCCGTTCACCCGTACTCCCTCCCCCGGCCGGATCCGCGCACGGGGCAGCGCGCTCCCCCGCGGAATCAGTGGATACCCGCCTGGGGGAGGCACTACTCGTCGAACGAACTACCGGCCGTGGCGCGGAGGTTGGAGAGGGTTGGGCTCAGCCGAGCGGGTGCATCCACCCGTGGTCGTCCTTCGCCGTGCCGCGCTGGATGTTCAGCAGGGCCTCGCGGAGGGTGACCGTGACCTTGCCGGGCTCGCCGCCCGACTGCTGCCATTCGGCGTTCGCGCGCTTGACCGTGCCGACCGGGGTGATGACGGCGGCGGTGCCGCAGGCGAAGACCTCGGTGAGGGTGCCGTTCTCGGCGTCGCGCTGCCACTGGTCGATGGAGACGCGGCCCTCCTCGGACTCGTAGCCGAGGTCGCGGGCGACGGTGAGGAGGCTGTCGCGGGTGACGCCCTCCAGGATGGAACCGGTGAGGGTGGGCGTGATGATCTTGTCGCCGTAGACGAAGTACAGGTTCATGCCGCCGAGTTCCTCGACCCACTTGTGCTCGACCGCGTCGAGGTAGCAGACCTGGTCGCAGCCCTTGGCGGCGGCCTCGGCCTGGGCGAGCAGGGAGGCGGCGTAGTTGCCGCCGGTCTTGGCGTCGCCCATGCCGCCGGGGACGGCGCGCACACGGTCCTCGGAGAGCCAGATGGAGACCGGCCTGACACCGCCCGGGAAGTAGGCACCGGCCGGGGAGGCGATGACCAGGAAGAGGTACTCGCCCGCGGGCCTGACCCCGAGGCCGACCTCGGTCGCGATCATGAACGGGCGCAGATAGAGCGACTCCTCGCCGCCGTGCGCGGGCACCCAGTCCTTGTCCTGCTGGACCAGCACGTCGCAGGCCTCGATGAACGTCTCGACCGGCAGCTCGGGCATGCCGAGCCGGTGCGCCGAGCGCTGGAAGCGGCGGGCGTTCATCTCGGGACGGAAGGTGGCGACCGTGCCGTCGGGCTGGCGGTAGGCCTTGAGGCCCTCGAAGATCTCCTGCGCGTAGTGCAGGACCATCGTGGCGGGGTCGATGGAGAGCGGGGCGTACGGGACGAGCTGACCGTCGTGCCAGCCGCGGCCCTCCGTCCACTTGATCGTCACCATGTGGTCGGTGAAGTGGCGGCCGAACCCGGGGTTCTCCAGGATCGCCGCGCGCTCGGCGGCGGCGAGCGGGCTGGCGGAGGGCTTGAGCTCGATCGTGGGCGTCGTCATGAGTGGTTGTCCTTCACCGGTTGTGTGTGACGGGCCGCGCTCACGCCGTACTGACCGTGACCAGTAGTAGGACGTCCGAGCATTGCCTCATTCCGCGGCTCCGCGTTCGATTATCGCAAGGCGGAGCACGTGGACGAAACGGCGTGAAATGCGGCCCAGGGGATGATGGTGGCACCCGGCGGGGACAGAGCGAAAGCCGCCGGGTGCGGATGCGACCCGGCGGCTTCGAAAGGTTTCGAGTGAGCCCGGGTCAGCCGGCTACTCGTACGGCCAGCGCGTCGCCGATCTCCGACGTGCTGCGGGCGGGCTTGCCGGTGCGCTCGGCGAGGTCGGCGGAGACCGCCTCGTCGATCCGGGCGGCCTCGGCCTCGTGGCCGAGGTGGCGCAGGAGCAGGGCGACGGACAGGACCGTGGCGGTGGGGTCGGCCTTGCCCTGGCCGGCGATGTCCGGGGCCGAGCCATGGACCGGCTCGAACATCGACGGGAACTCGCGGCTCGGGTTGATGTTGCCGGAGGCCGCGACGCCGATGCCGCCGGAGACGGCCGCGGCGAGGTCGGTGATGATGTCGCCGAAGAGGTTGTCGGTGACGATCACGTCGAACCGCTCGGGCTGGGTGACCAGGTAGATGGTCGCCGCGTCCACGTGCATGTACTCGGTGGTGACGTCGGGGAACTCCGCGGCCACCCTGTTGAAGACGTTCGTCCACAGGTGACCCGCGAAGGCCAGCACGTTGTTCTTGTGGATCAGCGCGAGCTTCTTGCGCGGGCGGGCCTGGGCGCGAGCGAAGGCGTCGCGGACGACGCGCTCGACCCCGAAGGCCGTGTTGACGGAGACCTCGGTGGCGACCTCGTGCTCGGTGCCCTTGCGGATGGTGCCGCCGTTGCCGGTGTACGGGCCCTCGGTGCCCTCGCGGACCACGACGAAGTCGATGCTCGGCTCACCGGCGAGCGGGGTGGCCACGCCCGGGAGCAGCTTCGACGGACGCAGGTTGACGTGGTGGTCGAAGGCGAAGCGCAGCTTGAGCAGGAAGCCGCGCTCCAGCACGCCGGACGGGACCGACGGGTCGCCGATCGCGCCGAGCAGGATCGCGTCGTGCCGCTTGAGCGCGTCGAGGTCGGCGTCGGTGAGGGTCTCACCGGTGGCGTGGTAGCGCCGGGCGCCGAAGTCGTACTCCTTGGTCTCCAGCTTCACATCCTGCGGGAGGACGGCGGAGAGGACCTTCAGGCCTTCGGCCACGACCTCCTGGCCGATGCCGTCACCCGGGATCACTGCGAGATCGATGCTGCGAGAACTTGCCGACATGGAGGGGACCCTACTCCTCGTCCCATGGGATGACACGCCATGTCCGCGATACGGACATCAGCCCGGCCCCTAGCAAGTCCTCGCCGCACCTCGTGGATCGCGGATGGCTACCTCGCAATCGCGGATCGCGGATCGCGGATCGCTGGTGCTCAGTGGCCCGTGGAGCCGCCGTTGTCCCTGCGGTCCAGGGCGCGCTGGAGGGCCGCGGCGGCGTTCTTGCGGTCGGACTCGCTCGTACGGGAGAGGTGACGGCGGCGGCGGGCGGTCGTCTCGGCCATGGGAAATCGACTCCTTCGACATCCGGGAGTGCGGAAAAAGGGGTTACGAGACGCCGGGTGGTGGCGGGGAGCGGTGCCGCAGGGGTTGCCTGCACGGGGCCCGGCTCACGACCGCCATTCGCTTGGTCGAGCGAGACGTTCGGCTTCTACAAAAGTAAGGGAGCGGCCCCGGTCTGTCTCCACAATTACTCGGACTTCCTACTATCTGAGACGGCGAATTGGGCCACCCCACGCTGACCTGGACTTTTGCGGGTGGCCCTGCCGGGGGGTTACGCGGCTGATGACCCAGCGCCGTGGTGCAGCCCGCCAAGGCGGAGGGCGCGTACGTCGTGGCGACCGTCCGCGCGGACCGTCAGGGCGTCCTGCGCAACCTGGGCGCCGACGAGCCGGTCGACAACGCGGCCGGCGCCTTCACCGGGGCCGTGCACGACATCGACGCCGCCCTCGATCCGATCGGCGGGGATACGGCCCGCGCACCCCGCGCACCCTGAGCACCCTCGGCGACCCGGGTGAGGCCCTCCGGGGAGCGCCTCGCCAAGCTCGCCGCGCTGCCGGCGGACGGCCGCATCCGTGTCCATGTCGAGGCGGCGCTGCCGTTCGCCGACGCGGCCAAGGCCCATGAGAGGGGCGAGGCGGGTCGGGCGAAGGGCAGGCTCGTGTCGGTCCTGCCGGGCTGAGCCCGCCGGGGTATGCGAACGGGCCGGATCGGGGGATCCGGCCCGTTCGTGTGTTCGCGGAGGTCAGCCCATGTGCGGGTACGCGTAGTCCGTCGGCGGGACCAGGGTCTCCTTGATGGCGCGGGTCAGCGTCCAGCGCAGCAGGTTCTGCGGGGCGCCGGCCTTGTCGTTGGTGCCGGAGGCACGGCCGCCGCCGAAGGGCTGCTGGCCGACGACGGCGCCGGTGGACTTGTCGTTGATGTAGAAGTTGCCGGCCGCGTAGCGCAGCTTCTCCATCGTGTAGGCCGCCGCCGCGCGGTCGCCCGCGATGACCGAGCCCGTCAGCGCGTAGTCGGAGACCGACTCCATCTGGGTCAGCATCTCCTCGTACCGGTCGTCCTCGTAGACGTGCACGGCGAGGAACGGGCCGAAGTACTCGGTGCGGAAGACCTCGTTGTCGGGGTCGTCGCACTCGACGACGGTCGGGCGGACGAACCAGCCGACCGAGTCGTCGTAGGAGCCGCCCGCGACGATCGTGCAGGACGGGTCGGACTTGGCGCGGTCGATCGCTGCCTTGTTCTTGGCGAAGGCGCGCTCGTCGATCACGGCGCCGAGGAAGTTCGACAGGTCGGTGACGTCACCCATGGTCAGGTGGTCGACCTCGGCCGCGAACTCCTCCTTGAAGCCGGAGTTCCAGATGGACGCCGGGATGTAGGCGCGGGAGGTCGCGCTGCACTTCTGGCCCTGGTACTCGAAGGCGCCGCGGGTCAGGGCGGTCTTGAGGACCGCGCGGTCGGCGCTCGGGTGCGCGACCAGGAAGTCCTTGCCGCCGGTCTCGCCGACCAGGCGCGGGTAGGTGCGGTACTTCTCGATGTTGTTGCCGACCGTCTTCCACAGGTACTGGAAGGTCTTGGTCGAGCCCGTGAAGTGGATGCCCGCGAGGTCGCGGTGCTCCAGCGCCACCTTGGAGACCTCGATGCCGTCACCCGTGACGAGGTTGATGACGCCCTTGGGCAGGCCCGCCTCCTCCAGGAGCTGCATCAGCAGGACGGCCGCGTGCGTCTGGGTCGGGGACGGCTTCCAGACGACCACGTTGCCCATCAGGGCGGGGGCGGTCGGCAGGTTGGCCGCGATCGCGCTGAAGTTGAAGGGGGTGATCGCGTAGACGAAGCCCTCCAGCGGGCGGTGGTCCATGCGGTTCCACACGCCCGGGGAGTTGGCCGGGGGCTGCTCGGCCAGGATGCCGCGGGCGTAGTGGACGTTGAACCGCCAGAAGTCGATCAGCTCGCACGGGCTGTCGATCTCGGCCTGCTGGGCGGTCTTGGACTGGCCGAGCATGGTGGACGCGGCGATGGTCTCGCGCCACGGGCCGGACAGCAGCTCGGCGGCGCGCAGGATGATCGCGGCGCGGTCGTCGAAGGACATCGCGCGCCAGGCGGGCGCGGCGGCGAGGGCCGCGTCGATGGCGTCCCGCGCGTCCTGCTGGGTGGCGTGCCGGCCGGTGCCGATGACGGACTTGTGGTTGTGCGGCTGGACCACCTGGAAGGGTTCGCCGCCGCCGAGGCGCTTCTCGCCGCCGATGGTCATCGGCAGGTCGACCGGGTTCTCGGCCAGCTCCTTGAGCTTGGCCTCCAGCCGGGCGCGCTCGGGCGAGCCGGGGGCGTAGCCGTGCACCGGCTCGTTGACGGGGGTGGGGACCTGGGTCACAGCGTCCATGGGATCCGTAACTCCTTGTACGTGAGCGGGTGTTGAGGCTTGAGGGGGGCCTGTCGGGCTTCAGCCCTTGCTGATCATGCTGCGGAGGAAGAAGCGCAGGTTGGCGGGCTTCTCCGCCAGGCGTCGCATGAAGTAGCCGTACCAGTCGGTGCCGTAGGCGGTGTAGACGCGCATGCGGTGGCCCTCGGCGGCCAGGCGCAGGTGCTCGTCGCCGCGGATGCCGTAGAGCATCTGGAACTCGTACTCGTCGGGCTTGCGTCCGGCGCGGTGGGCGAGTTCCTGGGCGATGGAGATCAGGCGCGGGTCGTGGGAGCCGACCATCGGGTACCCCTCGCCGTCCATCAGGATCTTCAGGATGCGGACGTACGCCTTGTCGATCTCGTGCTTGTTCTGGTGAGCGACCTCGGCGGGCTCCTTGTACGCGCCCTTCACCAGCCGCACCCGGCTGCCGGCCGCGGCGAGCCGGCGGGCGTCGGCCTCGGTGCGGAAGAGGTAGGCCTGGATGACGCAGCCGGTCTGCGGGAAGTCCTTCCGCAGCTCCTCGTGGATGGCGAACATCGAGTCGAGGGTGGTGTGGTCCTCGGCGTCGAGCGTGACCGTCGTACCGATGGCGGCGGCCGCCACGACGACCTGGCGGACGTTGGCGAGGGCCAGGTCGTGGCCGCCGTCCAGCGCCTGGCCGAACATGGACAGCTTCACGGACATCTCGACCTGCTCCCCCAGGTCCAGCACCGCCAGCCGGTCGATGAGCGCCAGGTAGGCGTCGCGGGCGGCGTGGGACTGCTCGGGGGTGGTGATGTCCTCGCCGACGACGTCCATCGTCAGCTCCAGGTCCTTGCCCGTGAGGTCCTTGATGATCGGCACGATGTCGTCGACGGCCTCACCGGGGATGAAGCGGTCGACGACCTGCTTGGTCACCGGGGCCGCCGAGATCAGGCGTCGCATCCGGTCGCTGCGCGACGCGGCAAGAATCACGGGACCCAGCACGGGGCACCTCCACAAACCAGCAGATAGAACCACCGTGAAACCTAAGGATCCCCCCGATCGTCGGCCATCGACAGCTGTCACGCATCCGTGCCGCAGATCTCAGACAGATGTATGAGGCGCCTGCGGAAATGCGGGAGAATGCCCCTGTGACGGCGGACTACAAAGGCGACTACCAGGAACTGGTCGACGAGATCTCGGAACTCCTCGGGGCTCCCGCGACCCTGGAGAGCCGGGACTTCGAGCTGATCGCCTTCGGTGCCTACGACAGCGAGGGCGACCTCGACGCCTCGGCCCTGGACCCGGTGCGCACCCGCTCGATCCTCACCCGGCGCTCCACCTCCGCCGTCCGCACCTGGTTCGAGGGCTTCGGCATCACCCGGGCGACGGGCCCGGTCCGTATCCCGCGCACGCCCGAGGCGGGCGTGTACCGGGGACGCATCTGCCTTCCGGTACGCCATCGGGGGGTCGTCCTCGGCTACGTCTGGCTGCTGGAGTCCGAGCCGGGCCCGACCGAGCGGCAGCTGACCGCGGCCATGGACGTGACGGTCCGCATCGGCGCGCTGCTCGCGGACGAGGCCCAGCACGGCGCCGATCTCACCCGGGAGCTGCGCGCCGTGCTCACCGCCGAGCGCGGCTGGCAGCAGGACATGGCGGTGGCGGAGCTGCGCACCGCGCTGGGCCCGCGCGCGGACGCCCTGCACACCGTGGTCTGCGTGGCCCCCTGGCCGTCCGCCGACCCGGACGACGCCCCCTCGGTCCGTACGGTGCCGGGCGCGACGGCGCTGTGCACGGTGCCGTGGGGTGCGGCCTCCCAGTCCCTCGCCCTGCTGGTCCGGCTGCGCTCGGCGGACGTGCTGACCCCGGCGGTCACGGCGGCGGGACGGCTGCTGGAGCGGGCGCGGCAGCTGGACCGCGGCGCCACCGCGGCCTCCGGCGTCGCCCCCGCGCGCACCGGTCTCGCGG
Organism: Streptomyces plumbidurans; assembly: GCF_019857225.1. GTDB lineage: Bacteria > Actinomycetota > Actinomycetes > Streptomycetales > Streptomycetaceae > Streptomyces > Streptomyces plumbidurans. Next base: position 13,793 of record NZ_JAFJSY010000040.1, read on the forward strand.
AACTGGCGACGGCCTGGCGCGAGGCCCTGGCGGCCGCGCGGGCCGCGCTCGCGGAACCCCGGCTCGGCCCGGTCGCGGAGTGGACGCGCATCGGCCCGTTCCGGCTGCTGACCGCACTGCCGCCGGAGGTGGCCCACGATCCGGCGGTCGACCTGCTCCTCTCCCCCGCCCACCGCGAACTCGCCCGCACCGCCGAGATCTACCTCGACTGCGCGGGCCAGGCCACGCGCACCGCCGCCGAACTGGGCATCCACCGCCAGACCCTCTACTACCGCCTCTCCCGCGTGGAACAACTGACCGGCCTCGACCTGGACGACGGCGAGGACCGGCTGCTGCTGCACATGGCGTTGAAGGGGGCGCGGCTGTGACTGGGGTTCACCACCCCGCGGCTGTGACTAGGGTTCACCACCCAGCAGATCGGCGACCGCCGCGATCCCTTCGCTGATCGCACGCTCCGTCACATTGCCGAAGCCCAGGACCAGTTGGGGCGGGAGCGCGGACTTGGAGGTGCGGCAGTCGCTCATGCCGTAGAGGCCGACTCCCCGCGCGCGGGCCTGCGCCACGACCGTCGCCTCGTCCGTGCCGTCGGGCAGATGCGCCACCGCGTGGAACCCCGCCGCCAGCCCCGACAGCCGTACCGCCGGGGCGTGTTGGGCGAGGGCCGTGACGAGGGCGGTGCGGCGGGCCGCGTAGGTCGCGCGCATGCGGCGCAGGTGGCGGTCGTAGCGGCCGGACTCGACGAGGCGGGCGAGGGCGAGCTGGTCGAGGGCCGGTGAGCCGCGGTCGGCGATGCGTTTGAGGTCGGTGAGCGGCTCGACGAGGGCGGGTGGGCAGAGCAGCCAGCCCAGGCGGAGTGCGGGGGCGAGGGACTTGCTGACCGTGCCGACGGAGACGACGCGGTCGGCCGCCAACCCCTGGAGGGAGCCCACCGGTTCGCGGTCGTAGCGGAACTCGGCGTCGTAGTCGTCCTCGATGACGTACGCGTCGCGCCCGGCCGCCCATGCGATCAGTTCGTGGCGGCGATCGGGTGCCAGCACGACGCCCGTGGGCCACTGGTGGGCGGGCGTGACGATCACCGCGCGGGCCCCGGTGGCGTCCAACGCCCGTACGTCGACGCCCGATTCGTCGACCGGCACCGGGACGGCCGTCAGGCCCGCCGCCTCCGCGGCGGCACGCGCGGTGTCCGGGCCGCCCGGATCCTCGTACGCCACGATCCGTGTCCCGCGGTGCGCGAGGGCCCGCAGGGTGAGGCTCAGGCCCTGCGCGTAACCGGAGCAGACGACGGTCAGGGCGGGGTCGGCGGCGGCGCCGCGCACCCGCCGCAGATATCCGGCCACCACCTCGCGCAGCGCCCGACTCCCGCGCGGATCGCCGTAGTCGAGCTCCGCGGTCGGCAGGGTGCGGGCCGCTTCCCTGGTCGCCCACAGCCAGTCGGGGACCGGGAAGGAGGCCAGGTCAGGAACGCCGTGCCGGAAGTCGGCGATCAGGCGGGGCCGTGTCTCGGGCCGGGGTGCCGCGGCGGGCGGTGCCGGCTGTGCGCAGTCCGCCACGCGCGTGGCGGAGCCGACGCGGGTGACCAGGTAGCCCTCGGCCTGCAGCTGGGCGTAGCAGTCCTGGACGAGGCCGCGGGACAGGCCCAGGATGCGGGCCAGTTCGCGGGAGGAGGGGAGGCGTTCGCCGGCCTGCAGGCGGCCCGAGCGGATCGCGTCGCGCAGTTGTCGCTCCAGCTGCGCGCACAGCCGGTCCCCGCTGTCCCGGTCGACCGTCAGGAGCAGCGCGGGTGACAAACCGGCCCACTGCACTGGCATGGAATTGGAGCTTAGCGGGGAGCCGGTAGGTCCCTAACGTCTTCGGTATGACGACTTCGGCCCCGTGCCCTCCCCAGGTGATCGTTCCGGCTCCGCCGCTGCTGACCCGGCCGCTGCTGCTGCGCTTCGTGAGCATGATCGGCGCGAGCGTCAGCTTCTTCCTGCTGCTGTCGGTGGTGCCCGCCTACGCGGCCGGGGCGGGCGGCCGAGGCGGCGCGGGCCTCGCGACCGGCTCGCTGATGCTGGCCACGGTCCTCGGCGAGCTGGTCACCCCGCGTGTGGTCGCCCGCTTCGGCTACCGGGCGACGCTGATGGCCGGGCTCTTCCTGCTCGGTGCCCCGGCCGTGGTGCTGACGGTCTCCCAGGGCGTGGCGTGGATCGTGGCGGTGTGCCTGGTGCGCGGTCTGGGCTTCGCGCTCACGATCGTCGCGGGCGGCGCGCTGACCGCGTCCCTGATCCCGGCGGAGCGCCGGGGCGAGGGCCTGGCGATCGTGGGCGTCGTCTCGGGGGTGCCGTCGCTGGTCACGCTGCCGCTGGGGCTCTGGCTGGCCGGGCAGATCGGGTACGGGCCGGTGGCCGTGATCGGCGGCGCGGCGGCGCTGGCCGCGATCGTCTCGGTCCTGGGACTGCCGGACCGCGCGGCGAAGCCGGAGAGCGGGGCACGGGCGACGGAGCCGGTGGGCGTGCTGCGCGGGCTGCGCACCGGGGCCCTGCTCCGCCCGGTGATCGTGTTCGCCACCACCGCGACGGCGGCCGGCATCCTGGTCACGTTCCTGCCGCTGGCCGTCCCGCGGGCCTCCGCCGGGATCGTCACCGTGGCGCTGTTCGTGCAGCCCGCCGCCTCCACCGTCTTCCGCTGGATCGCGGGCCGCCACGGCGACCGGCACGGCAGCGCCCGGCTGGTCCTGCCCGGCCTGCTGCTGTCGGCGACGGGCGTACTGGTCACCGCCGCGACGGGCAGCGCGGCCGCCGTCGTCGCGGGCGCCGCCCTGTTCGGCGCCGGCTTCGGCATCACCCAGAACGCCACCCTGGCCCTGATGTACGCCCGGGTCTCCGCCTCCTCCTACGGCACGGTCAGCGCCCTGTGGAACCTCGCCTACGACGGCGGCATGGGCGTCGGCGCCGCGGGCTTCGGCGTCCTCGCGGGGCTGAGCGGCTACCCGTGGGCGTTCGCGGTGACGGCGGTGCTGATGCTCGGCGCGTCGGCGGTGGTCCTGCGCGACGTCCGGGCCGACCACCGGGCCGGCCGCCGGGGGGCCGGCCGGGTCAGTTCTCCGTGAGCCCCTCGACGATCTGCCGCAGGCCCTCGGTGAGGGTTTCCGCGTCGGGCGCGGTCTTCGGGTCGAAGGTCCACTGCGAGATGAGCCCCGACATCAGAGTCATGTAGAAGCGGCCCAGGGTGTCGGCGGTCTCGTCGGAGATCTCCTCCTCCGGCACGGACGTCATCAGCGACACCAGGCCCCGGCCGCCCTCGCGCTGCGCACGCGACAACTGGTCGCGCACCTCGGGCAGTTGGTCGCCCATGGTCACGATCTCCATGCTCAGCCGCCACAGCGACCCCGGCCTGCGCATCGAGTCGACGATGTTCGACCACACCGCGCGGAAGCGCTCCAGCGAACCGGGGGCACCACCGACCCCGGCCTCCCCCTCGAACGACATCTCCTCCACCAGCGCGAGGTAGGCCTGCGCCAGCAGTGCGTCCTTCGACCCGTAGTGGTAGCCGATCGACGCGAGGTTGGTCCCCGACTCCTTGACGACGTCCCGCGCGGTCGTACGCAGGAACCCCTTCTCCAGCAGGCAGCGCTTGGCGCCTTCGAGCAGATCCTCACGGTGTCCCATGTCCGCCACCCTACCGCCGATCCATACAACCGTCCTAGACGAGCGATTTATACAAGCGTACTAGACAACCGTTTAAGACGCTCGTACAGTCCCTGTCATGACGAACTCACCGAGCACCACCACCTCCCCGCCCGGCCTCGCCGGCCGCCGCGAATGGACCGCGCTGGGCGTCCTGATGCTCCCGCTGCTGCTGGTCTCGATGGACGTCTCCGTCCTGTACTTCGCCATCCCGGCGATCAGCGCGGACCTGGAGCCGAGCGGCACCCAGCAGCTGTGGATCTTCGACATCTACGCCTTCGTCCTGGCCGGCCTGCTGATGACCATGGGCTCCCTGGGCGACCGCATCGGCCGCCGCAAACTCCTGCTGATCGGCGCCGCGGCCTTCGGCGCCGCCTCGCTCGTCGCGGCCTACGCGAACAGCGCCGAGACCCTGATAGCGGCCCGCGCGGTGCTCGGCATCGGCGGCGCGACCCTGATGCCGTCGACCATGGCGCTGGTCCGCGCGATGTTCACCGACCCCGGCCAGCGCGCGAAGGCGATCGGCATGTGGTCCGGCGTGATGACCGCCGGCATCGCGCTCGGCTCGGTGATGAGCGGCGTCCTGGTCCAGTACTTCTGGTGGGGCTCGGTCTTTTTGGTCAACCTGCCCGCCATGGCCGTACTGCTGGTCCTCGGCCCGTTCTTGCTGCCGGAGTCGCGCGACCCCGAGCCCGGCCGTTTCGACTGGCCGAGCGTCCCGCTGTCGATGGCCGCCGTGCTCCCCGTCATCTACGGCCTCAAGGAGATCCCGTCCGAGGGCTGGCACGCCCACTACGTCGTCTCGATCACCGTCGGCCTGCTCTTCGCGGCCCTCTTCGTCCACCGCCAGCGCACCGTGGCCTCACCCCTGATCGACCCGGCCCTCTTCCGCGGCCGAGGCTTCGCCCCCTCCGTGGTCCTCAACCTGGTCGCCTCGTTCGGCATGATGGGCTCGGCCTACTTCACCACCCAGTACCTGCAGTCGGTGCTCGGCAAGAGCGCGATGGAGGCGGCCCTGTGGGCGCTGCTCCCCTCGGTGCCGATCGGCATGGCGGCCCCGCTGGCCACCTCACTGGTCCAGAAGGGCGTGAACCGCGCCCACGTCGTCACCGCCGGCTTCGCCATCGCCGCGGGCGGCTACGCGATGCTGGCGTTCGCGGACACCGACTCGCTCTGGCTGGTCCTGGCCGCGTGCGGCGTCCTCGCCTCCGGCATCGTCATGGTCATCTCGCAGATCACCGACCTCGCCCTCAGCAGCGCCCCGGTGGAGCGGGCGGGCTCGGCGTCCTCCCTGATGGAGACCGGCGCGGAGTTCGGCGGCGCCCTGGGCATGGCGATCCTCGGTTCCATCGGCACCGCGATCTACCGCCACGCCATCCCGGCCTCGGCACCGGACGCGGCCCACGAGACCCTCGGCGGCGCCCTGGCGATCGCGGACCGGCTCCCGGGGCGCACGGGAGACGCCCTGGCCACCGCCGCCCGCGAGGCCTTCACCAACGGCATGCAGGGCGCGGCGATCGCCGGAGCCGTACTCCTCGCGGCGGCGGCACTGCTGGCGGCGCGGGCGCTGCGGGGGATTCACGTGATCGACAAGTGACGGGCACATAAAAAGCGCCGGACGGGCAATTTCAGCCCGTCCGGCGTTTGAGGACGAGGCCCCTCAAGGGACGAAAGCGGGAGCCTGGGGGCGGCAGCCCCCAGACAGCACCCCCAACGCCCCGTCAGACCAGGTTCACGGACCGGGCGAACGTGGCCCCGATCTCCTCGGCAACCTCCGCCAGAACCCCGGCAGCAACGGTGTCGTCAACGGTCAGCACGGCCAGCGCCTCCCCGCCCACCGCGGAGCGGGCGACCTGCATACCGGCGATGTTGATGCCCGCCTCGCCGAAGACACGGCCGACCGTGCCGACGACGCCGGGACGGTCCTCGTAGCGCAGCACCACCATGTGCTCGGTGAGCGCGAGGTCGACGTCGTACTCCCCGACGGCGACGATCTTCTGCAGATGCTTCGGACCCGCCAGCGTGCCGGAGACCGAGACCTCCTGGCCGTCGGTGAGCGTGCCGCGGACGGTGACGACGTTGCGGTGGTCGGTCGCCTCGGAGCTGGTGGTCAGCCGCACCTCGACGCCGCGCTCCTGCGCGAACAGCGGGGCGTTGACGTACGACACCGTCTCGTCGACGACGTCCTCGAAGACACCCTTGAGGGCGGACAGCTCCAGCACCTTCACGTCGTGCTGGGTGATCTCGCCGTACACCTCGACGTCGAGGCGGACCGCGACCTCGCCCGCGAGCGCGGTGAAGATGCGGCCGAGACGCTCGGCGAGCGGCAGGCCCGGCTTGACGTCCTCGGCGATGACACCGCCCTGCACGTTCACCGCGTCGGGCACCAGCTCACCGGCGAGGGCGAGGCGCACCGAGCGGGCGACGGCGATGCCTGCCTTCTCCTGCGCCTCGTCCGTGGAGGCGCCCAGGTGCGGGGTGGAGACGACCTGGTCGAACTCGAACAGCGGCGAGTCCGTGCACGGCTCCTTCGCGTACACGTCCAGGCCGGCGCCCGCGACGCGGCCCTCCTTCAGCGCGGAGTACAGCGCCTCCTCGTCGACGATCCCGCCGCGCGCGGCGTTGACGATGCGCACGCTCGGCTTGACCTTGCGCAGCGCCTCCTCGCCGATCAGACCGAGGGTCTCGGGGGTCTTGGGCAGGTGGACGGTGATGAAGTCGGAGACCTCGAGCAGCTCGTCCAGCGACAGCACCTTCACGCCCATCTGCGCGGCGCGCGCGGGCTGGATGTAGGGGTCGTAGGCGACGACCTTCATGCCGAAGGCAGACATGCGCTGGGCGACGAGCGCGCCGATGCGGCCGAGACCCACCACACCGAGGGTCTTCTCGGCGAGCTCCACGCCCGTGTACTTGCTGCGCTTCCACTCGCCGTTCTTCAGCGCGGCGTTGGCCTGCGGGATGTGGCGGGCGGTGGCGATGAGCAGACCACAGGCGAGCTCGGCGGCGGTCACGATGTTGGAGGTCGGGGCGTTGACGACCATCACGCCGGCCTTGGTGGAGGCGGAGACGTCGACGTTGTCCAGGCCGACGCCGGCTCGCGCGACGACCTTCAGCTTCTTCGCGGCGGCGATCGCCTCGGCGTCGACCTTGGTGGCCGAGCGGATCAGGATGGCGTCGACGTCGGCGATGGCGGGGAGCAGTTCGGCTCGGTCCGCTCCGTTGCAGTGGCGGATCTCGAAGTCGGGGCCGAGCGCGTCCACGGTGGCGGGCGACAGCTCTTCGGCGATGAGTACGACGGGTTTCGAGCTCACGTGAGTCCTCACAAGTCCATTGCGGACGGCCGTCCCGACGGCCGCAGGCGGTGGAGGGGTGTCGCGGCCCTGGGGGCCGCTTGAGCCGCGTGGAAGACGCACGACGCTGTGGGCCTGACGCGTATGTAATACGGCAGTGTAGTGGCGCGGCGGTTCTCGTCCTGCGCCTCCGCGGAAGGATCACCCGTCCGTGATGCGACGGGCTGGACAAAGGGGCCGGAGCAGTCCGCTCCGGCCCCGTCCGTCGGAGACCTACGCCTCCTCGTTCACCCAGCTCATCAGCTTGCGCAGCTGCTTGCCGGTGGTCTCCAGCAGGTGCTCGGAGTCCTGCTTCTTGTACTCGTTGTACTTCTTCAGACCGCCGTGGTACTCGTCCATCCAGTTCTTGGCGAAGGAGCCGTCCTGGATCTCGGCGAGGATCTGCTTCATCTCCACCTTGGTCGCGTCCGTGATGATCCGCGGACCGGAGACGTAGTCACCCCACTCGGCGGTCTCCGAGATCGACCAGCGCATCTTCTCCAGGCCGCCCTCGTACATGAGGTCCACGATCAGCTTCAGCTCGTGCAGGCACTCGAAGTACGCGATCTCCGGCTGGTAGCCGGCCTCGGTCAGCGTCTCGAAGCCCGCCTTCACCAGCGCCGCGGTACCACCGCACAGCACCGCCTGCTCACCGAACAGGTCGGTCTCGGTCTCCTCGGTGAACGTCGTCTTGATGACGCCGGCCCGGGTGCCGCCGATGCCCTTGGCGTACGACAGCGCCAGCGCGAAGCCGCTTCCGGTCGCGTCCTGCTCGACGGCCACGATGCACGGAACGCCGCGGCCCTCCTCGTACTGGCGGCGCACCAGGTGGCCCGGGCCCTTGGGGGCGACCATGCAGACGTCCACGCCGGCCGGGGGCTTGATGAAGCCGTAGCGGATGTTCAGGCCGTGGCCGAAGAACAGCGCGTCGCCGTCCTTCAGGTTCGGGGCGATGTGCTCCTCGTAGACCTGGGCCTGGATCGGGTCCGGGACCAGGATCATGATGACGTCGGCCTCGGCGGCGGCCTCGGCGGGCGTCACCACGCGCAGGCCCTGCTCCTCGGCCTTGGCCTTGGACTTGGAGCCCTCGTGCAGACCGACACGCACGTCGACACCCGAGTCACGGAGCGACAGCGCGTGGGCGTGGCCCTGGCTGCCGTAACCGATGACCGCGACCTTGCGGCCCTGGATGATGGAAAGGTCGGCGTCGGCGTCGTAGAACAGCTCGGCCACTTTGGGTTCTCTCCTTGTGTGCGGGTGTTGCGTCCCACCGTATGACGGTGGGCGTAAGGGAAGTCTCAGGGTCTCGGTATCCGGGCGGCCGGAGTCGGCCGGCCGCCCGTTTGCGCCGTTATGCCGACCGGTCGAGGGCGCGCAGCGAGCGGTCCGTGATCGAACGGGCGCCGCGGCCGATGGCGATCGTGCCGGACTGGACGAGCTCCTTGATGCCGTACGGCTCCAGCATCTTGAGCATGGCGGACAGCTTCTCGCTGCTGCCGGTGGCCTCGATCGTCACGGCCTCCGGGGAGACGTCCACGGTCTTGGCGCGGAACAGCTGGACGATCTCGACGATCTGGGAGCGCGTCTCGTTGTCGGCGCGCACCTTCACCAGAACGAGTTCGCGCTGAACGGCCTGGCCGGGCTCCAGCTCGACGATCTTCAGGACGTTGACCAGCTTGTTGAGCTGCTTGGTCACCTGCTCCAGCGGGAGGTCCTCGACGCCCACCACGATGGTGATGCGGGAGATGTCGGGGTGCTCGGTGACGCCGACCGCGAGCGAGTCGATGTTGAAGCCGCGGCGGGAGAAGAGGGCGGCGATCCTCGCCAGGATGCCCGGGGTGTTCTCCACCAGGACGGAGAGCGTGTGCTTGGACATGGTCTTTTACGTCTCTCTCTTGCGTCGCGCTCAGTCGTCTTCGTTGTCGCCGAAGTCGGGGCGGACGTCCCGAGCGGCCATGATCGTGTCGTTCGAGGTGCCGGCGGCGACCATCGGCCAGACCATCGCGTCCTCGTGGACGATGAAGTCGACGACGACGGGGCGGTCGTTGATGGAGTTGGCCTCTTCGATGACCTTGTCGAGGTCCTCGGGGGACTCGCAGCGGATCGCGTAGCAGCCCATGGCCTCCGACAGCTTCACGAAGTCGGGGACGCGGGTGCCCCTGGCCTCCGGGTTGACGTCGTCGGGCCCGGAGTGCAGGACGGTGTTGGAGTAGCGCTGGTTGTAGAAGAGGGTCTGCCACTGGCGGACCATCCCGAGGGCGCCGTTGTTGATGACGGCGACCTTGATCGGGATGTTGTTCAGGGCGCAGGTGGTCAGCTCCTGATTGGTCATCTGGAAGCAGCCGTCGCCGTCGATCGCCCAGACGGTCCGGTCCGGGGCCCCGGCCTTGGCGCCCATGGCGGCGGGGACCGCGTAGCCCATGGTTCCGGCGCCGCCCGAGTTCAGCCAGGTGGCCGGCTTCTCGTACTGGATGTAGTGCGCGGCCCACATCTGGTGCTGGCCGACGCCCGCCGCGAAGATCGTGCCCTGCGGGGCGAGTTGGCCGATGCGCTCGATGACCTGCTGCGGGGAGAGCGAGCCGTCGTCCGGCTGGTCGTAGCCGAGCGGGTAGGTGTCGCGCCACCGGGAGAGGTCCTTCCACCAGGCGCTGTAGTCGCCCTGGTGACCCTCGGCGTGCTCCCTCTGCACCGCCTGCACCAGGTCGGCGATGACCTCACGCGCATCGCCGACGATCGGCACGTCCGCGGCACGGTTCTTGCCGATCTCGGCCGGGTCGATGTCCGCGTGGACGATCTTGGCGAAGGGGGCGAAGCTGTCCAGGTTGCCGGTGACGCGGTCGTCGAAGCGGGCGCCGAGGGCGACGATCAGGTCGGCCTTCTGCAGCGCGGTGACGGCGGTGACCGCACCGTGCATGCCCGGCATTCCCACGTGCAGCGGGTGGCTGTCGGGGAATGCGCCGAGCGCCATCAGGGTGGTGGTGACGGGCGCTCCGGTGAGTTCGGCGAGGACCTTCAGCTCGGCGGTGGCACCGGCCTTGATCACGCCGCCGCCGACGTACAGGACCGGCCGCTTGGCGGCGGTGATCAGCTTCGCGGCCTCGCGGATCTGCTTCGCGTGCGGCTTGGTGACGGGCCGGTAGCCGGGCAGGTCCATGGCCGGCGGCCAGGAGAAGGTGGTCTTCGCCTGGAGGATGTCCTTGGGGATGTCGACCAGGACCGGTCCCGGGCGGCCGGTCGAGGCGATGTGGAACGCCTGCGCGATCGCCCGCGGGATGTCCTCCGCCTTGGTGACCAGGAAGCTGTGCTTGGTGATCGGCATGGTGATGCCGACGATGTCCGCCTCCTGGAAGGCGTCCGTGCCGATCGCCTTGGAGACGACCTGACCGGTGATCGCCACGAGCGGCACCGAGTCCATCATCGCGTCGGCGATCGGCGTCACCAGGTTGGTGGCACCGGGGCCGCTGGTCGCCATGCAGACGCCGACCCTGCCGGTGGCCTGCGCGTAACCGGTGGCCGCATGTCCGGCGCCCTGCTCGTGGCGGACCAGCACGTGGCGCACCCGCGTGGAGTCCATCATCGGGTCGTACGCGGGAAGGATGGTGCCGCCGGGAATGCCGAACACCGTGTCGGCCCCGACCTCCTCGAGAGAGCGGATGAGGGACTGCGCACCCGTGACGTGCTCGGGGGCGGACTGCTGTCCTCCGGATCGGGGCCGCGGCTGCGGATGGGTCCCGGTGGCCTGCTCGGTCATCGTCATTCTCTTCTCGATGCTGAGGGTTTTTGCGAGCTTTGTACGGGGTTCAGATGCTGCGCGGGCAGTGCCTGTGCAACAAAAAACCCCTCGTGCCGTAAGGCAAGCGAGGGGAGCGCGCCGGGTGTGGTCGCTGGGAGTTCCGGGTTCGTCCGGACATCACCAGCTCAGCCGACGCGCTTTCCAAGTACGAGAATTCGGGTGCGCATGGCACTGACCCTCCCCCCGGCACGCACCACGTGTCAAGTGGGTGGGACGGGAGTCTCATTATGTGAGCGGAGGTCACTTCCGCCGCCCAGGACGGCGGCTACACCACTGGTGTACACCCCGCTGCCACCACCCGCGAACGCGGGCTCCACGGGTCCGTGCGGCACCGGATAGCGGCCTGCGGCCAGTGCCCGGCGCAGCCGGTACTCGTCGAGCGGACCGGAGAACGCCGAGCCCTGCCCGTGCGTGCAGCCCATCGCGCGCAGGGCCACGACCTGCTCGGGCAGGTCCACGCCCTCGGCCACGGACTGCAGCCCGAGGTCGGACGCGATCCGCAGCAGCCCGCTGGTGATCTTGTGCAGCCGGGCGGACTCGACGACGCCCTCGACCAGACTGCGGTCGAGTTTGAGCACGTCGACGGGGAGTCTGCGCAGCGCCGTTATCGCCGCATGGCCGCTGCCGAAGCCGTCCAGGGCGATCCGGACGCCGAGCCTGCGCAGGGTGCCCAGTCTCCGCTCCAGCTCGTCCAGCGAGATCCGCGGATCGGCGTCGGTCAGCTCGATCACCAGGGAGCCGGACGGCAGTCCGTGCCGGGTCAGCAGGGCCTCGATCGAGCCGAGCGGCATCGACCGGTCCAGAAGGCGCCGGGCACTGACGCGGACCGCCACGGGCACGCCCAGCCCCGTCGCGGTGCGCTCGGCGGCCTGCTCGACGGCCTCCTCCAGCATCCAGCGGCCCAGCTCGGCGGTCCGGTCGCTGTCCTCGGCGACGCGCAGGAACTCGGCGGGGGTGAACAGCACCCCCTGCGAGGAGCGCCAGCGCGCCTGCGCCTCGACCGACGAGATCCGGCCGTCCTCCAGACAGACGAGGGGCTGGTGCAGCAGCGCGAACTCGCCGTCGTGCAGTGCGGCACGCAGCCGCGTGGCGAGCTCCGCCTTGCGTACGACGTCCTGCTGCATCTGGGGTGCGTACAGCTCGACGCGCCCCTTGCCGCTCGCCTTGGCGCGGTACATGGCGAGGTCGGCATTGCGCAGCAACTCCCCCGCGCCCAGGCCCGGTTCGGCGAAGGCCACGCCGATGGAGGCGGCCACCCGGACATCGTTGCCGTCGATGAGGTAGGGCTGCGAGAGCGTGACCCTGAGGCGGTCGGCGAGCTCCAGTATGTGCCGTTCGCGCGCGGTGCGGTCCCGGGTGCCGTCCCCCACGATCAGCGCCGCGAACTCGTCGCCGCCGAGCCGCGAGGCGGTGTCGCCCTTGCGGACCGCGTCCTGCAGTCTGCGGGCGGCCTGGACGAGCAGCTCGTCCCCGGCCTGGTGCCCGATCGTGTCGTTGACGGCCTTGAAGCCGTCGAGGTCGATGAAGAGGACGGCCGTGCCCCGGTCGGTGGAGCGGCGGCCGGACAGGGCCTGCTGCACGCGCTGGGTGAACAGGGCGCGGTTGGGCAGGTCGGTGAGCGGGTCGTGCTCGGCGTTGTGCTGCAGCTGCGCCTGCAGGCGGACCCGCTCGGTCACGTCCCGGCTGTTGAAGATGAGGCCGCCCTGGTGGCGGTTGACGGTCGACTCGACGTTGAGCCAGCCGCCCCCGCTGCCGGCCTCACCCGGGCGGGAGGTGCCCCCGCCGCCGGAGCGGAACCGGCACTCGATGCGCGTGGTGGGTTCCTCGAGCGGGCTGGCGGCGAGGAAGCGGCGCACCTCGTGCACCACGCAGCCCAGGTCCTCCGGGTGGATGAGACTGGCCAGTTCCGTGCCCACCAGATCCTCCGCCGGGCGTCCGTAGACCCCGGCGGCGGCCGGGGAGACGTAGCGGAGTATGCCGTTGGGCGCGGCGATCATGATGACGTCGCTGGAGCCCTGCACCAGGGAGCGGAAGTGGTTCTCCTTCTGCGCCAGTTCCTGGGTGAGGGTGATGTTGTCGAGCAGCATGATGCCCTGGCGCACGACGAGGGCGAGCACGACCGTGCCGCCGGTCAGGAGCACCACGCGGTCGACACTGCGGCCGTTGAGGACGTTGTAGAGGATCCCCAGCGTGCAGACGGCGGCGGCGAGATAGGGCGTGAGAGCCGCCAGGGAGCCGGCGATGGGCCGGGCGGCCGGGTAGCGGCCGTGGTCGCCCTGCTGCGGCGCGGGGTGGTGCTGGTGGACGCCGCCGCGCGGGCCCGGCAGATGTTCGTGCACCACGCGCGTGTGCCCGTCGTCCTCCGCCATGTGCTGTCCGCCGCGGGGCGCGGCCCAGGGGGCGTACGCGAGGAGCAGCGAACCGGCGAACCAGCCCGCGTCGAGCAACTGGCCCGAGTGGTAGCTGTTGTGCAGCAGCGGTGAGGTGAACAGAGCGTCGCACATCACCGTCAACGCCAGTGCGCCGATGGCGGTGTTGACCGCGGTGCGGTTCCTCGCCGAGCGCCGGAAGTGCAGGGCGAGCACCATGCTGACCAGGGCGATGTCCAGCAGTGGGTACGCCAGTGACAGCGCGGTGTGCGCGACGCTCGGCCCGTCGAACTTGGCCGCCTGGGCGAGCGCGAGGCTCCACGACAGCGTGAGCAGGGAGCCGCCGATCAGCCAGGCGTCGAGCGCGAGGCAGACCCACCCGGCCTTGGTCACCGGCCGCTTGGCGAGCACCAGGAGCCCCACGATCGCGGGCGGCGCGAAGCACAGGAAGAACAGGTCGGCATAGCTGGGGGTGGGCACCGGCTCGCCGAGGACCACCTCGTACCACCCCCAGACCGCGTTGCCGAGACAGGCCATGGCCGAGGAGAGGGCGAACAGCAGCCAGGCGGGTCGAAAGCGGATACGGCGGCTGCGGGCGTACAGGAACAGCGACACGGCGGCGGTGCCCGCGGCGGCGCTCAGCCCGAAGTCACCCATGACGAAGGCGAGTTGCTGGGAGCCCCAGTCGAGCGCGGCACCGACGGCGTAGGCCGCGCACACCAGGGCGAGGACGAGTTGACGGACCAGGCCGGGCCGGCCGGCGGGGGCCGGGCCGCGGGGCAGCAGCACCCTGGGCGAAGGCCGCGTCCGCAGCGCTCCGTCGAAGGTGGTCGTGGGGGGAAGGGCCGGGCTCACCGGGTGCTCCCGGTCCGCTGGGCCCCCGAGTCCCGCGAGTCCCTGTGCGCTGGATGCGCATTCCTGCGGCGGCCGCTGTGCCTGCGGTGGTGGTGACTGTGACGGCAGCCGTGACTGCCGTGGTGACCGCGTCTGCACGCGGCCGTACGCCAGGGTCGCCGCCGGCGGTCCCGTCGCGTCGGATCGCTCGTCCATAGGCCGTGCATCGCCCGTCGCCCCCCTCACAGTCTGCTATGTCCATCCCCGGCGCCGAACGGTGCGCGGCGCAGCCCCTGCTCCGGACGATACACCAGTCTCGTCACTCAGGGACATAGTTCCTCTACGCTCCGTGACGACCAGCGGATATGCGAGCACGTACCGCGTCCGGGAGACTGCGGAGGGTGCCGGAAGCGGACTGTGCGCCTGCCGCGCCCCCCGCGTGGGTCACTCGCGGGACGCTCGACCCGCCGCCCTCACGCGCCGGTTGAGCCTGTCGTAAGGATCACGTTGCGCAGCGGCTCCCGGTTCACGAAACGGGTCAACTGGTCCGCGAGCAGCCGCTTGGCGCGGGGCAGGAAGGCGGAGGTGGGTCCGCCGACGTGGGGGCTGATGAGGACACCGGGCGCGCGCCACAGGGGGTGTTCGCGGGGCAGCGGTTCGGGGTCGGTGACATCGAGGGCGGCGGTGATGCGGCCGCTCTCGACCTCGGCGAGCAGGGCCTTGGTGTCGACGACCGGGCCGCGGGAGACGTTCACCAGCAGGGCGCCGTCCTTCATGCGCGCGAGGAAGTCGGCCCCGGCCAGGTGGCGGGTGGTGTCGTTCAGGGGCGTGATCAGGACGACGACGTCGGCCTCGGGGAGCAGGGCGGGCAGGTCGGTGAGCGGATGCACCGGGCCGCGCGCCGTGGTGCGTGCGGAGCGCGCGACGCGCGCCACCCGCGCCACTTCGAACGGCACGAGCCGGTCCTCGATCGCGGATCCGATGGAGCCGTACCCGACGATGAGCACGTTCTTGTCCGCCAGGGCCGGCCGGAACCCGCCGAGCCACTCACCGCGTTCCTGGGCGCGCACGAAGTCGGGGACGCCGCGCAGCGAGGCGAGGATCAGCGTGAGCGCGAGTTCGGCGGTGCTCGCCTCGTGCACCCCGCGCGCGTTGCACACCTGCACGCCGGGGGGCAGCTCCTTCAAAGCGGGCTCCAGGCTGTCGATGCCGGCCGACAGCGTCTGCACGACCTGTACGCCGCTCAGCCGGGGCAGCGGGCGCCGGGCCACCTCGGCGGGCTTCATGTAGGGAACGACGTAGTAGGCGCAGTCGGCGGGATCGGCGGGGAAGTCGTCGGTGCCGTCCCAGAAGCGGTAACGGGGGCCTTCGGGGAGCCCCTCGATGGTGTCCGGCGGGATGGGGAGCCACACGTCAGCAGTCATGCCAGGAGGCTATGTCAGGCCGGTGGCGGCGCAGAGGTTAGGTTGGTGGACCGGTGAGAGGGAGGGTCACGAGCAGGTGGAGCGCAGGACGATCGGCGCGGGGGCGCTCGAGGTGGGGGCCGTGGGCCTCGGGTGCATGCCGATGAGCTGGGCGTACAGCGGGTCGCGGCAGCGGGGCGACGAGTCCGTCAGGGCGGTGCACGGCGCGCTCGACGCGGGCTCGACGCTGCTGGACACGGCCGACATGTACGGCCCGTTCACCAACGAGCTTTTGGTGGGGCGGGTGTTGAAGGAGCGGCGGGCGGACGCCTTCGTCTCCACGAAGGTTGGGCTGCTCGTGGGTGAGCAGCACATCGTGGCCAACGGCCGCCCCGGGTATGTGAAGCGGGCCTGCGACGCGTCCCTCAGGCGCCTGCAGACGGATGTGATCGACCTCTACCAGCTGCACCGCGAGGACCCCGAGGTGCCCGTCGAGGAGACCTGGGGCGCGATGGCGGAGCTCGTACAGGCGGGAAAGGTCAGGGCGTTGGGGCTGTGCGCGGTCGGCGCGCGCGGCGGCCGCCGCTCGGGCGGGGGCCTGCACGACGCGACGATCGGGCTGCTGAAGCGGGTGCAGCAGGTGTTCCCGGTGAGCGCGGTGGAGGCGGAGTTGTCGGTGTGGTCGCCGGAGGCGCTGGAGTCGCTGCTGCCGTGGTGCGAGGCGCGCGGCATCGGTTTCCTGGCCGCGATGCCGCTCGGCAACGGCTTCCTGACCGGCACCCTCACCCCGGGCGAGGGCTTCGAGCCGGACGATCTGCGGGCCCGGCACCCCCGTTTCACCGCGGAGATGATGGCCGCGAACCAGCCCATCGTGGTCGGACTGCGCCGCCTGGCCGCCCGCCACGGCGCCGAGGTCACCCCCGCCCAGGTGGCGCTGGCCTGGATACTGGCGCAGGGACGGCACGTGATACCGGTCCCGGGCACCAAGCACGAGCGCTGGGCGACGCAGAACGCGGCGGCCGCGGCGCTGCGGCTGACACCGGCCGATCTCGCCGAGGTGGCGGGGCTGCCGGGCGCGCGGGGATCCTGGGACTGAAGAGCGCGGTCGCGAGACCGGGAGCGGCCGGGTGCCGCTGTGCCGCGGATTCGGTATCGGCTGATCGGGAACCTGCGAGGCGCGAGCGGTGTAAGACAAGTAGAACCTGCCGCTGGACCGCCGCCCGAAGGGACCAAGACCGTGCTACGACGAGCTGTGCCGGCCGTGCTGGCCACGACCGCACTCCTGCTGACGGCGGGCTGTTCCTCCGGCGACGGGGGCGGCGGATCCGCGAGCGACGACCAAAAACCACCGGCGAGCACGACCGCGAACTCCTCGCCGTCGCGGCAGCCGGCCGAGCAGGCGCCGCCCGCGAAGGGCTCGGTCAAGGTGCTGCGCACGGTGACGACCGACCTGGACACCCCGTGGGGTGTCGCCCCGCTGCCCGACGACAGCGGCCTGCTCGTCGCCTCCCGGGACTCGGGGGCGATCACCAAGGTCGACGTGAAGACCGGGAAGAAGACCGAGCTGGGCAAGGTGTCGGGCGTCGCCCACGCCGGAGAGGGCGGCCTGCTCGGCATCGCCCTCTCCCCGGACTACGCCTCGGACCACATGATCTACGCGTACTTCTCCTCGGGTTCGGACAACCGCATCGCCCGCATGCTCTACGACACGAGGAAGCCGGCCGGCGAACAGCTGGGCGCACCGGACACGATCTTCAAGGGCATCCCCATGGGGTACATCCACAACGGCGGCCGCATCGCCTTCGGCCCGGACAAGATGCTCTACGCCGGCACGGGCGAGAGCGGCCAGCGGGGCCTGGCCCAGGACAAGAAGTCCCTGGGCGGCAAGATCCTCCGCCTGACCCCGGAGGGCGAACCGGCCCCCGGCAACCCGTTCCCGAATTCGCCGGTCTACACCTACGGCCATCGCAATGTGCAGGGTCTGGCCTGGGACGACAAACAGCGCCTGTTCGCCTCGGAATTCGGCCAGGACACCTGGGACGAGCTGAACGTGATCAAGCCGGGCGGCAACTACGGCTGGCCGGACGCCGAGGGCAAGTCCTCCGGCTCCAAGTTCCAGAACCCGATCGCCCAGTGGCACACGGACGACGCCTCCCCCAGCGGTATCGCCTACGCCGAGGGTTCCATCTGGATGGCGGGCCTGAAGGGTGAGCGTCTGTGGCGCATACCCCTCAAGGGGACGAAGGCCTCGGCCGCCCCGCAGGCCTTCCTCTCCGGCACGTACGGCCGGCTGCGCACGGTGGTGTCGGCGGGCGGGGACAAGCTGTGGCTGACGACGAGCAACACGGACGGAAGGGGGAACCCGAAGAGCGGGGACGACCGGATCCTGGAGCTGCAGGTGAAGTAGCCGACGGTCACTCCTCGGCGGACTCCCCTTGCGGTGCGTCGGCTTCTTCCGATGCCTCGGGTTCCTCGGGCTTCGGCCGCCGTACGACGACCTTCCCGGACGCGAGGTCTATCGGTCCGCGTCCGGGGTCCGCGTCGCCCACGTCCTCGCGGGTCAGCTCCAGCCGTTTCTGCTCGTCGTGGGTGTGTTTGCGACCTGGTGCGAACAGCTCCTCGAAGGCGTTGAACACGGCGTCCCCTCTCTCATCCGGCAACCATGCGGTCCCCGTCCCCCGTCGGAAACAGCCCGAGGCGATGGGCCACGGCGGCGGCCTCTCCTCTTCCTGCAACGCCCAGCTTCCCCAAAATGTTCGAGACATGGACGCTCGCCGTCTTCGGGGAGATGAAAAGCTCCTCGGCTATCTGGCGGTTGGTGCGGCCGACGGCGACCAGGCGCAGGACGTCGCGCTCCCGGCTGGTGAGACCGAGAGCCTCGACGGGGTCGGCGTTCCGCCGCTCCGGGGCCGGGCTCAGCGCAAGGCGGGCGCGCTGGGCGAGCAGGGCGACGGAGTGGGCGAGCGGGCGGGCGCCGAGGTGGTCGGCGACGGCCCGGGCCAGCCGGAGCAGTTCACCGGCGCGGTCGCGTTCCTCGTCGCCGCCGCCCGTGAGAAGGGCCTCGGCCAGGCGGAGGCGGACTCGGGCGAGGTCGTAGGGGCGCTCCAGGCGTTCGAAGGCGGTGACCACCTCGGACCAGGTGTCGGCGGTGTCGCGGCCTTCGGCGCGGGTGAGCTCGGCGCGCACCCACTGTTCGTGGGCGAGCCAGATGGGGGCGTCGGTGGCGATCTTCTTGGCGGCGTCGCGGAGCCGCTGGATGACCTCGGCGCTGTTCTCGGCGGCGGCGGGCAGGGCGCGGGAGTCGGCCTCGGCGGTGGCGGCGGCGAGCAGCACGGGCCAGCCGTAGCGCTGGGTGCCGGGCGGGATCCCGGTGGCGAGGACCTGGGCCAGTTCGGCGCGGGCGTCGAGGAGGCGGCCCTCCGCGGCGGCGATGCCGATCGTGATGCGGCTCAGCAGGAGCGTGTGCTGGGGCATGGGGTCGTGGGTGCCCAAGTGGGCGCGGGCGGCGGCCAGTTGGCGTGCGGCCTCGGGCAGGTCGCCGCGGCCGAGGGCGACATGCGCCAGGCACATCGCGCCGCCGCCCTGGGGCTTGGCGCTGAGTCCCACGCGCAGCGCGCCGGTGGCGGCGTCGGCGGCCTCGTCCCAGCGGCCCAGGGAGTACAGCGCCTCGGAGAGGTTGGCCCACACCCAGGCCTCGGAGTCCAGCAGTCCGTACTTGCGGGTGTAGGCGAGGCCCTCCTGGAGGATCGGTACGGCTTCCCGGGTGCGGCCGACCGCGTCGAGTTCGCTGGGCAGATTGACGTAGGCGCGGCCGGCGACGCCCGGTACGCCTTCCGCCAGGGCGCGCTGTTTGACCTCGTACATCTCCGCGAGCCCCGGCTCGGGGGAGCCCGAGTCGACCAGGAGGGCGCCGAGGGTGATGCGGGCGTTGAGTTCGGTCTCGCGGGCGCCGACCATGCGCGCGTACTCCACGGCGCTCTCGGCGGCCGAGAGGGCGTCGGGGCCCGGCTCGTGGAGCATCGACCAATTGGCGACGGTGTCGAGCACCTCGGCGTGCACCTCGGAGGGCGGCAGGCCGCGCACGAGCTGCTGTGCGGTGCCCAGTTCGCGCCAGCCGTCGCCGCGGGCCAGGGCCTGCACCAGGCGGGAGCGCTGGACCCAGAACCAGGCGGCGCGCAGGGGGTCGCCCTCGTCCTCCAGCAGGTGCAGGGCGCGTTTGGTGATCTTCAGGGCGCGTTCGCGTTCCCCGGAGAGCCGGCCGGCGACCGCGGCCTCGGCGAGGATGTCGAGATAGCGCAGGGGGGTGGTGGCGGGGTCGCAGCCGCAGGGGGGATAGACCTCGGTGTAGTCGATGGGGCGCAGCCGGTCGCGTACGTCCTCCGGGGCGGCGTCCCACAGCTCCATCGCCCGCTCCAGCAGGCGCAGTTGCTCGCTGTAGGCGTGGCGGCAGCGGGCCTCCACGGAGGCGTCCAGGACGGCGGGGAGGGCTTTGGCGGGGTGGTGGGCGTGGTACCAGTAGCTGGCCAGGCGCATGATGCGCTCGTCGGCGGGGACGAGCGTGGGGTCGGCCTCCAGGGCCTCGGCGTAGCGGCGGTTGAGGCGGGAGCGCTCCCCCGGCAGCAGGTCGTCGCTGACGGCCTCGCGGACCAGGGAGTGCCGGAAGCGGTATCCGTCGCCGTCGGGGGTGGCCAGCAGGATGTTGGCGTTCACGGCGGCCCGCAGCGCCTCGATGAGATCGTCCTCGGCGAGTCCGGCGACGGCCGAGAGCAGCCGGTACTCCACGGTGGATCCGCCCTCGGCGACCACCCGGGCGACCCGCTGGGCGCTGTCGGTCAGCCGCTCGACGCGGACCAGGAGCAGATCGCGCAGGGAGTCGGTGAGGCCGGTGCCGCAGCCCTCGGTGGCGCATACGGCGAGTTCCTCGACGAAGAAGGCGTTGCCGTCGGAGCGTTCGAAGATGGCGTCGACCTGGGTGGGTTCCGGTTCGGTGGCGAGGATGCCGGCGAGCTGGCGGCCGACCTCGTCCCGGTTGAAGCGGCCCACGTCGACACGGAGGAAGGTGCGCAGCCGGTCCAGTTCGGCGAGCAGGGGGCGCAGCGGGTGGCGGCGGTGGATGTCGTCGGCGCGGTAGGTGGCGAGGACCACGAGGCGGCCGGTGCGCAGGGTGCGGAAGAGATAGGCCAGCAGGTGGCGGGTGGAGGCGTCGGCCCAGTGCAGGTCCTCCAGGGCGACGACGACGGTGCGGTCGGCGGCGACGCGTTCCAGGAGGCGGGCGGTGAGTTCGAAGAGGCGCGCCATGCCCTCCTCGTCGTGCCGCCCTCCGCTGGACTCGCCCAACTCCGGCAGCAGACGGGTCAGCTCCTCCTCCTGCCCTGCTGCTGCTGCGGCGAAGTCGTCCGGCAGTTCGCGGCGCAAGGCGCGCAGGGCCGTGGAGAACGGGGCGAAGGGCAGTCCGTCGGCGCCGATCTCCACACAGCCGCCGAGCGCGACGACGGCGCCCTCCCGGCAGGCCGCGGTGGCGAACTCCTCGACGAGCCGGGTCTTGCCGACCCCGGCCTCCCCGCCGATCAGCAAGGCCTGCGGCTCGCCCGCGGCGGCGCGGACGAGCGCGTCGTTCAGGGTCTGAAGCTCTTCGGTACGGCCGACGAACACGGGGCTGACGGACTTGGTCTCCACGAGCCCGAGCATGGCACGGTGGTCCGGCGGTGCGGCACCGGTTTTCGCCGGAGCGGTGTCGTCCGGACGCACCGCCGCCCTCACCGCGGGGAGGTGCGGTGAGGGCGTGGGCAGGGCCTCGATGGTGCGGTTGAGGTCCGTCGTTCGGTCGGGCGTCGTTCGGTCGGGCGTCGTACGGTCGTGCGCCGTGCCGGCGTCCGTCCCGGGTTTCTTCTCCGGTGCCGTACGGCCGTCCCCCGCGCGGCCGTACTCCCGGAGCTGCCCGCTCACGCGGCGCGGGCGTTCGACCGGAGCCGGCGCAGGCCCGGGATATGGGACTCGTGCTCCGCGGAGCGTGCGGCGGCCTCGCGGCGGGCGGCACGCCGGCTGCGGACGGCCTCGCGGACCTGGCGCTCCTGCTCGGCCTGGCGGATCAGTTCGGCGGAGCGGATCTGGGCGTACTCGTACTCGTACATGTTGTGTCCCTTGTGAGATGTGGTGTTCGGCTTCGCTTTCTGCGATGCCTTTACCTTCGTCTCCAAGGGGGGTCCGCCACATCGGGAGAGTTCCGCATCTTCGGCCCGGCCAGGGGCCTTAGACACGCAGGAGGGGCCTCAGAACATCCGTAAGGTGCTCACGGATGCCCTAAGACCCCTCAGGACCTGCGGTGGCTCAGCTGACGGACGGCAGGCCGAGCAGGACGTCGGTGTACTTCAGGACGGCCAGGAGCAGGCCGATGACGCCGAGCGCGACACCGCCCCAGGCGACCGACTTGATCCACACGGCCTGCGGCCTGCCCGGGGTCCCGAACGCGGGCCGGGCGAGCACGACGACGCCGATGACCAGGCCGAGAAGGGCGAAGATGCCGCCCCACAGCGCGGTGGCGTGCCAGGCGTTGCCGTAGCCCTCGTCGAGGAGCTTGGAGACGCTGCTGTTCTGGGAGCTCTGGGCGTGCAGCTGGCCGATGAGCGACTGGCGCGCGGAC
The DNA here is from genome assembly GCF_019857225.1 of Streptomyces plumbidurans. Lineage (GTDB taxonomy): Bacteria > Actinomycetota > Actinomycetes > Streptomycetales > Streptomycetaceae > Streptomyces > Streptomyces plumbidurans. The sequence goes on from NZ_JAFJSY010000040.1 coordinate 35,826, forward strand.
GCGACGGTGCCCACCCAGCTGCCGGTCAGCGAGACGATGCCGAGCGCGGCGGAGACGACGGCGCCCGCGCCCTGGCCGACACCGGAGGGCTGCACGCCCTCGGCGTCGTCGGACTCGGCAAGGTCGGCCTGAGCGGTCGCCTCCTCGGGGGTCTCCTCGGCAGTGTCCTCGGCGGTCTTCTCGCTCGCCTCGGGCGCCTCGGTCGCGGTGGCGTCCACCGTGTCCTCCTCGGGCTTCACTTCTGCGGCCTCGTTCTTGGCCTCGTCAACAGTCTTGCTGGTTCCCATACCTCGCACCGTACGGACGCTGTCTGAGAAGTCTCTGAGAGATCACCGGGGCGATCCGCCGAGCCTCTCCTTACTGATCTGAGTGCTACTGATCTGAGTGCTACTGATCTGTGTGTTCGGCACGCGCGCGTGCCGCGCGCCACTCCGGGGCGAGGATCGACCACACCTCGAGGTCGTGCCGCACCCCACCATAGGGGTGCGCCTGGCGTCGTACGCCATCCCGGGTCATTCCGAGGCGGCGGGCGACGTTCAGGCTGGGCACATTCCCGGACGCGGCCACCCATTCGACGCGGTGGATGCCGCGCTCCTCGACCGCCCAGTCGATCAGCACCCGCATCGCGCGGGTGATCAGTCCGCGGCCGGTCGCGGCGGGCTCCAGCCAGCAGCCGACCTCGCAGTTGCCGCTCTGCGCGTCGAAGTTCAGCGTGAGCACCCCGCCCACGAGCTTTCCGTCCAGCCAGATGCCGTGGTACGAGGCGGTGTCGGCGGCGCGCAGGTCGGCGTAGCGCTGGAGCGTCTCGCGGGCGGTGGTGGCGTCGACGACGGTCGAGCCGAACGGGATGAACCGCCCGATGAACTCCCGCCCGCGCTCCAGATGCGCGAGAAACTCCTCGGCGTGCCACGGCTCCAGCGGCCGCAGCTGCGCTCCGTCGTCACCCAGGGATATCGCGTACATCCTCGTCCTGCCCCTTCGCCAGTACGTCCGCCACCTCGGCGTCCGTCGCCGCGGCCAGCCTTTCATGGGCGGCGCGGCACTCGGGCGGCTCGATGCTGATCCGGGGCAGCCGGACGTCCAGCCAGCGGGGCAGCCACCAGTTGGCGCCGCCGAGCAGGTGCATGAGGGCCGGCACCAGCAGGGTGCGCAGTACGAAGGCGTCGAGCGCGACGGCGGAGGCGAGCGCGATGCCGAACATCGCGATCACGCGGTCGCCGCTGAGGACGAAGGCGAGGAAGACCGAGATCATGATGACCGCGGCGGAGTTGATCACGCGGCTGGTCTCGGCGAGCCCGACGCGGACCGCGCGCCGGTTGTCGCCGGTCTCCAGCCACTCCTCGTACATCCGGCTGACCAGGAAGACCTGGTAGTCCATGGAGAGCCCGAAGAGGACGGAGACCATGATCACCGGGAGGAAGGGCTCGATGGGGCCGGCGCGGCCGAGGCCGAGCAGTTCGCTCCCCCACCCCCACTGGAAGATCGCGACCACGACACCGAAGGCGGCGGCGACCGCGGCGACGTTCATCGCGGCGGCCTTCGCCGGGATGCCGACGGACCGGAAGGCGAGCAGCAGCAGGAGGCAGCCGAGGCCGATGACGACGCCGATGAACAGGGGCAGCTTGCCGACGATGACGTCCGCGAAGTCGTCGTAGCTGGCGGTCACCCCGCCGACGTGCACGTCCAGTGAGGTGCCGGTCTCGGCGCGCGGCAGCACCTCGGTGCGCAGCCGGTCGACGAGGTCGCTGGTCCTCTGCGACTGGGGCTGCGAGGTCGGGACGATGGTGAAGTACGCGGTGTCGCCGCCGGTGTTGTACGTCACCGGGGTCGCCGAGGCGACGCCCTCCGTGGTGCGGATGGTGGCGTCGAGGTTGTCGAGCGCGAGCCGGTCCTCGGCGCCGTTGACCTTGGTGACCAGGGTGAGCGGGCCGTTGACGCCGGGTCCGAAGCCCTCCGCGAGGAGGTCGTAGGCCTGCCTGGTCGTCGACGCCTTGGGGTCGTTGCCCTGGTCGGAGGTGCCCAGGTGCAGGGAGAGGGTGGGCAGCGCGAGGACGGTCATGACGGCGAGCGCGATCACGCCGAGCACCTTGGGGTGGCGCTCCACGAACGCCGACCAGCGGTGGGCGAACCCGGTCGGCAGCTCGGGCTGCGGCCCGTGCTCCGCCAGGCGCCGCCGCTCGCGCCGGCTCAGGGCGTGCATGCCGATGAAGGACAGCAGGGCCGGGAGCAGCGTCACGGAGGCGGCGACCGTCAGGACGACGGTCAGGCAGGCGGCGATCGCCACGCCGTTGAGGAAGCTCAGCCGGAGGATCAGCATCCCGAGCAGGGCGATGCACACCGTGGCGCCCGCGAAGACCACGGCGCGTCCCGTGGTCGTCACGGCATGGGTGGCCGCCTCGGTCACGGACAGCCCGCGTTTGAGTCCGCGCCGGTGTCTGGTGACGATGAAGAGCGCGTAGTCGATGCCGACACCGAGGCCGATCAGCATGCCGAGCATGGGCGCGAAGTCGGCGACGGTCATGGCGTGCCCGAGCAGCGCGATGCCGGCGTACGCGGTGCCGACGCCGACCAGCGCGGTCGCGATGGGCAGCACGGAGGCGGCGGGTGAGCCGAAGGCGAGGAGGAGCACGACTGCCGCGACGACCACGCCGACGATCTCGGCGAGATGCCCGCCGCCGGACTCGGTGAGCGCGACGGCGCTGCCGCCCAGTTCGACCTGGAGCCCGTCGGTGTCGGCGGACTCGGCGGTGCGGACGACGGCCTCGGCCTCGGACTTGGAGATGTCCTCGGCGCGGTCCGCGAAGCCGATCGTGGCGTACGCGGTGTGTCCGTCGGCGCTGATCCGGCCCGTGCCCTGGCCGTCGTACGGGCTGCTCACGGAGGCCACCGCGGGCAGGTCCGCGATCCTGTCCAGGGTCTGGGTCATCGTCTGCTCGACGTCCGCCGCGCGCACGGTGCCGGAGGTGGTGTGCCAGACGACGGTGTCGCTGTCGCCGCCGAGTCCGGGGAATCCGTCCTGCAGCAGTGCGGTGGCGGCGCCCGATTCGGTGCCGGGGGCCTCGTAGTCGTTCGAGTACGACGAGCCGACGACGGCGGCGGCCGCGCTCACTGCGCCGAACGCGAGGAGCCAGAGGAGAACCGCGGCGAGGCGGTGGCGAACGCACCAACGGGCAAGGGCTGCCACGAACGAGCTCCCGGGGCGATTTGTGGATCTTTGGCCGGGAACAGTCGCTCACAGGGTGAACGGCCCGCAAAGAACGTATGAGCCATGCGAGGACCACTCTTGCAGGCAGAAGTGATCGTTCATGCCCTTCGTGTGGCTATTCACAGGAATGGGAGGCAGATCACAGGACAGTAACGACGACTCTGTCACCTCGGTCGAATCAGTCGAACTGGTCTCCCACTGCCATCACCATCACTCCGGCGACCAGCAGCCACAGCGCGCGCCGGGTACGCCCGCGGGAGCCGAGCACCGCGGCCAGGGCACAGACGGCGGCGCCGACGGCATAGGCGGCGGGTGCGCGCGCCGGCGCGGAGCCGAAGGCCCGCAGCACGGCCGCGGCCAGTCCGGCCAGGGCCAGCAGCGTTCCCGTCCCGACCGCCACCCAACGGGCCCGCCGCGCGTCCCCGGCCGGATCCGTCGGATCCACGGCGTCGTCCATGTCCACGGCTTCATGGTCCACGGCTTCGTCGTCCACGGCCTCGTCCGGAATCTCGGAATCAGCGCGTCCGTTCATGGCGGGCGAGAGTAGCGCGTCCGTCTGGGAATCCGGCCGGGAAACCCGCTGCGGGCCACCCCGGGCAACTGTTAGCTTCCGCTGATCAGCCGTCACCGGCTCCTCGCCGACGACCGAAGCGGGTGCGTTGTTTGAAGGTCCGACCGAGCTCCTCAGCATCACCTTCCCCTACGAAGACCCCAAGGAGCCCGTTCACCGATGTCCGATCCACGTTCCAGGACCTCGCCCGACCCGGACCCTCTCACTGACCGTGTGAACCACCCGGCCTACCCGCGCAGCAGCCAGTACGACGCCCGCTGGACCGTCGAGAACCAGATGGGCCCGAACGCCCTGTGGCTGCTGGAGTGGCTGGCCCCCGCCCTGGGCCTGGACGCCCTGCGCCCATGTGCGCGGGTGCTCGATCTGGGCTGCGGCCGCGCGATGACGTCGATCTTCCTGGCGCGGGAGTTCCACGCCCAGGTCACGGCGGCCGACCTGTGGGTGAAGCCCGACGACAACGCCCGGCGCATCGCCGAGGCCGGGTTCGCCGACCGGGTGCTGCCCGTGCACGCCGAGGCTCATGAACTGCCGTTCGCCGAGGGCGGTTTCGACGCGATCGTGAGCGTCGACGCCTATCAGTACTTCGGCACCGACGACCTCTATCTGCCCACGCTCACCCGGCTGCTGAAGCCCGGCGGGCGGATCGGCGTCGTCGTACCGGCACTGCGCGAGGAACCGGCGGGCGCCGAACCGCCCGAGCATCTCGCGCCCTGGTGGGAGCCCGACTTCTGGTGCTTCCACTCCCCCGGCTGGTGGCGGCGCCACTGGACCCGCAGCGGGGCCGTCGAGGTCGAGGCGGCCGACTGGCAGCCGGACGGCTGGCGGGACTGGCTGCTGTGGTGCGAGGTGGTCTCCGAGGAGAGCCCGGAGGAGTTCCATCGCACGATGGCCCGCCGGGTCGGCGAGATGGTGCGGGCCGACGAGGGCCGCATGCTCGGTTTCGTACGGGTCGTCGGACGCCGTACGTAGCCTGCCGCACCCGGCGCGCCGCACCCGGCATGTCGCGGACAGCACGCCGCAGACAGCCGTACGGCCCCGGAGGTCACGCCTCCGGGGCCGTACCGCGTGCTGCCGCTCAGCCCTCGCTGACGCCCAGCTTCTCAAGGATCAGCTCCTTGACGCGGGCCGCGTCGGCCTGGCCGCGGGTGGCCTTCATGACCGCGCCGACCAGGGCGCCGGCCGCGGCCACCTTGCCGCCGCGGATCTTGTCGGCGATGCCCGGGTTGCCGGCGATGGCCTCGTCGACGGCGGTGCCGAGCGCCGAGTCGTCGGAGACGACCTTGAGGCCGCGCTTGTCGACGACCTCGTCCGGGGTGCCCTCGCCCGCGAGGACGCCCTCGATGACCTGGCGCGCCAGCTTGTCGTTCAGGTCGCCCTTGGAGACCAGCTCGGTGACCCGGGCGACCTGCGCCGGGGTGATCGCCAGCTCGTCCAGCGAGGTGCCCGACTCGTTGGCGCTGCGCGCCAGTTCGCCCATCCACCACTTGCGGGCGGAGGCGGCGTCGGAGCCGGCGTCGATGGTGGCGACGATCGGCTCCAGCGCACCGGCGTTCAGGATCGCCTGCATGTCGGTGGCCGTGATGCCCCACTCGGCGAGCAGCCGGGTGCGGCGGGCCAGCGGCATCTCGGGCAGGGCGCCGCGGATCTCCTCGACCCACTCGCGCGAGGGCGCCACCGGGACGAGGTCGGGCTCCGGGAAGTACCGGTAGTCCTCGGCCTCCTCCTTCACCCGGCCCGAGGTCGTGGACCCCGTGTCCTCGTGGAAGTGGCGGGTCTCCTGGATGATCGTGCCGCCGGACGACAGCACGGCCGCGTGCCGCTGGATCTCGAAGCGGGCCGCACGCTCCACGGACCGCAGCGAGTTGACGTTCTTCGTCTCCGAGCGGGTGCCGAACTTCTCGGTGCCGTTGGGGCGCAGCGACAGGTTCACGTCGCAGCGCATCTGGCCCATCTCCATCCGGGCCTCGGAGACACCGAGCGCCCGGATGAGCTCGCGCAGCTCACGGACGTACGCCTTCGCCACCTCGGGGGCGCGCTCGCCGGCGCCCTCGATCGGCTTGGTGACGATCTCGATGAGCGGGATGCCGGCGCGGTTGTAGTCGAGCAGCGAGTGGGAGGCGCCGTGGATACGGCCCGTCGCGCCGCCCACGTGCAGCGACTTGCCGGTGTCCTCCTCCATGTGGGCGCGCTCGATCTGGACGCGGAAGGTCTCGCCGTCCTCCAGCTGTACGTCGAGATAGCCGTTGTGGGCGATCGGCTCGTCGTACTGGGAGGTCTGGAAGTTCTTCGGCATGTCCGGATAGAAGTAGTTCTTCCGGGCGAAGCGGCACCACTCGGCGATCTCGCAGTTCAGCGCGAGACCGATCTTGATCGCCGACTCGACGCCGGTCGCGTTGACGACCGGGAGCGCGCCGGGCAGGCCGAGGCAGGTCGGGCAGGTCTGGGAGTTGGGCTCGGCGCCCAGCTCGGTCGAACACCCGCAGAACATCTTCGTCTTGGTGCCGAGTTCGACATGGACCTCGAGGCCCATGACGGGGTCGTACGACGCGAGAGCGTCCTCGTACGACACCAGGTCGGTCGTGGTGGTCACTGAAACTTCCCTCTCAGCCCAGCAGGACGTCGTCGTCGCCCAGCCGCTTGAGCTCGCGGTACAGGACGGCGAGGCCGGTGACGATGCCGACGGCGGCGACGGTCGCGTCGATCAGGCGCAGCGCGTCCTGCTCGGAGCGCGCCTTCTTGATCCGCTTGGCAACACCGAACGCGCCGAAGGCGGTGGTGGCGATGGACACGTACATACCGGACTTGGACTTCTTGAAGTCCTGAGCCTTGGTCAGCGTCTTGCCTGTCTTGCCTGACTTGGTCACAGCGACGGAGCCTCCTCCAGGAGCGGGTGCCCCCACCTTTCCACGTAGGCGGCCTCGACCGCGGCGCCGACCTTGTACAGCCGGTCGTCCTTGAGCGCCGGGGCGATGATCTGCAGGCCGACCGGGAGGTTGTCCTCCGGGGCCAGACCGCAGGGCAGCGACATGGCCGCGTTGCCCGCCAGGTTGGTCGGGATGGTGCACAGGTCGGCCAGGTACATCGCCATCGGGTCGTCGGCGCGCTCGCCGATCGCGAAGGCGGTGGTGGGCGTCGTGGGCGACACGATCACGTCCACCTGCTCGAAGGCCTTCTCGAAGTCGCGCTTGATGAGCGTGCGGACCTTCTGCGCGGAGCCGTAGTAGGCGTCGTAGTAGCCGCTGGAGAGGGCGTACGTGCCGAGCATGATGCGGCGCTTGACCTCGGGGCCGAAGCCCGCCTCACGGGTGAGGGAGGTGACCTCCTCGGCCGAGTGGCCGCCGTCGTCGCCGGTGCGCAGGCCGTAGCGCAGGCCGTCGAAGCGGGCGAGGTTGGAGGAGCACTCGGAGGGGGCGATGAGGTAGTACGCCGACAGCGCGAGGTCGAAGGACGGGCAGTCCAGCTCGACGATCTCGGCGCCCAGCTCCTTCAGCAGCGCGACGGACTCGTCGAACCGCTGGATGACACCGGCCTGGTAGCCCTCGCCGCGGAACTGCTTGACGACGCCGACCCGCATGCCCGCCACGCTGCCGTTGCGCGCGGCCTCGACGACCGGCGGGACCGGGGCGTCGATGGAGGTGGAGTCCATCGGGTCGTGTCCGGCGATCACCTCGTGCAGCAGCGCCGCGTCCAGGACCGTGCGGGCACAGGGGCCGCCCTGGTCGAGGGAGGAGGAGAACGCCACCATGCCGTAGCGGGAGACCCCGCCGTACGTGGGCTTGACGCCGACCGTGCCCGTGACGGAGGCCGGCTGGCGGATGGAGCCGCCGGTGTCGGTGCCGATGGCGAGCGTGGCCTGGTACGAGGCGATGGCGGCGGAGGAGCCGCCGCCCGAGCCGCCGGGGACCCTGGTGAGGTCCCAGGGGTTGCCGGTCGGGCCGAACGCGCTGTTCTCCGTCGACGAACCCATGGCGAACTCGTCCATGTTGGTCTTGCCGAGGATGACGACGTCGGCGGCCTTCAGGCGCTTGGTGACAGTCGCGTCGTACTGCGGGATCCAGTTCTCGAGGATCTTCGAGCCGACGGTCGTCGGGACGCCCTCGGTGGTGAAGATGTCCTTGAGCGCGAGCGGGACGCCGGCCAGCGGGCCGAGCTTCTCGCCCTTCTCCCGCTTGGCGTCGACGGCACGGGCCTGCGCCAGCGCGCCCTCGCGGTCGACGTGCAGGAAGGCGTGCACCTTCTCGTCGACGGCGTCGATCCGGGCGAGGTGGGCCTCGGTGACCTGGACGGCCGTCAGTTCGCCGGAGGCGATCTTCGCGGCCGTCTCGGCGGCGGTGAGCTTGATGATGTTGCTGTCCGTCATGGGATTCAGTCCTCCCCCAGGATCTGCGGCACCTTGAAACGCTGCTGCTCCTGGGCCGGGGCGCCGGAGAGCGCCTGCTCGGGGGTGAGCGACGGACGGACCTCGTCCTTGCGCATGACGTTCGTCAGCGGGAGCGGGTGCGAGGTCGGCGGTACGTCTTGGTCGGCGACCTCACTGACGCGGGCGACCGCGCCGATGATGTCGTCCAGCTGGCCTGCGAAGTGGTCGAGTTCTTCGGGCTTCAGCTCCAGACGCGCCAGCCGGGCGAGGTGGGCGACCTCCTCGCGCGTGATGCCAGGCATGCAGCGATCCTCTGGGGTGAGTGTGTGTGATGTGCGACTGGCCCCAATCCTATGGGGCCGGAGCCCGTGGCCGTTAAACGGTTTACGGCTCAGCGCCGGCCGTCCCAGGCTTCGCTGCGCAGGAAGTGGTTGTCGTACAGCTCCTGCACCTCCAGCAGGCTCTCCGGGGTGACCTCGCCCAGACGGATGCGCTGGAGGTGGCGGAAGTACTCGAAGCGCTCCACGCCGGGGGTGATGACGATGAGCAGGTCGGCCGGGGTGCCGGGGGCGGCGGCGAAGGCGTGCGGCCGGTCCGGCGGGACGACGATCAGGTCTCCGCGCTCGGCCGTGACGACGTCGTCGCCGGAGAGGACCTCGGCGGCGCCGTCGAGGAGGTAGAACATCTCGGCGGAGTTGCGGTGCAGGTGCGGGCGGGCGCCGTCGGCGCCCTCGGCGAGGGTGACGCGCACGGTTGACAGGGCGCCGCCGGTGGCGCTGCTGTCGGCCAGCAGCCGCACGGCGACGGGGTCTGCGCCCACCACCTCGGCCTCGGCGTCACGGACCAGCACGGTCTCGTCGAACTTTGGCACGAAAAGCGACATTTCTCGGCTCCCCTGTGAGATCTCTCCCGGTGAGATGTCGTCCCGTCAGACCGCGAAGAGCAGTCCGGCGCTGATCAGTACAACGATCGCGGTGGCGAAGTGGATCCCGAAAGCCACGGCTTTCGCGCCTCCGTGCCGCAGCACTATCACCGTGTCGAACAGCGGCACGAACGCGACGGCGACCATGAACCAGGCCTCGGCGCGGGCGCCCGCGAAGGCGAGCAGCACCAGGCCCATCAGACCGAAGGTGCCGTCCCTGAGGCCCTTGACCGAGAGGTACGCGCCGGCGTCGCCGTCGGGGCGTGCGGGGACGCCGTAGCCGGCTGCGGCGGGGCCCGGTTGAAGCAGGAACCGGTAGCAGAGGAACAGGCAGAACAGGTCGAGCAGGACGGCCAGGGTGTAGGCGGTGACGGTCATGTCTCTTCTCCTCGCTTGGATTTCTAGCACTGCTAGGAACAGGAGCGAAGCTAGCAGAGCATCGACAGATTGGCTAGCACTGCTAGAATTCCTGGCATGTCGATCCAGAAGCGCCGGGAGCGCGAACGAGCGGAACGCGAGCGGCTGATCGTCACGGCCGCTCGCGACCTTGCGGAGTCGGAGGGCTGGGACGCCGTGACGACCCGTCGCCTCGCGGCGGAGATCGAGTACAGCCAGCCCGTCCTCTACAGCCACTTCAAGGGCAAGGGCGCGATCATGGCGGCGGTCGCGGTCCAGGGCTGCGCGGACCTGGCGGCCGAACTGCGTACGGCCCGTACGGCGGCCGACGGCACCCGAGAGGCACTCGCCGCGGTGGGCCGCGCCTACGCCGACTTCGCCCAACGCCGCCCGGCCCTCTACGACGCGATGTTCACCCTCACCACGGACCTCCCCTTCGCCACCGCGGAGGCCCCGGCCCCCCTCAAGGAGGCGTTCGGCGAAATCCTGGCCGTAGTGGAGCCCGTCGCCGCCGAGGGCGAGGACACGGGCCTCCTCACAGAGACCTACTGGGCAGGCCTCCACGGCCTGGTCACCCTGATGCGCAGCGGCCGCCTACCGAAGAGGGCCCACGAGGAACGGTTGGGCCTGCTGATCGGGCATTTCGCGGCGGGAGGTGGGTGAGGGCTGCTTTTGCCCAAGTGGGCGGTCGCCTACTCGTCGCCCGCCGCTGCCGGTAGGGCCGCGCGGGGGCGTACCCAGCCTCGGGAGCCTCGGGCCAGGAGCCAGGCCGTTGTTTCGTCGGCGGGCATTGCGGCGGCCACGAGCCAGCCCTGGACGGCGTCGCAGCGCAGGTCGCGCAGGCGTTCCCAGGTCTCGTCGTCCTCGACGCCCTCGGCGACGACGAGCAGGCCGAGGGAGTGGGCGAGGTCGACCGTGCAGCGCACGATCTCCGCGTCCTCCGCGTCGACGGCCAGCCGGGCCACGAAGGAGCGGTCGATCTTCAACTCGCTCACCGGGAGCCGCCGTAGATGCACCAGGGAGGAGTAGCCCGTGCCGAAGTCGTCCAGTGACATCTTCACGCCGTGTCCGGTCAGACCGGCCAGGGTGTCGGCGGCCCGCTGCGGGTCCTCGAGCAGGACGTGTTCCGTTATCTCGAGTTGGAGCGCTCCCGCCGGAACTCCGTGCCGGGCCAGCCGCGCGGCGACGGAGCCCGCGAAGCCGGGGGTGTGGACGTCGCGCGGGGACACGTTGACCGCGACCGGCACGAACAGGCCCTGGGCCCGCCACTTGGCCACCTGCCCGAGCGCCGTCTCCAGCACGTACTCCGTGAGGTGGGGCATCAGCCCCGACGACTCCGCGATCGCTATGAACTCGTCCGGCGGAACCTTCCCGCGCTCGGGATGCACCCATCGCACCAGCGCCTCGAGTCCGGCCACCTGCCCGTCGAAGCGGACCTTGGGCTGGTAGTGCAGCTGCACCTCGTGGGCGTCGAGGGCCCGGCGCAGATCACCCAGCAGGCCGAGGCGGTCGGGGGTGTTGGAGTCCCGCTTGGACTCGTAGACCTCGACGCCAGTGCGGTCCCGCTTGGCCTGGTACATCGCCACGTCCGCCCGTCGCAGCATCCCCTCCGCGTCCAGGGCGTGGTCCGGGAAGACGGCCACCCCGGCGCTGGCCTCCAGCACGAGGGTGAGCCCGTCGAGGTCGAGCGGGGAGCTGAGCGCGGCGACGAGGCCGCGGGCCACCCGGGTCGCGGACGTCGTGGAGTCGGCGACCGGCAGTAACACGGCGAACTCGTCCCCGCCGAGCCGCGCGGCCTCCGCTCCGCGCGGCAGTGCGAGACGCAGCCGGTCGGCAATCTGCAGCAGCAGCCGGTCGCCGGCGAGATGCCCGAGTGTGTCGTTGACCGAACGGAAGCGGTCCAGGTCGATCAGCATCAGGGCGGCGCGGGCGCCGATGCGTTCGGCGTCGTCCAGCGCGGTCCAGATGCGCTCCTGCAGCCACTGCCGGTTGGGCAGCCCGGTCAGCGGGTCGCGCAACTGCTCCTCGGCCCGCGCGCGGGCGATCCACAGCGTGGAGTCGAGGGCGATCAGCGGGATGGCGAACAGCGGCAGCAGCACCGGCTGGGCGGCGGCCACCACGCACACCAGCGGGGCGATGCCGAGCAGCGCGACCGCGACAAGTCCCTGTCTGACCAGGGCCGTACGGGCCACGGTGGGCAGCCCGCCGCGCGGGACGTGCAGATACCACAGCAGGGTGCGGGTGACCGCCAGGTAGGCGGCGGCGACCAGCACCACCTCGGGGGCGGTGTAGAGCGTCCAGGTGTCCGGCTTCCACGGGTTCTCGACGGACGGCACGCGGCCGAACGCGCCCAGCACCAGGGCCCCGGCGCCGATGCCGAGGATGTCCACCGCGCCGTGCAGCACGCCCTGGCGCCAGCGGTTGCGGCGGGCGATGCCGACCAGTACGACGACGGTGAGGCTGACCATCCCGGCCGGCACCCAGCCGTAGAGCATCAGGACGGCGAGGGTCAGGGCGGCGCCGGAGCCCGTGCCGCCCCACCAGCGGGAGCGGCCGAGCATGACCAGGTGGCCGACGATGATGCCGGTCAGCAGAGCGAAGGACCAGCCGACGGTGCCGCACGGGAAGAGTGCGTGGACGCCGCTGAACGCACGGTAGAAGCCGCCGCCGAGGACGAAGGCGGCCGCGGCCACGACCGCGGCGGGCAGGGCGGGCCAGGACAGGTGCCGTTCGTGGTCGCCGTCCGACAGGCCCGGAGGGTGCTCGATGTCGAGGTGAGGGGTACGCCCGTCAGGTGCGGTGTACTGTCCGGTGGCGCGCCCCTCCGCGCCCGGGCGCTCCGAAGGCCGCCCGGCCCACCGGCTCGCCCGCCATGCGCCGGTGACCCGGCGCACGCGCAGCCCTGAGTCAGGGGCGGCGCTCTCGGTCGGTTCCATTCCCGTCCCTCTCACAGCCGGCGGTGCCCACGCCACGCGGCCCGATGCCCGACAACCATCAACGGCACCGCGTTGGAAAACCCTTCCCCTTGCTCACCAAGAGCAAGGGGATGCCCCAACCGCAGCTGGGCACGGCAGGTGCACATCTCAACAGTAGGCCGCAGAAGGCTTCCACGGGCAGCGGTCGTCGACGGTTGCCCGAATGCACCCCAGCCACCCGTATGCATCTGGTATGCGCCGATCGGGTGGCCTTCAATCGCTACTCCTCTGTGGGAAGCGCAACTTCGGCCGCCGCGTCCGGGCCCTGTTCCAGCAGGACGTTGAAGCCCTCCTCGTTCAGCACAGGGACTTTGACCTGCATCGCCTTGTCGAACTTCGAACCCGGGTTGTCACCCACCACCACGAAGGACGTCTTCTTCGAGACCGATCCGGTCACCTTCGCTCCGCGGCTCTGCAGTGCCTCCTTGGCGCCGTCGCGCGTGAAGTGTTCGAGGGTGCCGGTGACCACGACGGTGAGTCCTTCGAGCGGGCGCGGACCCTCGTCCTCGCCCGAACCCTCCTCCTCCATACGGACTCCGGCGGCCCGCCACTTGCGGAGGATCTCCTGGTGCCACTCCTCGGCGAACCACTCCTTGAGGGAGGCGGCGATGATGCCGCCGACGCCGTCGGTGCCCGCCAGCTCCTCCTCCGTGGCCTGCTCGATGCGCTCGATCGACCGGAACTCACGGGCCAGCGCCTCGGCGGCGACCGGGCCGACGTGACGGATCGACAGTCCGGTCAGGACGCGCGCGAGCGGGCGCTCCTTGGCAGCGGCGATGTTCTCCAGCATGGCGACCGCGTTCTTCTTCGGCTCGCCCTGCTGGTTGGCGAAGACCGTGGCGATCTTCTCCTCGCCGGTCTTCGGGTCACGCTTGGGCAGGCCGCTGTCCTGGTCGAGGACGTAGGCCTTGATGGGCAGCAACTGCTCGACGGTGAGGTCGAACAGGTCGCCCTCGTCCTTGAGCGGCGGGTCGGCGGGCTCCAGCGGCTTGGTCAGGGCGGCAGCGGCGACATAGCCGAAGTGCTCGATGTCGAGCGCCTTGCGGCCCGCGAGGTAGAACAGGCGCTCGCGCAACTGGGCCGGGCACGCGCGCGCGTTCGGGCAGCGCAGGTCGACGTCGGCCTCCTTCATCGGCCTGAGCGGCGTACCGCACTCGGGGCACTCGGCCGGCATCACGAACTCGTGCTCGCTGCCGTCGCGCAGGTCGACGACCGGGCCGAGGATCTCCGGGATGACGTCACCGGCCTTGCGCAGCACCACCGTGTCGCCGATGAGGACGCCCTTGGCCTTGACCACGTCCTGGTTGTGCAGGGTGGCGAACTCCACCTCGGAGCCGGCCACCGTGACCGGCTCGACCTGGGCGTACGGAGTGACGCGGCCCGTGCGGCCCACTCCGACGCGGATGTTGATGAGCTTGGTGTTGACCTCCTCCGGCGCGTACTTGTACGCGATCGCCCAGCGCGGGGCGCGGGAGGTGGTGCCGAGGCGTCCCTGGAGGGGGATCTCGTCCAGTTTGACGACGACTCCGTCGATCTCGTGCGCCACGGAATGGCGGTTCTCGCCGTAGTACGCGATGAACTCCCGTGCGCCGTCGAGGCCGTCGACCACCCTGTTGTGCGGGGAGGTGGGCAGGCCCCAGGTCTTGAGGAGGTCGTAACCCTGGGAGAGGCGGGTGAGGCCCTCGAAGCCCTCCAGTACGCCGATGCCGTGGACGACCATGTGCAGGGGGCGGGTGGCGGTGACGCGGGGGTCCTTCTGGCGCAGTGAACCGGCGGCGGCGTTGCGCGGGTTGGCGAAGGGCTTGTCGCCGGCCTCCACCAGGCGGGCGTTGAGCTCCTCGAACTTCTCCATCGGGAAGTAGACCTCGCCGCGGATCTCCACGCGGTCCGGGACGCGGTCGCCCCCCAGGCGGTCCGGAATCTCCGCGATCGTACGGACATTGGGGGTGATGTCCTCGCCCGTGCGTCCGTCGCCGCGCGTGGCCGCGCGCACCAGGCGGCCGTGCTCGTACGTGAGGTTGACGGCCAGGCCGTCGACCTTGAGCTCGCACAGGAAGTGGTACTCCTGCTCGCCCAGCTCGCGCTGGATGCGGTCGGCCCAGGCGGCGAGTTCCTCGTCGTTGAAGGTGTTGTCGAGGGAGAGCATCCGGGAGGCGTGCTGGACCGCCGTGAACTCGGTCTCGTACGCCCCCGACACCTTCTGCGTCGGCGAGTCCGGCGTGCGCAGCTCGGGATGCTCCTCCTCCAGCGCCTCCAGGGAGCGCAGGAGCTTGTCGAACTCCGCGTCACTGACGACCGGAGCGTCCTTCACGTAGTACCGGAAGCGGTGCTCCTCGATCTGCTCAGCGAGCTTCGCGTGCTGCTCCCGTGCTTCGGCGGGCACCGCCGTCTCCGCTTGCTTGTCGCCGGCCACCGTATGGTCCTCCCGTTACTCTGGGTTGTCCGCGAGGGATCTCGCCGCCCGGACGCAGTGGGCGAGGGCCCGGCGCGCGTAGTCCGGGGAGGCCCCCGCGAGTCCGCACGACGGCGTGATCGTGACCGCCTCCGCGAGCAGCTCCGGTCGCAGCCCCAGCCTGCGCCACAGCGTCCTGACACCCATGACGCTACCGGCAGGGTCTGACAATGGGCCGTCCGTGCCCGGCACGACACCGGCGAAGAGCCGCGTACCCGCTTCCACCGCCTCACCGATCACCTCGTCGTCACGCTCGGTGAGAAGCGCGGCGTCGAAGGAGACCGCGGCCGCGCCCGCCCGGCGCAGCAGGGCGAACGGGACATCCGGTGCGCAGGAGTGGACCACGGCCGGGCCGCCCGTGTGAACCCCGATGACGTCGCGGAGGCCGGCCTCGACGAGCTGGCGGTCCACGGCGCGGTGGGTGCGGTAGCCGCTGGCGGACTTCACGTGTCCGCGCAGGACGGCGGTGAGGGAGGGTTCGTCGAGCTGCAGGACGAGGGTGGCGCCGGGGACGCGGCGCCGCACCTCCTCCAGGTGCAGCCGGATGCCCTCGGCGAGCGAGCCGGTGAGGTCGCGGCAGGCGCCGGGGTCCGAGAGGGCCGCCTCGCCGTTCCTCAGCTCCAGTGCGGCGGCGAGGGTCCAGGGGCCCACCGCCTGCACCTTCAGCGGGCCCTCGTACCCCTGGGTGAACTCCTCCAGGGCGTCGAGGTCCTCGCCGAGCCAGGACCTGGCGCGCTTGGTGTCCCGGCCGGGCCGGTCCCCGATCCGCCAGCCGCTTGGCTCCACGCGCGCGTACAGCTCCACGAGCAGGCCGGCGGTGCGGCCGATCATGTCGGCGCCGGGGCCGCGGGCGGGCAGTTCGGGCAGGAACGGGAAGTCCTCGAAGGTCCCGGTCACGGTCTTGGCCGCCTCCCGGGCGTCGCCGCCCGGCAGGGAACCGATGCCGGTGGCGGGACCGAACATCGCCTCGGTCACCGCCCCGGCCTCACCGTCAGGTCGTTGACCTCGGCGTCCCTCGGCAGGTCGAGGGCCATCACGATCGTGGTCGCCACCGACTCCGGGTCGATCCACTGCGAGGCGTCGTACTCCTTGCCCTCCTGCTGGTGGACCTTGGCCTGCATGGGGCTGGCGGTACGGCCGGGGTAGACCGTGGTGACGCGGACGCCGTTCGCGTGCTCCTCCTGGCGGAGCGAGTCGGCGAGCGCCTTCAGGCCGTGCTTGGAGGCGGCGTACGCGGACCAGTGGGGGCCGGCGCTCAGGCCGGCACCGGAGTTGACGAAGAGCACGTGGCCGCGGGCGGCGCGGAGTTGGGGCAGGAAGTGCCGGGTCAGCTCGGCCGGGGCGATCAGGTTGACGTTGAGCTGGTGGCGCCAGGACTTCGGGGTGAGGTCGCCGACCGGCCCGAGGTCGACGACCCCGGCGATGTGGAGCAGGGAGTCGACGCGGTCCGGAAGCGTCTGGTGGGAGAAGGCCCAGGACAGCTTGTCCGGGTCGGCGAGGTCGCCGACGAGCGTCTTCGCACCGGGGAACTGTGCCGCCAGTTCCTTCGCACGTCCCGCGTCACGCGCGTGGAGCACGAGTTCGTCCCCGCGCGCGTGGAGGCGGCGGGCGACGGCCGCGCCGATGCCGGAGCCCGCTCCGGTGATCACATGTGTAGCCATGCCGCCATGCTCGCACCACACCGACGCCACTCGTCGCCCCACCCGGGCGGCGGCACCCGCTTCAGGCCCGCCCCGGCTCCCCCTCAAGCCCGCCTCACTCGATCCCCCGGCTCTCCTCCAGATACGCCAGCGCCCCCACCGGCTCCTCGGCGAAGAAGACCAGTTCGGTGAGGGGTACCGGCAGGAAGCCCTCGTCCTCCATGCGCCGGAACTGCTCCTTGAGGCCGTCGTAGAAGCCCGCGGTGTTGAGCAGGACGACCGGCTTGTCGGTGTGCCCGTGCTTCTTCAGTTCCAGGATCTCGGTGGCCTCGTCGAGCGTGCCGGTACCGCCCACCATGATCACCACCGCGTCGGCCTTCTCCAGGAGCAGCCTCTTGCGCTCGGCGAGGTCGCGGGCGATCACCATCTCGTCCGCGCCGGGCCGGGCCTTGGCCGCCAGGAAGTCCACGGAGACGCCGCACAGCCGTCCTCCCGCCTCCTGCACGCCGTCGGCGACCACCTTCATCAGCCCGACGTCGGAGCCGCCCCAGACGAGCGTGTGACCGCCCTTGCCCAGCAGTTTCGCGAAGTCGCGTGCGGGGCGCGTGTAGCGGTCGTCGAGGTCGGCGGCGGAGAGGAAGACGCAGATTCGCATGCCGACACCGTACGTGGGAAGAACCGGCGGCCTCCGAGCGCTGCCCTGTTATGGCCAATGGACACACGATCACCATCGAGCAAGGCGACCGGCACGTGCGCGTGGTGCACGGCGACCAGGTTTTGGCGGAGAGCGACCGGGCCCTCCTCCTGCACGAGACGGGCTGCCCGGTGCGGTACTACATCCCGCCCGAGGACGTACGCCTGGACCTGCTGACGCCGTCGGAGACGCACACGTACTGCCCGTTCAAGGGCACCGCCTCCTACTGGTCGGCACCGGACCGGGCGGATCTCGTCTGGTCCTACCCCGACCCCAAGCCCGACGTCGCCCAGATCAAGGACCACCTCTGCTTCTACGAAGTGGACGTGTCGTGAGCGATTGAGCGCGCATATCTCCGTGTGGTGGGGCAGTCTCCGAAGGCATGGAGAAGAAGACCCTTTCACGCGACGGCACACACCTCGCGTACGAACGGTTCGGACAGGGCCCCGCGCTCGTTCTCGTGAGCGGCGCGATGTCGACGAGCGCCACGGTGGTCCCGCTCGCCGCGGCCCTCTCCGACCGCTTCGACGTCTGCGTCTACGACCGCCGGGGCCGCGGCGAGAGCGGCGACACCGCGCCCTACGCGGTCGAGCGCGAGGTCGAGGACCTGGCGGCGCTCGTCGACGTGGTGGGCGGCGAGGCCTCGCTGTACGGCATCTCGTCGGGCGGCGCGCTCGTCCTGGAGGCGGTGGCGAGCGGGCTGCCGGTCGGTCGTGCCGCCGTCTACGAGGTGCCGTACGCGGTGTCCGAGGACGCTCTCGAGGGGCGCGCCGAGTACACCGCGCACCTCGACGAGGCGCTGCGCGGCGGCCGTCGCGGGGACGCGGTCGAGCTGTTCCTGCGTCTGACGGGTCTGGCCGAGGAGATGATCCAGGGCGCCCGCCAGTCCCCCATGTGGGCCGGCATGGAGGCGCTCGCGCCGAGCCTCGCCTACGACGACGCCGTCCTGGGCGCGGGATCGGTGCCCCACGCGCGGCTGGCCTCGATCGGCGTGCCCGTCCTGTCGGTCTCCGGCGGCGCGAGCCCCGCGTGGATGGGCGAGGCCGCCCGCGCGGTGGCCGACGCGGTGCCCCAGGGGACGTACCGGCTCCTGGAGGACCAGACCCACCGGGTGGACCCGCACGCGCTCGCACCGGTGCTGGCGGAGTTCTTCGCCTGAGCCGCCGGGGAGGCCGGCTGGCGCCGGGCCTGGCCGGAACGGCGAGGGCGCCGGGCACGGCCGGACCGGCGGGGCGCCACGGACGGCGAGAGCGCCGTGCACGGCGGGACGCCGGGCACGGCCGGAGCGGCGGGGTGCCACGGACGGCGAGGACGCCGGGCGGCGGGGTGCCACGGACGGCGAGGACGCCGGACACGGCGGAACGGCGAAGCGCCACGGACGGCGAGGACGCCGGACACGGCGGGACGCCACGGACGGCCCGAACGGCGGGAAGCCGGGCACGGCCGGAACGGCAGGGCGCCCCGGACGGCAAGGGCGCCGGACACGGCGGGACGCCGCAGACGGCAAGGGCGCCGGACACGGCGGGACGCCGGACACGGCGGGACGCCGCAGACGGCGGGACGCCTGGCACGGCCGGAACGGCGGGACGCCACGGACGGCGAGAGCGCCGAACACGGCGGAACGGCACAGCGCCACGAACCGCCGGAACGGCGAGGCGCCAACGGGCGGCCCGGACCGCGAGGCGCCGGGCACGGCTGGAGCGGGCGGGCGGCCGGGGCCGCAGGGTCCGCCCTACGCCACCGTCGCCGCCGCGCGCGTGGTCGACGCGATCGTCGCCGAGCCCACCACGCGCGTGCCGTCGTACAGCACGATCGCCTGGCCGGGGGCGACCCCGCGGACCGGCTCGGCGAACGACACCTCGAGGGTGCCGTCGACCAGTTCGGCCCGTACCTCGGTCTCGCCACCGTGGGCGCGGAGCTGGGCGGTGTAGGTGCCGGGGCCGGAGGGGGCGGTGCCGCACCAGCGGGGCTTGACGGCGGTCAGCGCGCTCACGTCCAGGCCGGCGGCCGGGCCGACCGTGACCGTGTTGTCGACCGGCGAGATGTCGAGCACGTAGCGCGGCTTGCCGTCGGGCGCCGGGGTGCCGATGCGCAGCCCCTTGCGCTGGCCGATGGTGAAGCCGTACGCGCCCTCGTGGGTGCCCAGCTTGGCGCCGGACTCGTCGACGATGTCGCCCTCGGCCCTGCCCAGACGCTTCGCCAGGAAGCCCTGGGTGTCGCCGTCGGCGATGAAGCAGATGTCGTGCGAGTCGGGCTTCCTGGCGACCGCGAGGCCGCGGCGCTCGGCCTCGGCGCGGATCTCGTCCTTGGTGGTGACGGTGTCGCCCAGCGGGAACAGGGCGTGCGCCAGCTGCCTCTCGTCCAGCACCCCGAGGACGTACGACTGGTCCTTGGCCAGGTCGGAGGCGCGGTGCATCTCGCGCGTGCCGTCCTCGTTCACGATCACCTTGGCGTAGTGACCGGTGCAGACGGCGTCGAAGCCGAGGGCGAGCGCCTTGTCCAGCAGCGCGGCGAACTTGATCTTCTCGTTGCAGCGCAGGCACGGGTTCGGGGTGCGCCCGGCCTCGTACTCGGCGACGAAGTCCTCGACCACGTCCTCGCGGAAGCGATCGGCGAGGTCCCAGACGTAGAACGGGATGCCGATGACGTCCGCGGCGCGGCGGGCGTCGCGCGAGTCCTCGATGGTGCAGCAGCCACGCGCGCCCGTGCGGAACGATTGCGGGTTCGCGGACAGGGCCAGATGGACACCGGTCACGTCGTGGCCGGCCTCGGCGGCGCGGGCGGCGGCGACGGCGGAGTCCACTCCGCCGGACATGGCGGCGAGTACGCGAAGAGGGCGGGAGCGCTGCGGGGTGTCAGTCATAACCCCTCAAGAGTACGGGGACACGGGAACCGGAGCCCACGAGTATCCGTTGGTGATCACATGGGGGCGACGAAGAACGACTCGGACCGGCGGATCGGCCGCCGCGCGCTGCTGGTGGGCGGGGCCGCGGCCGCCGTCGGCACGGCCGTTCTCGCGCGCGAGGAGCTGTCGCATCTGTGGTGGCGGGTGCCGGGGGTGGAGAAGCCGCGCACGCCCGGCGCGGTCGACTTCCGGGGCGCGCAGTGGACGGCGGCCTCCCCGGCCAACTACCGCAGGGCCGACCGCCCCGCCGACTACGCGATCGACAGGGTGGTCATCCACGTCACCCAGGGCAGCTTCGCGAGCGCGGTCAAGGCCTTCCAGAACCCGGGCCACCAGGCCGCGGCCCACTACATCGTCCGCCAGGACGGGCACGTCACGCAGATGATCCGCGAGCTGGACGTGGCGTTCCACGCGGGCAACCGGGAGTACAACGAGCGAAGCGTCGGCATCGAGCACGAGGGCTTCGTGGACCGCGCCTCCTCCTTCACGGACGCGATGTACGCGAGTTCCGCGCGGCTGACGGCCGGGATATGCGGGCGCTACGGCATACCCGTCGACCGGAAGCACATCATCGGGCATGCGGAGGTGCCGGGGACGGACCACACCGACCCGGGGCCGCACTGGGACTGGGGCCGCTACATACGGCTCGTGCGCCAGGCGGCGCCGGCGAAGTCCGCGAGGTCGTAGAACGGCTCCGGGGTGCGTCAGGTCGGGCGGCGCGTCAGGTCAGGCCCGCCGCGCGCGCCCGCTCGACGGCCGGACCGATCGCCTTCGCGACGGCCTCGACGTCCGCCTGTGTGGAGGTGTGGCCGAGGGAGAAGCGGAGGGTGCCGCGGGCCAGGTCGGGGTCGGTGCCGGTGGCCAGCAGGACGTGGCTGGGCTGGGCGACGCCCGCGGTGCAGGCGGAGCCGGTGGAGCACTCGATGCCCTGGGCGTCGAGGAGGAGCAGCAGGGAGTCGCCCTCGCAGCCGGGGAAGGTGAAGTGGGCGTTGGCCGGGAGCCGGTCGACGGGGTCTCCGCCCAGGATCGCGTCCGGGACCGCCGCGAGGACCGCCTCGGTCAGGCTGTCGCGCAGGGCACCGATCTCGGTGGCGAACCACTCGCGCTGCTCTACGGCCAGCCGGGCGGCCACCGCGAAGGAGGCGACGGCGGGGACGTCGAGGGTGCCGGAGCGGACATGGCGCTCCTGGCCGCCGCCGTGCAGCACGGGCACGGGGGTGTGCTCGCGGCCGAGGACCAGGGCGCCGATGCCGTACGGACCGCCGATCTTGTGGCCCGAGACCGTCATCGCGGCGAGCCCCGAGGCGGCGAAGTCGACCGGGACCTGGCCGAGGGCCTGGACCGCGTCGGCGTGCAGCGGGATGCCGAACTCCTGCGCCACGTCGGCCAGTTCGCGGACCGGCATGACCGTGCCGATCTCGTTGTTGGCCCACATCACGGTGGCCAGGGCGACATCGCCGGGGTTGCGGGCGATGGCCTCGCGCAGCGTCTCGGGGCGGACGCGGCCGTAGGGGTCGACGGGGAGGTACTCGACCGTGGCGCCCTCGTGTTCGCCGAGCCAGTCGACGGCGTCGAGGACGGCGTGGTGCTCGACGGGGCTGGCGAGGACGCGGGTGCGGGCCGGGTCGGCGGCGCGGCGCGACCAGTACAGGCCCTTCACGGCGAGATTGTCGGCCTCGGTGCCGCCGGAGGTGAGCACGACCTCACTGGGGCGGGCGCCGAGCGCTTCGGCGAGGGTCTCGCGGGCCTCCTCGACCGTGCGGCGGGCCTGCCGGCCGGAGGCGTGCAGGGAGGAGGCGTTGCCCGTGACGCTCAGCTGGGCGGTCATCGCCTCGACCGCCTCGGGGAGCATCGGGGTCGTCGCGGCGTGGTCGAGGTATGCCATGGTGCCCCGATTCTACGGGGCGGGAGTGCGAGTCCGGCGTCCCGGTCGCGGGGCGGGAGGAGCGACGGGAGCGGTGACGGATCGCGCGCCGTCCGGAGGTCCCTCACAGGCTCCAGGAAACGGTGTTGGACATCTGCATCGCGATCACCAGGACCACGAGGTCGGCCACGCCCAGCGTCAGCCCGAGCAGCGCACGGCCGCGGCGGACGGTGCCGCGCCACAGGGAGGCGGCGGCCAGGACGATGGCGATCGGGCCGAGGAAGATGTTGAGGACCAGCAGGCCGAGCAGGCCGAGGATGAAGGACGCGACGGCCATGCCGTCGGCGTCCCGCCGGGGCGTGGTGGTGGTGCGGCCGGTGGCCGGTGCGGTGAGTTGCATGACGGATCAGCTCCAGGAGTGCGTGCGGACGGTCGGTCGGTCGGATCGACGGTCAGTTCGTGGACGTGCGACGACGGCGGCCGTGGCGCTCGCGGAGCGCGAAGATGCCGAGCCAGGCGGCGATGACGGCGGCCGCGACGAGAGTGAAGGCGAACGGCGCGTGGGCCACGGTGCCCAGCACGGCGCCGAACAGCATCAGTGCGGCGACAAGGAACAGCATGGGATGGATCCCCCTCCGGTTACGATTCGGTGAACAGTTGTAGTAACAGTTGTTCACTGACTACAGAGTCTAGCCCCTCCTACGGCTTTTCAAATCCAGAGAACAGTTGTTAACTGGATGACATGAGTCACACCCTCGGCATCCGGCAGGCCCAGAAGCAGAAGACCCGGCAGGCGCTCCTGGACGCGGCGCTCGGTCTGCTGGAGGAGCAGAGCCTGAGCAGCCTGGGCCTGCGCGAGGTCACGCGTGCCGTGGGCGTCGCCCCCACCGCCTTCTACCGGCACTTCCGCTCCATCCCGGATCTCGGCGTGGCCCTGGTCGAGGAGGCGCTGGGCAGCCTGCACCCGATGATCCGGACGACGGTGACCGCGGCGGACAACAGCGAGGAACGCATCGCGCGCGCCATCGAGTTGATCGCCGGTCATGTGGACGCGTTCCCCGCGCACGTCCGCTTCATCGCCCGCGAGCGGCACGGCGGGGTGCAGCCGGTGCGCGACGCGATACGGGACCAACTGGCCCGGTTCGCCGAGGAGGTGAAGGACGAGCTCGCCAAGGACAGGGAGTCCGCGGGCTGGAGCGAGGACGACCTGCTCATGCTCGCCCATCTCTATGTGGACCAGATGCTGATCACCGCCTCGCTCTTCCTGGAGGCGATGGAGGACACCGAGGAGGACCGCGAGCGCGTCGTCCAGGTCGCCTCCCGGCAGATGCGGCTCATCAGCATCGGACGCCACCACTGGCTGGACTGAGCCGGCCGCGGCAGGTGTGTCAACGGGCGTACAGCTCCGTGATCGACACGGCCGCGGCGGCCAGTTCCGCGCGTACCTCGGGTGGTTCGACGACCTCGACGCCGTCGGCGAACTGCAGCAGCTGACGGGCCTCGCGCACGATCCCGTACGACAGCCGTACGGTGACCCACTCGTCCTGGCCCTCGCCTTCCCCGTCGCCCCCGCCGTCCTCGCCGCGCCCGGCGTCCGGGAGTTCGGCGAGGTGCGAGGCGTTCAGGCGCAGGAACATGTCCAGGCGGTCGCGCCGGACGCGGACGGTGACGCCGAGCCCGCCGGGGCGCTCCTCGATCTGGCGGCGCAACAGCTCCCAGGCGTCGGCGAGTTCGACGCCGGGCCGCCGTCTGACCGGATCCTTCAGCACGGTGGCGGACCGCACCCGGTCGGCGCGGAAGAGCTGCGGCTTCGCACGGCGGTCGGCCACCAGGTACCAGACGCCCGCCTTCGACACGAGACCGTACGGGTCCACGGTGTACGTCCGCGCCTGCTCCCGTCCGCTGTGCCGGTAGCGCAGCCGCAGCCGGCGGTCGGTGAAGACGGCGTCCTGCAGGGTGTCCAGGTCGACGGCGGGCTGCGGGCCGCCCCTCCAGCGGGTGGCGTCGACGAGGATGCGGCGGGAGGTCACCTCGGCGGCCGGGCGGTGCGGGGCCGGCAGCGCGGCCATGACCTTGCGCAGCGCCGAACCGAGGGCGGCGTCCAGGCCGAGCGCGGCGTGCGCGCCCTGCGCGGCGAGGATGAACAGCGCCCGGGACTCGTTGGCGGTCAGCCCGGTCACGTCCGTACGGAATCCCGCGAGCAGTTCGATGCCGCCGTGCCGCCCGCGTTCGGCGTAGACGGGGACACCGGAGGCGGACAGGGCCTCGATGTCGCGGTAGATGGTGCGCACTGACACCTCGAGGCGTTCGGCGAGTTCGTGCGCCGGGACCCGGCCGCGGGTCTGCAGGAGCAGCAGGATCGAGAGCAGGCGGTCGGACTTCACCGCATCAGAATCCCGCCTCCCTGAGGCCGCAGCAAATGTCGACGGAAACTGTCAGGTTATCCGCGGCAGTCTCTCCCCGGCAGTCCGACGGAAGAGAGGCCACCCATGAACGCGATCGACCCGCGTCCCGTGTACACCCGCGCCACCGAGCAGGCGGCGGCGCTCATCAAGGCCGTACGTCCCGAGCGGCTCGACGGTCCGACCCCGTGTGCCGAGTTCGACGTCCGCGCGCTGCTCGGCCACATGGTCGGCGGCAGCCGGCGCATCGCGGTCGTCGGCGAGGGCGGCGACGGGATGGCCGTGCGTCCCGTCGCGGACGGTGTCGACGACGACGGCTGGGCGGCCGTGTACGAGGAGGTGCGTGCGCGGGCGCTTCGGGCCTGGGCGGGCGACGACCGGATGGAGGCGCCGGTGCGCGTGCCCTGGGGCGAGGTCCCGGGCCGTGCGGCGCTGTCGGGTTACGTGATGGAACTGGTCACCCACACCTGGGACTTGTCCGAGGCCCTCGGCCACCCGCTGGAACTCGACCAGGAACTCGCCGAGTTCGCGCTCACCACCGCCCGGCGCATCCTGCCGACCCCCGACCGGGACGAGCGGACCCCCTTCGCCGCGGCGCGGCCGGCCCCCGAAGGAGCCGACCGCTACGGGCAGTTGGCGGCCTGGCTGGGGCGTGAACCGCTCAGCCGAGCCTGACCCGGGCCAGCTGGCGGGACTGTGCGACCAGCCGGTCGGCGCTGTCCCAGACCTCGGCGTCCTCCTCCAGGAAGCCGCCCGCGAGGTTGCGGGTGGTGACGGAGATGCGCAGGGGGCCGGGGGCCGGGCGGGCGCGGACGTGGACGGTGAGTTCGACCGTGGGCACCCAGCCGGAGAGGCCGATCTCGAAGGCGGTGGGCGGCAGCGCGTCCACCGCCAGCAGCAGCGAGAGCGGGTCGGCGTCGCGGCCGTCGGCAAGGCCGAACCAGGCGCGCATCTCGCCCTTGCCGGAGGGGGCGCCGAGCGCCCAGCCGAGCGTGGCCGGGTCGATCCTGACCATCAGGCGGTCGGTGATGGCCGAGCTTCCTTCGACCGGCGCGGGGCCGTCCTGGGGGCCGAAGCACTGGTCCATGGGCGGCAGGGCGAGCGGCACGGCGGTCGTGCGCACGTCGTCGGGCAGCGCGTCCAGGTCGCCGTAGGAGGCGAGGACGCGGATGCGTTCCACCTCGCGGCCCTGCTCGTCGTACTGGAAGAGGGAGGCCTGGCCGGTGGAGAGCGTGCGGCCGGTGCGGACCACGTCCGTGCGGACCACCGCCGGGCCCGGCTGGGACGCGGTGAGGTAGTGCGCCGAGATGCTGAACGGGTCGCGGTGCGGCAGGGCGTCCGCGAGGGCGCGGCCCAGGACGGCCAGCAGATAGCCGCCGTTGACGGCGTTGATGATGGTCCAGCCGGCGGAGAGGTCGATGTCGTAGACGCCGGGCTCGCGCGGGGTGAGCGCGGTGTCCCGGTCGAACTCGCTGTCGCCGACGGTGGCCCGCACGGGCTGGACGGAAGCTGCTTCTGGCATGACAGAACCGTACAACGAGTAACTACTAAGCGGTAGCTTTCTGAGTTACTCCTCACGCACCGTGGAGCGCCGGTTCCACGCACGCGGCGCCCGCCAGTGGTACTTCATCGCGAGCAGGCGCAGCACGAAGGCGGTGACGACGGCGAGGCCGCTGGTGAACGGGGTCAGGGCGTCGTAGCGGATGCACAGGACCACCATGGCGGCGCCGACCATCGCGGGGACCGCGTACAGGTCGCGGTCCCAGCGCAGCAGCGAGGGCACCTCGTTGGCCAGCACGTCCCGCAGCACGCCCCCGCCGACCGCGGTGGCGAGGCCGAGGGTGGCCGACGAGGTGAGGCTCAGCCCGTACTCGTACGCCTTGGTCGTCCCGGCGACGCAGAACAGGCCGAGGCCCGCCGCGTCGAAGACGTTCACGCCGGTCTGGATGCGCTCGACGTGCGGGTGCAGGAAGACGACCATGAGGGCGGCGAACAGGGGGGTCACGAAATAGCCGAGGTCCGTGAAGGCGGCGGGCGGCACGGCGCCGATGATCAGGTCACGGAACAGCCCTCCGCCCAGCGCGGTGACCTCGGCGAGCACGGCGATGCCGAAGACGTCGAAGTTCTTGCGGACGGCCAGCAGCGCACCGGAGATCGCGAACACGAAGATGCCGACGAGGTCGAGCGTGTGCTGGACGGAGGGGCTGAACAGGTGTTGAAGCACGCCTCAATTCTTACCCGGCGGTCCTACAGGGCCGGTTTGCCCGCCGTGTAGAGCCATTTGTCGAACAGGTCGTCGAGCTGCTGCCCGGAGACCTTCTCGGCGAGCCTGGTGAACTGCTCGGTGTTGCCGTTGCCGTAGCGGTGCGTACGCGTCCAGGCCGGCAGCAGTTCGAAGAACGCCTTGTCGCCGATCCGCTCGCGCAGCGCCTGGAGGGTCATCGCGCCGCGCTGGTAGACCGCGGAGGCGAACATGGTGTCGCGCTGCGGGTCGGCGACGACGGTCTGCCAGAAGGAGCTGTCGGCCGGGCGGGAGTTGTAGCCGTCCAGGAAGGAGTCGTGGGCGCTGCGGGTGCCCTGGTGCTCGGCCCACAGCCACTGGGCGTAGGTGGCGAAGCCCTCGTTGAGCCAGACGTCCTTCCAGCGCTCGACCGAGACCGAGTCGCCGAACCACTGGTGGGCCAGCTCGTGCACGATCGTCGTCTCGTTGCGCACGGCCGAGTAGGCGGGCTTGCTCTGCACCTCCAGCGAGAACCCGGCCTCCGGCATGTCGTCGACGATCGCGCCGGTCTCCTCGAAGGGGTACGGCCCGAAGATCTGCTGCCAGTAGTCGGTGGCCGCGGCGGTGACGGCGTACACGTCGACGCTGTTGCTGTTCGCGAGCACCGGGTCGATGGCGACGTAGATCGGGATGCCGGACGGGGTCCGGCCGGTCTGCACGTCGAACTTGCCGATGGTGGCGGTGGCGAGATAGGTCGCCATGGGGCGGCTCTCGCGCCAGTGGGTGTACGTCGAGCCGCCCTTGTCGTACGTCGAGACCAGCCGGCCGTTGGAGACGCCGGTCAGGCCCTTGGGGGCCTTGATGCGGATGTCGTAGGTGGCCTTGTCGGAGGGGTGGTCGCTGGATGGGAACCAGGTGGAGGCGGCGTTGGGTTCGCAGGCGACGAAGACACCGTCCGGGGTCTTCATCCAGCCGTAGTCGGAACCGAAGACGATGGGGCCGCTGAGGGCTTCGGGGACGCCGCCGTAGGTGACCGTGACCGTGAAGGTGCGGTGCCCCCGGAGCACTCCGTGCGGGGTGATGTGCAGTTCGTCGCCGCTCCGGGTGAAGTCGGCGCGTCTGCCGTTCACTTCGACTTTCGTGACCTGGAGCTTCTGCAGGTCCAGGTCGAAGGAGGAGAGGGTCTGGGTGGCGCGGGCCGTGAGCGTCGTCCGGCCGTCGAGGCGGTCCGTGTCCGGGTTGTACGCGACGTCGAGGGTGTAGTGGCGGGCGTCGAAGCCGCCGTTGCCGAGGTTCGGGAAGTAGGTGTCACCGATTCCGGGGGCGCCGTGGGTGGGGGCGGAGGAGGCGGCGATGACAAGGAAAGAGGCCGCCGCGGTCGCGAGGGCCCCTAAGCGTGCCGAACGGGAGAGTTTCATGAGTCGTCCCTTTCGAGCGTGTGCCGATAAGCCGGACACGGACGACTCTGAACTCTCCCGTTCGGTCATGTGCATGACTTTGCCAACTCGTCATGCGTTACTTGTCTGTTGACTCCTGACCGGCTTCCTCGTCGGCGCCGGAATCGCTCTCGGCGACCTCCGAGTCGGCATTCTCCGCGACCTCCGCCGCCACCGCCGCCGAGGTCTCCGCGGACTCCGCGAGCACCTCGTCGGCGACCAGCTCGGCCGCCTCCTTGGCCACGGTCAGCAGCACCGTGTCCTGCGGGGCCTGGTCCTCGAAGTTCTCCGGGTGGTGGCAGGCGACCTGCTGGCCGGGCCTGAGCTCCACGAGCTTCGGCTCGGTCGTCTTGCAGATCTCCGTCGCCTTCCAGCACCGGGTGTGGAAGCGGCAGCCGCTCGGCGGGGAGATCGGCGAGGGCACGTCGCCCTTGAGCAGGATGCGCTCGCTCTTGGCGCTCTTGCGTCGCGGGTCCGGGATCGGCACCGCGGACATCAGGGCCTTGGTGTACGGGTGCATCGGCGCCCGGTACAGCGACTCCCGGTCGGCCAGCTCCACGATCTTGCCGAGGTACATCACCGCGATCCGGTCCGAGACGTGCCGGACGACGGAGAGGTCGTGCGCGATGATCACGTACGTCAGACCCAGCTCCTGCTGGAGGTCGTCGAGCAGGTTGACGACCTGGGCCTGGATCGACACGTCCAGCGCGGAGACCGGCTCGTCCGCCACGACCAGCTTCGGCTTCAGGGCGAGCGCACGGGCGATGCCGATGCGCTGGCGCTGGCCGCCGGAGAACTCGTGCGGATAGCGGTTGTAGTGCTCGGGGTTGAGACCGACCACCGACAGCAGCCGCTGCACCTCGTTCTTGATGCCGCCCTCGGGCGTGACGCCCTGGAGCCGGAAGGGAGCGCCGACGATCGTGCCGATGGTGTGGCGCGGGTTCAGCGACGAGTACGGGTCCTGGAAGATCATCTGCACATCGCGGCGCAGCGGACGCATGCCCGCCACCCCGAGGTGCGTGATGTCCTTGCCCTCGAACTCGACCGTGCCGGCGGTCGGTTCCAGCAGCCGGGTGATCAGCCGACCCATCGTCGACTTGCCGCAGCCGGACTCGCCCACGACGCCGAGGGTCTCACCGGACCTGACCTCGAAGTCGATGCCGTCGACCGCGTGCACGGCGCCGACCTGCCGCTGCAGCAGGCCCTTCTTGATGGGGAAGTGCTTCTGGAGCCCGGTCACCTTCAGCAGGGTCTCGCCGGGGGCGGCGTCCTTGGTGAGGGTGGCACCTTCGCTCTTCGCGGGAGTGGTCACAACTGTGTCCTCGGCGTTCTCGCTCACAGCTTCGGCGCAATCTCTTCGGTCCAGATCCGCTCCCGCTGCTCCTGCGTCATGTGGCAGGCGGCCCAGTGCTGGCTGCCCACCTCGGTCAGCTCGGGGCGGACCGTGCGGGTGAGGTTGTCCTTGGGGACGTCGGCGTAGGGGCAGCGCGGGTTGAAGGCGCAGCCGGACGGGACGTTGATCAGCGAGGGCGGGGAGCCCTTGACCGGGATCAGACGGTCCTGCTGCTCACGGTCCAGACGCGGCATCGAGCCGAGCAGGCCCCAGGTGTA
Source organism: Streptomyces plumbidurans (assembly GCF_019857225.1). GTDB lineage: Bacteria > Actinomycetota > Actinomycetes > Streptomycetales > Streptomycetaceae > Streptomyces > Streptomyces plumbidurans. The sequence goes on from NZ_JAFJSY010000040.1 coordinate 65,480, forward strand.
GGGGTGGCGGGGCTCGTAGAACACCTTCTCCGCCGGACCGCGCTCGACACAGCGGCCGCCGTACATCACCAGGATGTCGTCGGCCAGCTCGGCGACGACGCCCAGGTCGTGGGTGATGATGATGACCGCGGAGCCGAACTCCTTCTGCAGGTCGCGGATCAGGTCGAGGATCTGCGCCTGGACGGTCACGTCCAGGGCGGTCGTCGGCTCGTCCGCGATGAGCAGCTCGGGGTTGTTGACCAGCGACATCGCGATCATCGCGCGCTGGCGCATACCGCCGGAGAACTCGTGCGCGTAGCTGTCCACGCGCTTGTCCGGCTGTGGGATGCCCACCCGGTCGAGCATCTCTATCGCGCGCCGCTTGGCGGTCTTCTTGTCCACGTTGTGGTGGATCCGGTACGCCTCCACGATCTGCTGACCGATCGTGTAGTACGGGTGCAGCGCGGACAGCGGGTCCTGGAAGATCATCGACATCTGCCGGCCGCGCAGCTTGCGTACGTCGTCCGGGTTCGAGGTCAGCAGCTCGGTGCCGTCCAGCCAGATCTCGCCGGAGATCTGCGCCTTGCGCTTGCCGTACTGGCCGGCGGTGTGCAGGCCCATGATGCCGAGCGAGGTCACCGACTTGCCGGAACCCGACTCGCCCACGATGCCGAGGGTCTTGCCCTTCTCCAGCTTGAAGGACAGCCCGTCAACGGACTTGACCAGTCCGTCGTCGGTCGGGAAGTGCACCTTGAGGTCGCGCACTTCCAGGAAGGCGGTCGGGGCCGGCGAGGCCGAGGTGGGCTCGCCCACGGCTGCTCCGGTCTTGCTGAGTTCGGTCATGCGAGCCTCACTCGGGGGTCGATCACGGCGTACAGGACGTCCACCACGAGGTTGGCGATGAGTACCGCGAGGGAGGTGATCAGGGTGACGCCCAGGATGATGGGCAAGTCCTGGTTCTTGATGCCGTTCAGCACGGCCTGGCCGAGGCCCGGCAGGCTGAACGTCGTCTCGGTCAGGATCGCGCCGCCGATGAGGGCGCCGAGGTCCATGCCGAGCATGGTGAGGATGGGCGTGAGCGTCGAGCGCATGGCGTGCTTGCGGATGACGACCTGTTCCTTCAGGCCCTTCGCGCGTGCCGTGCGGATGTAGTCCTCACCCAGGATCTCCAGCATGGTGGCGCGGGTGATCCGGGCGTACATCGCCGCATAGAGGAACGCGAGTGTGACCCACGGCAGGATCATGCCGCCCAGCCAGCCGGTGAAACTGTCGCCGATCGGCACGTACTGCCCGTCGATCCAGCCCAGCCCGTAGGAGAAGATCGCGAGCGAGAGCAGACCGGTGAAGTAGATGGGCAGCGAGACACCGCTGAGGGCGACGACCATGGCGCTGCGGTCCCAGAGGCTGCCCCGCTTGAGTGCGGAGAGCACACCGGCGGAGACGCCGAAGATCAGCCACAGCACGGCGGCACCGAGCGCCAGACCCAGGGTCACCGGGAAGCGGTCGGTCAGCACCGGCCAGACGGCCTGCTCACTGCGGAAGGAGTAGCCGAAGCACGGCGCGGCGCAGTGGGTGACATCGCCGCCGGCCGCGTAGGTGCGACCCGCGAAGATGCCTTTGAAGAAGTGCCAGACCTGGACGAAGATCGGGTCACCCAGACCCAGCTTCACCCGGACCGCTTCCACCGCCGCGGGATCCGCCTGCTTGCCCACGAAGCTCGTGGCGATGTCCACGCCCGCCCACTTGGGGACGAGGAAGAAGATGCAGAAGACCACCAGGATGATGACCACCAGCATCACTGCGGCGGCGAACAGCCGCCTGATGAGGTAAGCGAGCACAGCTTACGGCCCGCCGCGGACCGCGGGCCGCCGGATTGTGTCCGGTGGCCCGCGGTCACGCCGCGCCGGCCTTCACCTGCCTTTCGTGCCGTACGGCTGGTGTGCCGGGACTACTTCTTCGGGTTCTTCAGGCCGAGGTTGACGAAGTCGTAGTAACCGCTGTACGCATCCGTCGTGTAGATGTTGGCCACGTTCGAGCCGCGGAAGTTCAGCAGCCGCTCGAAGGTGAAGGGCAGGTAGTACGCGCCCTCGCTCACCTTGTGGTTGATCTCCTTGGCGATGTCGGTCTTCTTCGCCTGGTCCGTCGCCTTGGTGGCGTTGTACTGGTCGAACAGGCCGTCGATCGACTTGTCCTTGATCATGGCGAAGTTGTTGTTACCGCTCTGGAGGATGTACTTGCTGCTCCACAGCGGGATGCCGTAGCCCTGGACGCTCGGGAAGTCCGGACCCCAGCCCATGATGATGATGCCGAGCTTCTTCTTCTCGACGTTGGCCGGGGCACCGATGATGCCGGCGCTCTGCGAACCGTCGTACTGGTAGATGTCGGCGTTGATGCCGACCTTCTTCAGCGCGGCCTGCAGGGACGTGGCCGTGGCCACCTCCTGCTGCTTGTTGTTGCGGACGGCGATCGTGGTCTTGAAGCCGTTCGGCTGACCGCAGGCCTTGAGCTCCTGCTTGGCCAGGGTGGCGTTGCCGTTCTTGTTCGCACCGGCGATCTTGTACGGGTCGTACTTCTGACCCTCGGAACCCGGCACCGACGGCGGGAGCATGTTGGTGCCGATGAGGCCACCGGCGATCGGGCCACCGCGCGCGGTCTGCAGCGAGACGTGGTCGGCTGCGTAGATCACGGCCTTGCGGCAGTGGATGTTGTCGAACGGCTTGACCGTCTGCGGGAAGACCGCGTAGCGGATGAAGCCGGAGACCGGGTTGTCCAGGTTGGCCTTGTGCTGCTTCAGGGCGATGGTGCGGCCCTGCGGGCCAAGACCCGTCTGGCTGGCGTCGATGTCGTAGTCGCCGTTGATCAGACGCTGGTCGGAGTCGCTCTGGTTCGAGGAGATCGCGAGCGAGATGGTGTCCGGGTAGGCCTTGCGGACCGGGTCCGAGGAGGCCTTCCAGTTGGTGTTGCGCACCAGCACCAGCTTCTTGCCCGGGCTGTACGACTGGAACTTGTACGGACCCGAGGAGAACGGGTGCAGGCCGTACTTGGACTTGGTGTCCTTGTCCTGGCGGACCGGCGAGGCCGAGGTCATGGCCAGCACCTGCTTGAAGTCCGAGTTGGCCGTCGGCAGGTGGAAGACGATGGTCTTGGCGTCGGGCGTGTCGATCGCCTTCAGGCCGAGGTGGTCCTTCGACTTGTCCTTGTACGGGCCCTTGTACGTGCCCTTGGGGTCGAGCATCTGCTGCAGGTAGACCGGACCGCCGGACAGCACGTCCTGCGCCCAGGAGCGCTCGATGCCGTACTTGATGTCCTGGGAGGTGATCGGCTTGCCGTCCTCCCACGTGATGCCGTCACGCAGCTTGAACGTGTAGGTCTTGCCGTCGGCCGAGACCTGGCCCGCGTCCGTGGCGAGGTCGGGCGTGACCTCGGCACCCTTCGCGCCCGGCTCGGTCTTGTAGGTGAGCAGCTGACGGCTGTAGTAGCGCGAGAAGTCCCACATGAAGCCGTAGTAACCACGCGTGGTGTCCCACGAGTCGGCATCCTGGGTGGTGACGAACTTCAGCTCGCCGCCCTTCTTGACCTCCGAGGCCTGGGCGACCTTGTTGTTCGCCGCGTCGAAGCCGGGTGCACCGCTCTTCGAACCGCCATTGTCGTTGCTGCCGCCGCACGCCGCCGTGGTCAGCAGCGCAGCGACCCCGACAGCAGCGGCCAATGCCTGCTTACGCCGCCCTGAGGTGCGTTGGGTAGTCACGATCTCGGATCCTCCGGTGTTGATGAGAGACCCCGTGGTTGTACTCACGGGACGCTGGGGGTACGGCAGTTCAGCGGGAACCCTTGGGGTCGAGCGCGTCCCGCACGCCGTCGCCGAAGAGGTTGAAGGCGAGCACGGTGATGAAGATCGCCACACCCGGGACCACCATGAACATGGGGTCCGAGTCGTAGTAGTCGATCGCCGTCGAGAGCATCTGCCCCCAGGACGAGGTGGGCGGCTTGACGCCCACGCCCAGGAAGCTGAGTGCCGCCTCGGTGAGGATGTTGGTCGGGATCATCATCGTCGTGTAGACGATGATGGGCGCGACCAGGTTGGGCAGCAGCTCCTTGAAGAGGATGTAGAACCGCCCGCCGCCCAGGGACCGGGCAGCCTCGACGTATTCGCGTTCGCGCAGTGAGAGCGTCTGACCGCGCACCACCCGCCCGATGTAGGGCCAGCCGAAGAAGCCGATGACCAGGATCATCACGAACACGCGCACGCTCGATCCGGTCAGACCGAGCATCTCGTTCGGCATGACGGAGACCAGGGCGATGATGAAGAGCAGCTGCGGGAAGGCGAGCAGGCCGTCCATGACGCGGCTGATGACCGAGTCGACCCAGCCGCCGAAGAAGCCGGCCAGGATGCCCAGGACCGTGCCGATCACGACGGCGACGATCGCGGACAGGAAGCCGACCAGGAGCGAGATCCGGGCGCCGTAGAGGATGCGCGCGAAGATGTCGCGGCCGTTGACCGGCTCCACGCCCAGCAGGTGGTCCCCGCTGATGCCCCCCAGGGACCCCTTGGGCGTGCCGAACAGCGGGTCGATCAGGCCCTCGTGGTACGCGTCGGGGTCCTGCCCGACGAGGTTCGCGAGCAGCGGGGCGAACACGGCGATCAGGATGAGTGCGATCACGACGACGCCGCCCGTGAGCGCGAGCTTGTCGCGCTTGAGCCGCTCCCAGGCGATCCGGCCCAGGGAGCGCCCTTGAACGGCCTTTTCCCCGGCGGTGGCGACCGCCGCTTCTTCGACCGCGCTCGGGGCCGCTTCCGCGGTCGGCTCGTGCAATGGTGCCGTCATCTTGGCAGGGACCCCTCTCAACCGGCGGTAGCCGGCCCGCACTTGCCGCTGTAGCGGCGTGATCAGTCCGTCGTACTTCGGGGGCGAACCCCCACAGCGGGAGTCTTAAACCCCCCTGGAGCGGGAGTCTTCAACGCTTTGGCGATCTGTTGCCAGACTTGGCGGTGAAAGGATGCGTAAACGTGATGCGGGCTGGTGGGTTCCGTTATCCGGACAGCAGGTTACGGCGGTCGGACGCTGGACATTTCGGACATAAACGAGCACAGGCGTACTTTCTGGCGCTATCTACGCGCGGAGATCAGCTTCCCGTCCGGAACGGATCAACGCTCCGTCTCAGTATCCGCCATGCACCGGTGGGTAGCCGTACCCGCCCGCCGGAGCCTGGGCCGGAGCCGCCGCGTGAGCCTCGCGGTCGTAGAACGGGCGGGCGTTGGCACGCATCCAGAGCGCCACCGGATCGTACTCGTCGGACATCGCCACCGTTGACACGGGCAGCCCGTCCGGGACGGCCCCGACGGACTGCTGCATCATCGCGCGCACCGAGTCCACCGCGGGCGGGCTGGTGTCGTACACGTCCAGACCGATGGCGAGATACGGCGCCCCGAGGGCCGGCTGCACCCAGGCGCGGCGCAGCGAGCGGACGGACGGGGTGCGATGGGCGTTCTGCGCGAGCAGGGCGTAGAACTGCGGGATCTCGATGGCCGGTTCCGACAGCCGCAGCGGACCCGCGGCCTGGCGCTCCAGGCCGGTGGCGATCCGGCGCAGATCCAGCCAGGGGATGCCCACCCCGCCGCCCGGCGCATGCGGGTTGAGCCAGAGGCCGAAATGGTCGGGGTAGAGGGTGCGGGCCACGTCGAGGCCGTCGACCACCTCGTACGACCGGTTCCAGCCGCTGGCCGAGAGCTCCTGGGCGGAGGTGACGCACGGGGCGTAGCCGTAGCCGCCGACCTCCATGTTCCCGTACTGGGCGTCCGGGGAGCCGGCCTGACCGTGCCACAGGAGCATCCAGATCTGGCCGGAGCCGGGGGTCGCGAGTGCGCGGAGGAGTGCCTCGTAGGCGTCGTAGCGCCCCGGCGTCACCTGGCGCAGCATCTGCTCGACCTGCCCGGTCGTGGTGCCGCTGGCGCTCACGTGTACCGCCCCTTCTGGTGGTTGCCCCGCATATGGAAACAGCTTAAGCGCCGAGCGGCCCGGGACCCGTTCGGTCGGCCGGCGCTCGTGCGGTCAGATGTGGTCCCTCGTATAGAAAGGGCGCACCTGCTCGCGCATCCAGTTCGCGACCGGGTCGTCCGTGACGTCCAGCAGGACGAGATTGACCGGCCATGCGGTCGGGACCCGGGTCACCGCCCGCTCCAGCGCCTGCAGGGGAAGCGCCCTCAGATCGCCGTCCAGGTGGCTGAGTTCGACCCCCACGAACATCACCGGTTCGGCCGTCTCGACGGCGGCCAGACAGCGGCGGGCGGTGACGACCACTCCGGTCGCGGCGAACTCGGCGGACGCGGCGGCCAGGAAGTCGACCGGGTCGACCTGCCAGTCCGGTTCGAAGAGGCGGACGCGGCCGCCGGAGGCCGGGCCGTCCAGCGGGGTGCGGCCCATCCGGCACAGCTCGGCGACGGCGGCCGGCGGGAGGGGGACGCCGATCACGCCGTCGGGGTTGACCGCGATGCCGACCTGCGGCGGCAGCCCGCGGGCGAACTCGACGGCCGGCGCGATCGTGAACGACATATGGGCGCCGACGACATGACGGAACTGCTCCTCGGAGCTGAAGACCGGGACGTAGGCCTGGCCCTCGATCTCCAGCGTGGGCAGGTCCAGCGGGCCGCTGTGCGGGCCTCCGCCGCCGGGCAGCGGTACCCAGACGAAGCTGCGCCCGAGCACCTCGAGGATGCGGCCGCCCGCGGAGGGTATGCCGAACGAGGCCGAGAGCACCTCCTCCAGCTCGTTGCCGGGCCATCCGCCGTGCGGATGGGGGTGCGCCTGCATGGGAAAGTCCGCGGGAAGATCCGCTGGGAAGTCCATCTGTGTCCGACCGCCTGCTGAGAACCACTGCTGCTGAGAGCCAGTGCCTGAGAACGACTGCTGAGGCTGGAAAGGCTAGCGGGTGCAAGGACAAAGGGGTCAGCCCGTGAAGGCGATGCTGCGCAGGACGTCGGCCGCGTCCCGGTCCAGGAGGACCGCCGAGGCGGTGCCCTCGGGCAGGTCGCCCCGCTCCACCGAGCGGATCAGCCGCGCCGCCGCCCGGCGGTGGCGCAGGAACGCGTAGCGCGAGACACCGCGGCCGCGCTCGCGCTGGCCGGCCAGGGCCGCGTCCGGCGCGACGTCGAGCAGCAGCAGATGCAGGGTGCCGCCGCGGCGGCGGGCTTCGCGAGCCAGCCAGCCGCGCACCCAGGACTGCGTACCGCAGTCGTGCACGACGACGCCGCGGTCGCCGCGCAGTGCGCGGCGCAGCCCGGCGTAGTGCGCGAGGCGGACCAGGGGCCGGTAGAGCGCGTACGGCACGAAGCGGGGAACGCGCGCCTCCCAGCGGTCGCGGGTGTCCTGGGAGTCGATGCGCTCTCCCCGCACCGCGCGCTCCATCAGCGTGGACTTGCCGCTGCCCGGCAGGCCGGTGATCACCACCAGGTCACGGGGGCCGAACAGCAAGGCGTGCGGGCTGCGTCCCGCGCGCTCGCGCAGGTCGCGGACGACCCGTGCCGGGCGGGTGCCGCGCCTCTCCCGGGCGGGTGCCGCGGACTGCTCGGGCAGCGCGAGCGCCGAGCTCGTGGCGTACGCGGTGGTCCTGTTCACCGTGATCGTCCTCCCCTGGGGCCCGGTACGGATCCCGTGCCCTTCGAGTGTAAAGAGAAGGTAATGCGCGGGTCTCGTGTTTTGGTGATCGCCCTGCCACAAGCCCGTCACAAAGGCGGGGGAGGCCGCGGCCCTGCCACGCACGGACGAGGCGTGCAATGATGTGCGCGCCAACTGCATACCGGCCGCTTGAATCCGCGCGGGAGAGACCCCGGAACTCCGGGGCGCCGAAGGAGCAAGTACCTCCCTTGAATCTCTCAGGCCCCGTTACCGCGCGGGCGAGGCACATCTGAAAAGCGGGCCGCTGCGACAGTGGCTCCACCCAAGGTGCAAGCCCGGATCGCCCGTGCGATCAGGGCGAACCTCTCAGGTTCCGATGACAGATGGGGAGGAACGACATCGCCCTGTCATGACTTGGGAGACCCACCCATGAGCAGCACCCCACTGCGCCGTACCGCGCTCGATGCCCTGCATCGCTCGCTCGGCGCGACGATGACCGACTTCGCCGGCTGGGACATGCCGCTGCGCTACGGCTCCGAGCGCGACGAGCACCTCGCCGTGCGCACCCGGGCCGGGCTGTTCGACCTCTCCCACATGGGCGAGATCACCGTCACCGGCCCCCAGGCCGCGGCCCTGCTGAACCACGCCCTGGTCGGCAACATCGCCTCCGTCGGCGTCGGCCGCGCCCGCTACACCATGATCTGCCGCGCCGACGGCGGCATCCTGGACGACCTGATCGTCTACCGGCTCGCCGAGACCGAGTACATGGTCGTCGCCAACGCCTCCAACGCCCAGGTCGTCCTCGACGCCCTGACCGAGCGCGCCGCCGGCTTCGACGCCGAGGTGCGCGACGACCGCGACGCCTACGCGCTGATCGCCGTGCAGGGCCCCGAGTCCCCCGGCATCCTGAAGTCCCTGACCGACGCCGACCTCGACGGCCTGAAGTACTACGCGGGCCTGCCCGGCACCGTGGCCGGCGTCCCCGCCCTGATCGCCCGCACCGGTTACACCGGCGAGGACGGCTTCGAGCTCTTCGTGAAGCCCGAGCACGCCGTGGAGCTGTGGCAGGCGCTGACCGCGGCCGGCGAGGGCGTCGGCCTGGTCCCCTGCGGGCTGTCCTGCCGGGACACCCTGCGCCTGGAGGCGGGCATGCCGCTGTACGGGCATGAGCTGTCGACCTCCCTGACCCCCTTCGACGCCGGGCTCGGGCGCGTGGTGAAGTTCGAGAAGGAGGGCGACTTCGTGGGGCGTGCCGCGCTGGCCGAGGCCGCCGCCCGCGCCGAGCAGAACCCGCCCCGCGTCCTGGTCGGCCTGGTCGCCGAGGGCCGCCGGGTCCCGCGCGCCGGGTACCCGGTCGTCGCCGGTGGCGCGGTGATCGGCGAGGTCACCTCCGGCGCCCCCTCCCCCACGCTCGGCAAGCCGATCGCGATGGCCTACGTCGACGCCGCGCACGCGGCCCCGGGCACGCCCGGGGTGGGTGTCGACATCCGCGGCAGCCATGAACCGTACGAGGTCGTGGCGCTGCCGTTCTACAAGCGCCAGAAGTAGACACTGGGCGTGGGCGACCGTCCGCACTGATGTGACCCCGCGCACATTGTTCCTGCTCATCCGGGCATTCAGCACTCCCTCATTCACCAGCACCTTCCCGCGTACAGGAGAATTCAGGCCATGAGCAACCCGCAGCAGCTGCGCTACAGCAAGGAGCACGAGTGGCTGTCGGCCGCCGAGGACGGCGTCTCGACGGTCGGCATCACCGAGTTCGCGGCCAACGCGCTCGGCGATGTCGTCTACGCCCAGCTTCCCGAGGTGGGCTCCGCCGTGACCGCGGGCGAGACCTGCGGCGAGCTGGAGTCGACCAAGTCGGTCAGCGACCTGTACTCCCCCGTCACCGGTGAGGTCACCGAGATCAACGAGGACGTGGTGAACGACCCGTCCCTGGTCAACTCGGCCCCCTTCGAGGGCGGCTGGCTGTTCAAGGTGCGCGTCACCGAGGAGCCGTCCGACCTGCTCTCCGCCGACGAGTACACCGCCCAGAACGCCGGCTGAGGAGTCGTAGCCGAATGACCGCCCTGAACACGTCCCTGCACGAGCTCGACCCGGAGATCGCCGCGGCGGTCGACGCCGAGCTGGTGCGCCAGCAGTCGACCCTGGAGATGATCGCCTCCGAGAACTTCGCGCCGCTCGCGGTGATGGAGGCACAGGGCTCGGTGCTGACCAACAAGTACGCCGAGGGCTATCCGGGCCGCCGCTACTACGGCGGCTGCGAGCACGTCGACGTCGCCGAGCAGATCGCCATCGACCGGCTCAAGGAGCTGTTCGGCGCCGCCTACGCCAACGTCCAGCCGCACTCCGGCGCCTCCGCCAACCAGGCCGCCCTGTTCGCGCTGGCCCAGCCCGGCGACACCATCCTGGGCCTGGACCTGGCGCACGGCGGCCACCTCACCCACGGGATGCGGCTGAACTTCTCCGGCAAGCAGTTCAACGTGGTCGCCTACCACGTGGACGCCGCCACCGGCCTGGTCGACATGGCCGAGCTGGAGCGGCTCGCCAAGGAGCACCGCCCGAAGGTGATCATCGCGGGCTGGTCGGCGTACCCGCGCGAGCTGGACTTCGCCGCCTTCCGCCGGATCGCCGACGAGGTCGGCGCGTACCTGTGGGTGGACATGGCGCACTTCGCCGGACTGGTGGCGGCCGGGCTGCACGCCAACCCGGTGCCCCACGCGGACGTGGTCACCTCCACCACCCACAAGACACTGGGCGGGCCGCGCGGCGGCATCATCCTGGCGCGCAGCACCGACTTCGCGAAGAAGCTGAACTCCTCGGTCTTCCCCGGCTTCCAGGGCGGCCCGCTGGAGCATGTGATCGCCGCCAAGGCGGTCTCCTTCAAGGTCGCCGCGAGCGAGGAGTTCCGCGAGCGGCAGCGGCGTACGGTGGAGGGGGCGCGGATCCTGGCCGAGCGGCTGACCGCCGACGACGTCCGGGCGGCCGGGGTGAACGTGCTCTCCGGCGGCACCGACGTGCATCTGATCCTCGTCGACCTGCGCGCGTCCGAACTGGACGGGCAGCAGGCCGAGGACCGGCTGCACGAGGTGGGCATCACGGTCAACCGCAACGCCGTGCCCGACGACCCGCGCCCGCCGATGGTCACCTCGGGGCTGCGGATCGGTACCCCGGCGCTGGCCACCCGCGGCTTCGGCGCCGAGGACTTCGCCGAGGTCGCGGACGTGATCGCCGAGGCGCTGAAGCCGTCCTACGACGCCGAGGCGCTGAAGGCCCGGGTCCGGGCGCTGGCCGACAAGCACCCGCTGTACCCCGGCCTCAACAAGTAGTTCCCCGGTGGGGGCACCCGACGATGTGTGCCCCCACCCTCTCAGGAGGATGTCCCGTGGCCATCTCGGTCTTCGATCTGTTCTCGATCGGCATAGGCCCGTCGAGCTCCCACACGGTGGGTCCGATGCGGGCGGCCGGCCTGTTCGCCCGCCGGCTGCGCAACGAAGGCCTGCTGCCGAAGGTGGCGTCCGTCCGCTCCGAGCTCTACGGCTCGCTCGGCGCGACCGGCCACGGCCACGGCACCCCCAAGGCGGTCCTGCTCGGCCTCGAGGGCGCCTCGCCGCGCACCGTGGACGTGGAGACGGCGGACGACCGGGTGGAGGCGATCAGGAGCACCGGGCTGCTGAACCTGCTCGGTGAGCGCGAGATCCCGTTCTCCTTCGACGACGACCTCAAGCTGCACCGCCGCAAGGCGCTGCCGTACCACGCCAACGGCATGACCCTGTGGGCCCACGACGCCGACGGCACGGAGCTGCTGTCCAAGACGTACTACTCGGTCGGCGGCGGTTTCGTCGTCGACGAGGACGCGGTCGGCGCGGACCGCATCAAGCTCGACGACACCGTGCTCAAGTACCCCTTCCGCACCGGCGACGAACTGCTGCGCCTGACCCAGGAGACCGGCCTGTCGATCTCCGCGCTGATGCTGGAGAACGAGCGCGCCTGGCGCACCGAGGACGAGATCCGCGAGGGCCTGCTCGACATCTGGCACGTGATGCAGAGCTGCGTCTCCCGGGGCATGTCCCGCGAGGGCATCCTGCCGGGCGGCCTGCGGGTACGGCGCAGGGCCGCCGTGTCCGCCCGCCAACTGCGCGCCGAGGGCGACCCGTTGGCGCACGCGATGGAGTGGATCACGCTCTACGCGATGGCCGTGAACGAGGAGAACGCCGCGGGCGGCCGCGTCGTCACCGCCCCCACCAACGGCGCGGCCGGCATCATCCCGGCCGTCCTGCACTACTACGTCAACTTCGCGGCGGGCGCCGCCTCCGAGCAGGAGAAGGAGGAGTCGGTCGTACGCTTCCTGCTCGCCGCCGGCGCGATCGGCATGCTCTTCAAGGAGAACGCGTCGATCTCCGGCGCCGAGGTCGGCTGCCAGGGCGAGGTCGGCTCGGCCTGCTCGATGGCGGCCGGCGCGCTGGCGGAGGTGCTCGGCGGATCTCCCGAACAGGTCGAGAACGCCGCCGAGATCGGCATGGAGCACAACCTCGGCCTGACCTGCGACCCGGTCGGCGGCCTGGTCCAGATCCCGTGCATCGAACGCAACGGCATGGCCGCGGTCAAGGCGGTCACGGCGGCGAAGATGGCCCTGCGCGGCGACGGCTCGCACAAGGTGTCCCTGGACAAGGTCATCAAGACGATGAAGGACACCGGCGCCGACATGTCCGTCAAGTACAAGGAGACGGCGCGGGGCGGGCTCGCGGTGAACATCATCGAGTGCTGAGGCCGAGTGCCGAGCTCGTGCGCTGAGACGGAGTGCCGAGGTCGTGCGCTGAGACGGGGGCGCGTTCGGGCGGCCCCGTCGGTCAGCGCAGCGCCGACGCCTGGTCGTCGGCCTCGTCGAACGCCTGCCTGGCCTGCTCCACCTTCCGGAGGTTCTCCGCGGACCATTCGGCGAGGTGGGCGAAGATCGGCGCCAGGCTGCCGCCGAGTTCGCTGATCTCGTACTCGACCCGGGGCGGCACCTCCGGGTAGTACGTGCGCACCACCAGGCCGTCGCGCTCCATCTGGCGCAGCCGCTGGGTGAGCACCTTCGCGGTGATGGTGCCGATGTTGCGCTGCAGCTCGACGAAACGCTGCCGGCCGAACTCGTTCAGCGTCCACAGGATGGGCGTCGTCCAGCGACTGAAGACGATGTCGACCACCGGGGAGACCGGGCACGCCAGCTCCGGGTCGACGACCTGCCCGCCCTGCCTGCTGACGCTGCCCGTGGCGCGCGTGCTGCCGCCCATTGGAACCCTCCCGGGAAGTCACTTTCCTCTAGGTACCTAGTATACAAACGATGCTAGCGTCGCCGACAGAGCCCGGCCGGTCCCGGTCTCCACCCCAACTCGCGCTCGTATCCACGCCTTTGGAGTTGTCATGATCGTTGTCACCGGAGCCTCCGGAAACGTCGGCCGCCCCCTCGTCGAGGCGCTCGCCACCGCGGGCGAGAAGGTCACGGCCGTATCGCGCAGTCCCGTTGCCCACGACCTGCCCAAGGAGGCGCGACATGTCCGCGCCGACCTCGCCGATCCCGCCACCCTGGGCCCCGCCCTGGACGGCGCGGACGCCCTGTTCATCCTGCTGGCCGGCGAACTGCTCGGCGGTGGCGCACCGGCCGTCGAGGTCCTGGCGGCCGCCAGGGAAGCCGGCGTGCGGCGCGTGGTGCTGCTCTCCTCGCAGATCAACGGCACCCGACCGGACGCCCTCTCGCACGGCCGGCTGCGGGAGTTCGAGGAGGCCGTACGCACCTCGGGCCTGGACTGGACCATCCTGCGCCCCGGCGGCTTCGCCTCCAACGCCTACGCCTGGATCGAGACCGTCCGCACACAGCGCACGGTGATCGCCCCGTTCGCCGACGTGGCACTGCCCGTCGTGGACCCGGCGGACATCTCGGAGGTAGCCGCCGTGGTCCTGCGCGACGAGGGCCACTCCGGCCGGATCTACGAACTGACCGGCCCGGCCGCCGTCACCCCGCGCGAACAGGCCGCGGCGCTGTCCGAGGCGCTCGGCGAGCAGGTGGGCTTCATGGACCTGACCCGTGAGCAGGCGCGCGAGCACATGGCGAAGTTCATGCCCGAGCCGGTGATCGAGGGCACCCTCGACATCCTCGGCGAGCCGCTGCCCGCCGAACAGCGGGTCAGTGGCGACATCGAGCGGATCCTCGGCCGCCCGGCGGGCTCCTTCGCCGACTGGGCCAAGCGCAACGCCCACGCCTTCAATTGACATCCTCTCCCCCTGAAGGGGGGAGATTCCCGCCTACCGCGTCGTTGAAGGCTGCGGTGTCGAGTGGGTTCCTGCTTCGCTGCGCGGTGCCGGGACGAGTCCCGGTCTTACCTGCGCTCCACAGGCTGACACCGCCAGTCCGGCGGCCTTGGCGACGTTGACCGCCGCGTTGATGTCCCGGTCCAGGACCGTTCCGCAGGCCCCGCAGGTCCACACACGGACGCTGAGGGGCTTGGGGCCGTCCTTGACGCCGCACTGCGAGCACACCTGACTGGTGGGTTCGAAGCGGCCGACGCGGACGGAGGTGCGCCCGTACCGGGCGGCTTTGTACTCCAGCATGGTCACGAACGCCGACCATCCGGCGTCGTGCACGGACTTGGCCAGACGTGTGCGCGCGAGCCCCTTCACCGCCAGGTCCTCCACGGCGACCGCTTGGTTCTCGCGGATCAGCTTCGTGGAGAGCTGGTGGTGGAACTCGCGGCGCGCGTCGGCCACCTTCGCGTGAGCGCGGGCGACCTTGACCCTGGCCTTGTTCCGGTTGCTGGAGCGCTTCTCCTTGCGGGAGAGGGCCCGCTGCGCCTTCTTCAGGCGCTTCTCCGCCCGGCGCAGGAAGCGCGGGGAGTCGATCTTTGTCCCGTCGGAGAGGACCGCGAAGTGTCCGAGCCCGAGATCGATGCCCACCTCGGGCGTGACCTCGGGCAGGACTTCCTGCGGGCCGGTCTCGACGACGAAGCTCGCGAAGTACCTGCCCGCGCTGTCCTTGACCACCGTCACCGTGGACGGCGTTGAGGGCAGGGAGCGGGACCACTTCACCTTGACGTCGCCGATCTTCGGCAGGCGCAGCTTCTGTCCCACAGTGATCGACCAGCGGGCGTTCGCGGTGAACCGAACCGACTGCCGGGTGTCCCGCTTCGACTTGTACCGGGGTGCACCCATGCGCGGGCGCTTGCCTTTCAGGCCGCCGAAGAAGTTCCGGTACGCGGTGTCCAGGTCGCGCAGGGACTGCTGGAGGACGACCGCCGAGACCTCGCCGAGCCAGGCCCGCTCGGGGGTGTTCTTCGCCTCGGTGATGAGTTGCTTCGACAGGTCGCCGGTCTTCGGGAACGGCATGCCTTCGCCGCGGGCGGTCTCCCGAGCCCGGAGGGCGTCGTTGTAGACCACCCGCGCACACCCGAACGCCCTCGCCAACGCCATGCGCTGACCGGCGCTCGGGTACAGGCGGAAGCTGTACCGAAGCTGCACACGGATCATGATACGCAGTTGGTTTATGGGTATCGATGAGAACGTTCGTACAGGTCGTCACTGCGTCTTCCGGATGCATGTTCACTTGGTTTTCGTGACGAAGTACCGGCACAAGGTCTTCGCCGACCGGCACCTGACGCGGTGCGAGGAGATCATGCGGGCCGTGTGCGAGGACTTCGAGGCCGAGCTGGTGGAGTTCAACGGCGAGGCCAACCACGTCCACCTGCTGGTGAACTTCCCTCCGAAAGTCGCCGCGTCCAGGCTGGTGAACTCCCTCAAGGGCGTGTCCTCGCGCAGACTCCGCCGGGAGTTCCCCGACCTGGTCCGCCACTACTGGCGGGCACAGCGCCTGTGGTCCGGCTCGTACTTCGCCGGATCGGTCGGCGGCGCCCCCCTCAGCATCGTGAAGCAGTACATCGAGCAGCAGAACCGACCGCTCTGACCCGGGCTGAGGTGAACACTGCGGATCCACGCACACAGCCGAGGTCAGAGCAGTTCTCAGCTTCGCTTCACCACCGGGCTGAAGCCCGGTGCACTGCGAACAGACCCGGTAGCGCCGACCTTTCCACGCCGTTTCCACATCCGGAAGGGATCACCCGTGTCAGTGTGGTGGGTACATGAACCCCTGTCCCCCCACCGGCACTTCAGGGAGTCCTCACATGCTGCGCGGCATCGACGTAAGCGCATATCAGTCGTCCTCGTACGGCACGGACGGCCTCTCCTTCGCCTTCATCAAGGCGACGGAAGGCCATTCGTACATCAACCCCAAGCTCACCGCCCAGACGAAGCACGGCCGTGACGCCGGACTCGTCGTCGGCTTCTACCACTTCCTGTGGCCGGGCAACCTCCAGACCCAGGCGGAGTACTTCGTCAAGCACGCCCCCGAGAAGGCGGGCGACATCCTCGCCGTCGACTGGGAACGCACCAGCGAGGGCACCCACGCGAGCAACGCGGAGAAGGACCACTTCATCCGCATCCTGAAGGACCTGCGCCCGAACAACCAGGTCGTGCTCTATACGAACCGGGACTTCTGGCTCAATGTCGACACCACGTCGTACGCCGGCGACGGCCTCTGGATCGCCGACTACGTCACGGCGGGCAAGCCCCGCATCAAGGCCAAGTGGCGCTTCCACCAGTACACCAGCGACCCCCACGACAAGGACGTGGCGGACTTCGCGGACAAGGCGGCGTTGAAGAAGTGGGCCGCCGGATAAGCTCCTGAGCACGGGTGTCGTGCGGCGGAGGGGATCGAATGGGCGGGGCGGTCAGTGCGGTCAGCAGGAACGGGGTGTACTCGTTCACCAAGCCGAACCGGGAGAGCATCACCTTGCTCGCGGGGCTCGGGGTGGAGGGGGATGTGCACGCCGGTACGACCGTGAAGCACCGCAGCCGGATGCGCCGGGACCCCTCGCAGCCCAATCTGCGGCAGGTGCACCTCATCCACGAGGAGCTGTTCGAGGAGGTGCGGGCGGCCGGGTTCGAGGTCGCGGCCGGGCAGCTCGGGGAGAACGTGACCACACGCGGGATCGATCTGCTGGGCCTGCCCGTCGGGACGCTGCTGCGGCTCGGTGACGAGGCCGTGGTCGAGGTGACCGGGCTGCGGAACCCGTGTCTGCAGATCGACGGCTTCCAGGACGGACTGCTCAAGCAGGTCGTCGGGCGGGACGAGGACGGTGCCGTGCTGCGCCGTGCCGGGATCATGAGCGTGGTCGTGACGGGCGGGCCGGTGCGGCCGGGCGACCCGGTGGAGGTCGAACTGCCCAGCGGGCCGCACCGGCCCCTCGACGTCGTCTGAGCCGTACGGCCGCGACCTCCCTGGGCCGTTCCCGAGCCGTCCCTTACGCCCGGAAGTCCGCGGGCCGCTCCGGGGACGCCTCCGCGAGGGCCTTGGTGACCGTGTCGGCGTTCTCCCGCATCCCGTACACCGGTGTGCCGGGCTGCTGGCGCCAGGAGTCGTCGAGGCCGCCGGCGTCCACAGTGTCGAAGCCGAGCGCGTCGATCAGCTCCCGTACCTTCCGCTTCGCGGCGGCGTCGTCGCCCGCGACCGGCAGCGCCATGCGGTCAGCGGCGCCGGCCGGGCGGGGCAGGTCGAGGAGGTCCTGGGCGTAGGTCTCGTTGAACGCCTTGATCACCGGGTGGCCGATCAGGCGTTCCGCATAGCGGCTCTCGGTGAGGCCCTCGTCCTCGATCGCCGCGATCCTGCCGTCGCGCTGCGGGTAGTAGTTGCCGGTGTCGATGACCGCGACGCCGTCCACGGCGCCGTCCAGCAGTCCGGACGGGAGGTCGGGGAGCGCCTTCAGGGGGATCGTGACGATGACGATCTCCGCGCCACGGGCCGCTTCCTCGACGGTGACGGGCGTCGCGCCGGTCTCCTCGGCCAGTGCCGTGAGCGTGTGGGGGCCGCGGGAGTTGGCGACGGAGACGTCGTGGCCGAGGCCGGTGAGCCGCCGGGTGAGGTTGCCGCCGATGTTGCCCGCGCCGATGATGCCGATCTTCATGACAGGACCTTTCGCTTCATGACAGGACCCTTTTGTGCGGGGGTGGGGTGCCGCGCGATGTAGTGCATGCACGCGCATGCTTCTTGGGCCACCACAACCCCTCGAGTACCCGCGCTATTCCGGCTGCTGCGCCGACCGGGTGACGTCCATGCGTCATCCGGCGAACGGGTCCTCCAGTTCCTGTCGCAGCACCTCCGCCGCCCCCTCCGCGTCCCCGTCCGCGACCGCCCGTACGAGCGCCTCGTGGGCCGCGTCCGCGGTGTTCGGGTCCCGCGTCCGCAGCCCGGTCAGGGCCAGCAGTTCGACCAGGCCGGTGCGCAGGACGGGCGTGAACTCGGTGAACAGGTCGGCGAGTACGGGGTTGTGGGCGGCGGCGACCACGGCCGCGTGGAGGGCGATGTCGGCGTCGACGAAGGCCGCGTCCTCGCCGGAGGCGGCGGTACGGCGTTGCTCCAGCGCGCGTTCGATCGCGGCGACGTCCTCGGGGGTGCGCCGCCGCGCGGCCAGCCGGGCGGCGTGCACCTCGACGGCCATGCGCACCTCGTAGACGTCGCTCACCGCCGCCCGGCGCAGCCGCGTGGGCCAGTCCTCGGCCGGTTCGGTGGCGATGACGAAGACTCCGGCACCCTGCCGGGGCTGGACGAGGCCCGCTCCGGCCAGCGCGCGCAGCGCCTCGCGGACGGTGGAGCGGCCCACGCCGAGTTCCTTGGCGAGCGTGGTCTCGCCGGGCAGCCGGGTGCCGACCGGCCAGTGGCCGCCGGTGATCTGCGCGCGCAGTCGCTCCGCGGCCTGTTCGACCAGGGGGCTGGGGCGGAGGGCGCCGAGCGGCATCGGGATCTCCAACTTGTCTGAGGAGTGAGCCGTTCTCACTTGTCTGAGGAGCTGAGCAGTGGTTAGCCTACCGGCATGACGCTCCGTGGTCTCCTTCTTCTCGGCTGCCGCGGCGGGGCCTGACGCGACCGGCCCCCCGCCGCGGGTCGCCGTGCTGCCGGTCACCGTCCCACCGAGCCGAAGGCCAGCAGCAGACGATGACCACCACCGCGTACGAGCTGTGGAATCCGCAGCGTCCCAGCCCCATGCCCCACCACCGCTACCGTCCCTATCAGGAGCGGGTGAACGTCCCTTCCGGCGACCGGAGTTGGCCCTCCGCCCGGATCGAGCGCGCTCCCCTGTGGGTCCCCGTCGACCTGCGCGACGGCAACCAGGCGCTCGCCGAGCCGATGGACACACCCCGCAAGCGGCGCTTCTTCGAACTGCTGGTGGCGACCGGCTTCAAGGAGATCGAGGTCGGCTACCCCTCGGCGAGCCGTACGGACTTCGACTTCGTACGGCACCTGGTGACCTCCGGCGCCGTGCCGGACGATGTCACGCCGGTGGTGTTCACCCCGGCCAGGCCGGAGCTGATCGACCGCACCTTCGAGGCGATCGCGGGGCTGCCGCGGGCGGTCGTGCATCTGTACATCGCGACGTCGCCGGTGTGGCGGGACGTGGTGCTGGGCCGGGACCGGGGCGATGTGGGGAAGATCGTCCGGGAGGCGGCGGAGCAGATGGCGCGGCTGGCCGGGGACGCACCGGGAATCCGCTTCCAGTTCTCCCCGGAGACCTTCAATCTGACCGAGCCCGACTTCGTCCTCGAACTGTGCGACTCGCTCACCGAGTTGTGGGAGGCGAGCCCCGACCGACCGGTCACGCACAACCTGCCGGCGACCGTCGAGATCGCCACGCCGAACGTGTACGCGGACCAGATCGAGTACATGCACCGCCATCTGGCCCGGCGCGAGGCGGTGATCCTCTCCGTGCACCCGCACAACGACCGCGGCACGGGCGTGGCCTGCGCCGAACTCGCCGTGCTGGCGGGCGCGCAGCGCGTGGAGGGCTGCCTGTTCGGCAACGGTGAGCGCACCGGTAACGTCGACCTGGTGACACTCGCGCTCAATCTGTACACCCAAGGGGTCGATCCCATGGTCGACTTCGGCGACATCGACGCGGTGCGGGAGACGGTCGAGCACTGCAACCGGCTGCCCGTCCATGTGCGCCACCCCTACGCCGGCGACCTCGTGCACACGGCGTTCTCCGGCACCCACCAGGACGCGATCGGCAAGGGTCTCGCCCAGCACGCCCGTACGGCGGCCGAGTTGGGCGTCCCGGAGGGCCGGGCGCCCTGGTCGGTGCCGTATCTGCCGATCGACCCGGCCGACATCGGGCGTTCCTACGAGGCCGTCATCCGGGTCAACTCCCAGTCCGGCAAGGGCGGTGTGGCCCATTTGCTGCGCACGCGGCACGGCATCGACCTGCCGCCGCGGATGCGTCCCGACTTCTCGCGCGTCGTCCAGGAGGCGACGGACGACAGCGGCCGGGAGGCCACCGCGAAGGAGCTGTACGAACTGTTCCGGGCGACCTATCTGGCTCAAGGCGCCCTGCGGCTGCACGCCTGGTCCGCGCACGAGGAGTTTCCCGGCGTCCACCGCTTCGTCTGCACCCTCGAGACCGACGACCGCACCGGCGACTACGAGGGCACGGGCGCAGGCGTGCTCACCGCCTTCGCCGACGCACTCACCGGCGCCGGCTTCCCGGTCGAGGTGCTGGACCTCACCGAGAACGGGACGACCGCCTTCGCCGAGTGCCGCGTGAACGGCACCACGACCTGGGGCGCGGGCACGGGCCCGACCGCGGCGGTGCAGGCGGTGCTGTCGGCGGTCGATCGGGCGGTGCGATGAGCGATGGTCGCGAGGGCGGATCGACCTGCAGGACTGGACAGCTAGCAATTGCTAGGTAATGCTGGTCGAGCCTTCAGCCCACACTTGCACACGGGAGCACCGATGCAGACCCAGGACACCAAGCAGTTGAACGTGCGTCTGCCCGCCGAGCTGGTCGACAAGGCCAAGGCCATAGCTCACGAGCGCGGAATGATGCTGTCCGGCTACATCAGGACCCTCATCGAGCGGGACCTCGAAGGCCAGGAGACCCCGGACGAAACGGTCCCGCCGCACGTGCTGGCCGCAGCCAAGGCCTTCGCGGAGGCTCTGGAGGCAGGGCGCTCCTGATGGAACTCACTGTCGACCTGCGCTGGGCCCTCGTCATCGCGGACCAGCTCGCCGAACCCCCCGAGGTCGAAGACATCCCCGCGCTCGAAGCAGCCATCGCCCGGCATGCGAGCAAGAACCGGGCCGACGCCGACAACGCCTGGAGAGCGGCCACCCTTGCGGCAACGGTGGTGCAACTACGTCCGTTCGCATGCCGCAACGAGGAGGTCGCCGCTCTCTACGCGTACTCCTTCATGGTTCATGCGGGCGAGCCGCCGACCGTGGAGGCAGCGCAACTCGTCGGCATGCTGACCCGGGTCTCGACCGCCGAGATCGGGATCGACATGTTCGCCACCTTTCTGCGCAACGCGCGCACCACATGACGAAGGGGGTGCCCATCCGGAATACGAAGGGGCACCCCCTGAGTGTCCTACTTGTTCAGGTACGCCCAGAACTCGTCGAACGACAGCATCTTGTCGCCGTTGATGTCGCGGGTCTTGATGATGGCCTCGGCGACCGACTCGGTGACGTTCCAGTCGCCCCCCTGGGCCAGGGCGGTCTTGAACTCGGCGGCGGTGATGAAGCCGTCGCCGTCGGTGTCGATCCGCTGGAAATCCTTGCGTGCTGCTTCGATGTCGGCCACCGATCCGCCCCTTATGTTCGTGCTTGTATGCCGTGCTGGCGTACTGACGCAGGTCAGACTAACGGCCCGGGTGCGCCTGCAGCGCGGCGACCACCCAGCCGAACTCCTCCTCGAAGGCCCGCACGGGCTGGTCCTTGAGGATGCCGAGCAGTTCGCGCCAGCGGGCGATGCGGACATTGTGGGACGCCGTGATGCGTTCGAGGACGGCGGCCCGGTCGGCGTTCCCGAGCAGTTTCCGCAGCACCTTGTCGGCCTCCGGCGACTCGGGCGCGACCCCCTTCTCCCGTGCCCGGCCCACGAGTTCGACGAGCAACTTGGCGAACCACATGGACGCCCCGGCGGGCGTCTCCGGCCCCCGGTCGGCGTGGTTGAACTCCGCCGCCTTGCGCATCTGCGCCCGGAACTCGGGGTCCTGCACCATCTCCGCCAGCTCCACCCAGGCGTCGACCTGCTCCGGGGTCGGGTCGTCCGGCAGGTTCACCGCGGTGTTGCGCATCCGCTCGCGGATGTCGGGGTCGACGAGGTCGAGCCCGTGGAACATCTCCTCCACGAACTCCTCCATGATCCGCCGGCGTTCGGCCGCCGACAGCCTGGCCAGTCTGTTCATCAGGGTCATCTCCTCTGCGGTCGAACCGCGTCGCGCCACGGACGACAGCACCGCACGGGTCACCTTCAGGGTGTTGATCTGCGCGTCCAGCGCGACCACGTGCGCGGCCGCGACCTCCGCGACCGTCCGGTCCCCGGCCAGCACCTTGCGTACGTCGTCGAGCCCGAGACCCAGCTCGCGCAGCGTGCGGATCAGTTCGAGCCGGGCGGCGGATCCGGCGTCGTAGAGCCGGTAGCCGCCCGCGGAGCGAGTCACCGGGGTCAGGACGCCCTCGTCGGACCAGTAGCGGATGGTGCGCACCGTCAGACCGGCGGACCTGGCCAGCTCCCCGATGGTGAAAAGTTCGGTGCCGTCGTCGATCATGTCTGCGAGTCTGGGCCTTCCAGTGGGTGGAGACTCAAGGAGCGCGATGGAGACGTTGCGGGACATTCTCGACGCCGCCGCCCGCGGTGTCTTCCCGCCCGCCGACGGTCGTACGACGGTGGTCCCGCAGGACTGCGAGCGGGACGCGGGGGTGCTCGCCTTCACCGCGCACGCCGTCGTCCTCACCGACGAGGACCCGGACTGGGTCCGCCGCGCGCTGCGCGCCGTCGACTGCGACGCGCTGGCCGCGCCCATGAACCCGCTTTTCCTGGCGGCGTTCGCCGAGCGGACGGGGCGTACGGCCGAGACGATCGACGCGATGCTGGTCGCCGCCCCGCTGCCGGGCGCGGCGCCGCTCGCCCTTGAGGAGATCGGGGACGCCGGGCACTCGCGCGTCGTCTACGCCCGCGGGCGGCGTGACGAGGTGCGGGCGTGGGCGGCCGAGGGCGGGGTGCTGGTGACGGGGCGCGGGGTCGGCGGGCGGCTGGAGGTCTCCGTCGAGGTCGACGAGGAGGCGCGGCAACGGGGGCTGGGTCGGGCGCTGGTGACGGCGGCCCGTCATCTCGCCGGCGAGCCGCTGTGGGCGCAGGTCGCGCCGGGCAACGCCCGGAGCCTGCGGGCGTTCCTGGCGGCGGGCTATCGCCCCGTGGGGTCGGAACTGCTGCTGCACGCGCGCTAGTTCGGACTCCGCGAGGCGGGCTCAGCGGAAGACGCCGGTGTGGCCGAGCGAGTAGCGGCCCGGCTGCGGGTACACCGCGAGGCCGTGCGGGCCGCTGCCGACCTTGATGCGGGCCAGCTGCTCGCCGGTGCGGGTGTCGATGGCGTACACCTCGGAGTTGTAGCGTCCCGACAGCCACAGCACCTTGCCGTCCGCCGAGACGCCGCCCATGTCGGGGCTGCCGCCGTCGGGCAGCCGCCACTTCTTGGTGAGCTTGTTCTCGCGGAAGTCGAAGACGGAGACGGAGCCCTCGCCGCGGTTGGAGATGTACATCTCGCGCGAGTCGCGGCTGACGTAGAGGCCGTGGGCGCCCTTGCCGGTGTGCAGCAGGGTGGGGCGGGTGAACCGGTCGCCGTCCAGGATCCATACGCCGTCGGCGGCCATGTCGGCGATGTAGAACCGCTTGCCGTCGGGCGAGATCTTGACGTCCTGCGGCATCGACCCGTCGAACGGCAGCTTCTCCTGGCCGATCACCTTCATGCTCGCCGTGTCGACCTTGAGCAGTTCGCCGCTGAACTCGCAGGAGACGATGAAGTACCGGCCGTCGGCGGAGAAGTCGGCGTGGTTGACGCCGTAGCAGGTGACCGGGACGGTCTTCACGCGCTTCATGGTGTGCGCGTCGCGGAAGACGAGTTCGCGGTCGAGGGAGGCCATGACGATGGCGTACTTGCCGTCGGGCGTGAAGTAGAGGTTGTAGGGGTCGTGGACGTCGACCGTCGGGCCGGCCTTCCCCGTCCTCGGGTCGATGGGGGTGAGGGTGTTGCCCTTGTCGTTGTTGACCCACAGCGTCTTGAGGTCCCAGGAGGGGACGACGTGCTGGGGCTGGATGCCGACCGGGATCGTCTCGATGACCTTGTACGTCTTCGGGTCGATGACCGAGACCGTGTTGGAGTTGGTGTTGGGGACGTAGACGCGGGAGGGGAAGTCCCGGACCACCGGGGAGAGCCGGTTCGGGCGGTCGGCCGCGTACACGTCGTGCGGGTCGAGCACGGGCGGCATCCCGGGCAGACCCGGAGGGGGTGCCTTCTTGTGCGCCGGGGCGGCGGCGGGCTTGCTGCCGAGGGCCTCGTTGCTGTGCTGTCCGGGTGCGCCGGCGCACGAAGCGAGGGGGGCGAGCACGGCGAGGACGCCGGCGGCGATCAGGGCGCGGGTGTGCCGGGTGGGGTGCATCAGGTGAACAGCTCCGTGGTGGTCACGGCGGACAGGCCGCGGTGGGCGAGTTCTTGCAGTACGACGGGGAGCGCGGCGACCGTGTCCTGGTAGCCGAAGTGCAGGCTCACCACGGATCCGCGTTGAACCTTGCCGAGGACGTTGCGTACGACGGCGTCCGCGCCGGGGGCGGTGTAGTCGAGCGAGTCGACGTCGTACGACAGGACGTGGGGGTAACCGGCGGCGCGGGCCAGGTCCACGACCAAAGGGGACGCGAGCGGAGCCCGGGAGGGGCGGAACCAGGTCCCGATGGAGCCGGTCAGCTTCTTCAGGCGACCGGCGCAGGCGGTGATCTCGGTGCGGGCGTCGGCCTCGGCCATGGTGTTGATGGCCAGGTGCCGCTGGGTGTGGTTGCCGAGGTCGTGGCCGCCGTCGAGGATGCGGCGGGCCAGCTCCGGGTGCTGGTCGAGCCAGCTGCCGACGGCCAGTACGGTGACGCGGGCCCCGTGCTTCTCCGCCGCGGCGAGCAGGGCGCGGGCGATGGCGGGGTCGCCCTGGCCGTGGAAGGTGAGGGCCACGCGTGGGCGGGTGCGGGGGCCGTGGGTGAGCTGGGCGGGTTGACCCGGGTAAGCGCGGGGTGGGGGCGCCGGCGTCTGGGCGGGGGGATCGGCGGTGGTGTGCGCCACCGGCGTGGAGTGCGCGACGGCGCCGTTCGGCGCGCAGCCTGCGGTGAGGACACCTGCGGCAAGAAGCCCGGCGCCCGTACGGAGCGCCGTCCGGCGGTCGGTCGAGGTCACCGCACCATTTAAAGGGCGATAAGCAAAAAAACGGCCGATTGACCCGATCGGCGCATGTCCCCGGGTCGCAACCCACAGCCACCCGTTTATGCACGCCGCCCGCGCAGTCGCCCCCGCCCTGCTGATCGGCCCTGCCGTGCTGGTCCGCCCCCAGCGATCGGACCCGCCCCGGCCGTCAGCGCTGGCGCCAGCGATCGGCCCTGCTCCCGGCGGTCACCCCATCCCTGGCCTGCCCAAGCGGTCGACCCTCCCCCGAGAATCAGCCCCACCCCGGCAACCGCCCCCGCCCCGATGATCACCCTCGCCCCGGCGGCCAGCCGCGCCCTAGCGGTCCGCCACCCTCATCTCGAACCACGTCGTCTTGCCGCGGGGCAGTAGGTCGACTCCCCAGCGGTCGGAGAGTTTGTCGACCAGGAAGAGGCCTCGGCCGCTGATGTCCATGTCCTGGACCGGCATGAGGCAGGGGAGGCCTCGGGAGGGGTCGCGGACCTCGATGCGGAGCCAGCCGCGGCGGCGGCGCATGCGCAGGCCGAAGGTGCGGGCGCCGGTGTGGCGGACCGCGTTGCCGACGAGTTCGGAGACGAGCAGGACGGCGTCCTCGGTCATCTTGGGGGTGAGGCCCCACTGCCGCAGGACCACGACCTGGGTGAGCCGGCGGGCGGTGGCGGCGGACTCCGGGCGGGACGGCAGCGGGACCTCCGCCTCGGTCGGGTTGCCGAACAACTCGAGCGCCTTGAGCGCCTGCTCGTCCTCGACCGCGGGCGACCAGCGCGCCGCCGTCACACGGCTGTGTCCCCGCGGCTGTTCGATGCCATCCAGCCCCGCCATGCCCCCATCATGGCCGCACGAAGCGCCCTCCGGGGCCGTTCCGGGGGAATACGCCCCCCGGAACGCGTCCTTCCGAATGGTTCGTTCGGCATATGCCTACGGCAGTTCGGAAGCGTCAACAGCCCGTCCGGCCTGCGGTGAAGGCCGGCCCACTGGCAATCGACACCCTCCCTCGACGAGGCAGACTTAAGGTTGCCTTAAGGCTCCCATAATGCGCCCCATCGAGCGATCCGGATCAGACGCCGTGTCAATTGCAAGTGGTTTCGCGGATGTTCACAGCAACCACTGCCTCGACCGTCCCGTCGCTCAGAGGAACTTCGCCTTCCCCGGCCCTTCCTCGACGAAGCTCCGCATTCCGCGCTCGCGGTCCTCCGTCGCGAACAGCCCTGCGAACCAGTTCCGTTCGACCGCAAGGCCCGTCTCGATGTCCGTCTCCAGGCCGGTGTCGATCGACTCCTTCGCGGCCCGCAGGGCGATCGCCGGGCCCTGCGCCAGCCGCGCCGCCCACGCGTGCGCCGCCGTATAGACCTCCTCGGCCGGGACCACGCGGTCCACCAGGCCCAGTGTCAGCGCCTCGTCCGCCTTGACCATACGGCCGGTGAAGATCAGGTCCTTCGCCTTCGACGGCCCGACCAGCCGCGACAGCCGCTGGGTGCCGCCCGCCCCCGGGATCAGCCCGAGCAGGATCTCCGGCTGCCCCAGCTTGGCGTTCTCCGCCGCGATGCGATAGTCCGCGCACAGCGCCAACTCGCAGCCGCCGCCCAGCGCATAGCCCGTGATCGCCGCGACCACCGGCTTGGGGATGCGGGCCACGGCAGTGAACGAGTCCTGCAGGGCTCGGGAGCGCAGGACCATCGCCGCGTGGTCCATGTTCTGCATCTCCTTGATGTCCGCACCCGCCGCGAACACCTTCTCCCCGCCGTACACGATCACGGCCCGTACGTCCTCGCGCCGGGTCGCCTCCTCGGCGAGTTCCTTCAAGCGGTCCTGCGTGGCCACGTCCAGCGCGTTCATCGGCGGACGGTCGAGGCGGATGGTGCCGACACCTTCGGCGACTTCGAGATTCACGGTCATGAGGGCAGGTTAACGGGGACTAACGGCAACGGCCCCGGTGCAGTACCTCACACCGGGGCCGTACGTCATGCGGCACGGACCGCGGAGGGCCTACGCCTTCCACTTCTCCCACGACATGTTCCAGCCGTTGAGGCCGTTGGCCGGGTCGACCGTGCGGTCGTGGGAGCGCTTGACCTCGACCACGTCGCCGACGATCGAGTGGTCGAAGAACCACCCGCCGGGCAGACTGCGGTCGTAGCCGCCGCGCGTGTCCTGCAGGCCGACGCAGCCGTGGCTGGAGTTGTAGTTGCCGAAGGCTCCGCCGCCCCAGTAGTTGCCGTGGATGAAGGTGCCGGAGTCGGTCAGGCGCATCGCGTCGGGCACGTCCTTGATGTCGTACTCGCCGCCGTAGCCGACCGTTTCGCCGTTCATACGGGTCACCCGCAGCCGCTCGCTGATGACCATCCGGCCGTTCCAGGTGTCGTAGCCGGGCTTTCCGGTGGTGACGGGGATGGTCTTGACGACCTTGCCGTCCTGGGTGACCTTCATCTTGTGGGTCTTGGCGTCGACGACAGAGACCTGGTTGCGGCCGATGGTGAACTTCACCGTTTTGACCTGCTTGCCGTAGACGCCCGGGCGGCCCTCGACGCCGTCGAGGTTCAGCTTCACCGTGACCTTCGTGCCGGACGCCCAGTACTTCTCCGGGCGGAAGTCGAGGCGGTCGTTGCCGAACCAGTGGCCCTCGACGTCGACGGCCGGCTCGGTCTTGATGCTGATGGCCTTCTCGACATCCTCGGGGTGCGTGATGCCCCGGGTGAAGCGGAGCGAGAACGGCATCCCCACGCCCACCGTGGAGCCGTTCTCGGGGGTGAAGTTGCCGATGAAGGTGTTGTGCGGGGTGAGGGTGGTGAAGCTGGAGTCCTCCGCCGCCTCACGGCCCTCGGAGTCCTTGGCGACCGCGTGCACCGTGTACTTGGTGGCGGCCGCGAGATGCGTGGACGGAGTCCAGCCGGTGCCGCCGCCGGTGATCTTCCCGGGGACCGCCGCCCCCTTGTCGTCCTTGACCTCGACCGCGGTCAACCTGCCCTTGCTCGCGGTCACCTTGAGGGCGCCGGTCGTGTCGACGGACTTCGCAGCGTTCTTGGGGGCGATCGTGACCACCGCCTCCGACTGCTTGCTCTGCGCCGCGTCCGCCCCCTTGGCCTTGCTGTCGCCGGACGCCCCGGAACCCGAGCCCCCGCCCCCGCACGCGGTGACGGCCAGCAGCAGCACGCCGCATATGAGTGCCGGCACTGCCCGGCGCCCGCGTCCGCCCGCGTCAACCGACGCCCCCGATATCGGCCGCACGTTCAAGTTGTTCTCCCCTCGCCGGGCCTGGTCAGGCCCGCGCCCCGGCGCGTACCACGCGCGCATTGGCGCATATTAACCGCAAGAATTTGGGGATCGTGTCAGGTGAAGGTCACCGTTCAGTCGCAACATCGACTCCTGCGCCCGGCTCGATCCCCGCCCCCTCACCGGTTATTTGACCGCGCCGCCCGCCTTCCACTCCTTCCACCCCATATTCCATCCTCCGAGGCCGTTGTCGGGAGCGACCTTTTTGTCATTGCTGTGCACGACCTGGATCACGTCACCGACGAGCGTGCGGTCGAAGAACCAGCCGGCCGGAGTGTCGGAGCTGCCGCCCTTGACGTCCCTGAGCCCCACGCACCCGTGGCTGACGTTGACATGTCCGGGGGCGTTGGGCGCCCAGTAGTTGCCGTGCAGGAAGGTGCCGGAATCGGTCAGGCGCAGCGCGTGCGGGACGTCCGGGATGTCGTACTCGCCCTTGCCGTTCTCCTTCTTGAAGCCGACCGTGGCGCCGTTCATCCGGGTCAGCTCCAGCATCTCCATCACCACCATCGTCCCGTTGTACGTGGTGTGCTTGGGTGCCCCGGCCGTGATCGGCACCGTGGCCAGCAGTGCTCCGGAGCGCCGTACCTGCATGGTGTGGGCGGCCGCGTCCACCACGGAGATCTGGCTGCGGCCGACGGTGAACGAGAACGTCTTGTCCTGCAGTCCGTAGACGCCGCGGGCGCCCTCGACGTCGCGCAGTGCGAGGGAGACGGTGACCTGGGTGCCGGGCTTCCAGTAGTGCTCGGGGCGGAAGTCGAGGCGGGCCTTGCCGAACCAGTGCGGGCGGATCTGCACGGCCGGTCTCGCGGTGACGTGGATGGCGCGCTGGACGGCGGCCCGGTGCTCGATCTCCCGGTTGAACGCCATGGAGACGATCATTCCGGTGCCGACGGTGGAACGGTTCTCCGGCGTGACGTAGCCGATGAAGCGCTCGTCCGGGACGTACGTGGTGAACGTCGTGTGCCGTGCGGACCTGCGTCCGTGGCCGTCCAGGGCGATCGCGTCGACCGTGTACTTGGCGGCCAGCGACAGCCTGGGGTCCTCGGGTTCCCAGCGCAGGCCGTCCCCGGAGATCCGGCCGGGCACCGGGGTCTCCTGTGCGTCCTGGGACTTGACGACCTTCACCGACTGCAGACGGCCGCTGTCCACCCGGACCAGGAGTTTGCGCTCCGGGTGGACGCCCTTGCTGCCGTCGTCCGGCGAGACGCGGATGACGTCCTCGGGCGCCGGTGCTTTGCCGAACGCCTCCCCGATGCCGCCGCTGCCCGCGGAGTGCGCAGTGCAGCCGGTCAGTTGGGCCAGCAGTGCCGCCCATGTCAGTACGGCGGCCAGAGCGGCCCCCGCGCGCCGTGCGCGCCCTTGTGCATGCCTCACGGGCTGCCCAACGACCATGACGCCCCGGAGAAACGTGAGTGCAGGTCCCCGGGGTCGCCCGGCCGTGCTCTGGGCAGAACAGTGGGGAGGACGACGACGGGGAGCCGTGGCCGGGACGCCGCGGCTGCGTGGGCGTCGTCCCATGAGCCGTGGGAGGCTGAGAGGTGTCCAGCGCAGCCGAGCAGGAGGCGGTGGCCGAGGGGCAGGCCGAAGGGGGCGAACACCCGGCCGCCGTGGTCAACGGCGCGCCCCGGAAGAGGCCGGGGGTGCCGGTGCGGCCCGGTGCGCCGACACCGCTCGGGGCCCGGTTCCGGGTCGGTCCTGACGGGGTGGCGGGCACCAACTTCGCGCTGTGGGCTGGCGGGGCGGAGGCGGTCGAGCTGTGCCTGTTCGACGAGCGGGGCAGGGAGACCCGGACCCGGCTCAACGAGCTGACGCACGAGATCTGGCACGGCTTCGTGCCGGGCGTCATGCCCGGGCAGCGCTACGGCTACCGGGTGCACGGCCGCTGGGACCCGTGGACCGGCGGCCGCTGGAACCCGGCGAAGCTGCTGCTGGACCCGTACGCACGCGCGGTGGACGGCGACTTCGGCCTGCCGCCGGAGGTGTACGGGCATGTGCGCGACTGGCCGCAGCAGCAGGTCGCCGACACCGTGCGCGACGACCGGGACTCGGCGCCGTACGTCCCCAAGGGGGTGGTCGTCCACGATGACGACGACTGGGCCGACGACCGCCGCCCGAAGACGCCGTGGGCGGACTCGGTCATCTACGAGCTGCACGTGCGGGGATTCACCAAGCTGCACCCCGGGATTCCGCAGGACCTGCGGGGCACGTACGCCGGGCTGGCGCATCCGGCGGCGATCGAGCACCTCGTCGGGCTGGGCGTCACGGCCGTCGAGCTGCTGCCCGTCCACCAGTTCGCGCACGAGGACCATCTGCTGCGCCGGGGCCTGAAGAACTACTGGGGCTACAACTCCATCGGCTACTTCGCCCCGCACGCCGCGTACGCCGCGTCCGGGACGACGGGCGGGCAGGTCGGCGAGTTCAAGCGCATGGTGCGCGCGCTGCACGCGGCCGGGATCGAGGTCATCCTCGACGTGGTCTACAACCACACGGCGGAGGCGAACGAGTACGGGCCGACCCTGTCGATGAAGGGCATCGACAACCGGGGCTACTACCACCTCCAGTCGGACGCCCGGCGCTACGCCGACTACACGGGCTGCGGGAACACCCTGCACGTGGTGCAGCCGCACGTGCTGCGGCTGATCACCGACTCGCTGCGGTACTGGGTGACGGAGATGGGCGTGGACGGCTTCCGCTTCGACCTCGCCGCCGCGCTGGCCCGCTCGATGCACGACGTCGACATGCTCTCCCCGTTCCTGGCGGTCATCGCCCAGGACCCGGTGCTCCGGCGCG
This sequence comes from Streptomyces plumbidurans, assembly GCF_019857225.1. GTDB lineage: Bacteria > Actinomycetota > Actinomycetes > Streptomycetales > Streptomycetaceae > Streptomyces > Streptomyces plumbidurans. The sequence continues at coordinate 96,427 of NZ_JAFJSY010000040.1, forward strand.
TGAAGCTGATCGCCGAGCCGTGGGACGTGGGCTCCGGCGGGTACCAGGTGGGCGCCTTCCCGCCCCTGTGGACGGAGTGGAACGACCGGTACCGCAACGCCGTACGGGACTTCTGGCGGGGGGCGCTGCCGGACGTACGGGACCTGGGCTACCGGCTGTCGGGCTCCAGCGACCTGTACGCCTGGGGCGGCCGGCGTCCGTACGCCTCCGTCAACTTCGTCACCGCGCACGACGGGTTCACGCTGCGCGACCTGGTGTCCTACGAGCGCAAGCACAACGAGGCCAACGGCGAGGGCAACCGCGACGGCACGGACGACAACCGCGCCTGGAACTGCGGGGCGGAGGGCGAGACGCCCGACGAACGGGTGCGGGGTCTCAGGCGCCGCCAGCTCAGGAACCTGCTGACCACCCTGCTGCTGTCGACGGGCGTGCCGATGCTGGTCGCGGGCGACGAGATGGGCCGCACCCAGCGCGGCAACAACAACGCCTACTGCCAGGACAACGAGATCAGCTGGCTGGACTGGGACCTGCTGAACGAACCCGCCTGGAAGGCCCTGTACGATCTCACGTCCCGCCTGATCACCCTGCGCCACCGACACCCGGTCCTGCGCCGCCGCGCCTTCTTCTCCGGCCGCGCCCACTCCGCCGACGGCCTGCGCGACCTCGCCTGGTTCACCGCACGCGGCACGGAAATGACGGAACGCGACTGGTACGCCCCCGCCGCCACCCTGGGCATGTACCTCTCCGGCCGAGACATCCCGGGCCGCGACGAACACGGCGCCCCGATCCTGGACGACAGCTTCCTCGCCGTCCTCCACGCCGGCGACCGCCCGACGAGCTTCGTACTCCCCGGACCGCCGTGGGCGAACCACTACGAGGTCGTCGTAGACACCTCACGCGAGTCGCAGGCGACCGAACCGGGGGTGGAGCACCGGGCGGGCACGGCGATCACGGTGCCGGCACGGGCGGTGTTGTTGCTCAGGGTGGCCGAGCCTCGGTAGTGGCCGGTGTCAGCCGAGGATGCCGCGTTCGTATGCCGTGGCCACCGCCGCTGCGCGGTCGCTGACGTTCAGCTTGGCGTAGAGGTGGGTGAGGTGAGTTTTCACCGTTGCCTCGCTGATGAAGAGTTCGCGGGCGATCTCGCGGTTGGAGGTGCCCCTGGCGACCAGGGTGAGGACCTCGCGTTCGCGGGTGGACAGCGGCTCGTTGCCGGGGGTGGACGGTGAGCGGACCGCGGAGACCAGGCGGGAGGCGACCGCGGGCGACAACACCGTGCGGCCTTCCGCGGCGGCTCGGACGGCGGTGAACAGCTCGTCGCGTGGGGCGTCCTTGAGGAGATAGCCCGTCGCGCCGGCCTCGATGGCGGGCAGGGTGTCGGTGTCGGTGTCGTACGTGGTCAGGACGAGGACCTTGGCGCGGGCCCCGCGCCGGGTCAGTTCCTTGATGGCGTCGACTCCCCCGCCGCCCGGCATGCGCAGGTCCATGAGGATCACGTCCGGGTCGAGGGCGGCCGTCCGCTCCAGCGCCTCGACGCCGTTCGAGGCCTCGCCGAGGACCGTGAACCCGGGCGCCGACTCGAACATGCCGCGCAGTCCGTCGCGTACGACGGGATGGTCGTCGACGATCAGCAGAGAGATCAGGGCGTCATCGCTCATGGCGGACCAACGGTACGCGAGCCGACAGCGCGGTGCCGTGCCCGGGTTCCGACTCCACCGCCAGCGACCCCGCGATGCGTTCGGCGCGGGCTCTCATGCCGTCGAGGCCGAACCCTCCGGAACGGCTGCGGGCCGGAAGTCCGAGCGGGTCGAAGCCGGCGCCGTCGTCGCGGATGTCGAGGACGACCTCGTCGCCCATGAAGGACAGGGTGACGCCGATGCGTGAGGCGCGGGCGTGCCGGGCCGCGTTGGACAGGGCCTCCTGGACGATGCGCAACAGGGTGGCGGAGACCTCCTCGTGGAGCTGCTCCGTGGTGCCGGTGACCGTGAACTCGGCCCGTACTCCGGTCCGTTCGCCCCATTCGGCGACCGTCTTCTTCAGCGCCTCGGGCAGCCCGTCGTTCTCCAGCGCCACCGGCGCCAGGTTCTGCACGGAGCGGCGGGCCTCGCCGAGGCTGTGCCGGGCCAGGTCCATGGCGCGGTGCAGATGCTCGTGGGCCGGCTCCCGCTCGGGGGTGTTCGCGACGACCTGGAGCTGGGCGATGATGCCGGTCAGGCCCTGCGCGATGGTGTCGTGGATCTCGGCCGCCAGCCGCCGCCGCTCGTCGGCCACCCCCGCCTCGCGTGCCTGGACGAGGAGCTGCGCGTGCAGCGCGGCGTTCTCGTCGAGGGCCTGCTGCAGGGCGGCGTTGGTGCGTTCGAGTTCGGTGATGGTCTCGGTGCGTTCGCGGGCGCGCTCGGCCTCCTGCTCGGTGAGATGCGCGACCACCATCTGCAGGCCGGAGTTGGCGACCAGCAGCGCGGCGAAGACCATCCACTGCACCACGCCGTGGAACGGCACCCCGCCGGCCTGCGCCCCGGCCACGGTGGCCGCGCTCGCGAGCAGCCCGAGCCGGTGCCAGCGGGGCGGCAGGGTCTCGTCGGCGTCCATGTAGCCGGTGGCGGCGTAGAACGCGAAGAAGGGGTTGAGGTAGGTGAGGGCGAAGGCCAGCGCCCAGCGGACGGCGTAGTACACCGCCCCGGTCCGGGACGGTGTACGGCGGCGGTCGGGCCCGCGCGGCCGGGTGCTGTGCCACCACATCTGGAGCGCGATCGCTGCGGCGATCAGGCCGAAGGCGGCGTACCACTTGGCCGGGGCGGCATGTGGGTCGGCGGTGGCGAACGCGAGGACGACAGCGGCGCCGAGCAGCCCGTACGGCCCCCAGGTGTGGAACTGCTCCCATCGTCTGTCGAGCTGTGTGTCCACCGCGGTCATGTCCCCAGTCTGCACGGTCGGCCGCCTACTCCCAGCGGAACCAGCGGGTGGCCGCACCCGTCAGCAGCAGGATCCACACCACCAGCACCCCGAGATGGCCCCAGCCCGGCCAGTGCCCGGCCGCCGCCTGGTTGAGGGCCTGCGCCGCGGCGCCGAAGGGCGTGTAGCCCACGATCCTCGCGAGCACGTGCGGCATGGCCTGCACCGGCAGCCACACGCCCGCGCAGAACATCGCCGGGAAGAACACGGCGGAGCCGATGGCGCCCGCGATCTTCGTCGTACGGGACAGCGCCGACACCACCGATCCGAGAGCGAGGGCCGCCAGGACGGCCAGCACGAGGGCCAGGAGGTATCCGAAGCCCTGCTTGGGCAGTCGTACGTCGTAGTCGAGCCGCCCGACCACCAGCACCAGCAGCGCGGACACCAGGGAGGCGGCACCGAAGACCACCATCTGCGCCGTCAGCAGGGCGCTCGGGCGCACGGGCGTGGTGGCCATCCGGCGCAGGATGCCGCGCTCGCGGTAGCCGGTCAGCGCCTGCGGCATGGACTGCAGGCCGCCGACGATCATCCCCAGCAGCACGGCCACCGGGACGTACGCGTCGATGGTGCGCAGTCCGCCGAGGTCGTCCTGGTGCTGCCGGAAGGACGGGATCGAGCCGAGGATCAGCAGCAGCAGCGTCGGGAAGAGCAGGATCCAGAAGACGGCGCCGGGCTCACGGCGAAACAGCCGGATCTCGGTCCTCAGTACGGCGGTGCTCATGCCGTGGCCTCCTTCGTGCGGGCGTCGGTCAGGTCGAGGAACGCGTCGTCGAGCGTGGCGTCCACGACACGGAGCTGGTGGGCGGTGATGCGGTGGCGGGCGAGCAGGGTGATGACGGCGTTGACCGTCTCGTCCGTGCCGGCCAGCGTGATACGGCCGTCCCGGTGCTCGACGGAGGCGAGCGCGGGCAGCGCGTTCAGCTCACGGTCGTCCAGCGGCGCGGACGGGGTGAAGCTGATGACGGTGGCTCCCGACGAGCGCCGGATCAGTCCGGCCGGGCTGTCCAGGGCGGCCACCTTCCCCTTGTCGATCACGGCGATCCGGTCGCACAGCCGCTGCGCCTCCTCCATGAAGTGGGTGACGAGCAGGACGGTGACCCCTTGGGTCCGTACGTCCTCGATCAGCTCCCAGGTGTCGCGGCGGGCCCGCGGGTCCAGGCCGGTGGTGAGCTCGTCGAGGACGACGATCCGGGGGTTGCCGATCAGGGCGAGCGCGATGAACAGGCGCTGTTTCTGGCCTCCGGAGAGTTTGGCGAAGCGGGTGGTCAGCTTCTCCGTCAGACCCAGCCGGTCGGCGAGCGGCCCCCAGTCGAGCGGGTCCGGGTAGAAGGAGGCGTACAGCTCGAGCGCCTCGCGGACGGTGAGCTTGCCCTGCAGCTCGCTCTGCTGCAGCTGGGCGCCGAGAACGCGCGCCACCCGCGCGTGGTCGGCGACGGGGTCGAGACCGGTGACCCGGACCCGGCCCCCGTCCGGGACGCGCAGTCCCTCGATGCACTCGACGGTGGTGGTCTTTCCGGCGCCGTTGGGGCCGAGGATCCCGAAGATCTCGCCCTCCTCGACGGCGAAGGACACACCGTCGACGACGGCACGGCCGCCGTAGGTCTTGCGCAGATCGGTGACTTCGATGACAGGCATGCCATCAGAGTCGCCGGGGGCGGGGGTCCGCCACATCGGCCGTCGCGCTCGAAGGGACATCAACCGATCGGTTGATGCCGGCGTACGACCGGACCGACCGGACCGGCCAAAACTCAGTGGGCGTTGTCGGTGCCGGTCCGTAGGCTCACATCCGATGCCCACTACACACGCCGCCGCCGAAGAGTCCCGGGAGACCAGCGAACGATCCGCCGTGCGCACGCTGCGGCGCCTGTGGCCGTACGTCCGGCCGGTGCGGGCCCGGCTGTTCACGGCCGCGTTCGTCGCCGTGGTCGCCTCGTGCACGGGGCTGGTGTTCCCGCTCGTCCTGAAGTGGATGGTGGACGGGCCGGTCGCCGACCGGGACCCGGCGGGCGTATGGCTCGGGGCGCTGTATCTGCTGCTGCTCGGTCTCGCCGAGGCTCTGCTGTTCGGGCTGCGGCGGTGGCTGGTGGCGCGGCCGCTGTCGAGCGTCGAGGCCGGGATGCGAGCGGATCTCTACGGCCATCTGCAGCGGCTGCCGGTCGCCTTCCACGACCGCTGGTCCTCGGGCCAGCTGCTGTCGCGCGGCACGACGGACCTGATGCTGCTGCGCCAGTTCCTCGCCTTCCCGCTGACGTTCCTGTTCGTCAACGGCGTGACGATCCTCGTCGGCGTGCTCATCATGCTGCTCCAGGACTGGACGCTCGGGCTGGTGATCCTCGGCCCCGCCGTCCCCGTGATCATCACCTGCGCCGTCTTCGAGAAGCGCTACGCCCACGCGTCACGGCGGGCCCAGGACCAGGTCGGCGATCTGACCACGGTCGTCGAGGAGAGCGTGCTCGGCATCCGCATCGTCAAGGGCTTCGGCAGGCACCGCAGCCAGGCGCGCGCGTTCCGGGAACTGGCGCAGACCCTGCGCGGCACGGAACTGCGCAAGGCCGGGCTGCTCGCCACCATCTGGGGCGTCATCGTGACGCTGCCGGAGGTGGCGATCGGCGCGGCCCTGGCCCTGGGCACGATCCAGGTGGCGAACGGCTCCCTCTCCGCCGGCACCCTGGTGGCCTTCCTCTCCACAGCCCTCGCCCTGCGCTGGCCGGTCGACTCCATCGGCTTCCTCCTGGCCATGACCCAGGAAGCAGCAACAGCAACGGAACGCTATTTCGAGGTCATGGACGCAACACCCGAGGCTGATACCGCTACCGCTACTGCTGTGGGCAATCGTTCCGCACGGCGGAACGGGTGGGCACAGCCTGCAGCGCCGGGCGCCGCCCCAACGAGCGCTCAGGGCAAGGGACTTCGCTTCGACAACGTCCAGTTCCGCTACCCAGACGCCCCGCAGGAAACGCCCCCCGTCCTGAAAAACATCACCCTCCACATCCCCCCAGGCGAATCCATGGCCCTGGTAGGCGCAACAGGCAGCGGCAAAACCACCCTCACCGCACTGGTCCCCCGCCTCCACGAACTCACCTCCGGCCGCATCACCCTGGACGGAGCGGACATCACCGACATGTCCCGCGAAGAACTCCGCTCAAAAGTCGCCGTAGCCTTCGAGGAACCCACCCTCTTCTCGGCGAGCATCGCGGACAACGTCCTCATGGGCGCCGAAAACACCGCCGGCGCAGCCGAGTTGAACCGCGCCCTCGCCGTCGCCCAGGCGGACTTCGCCCACGCGCTCCCCGACGGCACGGACACCCGGGTCGGCGAGCAGGGCCTCACCCTCTCCGGCGGCCAGCGCCAGCGCCTCGCGCTCGCGCGTGCGGTCGTAGGAAGACCGAGGTTCCTCGTCCTCGACGACCCCCTGTCCGCGCTCGACGTGCACACCGAGGCCGCGGTCGAGGCCGCCCTGCGGGACGTGCTCGCGGACACCACCGCCCTCATCGTGGCGCACCGCCCCTCCACGGTCCTGCTCGCCGACCGCGTCGCGCTGCTCTCCGGTGGTCGCATCACCGCCGTGGGCACCCACCACGAACTGCTGCGCACGAACGCCGAGTACGCGCACCTGATGTCCGGGACCGGAGAAGCGGAGGACGACCGATGACGGCTGTGACGACGTCCGCGCCCACGGCCGGAGACGAGCCGGACCTCCCCCGCCCCAAGGACGCCGGCGACCCCTTCGACCGGGACGTCCTGCCCTCTCCCCCCGGCGCCACCGCCGCGCTGCTGCGCTCCCTGCTCGCCCCGATGAAGGGCCGGGTCGCCCTCACCACGCTCCTCCTGCTGCTCCAGCAGGCGGCGGTGCAGGCTGGCCCGCTGCTGGTGGCGTACGCGATCGACAACGCCGTACCGGCCTTCCGGGACCACGACCACGGGCCGCTGATCGTCGTGGCCGTCGCCTATCTGCTGTGCGCGCTGGTCTCCGGCGGACTGCAGTCGGCGTTCATCATCGCCTCGGCCCGCGTCAACCAGGACGTACTGCTGGACTTGCGCGGCCGGATCTTCCGGCACGCGCAGGCGCTCAGCATCGACTTCCACGAGCGCTATACGAGCGGCCGTCTCATCTCCCGTTCGACGACGGACGTGGAGTCGCTCAGGGAGCTGCTCAACGAGGGCCTGCAGGAACTCATCACGGTCATCCTGTCCTTCGTCTACATCTCGGCGATGCTGCTCTGGCTGGACCTGGGGCTGGGCGCCGTGGCGGTGGCGTCCTTCGTGCCGCTGTATCTGCTCGTACGCGTCTACCAGCGGCGCGCGGTACGGGTGTACCGGGCGCGGTCCACCGCCATCGCGGCCGTCATCGTCAAGTTCGTCGAGACCATGAACGGCATCCGCCCGGTGCGCGCCTTCCGCCGCGAGGCCGCCAACGACGCCGACTTCCGGGTGCAGAACCGGCGGCACGAGCGGGTCAACGGCGACGCCCTGCTGGAGATGGCCCGCTATGTGATCGGCTCCCGGCTGGTCGCCAACACGGCCGTCGCGGGCATCGTGCTGTGGGGCGCCTACCGGGTGGCGAGCGGCTCGCTCGAACTCGGTGTGCTGGCGGGCGCGGTGCTGTATCTGCGCCGGCTCTACGACCCCATCGACCGGCTCGGCATGTTCCTGAACGCGTACCAGTCGGCGGCCGCCTCCCTGGAGAAGATCGCCGGGCTGCTCGCGCAGACGCCGTCCGTGCCCGAGCCGCCGGCTCCCGTGGAGCTGCCGCCGCTCAGGAGCGAACACCCGGGCCGCGAGGTCGTGTTCGACGCCGTCGCCTTCGGCTACCGCACCGGCGGCGAGGTCCTGCCCCGCTTCGACCTGACGGTCCCCGCCGGGCAGACGGTCGCGGTCGTCGGCTCGACCGGCGCGGGCAAGTCGACGCTGGCCAAGCTGCTCGCCCGGTTCTACGACCCCTCCCAGGGACGGGTCCTGCTGGACGGCGTCGATCTGCGCGAGCTGTCCGTGGCCGAACTGCGGCGCGGAGTGGTGATGGTGACGCAGGAGGCGTTCCTGTTCTCCGGCACGGTCGCCGAGAACATCGCCATCGGCCGCCCGGACGCGAGCCGCGAGGAGATCGAGCAGGCCGCGAAGGCGATCGGGGCGCACGAGTTCATCAGCGCGCTGCCGGACGGGTACGACACGGACGTACGCAAGCGGGGCGGCCGCATCTCCGCGGGCCAGCGCCAACTCGTGGCGTTCGCACGGGCGTTGCTCGCCGACCCGGCGGTGCTGATCCTCGACGAGGCGACCAGCTCACTGGACGTGCCGGGCGAGCGGGCGGTGCAGCGCGCGATGTCGACGGTGCTGCAGGGACGTACCGCCATCGTCATCGCACACCGGCTCTCGACCGTGGAGATCGCCGACCGCGTGCTGGTCATGGAGCACGGCACGCTCGTGGAGGACGGCAGCCCGGCCGAACTCATCGCGGGCACAGGGAGGTTCGCGGACCTGCATCGGGCGTGGCGGGACAGTCTCGCGTAGCGGATCACGGGATCGGGGGTCGGATGATCGACGCGTACGAGGAGCCGGGCGAGCCCGACAGTCGCGGCGGCGGACGGTATCTGTGGTGGCTGGTGCGCTGCCAGGCCGGCCGGTCGCTGGCCGGTGCGGGGCTCGGCACTGTGTGGATGATACTGCTGGCGGCGACGCCGTACCTGCTGTCCCGGGCGGTCGACGAAGGTCTGGTGCCCGGTGACTTCCCGGCGCTGGCGGGCTGGACGGGCGCGCTCTTCGCGGTCGGGGCGGTCAACGCCTGGCTGGGCGTCATGCGGCACCGCACGATGACCCGGGTGCGGATGGACGCCAACTTCCGCACGGTGAAGGTGGTCGTGGGCCATGCGGTCCGGCTCGGTGCGGCGCTGCGGCGCCGGGTCGGCGCCGGTGAGGTCGTCACCATCGGGGTGGGCGACGTGCAGACCATCAGCCACTCGCTGACGGTGGTGGGGCCCGGGGTCGGCGCGCTCGTGGCGTATCTGGTGGTCGCGGGCCTGCTTCTGTCGATCTCTACGCTGATCGCCGCGGTCGTCCTCCTCGGCCTCCCGCTGATCGTCGTCCTCGTCGGACCACTGCTCGCCCGGCTGCAGGGCACGGAGGCGGAGTACCGCGAGCGGCAGGGTGTGCTCACCGCGCGGATCGCGGACCTCGCGGGCGGACTGCGCGTCCTCAACGGCCTGGGCGGCAAAAGCCTGTTCGCGGACGCCTTCCACCGCGACTCGCAGCGACTGCGCCGACAGGGCTACCGCGTCGGCTCGGTGACCAGCTGGGTGCAGTCGCTCGGCGTCGGCCTGCCCACCCTGTTCCTCGCCGTCGTCACCTGGCTGGCGGCCCGGCTCGCCGCCCAAGGGTCCATCAGCATCGGCGAGTTGGTCTCGGTGTACGGCTATGTCGCGGTCCTGGTCGGCCCGGTGGCGTTCTGGGTCGAGTGCGGCTACCAGATCAGCCGCGGCCTGGTGGCGGCCCGCCGGGTGGTCCGCTTCCTCCAACTGGAGCCACTTGCGGACACGGGCACCTGTGATGCACCTACAGGACAGGCCGTACTGCACGACCCCGAGTCGGGCGTACGAGTACACCCCGGCACCCTGACGGCCCTGGCCTGCTCCCGCCCATCGGACGCGACAGCGATCCTGGACAGGCTCGGCAGATATGTCCCGTCAACGGCAACCTGGGGCGACATCCCGCTGGACAAGATCCGTTTGAACCAGGTCAGGGAGCACATCCTGGTAGCCGACCACGAAGCAGACCTCTTCGCAGGAACGCTGCACGAAGCAGTAAGCGGCACGGCTTATAGGGGCGCGGGGAACTGCGCGACCAGCCACACCAAACCCGCACCCGCCAACGAACAAGCAGCCCTACACACAGCCGCCGCAGAAGACATCCTCCACGCCCTCCCCAACGGCCTCGACTCCCCCCTCGACCCCCAGGCAAGAAACCTCAGCGGCGGCCAACGCCAACGCATCCGCCTCGCGAGAGCCCTCCTCGCCGACCCCGAGATCCTCCTCGCCGTGGAACCGACCTCCGCCCTCGACGCCCACACCGAGGCCCTGGTCGCCCAACGTCTCCGAGCCGCCCGCCAGGGCCGTACCACCGTGGTCACCACGACCTCCCCTCTCGTGCTCGACCGGGCGGACACCGTGTACTACCTCGTGGACGGCAAGGTCACAGCCACCGGAGACCACCACCAACTCCTGGACACCGAACCGGGCTACCGCGCGCTCGTGGCCCGCGACGCCGACGCCGAGGAGTTCGTACGGTGACGGCGGACCCGTCGGGCCGACTCCCCGTCGCGGAGCCCTCCGACGTACGCCGAGCAGCGGTGCGGCTGTTGCGGGCGGACCGCGGAGCGTTCATCGCCGTACTCGCGCTCAACGCGCTCGCCGCCGCCGCGGGACTGGCCGGCCCCTGGCTGGTCGGCCGGATCGTGGACGACGTCAAGGCGGGCGACGGTGTCGACGCGGTGGACCGTCTCGCGCTGTGGATCCTGCTCTGCGCGCTGGCCCAACTGGTGCTCGCGCGCTGGGCGCGCTACGTGGGCCACCGGTTCGGCGAGCGGACTCTGGCGCGGGTGCGGGAGCAGTTCGTGGAGCGGACCCTCACCCTGCCCGCCGCCGTGGTGGAGCGGGCCGGTACCGGTGATCTGACGGCGCGCGGCACGGGCGACGTGGCGACGGTCGGCACCACCCTGCGCGACGTCGGGCCCGAACTGCTCATCAACACCGTGCAGTCGCTGTTCCTGCTCGGCGCCGTGTTCTGGCTGAACCCGCTGCTCGGCGCGTGCGGGCTGCTCGGTCTGATGGGCATCTGGTGGGCGCTGCGCTGGTATCTGCGCCGGGCCCGGGACGGCTATCTCGCCGAGGGTGCCGCCACCTCCGACGTAGCGGAGATCGTCGCGGCGACGGCGTCCGGCGCCCGCACCGTCGAGGCGTTGCGGCTGGAGAAGCGGCGGATCGCGGCGAGCCGGGACGCGTTGGAGACCTCCCGGCGCACGCGGTTGTACACGCTGTTCCTGCGCTCCGTGTTCTTTCCCGCGGTGGACGTCTCGTATCTCGTGCCCGTGGTGATCGTCCTGCTGCTCGGCGGCGTGCTGCACGGGCGGGGCACGATGAGTCTGGGCGCCGTGGTGGCGGCGGCCCTGTATCTGCAGCGGCTGAGCGGTCCGCTCGACGAGATCCTGATGCGGATCGAGCAACTGCAGAGCAGCGGCGCCTCGTTCGCCCGCGTGGAGGGACTGGCCCGGGCGCCGCGGACACCGGACGCCGAGCCGCTCACGCCGGACGGTGACCTGATCGACGTGAGCGGGGTGCGCTACGCCTACGACCGCGGCGGCGAGGTGCTGCGCGGGGTCGATCTGACCGTGCGGCCGGGCGAGCGGCTGGCGGTGGTGGGCCCGTCCGGCGCCGGGAAGACCACGCTCAGTCGGCTGCTCGCGGGCGTCGACGCGCCGACCGAGGGCACGGTGACGGTCGGCGGGGTGCCGGTGGTCGGTCTGGGACCCGAGCAGCTGCGCCGTCAGGTCGTCCTGGTCACCCAGGAGCACCATGTCTTCCTCGGTACGGTCCGCGAGAATCTGCTGATCGCCGAACCGGCCGCCGACGACGGGCAGTTGTGGGCGGCGCTGACGGCGGTCGGCGCGGACGACTGGGTGCGGGATCTGCCGGACGGCCTCGACACGGCGCTCGGCGAGGGGGGTTGCCCCACCGACGGTTCGCAGGCGCAGCAACTCGCCCTCGCCCGGGTCGTCCTGGCCGACCCGCACACCCTGATCCTCGACGAGGCCACCGCGCTGCTGGACCCGACGACGGCCCGGCACACCGAACGGGCCCTGGCCGCCGTGCTGGAGGGCCGCACGGTCATCGCCATCGCGCACCGGCTGCACACCGCCCACGACGCGGACCGGGTTGCCGTGATGGAGGACGGCCGGCTGACCGAACTGGGCACGCACGAGGAGCTGGTGGCGGCCGAGGGGGCGTATGCGGCGCTGTGGCGGACCTGGCACGGGGACCGCACCTGACGCGCTTGGCGCCGGGTCGGCGCCAGGTTCGTATCGGCCGTGTCGCGTCCCGTATCGGGTCGATGCCGGGTCCGCATACCGGACATGAACATCCGGACAACGAACCAATTCCGGCCAACTTCCTGACGCGCTCCTGACAGAAAGCGCCATCCGATGCCAGGCTTCCCCCGGCCGCTTCACAGCAACCCCACAGAAACGCCGCTGTGTCGTCACGGCCGTGCACCTGGTTCCGCATTGGTTCTGCCCAGTTCTGCCCGGACGGTCGACCCACTGTCCGGATCTCCCCTGGCCGCGCAACCCCGCGGCCACGCAGAAGGAGTCAGTGTTGAGAAGCAATTCCTCTCGCAGACGCACCTCCCACATCGTCGCCGTCGCCGGCGTCACCGCCCTGCTCGCCGCGGCCGTCCAGGCGGGCGCCGCGTCCGCCGCCCCGGCCGCCAAGGCGGCCCCGGCCCACGCTGCCGTCAAGCTCACCCCCTCCCAGCGCGCCGAACTGATACGCGACGCCGACACCGCCCGCGCGCAGACCGCGCGCGACATCGGCCTCGGCGCCAAGGAGAAGCTGATCGCCCGCGACGTCGTCAAGGACGCCGACGGCACCCTCCACACCCGCTACGAGCGCACCTACGACGGCCTGCCGGTCCTCGGCGGCGACCTGATCGTGGACACCGCCAAGTCGGGCGCGACGACGCACGTCATCAAGGCGACGAACGCCACCATCAAGGTCTCCGACGTCACCCCGGACATCACCAGGGCGGCCGCCGAGAAGCAGGCCGTGCAGCGCGCGAAGGCCCTCGGCTCCACCAGGACGGCCGCCGACAGCGCGCGCAAGGTGATCTGGGCGGCGAGCGGCAAGCCCGTCCTCGCGTACGAGACCGTCATCGGCGGTCTGCAGGACGACGGCACCCCGAACCAGCTGCACGTCATCACCGACGCGGCCACTGGCAAGAAGCTCTTCGAGTACCAGGGCGTCGAGACCGCCACGGGCACCGGCAACACCCAGTACAGCGGCACGGTTTCGCTGACCACGACGCAGTCGGGCTCCACGTACACGCTGAACGACGGCGACCGGGGCGGCCACAAGACGTACAACCTGAACCACGGCACGTCCGGCACCGGCACGCTGTTCTCGCAGACCAGCAACACCTGGGGCAACGGCACCACGTCGAACGCCGCCACCGCGGGCGCGGACGCCCACTACGGCGCGCAGGAGACCTGGGACTTCTACAAGGCCACCTTCGGCCGCACCGGCATCAAGAACAACGGCGTCGGCGCCTACTCCCGCGTCCACTACGGCAATTCGTACGTGAACGCGTTCTGGGACGACAGCTGCTTCTGCATGACGTACGGCGACGGCTCCGGCAACCAGGACCCGCTGACCGCGCTGGACGTGGCCGGGCACGAGATGAGCCACGGCGTCACCTCGAACACCGCGGGGCTCAACTACACCGGTGAGTCCGGCGGCCTCAACGAGGCGACCTCCGACATCTTCGGCACGGGTGTCGAGTTCTACGCCAACAACGCCTCCGACAAGGGCGACTACCTCATCGGCGAGAAGATCGACATCAACGGCGACGGCAGCCCGCTGCGCTACATGGACCAGCCCAGCAAGGACGGCGCGTCCAAGGACAACTGGTACTCGGGGCTCGGCGGCCTCGACGTGCACTACTCGTCCGGTCCCGCGAACCACTTCTTCTACCTGCTGAGCGAGGGCAGCGGCGCCAAGGTCATCAACGGCGTCAGCTACAACTCGCCCACGGCGGACGGACTTCCGGTCACCGGCATCGGCCGGGACAAGGCGCTGCAGATCTGGTACCGGGCGCTGACCACGAAGTTCACCTCCACCACCAACTACGCGTCGGCCCGCACCGGCACGCTCGCTGCGGCGGGTGAGCTGTACGGCACGACGTCCACCGAGTACAAGGCCGTGCAGGACGCCTGGGCCGGCATCGCGGTCGGCTCGCGCTCCGGTGGCGGCGGGGGCGGCGGCACGTCGTTCGAGAACACCGGCGACGTGTCGATTCCGGACAACGGACCGGCCGTGACGTCGCCGATCACCGTCTCCGGACGCTCGGGCAACGCCCCGTCGAACCTTCAGGTTTCGGTCGACATCGTGCACACCTGGCGCGGTGACCTGGTGATCGATCTGCTCGCGCCGGATGGGACGGCGTACCGGCTGAAGAACTTCAGCGGCTCCGACTCGGCGGACAACGTCCAGCAGACCTACACGGTCAACGCCTCCTCCGAAGTCGCCAACGGCACCTGGAAGTTGAGGGTCCAGGACCAGGCGGCGCAGGACAGCGGCTACATCAACAGCTGGAAGCTCACCTTCCCGTAGGCCGATCGAGAGCCCCGAGCAAGGGCGCCGCTCCGGAAGTTCGACTCCCCGGGGCGGCGCCCTTGCCTTTGCCGCACCCGTACCGGCGGATGGACATGCCTTTACCGAGCCCCTGTGCTGTTACACGACTGCAATGTTCCCCCGGCAGTCGATTTTCAGCCAACATCACTTCGGGGTCCTGACATGTACGCGGCCCCGATGTCACCCTTCCTCACAACCGCCGCACAACGTCACTCCGAACGCCGGTCGGGCCCCCACGCCTTGCCGGTCCCCCACGACAAGGAGCTTGTGTGACAACCCCCAGCTACGCGCGTCACAAGCGCTCATACCTGGCCATCGCCACCGCCGTCGCCGCCGGAGCCCTGCTCACCAGCGGACTCGCGGCCGGTACGGCCTCGGCCCAGGTGCCGTCCGACCAGACGGGCAAGACGCCTCTCGCCGCCGCGCCGACCGCGCTCTCGGCGGCGGCCCGCACCTCGCTGATACAGAAGGCGCAGGCGGGCATAGCCGACACGGCCCGGCAGATAGGGCTCGGCGCCAAGGAGAAGCTGATCGTCAAGGACGTCGTCAGAGATGCCGACGGCACGGTGCACACCCGCTACGAGCGCACCTACGCGGGCCTGCCGGTCCTCGGCGGCGACCTCGTGGTGCACACCTCCAAGGCGGGCAAGTCCGAGGGCGTCACCAAGGCGACGAAGGCCACCATCAAGGTCGCCTCGCTCAAGGCGCAGGTCACCCCGGCCAAGGCCGAGAAGCAGGCGGTCAGCGCGGCCAGGACGCTCGGCTCCAGCAAGTCCGCGGCGGACGGCGCCCGCAAGGTCGTATGGGCCGGCTCCGGCAAGCCCGTCCTCGCCTACGAGACGATCGTCGGCGGTCTGCAGGACGACGGCACCCCGAACCAGCTGCACGTCATCACCGACGCCGCGACCGGCAAGAAGCTCTTCGAGTACCAGGGCATCGAGAACGCCACCGGCACCGGCAAGACGCTGTACTCGGGCACGGTCAGCCTCACCACGTCCGGCTCGGGCTCGTCGTACACGCTGACCGACGGCTCGCGCGGCGGCCACAAGACGTACAACCTCAAGCACGGCACGTCCGGCACCGGCACGCTGTTCACCGACTCGGACAACACCTGGGGCACCGGCACCGCGTCCAGCGACGCCAACGACCAGACCGCGGCCGCCGACGCCGCCTACGGCGCGCAGGAGACCTGGGACTTCTACAAGTCCACCTTCAACCGCACCGGCATCAAGAACGACGGTGTCGGCGCCTACTCCCGCGTCCACTACGGCAGCAACTACGTCAACGCGTTCTGGGACGACAGCTGCTTCTGCATGACGTACGGCGACGGCGAGGGCAACAACCACCCGCTGACCGCGCTGGACGTGGCCGGGCACGAGATGAGCCACGGCGTCACCTCGGCCACCGCGGGCCTGAACTACTCGGGTGAGTCCGGCGGCCTGAACGAGGGCACCTCGGACATCTTCGGCACCGGTGTCGAGTTCTACGCCAACAACTCGTCCGACAAGGGCGACTACCTCATCGGCGAGAAGATCGACATCAACGGCGACGGCAGCCCGCTGCGCTACATGGACAAGCCCAGCAAGGACGGCGGTTCGGCCGACTACTGGTCCTCCGGTGTCGGCAACAAGGACGTGCACTACTCGTCCGGTGTCGCCAACCACTTCTTCTACCTCCTGTCGGAGGGCAGCGGAGCCAAGGTCATCAACGGCGTGAGCTACGACTCGCCGACGTCCGACGGCTCGACGGTCACCGGCATCGGCCGGGACAAGGCGCTGCAGATCTGGTACAAGGCGCTGACGACGTACTTCACGTCGACGACCAACTACAAGCAGGCCCGTGCGGGCACGCTGTCCGCGGCGTCCGACCTGTACGGCGCGAACAGCACCGAGTACAAGGCGGTGGCCGCGGCCTGGTCCGGGGTCAACGTGAGCTGACCCCGAGGGGGTTCGGCGGACGGGCGGTACCCGGGACGAGCGAGTCCCGGGTACCGCCCTACTCTTGGGTGCCATGCGCCTGGAGGACTTCACGTACGACGACGTCGGCGGAACCCGCCGCGGGGATTTCTGTCCGCCGGGGTTCCACCCGATGCATGTGCGCACGCGCATAGGCGAGGGCGAGAAGGTCTTCCACAGAGCCTGCGAGGCGATCCTGACCTGGGAGGTGCACCGCGAACTCGGCATGGGCATCGAGACCGGCGCCGACCGGGCCGCCCCGGGCGTCGACGTCACCGTCACCCTGGCCGGCATGATCAAGGCCCCGTGCCGGGTCGTCTACACGGTCGAGGAACCCCGCCGCGTGGGCTGGGCCTACGGCACCCTGGCCGGCCACCCCGAATCCGGCGAGGAGTCCTTCATGGTGGACCGCACCGGAGACGGCACGGTCTGGCTGACCGTGACCGCCTTCAGCCGCGCCACCAAGTGGTACGCCCGAGCAGGCGGCCCCGCCACCCGAGCCCTCCAACACGCCTACGCCCACCGCTGCGGATCGGTACTCCGCAGGATTTGCGCCCCGTACGCAGAGGACTGACCCGGGCTCACCGCACCGGTGGTCAGACGGGCATCACTCGCGCGTGCTGCTCGCGCAGCGCTGCCCAGGCCAGTTCCTGAGCCGGCCCGGGCATCGCGGGAGCGCGGTACCCGGCACGGTCGATGAGCACCAGAGACGTCGCGATGAAGCCGAGGGACAGGGAGCGCAGGATTCCCTGTTCCGTCGTGCTGAACCGGTCCATGACCGCACCGCAGAGCGCGCCGAAGTCCCGGAAGTCGATGGTGCAGACGCCGTCGTCCGGATCGCCGATCCCTGTCCTCACGCCGAACACATGGGAGAAAACCTCTGCGGTCCCGACGAACGCGCGGGCCACTTCCGGGCTGGGGCACCAGAGGTCCCTGCCCGGCAGGTCAGTGGAGTGAAAGCGAAACGTCATCTGCGGGATCAGTCCAAGTCCATCGTGCGGGTCTGCCGGTGGTAGGGCTGCACCATCAAGGCCAGCCGCTGCGGACGCCAAATGTCGTCCCGCTCGCTCAGGCTCAGCTCGCCGTCCTTGCGGAGCAGCCAGACGACCTCGTACTGGTAATGCAGGACGGCGTCGCCGCCCACCCGCGTCAGCAGGGGCGCGACGAGCCGGATCATGTCGTCCTGTTGGTCCGCGACCTCGACCCCCTTGGCCATGCGGAAGCGCACGTCGACGGTCGGGGTGAAGCCGAACGCGGTGACGACCGGGTTCCACGGCTGCGGCGGTCGCGGCGTGACCACACGCACCCACGTCCCCAGCCGGGTGACGGCCCCCTCCTCCACCAGCCGCTCGCCGGTGACGGACGCATCGAAGAGCCCGGTTTCCCTGCCGGTCTCTGCCAGCGGGAGCGCAACATCGAGCGCGGACAAGCGCGTCGCGCAGTCCAGGTCGTATTCGATCGCCATACGTTTTTGTTCCTTCTGGTTCCTTCGGCGACTACGGGTAAAGATGAACCACGTTGCCCGCGCGGTCGATCACGACGACCTCTTTCAGGCCGTTCATGGGCCAACTGTGGAACTGCGACCGCACGGCCCCGAGGTCCGCGTCGCTGTCACCGAGGTTCAGCACCACCCGGTCGGTCTGGCCCGCATCCACCTTCTTCTGCACGGCCGTCCAGATGGAGCGCGGATTCTTCGCGGTCGGGGCGTAGTTGTCGAAGACCTTGCCCTCGATGCGGAAATCAGGGTTCTTTCCGTTGATCGTACCCGGGGTCTGTTCGACGTCGTATCCCTGTTTGGCCAGGGTGTCCGCCGAGTGCCGCTCCCGCCCCTTCGCGCGGACCGTCTCGGCGTCGTCGTTCTTGCTGAGCGACTCCGGCTTTCCACGTGGCTGGGCATTCGGGTCCGGCTGCCCCGAAGGCTTGGTCCGGTCGGCCTCGGCAGCGTCCCAATCACCGCCCCCTCCGCCGCCCGATCCATCGGACGTCATGTCAACCCGGTTGGGACCCGCCGCGTCGCTCGCGATGGAAGCCATCCCAGCGCCCGCCAAAGACACCCCGACGGCTATCTGAGCTGCGGCAGCAACGTTGATAGGGATGCCCAGGGCCGCTCCGATGCCGGTGGCGTCCAGCAGGACTCCGCCGGCCTCCTCGCCGGCGCCCATGACCGTCAGGGCGAGCCCTAGGGCGACCGACGCTGTGGAACCGGGGTCATGGATCATGGCGTTGCCCAGCGAGGCGAGATCCGAGACGGCGGTCATGCCCACGTCTTCAAGGAAGCCACCGACGCCGGACACCACCGAGTCCACCGCGTTGTCGAACTTGTCCCATCGGGAATCGTGCATACCGTCATGGGTGACGGATCGATGGATGACTGCGGCCGCCTTCCGCGCTGCGGCGTCACGCACATCCTTGGCATGCCGCAGCGCCGACTTTGCGCTGCTGAGGTCGTCCGCGGCCTGGTCCCGCTTCCTCTTCAGCCGTAGAAACTCGGGGTCGTCGTCCTTGGTGTCCGGAGGCAGAGCTTTCAGGCTCCGCACCGCCGATTCATGCTCTTCGTGCGCCGTCTGTCCCGCCTTGAGCGCCTTGCCGGCCAGCTGCTGCGCATGTTCGAGAGCACTGGCCCAGTCGTCGGTACTGTCCGCGCGCACCCGCGTCCCCATGGCGCTGGCGGCCTTGTCATACCGGTGATAGGCCTTGCGCAACGGTTTGAGGGCATCGTGTGCCGTGTCGCGGAAGGTGTCGGCCGCTTTGGACTTCCATGCCTCGACACGGCAAAGCGCCTCCACGTCCCCCGCTTCACGCTGGATGTCGCCGGCGACCTCACGCAGCGACTGACCGAGCAGGGCAACGGCATCCGGGTCACCCGGTACCGGATCGGACTCCTCGTCGAGCACTGCCCACGCGTGGGCTGGAGGACGGTTCACTTCGCGCCTCGTGCCGATGCAGTCCGGGCATCCTGCTCCCGCAGAGCCCGGGCCAGTTCGGAATCGATGGCGTCATAGTTCTTGGCGGCATCCCAGGTGATGACGCCGAGCTTCCTGATCTTTTCCGCGAGATCCTTGCGGTGGATCTTCCAGTTGTCGGCGAACTCGTCGAAGGCGTCGACGATGAGCTTGTTGCCTAGTTCGTCGGCCGAGAAATCCTTGGCAGGATTGGCTCTTCCTGTGAAGGAGTCATAGATCCTCTGCAGCGCCCGGGAGCACTCACGGATGCGCTTGGTGTCCGCCTTCAGATCACTCATCGACACCACACCGACCTGTGACCCCGCCCCCGTACGCCTGCCCGTGCACATGTCATGCCGGGGACCGTAGTCACCGCGCTTACAGGAAAGGTATGCCAGACCTCGCGACCGAGTAACACGAGCGTCAAGGGCGGGTAAAGATCGCCCGCCCCAGCACTCACCGCATCAACACCCCACCCCCCTCCCCCGTCTCCTCCGAAGGCACCGTCACCAGCCCCAGTTCCGCGCTGGAGGCGAGGTGGCGGTGGGTGGGGAGGATGCGGACCGTGTAGCCGTAGGGGCCGGTGCGGTCGAGGGCGAGGGGGCCCTCGTAGAGCCAGCGGTTTTCGGTGTCGGGGCCGCCTGCCGGTTTCAGGGGGACCGTGGCCGCGTCGGCGATGCGGTCCTCCTGGTCGACGCGGCCCGAGACGGCCTGGACCTCCACGTCCTCCGGGCCGAGGTCGCCGAGGCCGACGCGCACGCGCAGCGCGAGCGTGGTGCCGAGTTCCGCGGTGGGCATGTGGGCCGAGGTCTCCACGTGGTCGACGGTGACGCCGGGCCAGGCGGACCGCACCCGTGCCTTCCAGGCGGCGAGTTCGCGCGCGGAGTCCGGGTCCATCGCGCGGTGTGCGTGGGCGGCGGGGGTGTAGAGGCGCTCGACGTACTCGCGCACCATCCGGCCGGCCAGCACCTTGGGGCCGAGCAGGGTCAGGGTCTGGCGGACCATCTCGATCCACCGGTCGGGCAGGCCGTGCCGGCCGCGCTCGTAGAAGCGGGGTGCCACCCGCTGCTCCAGCAGGTCGTACAGCGCCGCCGCCTCTATGTCGTCGCGCCGGTCCGGGTCGGTTCCCACCCCGTCCGCCGTGGGGATGGACCAGCCGAAGTCGGGCTGGAACCACTCGTCCCACCAGCCGTCCAGGACGGAGAGGTTGAGGCAGCCGTTGAGGGCGGCCTTCATCCCGGAGGTGCCGCAGGCCTCCAGCGGGCGCAGCGGGTTGTTGAGCCAGATGTCGCAGCCGGGGTAGAGCTTCTGCGCCATGGCCATGCCGTAGTCGGGCAGGAAGACGATGCGGTGGCGCACCCGCGGGTCGTCGGAGAACCGCACCAGTTCCTGCACCAGCCGCTTCCCGCCGTCGTCCGCCGGGTGCGCCTTGCCCGCGACCACGATCTGGATCGGGTGCTCCGGGTGCAGCAGCAGGTCCATCAGCCGGTCGCGGTCGCGCAGCATCAGGGTCAGGCGCTTGTACGAGGGGACGCGCCGCGCGAACCCGATGGTGAGGACGTCCGGGTCGAGGACGTCGTCGATCCACCTCAACTCGGCCGTTCCGGCGCCGCGTTGGCGCCAGGAGGCGCGCAGCCGGTGCCGTACCTCGTCCACCAGCTGCTGGCGCAGACTGCGCCGCAGCTCCCAGATGTCCTGGTCGGGGATCTCGCCCACCGCGTCCCAGCGGTCGGAGCCGCCGACGGTCAGCGCGTCCTCGGTGCGCTGCGCGCCGATCTGCCGGACGCCGAGCCGGAAGACCTCGGGGGCGACCCAGGTGGGTGCGTGGACCCCGTTGGTCACGGAGGTGATCGGCACTTCGGCGGGGTCGAAGCCCGGCCACAGTCCGGAGAACATCTCCCTGCTGACATGGCCGTGCAGCAGGGACACGCCGTTGGCGCGCTGGCCGAGCCGCAGCCCCATCACGGCCATGTTGAACAGGTTCGGCTCACCGCCCGGATAGGTCTCCATGCCGAGCCGCAGGATGCGTTCGACGTCGATGCGCGGGAGTTCGGCCTGGGGTCCGAAGTGGTGGGCGACCAGTTCGCGGTCGAAGCGGTCGATGCCGGCGGGGACGGGCGTGTGGGTGGTGAAGACGGTGCCGGCCCTGACCGCCTCCAGCGCCGCGTCGAAGTCCAGCCCCTGGTCGGACAGTTCGGCGATGCGCTCCAGGCCGAGGAAGCCGGCGTGGCCCTCGTTGGTGTGGAAGACCTCGGGCGCGGGGTGGCCGGTGAGCCGGCAGTACGTCCGCACCGCCCGGACCCCTCCTATGCCGAGGAGCATCTCCTGCAGCAGCCGGTGTTCGCTGCCGCCGCCGTAGAGGCGGTCGGTGACGCCGCGTTCGCCGAGGTCGTTCTCCTCGACGTCCGAGTCCAGCATCAGCAGCGGGACGCGGCCGACCTGGGCGAGCCAGATGCGGGCGTGCAGCTGCCTGCCGCCGGGCAGGGCGAGCAGGACCTGGGCGGGGGTGCCGTCGGGCTCCTCGACGAGGGTGAGGGGCAGTTCGTTGGGGTCCAGGACCGGATAGTGCTCCTGCTGCCAGCCGTCGCGGGACAGGCTCTGCCGGAAGTAGCCGTGCCGGTAGAGCAGGCCCACGCCGATCAGCGGGACACCGAGGTCGCTGGCCGCCTTCAGATGGTCGCCGGCCAGGATGCCGAGGCCGCCGGAGTACTGCGGCAGGGCGGCCGTGATGCCGAACTCGGGCGAGAAGTAGGCGACGGCGGCGGGCAGCTCGCCGGACTGGGCCTGGTACCAGCGGTCGCCGGTCACATAGTCGGCGAGGTCCTCCGAGACGGCCGCGAGGCGGCCCAGGAAGCGGCGGTCCTCGGCCAGCTCCGCGAGCCGCGCGGGTGACACGCTGCCGAGCAGCCGTACGGGATCGCCCTCACTGGTGGCCCAGCGCTCGGGGTCGACGGACTGGAACAGGTCGCGGGTCTCCGCATGCCAGGACCAGCGCAGATTGCGGGCCAGATCACTCAGCGGCCGCAGGGGCTCGGGGAGAACGGGACGGACGGTGAACCGACGGATCGCCTTCACTTTCCACCTCGACGCATGTGGCTGTGCGGACGCACAACACTGTGCGCCTCGTCGTCACATCGAAGGTATCGGTGCGAGGGGCTCCGCAACCACGGCGCACCGAAGAACACGACACACTCCTACAGAGTCCGGAAAACGCCGCAACCTTCTCTCATCCACCATGGCGGACATGGCTGATTCCGCCCCCGTAGGCCCTCTTGTGGGTCTTCTGCGCCGCACGAGAGGCTGCCGGGTGGAGCCAATGGAGGGGGACTGACCCATGGCACGGACGCGAACGCGGCGTCTGCGCTGGACCGGGGGCCTCACCGCGGTGGCCTGTGCCGCCGCGCTTTCGGCCATCACCCTGCCCGCGCAGGCGTTACCGGAGGGACGGATACTCGGCGCCGGGGAACCCGGCAGCGTCGGGGGAAGCTACCTCGTGACACTGAAGGGGGACACGAAGGCGCCGTCGGCGACCGGGAAGGAGGTCGCCGAGCGGTACGGGGCGAAAATAAGCCAGACCTACGACACGGTCCTCAACGGCTACGCGATCAGGGCCGACGAGAGACAGGCCAAGCGCCTGGCCGCCGACTCCAGGGTCGCCTCGGTCGTCCAGGACACCCGCATCACGCTCGACCACACCCAGAAGAACCCGCCGTCCTGGGGCCTGGACCGGATCGACCAGCGGGGCCTGCCGCTGAACAGGAGATACACCTGGCCCGAATCGGCCGGGCGCGGGGTGACGGCGTACGTCATCGACACCGGTATCCGCATCACGCACAAGGACTTCGGCGGCCGCGCGAGCTACGGCTGGGATTTCGTCGGAAACGACAGGACCGCCTCCGACGGCAACGGCCACGGCACCCATGTCGCCGGCACGATCGCCGGCACGGCCTACGGCGTGGCCAAGAAGTCCAAGGTCGTCGCCGTGCGGGTCCTGGACAACACCGGATCGGGTACGACGGCGCAGGTCATCGCGGGGATCGACTGGGTGACCCGGCACGCGAGGAAACCGGCCGTCGCCAACCTCAGCCTGGGCGGCTACCACAACGCCCAGCTGGACGCCGCCGTCCGCAACTCGATCGCCTCGGGTGTCACCTACGCCGTCGCCGCGGGCAACGACGGCCTGCCGGCCGCGCTCTACTCCCCGGCCGACGTCAAGCAGGCGATCACGGTCGGCGCGACCGACAGGAACGACGCGCGGGCGAGCTTCTCCAACTTCGGCTCGGCCGTCGATCTGTTCGCCCCAGGGGTGTCGATCACCTCGGCCTCCTACGCCAGTAACACCGGGAGGGCGACCTTCTCCGGTACGTCGATGGCGACCCCGCACGCGACCGGTGCGGCCGCGCTCTATCTGGGCAGCCATCCCAAGGCGACACCGGCGCAGGTCGCCAAGGCGCTGGTCAAGCGGGCGGTGTCCGGAAAGATCTCCGGCCGGGGGCTGGGCTCGCCGGACGAACTGCTGCAGGTACCGGCGTCGTAGCAAGTGTTGCCGGGCTTGTCATCGCGTAGTACCGAGACCGGCCCCGTCCGTTCGCGGACGGGGCCGGTCTTGTGTGTGGACATACGCGTGAGTA
>NZ_JAFJSY010000041.1 GCF_019857225.1 Streptomyces plumbidurans
GCTTGTCATCGCGTAGTACCGAGACCGGCCCCGTCCGTTCGCGGACGGGGCCGGTCTTGTGTGTGGACATACGCGTGAGTAGTTAACAAAGTGCCGGATTGCTCACCCGAATAGGGTGGGAAGGCTCCCCCGGGTACACGGTCCAAGACACCACCCAGACCACGCAGGACTCACCTCCCCACACTCATCCGCCCACCCACGTTGACGCGGACAGGAGCGGTCATGCCCGCCACGCACCACTCGTCGGCACCCCAGACGTACAGCGCCGAGGGGGCCCTCGGGCGCATCCCCGTGCTGGACGTCCGGCCGATCGTCCAGCACGGACGCAGGCCCGCCAAAGCCGTCACCGGAGAGTCGTTCGAGATCTCGGCCACCGTCTTCCGCGAGGGCCATGACGCGGTCGCGGCCAATGTCGTCCTCACCGATCCGCACGGGCGCCCGGGCCCCTGGACCCCGATGCGGGAGCTGTCGCCCGGCACCGACCGCTGGGGCGCCACCGTGACCGCGGGCGAGACGGGCTGGTGGACGTACACCGTGGAGGCCTGGGGCGACCCCATCACCACCTGGCGTCACCATGCCCAGATCAAGATCCCGGCGGGGATGGACACGGAGCTGGTCCTGGAGGAGGGCGCACGGCTCCACGAGCGCGCGGCCGACGGTGCCCCCGAGAGCGAGCGGGAGGTGCTCCTCGCCGCCGTCGACGCCTTGCGGGACGAGTCCCGCCCGGCTGCCGCGCGGCTGGCGGGTGCGTTGACGCCGGAGGTGGATGCGGTGCTGGCCCGGCATCCGCTGCGGGAGTTCGTGACCGCCTCGCAGTCTTT
>NZ_JAFJSY010000042.1 GCF_019857225.1 Streptomyces plumbidurans
GCCCGCCGTCGCAGCGGGTCCGGGTGCGGCGCCGTCCGTCGCCCAGGCGGCGGTGAGCCCGGCCGCCGAGCAGGCCGCCGGGCCCGGCCAGAGCGCGGCGACCGACGCACCCAGGCCCGAGGCCTCACTGGAGAAGGACGGCGGCGGCTGCGCGCCGCCCGCACCCGCGCCCGAGCAGGACGGGGGCAAGCAGGGCAGTTGCGGAGGCGGAGGCGGCGAGGCCGCGGCCAAGGAGAAGCAGCAGGACCCGCCGGACGTCTCCGGGCAGGACCCCAAGACAGCGGTGCAGACCGTCAGCAAACTGGCGCCCGACCAGGCCGCCGCCGCCATGCCCGGGGTCGACAAGGCCGCCGACAAGAAGATCGCCGACGAGCAGAAGCGGCTGGACGCGGCCCCGCCGACGCGTGAACGTCCCTCCGGGGCGCCGCAGACGCGCTCCGCGCCGCCGCAGGCAGCGCCCCCGGCCGCCCAGGTCACCGGCAAGGTGGAGCGGGTCGGCCCCGAGGACCAGGGTGAGAATCAGAAGGCCAAGGGCGGCGACAAGGCCGAGGGCAGGCAGCCCGCGGCCGACGTGCCTCCGCCGCCGCCTCCCGCCGTACCGGACAAGGGCCTGAGCGAGTCCGAGGCGAAGCACGTCGAGGCGACGGCCGACTCGATCCCCACCACCGACCCCGCACTCGAGAACAAGACCGTCGGCCCCGCGCCCAAGATCCGCCTTGAGGGCCCCAGCGACCCGACGCGCACCGACGACCAGGCCAAGGCGCTCAAGGACAAGCAGTCCGACCTGCAGACGACCGGACGGGCGGACGCGGCCAAGCCGCTCGGCGAGGACCAGATCTACCCGAACGCCCCGGCGGAACGGCTCACCGGCAAGGCGTCCGGTGGGAGCGGCGGTGGCGGCAAGGCCGGCGCGCTGGCAGCCACACCCGCGCCCCAGGCCGGCGTGGGCGCGGTCGCCAAGCAGGAGAAGGGCACCGAGATCACCGCCGGCGCGGGCAAGGCGCAGGGCGATCTCGCCACCAAGGACAAGCAGCACCAGCAGGGCGAGCAGAAGGCCAAGCAGGACAAGCAGAACGAGATCGACCGCGAGGTCGAGCGCAACACCGCGCAGCAGACCGCCGAACGCGGCCGGGTCGCCCAGGAGACGCAGAAGCAGCGCGAGAGCTGGCGCAGCGAGCAGGACAAGAAGATCGAGGACGCGGACAAGCACTCCGGCGACGAGCACGACAAGAAGAACAAGGAGATCGTCAAGGCGCGCGACGACAAGGACAAGGAGATCGGCGCGCGCAAGGACAAGGACAACGGCCGTATCGACACCGAGCGGGAGAACGCCGAGAAGGAGGCCAGGAAGAAGAAGGAGGAGAAGAAGCCCTCCGGCGGGCTGCTCGGCTGGGTCGCCGACAAGGTCGCCGACTTCTTCAAGGGCCTGCTCGCGGCGGTCACCGCGGTCTTCGACGCCGCCCGCAAGGCCGTCAACGGGATCATCGACCAGTTCAAGGACTGGGCCAACAAGGCCATCGACTTCGTACGCGACCTGGCGATCAAGGCGATCAACGCCCTCGCGGACGTACTGATAGCGATAGGCGACACGCTCCTCGCGGCCTTCCCGGAGCTACGGGACCGCTTCCGCAAGGCGATCGAGGGCCTGCGGGACGCGGCGATCGCGACGGTCAACAAACTCGCCGATGGCCTGAAAAAGGCGGTCAACAGCCTGCTGGACGCGCTGGCGGCGGGCCTGAACGCGTTGCTGGACGTCCTCGAAGCCGGCGTCAAGGCGGTCATCAAGGCGTACCAGGCGGTCATCGTCGGCGCGATCAAGTTCGCGCAGGCGGCGATCGAGGCGCTGGGGAAGTTCGCGGCCCTCGTCGCGGACATCGCACCGGACCCGGGCGGCTGGATCGCCAAGGCGGGCAGCTCGGCGAAGACCGGCATCACCGACCACCTCTGGGGCGCCATCAAGGTGGCGGTGAAGGGCTGGTTCGACACCAAGGTCGAGGGAATCCTGGGCCTCGGCAAGGCCGTCATCGACGTCCTGGTCAAGGGCTGCGTATCGATCAAACAGATCGGCAAGATGGCCTGGGACGCGGTGATCGCCTCACTGCCGATGATGATCGCGTCGCTGGTCATCGAAAAGGTCGTCTCGATGATCGTGCCTGCGGCGGGCGCCATCCTCACGATCATCCAGGGCCTGATGGCGGCCTGGTCGACGGTCAGCTCGATCCTGTCCGCCTTCTCGAAATTCTGGGCCTACCTGAAGGCGGTGAAGGCGGGCCCGGCGGCGTGCCTCTTCGCGGAAGCGGTCGCCGCCGGCGTCGTCGCCCTCCTGGACTTCATCACCAACTTCCTCCTTCAGCGCCTCTCCCGAGCCACCAAGGGCGTCGGCAAACGCCTCAAGGGCATGGCCCAGAAAATCATGGACGGCCTGAAGAAGGTCGGGGGCGGGGCGAAGAAGGCGGCAGGCTCGGCGGTCAACTCGGCGCGAGGCGCGGTGCGGAAGGCCCGCCAGGCCCTGTCCCGGGACGGCAGGGCTTCTAGGCCGAAGGGCGAAGCGTCCCCTGACCCCAAGTCCCCGGTGAAACCGAAGGATCACGCTACGCCTAAGGGGCCGGCTAAGAAGCCGGATGCGGCGGAAGGGAAGCCGAAGGAGAGTTCGCCCGAGAAGGACCGGACGCCGGAGCGGGAGCAGGAGGCTGCGAAGGACCGGACGCCGGACAGGGACCGGACGCCGGACAAGGAGAAGCCTTCCGGCGCGGATACGAAGCCCAAGTCCCCCTCGAAAAAGAAGCAGAAGGAGATCGAGGGCCCCAAGCCGACCAAGCCCAGGAAGCCCAAGTCCCCGATGGGCAAGGCCCTCTCGAAGGCCAAGGGTGCGGTCAAGGGCGCCCTGAAGAAGGTCGGCAACGCCGCCAAGACCCTCGGCCGCAAGCTGAAGAAGTCGAAGCTCGGCAAGGCGTTGAAGAACGGTGCGTCCAAGCTCCGGAACTTCTTCAAGAAGAAGAGGGACCAGTTCCGGGACCACAAGAAGCGCCGGCAGGAAGAGAAGAGGCGCAAACAAGACCAGCGTAAGAAGGAAGAGAAGTCGAAGGAGTCGAAGGAGGCGCGGCTGCAGAAGATCGCCGCGCGCATTCGGCCGAAACTCCGGGCCCTACTGCAAAAGGGCATCCTGCGCACGGCCATGCAGGCTGTCCTGGCAGCGATGCGGCTGTGGTACCGCCTCACCGGCCTGGACCTGCGGGGTTCGAACGTCGTCGAGATCGAGGCTCGCCTCAACCCTGTGGAGGGTGTCGGCGAAGCGGATCAGCTCGAGGGCGAGGACGCTGCCGCAGCTTTGGGCGATGGGACGACGCCACAGACTCCGGGAACCGAACAGGTAAGGCAACAGCGGACCGGGCGGCTGCGCGAGGAGGCTCAGAGCGAGCGGCCACCGGGTGGCGGTAGCGCCCAGCAGGCCCGCAACGGGCAGAGCCGGGCCACGTTCGATCCGGGACTGCAGGAGATCCTGGACTACCCCTTCACGGTGGACGACGACTTCGTGAAGGTGGGCGAAACCAACAGTTACGAAGGCACCCGCAAGCGCCAGCGTCGTGACAAGCGTCTTCGGAAGAAGCGGAGCATGGCGCTGACCGAGCAGTACACGGCAGACCACATCCCCTCCGGGCGAGCCGTGATCCAGGCGGAGCAGGACAAGGCCATCAGCGAGGCGGCCGCGACCGACGACGAGTTGCAGCGCATGTTGGAGGATGACGAGGCCGGCATCCTCACCAGGCAGGAGAAGGAAGATCTTGAGCAGCGCAAGAAAAAGGTCCTCAACGACAAGCTGTTGCTCGCTCGAGACAAGAGCCAGGGCCGAAAGAAGCACCAGAAGGAAGCGCAGAACAAATACAAGCAGGCGCTGACGCTGCTCATACCGGAGCGGATCCACAAACTCGGTCGGACCTGGGGCGGAAAGAACCAGCCAGCCCAGTACGAACGTGACGCTCAGGACCTCACGCGGGCCGCAAAATTCGATTTCCAACGCTATCTCACCGTGCTGTCGACTCCACCCGAAGTCCTCACAAAAGAGTACGTGGCGCATTTTGCCCGACACTATAAGAAGCTGGTGGACCAGGGGCAGATCCGGTACTCCAGGGCAATCGACAGAATGCTGATCTACTACTGGAAGAAAGCAAAGTGACGCACACGCAGATCGACAGCATCATGGCGAGCACGCGGCTGTCCGGACCCGCAAAGCGGGATCGGATCTTCGCGCACCTGGCCGGTCAGCCGGACAAGGGCGTCGGCGAGGCCGCCGAGTTGCTCCGTACCACCGAGCACAGGCACGTGGCCGAGTACCTTGCCCAGTACCTCGAACTCGTCCCCGATGCGGCCGAGGAGAAGACCGGCGCGGCGGAACGCCTGCGTCGGCACCCCGTGCTGGTCCGCTCCGCGGCGCGCCTGGTGCCCTGGCTTCCCGACACTTTGCTCGACGGCTTCATCGCCGATTACCTGGCCATCGGCCAGCCCAAGTCCCCCGTGTCCAACGTCCTGTACAGCATGGCGGTCTACACACCTGAGCGCCTGCGTCCGTACCAGGACCGGATCGAGAACGAGCACGTCCAGCTCGGGCTGTTGTCCGGAGCTTCCGACGCGTCCGTGGACGACCTGACCGACGAGTGGCGTCGTGAGGGCGACCCGGCAGCGCTGATCCAGCTGGCTCTGGCCCGGACGGAGCACGCCCTGGCACGGGTGCGCGCACTGAGAGGTGAAATCAACGACGACCCGGCCTGGGAACTGCTCGTCGAACTCGCGGGAGGACTCCCGAACACGGAGGGCAGGGCAGTCTGCGAGCCCGCGTTCATGGGCTTCGTTGCCGAAGCCGGAGCAAGCCCTCACGTGGTCGGAGGAGCCGCTTCGGGGGAGGTGCCCATCTGCCCGTCCTGTGAGAAGCCCAGCGCTCCGCTGCTGTCCTTGTCGGCGAGTTCCCTCCCCTACGATCTCACCCACGACCCGGTCTTCTACTGGTATTCCTGCCGATGCAGCGCACTGGATTCCACGACGGTGCGCATTGACCCCGATGGGCTCACCGTCTACTACGGGCCGCACGGTCCCGCCGACCCCAAGCTGAGTCTCACCGGCGCTGAGCGGTCACTCGCTCTGGAAAGGCACCCCAATCAGTGTGGAGTGAGCGTGCGCGCGGTGCCGGGGGAGACTCTGCACCAAGTGGGCGGACTGCCCCAGTGGCGTGAGGCGGACAATCATCCGCGCTGCCCCGAATGCCACAACGCCATGCCGTTCCTGGCGTACATGGACAGCAGCCGCACTCCCTTCGGGACTCTGGATTTCGGGGGCATCGTCTACTGCTTCTGGTGCGACGGATGTCGTGTGTCGAGCACCAAGGTCCAAGGCTGAGCGAGTGCGTATCCAGGAGAATCGATGACCCGCTACGCAAACATCCCCAAACCCATCCGCTCCGGCCTAGTCGTAGTGGACCCCGACCGCGGCACCCCCCAACGCGTCATCGTCCTCCAGTTCAACCCCGACACCCTGGAGCGCAGCATCGCCCCCCAGTCCGCCGGGGACAGCAGTGACGGCGGAGCTGGTGGCACCGGGAATGGCGACCGGAACGAGGCTCTGCGGCTGAAGGGCCCCGCCGAGGAGACCTGGAAGTTCACTGCCGAGATCGACGCCACCGACCAGCTGGAGATCGCCGCGCCCGACGGCATCCACCCCCAACTGGCCACGCTCGAGATGCTCGTGCAGCCCACCACCGCGCAGTTGCGCGCCGCGAGCCGGCTGTCGCAGAAGGGGACCATCGAGATCAGTCCGATCGAGATGCCGCTGACGCTGTTCACGTGGGGGAGCAAGCGGGTCATGCCCGTGCGGCTCACCGAACTCTCCGTGAACGAATCCGCGTTCGACGTGAATCTCAACCCGATACGGGCCTCCCTCAGCATCGGCATGAAGATCCTCACCGTCAGCGACCTGCCCGCAGGGCACCGCGGCGCCGACCTCTACATGGCCCATCTCGCGCAGAAGGAACGGCTCGCCGCAGCCGCCCGTGGCGGCAGCCTCGGTGCGCTCAGGCTGCCCGGCGCGGACGTACTGAGTGGAAGGGGCTGACACACACCCATGGCCGACATCCAGCCCTACGAGAACGCCCTCGGCGCGATACCCGGCGCGCACCCCTACCCCCGCACCAGCCGATACCACGACGGCGAGATCGGCGTGCACCGGCAGCCCGACGGGACCGAAGTCCGGTACGCCAAGCGCCGGTTGCTGCCCCCACTGGACGACAGCGAGACCCAGGCCCACACCGTCGGCGCCGGTGAGCGCCCCGACCTCCTCGCCCAGCAGTTCTACGGCGACCCCGGTCAGTGGTGGCGCATCGCCGACGCCAACCCCGTACTGGATCCCCGGGAGTTGACCGAAGAGGCCGGGCGGGTCGTCGAGATTCCCGAGCCGGGAGGGCACCGGCGTGTCTGAACAGCCCGTCGGGCAGGGGCCCGTTCACATCACGTTGCTCATGGGGCCGAAGCTCGCCCGCCCCGTCCCGGCCGAGGTGACCGAGGCCCTGCTGTCCGCGCAGATCACCGCCACCGCCGGCGAACGCAGCGGATTCCAGCTGGCGTTCGACCTCACCAAGACCGGGATCATCAACCAACGGCTGCTGCCCGAAGGGTTCTTCGACCCCAAGACCCGGCTCATCGTCACCGTCAGCGTCCGCGGCACCACCGACGTCCTCTTCGACGGGCTCGTCGTACGGCAGGAGGTCGGCGCCAGCAACCAGCCCGGCCACTCCACCCTCACCGTCACCGGCGAGGACCTGACCCTCCTGATGGACCTGGAGGAGCGCACCGCTCGCTATCCCAATCTGCCGCCCTCCCAGCGCGTCCTCGCGATCCTGCGCCGCTACTCCGACTACGGCATCCGCCCCGACGTCTACGCCGAGAAGATCGCCCAGCCGCCGCACCAGGACCTCCGCGTCCACTACCAGACGGGCACCGACCTCCAGTACGTCACCGACCTCGCGCGCGCCAACGGCTACACCTTCTATCTCGAACCCGGCCCCAACCCCGGCCAGTCGTCCGCCCGTTGGGGCCCCGAGGTCCGTCTCGGCATCCGCCAGCACGCCCTCAACGTCAACATGGACGCCAACACGACCGTGGACCAGCTGACGTTCTCGTACGACGGCACGGCTCGCGAGGAACCGCAGGCGCGCTGGCAGGACCCGGGGACCCGCGTGTCCACCCTGCTGCCCCAGCCGCCGATCAGCCCGCTGCGCCCGCCCCTCGGGCGGCGGCCGACCCCGGCGCTCAAGCGCAAGACGCTCTCCGGCACCGCCAAGCAGCAGCGCGAGCAGGCCGAGGCCGAACTCCTCGCCCGCGCCGCCGTCTCCGCCGACGTGGTCTCCGGATCCGGCTCGCTCGACGTCAACCGGCACGGCTACATCCTGCAGCCCCGCCAACTGGTCGGCGTGCGCGGCTCGGGGCGGGCGTACGACGGCGACTACTACGTCAAGTCCGTCACCCACAACCTGCGCCCGGGTTCCTTCCAGCAGAACTTCACCCTCTCCAGGGAAGGGCTGGAGGCCCGCAGCGACCACGTCCGGCCGTAGCCACCCGAACCACCTGAACCGCCTGATCCACCCGTACCACCAGAACCGCCCGTTCCACCCGACGCCCCTCAACGGCCCACCCACCAGGAGCAGTTCAGCATGGCGGCACCCAACAATCGCTACCTCGGCAAGTTCCGCGGCCGCGTCGTCGACAACAACGACCCGCTGCGGATCGGCCGTGTCACCGTCGAGGTGCCCGACGTCCTCGGCGACGAGGCGTCCACCTGGGCGCTGCCCTGTCTGCCGTTCACCGGTCCCGAGGCCGGGCAGTTCGTGGTGCCGCCGCCCGGTGCCGGAGTGTGGGTGGAGTTCGAGCAGGGAGACCCCAGTTTCCCCGTGTGGACCGGGTGTTGGTACGGGGCCGCCGAGGAGCTGCCGCCCGATGCGCGCCGTGCGCTGCAGGCCAACTCGCCGGACAAGCCCGTCGTCGTGCAGACCCCGGGCGCGCACAAGATCGTGATGAACGACACCGCCGGCGCCGAGCAGGGGATCCTGCTGCAGGCCCAGGGCGGCGCCTACATCCGCATCACCAAGGAGGCCGTGGTCATCGCGACCGGCGCAGGCGCCGAGATCGTGCTCCGCGGCAAGGAAGTAACCATCAACGAGGGCCAGTTGAGCGTGCTCTCGAAGCGATAGAGGACGGGGGACGCACCAAGTTGTCCGGGAGTCTGCTCGACGCCGGCGCCGTGATCGGCTGCCCGCACGGCGGCCGGGTCACCGCCGCCACCACACCCTCCGGCGGCGTACGCATCGGAGGTGCCGCCGTCGCGACGGCCAGGCACACCTACGTCGTCGCCGGCTGCCCGCACACCGTCGACGGTGTGCCCACACCCTGTGTCTCGGTCCGCTGGACCGCCGACGGCACCGGCATCACGGTCGACGGCGTCCCCGTGCTGCTCGACACCTCCGCGGCCCTCTGCTTCACCGCCGCCTTCGTGCCGCAGGGCCCGCCCGTCGTCATGGCCGCACCGCGAAAGGTGACCGTCCGATGAGCCAGCCGAGCCGGGCAGTGCGCCCGCGCACCGACATCGCGTTCCCCTTCCGCGCCGACCGGCGGGGCCGCACCGCGCACGCCGCCCACGCCGAGCACATCCACGACCTGATCGAGCAACTGCTGTTCACCAGCCCGGGAGAGCGGGTCATGCGGCCCGACTTCGGCTGCGGACTGCTCGACCTGGTCTTCGCGCCCAACAGCCCGGAAATCGTCAGCACGCTCGAACTCTCCGTGCAGGCCTCGCTGCAGCGCTGGCTGGGCGACCTCATCGACGTCGTCGCCCTCGACGTGATCAGCGACGACAACGCCGTACGGGTCCATCTGTCGTACGTCCTGCGCGCCACCGGCGCCCGCACCGACGACGTCTTCGAAGGGAGGGCCGTATGACCACCGCCACGTCCCGGCGGGCCAAGGTGAGGGCCGCGCAGCTCAACGGGATCGACGCCGTCGAGGTCGACGACGACGGACTCCTGCTCACCGTCACCTTCCTCGGCAAGGCCCCGCACGGCCTCGGCCCCGAGAACATCCGCATCGACGGCGGCCGCCGGATCACCGGCATCACCGCCGTCGACGTCAGCGTCGAACGCGAGGAGGACCCGGAGCTCGACGACCGGCTCTACGTCACCCTCGACCGGACCGGCGACACCTCCCGGTACGTCCTCGCGCTCGTCGAGACCGACCCGTACGGCCGCCCGGGCACGGAACCCTTCCGCGGCTTCGACCAGCGCTACCACCGCGCCGCCTTCACCTTCCGGCCGGACTGCCCAACTCCGTTCGACTGCAAGGAAACAGCCGGGGGACAGACCGATTTCCCCGCCGCGCCCGTCATCGACTACACCGCCCGCGACTACGACACCATCCGCAAGCTGCTCCTCGACCGGCTCGCGCTCACCACCCCCGACTGGGTCGAGCGCAACCCCGCCGACCTGGGCGTCACCCTCGTCGAACTGCTCGCGTACACCGGTGACCAGATCAGCTACCAGCAGGACGCGGTCGCCACCGAGGCCTATCTGGACACCGCGCGCCGCCGGGTCTCCGTACGGCGGCACGTCCGGCTCATCGACTACGCGATGCACGACGGCTGCACGGCCCGCGCCTACGTCACCGTCCGGACCGCGGGCGACACCACGCTGGCCCCGGGCACCTTCCGCTTCGCCTCCGTCGACGTCCGCAGCCTCGACCCGCACGACCGGCCCGAGCCGGGCCCGGTGATCGACGAGAACGACCTCGGCGACCTGGATGAACGCGGCTCGGTGGAGGTCTTCGAACCGGTCCTCGCCGCCGACCCGCTCGAACTCAAGGTCGCGCACAACGCGATCCGCCTGTGGACCTGGGGCGGCGAGGTGTGCACCCTGCCCAAGGGCGCCACCTCCGCCACCCTGCGCGACGAGTGGGACGACCCGGAGACCTGCCGGGACCGCCAACTCGCGCTCACACCGGGCGACTTGCTGATCCTGGAGGAGGTCAAGGGCCCGCGCACGGGCACCCCGGGGGACCAGGACCCGAGCCACCGCCAGGCCGTGCGCCTGACCTCCGTCACCCCGGGCGTCGACCGCATCGAGGACCAGCCGGTCCTGGAGGTCACCTGGGCCGCCGAGGACGCGCTGCGCTTCCCGCTCTGCCTCACCACGCGCGGCGGACGCGACTGCCTGCCCGTCGAGGACGTCACCCTGGCCCGCGGCAACGTCGTCCTCGTCGACCACGGCCGCACCCTCACCGGCCTGCCGGAGACCGCCACCGTGCCGCCGGAACCGGCCGTCGTCGCCCCCTGCGACCGGCCCGCCTTCGGATGCGACGACCCCGCCGAGGGCAACGCACCCGCCCGGCTGATCAACTCCCTCACGGACCGCACGGAGAGCGGGGAAGCACTCGTCCCCGACGACGTCCGCGAACTGTTCCAGGTGGTGGGAGAGGCGGCGACCGTACGCGCCGGAATCGGTCTGGAACGCGCCGGACAGCGCCACGAACGCGTGGTGCCCGGCACGGCGTACGCCCAGGCCGCCGCACTGCGCACCCTCCTCGCCCAGTCCGTGTATCCCGGCATCAAGCCCCGCTTCCGCCCGGTCCTCGGCCGCTCCCCGGTCGTCCAGGCGGTGCCCTTCCCCGACCCGCAGACCGTCGCCGCAGGACAGGCCGAGCGCATCGCCGCGATCCCCGGGCGAGTGCGGCAGCGGCTCGTCGAGCTGTGGCGCAGCGCCCGCGACCGCGACGGGCTCTCGGACGAGGAGATCGCCGAACTGACCGTCGTCTACGGCCTGAAGACCATCGAGCGGTACGAGCTGCGGACGCATCCCGTCCGGGCCCTGCGCGAACTCCTGCACAGAAACGACGAGTTGCTCGACGCCAAGCTGCGCCGGGTGGAGATCCTCGCCGCCCGGGCCCGCGCGGGCACCGTGCTCGATGGGCACATCGCCTGGGAGATCGCGCACAGTTGGGGCCCGGCGTACGCGGCCGGACTGCACCCCGACGAGCCCGTGCTGCGGGGTTCCGCGACCGCCGCCGCCGACCAGGATCCCCGCAAGGCGCTGCCCGCCGTGCGCGTCGAGGACGGCGAGCAGACCTGGGTGCCGCGCCGCGACCTGCTGCACAGCGGGCCACGCGACCGGCACTTCGTCGGTGAACTCCAGGACGACGGCCGCCTCGCCCTGCGCTTCGGCGACGGCCGGCACGGCGCGAGGCCCGCACCGGGCACCCGGCTCGCCCTGCAGTACCGGCGTGGCGGCGGGCACGCGGGCAACGTGGGCGCCGAGGCCATCAACCACCTGGTCGTGCAGAGCGACTGCGAGCGGCCCCCGGCCGCCGAGGTCCGCAACCCGCTGCCCGCCACCGGCGGCGTCGAGCCCGAACCCGCCGAGCAGGCACGCCAGTTGGCCCCGCTCGACCTGCGCCGCACCCGGCAGCGCGCCGTCACCGCCGAGGACTACGCGGCCCTCGCCTGCGCACTGCCCGGCGTACAGCGGGCTGCCGCCGAGATCCGCTGGACCGGCAGCGTCCAGGAGGCACACGTCGCGATCGACTCGTACGGCAGCGCCGAGCCGTCGGCCGGACTGCTCGCGCGGGTGGAACAGTCCCTGGAGGCGTACCGGCGCATCGGCCACGACCTCGTCGTCGGCCCCGCCCGCCTGGTGCCGCTCGACATCCGGCTGAACGTGTGCGCCGCGCCCGGCCATCAGCACGGGCAGATCCTGGCCGAGCTGTACCGCGTGCTGGGCAGCGGCCGGCTCGCGGACGGACGGCTCGGGTTCTTCCACCCGGACGCGCTGACCTTCGGCGAGCCCGTACGGCTCAGCCGGCTGGTCGCCGTCGCCGCCGCCGTACCGGGCGTGCGAAGCGTCGAAGTCACCCGGCTGCGGCGGCTGTTCGAGCAGGAACGAGGAGAGAGGGAGGACGGCGTGCTGCGGCTCGGCCCGCTGGAGATCGCCACCTGCGACAACGATCCGGACCGGCCGGAGAACGGCCTGCTGGCGATAGCCCTGGGAGGTGCCCGATGAGTACGACGTGCTCCTGCGGAGGGGCGTGCGGAGGCCACGACGAGCGCCTGGCGCCCGTTCCCGTGCACAACCCGCCCGGCCGCACCGCCCTCGACTACCGCGTCGGCGAGTACGGCTCCTTCCTCGCCGCCCTGCTCGACCGGCTCGCGTCACCGGCGTACCCGGCACTCGACGGGCTGACCGTACGCACCCCCGACGACCCGGCCATCGGCCTCCTCGACGCGACCGCCGTCCTCGGCGACCTGCTCACCTTCCACTCGGAGCGGATCGCCGACGAGGCCTACATCCGCACGGTCGGCGAACACCGCTCGCTCGTCCTGCTCGGCCGCCTCGTCGGCCACCGGCCGCGCCCCGGGGTCGCCGCCGCCACGCACCTGGCGTACACCCTCGAACGCGACCCGCGCGCGGAGACGCTGCCCGTCGTGATCCCGCGCGGCGCACGCACCCACAGCGTGCCGGCCTCCGCCGACGAGGAGTCCGTCACCTTCGAGACCAGCCGGGACCTCACGGCCCGCTGGGACTGGAACGAGCTGAAGGTGCGCAGGAGGCGGCCGGCGCTGGTGACGCCGGCGGATCTGGAGCGGCGGTCCGAGCTGTTCGTCGAGGGGACGGGGAACTCTCTGCAGACCGGGGATCAGTTGCTGTTCGTTTTTGGTGAACAGGCGGGTGGGGAGCGGAAGTTGCTGCCGATCGCCGGGGTGCGTGTCGATCGGGACGAGGACGTCACGGTGCTCACGCTGCCGAAGTCCGCGCCGCCTACGCTCAAGGAGCTGGTCGACGAGGTGCTGCGGTGGGTTGCGGAGCCGTCTGCTCCCGGGGAGCCCGGGGATGAGCCGCCGACGCCCGAGGTGCCCAATCCGCGGCCGGTCAGTCGGTTGATCGAGGATTTCGAGGATCAGGTGCTTGCGCCGCTGCGGACGGCTTTGGGGGACGTGAAGACGCCCGAGGGGTTGGTGGGGTGTCTGGCGGAGCCTGTTGCGCGGCTGGGTGAGGCTGAGGTGTTGGCCGAGCCGTGGGAGGAGGTTGCGGGGTGGTTCGAGCAGTTGCATGCGGTGCTGGATGAACTCGGGGCTCGTGCAATGGGGTTGGCTCCTGCGCAGGACGCCGATGAGGGTGCCCCTGGGGGTGCGTTGGCGGGTGCGGGTTCGTCTGGGCTTGTCGCGCAGTTCCCCGCGCCCCTGGAGGGTGACTCTCGCGACGCCGCCTTCAATGCGCTGAGTGCTGTTCTTCCCGCCTTGCGAGCCCAGGCTCCTAGCGCGTCCGGCGGGGGTGGTGCTGGGCGGCCCGGGGGCGATGCTGCTCGGTTGCTCGCTGTGCTCAATCCGGGGGTCAGGAGTCTGTATCCGGCCTGGCGGAGGGCGGCCGTTGGGGCGACCGGGCAGTTGCTGCGGGCGTTGCTTGCCATGCGGGTCACCGCGGCTCCGTTCGGGGCGACGGCGCCGCTCAAGCCCGTGCAGGACGACAAGGGGCGGGTCATCCGGTCCACGGACTGGCCGCTGACGGGTGCCGCGCTCACCGGTGTCCGGATCGTCTACGACACCGGGGCGAAGGCGCCGGTGCGGGCGGAGTTCCAGTACGTGGAGGGCAACAGCTCCGACCAGCGGGCCGTGACCCTGCCGCTGACCCAGCAGGTCAGCTTCACGCTCGGGCCCGGCCAGGTCGACCTGTCGACCCGCGCCCCCCACGACCGCGATCTGAGCTGGCTCACCCGCCGCCCCGCCGACTCCCAGGAGCCCGGCGTCAACATCCGCCTCCGCGACGGGCTGCCCGCGCGGACCCTGTTCGTGTCCCGTCCGGACGAGCAGGGCGTGGTCCACGTCGGCGTCAACAACGGCACCGCGCGCGAGGAGTCCCTGCGCCCGGGCGACACCCGGCAGTTCACCCACGGCGAGTACGAGGTGAGCCTGCGCTACACGGTGGGCAGCAGCGAGCCCAACATCGAGGTCGTCATCGCAAGCAAGCCGGCCCCGGTCAACCGCAACGTGCTCCAGCTCGACTCCGTGCACACCGGCATCACCGTCGGCAGCTGGGTCGCGATCCAGCGCCCCACCAAGGGCGCCCAGGACGGCATCCCCGGCGACGCGAAGCTGGCGTTCGTCACCACCCAGGTCGTGTCGGTGCGTACGGCGGCGTACACCAACTACGGCATCACCGGCCGCGGCACCGAACTCACCCTCGCCGACCCGTGGTTGGACGAGTTCGACGTCCTGCTGTCGCACATCCGCGACACCACGGTGTACGCGGCGGGCGAGCCGCTGCGCCCGGCGGACGAGCCGCTCGGCGAGGACGTGCACGGCAACGAGATCGAACTCGCCGAGCTGTACGACGGGTTGAGCGCGGGACGGCTGCTCGTCGTCACCGGCGAGCGCAGCGACATCCCCGGCACGGCAGGTGTCACCGCCACCGAGGTCGTCGCCATCGCCGCCGCCGACCCGGCCGTGGACCCGCAGCTGCCCGGCGACCACGTCCACACCCGGCTGACCCTGACCACCGACCTCGTGCACCGCTACCGCCGTGACACGGTGAAGATCCTCGGCAACGTGGTCGAGGCCACCCACGGCGAGAGCCGCCAGGAGGCCATCGGCAGCGGCGACTCCGACCGCGTCGGGCAGACCTTCGCGCTCTGGCAGTCCCCGCTGACCTGGCTGGCCGACGACAACCCCCTCGGCGCCACACCGGTGCTGGAGATCCGGGTCGACGGCGTGCTCTGGCACGAGGTGGACAGTCTCGCCGGACGGGGCCCGCGCGACCGCGTCTACATCACCGGGACCGCCTCCGACGGCCGCACCACGGTCACCTTCGGCGACGGTGTGCACGGCGCCCGGCTGCCCAGCGGCCACGAGAACGTCCACGCCAGCTACCGCTTCGGCACCGGCAAGGCCGCCAACGTGCCCGCGGACCGGCTCACCCAGCCCCTGACCCGCCCGCTCGGCGTCACCGCCGTCACCAACCCCCGCCCGGCCACGGGCGGCGCGGACGCGGACGGCCCGGGCCTGACCCGCCGTACCGTCCCGCTGGCCGTCTCCGCCCTCGACCGGCTCGTCTCGCCGGCCGACTACGAGGACTTCGCCCGCTCCCGGGCCGGCATCGGCAGGGCCGCCGCACGCGAACTCTTCGACGGGCGGCGGCGGTTGCTGCACGTGACGGTCGCGGGCACCGACGACGTGCCGCTGGACGGCGACTCGGACACCCTGCGCGCCCTGCGCGGCGCCCTGGCCGAATACGGCGACGCCGACCTGCCCGTCCGCGTCGACGTACGCGAACTGGTCCTGCTGCTCGTCGCCGCGAAGGTCAAGGTCGCCCCCGACCACGCCTGGGAGTACGTCGAGCCACGGCTGCGCCAGGCGCTCATGCGCCGACTCGGCTACGAAGGACGGGAGTTGGGGCAGCCCGCCCGGCTCTCCGACCTCCTCGCCACGGCCCACACCGTGCCCGGGGTGGACTACGTCGACGTGGACGTCTTCACCGGCGTCCCCGCCTCCGCGACTCCGGACGAACTGGCCGCGCTGCTCGCCGACCCCGGCCCGCCGAGGGCCTCGGTGCCGGCCCACCCGGCGTCGTACGACGAGCAGGTGCACACCGTCAGCGCCGCGAACGGCGAGACGCTGTCGGGGATCTGCGCGCGGTACGGCATCACGCTCGCCGAACTCCTGCGCCTCAACCCCGACATCACCGACACCCGGCGCCTCGCCAAGGGCCGTTCGGTGTTCGTCTTCCGCGGCATTCGCCCCGCCCGGCTCGCCCTGCTGTCCCCGCGGGCGGCGGACACCCTCATCCTCACGGAGGTCAAGTGATGGCCGCGAACCCGGCGGACGTCCAGTTCGACACGGCGACCCCGGCAGCCGCCCGGGAGCCCGACGGCCTCGCCGCCCTGCTGCCGCGCTGGCACCTGCTGCGCGACGCCGAGGAGGGCGAGCCGCTGCGCGCGCTGCTCGCGGTGATCGCCGAGCAGCTGGACCGGGTCCGCGACGGCGTGGACCAGGGCTACGAGGACCTGTTCGTGGAGACGGCGGCGCCCTGGGTGCTGCCGTACCTCGGCGAC
Source organism: Streptomyces plumbidurans (assembly GCF_019857225.1). Taxonomy (GTDB): domain Bacteria; phylum Actinomycetota; class Actinomycetes; order Streptomycetales; family Streptomycetaceae; genus Streptomyces; species Streptomyces plumbidurans. The sequence goes on from NZ_JAFJSY010000042.1 coordinate 16,122, forward strand.
CTGGTCGGCTACCGCACCCTGCCCGGCTACGAGCGCGTCCTGACCACCGGCCTGCACGAGGGCGGGCGCGAGGCCCTCGCCGAGGCGATCGCACCCCGCGCGGACGTGGCGGCCACCGTCGCCGCCCGCCGCCGCAAGGGCACACTGCACCTGCTGGAGGAGATCTCCGAGCGGGTCGCCGGCCATCCCGCACGCGCCGTCGAGCTGTCCCGGCTGGTCGCCCAGAACCAGTCGGTGAAGCTGTACCGGGACACCGGCAGGGGCCGTCTCCTGGACCTCCGGGACGGCTCGGCGCTCGCGCTCACCGGCGGCCCCTTCGAGACGACCGCCCGCACGGTCGACGTCCGCCGCGCCAACTCCCCGCGCAGGCAAGGAGGTTGGACGCCCGCCGGAGTCGGCCTCTTCGTCTGGCGGCTGAGGGCGTACGCGCTGACCTCGTCCCCGGCGTACTGCATCGACCGCGCCCGCAACCTCTACACGTTCTCGATCCTCGGCAACGACAGCCCCCTGGTCACCAAGCCCGTCCCCGAGCCGTCGCCCACGCACATCGCCGCCGTCGACAACGTCCCCGCCTTCATCACCCGCCGTCTGCTCCACGACCGGCTGCTCGACTACTACGGCCCCGGCAAGTCCTTCGTCATCCGGCGCGACGGCGAGGACCGGCCCGTACCGCCCTCGGACATCGTGGTCGCCGACCTCTCCGACTGGCGCTACCGCCCCAGGCGCGGCCAGATCGCCGTCGACCCGGAGCTCGGGCGCATCGCGTTCGGGTCCAGGTCGGCGCCCCGGCAGGGCGTATGGGTGGACTACCACTACGCGTACGGCGCCGACATGGGCGGCGGCGAGTACGAGCGGCCCGACCGCACGGACCGGCCCGACGCGACGTTCTACCGGGTCGGGCCCGGGCAGCAGCACCATCAGATCATGGACGCCTACCGGGCCTGGCAGCACGACCGCCGGGCCGGCCGCACCGGCCCCGACGGCATCATCGAGATCACGCACAGCGGCGCCCACCAGGAGCAGCTGGACTTCGACCTCGACCCGGGCGACCGGCTGGAGCTGCGCGCAGCCGAGGGCACCCGCCCGGTGATCCGGCTCCTCGACTGGTACAGCAACCGTCCCGACGCCCTCAACATCCGTGCCGTGGACGAGGATTGCGCTCCGCACGAGCGGCCGCGGATCGTCCTCGACGGGCTGCTGGTCGCCGGGCGCGGCATCAACGTCACCGGGCCGATGGGAGCCGTCGTCCTACGGCACTCCACCCTCGTACCCGGCTGGTCGCTGGAGCCCGAGTGCGAGCCGCACTCGCCCGACGAGCCCAGCATCGTGCTGGAGCGCACCACCGCATGTCTGCAGGTCGAGCACAGCATCCTCGGCACCGTCGAGGTCATCGGCGACGAGGTGAGCGAGGACCCCCTCGACATCCATCTGCGCGACAGCATCCTGGACGCCACCGGCCCCGAGCGCGAGGCCCTGTCCGCCCCGGACTGCCGCCACGCCCACGCCGTGCTCCACGTGCACCGCACGACCGTCATCGGCGAAGTCCACACTCACGCGGTGGAGTTGGCCGAGAACTCGGTCTTCACGGGCAAGCTCCACGTGGCCCGGCGCGGCATCGGCTGCCTGCGCCACTCGGCCGTCCCGGCCGGCTCGCGCACCCCCAGGCGCCACCGCTGCACCGACGCACGGCCGCTGTTCACGTCCGTGCGCTACGGCACGCCCTGGTACGCGCAGCTGTCCGACCGCTGCCCCGAGGACATCCGGCGCGGCGCGGACGACGGGGCTGAGCAGGGCGCTTTCCACGACCTGTACCGGCCGCAGCGCGAGGACGGTCTGCGCGCGCGGCTCGCGGAGTACACCCCTGCGGGCACCGACGCCGGGATCTTCTTCGTGACCTGATCCGAGGCCGACAGGCACCCGCACCCGCACCCTTTTCCGAACCAGGGGGACCCCCTTCATGCACGCTGACCTCTCCCGTCTCACCTTCCGGCCGGAGCGGCACTACTCCGCGGTCGTCGCCCAGCAGGGCCGTGTCCAGCTCGACGCCGACGCCAACGAGCAGACCGCGATCCAGCTTTACCAGGCCCGCACCCTGGCCGCCGACCTGATCGGCCGGCACGGCGGACCGCGCGACGCGGCGGGCTTCCGCATCGAGTACGTGGGCGGCAAGCACGACATCGACACCCTCTACATCCACGGCGGGCGCTACTACGTCGACGGCATCCTCCTCGACGCGGACCGCCCGGCGCCGGGCACGCCCGTGCCGGAGGAGGACGCCGAGGACGCCGCGGAGGACACGGCGGCTCCACCTTCGTACTGGACCTACTGGGACCAGCCCGACGCCTACCGCGACCCGGAGAAACCCGGCGACCGGCTGCCCTCGCCCGCGCAGGCGCCGTTCGTGGCCTATCTGAACGTCTGGGAGCGCTCGGTGACCGCCGCCGAGGACCCGGCGCTGCGCGAGGTCGCCCTCGGCGCGGCGATGCCGGACACGGCGGCCCGCGTCAAGGTGGTCTGGCAGGTGCTGCCGCTCTCGCTCGCGGAGCTGGCGATCGAGGACACCGACCCGTCGAAGGAGGTCGTCCGCGCCGCCTTCGAGAAGTGGGCGAAGGGACAGACACTCTCCTCGGCCCGCCTCGCGGCCCGCAGCGAACGCCCCGACCACGCCGACGAGGACCCCTGCCTGGTCAGGCCGGACGCCCGCTACCGCGGCACGGAGAACCAGCTGTACCGCGTCGAGGTGCACGCGGGCGGCACGGCGAAGGACGCCACCTTCAAATGGTCCCGCGAGAACGGGTCCGTGGTCTTCCCGGTCGACGAACTCGACGGCACCTGGGTGCAGTTGGCGTCCCTCGGCCACGACGACAAACTCGACCTGGACGTCGGCGACCTCGTGGAGTTCACGGACACCGCCTGCTCCTCCCGCCTGGAGGCCCTGCCGCTGCTGCGCGTCGAGGAACTCGACCTGCCCGGCCGCCGGGTCCGGCTGTCCGCCGAGCCCGAGCCGGGCGTCGGGCGGCTGCCCGGCCTCAACCCGTTCCTGCGCCGCTGGGACCACCACGAGGGCCCCAGGCGCAAGGGCCGTACGGCCACCCTCAAGGGCGGCGCCGTCCCCGTCACCGAGGGGGAGTGGCTGCCGCTGGAGGACGGCGTCGAGGTGTACTTCGCCAAGGGCGGCGCCTACCGCACCGGTGACCACTGGCTGATCCCGGCCCGCACCGCGACCGGCGCCGTCGAATGGCCGGCCGACCCGGCGCGCCGCCCGCTGCTCCAGGGGCCGGCCGGCATCGCCCGCCACTTCGCCCCGCTGGCCCTGGTCAAGGGCGAGGAGGGCGCCGTCGACCTGCGGCTCGCCTTCGGCCCGCTGGCCAGCAGCATCCCGGCCGCGGACAAGGCCACCCTGGCCGCGGAGGAGCAGGCACGGCGCGAGGAGACCGCGGCGGAGGACCCGTCGCACGGAAGGTCGCAGACCACGGCGGAAGCGGAGGCCGCGGCGGAGGGAGACAACTGATGGCCACACCCATGAGCGCGTCCAAGCTGCTGGAGATCCTGCGGGCGGAGGGCCTGACGGTCCACGAGGTGCGCAACTGGCGCACCCACAACCGCAACAGCAAGGGACAATGGGGTCCGATCAACGGCGTGATGATCCATCACACCGTCACCTCGGGCACCGAGAACTCGGTCAACATCTGTTACAACGGCTACTCCGGGCTGCCCGGCCCGCTGTGCCACGGCGTCATCGACAAGAAGGGCGAGGTCCACCTCGTCGGCAACGGCCGCGCCAACCATGCCGGGTTGGGCGACAGCGACGTACTGCGCGCCGTCGTCAACGAGTCGAAGCTGCCGCACGACAACGAGGCGGACACCGACGGCAACCGGCATTTCTACGGCTTCGAGTGCATCAACCTCGGTGACGGCAAGGACCCCTGGCCCGAGGCGCAGAAGGAGGCCATCGAGAAGGTGGCCGCGGCCATCTGCCGGCACTACGGCTGGAGCGAGCGGTCGGTCATCGGCCACAAGGAGTGGCAGCCGGGCAAGCAGGACCCGCGCGGCTTCACCATGGACGGGATGCGCAAGCGCATCGCCGAACGGCTGGCCGGGAAGGGCGGCGGCAAGGACCACGACCCGAAGCCGCCGTCCAAGCCCCGGCACGCGCCCTTCCCCGGCGGCGGCTTCTTCCACGAAGGGCAGAAGTCACCGCTGATCACGGCCATGGGCAAGCGGCTGGTCGCCGAGGGCTGCGACCACTACGAGGTCGGGCCGGGCCCCGAGTGGACCGACGCCGACCGCAAGTCCTACCAGGCCTGGCAGCACAAGCTCGGCTTCAAGGGCAAGGACGCCGACGGCATCCCCGGCAAGGTCAGCTGGGACAAGCTGAAGGTGCCCGCGAGCTGACGGCCCTCCTGCCGGACGGCCCGCCCGCCTACGCCGACTCGGCGTTGGTGGGCGGGTGCGTGGGCCGCGCCGGGAACTGCGAGGGCAGCGGCGGCAGTTGAGCGCCGTACACCCAGGCCGCGAAGAGGTCGTCCAGCGGCTCGTCCGCGAACCGGTTCACATGGGCCGTGAACGTCTTCGTCGTCACGGCCCCGTCCCGGTGCAGCACCGCCCAGTTGCGCAGCATGCGGAAGAACGCGTCGTCGCCCATCGCGCAGCGCACCGCGTGCACGGTCAGCCCGCCGCGCTCGTAGAGCCGGTCGTCGAACATCGACTTGCGGCCCGGGTCGGACAGCTTCAGGTCCTGCGGCAGCGTGGACAGCAACCGGTGGGCGACGGCGGCGAAATGCCGGGCGTCGCGGCCACCGGAGCGCTCCGACCACAGCCACTCGGCGTACTTGGCCAGCCCCTCGTTGAGCCAGATGTGCCGCCAGTCCGCGATGGACACGCTGTTGCCGAACCACTGGTGCGCCAGCTCGTGCGCCACCAGCCGCTCCGAACTGCGCGCCCCGTCCACGTGGTTGGCGCCGAACAGCGACAACCCCTGTGCCTCCACGGGGACATCGAGCTCCTCCTCGGTCACCACCACGGCGTACTCGCCGAACGGATAGGGCCCGAAGACCTCCTGGAACAGGTCCATCATCCGCGGCTGCCGCGCGAAGTCCCGGGAGAACTCGGGCAGCAGATGCGCCGGGATGTGCCCGTGCTGCGGCACCCCGCCCGGCCCCGGGTCGCCCAGCAGCACCGTCTGGTACTTGCCGATCGCGAGCCCCACCAGATAGCTCGACGTCGGCGCGGACTGCTCGTACACCCAGGTCGTGGTGGACGCCTTCGTCGTGCGGGTCAGCAGCCGGCCGCCCGCCACCACCGCGTACGCGGACGGCGTGGTGACCGAGATCTGGTACGACGCCTTGTCGGCGGGCCGGTCGTTGCACGGGTACCAGGACGGCGCCCCGATCGGCTGGCTCGCCACCAGCGCCCCGTCCTCCAGCTCCTCCCAGCCGAGCCCGCCCCAGGAGCTGTGCACCGGCTTGGGGTTGCCCGACCACTGCACCTCGACGGTGAAGGCGGCACCGGCCCGCACCGGCTTGGCTGGACGGACCCGCAGCCTGCCGCCGCGATGCGTGTAGTGCGGCTGCCGCCCGTCGACCCGGACCCGGCCGATCCTGAAGTCGCAGAGGTTGAGGACGAACTCGGTGAGCGGCGAACGGCCCGCTATGGCGTTGATGCGGGCGGTCCCGGACAGCCGGTTCGGGCCGGGGCGGTAGTCCAGCGCCAGCTCGTAGCGGTGCACCCGGTACCGGGCGTCACCGTGGTCCGGGAAGTACGGGTCCGCACCCGCCGCCTGCTGAACTGCCACTGCCGCTTCTGCTCCCTGCGCCGTACTGCCGCTCGTCCGTGCCGGTGCACCGCTCACCGGCTCCGAGTGACCCGCGCTCAGGGACGCCATGCCTCGATCGGGTTGCCCAGCCAGCGGGTGTCGTCCGGGACGGACTCCGCTGCCATGACGAGCGACGCGGGACCCAGCGTGGTGCGGGCCCCGATCGTGCTGCCGGGCAGCACGATCCCGCCAGGGCCCAGCGTGGCGCCCTCACGGAGAACCACAGTATCCGTCCGCAAGATCCGGTCGTGGAAGAGGTGGGTCTGCAGGACGCAGCCGCGGTTCACGGTCGCGGCGTCCCCGAGCGTGACGAGATCGGTCTCGGGCAGCCAGTAGCTCTCCACCCACACGCCCTTGCCGATCCGCGCGCCCAGCCCGCGCAGCCAGCCCGTCATCAGCGGTGTCCCCGGCACTGAGGCGGCCAGCCACGGCACCGCGACCACCTCGACGAAGGTGTCCGCCAGCTCGTTGCGCCACACGAACCCGCTCCACAGCGGATGCTCGCCGGTGCGGTGCCGCCCCACCAGCAGCCACTTCGCGACGATAGACACGACGGCCGCCGTGCCTCCCGCCGCGAGCAGCGCCAGCCCCGACAGCGGCGCGGCCCACGGCCCGAGCAGGCACAGCACCGTCACCGTCGCGGCCGCGATCGCCGCCGAGCAGAACACCGGCACCAACCGGCACAGCTCCACCAGACCGCGCGCCCACAGCAGCCGGGCCGGCGGATCGTAGGTCCGGCTGTGGTCGCCGGGCGCGGTGCTCCGCGGCAGCCTCACCGGCGGCAGCCCCAGGTAGGAGCTGCCCTTCTTGGCCTTCTTCGGTGTCGCCGACAGCACCCCGACCAGACCGCCGTCCGGCACGCTGCGCCCCGGCGCCGTCATCCCGGAGTTCCCCAGGAACGCCCGCCGCCCGATCTCCGCGCGCCCGATCCGCATCCAGCCACGCCCGAGCTCGTACGGCGCGGTCAGCGTGTCGTCGGCCAGGAACGCTCCCTCGCCGACCGTCGTCAGGCTCGGCAGCGCCAGCACCGTGGACACCTCGGCCCCGCGCCCGATCCGCATCCCGAGCAGCCGCAGCCACACCGGCGTGACCAGCCCCGCGTACAGCGGGAACAGGGTCTCGCGGGAGCGGTCCATCAGCTGCGTGACCGTCCAGGCCTGCCAGGCGGTCCGGCTGTGCGTCGGATACGTGCCCTCGCGCAGCCCCAGGCTCAGCAGCCGTACGCCGACCACGAGCAGCAGCGCGTACGCCGCCCCGAAGGCGAGCGTCGCGGGGACGAGAGCGATCGCGGCACCCCGCACGGGCGCGGCCGGGTCGAGGAGCGCGTGCGCCACGAGAAACGCGGCCCCGCCCGCAAGCAGCGGCAGCGCGGACAGCGCGAGACCCGTCAGGCCGTACATCACGCGCCAGTACGTGCCCCGCTGCGGGCGCTCCTTGGGCCAGTTGCGCTTGGCCTTGCCGAGCTTGACCGCGGGCGCACCGGCCCAGCGCTGACCGGTCGGGATCTGCCCGGTGACCGCCGAGCCCGGTGCCACCTCGGCGCGCTTGCCCACGCGGGCGCCCGGGAAGAGGATGCTGCGGGTGCCGACGGTGGCGTGCGCGCCGACCTTGACCCCACCGATCTCCAGCCGGTCGCCGTCCAGCCACCAGCCGGAGAGATCGACCTCGGACTCCACGGCCGCGCCCCGGCCCAGCTTGAGCAGCCCGGTGACCGGCGGCAGCGAGTGCAGATCCACGTCCTGGCCGACCTTGGCGCCCAGCGCGCGTGCGTACCGCTCCAGCCAGGAGCCGGTCAGCGAGGTGGCCCCGCTGAACTCGGCGAGCCGCTCGGCGGTCCACAGCCGCAGATGGACGCCGCCGCCGCGCGGGTACCGGCCGGGCCGCACGCCCCGCAGCAGCAGCCGCGCTCCGCCCGCGCCGAGCGCGAGCCGCCCCGGCGGCGTGAAGAGCACCAGGCCACCGAGTGCGAGCAGCCACCAGGGGGCCGTCGGCAGCCATGCGTAGGCGGGCAGCAGATTCCCGGCCGCCGCGAGCGTGACGGTCCAGCGCAGTCCGAGCAGGGTGAACAGGGGGACGAGGAGCAGGAGTTGGAGGACCTTCGCGCGCGTCGGCACCGGGGCGACCGTGCGCCCGCCCGCGTCCTCCTGCCCCGACTCCTCCAGATGCCGGGCCAGCTTGCGCAGGGTGGGCTGCTGGTAGATGTCGAGGACGGCGGCGCTCGGGTAGCGGGTGCGCAGCCTCGTCGTCAGCTGCGCGGCGGCCAGGCTGCCGCCGCCGATCGCGAAGAAGTCGTTCCGGGCGCTGGTGACGGGGATGCCGAGGACTTCCGTCCACTGCTCGGCCAGCCACGCCTCGGTGCCGTAGAGCTGCTCGGCGGGACCGCTGGTCTCCAGTCCCTCCAGGGGCCAGGGGAGTGCGTTGCGGTCGACCTTGCCGCTGGTCCGCGTCGGCAGGTCCGCGACCGGGGCCAGCAACGGGACGAGCGCGGCGGGCAGTTCGGCGCGCAGCTTCTCCACCGCGGCCGCGTGGTCCCAGCCGTCCTGGGTGACGACGTAGCCGACGAGGAGCTGGTTGCCGCCGCGGGCGGTGCGCACGGCGGCCGCGGCGCCCGCGACACCGGGCAGCGCCTGCAGCGCGGCGTCCACCTCGCCGAGCTCGATCCGGCGACCGCCGAGCTTGATCTGCTCGTCGGCCCGCCCCAGGAACACCAGTCCCTCCGGCTCGGCCCTGACGAGGTCGCCGCTGCGGTACGCCCGCTCCCAGCCCAGAGACTCGAGCGGCGCGTACTTCTCCGCGTCCTTCTCGGCGTCGAGATACCGGGCGAGCCCGACCCCGCCGATCACCAACTCCCCGCTGCCGCCCATCAATACGGGCTCCCCGGCCTCGTCGACGACAGCCAGCTCGTAGCCGTCCAGCGGCAGCCCGATGCGAATGGGCTCCTCGCCGCTCATCAGCGAGGCACAGGCGACGACGGTCGCCTCGGTGGGGCCGTAGGTGTTCCAGACCTCGCGCCCCTCGGTCACCAGCCGCTGCACCAGCTCCGGCGGGCAGGCCTCGCCACCGAAGATCAGCAGGCGTACGTCGTTGAGGGTCTCCGGCTCCCACAGCGCGGCCAGCGTCGGCACCGTCGAGACGACGGTGATCTCCTGCTCGACCAGCCAGGGCCCGAGGTCGGCGCCGCTGCGGACCTGCGAGCGGGGCACGGGCACCAGACAGGCGCCGTAGCGCCAGGCCAGCCACATCTCCTCGCAGGACGCGTCGAAGGCGACCGACAGCCCCGCCATGACCCTGTCACCGGGACCGATGGGGTCGTCGGTGAGGAACAGCGCGGCCTCGGCGTCCACGAACGCGGCGGCACTGCGATGGCTGACCGCGACACCCTTGGGCTTCCCGGTCGAACCGGACGTGAAGATGACCCACGCGTCGTGCTCGACGCCGGGCCGCGCAGCGGGCACCTCGCTGCGCGGCCCGATGAAGCTCAACTCGTGCCCGGTCCCTACGACAGCCCGCACGCCCGCCTCGCCGAACACCAACTCGGCCCGCTCGTCCGGGTCCTCGGCGTCCACGGGGACGTAGGCCGCACCCGCGGCGAGGACCGCGAGGACGGCGACGTAGAGATCGTTGGTCCCGGAGGGGACCCGCACGCCCACCCGGTCGCCCAGCCCTACCCCGGCCGCGCCCAGCCGCCCGCGCAGCTGCTCCACCTCGGCGGCCAGCGCCCTGTAGGTCAGCCGGGTCGTCCCGTCGTCCAGGGCGAGCTCGTCGGGGCAGGAGCGTACGGAAGAGTCGAAGATGTCGACGAGAGTGCGGGCGGAGGCCGCCTGACCTCCGGAAAAGCGTGCGGTGTCACCAAACTGCTGGTGGATCTCAGCGCCGAGCTCATCGTCGAGCAGGCCGAGAGCACTGCTCTCGTATATGGCTGCCATCGGTCCTCGCGTCTCGATCCCGGAAGCCTCCGGGGCGCTGGCGGGCCCGCAGGTCTGCCTGGGGTTGTCCTCCTCCAGCTCCGTAACAAGCCGGAAATTTTAGTACGAGGCTAGGTTCGGGACCCTCGGTCGGCCACTCGTGAGAGCGGCTCGGGGACACCCGGAGCCGGCCGGCACCTCGCTGACCTCGCGCTTCTTCGGCGAAGGAGAGATGCCCCACACAACGAGTGAGGCCGTGACCCCGAGGGGTCACGGCCTCACTTCGACTGTGGTGTCCGAGGGGGGACTTGAACCCCCACGCCCGATAAAGGGCACTAGCACCTCAAGCTAGCGCGTCTGCCATTCCGCCACCCGGACAAGGTGTCTGTCGTGCGGGTTTCACCCGCCGCGACGTAGGAAACAGTACCAGGCTCCGGAGGGGTCCCCGGTCACCCCCCGTCCCGCGTGAACGGCGTGTGACGGAGCGGGTCCGCTCTTGGGGAGCGGGCGGGGGAGAGGGAGGATGAGGGGAACCACCAGCAGTGACAGCGGGAGGAAGCAGCGTGAGCGAGGCGGACACGGCGCGGGGCGTCACCGGCGAGGACGAGGTCGTGGACCTCTGCCGCGAGCTGATCCAGATCGACACCAGCAACTACGGCGACCACTCGGGTCCGGGTGAGCGCAAGGCGGCCGAGTACGTCGCCGGGAAGCTCGCCGAGGTGGGTCTCGAACCGGAGATCTTCGAGTCGCACCCGGGCCGGGCCTCCACCGTGGCCCGCATCGAGGGCGAGGACCCCTCGCGGCCCGCGCTCCTCATCCACGGCCACCTCGACGTCGTCCCGGCCAACGCCGACGACTGGACCCACCACCCCTTCTCCGGCGAGGTCGCCGACGGGTGCGTATGGGGCCGCGGGGCGGTCGACATGAAGGACATGGACGCGATGACCCTCGCGGTCGTACGCGACCGGCTGCGCAGCGGGCGCCGGCCCCCGCGCGACATCGTCCTCGCCTTCCTCGCCGACGAGGAGGCGGGCGGCACGTACGGCGCCAAGCACCTGGTCACCGAGCACCCCGCTCTCTTCGAGGGCGTCACCGAGGCGATCAGCGAGGTGGGCGGGTTCTCCTTCACGGTCAGCGAGCAGCGGCGGCTGTATCTGATCCAGACGGCCGAGAAGGGCATGCACTGGATGAAGCTGAAGGTGGCCGGCACCGCGGGCCACGGCTCGATGATCCACCGGGACAACGCGATCACCGAACTGTCGGAGGCGGTCGCACGCCTCGGCCGGCACAAGTTCCCCGTCCGCGTCACCAAGACGACCCGCGCCTTCCTCGACGAACTCGGCGACGCCCTCGGCACCGAGCTGGACCCGGAGGACATGGAAGGGACCCTGGCCAGGCTCGGTGGCATCGCCAAGCTCATCGGCGCGACCCTGAGCAACACGGCCAACCCCACCCAGCTCGGCGCGGGCTACAAGGTCAACGTCATCCCCGGCGAGGCCACGGCCCACGTCGACGGGCGCTTCCTGCCCGGCTTCGAGGAGGAGTTCCTCGCCGACCTCGACAAGATCCTCGGGCCGAAGGTGCAGCGCGAGGACGTGCACGCCGACAAGGCCGTCGAGACCACCTTCGACGGGGCGCTGGTGGAGGCCATGCAGTCCGCGCTGGTGGCCGAGGACCCGGCCGCCAAGGCCATCCCCTACATGCTCTCCGGCGGCACGGACGCCAAGTCCTTCGACGACCTCGGCATCCGCGGCTTCGGCTTCGCCCCGCTCAAGCTGCCCCCCGAGCTGGACTTCGCGGGCATGTTCCACGGTGTCGACGAGCGGGTGCCCGTCGACGGCCTGAAGTTCGGCGTGCGCGTCCTGGACCGGTTCATCGACGCTTCCTGACCGACGGAGACCGACGCATCCTGACCGTCGTGGACCGCTGGTTCGTGACCTTCGTCATCGCCGCTTCGTGACCTTCGTAATCGGCAGCGCGTACGGAGTGGCGCCGGGACGGGTGAATGCGACCATCAGCTCGTAGCTCCATTACTTCCTCCTCGTTACAGGTAATGCGATCAGCAACACGAGATCGCTTTTGCCTACAAGGAGGAATAATGATCAAGAAGGTCGTCGCTGCTGCGGCTGCCACTGGTGGTCTGGTTCTCGCGGGTGCGGGCCTGGCTGTCGCCGACTCCGGTGCTCAGGGTGCCGCTGTGCACTCCCCGGGCGTCGTTTCCGGCAACGTCGTTCAGGTGCCCGTTCACGTCCCGGTGAACGTCTGCGGCAACACGGTCTCCGTGATCGGGCTGCTGAACCCCGCCTTCGGCAACACCTGCATCAACAAGTGACGTCGATCCGCTGAGGGTCGTTTCACGCCGTCGGCTCCGGAGCGCACGCCATGCGCTCCGGGGCCGACCGGCCGTTGTACCGGATTTCTTCGTGGAATTCGCAGGATTCCAGGTCAGGATCGAAGGCAGGAGAATTCAGCAATGCGACAGGTCACCCGCAAGGGCCTGATGACCGTGGCAGCCGCGACCGGCGTGCTCGCCGCAGCAGGCGGCTACGCCCACGCCGACTCGGGCGCGAGCGGTTCGAGCTCCAACTCACCAGGCGTCCTGTCCGGCAACACGGTGCAGGTGCCCGTTCATGTCCCGGTCAACGTCTGCGGCAACACGGTCGACGTCGTCGGGGTCCTCAACCCGGCCGCGGGCAATTCGTGCGCCAACGAGAGCGGCGGTGGCTCCTCTCATGGGCACGGTGGCTCGCGGGCTCACGGTCACGCCAGTGATTCGCCGGGTGTGGGTTCCGGCAACCTGGTCCAGGTGCCGGTCGACGTGCCGGTGAACGTGTGCGGCAACAGCATCGACGTCATCGGCATCGGCAACCCCGCCAAGGACGACGACTGCACCAACGGCGGCTCGGGCGGCGGGCACAAGACGCCTCCGGGCGGTCACGAGACGACTCCGCCGGGCAACCCCTCGGAGCCCACTCACCCCGGCACCCCGAGCACGCCTCCCGGTACGGGCGGCGAGACGCCGGGCGGCTCCACGCACCCGAACCACCCGGGCACCCAGACGGGCACCCAGCCCGCGGGCTCCGCACAGCTGGCGCACACCGGCAGCGACCTGCCGATGGGCCTCGTGCTCCCGGTGGGCGCGGGCGCGCTGCTGGCCGGAGCGGTCATGTACCGCAAGGCGCGCGCTTCCGCATAAGGAGCCACAGGCACGGACAAAGCACCGGAAACTTCCCTAGCGGTGCGCAGAACGGAGCGGGCCCCGTGCTGGCGGGGCCCGCTCCGTTTCGGTCGTCCGTCCCGGCCTCAGCTCACCACGTGGCGCGCACCTGGCGGATGATCCGCCGTCGCAACCGCACCCTGCGGCTTCCGTCGCGCATCAGGCTCAGACGGTCCAACTCCCAGTGACCGTACTCGGCATGGTCCGTCAGCAGGCGTGTGGCGTCCTTGCGGGAAACCCCGCGCGGTACGTACACGTCGACAAATTCGTATTCCGGCATCGCATCTATTGTGCGGGCTGGGGCCCGGTACGGATAGCGTCTGCACTATGTCTGATGCTGTGCAGCCCACCGCTGCCGAGGTACGCGCCGCCGCCGAGGCGGTCAAGACCGCGCTCGACCGCCACCTGGCCGCGGTCGAACGCAGGTCCGGGGAGGACGACCCGGCTGTCTACGAGGCGTTCAACGAGCTCGCCGCGGCCGCCGAGACGTACGACGAGCTGCTTTACGACCGCTACGACGAGGTCACGCCCTTCGAGATCCCCGGTGCGGAGGACTCGCTGCCCCCGTACAAGGGCCCCGAGGAGCCGAACGCGCTGAGCGTGCTCATCCGCCGCGACTACGCCGTGGTGGAGCCGCAGCGGCTGCTGGCACAGGCGCAGCGCGTGGAGGCCGCCGACTCCGACGACGGCCGAGGCGCGGGCGCGGAGGCCTCCACGACGGTGCACGGCGCGCTGGGCATTCTCTTCGGCGAGTTCGAACCGGACGAGATCGCCTCGCGGCACAAGGAGTTCGGGCTGGAGGAGGGCGACTCCACGCTCTGGGTGACGGCGACGGACGAACCGGCCGAGCCCGGCGAGTGGCTCGAGGCGCCGTTCGACCAGATCGACCCGCAGCGGGTGGTGTGCCGCTTCGACGTCAGCGCGGTGTTCGACGAGGACCTCGACGACATCCGCCTCGACGACGAGGACGACGACGTCGACGACGTTGAGGTCGACGAGGACGAGGACGAGGACGAGGTCGATCTCGACGACGACGTCGACAGCGATCTGGACGGCGAGGAGGACTTGGAGCCGCTGGACGCGGAACGCTGAACACCGCGGATCGCGGATCGCGGATCGCGGACGGTGGGCGATCGCGCTACGGCCGTCTCAACACGGCCGACGCGCCATGGTCAGGACGGCGGCGGCCCCGGGGGCGAGAACCCCGGGACCGCCGCCGTTGTCGTGGAGCGGTCGTGAGCGGGGTCAGCCGGTGGCCGGCACCTGGGTCGCCAGCAGCAGCGGCAGGCGGGTGGTGCGGGGCTTGGCCACGACCTCGGCGACGGCTCTGGGCAGTGCCTGTTCGACGCCGTGGACGACGGACAGATGTCGGTCCGCCCGGCCGAACGCGGTGTAGATCCATGCGCGGCTCAGGGACGGCACCGCGTCTCCGGGCAGCACCGCGACCACCGCGGGCCACCGGTCACCCACCGCCTGGTGCGCGGTCAGCGCCCACCCGTGGCGCACGCACTGCTCCACCCGCTCCTTCGCCACCACGACGGGCAGGCCCGAGCACGACAGATGCAGCCCGTCGGCGTCGGCCTTCACCACGGTGCCCGGGACCGTACGCCCCGGTGCGGGGGAGTAGGCGATCCGGTCGCCGGGGTCGAAGCCGCCGAAGCGTCCGGGGCCGGGGTTGAGGCGTTCCTTCAGCGCCGCGTTGAGCACCCGGGTGCCCGCCGCGCCGCCGTGGCCCGGGGTGATCACCACCGTCTGCTCGGGGGGAACGCCGATCGCGCGCGGCACCGAGTCCGCTACGAGCTGCACGGTCCGGTGCACGGCCTCGCCCGCGTCCCGCACGGGGACGATGACGACCTCCTTGCCCGGGGCCTCGATCTGGCCCAGCTCGCCGATACCGATGCCGGAGACCAGCTCGCCCAGCGGCCCCGAGTCGGGCAGCCGGGAGGAGACCCGGGGGCAGACCCGTGCTGCCAGCAGGTCGGCGAACACCCGCCCGGGCCCGGCCGACCACAGCACCGCGGGGTCGCCGGCCAGCACCAGCCGGGCGCCGTCGGGCAGCGACTCGACGAGCAGGGCCGCCGTTTCGACGTCCAGCTGAGGTGCGTCGAGTACGACGAGGAGATCCAGGTCCAGCGCGCCGTCGGCATCCCGCCCGGGGCCCTCGACGCCGGAGAGCAGACCGGCGACGGTGGTGGCGCGGGAAGCGTCGGGCCCGGCGCCCTCCTGCCCCTGCCCGGTGCTTTCCTGCCCTTCCCCGGCCCGGAGCGCCGCGAACCGGTCGCGGCCGCCGGGGGTGTGCGTGGCCGCCCAGGCACGCAGTCCGAGGTCTGCCGCGATGCCCAGCAGCGCCGCCGGTTCGGCCCGGGACGCCTCGCCGCCGGAGTGCAGCACCAGGCCGTGACCGGCGACCGCGCGGACGAGCTCGGCGGTGGAGCCCTGCGCCGCGACGGCCGCCTGCTCCCAGTCCTCGGCCGAACCGTCCTGCTTCGGCACGGAGTTGATCAGCCGGGCCAGACCGTCGGCGAGGCTCTCCTCCGCGAGGGCGTACCGCTCCAGGCCGATCAGGACGCGGACCGGGCGCTCCTCGGCCTGCTCGCCGTCCTCGGCCGGCTCCGGTGCCGGTGCGGTCGGGTCGAGGACGTCCTGGAAGACCAGGGCATCGCCCTCCGCGACGGTGCTCTGTACGGCCTCCTCCGCGTCGGGCACGCCCCGTTGGGTCAGCGCCGCGATGAGCGCGGACATCTCCAGGGCCGTGTGCCCTGCGAGGGCCGCCTGCTCCAGCAGCCATCCCGTCAGCGCCCGGCCTCGCCGCTCGTCGTCCGGCCGGCACTCCGCGCCGAGCAGCGCCCGCGCGAATCCGTCGGCCTGCTCCGGCCGTACGCCGCCGACGCGCAGCAGCAGCCACGGGTCCGACCGCAACTGTTCGTCCGCGCCCTCGCCGAGGGCCGCGGTGATCTGCGGTGCGAGGGTGTCCGGGGCGCCTCCGTCGGCCAGAACGCGTCCCACCGCGCCCAACGTCTCCGGGGCGGGAGCCGCGGGCGATGCGGCGGGCGCGGGCTGGGGGCGCCGCACCGGCTCGGGCGCGGGGCGCCGGGGGGCACGCTCGGGCTCGCCGAAGACGGCGGCCACGGGTTTCTGCCCACTCTCCACGGCCCGGACGGCAGCAAGCAGATCGGCCGCCTTCCCACGGAGCTTCGCACCACTGTCGATGGGGCCCCGCTTCTCCGCCTTACGCCGCTCGATCCGCTCCCGCTCAACCTGCTGAGCCAGCAACTCTGCCTCGGCCTCGGACAGTTGAGCGGCGGTCGCACCGTCGCCGTCGGACGTTGCTTGCGCAGTGGGGTCCGCGTCTGGTGCGGCGGTTTCTGCGGCCGGTGCGGCCGTCCTCGCGTCTGGTGCCGCCGTTCCCGCGTCCGGTGCGGCACCGTCCGCCGCCTCGTCCTGCGTGGTTTCATCGTGCGCGGCGTTGTCCTGCGCAGCCTCGTCCGACGGGGCGCTGTCCGCAGCCTCGCTGTCCGCCGCCTTGTGCTGCGGGGTGCCCTTCGCAGCCTCGTCGTCCGCGCCCTCATCCTGCGCGCCGCCGTCCGTCATCTCGCCCTCCACCGCCTCGTCGTGCGCGGCCTCGCTGTCCGTGGCCCTGTCCGGTGCGGCGTCATGCGCGGCCGCATCCTGCGAGGCTGCATCTGCATCCTTTGAGGCGCCGCCCGCCGCCTGATCCTGCGGGGCGCCGTTCACGGCCCTATCGCGCGCGGCCTCATCCCGCGCGGCGCTGTCCGTCACCCTGCCGTCCACCGCCTCGTCTGGTGCGGCGCCATGCGCGGCCGCATCCCGCGAGACCGCATCCTTTGAGGCACCGCCCGCAGCCTCACCCTGCGCCGCACCGTCCGCGGCCCCGCCCGCCACCTCGTCCTCAGTGGCGCTCTCGTCCTGCGCGGCCGCGCGCACCACCCCGCCCCGCCCCGCCTCATCCCGCGCCCCCGCGCCCGGCGTCCCCTTCGCTTCCGTCCCAGGCGTCCCCGGCGTTCCCGCCCCCGGCGCTCCCGTGTCCCGCGCGCCCGACGCCCCCTTCGCTCCCGCCCCCGGCGTCCCCGGCGCCCCCGCGCCCCCCGCTCCCGCCCCCGGCATCCCCGGCGTGGCGTTCTCCGTGGTTTCCGGGTGCGTGCTCACAGCGTGCTCCAGTCGTGATCGGGATAGCGGTGCACGGGCGCCGACACGTCGTCGAGAGCCCGGCAGATCTCGTCAGGAAGACTAAGCGTCTCCACTGACAATGCCGCCGTGAGCTGCTGCGCGTTGCGTGGGCCGATGATGGGGGCGGTCACGCCGGGCCGGTCGCGGATCCAGGCGAGGGCGACCTGAAGGGGCGTCACCGCGAGCCCGTCCGCCGCGGTCTGCACGGCGTCCACGATGCGGCTCGCCGTGTCGTCGAGGTAGGGCGCCACGAAGGGCGCGAGGTGTTCCGAGGCGCCCCGCGAGTCGGCGGGAGCCGAGTCGCCGCGGTACTTGGCCGTCAGGACCCCGCGGCCCAGCGGCGAGGACGGCAGCAGACCGATGCCCAGGTCCAGCGCGGCCGGCAGCACCTCGCGCTCCACGCCGCGCTGCAGCAGTGAGTACTCCATCTGCGAACTGGCCAGTCTCGTACGCGTACCGGGCGCGGCGAGCTGCCAGGTCGCGGCCTTGGCGAGCTGCCAGCCGCAGAAGTTGGACACCCCGGCATAGCGGGCGCGACCGCTGCTGACCGCGAGGTCGAGCGCGTGGAGGGTCTCGTCGAGCGGGGTGCAGGGGTCGTAGGCGTGGATGTGCCAGACGTCGACGTAGTCCGTGCCGAGCCGGGCGAGTGAGGCGTCCAGTGCGGACAGGAGGTGCCCGCGCGAGCCGTCGACGCGGCGGTCCGGGTCGGGCACGCTGCCCGCCTTGGTCGAGATCACCAGATCCCGGCGCGGCACCAGGCCTTCTATCAGGCGCCCGAGCAGATACTCGGCCTCCCCGTCGCCGTACACGTCCGCCGTGTCGACGAGGTTGCCGCCCGCCTCCCAGAACGATTTCAAGAGGTCCGCGGCGTCGTGTTCGTCTGTGTCCCTGCCCCAGGTGAGGGTGCCGAGTCCGATACGGGACACGCGAAGACCGGTACGGCCGAGATGCCTCTGCTCCATGAACGCCGAGATTACTGGCCTGAACCTGTGGCGTGGGGGCCTGTGGACAACCAGTTTTCACACGCTAGGGTCTGCGGAAAGGCACGTTACTGATCGGTAAGGGGAAACGGCATGCAGCTCGGGATCAACCTCGGCTACTGGGGTGCCGGAATGGACGCGGACAACCTGGCGGTCGCCAAGGAGGCCGACCGGCTCGGGTATGCCGTCTGCTGGGCCGCCGAGGCCTACGGATCGGACGCGGCCACCGTGCTCAGCTGGGTCGCCGCCCAGACCGAGCGCATCGACATCGGCTCGGCCATCTTCCAGATCCCGGCCCGCGAGCCCGCGATGACCGCGATGACCGCGGCCACGCTCGACTCCCTCTCCGGCGGTCGCTTCCGCCTCGGCATCGGCGTCTCCGGACCGCAGGTCTCCGAGGGCTGGTACGGCGTCAAGTTCGACAAGCCGCTGGCACGCACGCGTGAGTACGTCGAGATCGTGCGCAAGGCGATGACCCGCGAGCGCCTGACGTACGAGGGCGAGCACTGGACGCTGCCGCTGCCCGGCGGCCCGGGCAAGCCGATCAAGCTGACCGTGCACCCCGAACGCGAGCACATCCCGCTGTACATCGCCGCGATCGGCCCGAAGAACCTCGAGCAGACCGGCGAGATCGCCGAGGGCGCCCTGCTGATCTTCCCCTCCGCAGCGCACCTGGAGGAGACCACGATCAAGCACCTGCGTGCCGGGCGCGAGAAGGCCGGCAAGACCATGGAGGGCTTCGACGTCCACCCGACGCTGCCGCTGGCCGTCGGCGAGGACAAGGACGTGGCGACGCTCGCCGACGCCTTCCGTCCGTACACGGCGCTGTACGTCGGCGGCATGGGCAGCGCCAAGCAGAACTTCTACAACCAGCTCGCCCAGCGCATGCGGTTCGAGGCCGCGGCAGCCGAGGTCCAGGAGAAGTACCTGTCCGGCGACAAGCAGGGCGCCGCGGCCGCCGTACCGCACGACCTGATCGACCAGACGACGCTGCTCGGCTCCGTGGACCGCATCGCGGACCGGATGAAGGAGTACGCGGCGGCCGGAGTCACGAGCCTCAGCCTGAACCCGGCGGGCTTCACGCTCGACGAGCGGCTCGCCTCGCTCCGGGCCGGAACCGAGGCCCTGGAGCGCGCCGGACTGGCGTGACACCGGGGGCAGGAGGTTTCTGCGGCCGTGGTGGGGGCTCGGGGGGTCTTCCCCGCCACGGCCGTCACGGATAACAACGCGCCCGGGCCCGCTCGGTTACGCCCCCGTGCGGCCTTGAGGGTCCGCCTTTTGGCGGAGTTGTCCGATACAGCTGTTGCAGCACCTCTCGAGCCGCAATTGACTCGTTCTTTGCGGAATCCGGCGGAGTTCCGTGAGTCCTGCAGAGAGGTGTCCACGATGCTTTCGGCAAAGAGCCTGTTCCAGGAGATCCTCGACGACGACGAATCGTTCGCCCTGTTCTGCTCCATCGCCGCCGGCGGGGAGTCACAGGGAGGCTGGGAGAACGGCCGCATCGCCGCGCTCGTACCGGACAGCGAGCGCCGGCTGGCCCCCAGGATCACCCGGCACGGGGCGGACGAGGACAAGCACGGGCGGATCTTCAACGCCCTGATCAACAAGCGCGGGCTCGACCCCGTCGAGGTCCCGCCCGAGACCGACTACACGATGCTCCTGGAGCGGCACGGCATCGGCCTCTCCCACGACAAGCTCAAGGGCGAGGAACGGCTCACCGTGCAGGACATCATCACCTACCTCGCCCACAGCCGGGTCACCGAACAGCGCGCCTCCGAGCAGATGGACCTGCTGCGCAGGCACTTCGCCGACCACCCCGACATCGGCCGCGCGGTGAAGATGATCTCGAACGACGAGGACAACCATCTGGCGTACTGCCACGAGGAGTTGCTGCGCTTCGCGCGTGCCGGGCACGGCCGGGCGATCCAGCGGACGCTGCGCGAGTGCGCGCTCGCCGAGATCCGCATCTACCGCGACGTCAGCCTCGCCGTCATGGCCCACATGGGACGCATCCTCGGCTGGCCGAGGACCAGGTCGGCGCTGCTCGCAGCCGGCATCCAAGCCGTCTACGCCTACGAACGGCTCGCGGGCTGGCGGCGGATGGTGAGCCTGCGGATGCCGGAGCGGCGCGACGCGCTCGGCGGGCCCGCGGCCGCCGCACCCGAGTACGCCTGAGATCCGGGCAGCGGCCCTACAGCCAGCCCCGGCGCTTGAGCAGCCGGAAGAGCAGCACCTCCAGGGCGGCCATCAGCAGGATCACCGCCGGGTACGACACGGTCCAGTGCAGCTCGGGCATGTGGTCGAAGTTCATGCCGTAGATCCCCGCGATCATCGTGGGGACCGCGGCCATGGCCGCCCAGGCGGAGATTTTCCGCATGTCGTCGTTCTGCCGGACGCTCATCTGCGCGAGATGCGCCGACAGCACGTCCGAGACCAGCCGGTCCAGCCCCTCCACCGACTCGTTCACGCGCGTGAGGTGGTCGCTCACGTCCCGGAAGAACGGACGCGCCTTGTCGTGCACGAAGGGCACCTTGACGCCGAAGGCCCCGTTGCCCGCGAGCTGTGCCACCGGCTGCGTCAGCGGTCCGGTGGCCCGGCGGAACTCCAGGACCTGCCGTTTGAACGCGTAGATCCGGGACGCGGTGTGGCGCGAGCCGCCGCCGGTCGGCGAGAACACCTCCGTCTCCAGCTCGTCCAGGTCGGTGCTCAGTTCGGCCGCCACCTCCAGATAGTGGTCGACCACGGCGTCGGCGATCGAGTACAGCACCGCCGTGGGCCCCTGCCGGAGCATCTCCGGCTCCTCCTCCAGGCGGCGCCGCACCTGAGCCAGGGGCGACTCCTCGCCGTGCCGCACCGTCACCACGAACGAGTCGCCGATGAAGACCATGACCTCGCCGGAGGTGACGTTGTCGCTCGCCGCCTCGTACCCGACCGGCTTGAGGACCATGAACAGCGAGTCGTCGTAGATCTCCAGTTTGGGGCGCTGGTGCGCGCTGAGCGCGTCCTCGACGGCCAGCGGATGCAGCGCGAACTCCTCGGTGACCCGGTCGAACTCCTTCTCCGTCGGCTCGTGCAGGCCGATCCAGACGAAGGCGTCGCGCCCCCGGCGGCACTGCGCCAGCGCGTCCGAGAAGTCATCGGGGCCCTCGGTGCGACGCCCGTCGCGATAAATGGCACAGTCGACGATCACGGAGCGCATTCTCCCGCCGTACCGGCGTGGACGCACCCCGTCGTGCGCCTACTCTTGGCCGCATGCCCACGCTGATCCTGGTCCGGCACGGACGTTCCACCGCCAACACCGAAGGGGTGCTCGCGGGCTGGACGCCCGGTGTCGCTCTCGACGAACGCGGGGCCGCGCAGGCCGCCGCACTGCCCGGGCGGCTCGCCGAGCTGCCGATCCGCGAGGTGGTCAGCAGCCCGCTGCAGCGCTGCCGCGAGACGGTCCAGCCGCTCCTGGACGCCCGGCCCGAACTCGCCGTGCACACCGAGGAGCGCATCGGGGAGGCCCATTACGGCGACTGGTCCGGCCGCAAGCTCGCCGAGCTGGGGGACGAGCCGCTGATGCAGGTCGTGCAGGCGCACCCGTCGGCCGCCGCGTTCCCCGGCGGCGAGTCGATGCGGTCGATGCAGACCCGCGCCGCCGAGGCCGTACGCGAGTGGAACGCGCGCGTGGAGCGCGACCACGGAGCCGACGCCGTCTATCTGATGTGTTCGCACGGCGACATCATCAAGTCGCTCGTGGCGGACGCACTGGGACTTCATCTCGACCTCTTCCAGAGGATCTCCGTTGAACCGTGTTCCATCACCGCGATCCGTTACACCCGCCTGAGGCCGTTCCTCGTACGCCTCGGTGACACCGGTGACTTCACCTCTCTGGTGCCGCGTGAGGAGCCCCCGGCGGACGACGCCCCGGTCGGTGGCGGTGCGGGCGCACCGTGATCGTCGGGAGCAGTAGGGTGAAGCGGTTGCAGTAGCGCCCCCGTCCGCACAGTCCGTGCGGTCATCCGGTCCCATGTCGATCCCCGATTCCAGGAGACAGGACGTGTCCCGTCAGGTGTTCCTCTACGACCCGCCGGACCGCTTCGTGGCCGGTACGGTCGGGCTGCCCGGACGCCGTACGTTCTTCCTCCAGGCCACCGCAGGCCCCCGTGTGACCAGCGTGGCCCTGGAGAAGACCCAGGTCGCCGCCCTTGCCGAGCGCATGGACGAACTGCTCGACGAGGTCGTGCGGCGCAGCGGCGGCAGCGCCGCCGTCCCGGCCGTGGCCTCCACCGAGATCACCGACTCCGACCCGCTGGACACCCCGGTCGAGGAGGAGTTCCGGGTCGGCACCATGGCCCTCGCCTGGGACGGCGAGGAACAGCGCATGATCGTCGAGGCGCAGGCCCTCGTGGAACTCGACGCCGACTCCGAGGAGGACCTCGCGGAGGCCGAGGAGCGCCTGCTGCAGGACGAGGAGAACGGGCCCCCGATGCTGCGGGTCCGGCTGACCGGCACGCAGGCGAGAGCCTTCGCCAAGCGTGCCCTCGACGTCGTCAACGCCGGGCGGCCGCCGTGCCCGCTGTGCAGCCTCCCGCTCGACCCGGAAGGACACGTATGTCCGCGCCAGAACGGATACCGCCGCGGAGCGTGACGCCCGTCGAGCTGCTCACCGACGGTGAGCTCACCGTGCGCGGCCGTATCCGCGAGGCGTCCAACGCGGCGCTGTACTGCACGATCTCCCACGAGGGGCGCGAGGCGGCCTGCATCTACAAGCCCGTCGCCGGCGAACGCCCCCTGTGGGACTTCCCCGACGGCACCCTCGCCCAGCGCGAGGTGGCCGCCTACGAGGTCTCCGAGGCGACCGGCTGGGGGCTCGTCCCGCCCACCGTGCTGCGCGAGGGGCCGTACGGCGAGGGCATGGTCCAGCTGTGGATCGAGGCGTCCGCCGGCGACGACGCCCCCGAGCTGCTCGCCCTGGTGGACGCCGAGGAGCCCGAGCCGGGCTGGAAGGCGATCGGCCTCGCCGAGGTGGGCGAGGGCCGCACCGCGCTGCTGGTGCACGCCGACGACGTACGGCTGCGCAGGCTCTCGGTGCTCGACGCCGTGATCAACAACGCGGACCGCAAGGGCGGCCATCTGCTGCCGACGGCCGAAGGCCGGCTCTACGGCATCGACCACGGGGTGACCTTCAACACCGAGAACAAGCTCAGGACGCTGCTGTGGGGGTGGGCGGGGGAGCCGCTGGACCCGGAGGCGGTCGGCGTCCTCAAGACGCTCCAGGAGGCACTGGGCGCCGAAGGAGCGCTCGCCGCGCGGCTGTCCGCGCTGATCACCGGCGCCGAACTGGACGCCACGCGCGCGCGTGTCGCCGAACTGCTGGAATCGGGCAAGCACCCGGAGCCCGGCGGGGAATGGCCCGCCATTCCCTGGCCGCCGGTCTAGGAGCAGACGGGCCGTCGTCGCGCAAGAGCGCCCCGTCGGCCATCCGGCCTGGTCCGGTTCGTATACGGAACTTCCGTCCGGTTAGGCTCATGACATGCATGCCTGGCCCGCTTCCGAGGTCCCCGCCCTGCCCGGTCAGGGCCGCGACCTGAGGATCCACGACACCGCGACCGGCGGCGTGGTCCCGCTCGACCCCGGTCCCGTCGCCCGTATCTACGTCTGCGGTATCACTCCGTACGACGCGACCCACATGGGTCACGCGGCGACCTACAACGCGTTCGACCTCGTTGAGCGCGTGTGGCTCGACACCAAGCGGCAGGTTCAGTACGTCCAGAACGTCACCGACGTCGACGATCCGCTCCTGGAGCGGGCGCAGCGCGACGGCGTCGACTGGGTCGCGCTCGCCGAGCAGGAGACGGCCCTGTTCCGCGAGGACATGACCGCCCTGCGGATGCTGCCCCCGCAGCACTACATAGGCGCGGTCGAGGCGATACCCGGCATCGTCCCGCTCGTCGAGCGGCTGCGGGAGGCGGGCGCAGCCTACGAACTCGAGGGCGACATCTACTTCTCCGTCGAGTCCGACCCGCACTTCGGCAAGGTCTCCAACCTCGACGCGGCCGCCATGCGGCTGCTGTCCGCCGAGCGCGGCGGCGACCCGGACCGCCCCGGCAAGAAGAACCCGCTCGACCCGATGCTGTGGATGACCGCCCGCGAGGGCGAGCCCAGCTGGGACGGCGGCTCGCTCGGCCCCGGCCGGCCCGGCTGGCACATCGAGTGCGTCGCCATCGCCCTGGACCACCTGGGCATGGGCTTCGACGTCCAGGGCGGCGGCTCCGACCTCGCCTTCCCGCACCACGAGATGGGCGCCTCGCACGCCCAGGTGCTGACCGGCGAGTTCCCCATGGCCAAGGCGTACGTCCACGCCGGCATGGTCGCCCTGGACGGCGAGAAGATGTCCAAGTCCAAGGGCAATCTGGTCTTCGTGTCCCAGCTGCGGCGCGACGGCGTGGACCCGGCCGCGATCCGGCTCGCCCTGCACGCCCACCACTACCGCTCCGACTGGGAGTGGACCGACCAGGTCCTGGCGGACGCCGTGGCCCGGCTCGGCCGCTGGCGCGCCGCCGTCTCCCGGCCCGACGGTCCGCCGGCCGAGGCCCTGGTCGAGGAGGTCCGCGAGGCTCTCGCGAACGACCTGGACGCCCCGGCCGCGCTCGCCGCGGTCGACCGCTGGGTGGCCCGTCAGGACGCCGAGGGCGGCACGGACACCGGCGCTCCCGGGGTCGTCTCGCGCGCCGTGGACGCACTGCTGGGCGTGGCCCTGTAGTACCCCCCCACACGCAAAGGGGCGCTTCCTCCCGGGAGGAAGCGCCCCACCGCTGTCAGCGGCCGGTCAGATGCGCTGGATCCGCACGCTGCGCAGCACGTTCGGGGCCTGGGTGTCCCAGACGCCGATCACCTGGTGGCCGAACGCGAAGGCCTCCTGGATCTGCTGGTGCAGCTGCGGGGCCGGGTTGTTGAGGACCCGGAACTGGTTGTTGATGCGCAGGAAGACCTGCTGCGGCTGGCCCTGCAGCGGCTGGACGATGTCGACGAAGCCGTTCGCCACGCCGGCCGCGAGCGGCTGGGCCTGGACCTGCTGGATCACCTGCTGAACGACCGTCTGCCCGAGCTGCTGGAGCTGCTGCTGCGTCTGCTGCTCCTGCTGCCGGGCCTGCTGGTCGTGCTGGTCCTGCTGCTGACCGTAGGGCTGCTGCCCCATCTGCTGCAGCAGTTGCTGGTACGGCTGCTGCTGTCCGAGCTGCTGGAGCTGCTCCAGCGAGCCGCTCATCCCCATCGGCTGCTGCTGCCCGAGGCCCGGCTGCTGCCCGAACGGCTGTGACTGCCCGAACGGCTGCTGCCCGAACGGCTGTTGCTGGCCGAACGGCTGCTGATACGGCGACGTGCTCGGGTTCTGCTGTCCCAGTTGGCTCATCTGCGGGGTGGTGCTCATGCGGGTGTCACCTTCCCTTGATGGTTGGGCCCTTGATGGTTGGGATCCGTCAGCCCGTGACGACCAGGCCGACGATCTCGTCGTCCGAGAACCACACTCGGACGTCGGGCCGTCCCCCCGCGAAGGCGGAGTGCACCGCCTGGCGCACCTCGGGGGACGGGTGGTCCAGGTTCCGCCAGGCGCCGGCCACGAACAGCCTCAGCCGCGGCGGGAGTTCGCGCGGATACGGCACCAGCTCGTCCCAGTACCGCTCGGCCCGGTCCGAGCCGACCGACTGCGGCAGCAGATGCGTGACCGCCGCCTTGATGTCCGGCCGGTTGCCGATCCGCTGGGAGGCGGGCCGCCCCGGTGCGTCCTGCTGCGGGGAGCCGGTGGCCCGCAGCACCTCACGGGCACGCTCCGGGGACATCGGCGGCAGGCCCGCCGTCGTGAGCATGCCCTGGAGGGCGGCCAGCGCGCCGACCACGACCGGGGAGGCGGCTGAGGTCCCTGAGAACGTGTCCGTGTACCAGGCGATCTCCTCGGGCCCGCCCTGCAGATCGCCGGGCCGGTCCCAGAAGCCGCCGGTGGTCGTGACCTCGCGGCCCCAGCCCTGGGCGTCCACCCGGGCGCCGTAGTTGGAGAACGCGAGCCTGGACCGGTCGGGTCCGTGGTCGCGGCCGTGGGTGCCGGGCGGCGGTGCGCCCGCGCCGACCAGGATCGCGCCGGAGGACTCGTTGGAGGGGTTGAACGGGTTGCGCCACCACTCGGGGAACTCGTCCGGGCGGCGTTCGTAGACCGCGTCGTCCAGCGACTCGGCGCCGTTGCCCGCCGCCTCCACCACGAGGACACCCCTGGCGGCGGCGTACCGGACGGCCGCGAAATCGTCCGGCCACCACTCCAGGGCGATGTAGCCGCGCTGGTCGTCGCGCTCGGCGTACTCGAACCGCGGCCCGGGGCGGTGGAGTTCGACCAGCACCACGTCGCCGGGGCCGAGGCGGTCGGCCGATGCGTGGATCGCGGCCGCCGTGCCGATGTCCTTGACGGACGCGGCGCCGGTCACCGCCTCGGGCACGATGCCGCTCACGCCGTACTCGCCCCGGTCGCCGCCGATGACACCGAGGACGGCGGTGCCGTGGTTGCGCCAGGCCACATCGGTCAGCGGGGTGCCGACCACGATGCCGGCCAGCTTGGCGGCCAGGTCCTCGTGCCCCAGCTGCCAGGCGCCCTCGACGTCGACGATGGTCACCCCCCGCCCCGCACCACCGGGCCGGTGCCACGCCCAGTGGGCGTCGACCCCCTCCGGAGCGGGACGCAGATAGCCCTGGCGGCCGCTGAAGTCCGGTGTGACCGGGGTGCCTTCCTTCAGCCTGCGGTTGTCGTCGGCCACCGTCGCGGGGACGGCACCCGGCTTCACGTACGCGGTGTCGATGCCCGGCAGCGCGGCGATCCGGGCCCGCAGCTCCTGGGCGCGGCTCTCCCCGCCGCGCACGCGGTAGAACAGCGCGAGGTCGGGCGGCCCCTGCTCGCCCGGCGCGGGGGAGACCTGCTGGAGCCGCTCCTCGCTGCCGAACAACGGCTGCAACTGGAGCTGTTCGTCGCTGAGGAACATGTTGAGCGCGGAGAGGTCGGCGCCGGTCGCCGAGCGGACGCCCTCGGGTCGGGCGCGCAGCCGGGCGTCGGGGCTCGCGACGACGATCAGCTCCTGCTCGGCTCCTCGATAGGTGAATCCCGCTCCGTCGGGCCCGGGCCCACCGGCTCCGGGACCCTGTGCCGGCTGTACCTGGTCGCTCATCGGTACCGCTCCCTTCGGTTCGGTCCGTGCGGGTGCGCCGTCGCTGCACAACCAAGCACGCGCACGCCGACGCGTAAAGCCGGTTTCCGCCAACTTGGTTTGGAACAAGTTGAATTGGGTAACGTGTGCAATCCGGCGTGAAACAGCCGTCACGCCTCAATCCGGCCAAAGCCTGTACACAGACGAAGGGCGGTGCGCCACGCGCACCGCCCCTTTTCTCAGTCCTCCGAGGACTCGTCGTCGTCCTCGCTCGGCTTCGGTGGTTTCGGTGGTTTCGTACGGCCACCGGGGTTGTCCCGCCGATAGGGCTGGTTCTCGCTGCCGTCCGCGGTGGCGTGACCGCCGGCGGCCGGACCCGACCCGTCCCGGCGGCGCAGATACCGCTCGAACTCGCGCGCGATCGCCTCGCCCGACGCCTCCGGCAGCTCCGCGGTGTCCCGGGCCTCCTCCAGCGTCTGGACGTACTCGGCGACCTCGCTGTCCTCGGCCGCCAGCTGGTCCACGCCGACCTGCCAGGCGCGCGCGTCCTCGGGCAGCTCGCCCAGCGGGATGCGCACGTCGATCAGGTCCTCAAGGCGGTTGAGCAGCGCCAGCGTGGCCTTCGGGTTCGGCGGCTGCGACACGTAGTGCGGCACGGCCGCCCACAGCGACACGGCGGGCACGCCCGCGTGCGTGCAGGCCTCCTGAAGGACGCCGACGATGCCCGTGGGCCCCTCGTACTTGGTCTCCTCCAGGTCCATGCGCCGCGCCAGGTCCGCGTCGGACGTGGTGCCGCTGATCGGGACCGGACGCGTGTGCGGGGTGTCGCCCAGCAGCGCGCCCAGCACGACCACCAGCTCCACGCCCAGCTCATGGGCGAAGCCCAGCAGCTCGTTGCAGAACGAGCGCCAGCGCATCGACGGTTCGATGCCGCGGACGAGCACGAGGTCACGCGGCTTGTCCCCGCCGACCCGGACCACCGAGAGGCGCGTCGTCGGCCATGTGATCTTGCGCACGCCGGCGTCCATCCACACCGTGGGGCGGTTCACCTGGAAGTCGTAGTAGTCCTCGGCGTCCAGCGCCGCGAACACCTCGCCCTTCCACTCCCTGTCCAGATGCGCGACCGCGGTGGAGGCGGCGTCGCCGGCATCGTTCCAGCCCTCGAACGCGGCCACCATGACCGGGTCGATCAGCTCGGGTACCCCCTCGAGCTCGATCACCCAGGCCTCCTTCCGACGTGCCCTCCGCTTGACCACCCAACCTTACGGCGTGCGGCGGGGGCGCCCGCAGCCCCCTTGCACGGGCGAGTGAACGGATCACTGCCCCGATCGCCACCCCGGGACACCCCTCGGCCGCGCGAGCCGGAACGGAGGGCTCCAGCGGACTTGAGGGCATCCTGGGCCGTCACAGCGTCGAGCGCAGCCACTGTTCCACGCTCGCGATGTGCACCGTCGCCCACGACCGCGCCGCCTCCGCGTCCCGGTCGCGCAGGGCGGCCAGGATCGCCCGGTGCTCGTGCAGGGTGCGGCTGACCGCGTCCTCCTGGGTCAGCCCGCGCCAGATACGGGCCCGGGTGGTCGGCCCCGACAGGCCGTCCAGCAGCGAGCAGAGCACCGAGTTGCCCGAGCCCTGCACGATGCCGCGGTGGAAGTCGAGGTCGCAGGCGACCAGCTCCTCCACCGAGGGCGCGTTGCCGAGCTTGTCCAACTGGGCCGCGAGCGCGTCCAGTTGCTGCTCGCTGATCCGGGCGGCGGCCATCGCGGTCGCGGCCGGCTCCAGAATGCGGCGCACCGCCAAAAACTCCAGCACGGTGTCGTCGCGGTGGAAGTCGACGACGAAGCTCAGCGCCTCCAGCAGCAACTGCGGGTCCAGGCTGGTCACATAGGTGCCGTCGCCCTGCCGTACGTCCAGGATGCGGATCAGCGACAGGGCGCGCACCGCCTCCCGCAGGGAGTTGCGCGACAGTCCGAGTTCGGCGGCGAGTTCGCTCTCCTTGGGCAGCCGGTCGCCGGGGCGCAGCGCGCCGGAGACGATCATCCCCTTGATCTTCTCGATCGCCTCGTCGGTGACTGCCATGTCCGGCCTCCCTGTCGTTCAGACATCCGATGTCTCAGGCCATTATGGGGGTTCAGTGGGCTGAACGGGGTGCCGAATGCTCAGCTCAGACCCCGGAACACGCGGCCATGCGCGAGGGGCGGCTCCGTCGGCGCGGAGCCGCCCCTCGCACGGGATCCGGCCTCCTAGGGGAGAGAGGCCGTTCCCCGGTCGTGCCGGTCCCGGCCAGGGCGAGGAACCGGCACGAGGTCACTTCTTGTCGAGCAGGTCCTGCACCTTCGCCCGGACCTCGTCCGAGGCAAGTCCCCGGATCGTCAGCGTCGTACGGCGGCGCAGCACGTCGTCCGGCGTCTCGGCCCACTCGTTGTCCCGGGCGTAGACGACCTGCGCCCAGATCTCCGGGGCGTCCGGGTGCACCCGCTCGCCCAGCTCCGGGTTCTCGTTCGCCAGCCGCGCGATGTCGAAGGCCAGCGAACCGTAGTGCGTGGCAAGGTGCTTGGCCGTGTCGGCGGCCATCCGCGGCCCCGGCGCCGGGTTGTCCACCAGCAGCCGGTGCGCGACCGCACGCGGGTTGGCGACACCGGGCAGCGGCAGCTTCTTCGGCAGCGAGGCGATGGGCTCGAAGTCGTCGCCCAGCGGGGCGCCCGGCAGCGACTCCAGCTTCCGCATCACCGTACGGCCGATGTGGCGGAAGGTCGTCCACTTGCCGCCCGCGACGGACAGCATGCCGCCGCGGCCCTCGGTGACCACCGTCTCGCGCTTGGCCTTGGCCGTGTCGCCGGGACCGCCGGGCAGCACACGCAGACCCGCGAACGAGTAGGTGATCAGGTCACGGGAGAGCTGCTGGTCGCGGACGGAGAAGGCCGCCTCGTCCAGGATCTGGGTTATGTCCTTCTCGGTGACCGCGACGTCCGCCGGGTCGCCCTCGAACTCCTCGTCGGTCGTGCCGAGCAGCAGCATGTCCTCCCAGGGGAGGGCGAAGGTGATGCGGTACTTGTCGATGGGGGTCGCCAGCGCCGCCTTCCACGGCGAGGTCCGCTTCAGGACCAGATGCGCGCCCTTCGACAGACGGATCGACGGTGCCGCATTCGGGTCCTCCATCCTGCGCAGGTGATCGACCCACGGGCCGGTCGCGTTGAGTACGAGCCGGGCGCTCACGCCGAACTCGTCGCCGGTGACGCGGTCGCGCAGCTCGGCGCCGGTCACCCGGCCCCGGGTGAAGCGCAGCCCGCTCACCTCGGCGTGGTTGAGGACGACGGCGCCCGCCTCGACGGCCGCGCGGACCGTCATCAGCGCCATGCGCGCGTCGTTCATCTGGTCGTCGCCGTACACGGCCACGGCCTTGAGGTTCTCGGTGCGCAGTTCGGGCACGTCCTGCGCCGCCTTGGCGGGGGAGAGGAGGTGGCCGACGCCGTCACCGAACGCGGAGAGCGCGGAGTAGGCGAAGACGCCCGCCCCGAGCTTCGCGGCGCCGTGCGGCCCGCCCTTGTACACGGGGAGGTAGAACGTGAGCGGGTTCGCCAGGTGCGGTGCCACCTGGCGGGAGACCGCACGGCGCTCGAAGTGGTTCTCCGCCACCAGCTTCACCGCGCCGGTCTGCAGATAGCGCAGACCGCCGTGCAGCAGCTTGGAGGAGGCGGAGGAGGTGGCGCCGGCGAAGTCGCCGGCGTCGACCAGAGCCACCCTGAGGCCGGACTGCGCGGCGTGCCAGGCAGTGGAGATGCCCAGGATGCCGCCGCCGATCACAAGAAGGTCGAACGACGCCTTGGCGAGCTGCTCCCGGGTCTCGGCGCGGCTCGCGGTGAAGCCGGAGGCCGGGCGCGTGCCCAGGGCAGGCACGGACTGCAGGGTGGACTGACTGGTCATGTCGGGTACTTACTCCTCATCGGAGCCGGCCGGGCCTCGCGGGCCCGCGTCAGCTCTCGTCCTCGAGCCAGCCCATGGTCCGGTCGACGGCCTTGAGCCAGTTCTTGTACTCACGGTCGCGGGTTGCCGCGTCCATGCGGGGGGTCCACTCGGCGGCCCGGCGCCAGTTGGCGCGCAGGTCGTCGGTGCTGTTCCAGAAGCCGACGGCGAGACCGGCCGCGTAGGCGGCGCCGAGGCAGGTGGTCTCGGCGACCATCGGGCGCACCACCGGCGCGTCCAGGACGTCCGAGAGCGTCTGCATCAGCAGGTTGTTGGCGGTCATGCCGCCGTCGACCTTGAGGGTCACCAGCTCGACGCCGGAGTCCTTGACCATGGCGTCGGCGATCTCCCGGGTCTGCCAGGCGGTGGCCTCCAGGACGGCGCGCGCGAGGTGCGCCTTGGTGACGTACCGGGTCAGACCGGCGATCACACCGCGGGCGTCGGCGTTCCAGTGCGGGGCGAACAGGCCGGAGAAGGCGGGCACGAAGTAGGCGCCGCCGTTGTCCTCGACCGAGAGCGCGAGCGTCTCGATCTCGGCGGCGGTGGAGATCAGGCCCATCTGGTCGCGCATCCACTGCACCAGGGAGCCGGTGACGGCGATCGAGCCCTCCAGGGCGTAGACCGTGTCCTGGTCACCGATCTTGTAGCCGACGGTGGTCAGCAGGCCCGCGTAGGAGTTGATGATCTTCTCGCCGGTGTTCATCACCATGAAGGTGCCGGTGCCGTACGTCGACTTGGTCTCGCCCTCGGCGAAACAGGTCTGGCCGAACAGGGCCGCCTGCTGGTCGCCGAGCGCGGAGGCGACCGGGATGCCGCCGAGCAGGTCGCCCAGGCTGCCGCCGGTGATCTCGCCGTAGACCTCGGCGGAGGAGCGGATCTCGGGGAGGATCTGCAGCGGTACGCCGATCGACTCGGCGATCTTCTCGTCCCAGGCCATGGTGTGCAGGTTCATCAGCATGGTGCGGGAGGCGTTGGTGACGTCCGTGACGTGCTTGCCGCCGTTGACGCCGCCGGTCAGGTTCCAGATGACCCAGGTGTCCATGGTGCCGAAGAGGATGTCGCCGGCCTCGGCGCGCTCCTTGAGGCCCTCGACGTTGTCCAGCAGCCACCGGGCCTTGGGACCGGCGAAGTAGGAGGCGAGGGGAAGGCCGGTCTCGCGGCGGAAGCGGTCCTGGCCGACGTTGCGGCCGAGCTCCTTGCACAGGGCGTCGGTGCGGGTGTCCTGCCAGACGATGGCGTTGTGGACGGGCTCACCGGTGTTCTTGTCCCACAGCACGGTGGTCTCGCGCTGGTTGGTGATGCCGATGGCCTTGATGTCGTCCCGGGTGATGCCGGCCTTGGCGATGGCCCCGGCGACGACTTCCTGGACGTTGGTCCAGATCTCCGTGGCGTCGTGCTCGACCCAGCCCGGCTTCGGGAAGATCTGCTCGTGCTCCTTCTGGTCGACGGAGACGATACGGCCGTCCTTGTCGAAGACGATGCAGCGGCTGGAGGTGGTGCCCTGGTCGATCGCGGCGATGAAGGGGCCGGCGGTGTGCGCGTCGGTCACTGTGTGCTCCTGGGATGTGCTGAGTTGGGAGGGACTGTTCTACCGGTGCCTTTAAGCAAAAGCGACGTTGTAGATGCCTGCAGCGATCGCGCCGCCGATCAGCGGACCGACCACCGGGACCCAGGCGTAGCCCCAGTCGGAGCCGCCCTTGTTGGGCAGGGGCAGGAGGGCGTGCACGATGCGCGGACCCAGGTCACGGGCCGGGTTGATCGCGTAGCCCGTCGGGCCGCCGAGCGAGAGGCCGATGGCGACGACCACGAGAGCGGTGATCAGACCGCCCAGGACGCCGAGTCCGTCGCCCTTGGCGTTCAGGCCCTGTGTGAGCACGGCGAGGACCAGCACGATGGTGCCGACGATCTCCGTGAGGAGGTTCTGCACCGCGTGCCGGATCTCCGGACCGGTGGAGAAGATGCCCAGGACCGGGCCCGCGCCCGTCTCCTGCGCCTCGACCGCCTTGACCTTGGTGGCCTGTGCGCCCGGACCGCCGACGATCTCCTTGTCGGTCAGGTGCGCGTGGAACTGGCCGTAGTAGGCGACCCACACCAGGGTCGCGCCGATCATGGCGCCGAGCAGCTGGCCGGCGAAGTAGACCGGAACGTTGCTCCAGTCGCTGTCCTTGATGGCCAGGGCGACGGTGACGGCGGGGTTGAGATGGGCGCCGGAGAGCGGGCCGGAGATGTAGACGGCCGTCATGACGGCGAAGCCCCACCCGAAGGCGATGGCGAGCCAGCCCGCGTTACGGGCCTTGGAGGCCTTCAGCGTCACGGCGGCGCAGACGCCACCGCCGAGCAGGATGAGTATGGCGGTACCTATGGTCTCGCCGATGAAGATGTCGGAGCTGGACACCCGCGACTCCTTTGTCCTTCGTCCAGGGGACCGAACCCCGGGTCCCTCCGGGAGTTCGAGCTGCCCTCGGGGGTGAGGGCGATCTCGGCCCTTGGCGTTGTCACACTCTAACGCGTATTGCCGGTAGGTGTTCGACAATGCCGACCGATGGACGGGAGTCTTGCTCCGCCGTCAGCCGCCCGTCAAGGGTCGTGTTGTCGAAAGCACGATCGTTACCGATCCCCACAAGCTGACGATCTTGCAGGTCAGGTGCGGTCGGATGCGTACGGAGGGGTAACAAGCACGGTGCGTACCGACCGGACGGTCCGGCCGCGGGGGGTGCCGGGGTTCAGAACCGTCCGGCGCCCAGGTCCCGCGACACCGCGCGGGCGCAGTCCCGTACCGCGGCGATGAGTTCGGGCCGCACCTCGCCGTCCCGGCACAGCCGCTCCACGGCTCCGGTGATGCCCACCGCGCCGACCGGCATCCGCCGCCGGTCGTGGATGGGGGCGGCGATGGAGGCGACGCCCTCCCAGGTCTCCTCGATGTCGGCCGCGTACCCGCGCGCGCGGGACATGTCGAGGATGTGCTCGAAGGCCTCGAGGTCGCACACGGTCCGATCGGTGAAGGACTTGCGGTCGGCCTCCAGCGCCTCGCTGTGCGCGACCGGGTCGTAGGCCGACAGGACCTTGCCGAGGGCCGTGGAGTGCAGGGGCTGCATGGCCCCGATCTCCAGCACCTGGCGGCTGTCGTCGGGCCGGAAGACGTGGTGCACGATCAGCACGCCGTGCTGGTGCAGGACGCCGAGATACACGCTCTCCCCGCTGGAGCGCGCCAGGTCGTCCGTCCACACCAGTGCGCGCGCCCGCAGCTCGTGCACGTCGAGATAGGTGGTGCCCAGCCGCAGCAGTTCGGCGCCCAGCTGATAGCGCCCGGAGGGCTCGTCCTGCTCGACGAAGCCCTCCGCCTGGAGGGTGCGCAGAATGCCGTGGGCGGTGCCCTTGGCGAGGCCCAGTGACGAGGCGATGTCCGAGAGGCCGAGCCGTCGCTCGCCGCCCGCGAGCAGGCGCAGCATCGCGGCCGCCCGTTCGAGCGACTGGATGTTCCGTGCCATCGCCGTACTGCCTCCGTCCCCTTCGACCGTCGACGCGCGACGTCGCTGCCGGTGTTCGGCAATGTCGAACACTACCGGTCGATGCCGACCTCTCGCTAATGGTCGGCCGGCATCTGTCGCGATCTGTTGTGACACAGGTATCCCGCAAGTGACCTGCCCGTCACCCTCGTCCGTCCCGTGGACGACCCGAACGTCCCGGGGCGGACCCGGTTACCCTGGCGTGGTGCGCCCGCCGCGGGAAGTCCTGCGGCAGGGCGCAAAGCCGACAGCCGTCGCACCTAAAGGGAGCCCCTTCATGGCCTCGTCGCCAACGACCCCTTCCGCCGACAGCCGGACCCGTGTGTCCGCGCTCCGTGAGGCGCTCGCCACCCGAGTGGTGGTGGCCGACGGAGCGATGGGCACGATGCTCCAGGCGCAGGACCCCACCCTCGAGGACTTCCAGAACCTCGAGGGCTGCAACGAGATCCTGAACCTGACCCGCCCCGACATCGTCCGTTCGGTCCACGAGGAGTACTTCGACGTCGGCGTGGACTGCGTCGAGACGAACACCTTCGGCGCCAACTACGCGGCGATGGCCGAATACGACATCCCCGAACGGGTCTACGAGCTGTCCGAGGCGGGCGCCCGTATCGCCCGCGAGACCGCCGACGGCTACCTCGCCCGGGACGGCCGGCAGCGCTGGGTGCTGGGCTCCATGGGCCCCGGCACCAAGCTCCCCACGCTCGGCCACATCGGGTACACCACGATCCGCGACGCCTTCCAGCAGAACGCCGAGGGCCTGATCGCGGGCGGCGCCGACGCGCTCATCGTGGAAACCACCCAGGACCTGCTGCAGACCAAGGCCGCCGTCATCGGCGCCCAGCGCGCCCGTGAGCTGTCCGGCCTGGACCTGCCGATCATCGTCTCCGTCACCGTCGAGACCACCGGCACCATGCTGCTCGGCTCCGAGATCGGCGCCGCCCTGACGGCCCTCGAGCCGCTCGGCATCGACATGATCGGCATGAACTGCGCCACCGGCCCGGCCGAGATGAGCGAGCACCTGCGCTACCTCTCCCGGCACTCCCGCATCCCCCTGTCCTGCATGCCCAACGCCGGCCTGCCGGTCCTCGGCAAGAACGGCGCCAGCTACCCGCTCACCCCGCCCGAACTGGCCGACGCCCACGAGACCTTCGTACGCGACTACGGCCTCTCTCTCGTCGGCGGCTGCTGCGGCACCACGCCCGAGCACCTGCGCCTGCTGGTCGAGCGGGTCCGGGACGTCACCCCGACCGAGCGCACCCCGCAGCCCGAGCCCGGCGCCGCCTCCCTCTACCAGACCGTGCCGTTCCGTCAGGACACCTCGTACCTGGCGATCGGCGAGCGCACCAACGCCAACGGCTCGAAGAAGTTCCGCGAGGCCATGCTGGAGGGCCGCTGGGACGACTGCGTGGAGATGGCCCGCGACCAGATCCGCGAGGGCGCCCACATGCTGGACCTCTGCGTGGACTACGTCGGCCGGGACGGCGTCGCCGACATGCAGGAACTGGCCGGCCGCTTCGCCACCGCCTCCACCCTGCCGATCGTCCTGGACTCCACCGAGGTCCCCGTCATCAGGGCCGGCCTGGAGAAGCTCGGCGGCCGCGCGGTCATCAACTCCGTCAACTACGAGGACGGCGACGGCCCCGACTCCCGCTTCGCGAAGGTCACCGCGCTGGCGCGGGAGCACGGCGCCGCGCTGATCGCGCTGACCATCGACGAGGAGGGCCAGGCCCGCACGCCCGAGAAGAAGGTCGAGATCGCCGAGCGGCTGATCGAGGACCTGACGACGAACTGGGGCATCCACGAGTCGGACATCCTCATCGACACCCTGACCTTCACCATCTGCACCGGCCAGGAGGAGTCCCGCAAGGACGGCATCGCCACCATCGAGGCGATCCGCGAACTCAAGCGCCGCCACCCCGAGGTGCAGACCACGCTGGGCCTGTCGAACATCTCCTTCGGCCTCAACCCGGCCGCCCGCATCCTGCTCAACTCCGTCTTCCTCGACGAATGCGTCAAGGCGGGCCTGGACTCGGCGATCGTGCACGCCAGCAAGATCCTGCCGATCGCCCGCTTCAGCGAGGAAGAGGTGCAGACCGCCCTCGACCTCATCCACGACCGCCGCTCCGAGGGCTACGACCCCCTGCAAAAGCTCATGCAGCTCTTCGAGGGCGCCACCGCCAAGTCGCTCAAGGCGGGCAAGGCCGAGGAACTGGCCGCCCTCCCGCTGGAGGAGCGCCTCAAGCGCCGCATCATCGACGGCGAGCGCAACGGCCTGGAAGCCGACCTCGACGCGGCACTCCAGGACCGCCCCGCCCTCGACATCGTCAACGACACACTCCTGGACGGCATGAAGGTCGTCGGCGAACTGTTCGGCTCCGGCCAGATGCAGCTGCCGTTCGTGCTGCAGTCCGCCGAGGTCATGAAGACCGCCGTCGCCTACCTCGAACCGCACATGGAGAAGGTCGAGGGCGAGGAGGCGGGCAAGGGCACCATCGTCCTCGCGACCGTGCGCGGCGACGTGCACGACATCGGCAAGAACCTCGTCGACATCATCCTGTCCAACAACGGCTACAACGTCGTCAACCTGGGCATCAAGCAGCCCGTCTCCGCGATCCTCGACGCCGCCGAGGAGCACCGCGCCGACGTCATCGGCATGTCGGGACTCCTGGTCAAGTCCACGGTGATCATGAAGGAGAACCTGGAGGAGCTCAACCAGCGCGGCCTGGCGGCCGATTACCCCGTCATCCTCGGCGGCGCCGCCCTCACCCGCGCCTACGTCGAGCAGGACCTGCACGAGGTGTACGAGGGCGAAGTCCGCTACGCCCGCGACGCGTTCGAGGGGCTGCGCCTGATGGACGCGCTCATCGGCGTCAAGCGGGGCGTCCCCGGCGCGAAGCTGCCGGAACTCAAGCAGCGCCGGGTGCGCGCGAGCACCGCCGTCGAGGTCGACGAGCGCCCGGAGGAGGGCCACGTCCGCTCCGACGTCGCCATCGACAACCCGGTCCCCGCCCCGCCGTTCTGGGGCACCCGCGTCATCAAGGGCGTCCAGCTCAAGGAGTACGCGACCTGGCTGGACGAGGGCGCGCTGTTCAAGGGCCAGTGGGGTCTGAAGCAGGCCCGCACCGGAGAGGGACCCTCGTACGAGGAACTCGTCGAGAGCGACGGGCGACCTCGGCTGCGCGGCCTGCTGGACCGGCTGCAGACCGAGAACCTGCTGGAAGCCGCCGTCGTCTACGGCTACTTCCCGTGCGTCTCCAAGGACGACGACCTGATCGTCCTGGACGAGCACGGCAACGAGCGCACGCGCTTCACCTTCCCGCGCCAGCGCCGCGGCCGCCGGCTGTGTCTCGCCGACTTCTTCCGCCCGCAGGAGTCCGGGGAGACGGACGTCGTCGGCTTCCAGGTCGTCACCGTCGGCTCCCGCATCGGCGAGGAGACGGCGCGCATGTTCGAGGCGAACGCCTACCGCGACTACCTCGAACTGCACGGCCTGTCCGTGCAGTTGGCCGAGGCGCTGGCCGAGTACTGGCACGCGCGCGTGCGTTCGGAACTGGGCTTCGCGGGTGAGGACCCGGCCCAGATGGAGGACATGTTCGCCCTGAAGTACCGCGGCGCCCGCTTCTCCCTCGGCTACGGAGCGTGCCCGAACCTCGAGGACCGCGCCAAGATCGCCGACCTGCTGGAGCCCGAGCGCATCGGCGTCCAGCTCTCCGAGGAGTTCCAGCTGCACCCCGAGCAGTCCACGGACGCGATCGTGATCCACCACCCGGAGGCGAAGTACTTCAACGCACGCTGAGGACGGCGAGCAGGACCGCAAAGGCGCAGCTCACAGCGGACCGGGGCGTACATGGGGTGTGCCCCGGCCCACAGCGGATAAACAAGGC
This sequence comes from Streptomyces plumbidurans, assembly GCF_019857225.1. Classification (GTDB taxonomy): domain Bacteria; phylum Actinomycetota; class Actinomycetes; order Streptomycetales; family Streptomycetaceae; genus Streptomyces; species Streptomyces plumbidurans. The sequence goes on from NZ_JAFJSY010000042.1 coordinate 54,747, forward strand.
ACTTCGCCCGCGACAGTCGTACACTGGTCGGTCCACTGCAGGCCGGTTCCCCGCACGGGAACCGGCCTGATCGTCCCTCAAGGAGGTGCGCCCGGATGACCAGTACGGTCCCCGCGCTCGGAACCCGAACGGCCGAAGGCTCAGCCCTGCAGGCCGTGCTCCTCGACATGGACGGCACCCTGGTGGACACCGAGGGCTTCTGGTGGGACGTCGAGGTGGAGATCTTCTCCGGCCTCGGCCACACCCTCGACGACTCCTGGCGCCATGTCGTGGTGGGCGGGCCCATGACCCGCAGCGCGGGGTTCCTGATCGAGGCCACCGGAGCCGACATCACCCTCGCCGAGCTGTCGGTCCTGCTCAACCAGGGCTTCGAGAGCCGTATCGCCCGCGCCCTGCCGCTGATGCCGGGAGCCGCCAGACTTCTCGCCGAACTGTCCGAGTACGAGATCCCCACGGCCCTCGTCTCCGCCTCGCACCGGCGCATCATCGACCGGGTGCTCGCCTCGCTCGGCCCCCAGCACTTCGCCCTCTCGGTGGCCGGCGACGAGGTGCCCCGCACCAAGCCGCACCCCGACCCGTATCTGGCCGCCGCCGCAGGACTCGGCGTGGACCCGGCCCGGTGCGCGGTCGTCGAGGACACCGCGACCGGGGTCGCGGCGGCCGAGGCCGCGGGCTGCCACGTGGTCGTGGTGCCCTCGGTGGCCCCCATCGCCCCCGCCCACCGGCGCACCGTCGTCACCTCCCTCGAAGAGGTCGACCTGACATTTCTGCGCGGTTTGATCACCGTCTGATGACAGAAATGCGCTGAACGTTCACGCAGGGTGCGGTACTGATAGGACAGCATTACCCGGTGCCGGTGGGCGAAAGAATTCGAAGCGGGACGAGCGGCCGAATTACGGTGCCTGGCGGGGTCGTTGAGATGTGACGTTCCCCACGTTTGCGGCCCTCGACAGGGTGGGCGGCGTGTGCTGCCCGCCCGATTTCGGCGTGCGCGGGCGTGCCTTTGTGTCCCGATTGATGGAAGCCTGCACGAATCCTTCCCATCGTGGGCTTCCGGTCCGTCCGCAGCCGATTCCGCTGCGTGATGGAGGCTCAACTCCAGTCGCTGCGAACCCTCGTGCAGGTGCGGACTAATCTCATCGCGAGGACCATCGCCCCTATCCCCGTGATCCGCTGCGACACCCCTGCATGCGGGGTACACGGACCTGAACAGCTTCTGGAGAAACTCGAGCATGAACCGCAAGACTTTGGTGCTGCCTGCCGTGGTCGGCCTGCTCGCGCCCGTGCTCGCCGCTTGTGGTGGTTCCGACAGTGGCAGCAGCGGTGGGGACGCGATCGTCGTCGGGACGACGGACCAGTTCACCGCCACCAAGGACGCCCCCGCGCCGCTCGACCCGGCGTACGCCTACGACGTGGGCACCTGGAACATCCTGCGCCAGACCGTGCAGACGCTGATGATCCAGCCGCGCGGCGAGGGCGACCCCGTGCCCGAGGCCGCCGAGAGCTGCGGATTCACCGACTCCGGCAACGAGCGCTACGCCTGCAAGCTGCGGGAGGGCCTGAAGTTCGCCAACGGCGACGCCATCACCGCGCAGGACGTCAAGTACTCCATCGACCGAGTGCGCGCCATCAACGCCGAGGGCGGCCCGGTCGGCCTGCTCTCCACCATCGACACGGTCGAGGCCAAGGGCGACCGCGACGTGATCTTCCACCTGAAGACCGCCGACGCCACCTTCCCGTACAAGCTGTCGACCCCCGTCGCCGGCATCGTCAACCCCGACGACTACGAGAAGAACAAGCTGCGCGACGGCTTCGACGTCGACGGCTCCGGTCCGTACACCCTGTCCAGCCAGGTCAAGAACGACGCGCTCGTCAAGGCCACCTTCACCAAGAACCCCAACTACAAGGGGACGCTCAAGGTGAAGAACTCCAAGGCGGAGATGGTCTCCTTCGCGGACGCCGACGCCATGGGCAAGGCGCTCGACAAGGGCGACATCGACGTCATGACCCGCAGCATGTCGCCGGAGCAGATCCAGAAGCTCTCCAACGACTCGGACACCAGCGTCGACCTCGTCGAGATGGCCGGCCTCGAGATCCGCTACCTCGCCTTCAACACCAACGCCCCGAGCGTGAAGACGAAGGCCGTCCGCCAGGCGATGGCCCAGCTGATCAACCGCGCCGAGCTCGTCTCCAAGGTCTACGGCACCCAGGCCGAGCCGCTGTTCTCGCTGGTCCCGGCCAGCATCACCGGCCACTCCAACTCGTTCTTCAACAAGTACGGCGACCCGAACGCCGGCAAGGCCAAGTCCCTGCTGGAGGCCGCCAACATCACCACTCCGGTGAAGCTGACGCTGCACTACACGACCGACCACTACGGCTCGGCCACCAAGAAGGAGTTCCAGATCCTTCAGAAGCAGCTCAACAGCAGCGGCCTGTTCGACGTCAGCATCCAGGGCTCGCTCTGGAAGGACTACATCCCGGCCGAGCGCAAGGGCTCCTACGACGTCTGGGGCATGGGCTGGTTCCCCGACTTCCCGGACGCCGACAACTACCTGGCGCCGTTCCTCGACAAGGACAACTTCCTCAAGCTTCCGTACCACAACACCAAGATCATCAACGACCTCATCCCGGCGTCCCGCCGCGAGGCCGACCGCATCGCCGCATCCCCCGATCTGACCCAGATCCAGGACGACGTCGCGAACGACGTGCCGATCCTGCCGCTGTGGCAGGGCAAGCAGTACGTGGCCGCCCGCGACGACGTGACCGGTACCGCGTACGCTCTCAACTCCTCCTCGACTCTTCAGTTGTGGGAGCTCAGCCGGGGCGTGAGCGGCTGACAAGATCCCCGGGGCCCCAGGGACGGCGGCCCCGGGATTCCTGACACCGACGAGAAGGCACATTGCCGTGAAGATGCGCAACCAGTGGCCGGTCCTGCCCGTAGTGGCGGGACTGGCCTCCGGGCTTTTGACGGGCTGCGGAGCCGACAGCGGCGATTCAGGAGGAACCGGATCCTCCGTCGTCATGGGAATGTCGGACGACGTACTGGCCACCGACCCCGCCTCCGGCTACGACCCCGGGTCCTGGCTGCTGTTCAACAACGTCTTCCAGTCCCTGCTCAGCTTCCCCAACGGCGGGACCGAACCCGAGCCGGAGGCGGCCGAGTCGTGCGGCTTCAGCGACACCTCGGCCAAGGTCTACAAGTGCACCCTCAAGGACGGCCTGCACTTCAGCAACGGTGACGAACTCACCTCGCAGGACGTCAAGTTCTCCTTCGACCGCATGCTGAAGATCAACGACGCCGCGGGCCCGGCCATCATGTTCCCCATGCTGGACAAGGTGGAGACACCCGACGAGAAGACCGTCGTCTTCCGGCTCAAGGTCTCCGACGCCACCTTCCCGAGCAAGATCGCCTCCGGGGCCGGCTCCATCGTCGACCACACCCAGTACGACGGCGACAAGCTCCGCAAGGACGGCAAGGCGGTCGGCTCCGGCCCCTACAAGCTGGACTCCTTCGACAAGAAGCAGGCCGTCTTCTCGGTCAACAAGAGCTACAAGGGCACCGCCAAGGTCAAGAACTCCGGCGTGACGCTGAAGTTCTTCCACGGCGACCAGAACGCCCTGAAGAAGGCCCTCCAGAACGACAAGGTCGACATCGCCTACCGCGGTCTGACCGCGGGCGCCATCGCCGACCTGCAGAACGCCAACAACGACTCCAAGGTCGAGGTCGTCGAGGGCAGCAGCGCCGAGGTCCAGCACCTGGTCTTCAACATGAAGGACCCGGTCGCCGGAAAGCTCGGCGTCCGCAAGGCGATCGCCTACCTGCTCGACCGCGACGCCCTCATCAAGAACGTCTACCAGGGCACGGCCACCCCGCTGTACTCGATCATCCCGGCGGGCATCGCGGGCCACAACACCGCCTTCTTCGACACCTACGGCGCCAGCCCCTCACCGGCCAAGGCCGCCGCCGCCCTCAAGGCCGACGGCATCACCGGCAAGGTGAAGCTGACCCTGTGGTCCACCCCGTCCCGCTACGGCCCGGCCACCGACGAGGAACTGAAGGCGATCGCCAAGCAGCTCAACGCCAGCGGCCTGTTCGACGCCGACGTGAAGTCCGTGGCCTTCGACCAGTACGAGAAGGACATCGCCGCGGGCAAGTACGGCGTGTACGTCAAGGGCTGGGTGCCGGACTACCCGGACGCCGACAACTTCACCGCCCCGTTCTTCGGCAAGGGCAACGTGCTCAGCAACAACTACAGCAACAGCACCATCACCGGCACGCTCATCCCGCGCACCGCGGCCCAGAGAGACCGCTCCGCGACCGACAACGACTACGACCGGCTGCAGGACATCGTCGCCGACCAGCTGCCCGTCCTGCCCATCTGGCAGGCCAAGCAGTACGCGGTGACCCGCGAGAACGTCTACGGCCTCGAATACTGCCTGGACGCCTCGACGGTGTTCCGCTTCTGGGAACTCAGCAAGGACTGAACCGCCGGACACACCGAAGCCGGGCACACGGAAGAAGGGCGCCCCCTCGCAGGGGACGCCCTTCTTCTACGGCCATGAGGGCTCACTGCGCGCCGGGACGCACCAGTCCGCTCTCGTACGCGTACACCGCGGCCTGCACCCGGTCGCGCAGCCCCAGCTTGGTCAGCACATGCCCGACATGCGTCTTCACCGTGGTCTCGCTGACGAAGAGATCGGCCGCGATCTCGGCGTTGGACAGCCCGCGGGCCACCAGCTTCAGCACCTCCACCTCGCGGTCGGTGAGGGTGTGCAGCGTGTCCGGCACCGGCTCGTCGCCCGAGGGCAGATGCGTGGCGTACTTGTCGAGCAGCCGCCGGGTGATGCTCGGCGCGAGCATGGCCTCGCCGCCGGCCACCACACGGATCGCCTGCACCAGCTCGTTGGCCGGCGCGTCCTTGAGCAGAAAGCCGCTGGCGCCCGCGCGCAGGGCCTCCACCACGTACTCGTCGAGGTCGAAGGTGGTCAGCACGAGCACCTTGGCCGGGCCGTCCCGCCCGGGCCCGGTGATCTGCCGGGTCGCCTCCACCCCGTCCATGCGGGGCATACGGATGTCCATCAGGACAACATCGGGCTGCAAAGCCCGCACCTGGTCGAGAGCCTGGAGGCCGTCTCCGGCCTCGCCGACGACCGCGATGTCCTGCTCGGCCTCCAGAATCATCCGGAAGCCGGTACGCAGCAGCGGCTGGTCGTCGACCAGTAGGACGCGGATGGCCACGTAAGTCTCCTTCGCTAGTCCGGCCCCATTCTGCCCTGCGCGAGGTCACCGGACTCGGCCGCCCTCACCTGCAGCGGATACGGCGGGGGAGTGCCCCCGAATTCCGGGCAGTGCGCCTGGTGGTCGCACCAGCCGCACAGCTTGGTGGGACGCGGGCGCCAGTCCCCGGACTCCGTCGCCTGCCGGATCGCCTCCCACAGCGCGAGCAGCTTGCGCTCGACACGCTCCAGATCGGCGAGGACGGGGTCGTACGTCAGCACGTCGCCACTGCCGAGATACACCAGCTGCAGCCGCCGCGGGACGACGTGCTTCAGCCGCCACACCACCAGGGCGTAGAACTTCATCTGGAACAGCGCGCCCTCCGCGTACTCGGGGCGGGGCGCCTTGCCCGTCTTGTAGTCGACGATCCGGACCTCGCCCGTGGGCGCCACGTCGACCCGGTCGATGATGCCGCGCAGCGTGAGCCCCGAATCCAGCTCCGCCTCGACCCACAACTCGCGCTCGGCGGGCTCCAGCCGGGTCGGATCCTCCAGCGTGAACCAGCGCTCGACCAGCTGCTCCGCCTCGCCCAGCCAGCGCGCCAGCCGCTCGCCCTCCGGATCGTCCGCGAACAGCTCCACGACCTCCGGCCTGCTCTCCCGCAGCCGGTCCCACTGCCCGGGGATCAGGGACTTGGCGCGCGGCGCCGTCCGCTCCGCCGCCGGGGCGTCGAAGAGCCGCTCCAGCACAGCGTGCACCAGCGTGCCCCGGGTCGCCGCCTCGCTCGGCTTCTCCGGCAGCCGGTCGATCACACGGAAGCGGTAGAGCAGCGGGCACTGCATGAAGTCGCTCGCGCGCGAGGGCGACAGACTGGCGGGGGCTATGGCCACCGGGGCGGTCGCACTCGCCGGACCGGCCGACGGTCCCGGCACCGCGGCGGCTTCCGCCGTCGTCACCGGCTCGACCGGCTCGACCGGCTCGACCGTCGTCACCGTCTCGACCGTCGCCACAGCCTCCGCCGTCGTCACCGTCTCGACCGGCTCGACTGTCGTCACCGTCTCGACCGCCGTCACGGTCTCCGTCGTCGTCACCGGCTCCACCGACACCGGCGATTCCCCCTGTGCCGCACCGCTGCCCCGGGCCTCGGCCGCACCCTCCGCGCTCGTCTCCATGTCCCAGACCATACGGCCCGCCACTGACAGTGACCCAGCCACGGCCGTGACGGGTGCGACGCCCGGGAAAACTGAGGGGGTGCCGGGGCGGAACACGCCGCGACGGCCGCATACCATCGACCCCAGACCCTTCCGCCCGGCAGGCGCGGAAGACGCTTCGAACGAGGGGACATCGTGGACGAGAGCGGCGGGAGCGGGCAGCCGCGGTCCGGCACCGACGAGCCGGCCGAGCACCACGCAGGGCCTACGACCCCGGCCGCCCCCTCACCCACCCCGGCCGACGAACGGCCCGCCCAGGCCACCGAGGGGGAGAACGAGGGCGGCCCCAGGGACACCCACGACCCGAACACCGCGCACGGCACCGACCCCGAAGCGGTCCCCGCCCACGACGCCGCAGGCAACGACACCGCGGACGAACGCGCCGGGCACGACCACCCGGCCGACCACTCCGGCGATCGCACCCTCGCCCACTCCGGCACCGGCAACCGCCCGCCCAGACGCCCCGAATCCCCCCGAGGCGGCCTGCTCATGGGCCGCCCCTTCGGCGTACCCGTCTACGTCGCGCCCAGCTGGTTCCTCGTCGCCGCCCTGATCACCTGGGTGTTCGGCGGCCAGCTCGACCGCGTACTGCCCGAACTCGGCGCCGCCCGCTACCTCGTCTCCCTCTTCTTCGCGGTCGCCTTCTACGCCTCCGTCCTCATCCACGAACTCGCCCACACGGTCGCGGCCCTGCGCTTCAAGCTCCCCGTGCGCCGCATCCAGCTCCAGTTCTTCGGCGGCGTCTCCGAGATCGAGAAGGAGGCCGAGACCCCCGGCAGGGAGTTCGTGCTGGCCTTCGTCGGCCCACTGCTCTCCCTCGTCCTCGCCGGCCTCTTCTACGTCGCCATGCAGCCCGTCGAGCCCGGCACCGTCCCCGGCGTCCTGCTGGCCGGCCTGATGATCTCCAACCTCATCGTGGCCGCCTTCAACCTCCTGCCCGGCCTGCCCCTGGACGGCGGCCGCATGCTGCGCGCCGTGGTCTGGAAGATCACCGGCAAACCCATGAGCGGCACCATCGCCGCCGCCTGGGTCGGCCGCGCCCTCGCCGTCTCCGTCCTGATCGGCCTGCCGCTGCTCACCCAGTCCGGCGCCCTCGGCTCCACCGCCGAGGACAGCGTCGGCATGGACACCGTCACCGACGCCCTGCTGGCCGCCATCCTCGCCGCGATCATCTGGACCGGCGCCGGCAACAGCCTGCGCATGGCCCGGCTCAGGGAGCACCTGCCGGAACTGCGCGCCCGCAACCTCACCCGCCGCGCCGTCCCGGTCGAGACCACCACCCCCCTCTCCGAAGCCCTGCGCCGCGCCAACGCCGCCGGGGCCCGCGCCCTCGTCGTCGTCGACCCCGACGGCAACCCCCTCTCCCTGGTGCGCGAGGCGGCCATCGTCGGCGTACCCGAACACCGCCGCCCCTGGGTCGCCGTCAGCGGCCTCGCCCAGGAACTCACCGACGGCATGCGCGTCTCCGCCGAACTCGCCGGCGAGGACCTCCTCGACGTCCTGCGGGCCACCCCCGCCACCGAGTACCTGGTGGTCGAGGAGACCGGCGAGATCTACGGCGTCCTGTCCGCCGCCGACGTGGAACGCGCCTTCGTGAAGGCCATGGCCCGCCCGTCCTAGCGGTCGTCCCGGTGGTCGGCCGTCCCCGCAAACCCCGGTAGGCTGCTCACATGTCCGAACCGACCGGTGCCGCCCGCAGGCGCGGGCCCTTCAAGGTCGGGGACCAGGTTCAGCTGACCGACCCCAAGGGCCGCCACTACACGTTCACGCTCGAAGCCGGGAAGAACTTCCACACCCACAAGGGCTCCTTCCCGCACGACGAACTGATCGGTGCTCCCGAGGGCAGCGTTGTCCGCACCACCGGGAACGTCGCCTACCTCGCGCTGCGCCCCCTGCTCCCCGACTACGTCCTGTCCATGCCCCGCGGGGCAGCCGTCGTCTACCCGAAGGACGCGGGACAGATCCTCGCCTTCGCCGACATCTTCCCCGGCGCGCGCGTCGTGGAAGCGGGCGTGGGCTCCGGCTCGCTCAGCAGCTTCCTGCTGCGCGCCATCGGCGACCAGGGCATGCTGCACAGCTACGAGCGACGCGAGGACTTCGCGGAGATCGCCCGGCAGAACGTGGAGCGCTACTTCGGCGACCCGCACCCCGCCTGGCAGCTCACCGTCGGTGACCTCCAGGACAACCTGTCCGACACCGACGTCGACCGCGTCATCCTCGACATGCTCGCCCCCTGGGAGTGCCTGGAGGCCGTCTCCAAGGCGCTCGTCCCCGGCGGCATCCTGTGCTGCTACGTGGCGACGACCACCCAGCTCGCCCGCACCGTGGAGTCCATCCGCGAGATCGGCTGCTTCAACGAGCCGACCTCCTGGGAGACGATGATCCGCAACTGGCACGTGGAGGGCCTCGCCGTCCGCCCCGACCACCGGATGATCGGCCACACCGGCTTCCTGCTCACCGCCCGCCGTCTCGCGGACGGCGTCGAGCCCCCCATGCGCCGCCGCCGCCCCGCCAAGGGCGCCTACGGCGAGGACTACTCCGGCCCCAACGCCGACGGCGGCTCCGGCCGCTAGAACGGTCCGTGCCCCGCCGGGGCGGTCCGTGCCGCGACAACGTACGGGCGCTGCCGCCGAGTTCCCGGGTCCCTCCGGAACTCGGCCGCAGCGCCCCCGTGTTGACATGCCGTAACAAATTGAACAAACCCGGCGGGGAGTCCCGAAGAACCGAACACCCCGCCGTTCCGCCCCACTGTGACGTGTGGCACGATGCAGCCACCCCCACCGGCACAGCCCTCACAGGAGACACTCCTCGTGCAGCAATCCGCCGTTCCGGAACTGGCCCACACGCACACCCGGCCCATCCACTGGGTCGCCACCGCCACGGCCGTCTCGGGCGTCATGGCCCTCTCCTCGCTCCTGCAGCCCAACTCGGCGACCGCCGCCCAGCCGGCCCGCAGCGAAACCAAAACGGCGCACGCCGCGCCCGCGCCCTCCGTCACGGGCCTCCACTTCCCGCTCACCTGCGGCCCGGTGAAAGCCGTCGTGCAGAAGAAGGCCACCGGGGACCTCGACGGCGACGGCAACCCCGAAACCGTGGCCGTGGTGCACTGCGACGCCCCCATGGGCACCCCGCCCGACGGCATCTACGTCGTCACGCGCGCGTCCAACGGCAAACCCCGCGTCGTCGCCACCCTCGTCGACCCGAAGTCCGGGGACACGGTGAGTGACTTCGCCGTACGCGACAAAGCGGTCGTCGCCACCCTGCTCGGCTACTCCTCCAACGACGTGCCCCGCTGCTGCCCCGACGTGACCGACAACGCGAAGTGGCAGTGGAAGAACGGCGCGTTCGCACGCTCGACATCCGCCGGAGCGCACAGCGTCTGACCGCGCGAGCGCCACGCGACCACCGCGCGAGCGACGAGCGAGCGACGTATGAGCGCGTGTGAGATATCAGACAGCGTGACGGACCGTACCTATCCGGTCACTCCGCGTCCGGACCGTAGACCTCGACCCTGTCCGAAACCCGCCGCACATGGATGCACTCGCCCGGGCACTCCCGAGCCGAGTCCACCACATCCGTGAGAAGCGGCAGCGGCACGGGCGTTGTAGCCCCTCTGTCCTGCAGCAGCGCGTCGTCCGAGCCCTTCACGTAGGCCAGCCCGTCGATGTCCAACTCGAACACCTCGGGCGCGTACTGGGCGCAGATCCCGTCGCCGGTACACAGGTCCTGATCGATCCAGACCTCGAGCACCTCGCCGCCGGACCCGGCCTCCTGCTGCACGCTCATGTCTCCTGCCGTTTACAAGTCCGGCCGACGGGAATCCGGCCAGCTCTGAAGGGTGTTGAACACTTCGACCCTACCCGGGTCAGCTTTCCAATCATGTTCGGTGGGTATTCCCCTGGCGTGAGGGAGAGCGCAAGGGTGAAGATCGGACACACCCCGACCGTCTTTGTGATCTAGGGGTTTCAATCGACACCCACCCAGGTAGGGTCTGGAAGCGTCCAGCTCCCCTTGGAGGAGGTGAGGACCGTGGCAGCCCACGACGACGACATGAACCGCGGCATCCGCCCAGGACGCGGGTCCGACGACCCGGCCGGGCAGATTGCCTACCTTGAGCAGGAGATCGCCGTCCTGCGACGCAAGCTCGCCGACTCGCCGCGGCACACGAGGATTCTCGAAGAGCGGATCGTCGAGCTTCAGACAAACCTGGCCGGCGTCTCCGCACAGAACGAGCGACTGGCCAACACGCTCCGTGAGGCCCGCGACCAGATCGTGGCCCTCAAGGAAGAGGTCGACCGGCTCGCACAGCCGCCCGCCGGATTCGGCGTCTTCCTGCAAGCCATCGAGGACGGCACGGCCGACATCTTCACCGGAGGCCGCAAGCTCCGGGTGAACGTCAGCCCCAGCGTCGACCTCGACGAGCTCAGGCGCGGCCAGGAAGTGATGCTCAACGAAGCACTCAACGTGGTCGAGGCCATGGAGTTCGAGCGCGCCGGCGACATCGTCACCCTCAAGGAGATCCTCGAGGACGGCGAACGCGCCCTCGTGCTCGGGCACACCGACGAGGAACGGGTGGTGCGCCTCGCCGAGCCGCTGCTGGACGTGAACATCCGCCCCGGTGACGCCCTCCTGCTCGAACCCCGATCCGGCTACGTCTACGAAATCATCCCGAAGAGCGAGGTCGAGGAACTCGTCCTCGAAGAGGTCCCCGACATCGGCTACGAGCAGATCGGCGGCCTGGGCGGCCAGATCGAGGCCATCCGAGACGCCGTCGAGCTCCCCTATCTCTACCCGGACCTGTTCAAGGAGCACGAACTGCGCCCGCCCAAGGGCGTCCTGCTCTACGGACCGCCCGGATGCGGCAAGACGCTCATCGCCAAGGCCGTCGCCAACTCGCTGGCCAAAAAGGTCGCCGAGGTCACCGGCCAGGCCGCCGGCAAGAGCTTCTTCCTCAACATCAAGGGCCCCGAACTCCTGAACAAGTACGTCGGCGAGACCGAGCGGCAGATCCGCCTGGTCTTCCAGCGAGCACGCGAGAAGGCGAGCGAGGGCACCCCCGTCATCGTCTTCTTCGACGAGATGGAGTCCCTCTTCCGCACCCGCGGCTCCGGCGTCAGCTCGGACGTGGAGAACACCATCGTCCCCCAGCTGCTCGCCGAGATCGACGGAGTCGAGGGCCTGCAGAACGTGGTCGTGATCGGCGCCTCCAACCGCGAGGACATGATCGACCCCGCCATCCTGCGCCCCGGCCGCCTCGACGTGAAGATCAAGATCGAGCGTCCCGACGCCGAGGCCGCCAAGGACATCTTCGGCAAGTACCTCACCGAGCGCCTCCCGCTGCACAGCGACGACCTGAGCGAACACGGCGGGGACAAGGCCGCCACCGTCGAAAGCATGATCCAGACGGCCGTCGAGCAGATGTACGCGGAATCCGAGGAGAACCGCTTCCTGGAGGTCACCTACGCCAACGGCGACAAGGAAGTCCTCTACTTCAAGGACTTCAACTCCGGCGCCATGATCGAGAACATCGTCGGCCGCGCCAAGAAGATGGCGATCAAGGACTTCCTCGAAGCCAAGCAGAAGGGCCTCCGCGTCTCCCACCTCCTCCAGGCCTGCGTGGACGAGTTCAAGGAGAACGAGGACCTCCCGAACACCACCAACCCGGACGACTGGGCTCGCATCTCCGGAAAGAAGGGCGAACGGATCGTCTACATCCGTACCCTCATCACCGGAAAGCAGGGCGCCGACACCGGACGCTCCATCGACACGGTGGCGAACACCGGTCAGTACCTGTAAAAGACAGGGCGGCTGCGGGTGCCCTCACCGGGTACCCGCAGCCGACTGTTTTTCAGGCCACGGCTGGAGCAAGGCAATGACGCAAATGATCTCCCCACCAGCGCAAAGCCGTTCTAGGCTCTTCGGTACCGCCGAGTCGCGCAGTGCGGGGACGGGCACCGCACACGCACCGGAGCGCCAGCGGTACTTGAGCAGCGCCCCCGACCGAGGGCGCCGCCGGGCAAGGAGGGCCGCATGACCGTACGGCGAGTAATGGGCATCGAGACGGAGTACGGCATCTCCGTGCCCGGCCACCCCAACGCCAATGCCATGCTCACCTCGTCCCAGATCGTCAACGCCTACGCGGCGGCGATGCACCGGGCCCGCCGGGCCCGCTGGGACTTCGAGGAGGAGAACCCGCTGCGGGACGCGCGGGGCTTCGACCTCGCCCGCGAAGCCGCCGACTCCAGCCAGCTCACCGACGAGGACATCGGCCTCGCCAACGTGATCCTCACCAACGGCGCCCGCCTCTACGTGGACCACGCACACCCCGAATACAGCGCACCCGAGGTCACCAACCCACGCGACGCCGTCCTGTGGGACAAGGCCGGCGAACGCATCATGGCCGAAGCCGCCGAGCGAGCCGCCCAGCTCCCCGGCGCCCAGCCCATCCACCTCTACAAGAACAACACCGACAACAAGGGCGCCTCCTACGGCACGCACGAGAACTACCTGATGAAGCGGGAAACCCCCTTCTCGGACATCGTGCGCCACCTCACGCCCTTCTTCGTCTCCCGGCAGGTCGTCACCGGCGCGGGCCGCGTCGGCATCGGTCAGGACGGCCACGAGCACGGCTTCCAGCTCAGCCAGCGCGCCGACTACTTCGAGGTCGAGGTCGGCCTGGAGACGACCCTCAAACGCCCGATCATCAACACCCGCGACGAGCCGCACGCCGACGCCGAGAAGTACCGTCGCCTGCACGTCATCATCGGCGACGCCAACCTCTCGGAGATCTCCACCTACCTCAAACTGGGCACGACCGCCCTGGTCCTGTCCATGATCGAGGACGGCTTCATCGCCGTGGACCTGGCCGTCGACCAGCCGGTGCGCACCCTGCACCAGGTGTCGCACGACCCCACCCTCAAGCGCCTGGTCACCCTCCGCAGCGGCCGCACGCTCACCGCGGTCCAGCTCCAGATGGAGTACTTCGAGCTGTCCCGCAAGTACGTGGAGGAGCGTTACGGCGCCGACGCGGACGAGCAGACCAAGGACGTCCTCGCCCGCTGGGAGGACACGCTCAACCGCCTGGAGAACGACCCGATGAGCCTGGCCGGCGAGCTGGACTGGGTCGCCAAGCGAGAACTCATGGAGGGCTACCGGCGCCGCGACAGCCTCGACTGGGACGCCGCCCGCCTCCACCTGGTCGACCTCCAGTACGCGGACGTACGCCCCGAGAAGGGCCTCTACAACCGGCTGGCGGCCCGGGGTCGCATGAAGCGCCTCCTGACCGAGGACGAGGTCGAGCGGGCACGTACGAGCCCGCCGGAGGACACACGCGCGTACTTCCGCGGACGCTGTCTTGAGCAGTACGCCGACGACGTCGCGGCCGCGTCCTGGGACTCCGTGATCTTCGACCTGCCGGGCCGGGATTCGCTCCAGCGCGTCCCAACCCTGGAACCGCTACGCGGAACGCGAAATCACGTCAAGGAGCTCCTGGACCGCTGCCGAACGGCGGAGGACCTGGTCAGGGTGCTTTCCGGAGGTTGACGGGTACCCGGGGCCGACGTGGCCCGACAGGGTGGAAAACCCGGCGTCCGGGAATCATCGAGGTGGTCCCCGGACGTTGTGAAACTGCGGGGCCGATGTCGGACCCTGCTTGTAGGGTCTGATCAAGAACGTCGAACCGAGCGGGGTGAGGGTTATGGCGACCAAGGACACCGGCGGCGGCCAGCAGAAGGCGACGCGCTCCACGGAAGAGGTCGAAGAGCAGGCGCAGGACGCGCAGGCCTCGGACGACCTCAAGGAGCGCCAGGAGAAGCTGAGCGACGACGTGGACTCCGTCCTGGACGAGATTGACGACGTACTCGAGGAAAATGCCGAGGATTTCGTGCGAAGCTTCGTGCAAAAAGGCGGACAGTAAAGGCCATTCGGCCAATTTGTCTTCGAAATGAAGGCGGCGGGGGAAGATGGCTGCTGGTGAACCGAACGCGAAGCAATGCAGGAAGTGCAGACGAGACCTGCCTCTGACTGCATTCGCGCGGGACAGGAATCGGCGTGACGGCCTCCAGGTGCACTGCCGGGAGTGCGTGGCGGAGTACAGCGCCGCGCACTACCGGCGCCGCCGTGAGGCGCTTGGCAAGCCGGTCCGCGAGAAAGTGGACGTCCCGGACGGGTACAAGCTGTGCCGGACGTGCGGAGAGGTGAAGCCGCACAGCGAATGGCACCGCAACGCGACCGCTTCCGACGGACTCTCGACGCGCTGCAAGGCGTGCCGGGCGATTCAGGGGCGGCAAGGTCATCTGAAGCGCCAGTACGGCATCACCGAAGCCGAGCGCGACGAGTTGATCGGCGCTCAAGGGGGCGTCTGCTGCATATGTTTGGCAGCCGTGCCGGAGCATGTGGATCACTGCCACAAGACGGGTAGGGTCCGAGGCGTACTGTGCTTCAGCTGCAATGCCGCACTGGGGCAGTTCAAGGATCGGCCCGATGCCATAAGGCGGGCTGCTGCTTATGTGGAAGGAATCGCGTGGAAGCCAACACTCGTAGCACCGGGCGTCTACCAGCTGCCTTCCTGACGCCTGGGTCCTCGTCCTTCATGGACTTCCTGTCGGAGCACCAGCCGGAGATGCTGCCGGGCAACCGGCAACTCCCGCCCACCCAGGGCGTGATCGAGGCGCCGCACGGGACCACGATCGTCGCCGTCACGTTCCCCGGCGGTGTCGTGCTGGCCGGTGACCGCCGGGCCACCATGGGCAACGTCATCGCCCAGCGGGACATCGAGAAGGTGTTCCCGGCGGACGAGTACTCGGCCGTCGGTATCGCCGGCACGGCCGGTCTCGCCGTCGAGATGGTGAAGCTGTTCCAGCTGGAGCTGGAGCACTTCGAGAAGGTCGAGGGGGCGCAGCTCTCGCTGGAGGGCAAGGCGAACCGGCTGTCGACCATGATCCGTTCCAACCTGGGGATGGCCATGCAGGGCCTGGCCGTGGTGCCCCTGTTCGCGGGCTACGACGTGGACCGCGAGAGGGGCCGCATCTTCTCCTACGACGTGACGGGCGGCCGTTCCGAGGAGCACAACTTCGCGGCCACGGGTTCCGGCTCGATCTTCGCGCGCGGTGCCATGAAGAAGCTCTTCCGCGACGACCTGACGGAGGAGCAGGCCACGACGCTCGTGGTGCAGGCTCTCTATGACGCGGCAGATGACGACTCGGCGACCGGTGGTCCCGATGTCGCCCGCCGGATCTATCCGATCGTCACCGTGATCACCGAGGACGGCTTCCGCAGGCTCACCGAGGACGAGTCCTCGGAGATCGCTCGCGCGATCCTCGAGCGGCGCCTGGAGCAGCCCGACGGTCCGCGGGCCGCGCTGCTGTAGCGGCGACCGGTTCTTGCTCAGGTGATCCAGTTGACCTCGACAGAAAGGGACGGATAACCGGTGTCGACGCCGTTCTATGTCTCCCCCCAGCAGGCGATGGCCGACCGGGCGGAGTACGCCCGCAAGGGCATCGCCCGTGGCCGCAGCCTGGTCGTGCTGCAGTACGCCGACGGCATCGTCTTCGTCGGCGAGAACCCGTCCCGCGCGCTGCACAAGTTCAGTGAGATCTACGACCGGATCGGCTTCGCGGCCGCCGGCAAGTACAACGAGTACGAAAACCTGCGCATCGGCGGTGTGCGCTATGCCGACCTGCGCGGTTACACCTACGACCGGGACGATGTGACCGCCCGCGGTCTGGCCAACGTCTACGCCCAGACCCTGGGCACGATCTTCTCCTCGGCGGGCGAGAAGCCGTACGAGGTGGAGCTGGTGGTGGCCGAGGTCGGCGAGACCCCGGACGGCGACCAGATCTACCGGCTGCCGCACGACGGTTCGATCGTGGACGAGCACGGCTCGGTCGCGGTCGGTGGCAACGCGGAGCAGATCAGCAGCTATCTCGATCAGCGCCACCAGGACGGCATGAGCCTGGCCGAGGCGCTCCGGCTGGCCGTGACGGCCCTGTCCCGCGACACGAACGGCAGCGAGCGGGAGATTCCCGCCGAGCGCCTGGAGGTCGCGGTCCTGGACCGCACGCGTCCGCAGGCCCGCAAGTTCAAGCGGATCGTGGGCCGTCAGCTCGGCCGCCTCCTGGAAACCGGCGGCGCGACCACGGAGGCCGAGAGCTCCGACGAGGCTGCGAACTCCGACGAGGAGTAGTCCGCAACCTTCTAGCTCCTCTCACCCTTGTGTGCCCCGGCCGGTGGATCGGCCGGGGCACAGGGCGTTCAGGAGGCCTGGCGGCCCGTAGGTGCAGGAGTTCTAGCGGATCGCCGGTCGCCCGGCTCGGCCGCCTTCCGGTGAGCGGCGGAGCCGCCGCCGAGGTCGAGAGCTCCGGCCAGGAGCAGTCCTTGTGTGCCCCTACGGGTGGATCGGCCGGGGCACAAGGCGTTCAGGAGGGCCCCGGGGGCCCTGTGGAACCCCGTACGACCAAGTCGACGGGGATGTCGCCCGCCTCCGGTTCCTGGCCTTCGAGGACGGCCAGGAGGGCTTGCATGCCGCGTTCGCCGAAGAGTTCGGCGTCGAGGCGTACGGTCGTCAGTTCCGGGTCGAGGGCGGTGGCGAGGGCGAGGTCGTCGAGGCCGGTGACGGAGAGGTCGTCGGGGATGCGCAGGCCGAGGCGGCGGGCGGCCTTGTAGGCGCCGGCGGCCAGTTTGTCGTCGTCGCAGACGAGGGCCGTGGGCCTGGGTCCGGGCGCGGACAGGGCGGCCTCGGCGGCGGTCAGGGCGTCGTCGATGGAGATGGGGGCGCGCGCGGTGCGTACGGTCGTGCCGGTCACTGCGGCCACCCGGGCGGCGAGTTCGCGGGCGCGTACTTCGAAGGTCCAGGAGGGCACGTCCGCGGCCAGGTGCAGGAAGTGGCGGTGGCCCAGGTTCAGCAGGTGTTCGGCGACCTGGCGGACGCCGTCGGCGATGTCGAGGTTGACGGTGGCCGCGCCGAGGCTGCCGTCGGGGTCGCTGTCGAGCATGACCAGGGGCAGTTGGTCGCCGCGGATGGCGCTGAGGGCGTCGGCGGCCATGGAGGAGGCGATGACGCCGTCGAGGGCGGCCTGGGCGGAGGCGAAGGGGTCGCGGGCGGGGCCGATGCCTTCGGGGGAGGGGTAGAGGACCACGCCGAAGCCGTGCTCGGCGGCCACGCGCGCGGCGCCGGTGTAGACGCCGGCGAAGAATTCGGTGGTCAGCGCGGGGACGACGAGGAGGACGGTGCGGGTGCGGCCGAGCCGCAGGTTGCGGGCGGCGAGGTTGGGGCGGTAGCCGAGGTCGCGTGCTGCTGCCCGTACGCGCTCGGCGGTGGTCTCGGAGACGCGGCCGCGCCATTTGTCGCCCAGCACGAGTGATACGGCGGCCTGGGAGACGCCTGCCGCCTGTGCGACGTCGCGGCTGGTCGGGCGCGTGCTGCTGCGTGCCACCGGGAGCCTGCTCCTCTTGGAGGGGTTTTTCGCCTGGACTGCGAACAGCGCACATGCTACGTATGGGAACCGAGGTTATACGTAAAACTTGGAGGCGGGACATGGCCGCGGGGTATCTGGAGATCCTCAGGGCACGGCACGTGGTCCGTCTGCTGACGGGCACGCTGGTGGGACGGCTGCCCAATGCGACCGCCGCGATCGCCCTGGTGCTCTTCGTGCGGGCCGAGGGCGGCACCTACAGCCTGGCGGGCGGGCTCGCGGCGGTGTACGGCATCGCCAACGCGGTCGGGCAGCCCGTGCTGGGCCGGCTGGTGGACCTGCACGGGCAGCCGCGCGTCCAGCTGCCCGCGGCCGTCCTGTCGGCCCTCGCGATGGCGGGCTTCGCTTTCTCGGGCACCGACCCGCTGGTGCTCGCGTACGCGTGCGTAGCGGCCGCCGGCCTTTTCACGCCTCCCCTGGAGGGCGGACTGCGGGCCCTGTGGCCGTCCGTGCTGCGCCGCGAGGGTCAGGTGCACACCGCGTACGCCCTGGACGCCGTGGCGCAGGAAATCATGTTCACGGTCGGCCCGTTGCTGGTGACCCTGTGCGTGGCGCTGTGGTCGGAGCGGGCGGCCCTGCTGGTGCTGAACGCGGTGGGTGTGCTCGGCGCCCTGTCCGTGGTCGTCTCCAAGCCCTCGCGCGCGTGGCGTTCGGCTCCGCGTGAGGCGCACTGGCTCGGCGCCCTGCGCTCGCCAGGACTGCTCGCCCTGCTGGGCGCGTTCCTGTTCATCGGTATCGCGCTGGGCTCCATCATGGTGGCGTCCGTGCCGTATGCGGACGACCACGGTGGGGACGCGGTGTACGGCTGGCTGATGGCTGCCCTGGGGCTCGGCGCGCTCATCGGCGGCAGTGTCTACGGGGCCCGGCAGTGGACCGGCGAGCCCGGGCGCCGACTGCAGGTGCTGGTGGCCCTTCTGGCGGTGTGTTACCTGCCGCTGACTCTGATGCCCGGCGCGGTCGCGATGGTGGCGCTGACGGTGGTCGCCGGGCTCTTCCTGGCGCCCGCCATCGCCTGTGCGTTCGTGCTCGTCGACCGGCACGCGCCTCGCGGCACTGTCACCGAGGCGTTCTCCTGGCTTGTGACGACGTTCACCGTGGGGACCTCGGTGGGAACGGGTCTGGCGGGCCCGGTCGTCGAGGCGGGCGGGGCCCTGTGGGGGTTCGCGATACCCGGTGCGGCGGGCGGTGTGTCCCTGCTGGTTCTGCTGGCCACCGGACGGGTCCTCGCAGCTCCCGCGGGGGGTGCGGTGGTTGCGGCTTCATCGGAAAATGATCCGAACCGAGCGGTCGAACCCCGTTTCAGCTCAGGGGATCGGGCGTAATGTTCACTCATGGACCGCCGCATTTTCGGGCTGGAGAACGAGTACGGCGTCACGTGTACGTTCAGGGGACAGCGCCGCCTGTCTCCCGACGAGGTGGCGCGGTACCTCTTCCGCCGTGTCGTGTCATGGGGCCGCAGCAGCAATGTCTTTCTGCGAAACGGCGCCCGCCTCTATCTCGACGTGGGCTCACATCCGGAATACGCGACACCCGAATGTGACAACGTGACCGAACTGGTCACCCACGACAAGGCCGGCGAACGCATTCTGGAAGGGCTACTGGTAGACGCCGAACGACGCCTGCACGAGGAAGGAATCGCGGGCGACGTCTACCTCTTCAAGAACAACACCGACTCGGCGGGCAACTCCTACGGCTGCCACGAGAACTATCTCGTCGCGCGCCACGGGGAGTTCTCCCGGCTCGCGGACATCCTCATTCCGTTCCTGGTCACCCGCCAGCTGCTGTGCGGCGCGGGCAAGGTGCTGCAGACGCCGCGCGGTGCCGTCTACTGCGTCAGCCAGCGCGCCGAGCACATCTGGGAGGGCGTCTCCTCGGCGACGACCCGCTCCAGGCCGATCATCAACACCCGCGACGAACCGCACGCGGACGCCGAGCGCTACCGCCGCCTGCACGTCATCGTGGGCGACTCGAACATGTCCGAGACGACCATGCTGCTCAAGGTCGGGGCCACCGACCTGGTGCTGCGCATGATCGAGGCGGGCACGGTGATGCGGGACCTGACCCTGGAGAACCCCATCCGGGCCATCCGCGAGGTCAGCCACGACATCACCGGCCGGCGCAAGGTGCGCCTGGCCAGCGGACGCGAGGCCTCCGCCCTGGAGGTGCAGCGCGAGTACTACGAGAAGGCCGTGGACTTCTGCGAGCGCCGCGGCATCCGCACCGGCACCGTCGAGCAGGTCCTGGAGCTGTGGGGCCGCACGCTGGACGCGATCGAGGCCGAGGACCTCGACAAGATCGGCACCGAGATCGACTGGGTCATGAAGTACCAGCTCATCGAGCGGTACCGGGCCAAGCACAACATGACCATGTCCCACCCGAGGGTCGCGCAGATAGACCTCGCCTATCACGACATCCACCGCCGTCGTGGCCTGTACTACCTGCTCGAGAAGAAGGGTCAAGCAACGCGGATCTGCAGCGACTTGAAGATCTTCGAGGGCAAGTCCGTTCCCCCGCAGACCACCAGGGCCCGGCTGCGCGGCGACTTCATCCGCAGGGCCCAGGAGCAGCGCCGGGACTTCACGGTCGACTGGGTGCACCTCAAGCTCAACGACCAGGCGCAGCGCACCGTGTTGTGCAAGGACCCGTTCCGTTCGGTGGACGACCGGGTGGAGAAGCTCATCGCGGGAATGTGAGCAACGCGTTCCGGTGAACCACTGGAACGCAACACGGGCGCCGTACGTTTCCAGTACGGCGCCCTTCTCACGCCGTAGAGTTGCGCGCACGCCATCCACAAGATCGACCGATACGAGGGCCCCCACCGTGCGCCGACGCTCCCTACTCATCGCCGTACCCGCAGGACTGGTCACGCTCGCCGGATGCGGCGACGACAAGAAGTCCGACTCGAGCAAGGCCAGCGACAGCGCGTCGCCCTCCGCACCGGCCACGTCCGCGGCGCCGCCGCCGAAGATCGTGGACGGTCCGCTGCCGGCCGTCACCGCGGGTGCGAAGTTCGGTGCGAAGCCCACCGTCGCCAAGGGCACGGGCACCCCGTCGAAGAACCTCGCGGTGAAGACGCTGATCGCCGGATCGGGCAAAACGGTCGCGGAGAACGACTACATCCAGGCGCACTACCTGGGCCAGGTGTGGGACACGGCGAAGGTCTTCGACAACTCCTACGACCGCAAGACCCCGCTGCTCATCCAGCTCGCCCAGGGCAGCATCATCGACGGCTGGCGCTATGCGCTCGCGGGCAAGAAGGCCGGCAGCCGCGTCATCTTCTCCGTGCCCCCCACCTGGGGTTACGGCAAGGAGGGGAACTCGCAGGCGGGCATCAAGGGCACCGACACCCTGGTCTTCGTCGCCGACATCCAGGCCACGTTCAACGCGTCCAGCTCCGCCAAGGGCACCGACGTCCCGCAGAACGACGCGGCCCTGCCGAAGGTCGGCACCAACACCGACGGCAAGGCGCCCTCCATCGACATCCCCAAGAAGGACGCGCCGACCGAACTGGTCGCGAAGTACGTCATCGAGGGCGACGGCGACGTGGTGGCCGCCAAGGACAGCGTGCTCGTGCAGTACAAGGGCGTGTTCTGGGACAACGGCAAGGAGTTCGACTCGACGTACAGCCACAAGGCGCTCACGTCGTTCGGGCTGCAGCAGGTCGTCAAGGGCTGGGCGCAGGGACTGACCGGCAAGAAAGTGGGCAGCCGGGTCCTCATCGTCATCCCGCCGAAGCTGGGCTACGGCGACAAGCCGCCGGCCGGCAGCGGCATCAAGAAGGACTCCGTACTGGTCTTCACCGTCGACATCCTCGCGAAGATGTGAGTTCGGTGAGGTGTAAGACTGTGCGTGTTGCCTTTCCGAAGACAAGCAGGAGCTGAAAGACGTGAGCATCGACAAGCCCGAGATCGACTTCCCGGGCGGCGAGCCCCCGGCTGATCTCGAGATCAAGGACATCTGGGAGGGCGACGGAGCTGTTGCGCAGGCGGGCCAGACCGTCACCGTCCACTACGTGGGCGTCGCGTTCAGCACCGGTGAGGAGTTCGACGCCAGCTGGAACCGCGGCACTCCGTTCCGCTTCCCGCTGGGCGGCGGCCGCGTCATCAAGGGCTGGGACCTGGGCGTGCAGGGCATGAAGGTCGGCGGCCGTCGCCAGCTGACCATCCCGGCCCACCTCGCCTACGGCAACCAGAGCCCGACCCCCGCGATCCAGCCGGGCGAGACGCTGATCTTCGTGGTCGACCTCGTCGCCGTCTGATCCCCGGATCCGACCGGACCCGATCAACTGAGGGCCCATGCCTGTCCAGGCATGGGCCCTCGGCTTTTGCCACGCCACTTCGGGGCGGTACGGTCAACGTCGTCAAGCACCATAGGGAGGCGAAGGGCGTCGATGGCCATTGCCAAGGCCGAGCGGCTGATGAACCTGGCGCTGTGTCTGCTCGGGACCCGACGGCCGCTCAGCAAGCGCGAGCTGCGCGAGTCCATCGAGGCGTATCTGGAGGCGAACTCGGAGGACGCCTTCAGCCGCATGTTCGAGCGCGACAAGGACGATCTGCGCGAACTCGGCCTGGTCATCGAGACGGTGGAGAACCTCGACGGCGAAACCGGCTATCTGGCCCGCCGCGACAGCAACCGCCTGCCGCCCATCACGCTCGACGCCGAGGAGGCCGCGGCTCTCGGTCTCGCCGCCAAGGTGTGGCAGCAGGCGCGGCTCGCGGGCGCGGCGAGCGGCGCCCTGCAGAAGCTGCGCGCGGCGGGCCTGCCCGAGGACGTCGACCCGTACGAGGCCCATGGGGCGCTGGAACCGCGCATCCCGGTGCACGAGGCCGCGTTCGAACCGCTGATGCTGGCCTGCCGCGACCGCCGCCCGGTCTCCTTCGACTACCGCAAGGCCACCGCCGCCCATCCCGAGCCCCGGCATGTCGAGCCGTGGGCGCTGGAGTGCTGGCGCGGCCACTGGTACCTGGCGGGCTGGGACCGCGACCGCAGCGCCGAGCGGGTCTTCAGGCTTTCGCGGATCACGGGCAGGGTGCGCAGCCGCGGCGGGCGGTTCACCGTCCCGGTGCCCGATGTGGTCACCGTCCGCGAGACCGTGGCGAGCTGGGCGGGGGAGACCGCCGACCGTTCCGCGCTGATCCGGCTGCGCTCGGGGTCGGGGTACCCCCTTCGGGCGAAGGCCACGGCGGTGCGGGAACTCGGCGACGGCTGGGACGAGTTGGAGATTCCGTACGGGCACGGGCTGGACGCCTGGCTGGTGGAGTTCGGGCCGGACGTGGTGGTCCTCGAGCCGGCCGAGCTGCGTGCCGACGTGGTGGACCGGCTGCGCGCAGTGGCCAAGGGCTGAGGGGGAGCGGAGCAGGACTGTGGCAGGCAAACCGGTCAGGCCAGTGAACGCCATCGACCAGACCCGGCGGATGCTCTCGCTGGTGACCTATCTGAAGGAGCGCCCCGGGGCCCGGGTCGAGGACGTGGCGCGCGCCTTCGGTATCACCGAGGACGAGCTGGTCTCCGACCTCGATGTGCTGCCCATGTGCGGCACCAGCTTCCGCGGCGGCGATCTGCTCGACATCGACACCGACGGCGAGCGCATCTGGTGGCACAACCCCGCGGCGCTCGGCGAGGAGACGGCGGATCCGCTGCGCCTCGCCGCCGACGAGGCGACCGCGCTGCTGGTGGCCGCCCGCGCGGTGTCCACCCTGCCCGGGCTGCGCGAGGGCGACCGGCAGGCGCTGCTGCGCGCCACCGCCAAGGTGGAGGCGGCGGCGGGCGAGACGGCGGGCGCCAGCTCCCGGCTGTCGGTGACCTTCGAGTCCGAGGGCGGCGTCTTCGCCGACGTCGACCGGGCGATCGCGGAGCGCCGCCGGCTGTGGATCCGCTACTACTCGCCCGCGCGCGACGAGCTCACCGAGCGTGAGATCGACCCCATCCGGCTGGTCAGCGTCGGGCACACCTACGTCGAGGCCTGGTGCCGCCGCTCCGAGGCGCGCCGCACCTTCCGGCTCGACCGGGTCGCCGAGATCAAGATCCTCGACGAGCCGTCCGCGCCGCCCGAGATCGAGCTGCGGGACCTGTCCGAGGCGCTGGTGCAGCCCGCCGCGGAGGACCCCGAGGTCGTCGTCGAGGTCGGCCCCGGAGGCCGCTGGGTCGCCGAGTACTACCCGCACGACAGTGCGGATGAGCTTGCGGACGGCGGGCTGCGTATCACCCTGCGCACGCCCGACCCGGCCTCGCTGCGGCGGCTGGCGCTGCGCCTGGGCCGCGACGGGCGGATCGTCGCCCCGCGCGACCTCGCCGACAGCGCCCGGCAGGCGGCCCGGGAGGCGCTGGCGGCGTACGACGGGGTGGAGGCGCAGGGGGCGCACGGTGAGCTTGCGGTTGACGGAGGACAGTACGACGGGCGGGAGTGAGCCGTAGAGTGCGCCGGTGCGGGGAGGAGCGCGCGAGGGCCGCGGGGCCGGGCGCGGTCGTCGATGCGGCACCGGCCGGGAGACCGGCGGCGAACGACCAGAAGTAGAGGAGCAGCAGCTGTGAGCGAGTCGTCGGTGTCTGGGGTGGCCGGTGCGCGGGACATGTCGGTCGCGGCGGCCTTCGCCGGGATGAGAAGCGTCTCGCCGGTGACGTTCCGGGCGGGCTGCCCGGACTGCCGCGGCAGCTTCGAGCTCGCGGCCGCCGCGCTGCGCCTGGCCATCGGCGCGTCGAGCCGCACCACCTTCTACTCCTTCACCTGCCCCGACTGCGGTGCCTCGGTCCGCAAGCCTGCAGGGGAGCGGATCGTCCAGCTGCTGACCGGCGGCGGGGTCCGGACCCTGCGGCTGCACTCCACCCTCTAGGCTCGACCCCATGTTCTGGCCGATGTTCGCGGTAGCCGTGGGTTTTCTGGGTCTCGCCGTGCTCGGGGTGTTCGCCGTGCGGGTGTTCCTGGAGGCGCAGCGCCTGGGCAGGCAGGTGACGGACTCCGCGCGCCGTATCAACCGTGCCGCCGAGGACCTGGAGCGGGCGGCCATGAGCACGGCCCGCGCCGTGGACTCCCTCTGAGCGGTGCCGTGCGAGGCGTGCGAGTCCTGCGCCCACGGTGGTTCGGGCCACTTCGGCCTGTCACCGGGGCCACCCCGGCAGGTACGCTGCTGGTCGCGGCCCGGAGAACGAGGCCCGAGCCGCTGACCGGGAGTACGCACGGGGATTGCCTCACGTTTACCCCTGAGCGTTACGATCGCTGTCAACACGGTCGATCGGTCATGTGTCCGACCGGCCGGACAGCACCCCACCCCAGCCGCCTCGGTGAGAAGGTAAAGACTTATGTTCGGAAGGCTCGGCGCCCCCGAGATCATTCTCATCCTCGTCGTCGTCATCCTGCTGTTCGGCGCGAAGAAGCTTCCCGACATGGCGCGCTCGCTCGGCAAGTCCGCTCGCATCCTCAAGAGCGAGGCCAAGGCGATGAAGGAGGACGGCAGCGGCACGGCGACGCCGGCCGGCCCGCCCACCACCGGCGAGCAGCCCCCGGCGACGCGCACCATCCAGGCCTCTCCCGGCGATGTGACCAGCTCCCGCCCGGTCACCGAGCCGACGGACACCACGAAGGCCTGATGCAGGGCCGGACGCCTCCGGCCTGCCGCACGAGATGAGGATGTGGGTTGCCCAAGCCTGCCCGCAAGAAGGAGAAGGATCCCGAGGGGCGGATGCCCCTTGCGGATCACCTTCGTGAGCTCCGCAACCGGCTCGCGAAGGCGATGCTGGCGATCGTGCTCGTCACGGCCGTTGCCGCCTTCTTCTACAACGACATCATCAACTTCATCACCAAGCCGGTGCTGGACTCCGTCGGCTGCGGCCAGACCTTCGAACAGCTGGCGAAGTCGCACGAGAAGACCCACCAGTGCGCGCAGATCACGATCAACGGTCTGCTCACGCCCTTCACGCTGGCGCTGAAGGTGTCCCTGATGGCCGGCGTGGTGCTGGCCTCGCCGGTGTGGCTGTACCAGCTGTGGGCCTTCGTGGCGCCCGGACTGCACCGCCACGAGCGCAAGTACGCCTACGCGTTCGTCGGCACCGGTGCGCCGCTGTTCCTCGGCGGCGCCTACTTCGCTTACCGCGTGCTGCCCACCACCGCGAAGGTGCTGATCGGCTTCACCCCGGACGGTGTCAACAACCTGCTGCCGCTGGACGATCTGCTCGACCTCGTCACGCGCATGGTGCTGGTCTTCGGGCTCTCCTTCGAACTTCCGCTGCTGCTGATCATGCTCAACCTCACCGGGGTGCTGACCGGCAAGCGCATGCTCGGCTGGTGGCGC
The DNA here is from genome assembly GCF_019857225.1 of Streptomyces plumbidurans. Lineage (GTDB taxonomy): Bacteria > Actinomycetota > Actinomycetes > Streptomycetales > Streptomycetaceae > Streptomyces > Streptomyces plumbidurans. The sequence goes on from NZ_JAFJSY010000042.1 coordinate 80,932, forward strand.
GGCATGATCATGGCGATCACGGTGTTCGCGGCGATCGCGACGCCGAGCACCGACCCGCTGACCATGCTGGCGCTCGCCGGACCGATCTGGGTGCTGTACTTCGGCGCGGTCGTCTTCTCGCTGCTCAACGACCGGCGCAAGCGGCTGCGCGAGGCGGCGGGCCCCGACGACGACGAGGCCTCGGACCTGGACCTCACCCCGGAGGACATCGGCGAGGTAGAGCCGGTCTCCGCGAACCGCGCGCTGCCCGAGCAGGCGACCACGGACCGGGTCAACGGCTACGACGACGTGACCTGAGCGTTCGCCCGCTCCCATCCGCGAGAGGTGCCCCCGTCCCTGGTGACGCGGGCACCTCCCGGTGTTTGACGGACCGGGTTCCGGATAATGATCGTCCTGTTGTCAGTGCGGCCCGGTACGCTCGAAAGCACGATGACAGACGACCTCTCCCCGGCCGAACGGTACGCGGCTGCCCGCAGGCGTGCTGCCGACCAGGCCACCGCGCTCGCCTCGTTCCGCGAGATGTACGACTTCGGCCTCGACCCCTTCCAGATCGAGGCCTGCCGGGCGCTCGAATCCGGCAAGGGCGTACTGGTCGCCGCTCCCACCGGCTCCGGCAAGACGATCGTGGGCGAGTTCGCCGTCCACCTCGCCCTGCAGCAGGGCAAGAAGTGCTTCTACACGACGCCCATCAAGGCGCTGTCGAACCAGAAGTACGCCGACCTCTGCCGCCGATACGGCAGCGACAAGGTGGGCCTGCTCACCGGCGACAACAGCGTCAACTCCGAGGCACCGGTGGTCGTGATGACCACCGAGGTGCTGCGGAACATGCTGTACGCGGGCTCGCAGACCCTCCTCGGCCTCGGTCACGTGGTCATGGACGAGGTGCACTACCTCTCCGACCGCTTCCGCGGCGCCGTATGGGAAGAGGTCATCATCCACCTTCCCGAGTCGGTCACGCTCGTCTCGCTGTCGGCGACGGTCTCCAACGCCGAGGAGTTCGGCGACTGGCTCGACACCGTCCGCGGCGACACCGAGGTGATCGTCTCCGAGCACCGGCCCGTGCCGCTGTTCCAGCACGTGCTCGCCGGGCGGCGGATGTACGACCTGTTCGAGGAGGGCGAGGGCAGCAAGAAGGCCGTCAACCCCGACCTCACCCGCCTGGCCCGGATGGAGGCCCAGCGGCCGTCGTACCAGGACCGCAGACGCGGCCGGGCGATGCGGGAGGCCGACCGTGAGCGTGAGCGCAGACAGCGCTCGCGGGTGTGGACCCCGGGCCGCCCCGAGGTCATCGAGCGCCTCGACGCCGAGGGCCTGCTGCCCGCCATCACCTTCATCTTCAGCCGCGCCGCCTGCGAGGCCGCCGTACAGCAGTGCCTGTACGCGGGCCTGCGGCTCAACGACGACGAGGCGCGGGGGAGGGTGCGCGCCCTGGTCGAGGAGCGCACGGCGTCCATTCCCCGGGAAGACCTGCACGTCCTCGGCTACTACGAATGGCTCGAGGGCCTGGAGCGTGGCATCGCGGCCCACCACGCGGGCATGCTGCCGACCTTCAAGGAGGTCGTCGAGGAGCTGTTCGTGCGCGGCCTGGTCAAGGCCGTGTTCGCGACCGAGACGCTGGCGCTGGGCATCAACATGCCCGCGCGCTCGGTGGTGTTGGAGAAGCTCGTCAAGTGGAACGGCGAGCAGCACGCCGACATCACCCCGGGCGAGTACACCCAGCTGACGGGCCGCGCGGGCCGGCGCGGCATCGATGTCGAGGGCCACGCCGTGGTGCTGTGGCAGCGCGGGATGAGCCCGGAGCACCTGGCCGGACTGGCCGGCACGCGTACGTATCCGCTGCGCTCCAGCTTCAAGCCGTCGTACAACATGGCGGTCAATCTGGTGGAGCAGTTCGGCCGGCATCGCTCGCGCGAGCTGCTGGAGACGTCCTTCGCGCAGTTCCAGGCCGACAAGTCGGTCGTCGGGATCTCCCGGCAGGTGCAGCGCAACGAGGAGGGCCTGGAGGGCTACAAGGCCTCCATGACCTGCCACCTCGGCGACTTCGAGGAGTACGCCCGCCTGCGGCGCGAACTCAAGGACCGGGAGAACGAGTTGGCCCGGCAGGGCGCCGTGGAGCGCCGGGCGGAGGCCGCGGTCGCGCTGGAGAAGCTCAAGCCGGGGGACGTCATCCATGTGCCGACGGGCAAGTACGCCGGTCTCGCACTGGTGCTGGACCCTGGCCTGCCGGCCGGGCGGTCGAACGGCCATCGTGGCTTCGAGCACCATGACGGACCCCGCCCGCTGGTGCTGACCGCCGAGCGGCAGGTGAAGCGACTGGCGTCGATGGACTTCCCGGTACCGGTCGAGGCGCTGGAGCGGATGCGCATCCCGAAGTCCTTCAACCCCCGCTCGCCGCAGTCCCGTCGGGACCTCGCCTCCGCGCTGCGCAGCAAGGCCGGGCACATCCCGCCGGAGCGGGCCCGCAAGAAGCGGTCGCAGGCCGCCGACGACCGCGAGATCGCACGGCTGCGCACCGCCATCCGCGCACACCCCTGCCATGGGTGCAACGACCGCGAGGACCACGCGCGTTGGGCCGAGCGGTATCACCGGCTGCTGCGCGACACCTCGCAGCTGGAGCGGCGCATCGAGGGCCGCACCAACACGATCGCGCGGACCTTCGACCGGATCGTCGCGCTGCTGACCGAGCTGGACTATCTGCGCGGCGACGAGGCCACCGAGCACGGCAGGCGGCTCGCGCGGCTGTACGGCGAGCTCGATCTGCTGGCCAGCGAGTGTCTGCGGGCCGGGGTCTGGGAAGGGCTCGCTCCCGCCGAACTGGCGGCCTGCGTCTCGGCGTTGGTGTACGAGTCGCGGGTCGGCGACGACGCGATGGCGCCCAAGCTGCCGTCCGGCAGGGCCAAGGCCGCGCTCGGCGAGATGGTGCGGATCTGGGGGCGGCTGGACGCGCTGGAGGAGGACTTCCGGATCACGCAGACCGAGGGGGTCGGGCAGCGGGAGCCCGATCTCGGGTTCGCCTGGGCCGCGTACATGTGGGCCTCGGGCAAGGGGCTCGACGAGGTGCTCCGGGAGGCGGAGATGCCGGCCGGGGACTTCGTGCGGTGGTGCAAGCAGGTGATCGATGTGCTGGGGCAGATCGCGGCGGCGGCGCCCGTTTCCGGGGTGGAGGGGTCTTCGGTTTCGAAGGCTGCCCGTAAGGCTGTTGATCTGTTGCTGCGGGGGGTTGTCGCCTACTCGTCGGTGGGGTGAGGGTTTTTGACGGCGGGTGCGGGTTCGTTGTGGCTTGTCGCGCAGTTCCCCGCGCCCCCGAAGACTCGCGCCGTTCACTCGTCACGGTGAGTGGTTTTCGTATGCGCGTGCGCCGTCACTTGGCGTGTTCGGTTGGGATCTGAGCGTATAAATGGGGCCGAGGGTACTCCTCGCCCGTGCCCCGTTTCAGGTGCTTGCTGAATATGACCCGGCGATGATCCGGTCGGACTAAGCTCGCCCGCAGCGCACCGAGTTGAGGTGTATTCGTGCGCTTGTTCCCCATATGTGCGACTTCCCCTCGATTCGTTTCAGAAGGCCTACATGGTGAGTGTCCAATCCCCTCCCCAGCGCCGTGAACTTCCCTATGCACGTGTGCTTTTGCTGCCCGCCATAGTGATGGCCGCGGCGACCGGAGCAGCTGCCGCTGTGGTGTCCGGGCCGGCCCGGACAGCCGTCGTCTGGTGCGGCGTCGTCGCCACGCTGCTCGTGATCGCGACAGCGGCCGAAGCCGTACGACGCGGACGCGCCCTGCGGGCCGTGCGCGAAGAGAGCCTCCGTCACGCCGCGTATCTGGAACGGCGTGTCGCCGGGCACGAGCAGGACATGCACCGGCTCGCGCACGAGATCACGCCGACCGCCATCTACTACCTGCGGGGCGGCAATTCCCCCGGAGAGGTGATTCGCCAACTCGGCGACATGGACCCCTCCTACCGCGATCTGCCCAAGGCCCAGGTGGCGTTGATCAAGCGGGTGCTCGACATCGTCGACACCGAGGAAGCCATGCGGGACTCCTCGCAGCGCGCCTTCGTCAGCATTGCCCGGCGCGTCCAGGCGATCGTCCACCAACAGGCCAAGGAACTCCGGGAGATGGAGGAGGACCACGGCCGTAATCCCGAGGTCTTCGACGACCTGCTGCGCATCGACCACGGCACCGCGCTGATCGGCAGACTCGCCGACTCGATCTCCGTGCTCGGCGGCGGCCGTCCCGGCCGCCAGTGGCCGCAGCCCGTCCCGCTGTACAGCGTGCTGCGCGGCGCCATGTCCCGGATCCTGGAGTACCGGCGCATCTCGCTCGACAACATCGCCAAGGTCAACATCCGCGGCATCTCCGTCGAGCCGGTCATCCACGCCTGCGCCGAACTCCTCGACAACGCCACGCGCTACTCGCCCCCGCAGACCAAGGTGCACGTCACCGCCTCCGAGGTGCAGACCGGCATCGCGATCGAGATCGAGGACGCCGGCATCAGCCTCAGCGAGGAGGCCCGCGCCCGGGCCGAGGGCATGCTGGAGCGCGCCCAGGCCGGGGTCGACCTGCAGGACCTCGGCGAGTCCCCGCGCCTCGGTCTCGCCGTCGTCGGCCGTCTGTGCAAGGCGTTCGACATGCAGATCTCGCTGCGCTCCTCGGCGTACGGCGGCGTCCGCGCCGTCCTCGTCGTGCCGCGCGTGATGATGACCAGCGACCCCGCGCCCGGCCTCGCCCACGGCGTCGGCGCCACCGCCGCCCCCAAGCTCGACATCGGCGGCATCGAGGGTCCCAAGCGCGCACCCAAGCGGCGGCGTCCCACCAGCCCGCGCATCCCGGCCGGCGTGTCCATGGAGGACGAGGTCCCCGAGGTCACCGAATGGACCGCCGGCGGTCTGCCCCAGCGACGCAGTCGCGTCAAGATCCCGCTCAGCCAGCGGCTCGCCGAACAGGCCGCCGCCGAAGAGGCGGAGCGGGAGGCCCAGGCGGCGCGGCCCTCCTGGGCGGCCCCGGTCGAACCGGAGCCGGAGAAGGAGCCCGAACCCGGGCTCTGGGTCGAGGCGTTCTGGGAGGGACTCAAGGGCGACCCGGACCCGACCGCATTCACCCAGCCGACCAACGAGCCGGCCCGTATCGAGGCCGACGACGAGAGGGACCACAAGTGATCCAGCAGCGAGCCAACTTCGACTGGATGCTCAAGGATCTCGCTGACGGAGTACCGGGCATCGAGATGATCGTGGTGCTCTCCGCCGACGGCCTGCGCATCGCCCGCTACGGCGGAGACCCCGACGCCGCCGACCGCGTCGCCGCCGCCTGCGCGGGACTGCAGAGCCTGGCCGGTGCCGTCGCCCATGAGATCCCCGGCAGCGACGGCCGGATGAAGCTGGTCATCATCGAGATCAACGGCGGCTACTTCTATCTGATGGCCGCGGGGGCCAACGCCTATCTGGCGGTGCTCTCCGACGTGGTCGCCGAACCCGGGCTGATGAGCAACCGCATGCGCGACCTCGTCGTACGCATCGGGGCCCATCTCACCAGCCCGCCCAGGCGCAACGGGCAGACCGTATGACTCCTCCTCAACGCCGGCGGCGACATCCCAGTCAGGAAACCGCACAACCTCCCCCGAAACCGAAGCCCGCAAAAACGGGCGAGACCAAGGCCCCGGAGCGGCTCTACGTGGTCGCCGGACCCGACGGGGAGCGCGCGGACATCGACCTCGTCACGTTGATCGTGGCGCGCGCCGATCCACCGCCCTCGGCCACCCCGGAGCAGGCGGCGATGCTCCGCCTGTGCACGGCACCCATCTCGGTGGCCGAACTCTCGGCCTATCTGAGTCTGCCGTTCAGCGTGGTGACCGTGCTGCTCACCGAGATGCTGACGGCGGAGCTGGTGCAGGCGCGCGCCCCGATCGTCCGGCAGGCGCTCCCCGACCGTTCCCTCCTCGAAGCGGTGATGCATGGACTTCAAAGGCTCTGACACCATCCCCGGACCACGCGCAGAGGATCATCTGCCGCACACGGCCCAGGCGGCGGTGAAGATCGTGATCGTGGGCGGCTTCGGAGTCGGCAAGACGACGATGGTCGGCTCGGTCAGCGAGATCAGGCCGCTGACCACCGAAGAGACCATGACCCAGGCCGGCATCGGGGTCGACGACAACTTCGGCTCCGAGACCAAGACGGCCACCACCGTCGCCATGGACTTCGGCCGCATCAGCATCACCGACCAGCTGGTGCTCTATCTCTTCGGCACCCCCGGCCAGGAGCGCTTCTGGTTCCTGTGGAACGGGCTGTTCGAGGGCGCGCTCGGCGCGGTCGTACTGATCGACACCCGACGCCTCGAGGTCAGCTTCGACGTCATAGGCCGCCTGGAGGAGCGCGGCGTGCCCTTCGTGGTCGCCGTCAACTCCTTCCCCGACGGCCCCCGTTACCCCATCCCCGAGCTGCGCACCGCACTCGACCTGCCCGACGAGATCCCGATCATCGAGTGCGACGCGCGCCGGCGGGCCTCCAGCCGGGACGTCCTGATGACCCTGCTGCGCTTCCTGCACTCGCTGGCGCTGGCGAAGGCACGCACATGAGCCCGCGCCGGCCGAGCCACCGGGCCGCCGTGCGGCCGCGCCCACCTCACCCCCTTTTGCAGACCGGATCTCCACTTCAGCTTCGGAGCGATCATCGTGACGCCTGAACCCCACTCCCCGACCGGAACGGACTCCCTGGCCGGCCCGCCCCCCGGCTGCCCCGCACACCGCCTCGGCCCCGGCGGGCTGCGCCGGCTGTACGGCCCCGAGGCGGAGAACCTGTCGGCCGTGTACGAGAAACTCCGCAGCGAGCACGGCCCCGTGGCCCCCGCGCTGCTGCACGAGGACGTACCGATCTGGGTGGTGCTCGGCCACAGCGAGAACCTGCACATGGTGAGCACCCCCTCGCAGTTCTGCCGCGACACCCGGCAGTGGACCGCCCTGCAGGACGGATCGATCAAGCCGGACCACCCGCTCATGCCGCTGGTCGCCTGGCAGCCGATCTGCTGTCACGCCGAGGGCAACGAGCATCTGCGGCTGCGCGGAGCGGTCACCGGTGCCATGTCGACCATCAACCACCGCGGCATCCGGCGCCACATCAACCGCGCCACCCAGCACCTCGTCAACCAGTTCTGCGAGGAGGGCCGGGCCGATCTGGTCGCCCAGTTCGCCGAGCATCTGCCGATGGCGGTGATGTGCCAGATCCTCGGCATGCCCGACGAGTACAACGACCGGATCGTGCACGCCGCCCGCGACATGCTCAAGGGCACCGAGACCTCCATCGCCAGCAACGCGTACATCATGGACGTCCTGATGCGGCTCACCGTCCGCCGCCGGGCCGAGCCCGAGGACGACTTCACCAGCCATCTCATCAACCACTCGGCGCGGCTCAACGACGAGGAGGTCGGCCAGCATCTGCGCGTCATCCTGATGGCCGCCTACGAGGCCACGGCCAACCTCCTCGCCAATGTGCTGCGCCTGGTGCTCACCGACCCGGGCTTCCGCGCACAGCTCAACGGCGGCCAGATGACGGTGCCTCAGGCGGTCGAGCAGTCCCTGTGGGACGAACCGCCGTTCAGCACCCAGCTCCCCTATGTCGCCAAGCAGGACACCGAGTTGGGCGGCCAGCGGGTCCGCAAGGGCGACGGACTCCTGCTGGGCATCGCGCCGGGCAACGTCGACCCGCGTGTCCGCCCGGACCTGTCGGCGAACATGATGGGCAACCGCTCCCACCTCGCCTTCAGCGGCGGCCCGCACGAGTGCCCGGGCCAGGACATCGGCCGCGCCATCGCCGACGTCGGCGTCGACGCGCTGCTGAACCGTCTTCCGGACATCCAACTCGACTGCGACGAGGACGAGTTGCACTGGCGTACGTCCATCCTGAACCGGCACCTGGTGGAACTGCCGGTCCGCTTCGAGGCGAGGCCCCAGCAGGATGTGACGGCGAAACCCGGATACATCGGCGTCCCGGCGCAGCGCACCGACTGGGAGGTCGGCATCGGCCGGCCCGAGCCGGTCGCTCCCGCCCCGAGCCCCGAGCCGTCGACGCCGCCGCAGGCCGCAACCGCACCCGCACCCGCGGAACCGGCCCGCCCAATGGGCGCATGGCGCCGGTTCCTGCGCTGGTGGCGCGGCTGCTGACCGGCTCCGGCCGGTGGACTCCGGTGCCCGCCGCACGAGTCGGAGCGGGCGCCGGAGTCAGACGGCGGCCATACGGTACCGGTCGGTGCCCTTGTGCCAGTGGTACGAGCCCGCCGCCCAGCCCTGGATGGCACGGGCGTGCCGCAGCACGGCGTGCCGGGTGGCGTGGTCCGCGCGCAGATCGCGCAGCGCCTGCGGCAGATCGGTCCGGACCGTTTCGTCGAGCGTCCTGACCCGGCCGGTGAGAATGCGGTCGACGAGGGAGACCGCCTCGTGCAGCGGTATGTCGTACAGTTCCCGCGCCACGTGCACGATGTTGTTCCTTGCGGCCCCTTCGCGGACCTCCTTGGGGTAGGACACGATGTCGTTGTGCAGATCGACCGTGTCCCGGAACGAGTTGATCAGCACGGTGAAGGGCCGGGTCGCGCGAATCTCCTCGGTCATCTCCCAGCCGAGCGAATGCTCCATCAGCAGTGCGCTGCATCCGGCCGCCCCGAAATCGCGGCGCATCTCGGTCTGTTCGACGAGATCGGGGTATCGGCGGCGCGTGAGATTGTCCGCCTCCCACAGCGAGGCTTCCAGGAACTGCCGTACGGAATGGGTGTAGAGGACGCGCCACGCGCGCGACGCCGAGGGGGCCGTGCGGTGCCACAGGTCCAGCAGCGCCCGCTCCAGCGGATGTTGCGGAGCCGGGCCCGAGCCGTAGGCCGTCACCGGCAGGAAGGCCATCAGCCGCTCGATGCGCTCCAGGATCCGGGAGCGGTGGCCGAGCTCCTCGCACCACGGCAGGAAGACGTCGTCGAGGCACCAGATGACGCTGTGCCAGCTGGACAGCAGCTCCAGTTCGGCGGCGGAGGCGTGGGGGTAGGTCAGCGCGGTGAACAGGGTGAAGTCCGCCCGGTCGAAGACCTCGGCGCTCCACCCGCCGTGCAGCGAGTCGGTGTGCTGGGGCTCCAGCAGGCCGAGCGACCATGCCCAGGCCCGGACGCGTGGCCGGACATCCTCCAAGTGCGGGTTCACCGTGGCCTTGAACGGCATGTAGAACGCGGGTAGTTGGAAGGTGTCCAACACGGTTGCCTCCTGAGTGGTGACGGTGTCCTTCTGCACCGCACGTACAGGGCCTGCTGACGGAACCGGTCGAAGAAAAACTGGCCAACTGGTGCCGAGCGCCGAATTGCACAGGTCCATGGAGGGGGATTCGTACAGGGAGCTTTCCATGAGCCGCGAGAAGGGGCACTGGGTCTTGTCCGCTGTTCCGAGCAGCCATGACGGCGGTCTGAATGGGAAGTTCCGGTATTACCTCGGAATACGACCCCGCCCCGCATTTCCGGCGAGTTGTTGTTCGGTTTTATGGGGTGTCGCGCTGCATAAGTGACGCCATAAGAGACGCGGACGGTCGTCCGGGGTTGCTACCGCGCACCCAACACGACATGAAGTCATGGTCCGAGCCTCCGCAAGAACGTCCTACTTGTGGCTGTACACCCCAGCGTGCGTGTGTCTCCGGTGTCCGTGAAGGAGCGTAGGAGGAGCGTATGACGGCACACGAGGGGCGCACTTGGTTGAAATGTTGTCATGCGTGGCATCGATCCGAAAGGGTTGGTTCTGATTCGTTCACGGCTGTGCGAGTGAACTGGTGGGAAATGCGCGGCACTTGTCACCGCGTGAGCCGTGAGCGGGGGCTGTCATTCCGCCTTTGGGACAAAGAATGGTCGGACTTGGTCGGTCAACGACCGGCCCAGTTCTCGTAGGAGGCCCAGGCTTCCAGGCTGCGGCCGCTTCGGAACCGGTGCTGTGCCCCCGTGACCGGATCGGTGAACGCCAGCGTTCGCGCCAGGAGTTGCAACGGGCGCCGGAAATCGCCGGCCGGCACGGCGTCGGTCACCACGGGGTAGAGCGGATCGCCGAGGATGGGCGTACCGAGCCTGTTCATGTGGACGCGCAGCTGATGGGTCTGCCCGGTGCTCGGCACGAGCCGGTACCGGCCGAGACCGTCCGCCCGGTGCTCCGCCAGCTCGATGCGGCTGACCGCGTTCGGTTCGCCCTCCACCTCGTAGGCGGCGAGCACACCACGCACCTTCACGATCCGGCTGCGCAGGGTCCGGGGAAGGTCAAGTCCGGGTTCGTGCGGGGCGATCGCCTCGTACTCCTTGTGAACCAGCTTGTCGCGGAACAGCGACTGATAGGCGCCGCGCTTCTCGGGCCGCACCGTGAACAGCACCAGCCCGGCGGTGAGCCGGTCGAGGCGGTGCGCGGCGCCCAGGGACGGGATGCCCAACTCCCGGCGCAGCCGCGCGAGAACGGTCTCGGTGACATGGCTGCCGCGCGGGGTGGTGGCCAGGAAGTGCGGCTTGTCGACGACGACGATGTGCTCGTCGCGGTGCACGACCTCCAGCGGGAAGGGCACCGGAACCTCGCTCGGCAGTTCGCGGTGGAACCACACGAACATGCCGGGTTCGTACGCCGTGTCGGGCGCGACGGCCCGTCCGTCGGCGCCGACGATCCGGCCGGCGGCGAACATCCCGTCGACGACGCCGGGCCCCGCCGCGCTCAGCCGCTCCACCAGATACTCCCGCGCGGTGGCCCAGGGGCCCCCGGCGGGAAACCGCACCCGCACCGGATCGACCCCCTGCCGCTGCGGCAGGGGGGAGGGCGGAACGCGCGGCCTTCGACTCATCACGATCAAGGGTACGGCGCCGGGTAGGACTGCCGGACCTTGCGCCGCTCGCTCGAACGCGATACATCGTGTGTATTGACGTGCACTGGCGAGTCGAGATATGTTCGGCCACGGATATTCGTAGACGAGGCAGCGGACGAGGCAAGTGAGGTGACCGTCATGGCGATGAAGCGCCGCAAGCTCAGCAACCCGCTGGCGCTTGCCGTGATGGTCACGCTCTGGCAGAAGCCGATGCATCCGTACGAGATCGCCCAGACCCTGCGCAGACAGGGGAAGGACGTCACCACGAAGATCAACTACGGCTCGCTCTACACGGTCGTGCAGAACCTCCAGAAGCACGGCTTCGTCGAGGTCGCCGACGTCGAGCGGCAGGGCAACCGGCCCGAGCGCACGGTCTACGGGCTCACCGAGGCGGGGCGGGAGGAGATGGCCGACTGGCTGTCCGATCTGCTGGCCGTCCCGGCCAAGGAGTTCCCGATCTTCGAGACCGCGCTGTCGCTGCTCGGTGCCCTGCCGCCCGACGAGGTGGTGCGGCTGCTCGAGGAGCGGCTGCAGAACCTCGAGGTGGAGGTGGCCGGCGGACGCGCGGCGCTGGACAAGCTCAGCGAGACGCTGCCGCGGCTCGTCCTCGTCGAGGTCGAGTACCAGTTGCACATGGTCGAGGCGCAGGCGCGGTGGGTCCGCGGTTTCCTGGAGGAGATCGAGAAGGGCACGCTGCCCGGCGTCGACGCGTGGCGCCGCTTCCACGAAACGGGGGAGCTGCCACCGGAGTTCACCCAATGAAAAGGACCCCGGCCGGGCTGTTGGAGCAGCGTGGCCGGGGTCCCGAACCCCGAGCTGAGTCCGCCGTGCGGCGGCGCCAGGCGATCGAGGTGCGGCACACCCAGGATAGCCCGGCGCTCCCGGCACGGACGGATCAGCTGTCATCCGCTGTCATCCGCATATCAGGAGAGCTGTCATCATGAGTACCACCCGTGCGCCCGCCGTGGAGGCGCGCCAGCTGATCAAGACCTACGCCGGTGATGTCACCGCGCTGCGCGGCATGGACGTCACCGTCGAACCGGGCACCGTCTTCGGGCTCCTCGGGCCCAACGGCGCCGGCAAGTCCACCACCGTCAAGATCCTCACCACCCTGGCGAAGCCCGACTCGGGCACGGCGACCGTCGCCGGACACGATGTGCTGCGCCACCCCGACCGGGTGCGCCGCGCGATCGGCGTGGTCGCCCAGGGCTCCGGCGCCGACCCGGTCGCCACCGGCCGCGAGAACCTCCAACTCCAGGGCAGGCTCTACGGGTTGAGGGGCGCCGACCTGAGCAGTCGTGTGGCCGAGCTGCTCGACCGCTTCAACCTCGCCGACGCCGCGAAGCGGCCCGTCAAGGGCTACTCCGGCGGCATGCGGCGCCGCCTCGACGTCGCCCTCGGCCTGGTGCACCGGCCCGAGGTGCTCTTCCTCGACGAGCCCACCACCGGTCTCGACCCCGAGGCCCGTACCGCCATGTGGGACGAGATCGACCGGCTGGCGGGCGAGGAGGGACTGACCATCCTGCTCACCACGCACTACCTCGACGAGGCCGACCGGCTCGCCGAGCGCGTCGCCATCGTCGACCGCGGCAGGGTCGTCGTCGAGGGCACACCCGACTCCCTCAAGGGCGAGCTGCGGGGCGACGCCATCCATCTGGAGCTCAGGGAGGCGGTCGGCGACGCCGGCCGTACGCTCCTGGAGGGCGCCATCGGCCGGCTGTCCGGCCTGCACGAGGTGCTGGTCGACGGGCGCCGCGTCAGCGTCCGCGCCGACGACGGAGCGGCCGCCGTACCGGCACTGCTCACGGCCCTGGACCGGGCCGGGGTGGGGGTCGCCGCCGCGACCGTCGCCCGGCCCTCCCTCGACGACGTCTACCTGCGCTATGCGGGCCGCCGTTACTCCGAGGCGGACACCGAAGCGACCGACGGCCTCGTCCTCGCCGGAGGTGCGCGATGAGCACGGCGATCTCCCAGACCTGGTACATGACCCAGCGTCAGCTGCTGGTGTTCACCCGGCAGCCGGCGTACGCGATCATCACCCTGATCCAGCCGGTGATCTGGCTCTTCCTGTTCGGCAACCTCTTCAAGAAGATCGTCGAGCTGGGCGGCTTCGGGACGACCAGCTATCTCGACTACCTGGTCCCCGGCGTGGTGGCGATGAGCGCGCTCAGCTCCAACATGTGGGCCGGGATGGCCACGTTGGAGGAGATCCAGCGCGGCACGCTCAACCGGTTCCTGACCACCCCGGTCAGCAGGGCCGCGCTGATGAACGGCAACGTCGTCAACAACGGCCTGGTCACCGCGTTCCAGTCGGTCGTCATCGTGCTGCTCGCCCTTGCGGGCGGCGCCGACTACCCGGGCGGCGTCGTCGGGGTCGCCGTCCTGGTCCTCGCCTCCGTGCTGCTCGGCACGGTCTTCGGGGCGCTGTCCAACGCGCTGGGCATGCTGGTGCAGGAGCGCGAGTCGATCATCGGCATCAACACCTTCCTGCTGCTGCCGCTGACGTTCCTGTCCAGTGCCTTCATGGCGCCGTCCCAGATGCCCGGCTGGATGCGGCACATCGCCGACTTCAACCCGCTCAACTGGGCGATGATCGCGGGCCGTTCGGCACTGTCCGAGAACCCCGACTGGGGTGATGTCTCCAGCCGCGGCGGCGCGCTGCTCGTGCTGGCGGTGGCGGCGGTGTGGCTGTCGATCCGCACGTTCCGGTCGTACCAGCGCAAGGTGTGAGCACGCCGAAGGGGGTGGCACCTCGGTGAGGTGCCACCCCTTCGGGACAGCTCTCACGCGGCCGGCGCCGAGCCCTCCTGCTCCTGCTCGATGCGCGCGTTCCACTCACGCTTGGAGGCCTGCCAGCCGTCCTCGTTGTGACCGAGCCGCCAGTAGCCGGAGATCGACAGGTCCTCGCGCGGGATCTGCAGCTCGACGCGCAGCAGCTGGCGCAGCTCCTTCACGAAGTGCGCCTCGCCGTGCACGAACGCGTGCAGCCGGCCCTCGGGGAACTCCAGGGCGCGCACGGTCTCGCACAGCAGCTCGCCGACCGGCCGCTCACCGCGGTGCAGCCAGACGACCTCCACGTCGGAGTCGATCTTCTGCTCCTCACCGGGGCCGGAGACCTCGACGAAGGCATGCGCCCGGACACCGTCGGGCAGCGACTCCAGGGAGCGGGCGATCGCGGGCAGCGCGCTCTCGTCGCCGACCAGCAGATGCCAGTCCGCGCTCACATCGGGGGCGTAGGCCCCGCCGGGGCCCATGAACCGGACGGTCTCGCCCGGCTGGACGCGCGCCGCCCACGGGCCGGCCAGGCCCTCGTCGCCGTGGACCACGAAGTCCAGCGTCATCTCCAGTGACTGCGCATCCCAGGCGCGCACGGTGTAGGTGCGCGTCACCGGCCACTGCTCGCGCGGCAGTTCCTCGCGGATGCGCTCCATGTCGAAGGGCTCCGGATAGGTGATGCCGTCGGCGGGCGGGAACAGCAGCTTCACATAGTGGTCGGTGCAGGTGTCGGCCGCGAAGTCGGCCAGCCCTTCGCCTCCGAGGACCACGCGCTGCATGTGCGGGGTCAGCCGCTCGGTGCGGACGACCTGCGCGGACCGCGCCCTGCGTGGCTTGCGGGCCGGACGTTCTGCCATGGCGACCTCCCCTGCTCCGTGCTTAGGTTTACCTAAGTTAGCACGACGGGGGAGTTCCTCTTATGCGCCGAGCGTGGTCAACAGGCGCTGCAGCGACCCGCCCAGACCCCACCGCGCCGCCAGCTCCTCCAGGGCCGCCGGGTCGCGCGGGGCGTGCGGCAGGGCCGTGTCGACGTCCGGCAGCGGGACGTCGTCCGCGACCTTGACCACCTTCGGCGCCACCGCGACGTACGGCCGCGACTCGTCGAGCCGCTTGCGCTGCGACGGCGTGAGCTTCGCCTTCGGGTCCTCGACCGCGGCCATGATCCCGGCCAGGTCCCCGAACTCGGCGAGCAGCTTCGCGGCCGTCTTCTCGCCGATCCCGGGCACGCCCGGCAGCCCGTCGCTCGGGTCGCCGCGCAGCAGCGCCAGATCCGCGTACCCCCTGCCGTCGACCCCGTACTTCTCGCGCAGCCAGGCCTCGTCGGTCAGCTGCAGCGTGCCGACGCCCTTGAGGGGGTAGAGCACGCGTACCCCGCGCGCGTCGTCCACGAGCTGGTACAGGTCGCGGTCGCCGGTGACGATGTCGACCGGACCCTTCGCGCGGGCGGTGAACGTGCCGATCACGTCGTCCGCCTCGTAGGGCTCCACGCCCACGCGTGCGATGCCCAGGGCGTCGAGGACGGCCTCGATGACGGGCACCTGCGGGGAGAGCGTGTCGGGCACCTCCTCCTCGTCCGGGCCCGCCGCGCGCTCCTCGGCGACGCGATGCGCCTTGTACGAGGGGATGAGGTCGACCCTCCACTGGGGGCGCCAGTCGGCGTCCATGCAGGCCACCAAAAGGTCGGGACGGTGGTCCTTGACCAGGCGGTCGATGAATTCCAGCAGCCCGCGCACGGCGTTCACCGGTGTGCCGTCCGGGGCCTTCACGGACTCCGGGACGCCGAAGTAGGCGCGGAAGTAGAGCGAGGCGGTGTCGAGGAGCATCAGTCGTCCGGTCACGTCTCGCATCATGCCGTACGGCACTGACAGTCACCCGGCCACAACCCCAGTGTGACGAGTGCAAACGCCCTGTGAACAGGCCAACTGGTGGGTTTGGACTGGACCACTTTGGGCAGGCGCCGCCCCGGAGCGATGCGGTTGCCCCTTCAACCGGTCATGCCCTGTCGGCTCCAGTTCCTGTCGTCGAGCAAGAGGGCTTCGCGTGTCATCCAGGCTTGAGGCCGAACATCTCTACAAGGTGTTCGGCAGACAACCAGACAAAGCGGTCGAGCGGCTCCGGCAGGGGGCCGATCGCGAGGAACTGCGTGCCGACGGCACCACCGCCGCCGTGATCGACGCCTCCTTCACCGTCGAACCCGGCCAGATATTCGTCGTCATGGGCCTGTCCGGATCCGGCAAGTCCACGCTGCTGCGCATGCTCAACGGTCTGCTGGAGCCGACCGCCGGACATGTCAGCTTCGACGGGCAGAACCTGACCGCGCTCGGTGCCCGCGAACTGCGCGAGGTGCGCGCACGGAAGATCAGCATGGTCTTCCAGCACTTCGCACTGTTCCCGCACCGCAGTGTCCTGGAGAACGCGGCCTACGGCCTGGCCGTGCAGGGCGTGCCCCGCGCCGAGCGCGACAAGCGCGCCGGCGAGGCGCTGGCCCTGTGCGGTCTGGCCGGCTGGGAGGAGTCCTGGCCCGACGAGCTCTCGGGCGGCATGCAGCAGCGCGTGGGCCTGGCCCGCGCGCTGGCCACGGACGCCGACCTGCTGCTGATGGACGAGTCGTTCAGCGCGCTCGACCCGCTGATCCGCCGCGACATGCAGGACCAGCTCCTGGAACTGCAGCAGAGGTTGAAGAAGACCATCGTCTTCATCACCCACGACCTCAACGAGGCCATGCGCCTGGGCGACCGGATCGCCGTCATGCGCGACGGCGAGATCGTCCAGACCGGCACCGCCGAGGACATCCTGCTGCGGCCGGCCAACGACTACGTCGAGTCCTTCATCAAGGACGTCGACCGCTCCCGGGTGCTGACCGCGTCCGCCGTCATGGACCGGGACGTCCGCGGCGACGAGGCGGACTGCGGCTGCGAGAGCGACTGCGAGACCGCGACGCCCGACACGCCGTTCACCGAACTGTGCGCGATGAGCGCCCGGTTGACCCACCCGGTGGCCGTGCTCGACGACAAACGCAAACTCGTCGGGGTGGTACCGAGGCAGCGCCTGGTCGGCTTCCTCGGCGACGAGAAGGCGGTGACCCGTGCCTAGGATCCCGCTCGGCGACTGGGTCAACGACACGGTGGACTGGCTGCTCGGCCATGCCTCGTGGCTCTTCGACTTCTTCAAGACCGTCTTCACGGGCACCTACGACGGCATCAACGCCGTCCTCCAGGCACCCCAGCCCCTGCTGCTCGCGGGCATCTTCGCCGTGCTCGCGTTCTGGCTGCGCGGCACCTTGGCCGGTGTCCTCACCTTCGTGGGATTCGCCTTCGTCGACTCCCTCGAACTGTGGGACGACGCGATGGTGACCCTCGCACTGGTCCTCGTCGCCACGATCATCGCACTGGTGATCTCGGTGCCGGTGGGCATCTGGGCCGCGCGCTCCAACCGGGTCAGCGGAGTCGTCCGCCCGATCCTGGACTTCATGCAGACCCTGCCCGCGATGATCTACCTCATCCCGGCGATCCTGTTCTTCGGCACCGGCGCCTCCGCGGGCATCGTCGCCACCCTGATCTTCGCGCTCGCCCCCGGCGTCCGGATGACCGAGCTGGGCATCCGCCAGGTCGACAAGGAACTGGTGGAGGCCGCCGACGCGTTCGGCACCACGCCCCGCGACACGCTCCTGCGCGTGCAGCTGCCGCTCGCCCTGCCGACCGTCATGGCCGGCGTGAACCAGGTCATCATGCTCGGCCTGTCCATGGCCGCGATCGCCGGCATGGTCGGCACCGGCGGCCTCGGCGGCGACGTCAACGAGGCCATCGGGCAGCTCAACGTCGGCCTCGGCTCCGAGGCAGGTGTCGCGATCGTGATCCTCGCGATCTACCTGGACCGGATGACCGGCGCGCTGGGCAGCCATGTCTCCCCGCTGGGCCGCCGCGCCGCCGCCAAGGCACGCGCCGCGCAGGGCGTGAAGATCTGGTCGTACCGGCCGAGCCCGCAGATTGCCGTGGTCGGCGTCGTCGTCCTTGCCCTCGTGGCGGGCGGCATGGGCATGTTCGGCTCCGGCTCGGGCGGTTCCGCCGTCTCGGACGGCAAGAACGTCGGTCAGGGCAAGAAGGTCTCCATCGGCTACATCCCCTGGGACGAGGGCGTCGCCTCCACCTTCCTGTGGAAGGAGATCCTGGAGGAGCGCGGCTACCAGGTCGACGTCAAGCAGTTCGACGCCGGCCCGCTCTACACCTCCCTCGCCCAGGGCAACATCGACTTCGAGACCGACTCCTGGCTGCCGACCACCCACGCGCAGTACTGGAAGAAGTACGGCAGCAAGCTCGACGACCTGGGCTCGTGGTACGACCGGACCTCGCTGGAGCTGACGGTCCCGGCGTACATGAAGGACATCAACTCCCTGTCGGACCTCAAGGGCAAGGCGTCCACCTTCGGCGGCAAGATCACCGGCATCGAGTCCAGCGCCGGTGAGATGGCCCTGCTCAAGAGCAAGGTGCTGAAGGAGTACGGCCTCGACAAGGAGTACAAGGTCGTCGACAGCTCCACGCCCGCCATGCTCGCCGAGCTCAAGCGGGCGTACAGCAAGCAGGAGCCGATCGTCACCACGCTCTGGTCGCCGCACTGGGCGTACAACGACTACAAGCTGAAGAAGCTCAAGGACCCCAAGGGCGCCTGGGGCAAGGGCGACGGGGTGCACACGCTCTCCCGCAAGGGCTTCGCCAAGGACAACCCTGTCGTCGGCAAGTGGCTGAAGAACTTCATGATGAGCGAGAAGCAGCTCACCAGCCTGGAAGCCGAGATCAACAAGGCGGGCAAGGGCAAGCAGCAGGACGCCGTGCGGGCCTGGCTGAAGGACAACCCCGGGGTCGTCGACAAGCTGGCCCCCGTCTCCGGCGGCGCGGGCTCCACCCCGGCCGAGGCCAAGCGGCCGGTGAACGTCGCCTGGTTCCCCTGGGACGAGGACGTCGCCGTCACCTACCTGTGGAAGAACGTCCTCGCAAAGCGCGGCTACAAGCTGAACCTGAAGCAGATGGACGTCGGCCCGGTCTACACCGGCCTCGCCTCCGGCGACCTGGACGTCAACTTCGACGCCTGGCTGCCGTATGCCCAGAAGAACTACTGGGACAAGAGCAAGGACAGCCTCAAGGACCTGGGCACCTGGTACCAGCCGACCTCGCTGGAAGTCGCCGTGCCCTCGTACGTGAAGGGCGTCAAGTCGCTGGAGGACCTCAAGGGCAAGGCGTCCACCTTCGACGGGAAGATCATCGGGATCGAGCCGGGCACCGGCGAGATGAACCTCCTCAAGACGAAGGTCCTGCCGGGCTACGGCCTCGACAAGGAGTACAAGGTCGTCGACGGCTCC
The DNA here is from genome assembly GCF_019857225.1 of Streptomyces plumbidurans. Taxonomy (GTDB): domain Bacteria; phylum Actinomycetota; class Actinomycetes; order Streptomycetales; family Streptomycetaceae; genus Streptomyces; species Streptomyces plumbidurans. The sequence continues at coordinate 99,902 of NZ_JAFJSY010000042.1, forward strand.
ACCCCGGCGATGCTGGCCGAACTCAAGCGCGCCTACGCCCAGAAGAAGCCGGTCGCCGTCGTGCTCTGGTCGCCGCACTGGGCCTACAGCCGCTACGACCTCACCAAGCTGAAGGACGACAAGAAGCTCTTCGGCGAGGGCAACACGATCCGCACCATCACCAATGAGAAGTTCACCGGGCAGTACCCGCAGCTCACCAAGTGGATCAAGGGTTTCCACATGAGCGAGGGCGAGCTCGGCAGTCTGGAGAGCGAGATCAATCAGCAGGGCCAGGGGCATGAGGAGCAGGCGGTCGCCGCGTGGGCCAAGAAGCACCCCGAGGTGGTCGGCCGGATGACGCCGTAGTGACCCCGGGTACGAAAAGGATCCGGCCAACCACATAGCGCTACATCTTCACCTGAGCCTCACCGCCCACTCGTCCGGGGCACCGACGGCACCGCACCCTCCAGCGCGGTGCCGAAGGCGCCCCGGACGCATGTGCGCAGGCGTGCGGTAGCGGCCAACCGGACCGACGCCACCGGGTCCGTGACGGCCTCGTGCATCAACTGCCCGCCGCGGCAGGGGACTTCGTCCTCCGGCGGGCAAGCCCTGATCACGGGCCTGATCGCATGCGGCGGGCGAGGGCAAGCGCCGGGAACACATGCGCTCGTGCGCGCATTGAAACGAAGAAAACGAAAGAAGAGGACTACGGTGCCGATCGCCGGCGGGCGCGGACGGGCGTCCCGCGCGCGAGGGCGGGCGTATTCCCGCGAGGGAGTCGTCCGCAGGTCGTGCCGACCCGTGCCGGCCGGCGATCCGCGTCCTGTGCGCCGGCTGTGCCGGCACCGGCCCGGGCGGGCGTCCGGGCCCCCTGGTCAGCGTTTTCGCCCTTGAGGTGGAATCCGCGTCCGACGGGCCGTGCGGGCTCAGCGGGCGCCGGGAATTGGCGAATTGACCGCACGCGGTGTTTACGAGGATGTGACGGGCGCGTGAAACGGTTTGCCGAACCTGCGTAAGGTGCAGAGAACTCTTCAGAAGCACCGCCCGCGGACGGCGAAGCTCAGCATGGCGAACCGCCGCACGGACCACGAGCCAAGGAGGGAGCGGGAGCGATGGGCGACCACAAGGAACAGCCCCTGCGAGTGGGCGCGGCCGTACGGCGACGGCGCCGGGCGCTGCAGCTCACCCTCGCCGTCGTGGCCGAGCGCAGCGGCCTGTCGGTCCCGTTCCTGAGCCAGGTCGAGAACGACCGGGCGCGGCCCAGCAGAGCGTCCCTGGAGAAGGTCGCCGACGCGCTGCGCACCACCGCCGTCGAACTCCTCGCCGCCGCCGACCCGGCGTGCAGCGTCGACGTCGTGCGCGCGGAGACGTGCGAGCCGCCGGACCGGCCGCGGGTGCGTTCCCTGGTGCGGGGTCACCACCAGATGCACGCCTCGGAGTTCACCGGCGACCATGACGCGGGCCGTGAATTCCAGTACCGCAACGACCAGTTGATGTACGTCGCCGACGGCGCGGTCGAGATCGAGGCCGAGGGGCGCGCCTACCGGCTCGGCCGCGGGGACACGCTGTATCTGACCGGCGGTGTGCGGCACCGCTGGCGGGCGACGGTGTCGGACACCCGCGTCGTCGTCGTCGCGGTGGCCGAGCACGTCGAGGCGGTCCAGAACCGGTCGCGGTAGCCGCGGATGCGCGTCGTCTCCCTCGTGCCGTCCCTGACGGAGGCGGTCGCCGTCTCGCTGCCGGGCGTCCTGGCCGGGGCGACGGACTGGTGCAGCCACCCCGCCGACCTCGCCGTCCCCCGTGTCGGCGGCACCAAGAACCCGAAGCTCGACCGCGTTCTCGCCCTCGCCCCCGATCTGGTGATCGCCAACGAGGAGGAGAACCGCGAGCCCGACCTCGACGCCCTGCGCGAGGCGGGGGTCGAGGTCCTGGTGACCGAGGTGCGGGACGTGCCGCAGGCCTTCCGGGAGCTGGACCGGGTGCTGGAGGCCTGCGGGGCGGTCTCCCGGCCGCGCTGGCTGGACGAGGCGGAGACGGCCTGGTCGCGGCTGCCGGACACCGGGCCCCGCCTGACGGCCGTGGTGCCGATCTGGCGGCGGCCGTGGATGGTGCTGGGCCGCGACACGTTCGCCGGTGACGTCCTGGCCCGGCTGGGCGTCGACCACCTCTGGTCGGCTCACCCCGAGCGCTATCCCCGCGTGCCGGTCGAGGAGCTGCGGGCGGCCGCCCCCGACGTCGTCGTGCTGCCGGACGAGCCGTACCGCTTCACCGCCGACGACGGCCCCGAGGCCTTCCCGGGGCTGCGCTGCGCTCTCGTCAGCGGACGTCATCTGACGTGGTACGGACCGTCGTTGGCCCAGGCCCCGCGGGTGCTGGCCGAGGTACTGCGAGCAGCTCGCCGCTGACCAGACCGCGGGCCGTGCACACCGAGGCGGCGCCCCATGCGGCGACGAGCAGGGCGTACAGCCCGACCGCCAGCCAGTCGTAGGCGAGCAGCCCGGTGCGTCGGGCGAGGACCTCGGCGCCCGTGACGCACGTGCCGACAGGGAAGGTGAACGCCCACCACGTCATCGAGAAGCCCATGCCGTGCCGCCGCGCCCGCAGCACCTGGGCGGCGGCGAACGCGAGCCACAGCAGCGCGAAGCCCATGACCGGGACGCCGTACAGTACGACGAGGACGTCCAGTCCCTCGCTGTACGGCGCCGGTACGACCCCGGGTGCGGCGTCCGCGACCTTGCCGACGGCGGTGGTGGACTGGCCGAGCGGGCCGAGCACCAGGAACAGGGCCGGAGTGAGGGCGAGCGGCAGCGGCGCGCCGGTGATCAGCCGGGCGAAGATCACCGGCAGCATCACCAGGGTCGCCAGCAGGCTGAGCCCGAACATCGCGAAACAGGCGAGGAGCAGGGTCTCGCGGGGCTGCCCCGGCGGCAGATGCGGTACGAGCAGCGGGCCCTGCGACGCGGAGACCATGGGCGCGACGACGGGCAGCAGCCACACCGGGGAGGCCTGCCCCGGCTCGATCCGGTGCCGTACGGCCATCAGGTACGGCACCGCCACGGCGGCCACCAGTCCCACCACCGTCCCGGCGGTGAACAGTACGGCGTCGAGGGCGAGCGCCGCCTGCTGGCCGATCCAGTCGCGGCCTACGGCGAGGGCGCCGCCGCCGACGGCCAGCAGGGCCATGGAGAGACAGCCGTAGAAGGGGGCGGCTGACGGGTCCAGGAGATGGGCGCGGGCCTGGTCGGGGTGGTGGGTCCAGTGCAGGGCGCGGGCGACGAGCAGGGCGGCGAGCAGGGCGAGGGAGAGTACCCACACGGCGGTGCACAGGGTGCGCAGGCCGGGGATGTGGACGGGGGCGTGGCCGAGGACGTGGCCGGGGAGGCCCACTCCCGCCGTGCCGACGATGGCGGTGCCCATGACGGCGGCGTACCAGTTGGGTCCGAGGTGACGGACGGCCGCGGCGCGAGGAGTGCGTGGGGCGCGTGCGGTCGCGTGCGGAAGGTGCTGGGCTGCGGTGACCATGCGTTCACGGTCCCGTGGGCGGGGGTGGGCCACCAGGGAGTGTTGTTCTATCGGGGCATAACCTGGGGTTATGAGCGAAGAGGGTGCGCGGGCTTTCGGCGGTGCGGGCAATCTGGCGCACCGGGTGCCTGATCTCGGGGCGCTGGAGCTGCTGCTGGCGGTGGCGCGGCTCGGCAGCCTGGGCGCGGCCGCGCGGGAGGTGGGCATCACCCAGCCGGCGGCCAGCAGCCGGATCCGGTCGATGGAGCGCCAGCTGGGCGTGGCCCTGGTCGACCGTTCCCCGCGCGGCTCGCGTCTCACGGACGCGGGCGCGCTGGTCACGGACTGGGCGCGGCGGATCGTGGAGGCGGCGGAGGCCTTCGACGCGGGGGCGCAGGCGCTGCGGGACCGGCGGGACTCGCGGCTGCGGGTGGCGGCGAGCATGACCATCGCCGAATACCTCCTCCCCGGCTGGCTCCTGGCCCTGCGGGCCGAGCGCCCGGACACGGCGGTGTCCCTGCTCGCGGGCAACTCGGCGGCGGTCGCGCAGCGCCTGCTCTCCGGCGAGGCTGACCTCGGCTTCGTGGAGGGCGTCGACGTCCCGCACGGCCTGGACTCCGCCGTCATCGCCCACGACCACCTCATCGTCGTGACCGCACCCGGCCACGCCTGGGCCCGCCGCAGGCGCCCCCTGGCCGCCTCCGAACTGGCGTCGACCCCCCTGATCCTCCGCGAAAAGGGCTCCGGCACCCGCCAGGTCCTGGACGCGGCCCTGGGCGGCCTGGCCCGCCCCCTGATCGAACTGTCCTCCACAACCGCGGTGAAGGCGGCAGTAGTCAGCGGCGCGGGCCCCGCCGTACTGAGCGAACTGGCCGTGAGGGAAGAACTGGCGATGCGCCGGTTGGTGCGGGTGCCGGTCGAGGGGGTGGCGCTGGCGCGCGACTTGCGCGCGGTCTGGCCAACGGGCCACCGCCCGACGGGACCGGCCAGGGGGTTGCTGTCGCTTACGCGGGGGTAGCGCTGCGCTCGGCTTTGGCGGGTGGGGGCGGGGCACGGGGGCGGTGTTTGGACGGCGGCGGGTGCTTGCGGTGCGGTGCTCGGGCGGGTTGCTTGCGGGATGGTGGCGGCGGGCCGTGGGGCGGGGGTGGGGCTGCGCGGGCGCGGAGTTCGCGCTTGGCGGCCGGGGCCAAGGGTGCGGTGCTCGAACGGCGGTCGGTGCTTGCGGCGCGGCGCGCAGTTGGGCCTTTCCTGGGAAGCGGTGGCGTGCCGTGAGGCGGGGGTGGCGCTGTGCGCGGGCGTTGGCGGCTGATGTCCGCGGCGCGGTGCCCAGTCGTGCCGCTTCCGGGACGGCAGCGGTGTACCGCGACGCGGGGTGCTGCCGCGCGCGGGCGCAAGCCTCCGTGTGAGCCCGGCAGGCTTGCGGCTGCCGCAGCTGGCGGTGCGGCGCTCGATCGGTGGGCGGCGTCTGCCGATCGGTCGGTGCTCAGGGGGTGGTCGGAGGCCGCTCCGCCGCCTTCACCAGGGCCCGCATCACCCGCACATCCGCCCCCATCTCCGGGTGCCACTGCACGCCCAGCACCCACCCCTCGGCCGAAGGCAGCTCCACCGCCTCCACCGTGCCGTCCGCCGCATACGCCGAAGGGAGCAGGCCAGTGCCTAGGCGGTCGATGGACTGGTGGTGGTACGTCGGGACGGACGTCTCCTCCGGGACGGCGGTGGCGTAGCGGGTGCCGGGGACCGGCTTGACCGGGTGGTGGCCGAAGGTGCCGACGACCTCCGCATGGCCGTCGAGGTGCTGGACGAGGGTGCCGCCGAGGGCGACGTTCAGGAGCTGCATGCCGCGGCAGATGCCCAGCAGGGGGACGCGGGCCGCCAACGCGGCGTCGATCAGGGCCAGTTCCCAGGCATCGCGGGCAGGGGCGGGCGGCCCGGTGCGGGGATCGCGCTCCGCGCCGTAGCGGGCCGGGTCGACGTCCGGGCCGCCCGCGATCACCACGCCGTCCAGCCGGGACACGACGTCCGCGGCCCGGGACGCCTCGTCGGGCGGCAGCATCACCGCCATGCCGCCCGCCCGCTGCACCAACCGCGGATAGCCGGCCGGCAGCAGCGCCGCCTCCAGCTCCCACACGCCCCAGCGCGCCGCGGCCTCCAGATACGTACTGACACCGATCAACGGCCCGCCCGCCATAACGTCCGTCCTCCCGCTCAGAGCAATGGACTCGAAAGAAACCTTTGGTTACGCCAGAAATCCCCTGAGCAGCGCGGCCGTCCCCGCGCAGTGCTCCCGCATCATCGTCCGTGCCCCGTCCGCGTCCCGGTCCAGGACCGCCTCGACGAGGGCGACGTGCTGCCGCTGCGAGTGCTCCAGGTTGCGTACGAGCAGGGGGATGCAGTCGAGCAGGTCGTTCACCGTGGCCCGGACCGCCGCGTACTGCGCGGTCAGCGTCGGCGAGCCGCACAGCTCCGCGAGCGTGAGATGCAGCAGGGTGTCCAGCCGGCGGTACTCGGCGAGCGGAGCGTCGCCCGTGCGGTCCAGTGCCTCGCGCAGCCGGTCGGCCTGCTCCTTGCCGAGCCCGTGCGTGGCGCACAGACCCGCGGCCCCCACCTCCAGGACCTCCCGGAAGCGCAGTACGTCCTCGATGTCGACCTCGGCGATCCGGCGCCGCAGCTCGTCCTCGCCGCCCGCGTCCGCGCGGGGCAGCACGAAGGTGCCGCCGTAGCGCCCGCGCCGGGACTCCACCAGGCCCTGGTCCTGCAGCACCTTGAGCACCTCGCGCAGCGTCACCCGGCTGATCCCGAGCCGCTCCGACAGCTCGCGTTCGGCCGGCAGCCGCTCGCCCCCCGGCACCAGACCCAGCCGTACCACCTGCAGGATCTGCTCCAGCGCCTCCTCGAAACCGTTGCCCGCGCGCACCGGCCGCAGTACCGGCGTCAACCGGTCGTCCGGGCCGCCGTCGGCATCCACCGACACTCGCCGCACCCCCTTCCCAAGCAATGGTTCTCCGGAATACCTTATGGCTTCCGGCCCGGTGGAAAAAGCGCAGCAGCCGAAGGAGATCTCCCGTGGCAGACCGCACACCCCCACTCGGCGTCGAGGAGCTGCACGCCCTCGTCGCGAGCGGTGAGATCGACACTGTCGTCCTGGCCTTCCCCGACATGCAAGGGCGGCTGCAGGGCAAGCGGTTCGCCGCCCGCTTCTTCCTCGACGAGGTCCTGCACCACGGCACCGAGGGCTGCAACTACCTCCTCGCCGTCGACACGGAGATGAACACCGTCGACGGCTACGCCATGTCCTCCTGGGACCGCGGCTACGGCGACTTCGCCATGCACCCCGACCTCACCACCCTGCGCCGCGTGCCGTGGAACCCCGGCACGGCCATGGTCGTCGCCGACCTCGCCTGGAACGACGGCTCGCCCGTCCTCGCCGCCCCGCGGCAGATCCTGCGCCGCCAGCTCGACCGCCTCGCCGAACACGGCTTCACCGCCCAGGTCGGCACGGAGCTGGAGTTCATCGTCTTCAAGGACACCTACGAGCAGGCCTGGGACGCGAACTACCGCGGCCTGACACCGGCGAACCAGTACAACGTCGACTACTCGGTGCTCGGCACCGGCCGGATCGAGCCGCTGCTGCGCCGCATCCGCAACGAGATGGCGGGCGCGGGCCTGACCGTCGAGTCCGCCAAGGGGGAGTGCAACCCCGGCCAGCACGAGATCGCCTTCCGCTACGACGAGGCCCTGCGCACCTGCGACCAGCACGCGATCTACAAGACCGGCACCAAGGAGATCGCCGCCCAGGAGGGCGTGTCGATCACCTTCATGGCCAAGTACAACGAGCGCGAGGGCAACTCGTGCCACATCCACCTCTCGCTCGCCGACGCCGCCGGCAACAACGTCATGCCCGGGGACGGCGAGGGCGGCATGTCCGACGTCATGCGCTACTTCCTCGCCGGACAACTCGCCGCGCTGCGCGACTTCTCGCTCCTGTACGCCCCCAACATCAACTCCTACAAGCGGTTCCAGCCGGGCTCCTTCGCCCCCACCGCCGTGGCCTGGGGCCACGACAACCGCACCTGCGCCCTGCGCGTCGTCGGCCACGGCCGCTCCCTGCGCTTCGAGAACCGGCTGCCCGGCGGCGACGTCAACCCCTACCTCGCCGTCGCCGGTCTGGTGGCGGCCGGGCTGTACGGCATCGAGCAGAAGCTGGAACTGCCCGATGCCTGCGCGGGCAACGCGTACACCGCCGAGTACGAGCACGTCCCGACCACGCTGCGGGAGGCCGCCGCGCTCTGGGAGAACAGCCCGATCGCCCAGGCCGCCTTCGGCGACGAGGTCGTCGCCCACTACCGCAACATGGCGCGCGTCGAGCTGGAGGCCTTCGACGCCGCGGTGACCGACTGGGAGCTGCGCCGCTCCTTCGAACGCATGTGAGGCCCTTCGTGTCGAACGAGTCCGAGCTCGAGGTACTGAACCCGGCCACCGAGGAGGTCGTCGCCACCGTCCCCGCCGTGACGGCCTCCGACGTGGACGCGGCCGTCGTACGCGCCACCGCCGCACAGGCCAGGTGGGCCGCGCTGCCGCCCGCCGACCGGGCCCGGCTGCTGCGCCGGTTCGCCGTCTCCGTCGACGAACACCTGGAAGAACTGGCCCAGTTGGAGGTCCGCGAGGCCGGCCACACCGTCGGCAACGCCCGCTGGGAGGCGAGCAACGCCCGTGACCTGCTCGACTACGCCGCCGGGGGAGTGGAGCGGCTGATGGGCCACCAGATCCCGGTACCGGGCGGCCTGAACGTCACGATCCCCGAACCGCTGGGGGTCGTCGGCGTCATCGCGCCCTGGAACTTCCCCATGCCGATCGCGGCCTGGGGCACGGCTCCCGCGCTCGCGGCGGGCAACGCGGTCCTCCTCAAGCCCGCCGAGACCACCCCGCTGACCGCGCTCCGCCTGGCCGAACTCGCTTTGGAGGCGGGCCTGCCCGAGGGCCTGTTCCAGGTGCTGCCCGGCCACGGACCCGTCGCGGGCAACGCCCTCGTCGAGCACCCGGGCGTAGCCAAGATCGTGTTCACCGGGTCGACGGCCGTGGGCAAGCAGGTGCTGGCGAAGGGCTCGGCGCTGCTCAAGCGCGTCACTCTCGAACTCGGCGGCAAGAGCCCCAACATCGTCTTCGCAGACGCCGACCTGAAGGCCGCGGCCGACCCGTTCTCCTTCCTCGACAACTCCGGCCAGGACTGCTGCGCCCGCACCCGGATCCTGGTCCAGGAGCAGGTGTACGACGAGGTCCGCGAGCTGCTCGCCGACGCGCTGTCCGCGGTGGTGGTGGGCGATCCGGGCGACGAGAAGACCCAGATGGGACCCCTGATCTCCCGTCAGCAACTGAACCGGGTACGGGAGTTCGTGCCCGCGGACGCCCCGGCCCTGCGCGGTGTCGCACCCGACGGACCCGGCTTCTGGTTCCCGCCGACCGTGCTCACGGGGGAGCGGCCCGACTCGCCGGCGGCCCGTGAGGAGATCTTCGGCCCGGTCGCGGTCCTGCTTCCCTTCACCGACGAAGAGGACGCGATCCGCCTCGCCAACGACACCCCGTACGGCCTCGCCGGCTCCCTGTGGACCCGCGACCTGGGCCGCGCCCTGCGCGTCTCGCGGGCCGTGCGCGCCGGCAACCTGTCCGTCAACTCCCACTCCGCCGTCCGCTACTGGACCCCCTTCGGCGGCTTCAAGCAGTCCGGCATCGGCCGCGAACTCGGCCCGGACGCCCTGGCCGCCTTCACCGAGACCAAGAACGTCTTCATCAGCACGGAAGGCCCCGCACAGTGACCGACACCCCTGTCTGCCGACGCCTGGTCGGCCGCACCGCCGTCATCACCGGAGCCGGCAGCGGCATCGGGCTCGCCACCGCGCGCAGGCTCGCCTCCGAGGGCGCGCACGTCGTCTGCGGCGACGTCGACGAGGCCCGCGGCAAGGCGGCCGCCGAGGAGGTCGGCGGGCTCTTCGTGAAGGTCGACGTCACCGACGCCGAGCAGGTCGAGGCCCTCTTCAAGACCGCCTTCGACACCTACGGCAGCGTCGACATCGCCTTCAACAACGCGGGCATCTCCCCGCCCGACGACGACTCCATCCTGGAGACCGGCCTGGAGGCATGGAAGCGCGTCCAGGAGGTCAACCTCACCTCCGTCTACCTGTGCTGCAAGGCCGCCATCCCCTACATGCGCCGCCAGGGCAAGGGCTCCATCATCAACACCGCGTCCTTCGTGGCGAGGATGGGAGCGGCCACGTCCCAGATCTCGTACACCGCGTCCAAGGGCGGAGTGCTCGCCATGTCCCGCGAACTGGGCGTGCAGTTCGCCCGCGAGGGCATCCGCGTGAACGCGCTGTGCCCGGGACCGGTCAACACCCCGCTGCTGCAGGAGCTGTTCGCGAAGGACCCGGAGCGGGCCGCCCGCCGTCTCGTGCACATCCCGGTCGGCCGGTTCGCCGAGGCCGACGAGATCGCCGCCGCCGTGGCCTTCCTGGCCAGCGACGACGCGTCCTTCGTCAACGCCACCGACTTCCTGGTGGACGGCGGGATCGCGGGCGCGTACGTCACACCGCTCTAGACATCCGGCTCCAACGAGTCCCCGATCCGAGAGTCCCGTTCCAGGAGTGCCGCTCCAGGAGTCGTGTACTGATCTTCGACCCCCGTCCTAGAGTGCCTCAATGAGCATGTCGCCCCCGCCCGGCTGGTATCCCGATCCGTCGGCCCCCCACCTGCAACGATGGTGGGACGGCACGGCCTGGACCGAGCACCGTGCCCCGGCCGCCGCGCCGACGGTGCCCGTGCGGCCGCCGTCGGCCGGGGGCGGCGGCTCCGGCCGGGCGAAGGTCGTCGCGCTGACCGCCGCGGGCGCCGTCCTGGTCGCGGCGATCGTCACCGGCGCGCTCTACGTCGGCAAGGGCGACGACGGCGGCGGCACCAACGTCCGTACCGTCCCGAACCCCGCCACCTCCGGCGCCTCACCGACGACCGGTGCCCCCTCGCCCTCGGCGTCCACGTCCCAGCCCTCGGCCGACGACCCGGCCGTGGTCACCGACCAGCTCAACGGCATCACGCTGCCGCTGCCCGACGGCTGGGTCAGACCGCAGTACGTCACCGAGGACGACGTCGTCATGACCACCGACGGGACCTACGACTGCCCGGGCGACCCCGGAGTGTGCCGGCACGGCCTCGTCATCTCCCGCACGGCGAGCGGGAGCGGCACCAGCTCTCCCGAGGCCCTCGCCAAAAAGGACATCTCCGACGCCGCCGACGCGGCCTACGACCGTGACCTCGTCGACCGGCGCCCCTACGGCGGCATCACGTCCCACAAGCAGGTCGGCTCCGGGCAGATCGCGGTCGCCGGACGGGCGGGGTACTACGTGCGCTGGCGCGTCAGGACGGCCAAGGGCCCCGGCGGCTACGTCGAGTCCCTCGCCTTCCCCTCCAGCGTCGGCACCGAGGCGCCGGTGCTCGTACGGTTCGTCTTCGACGCGGGCGAGGACGGGCCGCCGCTCACCGACATGGACAAGATCACCAGGGGCATCCGGCCGATCGACGACGCGGCCACCGGCGGCGGAGTGGGCAGCAGCATCGGCCCGACGGACTGAGGACCGATGCTCCGCGAACGGACGGGCCGCCAGAGGAAGCCGCTGGAGGAAGCCGCTAGAGGAAGGTGTGCCCTTCCCCGCGATACGTGGGAACGGTCGCCGTCACGGTCTCGCCCTCCACGAGATGCAGCACGTCGAACCGCTCGCACAGCTCACCGGCCTTGGCGTGCCGGAACCACACCCTGTCGCCGATCAGCAGGTCGTCGGCGGGGGAGCCGAGCAGCGGGGTCTGCACCTCGCCGGGGCCCTCCTGCGGGTCGTAGCGCAGGCCCTCGGGCAGATGGGGGACCGGCAGCCGGTCGCCGCCGGCCGCACCGGAGGCGGGGTATCCGCCGCCCAGCACCGTCACCACCCCGACCCCGGGGCGACGCACGACGGGCAGGGCGAACAGTGCCGCCGGACGCCCGCTGAACGACGTGTAGTTGTCGAACAGGCGCGGCACGTACAGCCCGGATCCGGCGCCGATCTCGGTGACCGCGTCCTCCGCGGCCGTGTACTGCACACTGCCGGTGCCGCCGCCGTTGACGAACTCCAGGTCGGGTACGACCGCCCGGATCGCGCGCACGACGGCGCCGCGCCGCTCGGCCAGCTCCCGGCGTGCGGTGGCCTGCATGAGCCGCACGGCACGCGACCGCAGCGGACGCCCGGCGACGGAGTCGCCGACGCCCGCGATGTGGCCCTCGTACGCCATGATCCCCACGACCTTGAAGCCGGGCCGCCGCGCGACGGCCCGCGCCATGTCGGCGACCTGGGCGGGGGAGTGCAGCGGCGAGCGGCGCGCCCCGATGCGCACGCGTCCACCCAGCAGCTTGAGCGAGGTGTCCAACTCCAGGCAGACCCGGATGACTTCGCGCCCGCCGTCGCGCGCCTCTTCGATGAACCGCAGCTGCGCGGGGTCGTCGACCATCACGGTCACGGCGCCGGCGAGCTTGGGGTCGGCGGCGAGCTCGGCGTACGCGGCGCGGTCCGCGGACGGGTAGGCGAGCAGGATGTCGTCGAAACCGCTGCGCGCCAGCCAGAGGGACTCGGCGAGGGTGAAGGCCATCACACCTGCGAACCCGTCCCGGTCCAGGACCCGCTCCAGCAGGGCCCGGCAGCGTACGGACTTGCTGGCCACGCGGATCGGCTTGCCGCCGGCGCGGCGCACGAGATCGTCCGCGTTGGAGTCGAAGGCGTCCAGGTCCACGATGGCCAAAGGGGCGTCCAGGTGGGCGGTGGCCCGGTCGTAACGGGCCCGGTCGGCGGCGCGCGCAGTCATGAACGAAGCCTGCCAGACAGGATTACCGCAGGGTAGGGGGACGTTCCGGGCAGATCCCCCGGGCTCGTGGACTGGTTCCCGAATCGACATCGGCAACCCGTAGAGTGACGCGCACGTACGGCGGAACGACGTCGGCCGCACACGGTGCCGACGGATGCCGGTCCGCTCGTACGGGTATGCGTGCCCCGGGACGGACTGACCCGGCGTCGACCGGTTGAGCGCACGGACGACGGCCCGCGTACTGGTAGTCGGCCCGGGCGCGAGGAAACGGGGGGTGCATGAGCACGGAAGCGCAGCACGCCTCGATCCCACCGCGTCCCTCCGAGCCGCCGACGGCCGGGGCGAACCCCGAACCCACCCAGGACGCGACCGAGACCCCGCCCTCCGCAACGTCCGGCGCCTGGTCCCCCTGGCACCGCACATCCTGGTCCCCCTGGGCCAACGGCGAAACGGACGGCACCCCGCCCCGTGCGACGTCCTGGGACGACAACGAGGACGATGTTCCTTTGCCCGCCGCAAGCAACCACGAGGCCGACGCCCCCACCCCCGACCACCTCGCAGCGTCGGCGCCATCCCCCCGGGAGCGCCGGGCGACCACGGACCGGCCGGCCGAGGGCTCTGCGTGGGGCTCGAGTTCCACGGGGCTCCCCGGCACCGGGCCCGCCCCAGCCACGGGGCACCGTCCCGGCGGCGCGGACGCGAACACGGGGGATGCGGTACGGCGCCCGGGCGCTCAGGCGGGCTTTACACGGCGGCCGGGTGTGCAGACTGACTCTTCGCAGCGTCCCGGTGTGCAGGCGGGCTCCTCGCGGCTTCCCGGCGTGCAGACGGGCTCTTCGCGCCATCCTGGCGTGCAAGGCGACTCCGCGCAGCGTCCCGGTGTGCAGGGGGACTCGACGCGGCGCCCTGGCGCGCAGGCCGACTCCGCGCAGGGTCCCGGCGTGCAAGGCAACTCCGCGCGGCGTCCTGGCGTGGAGGCGGACTCGACGCGGCGCCCTGGCGCGCAGGCCGACTCCGCGCAGGGTCCCGGCGTGCAAGGCAACTCCGCGCGGCGTCCTGGCGTGGAGGCGGACTCGACGCGGCGCCCTGGCGCGCAGGCCGACTCCGCGCAGGGTCCCGGCGTGCAAGGCAACTCCGCGCGGCGTCCTGGCGTGGAGGCGGACTCGACGCGGCGCCCTGGCGCGCAGGCCGACTCCGTGCAGCGTCCAGGTGGGCAGGCGGACTTTTCGCAGCCTCCCGGTGTGCAGGGGGACCCAGCGCGGCGCCCTGACGCGCAGGCCGACTCCGCACGGCGTCCCGGCGTGGAGGCAGACCCGGTGCGGCGTCCTGGCGTACAGGGGGACTCGACGCGGCGTCCTGGTGCGCAAGCCGACTCCGCGCAGCGTCCAGGTGGGCAGGCGGACTTTTCGCAGCGTCCTGGCGCGCAGGGGGACTCGGCGCGGCGTCCCGGCGCGCAAGCCGACTCCGCGCAGCGTCCAGGTGGGCAGGCGGACTTTTCGCAGCGTCCTGGCGCGCAGGGGGACTCGGCGCGGCATCCCGACGCGCCAGCCGACTTCGCGCGGCGTCCCGACAGGCAGGCGGACTCGGCGCAGCGTCCAGGTGTGCAGGCGGGCTCAACGCAGCGTCCCGGTGTGCAGGCGGACCCGGCGCGGCGCCCCGGCGCGCAAGCCGACCCCGCGCAGCGTCCTGGCATGCAGGGGGACTCGGCGCGGCGTCCCGGCACGCAGGCGGACCCGGCGCAACGCCCCGGCGCGCA
>NZ_JAFJSY010000043.1 GCF_019857225.1 Streptomyces plumbidurans
CCCACAACTCGACCTTGGTCCCGTCAGCGGTGCCGTTGCCCACGATGTCCAGGCACCGGCCGATGGTGCTGAGGGAGCCGTTGGTGTTGTGCTGCCAGTGCTGGTCCTCGGCGTAGGTCTGGCAGTCCCAGAGCTGTACAGCGGTGCCGTTGCCGCCCGTGTCGTCCGCTGCGGCGTCGACGCACTTGCCGCCGGGGCCGGTGATCGTCCCCTGCGGCCCGTTGGGCACGTCCGTCTCACCGGAGTAGCCGACGGAGACGATGTTGGCCTGCACGGCGTTCTCGGCGGCGTCCGTCGGATAGCCGGCGACCATGACCCCTTCGAAGAAGGTGCCGCGGTTGCGGTTGCTGTTGTCGCCGCCGGTGCCCAGGATGATGCCACCCTCCTGCTGCATGGGCTGGTAGCCGCCGCGGGTGGGCAGGGCCCCGTCCCACCAGGTCGACAGGCCGCCGGACTGCGAGTTGCCGCCCTTGAGCGCGTACCTGGTCTGGCCGTTGTTCTTCAGCACCGCCGTCACATAGGTGCTGTTGTTGCCCAGGTTCGCCGTGTTGGAGCCGTTGTTCCCCTGGAACATGCCGTTCTCCATGTCGGCCTCGACCCAAGGACCCGAGCCGGTGCACGGCGCGAAGTAGCACGTCGTCGCGATGCTGACGGCGTCCATGTGGCCGTTGCCGGTGTCAGCCGGTGTGCTCTCCGCGTTGCCATAGTCGAAGCAGCAGTCGGACCCCACGTGTGTGCCGCTGGCCACCATGTAGGCACCCTCGGGCTGGCCGTTGACGGCGACGCCGGAGGCCACGCCGGTGTAGCGGTAGCCCACGCCCGGGGAGATCCAGATGCCGTACACCTTGTGGCCCCCGGCCGTCACCGCGATCTCACTCGCGTCTGCCCCGCGGTCGGCGCCGCCCGCGGTGCCCGCCGGACCTGGGGTGAGGTCGTTGTGGCGTGACGTCTGGTCGTAGACCTTCGAGATACGGCAGGTCGTGTTCTGGCAGAAGGTGTCCTGCTGGCCGGCGTTGGCGTAGCCGCCCTGCGCCAGCAGGCCGATGTCGGTCTTGGCGCCGTCGGAGGCCCGGGTGACCTGGTAGAGCGGCCCGTTGTAGGACGACAGCAGGGCACGCGTGGTGCTGTGCGCCGCGACGCACGGGGTGCCGGCGGATCCGTAGATGTCGCAAGGCAGTGAGCCCGCCGCCTCCGACGTCGTGGGAATGGCGATCAGGAATCCGATGACTAGTCCGATGACGGTCGCCGCGGCGGTGGACGTCCGCACCAGTCTGCGGGCGACGCCTCGGCCGTGTCTCAATCTCGCCTTGCGAATTGAGCGTAGTGACCTATACATGACATCCCTCTCTCAAGGGCCAGCCTCGCGGCCGGTTCGGTGTGGACCGGGAAGCTACGCACGTTGTTGATACCCGTCAATATTTGTTCCATTTCCTTGATTGGCCTTTTGCTGTCTCGTTCGAACATGATTGTTTCCGTCGTTCCTGCAACTCCCGTGCGCGCCAACCCCATTGACGCTCCGTCCGTCCGTCGCTACCTTCTGAGAGCGCTCTCAGAGGAGGCCCCATGACTCCCGTACGAAAGCCTCGAAGGTCGGAAGTACGCACCCACTCGCCCGCGGGCAGTCCGCCGCGGCATCGTCTTCGCGGTGCTCACCATGCTCGCCCCGCAGCGGGCCTTCGCGGCTGAAGCCTCCACCAACACAGTCGGCGCGACCATCTGCATCGAGTACTGCGACGCCCGCGCCCCCGGCGACTACTCCCGGCCACCGCCAGCATTGACGGACGGTTAGTCGTCCTGCATTTCGACCACACCGACGCGATGGGCTGGGCGTCCATCGACAACAGCAGCCCGAGCGACGAGGTTTGGCTCGACTGCTCCGTCGACGGCGGCCGCACCTGGAGGTTGCGGCAGCAAGATCGGCGGCACCAACATCCTGTCGGGTCAACGGGGTTGGCACGCCCTTGTACAACGTCGACGACCTGAACAACTGGAACAGCCACGGCAGTCGCCAGACCCCCTTGGGTTGCGACTCATACAGTCCTACGACGACACCGAAGGCGGCATGTGACACCCCAGAGTGGACTCGCCGCCGGTAGTGGCAGTGGCCGGCGACTGCTTGGCGTCTGCGCCGCCATTGCGACCGGCTCACCGCGCGCACACGAAGCGGTCGGCGGGGCCGGGATACGGAGCGAGCTGCCAGGAGCCGGCGCGCCGCCGCCACGGCGAGCGGAACAATGGTGACGGAACCGAATCCGCGTCCCCTTTTGCCCCTGCCTGGGCCGCCGTGGCAGCAAGAAAGGCATGGGCGAGCATGGCCATGGTGACATGGCGCATCCAGCCGACGTAGCGGCGGACTTCGTACTCGTCCGGGCCGCATTCGTTCTTCACGGCCTGGAAGCATTCCTCGATCGCCCACCGCCGCCCGGCGATCCGCATCAGCAGGTCGACGTCCGTGTCCGCCGGGGCATACGAGACAGCAGGCGATGTCATCGGGTCTGCTGATGCTGCGGCGGGCCGGCGCCCAGCGCTGACGCGTAGGCCCGTTGCCGTCGGTCCTCGATCGCGGGGATCTGGACGGCCGCCCAGTGATAGACGCGCGGGCCCTTGGCGCCGCTGCCGCACGAGCGTTTCCTTTACGGCTCGTCCGGCGCCTGCGTGAACGTGAACAGGTGGTCGATGCGGACGAACCGCAGCACCTGCTGGGACTTCGGGACGGCTGTGACGTATGCCGGGCGGTTACCCCAACCTGCTCGGGCCTGATGAGACAGTGCAGATCGCCCACGCCTACGGTCCGAACACCGCGCGGCTGCTCGCACTGAAGCGGCGCTTCGATCCGCATAATCTGCGAAACCGGACGACTCAGTACGCGGCGACCATCGGGTTGCTGGTGGCCACCACAGGGCTGGCCGCTCCTCAGGCAGTCGCGGCGACCACCGGCGTGAACACCGAACCCGCGAGCAGTGCAGCGGTCAAGCCACTGGGCAAGCTTGGTCCTTTGACGGGCCTGATCATCGAGCGCCTTCTTGTGGGCGACGATGTCGCGGCGTCCAAGTTCGGCACGGACTCGCCCATTGAAGACCCCGTGCGTGAGGCCCAGGTGCTGGAGCAGGTCCGCGTGCAGGCCGAGGCGGCCGGCGTGAACTCGCAGGCGGCGGTGGCGATCTTCCGCGACCAGATCACCGCGAGCAAGCAGGTGCAGCGCGGTCTGTTCGCCCGCTGGACCGCTCATCCCGAGGTAGCTCCCACGACGCGTCCCGACCTCGGTCAGATCCGGGCCCGACTCGACCAGTTGACCACGGCTCTGCTGGCGGAGCTCAAGAATACGGAGCTCCTGCGCGGCAGGCCGGTCGGCTGCTCAGTGCAGCTCACCCTGGCCGAAGTGACAGGAGCAGCGCTGGAACACCTGGACACGCTCCACCGCCAAGCGCTCAAGACGGCGACGGACTCGGTGTGCGGCACGAGGGAGCAGGGGCACAACGGAGTTGAGCATTCCTCGACCGGGGCCGGCGAGCATTCGTTCGCCGGCCCCGGTCGATGGGCGTGGTGCCGACCTGAACTGCGGCCTGCTGAACGCGACTCCCCGCGTCACCCATCGTGACCGCAGGTGCCGGTGACTTTCACTCAGGCCGTACGCATGCCCGCTCCACGTCGCCTTCTTCGGCGGTCAGGACTTCGCTGCGGAGGCGGTTGCGCCGCCGGTGAGTTCGGGGATGGTGCGGGCCTTGATGATGCCTTCGACGCCGTGGAGGAAGGTGTCGGAGATCAGCTTCGGGTCGAAGAGGCAGCCGGCTGCCATGGCGCCGTCGCGGAGCATGACGAAGTGCCGCCCGGCAGCGTCCGCCACCCCGTCGTCGGTTTGGGCCATCAGGCCGGTGACGGTGTCGAGGAACCACTGCCGGTGGGCCAGGACGGCTTGGTGGATCGGGTGGGCGGGATCGGAGTATTCGGCCGCCGCGTTGAGGAAGGCGCAGCCGCGGAACCCGGTGGACTGGATGCCGTCGGTGATCGACTTGGCCACCGCCCGGACCTGGTCGTCCGGCGACGGGCTGCTGGCCTGGGCGGCGGCGACCTGTCCCCGGATGGCCTGGTCGGCCTGCGCGAGGTAGGCCAGGACAAGGTCTTCCTTGCTCGCGAAGTGCCGGTACAGCGTGGCCCGGGTCACCTTCGCCTCGGCGACGATCCGGTCGATGCCGACCGAATGGATCCCCTCCGCGTAGAAGATCCGTGTTGCCGTGTTGAGCAGCCGCGTCCGCGCCTCGGAAACGGTGCCGCCTTCAGTACTCCGACTCATGCCGTCCACGTTACCAAAGGGTAGAACGGTCAGTCTTGACACTGGATGCAGGAGCCTTCTCCAGGATGTAGACCGAACATTCTACCTCCCTCACGCTTGGTGTGTCATGCGCTTCCATCGATACGTCGTCTTCCCGAGTTTGGCCTTGGCCACCGTCGTCGGCCTCGCGAGCGCGCTCCCCTCCGTCACTTCCGAGTTGTTTCCCGCACCGGCCGATACTCAGCACGCAGACGCACCGGCTGTGCTGCTGGTACAAGTGACCCGCGCCGACTCCTTGCACACGGTCTACGCATCCGGGCGTCTGCCGGAGGGCCGACCCGAGCCCATCGGCGACGTTCCCTCGCATGCGATGACCAGGAGCTCGGCACTTGGCGCGTTCGCGGAGTGGAAAGGCATCGACGCACCGAAGCGGGCGGGCGCCTTCCACTCCCCGGTGAACAGTCATCCAGGCAGCGGTGGTTCGTCCAAGTGAAGAGGCCACACCCAGGACGCACGCAGCCGTACGACATCCACATGATCGTCCTGAAGGGTCAGCCCACCGGCCACCCCGTTCGCCGCACCACCCGTCGGCGTCCCCTCATCTTCGCACTCGTGGGACAGCTTGCGGCTCGCCTTGGGAGCCTGCGCCGCCCTGGCGGTTCGTGATCACCAGTGGCTGCCGCTCACAAGGGTGCTCGGCACCACCGTCCGCGCTGAACGCAACGCGACGACTACCTGGCGTCCGACGTCCGCGCCTCGTCACGAGTTCGCCGGGCCACGTCGTCCGCCGGGCCACGGTGATCGAAGGCGATCAGCGGGTCCCCGGTGAGCGGGTGGTCGATCACCGCGGCCCGTACGCCGAAGACCGCGGCCATCAGCTCGGGTGTGAGGACCTCGCGTGGGGGACCTGAAGCGACGACGGTTCCGGCGTGCAGAACGTGCAGACGGTCACACACGGACGCGGCGGCGTTCAGATCGTGCCGCGATACGAGGGTCGTCCGGCGTTGCGTGCGCAGCAGGGCCAGGAGTTCGATCTGATGGCGGATGTCGAGGTGGTTGGTGGGCTCGTCCAACACCAGGACATCGGGCTGCTGCGTGAACGCCCGCGCCAGCAGCGCGCGTTGGCGTTCGCCTCCGGACAGTTCTGTGAAGCGGCGTCCGGCGTGGCCGTCCATGCCGACATCGCGGAGAGCTCGATCGATGATGTCCCGGTCGGTGGCGTCCTCGCCGGCGAAGGCCCGCTTGTAGGGGATACGGCCCATGGCGACGACCTCGCGCACGGTCAGTTCGAAGTCGCTGTCCCGCTCCTGCGGGAGCGCGGCGATGTGTCGGGCCGACTGCCTCGCGGGCATCGTTCGGATGTCGGTCCCGTCCAGCAACACGCGCCCGGCCACCGGACGCAAGTGCCGGTAGACGGTGCGCAGGAGAGTGGACTTGCCGCTGCCGTTCGGGCCGGCCAGTCCCGTGATCTCCCCCGCGGCCGCTATCAGGTGGGCACCGGCTACCACCGTACGGCCCGCGTAAGCGACGTGCAGGTCGTCGATGTCGATCCTCAACTGCCACTCCCCAGGCGCCTGTCCAGCAGATACAGCAGTGCCGGAGCCCCGATGAGCGAGGTGACCACACTGATCGGCAGTTCTTGTGTGTCCATGGCCGTACGGCAGACGATGTCGACCACCACCAGGAGCAGGGCGCCGAAAAGTGCGGAAACGGGCAGCAACCGGCGGTGGTCGCCACCGAGCACCAGGCGGCAGACGTGCGGCACCATCAACGCGACGAAGGCGATCTGGCTGGATCCCTGTTGTCTCAAAACATGCGCCGAACCATGGGTACTTGAGTACCGCCGCGCAGGAGTGCGACTCCAAGTGCCCCTTGCCGTAGACCTCCGCAGGGCCCATTTCGGTCCTTGTGGCTTCAAGTCGCCTATGGGGCGGGCGCGTTGCAAGGATCATTTTTCGACGAAGCGAACTCATTCGGGGGATCGGATCGTTGGTGTACCCCGGCACTCGAAAGGGTGGCTAGCATGAGCGCGACGCGTGATCCGGAAGCGGGCCGTCCCTGATCGGTCGTGGTCCGGAACGCCGAAAATGTCCATTTGCCTACCTGCTTCATGCTCATACAGACCAAGGGACCGCGCAATGCCAAAGCCTGCTCGCCCCCGCCAGCGTCGACGCGGGAAAGGGGCAGGCTCCTCGTCGACCGTGTTCCCGGTGATCCTGCTCCTCGCGACCGCGGGTGCCGTCGCAGCGGCCGTACTCGCTCCGGACGGAGCCCGCGCCTGGGTCCTGGGCGCGGTGATCACCGCCTGGTGCTGCATCGCCGTCATCGTCGCCACCGCCTCGTATCTCCTGCGGCGTGCCCGTCGCCAGGCGGCTGCCCGGGACAGTGAGCTCGGGGTGGCCAAGGACAACTGGAAACTGCAGAGCGCCGAGGTGGCCCGGCTCGTCAGTGTGAGCCTGCCGGGTGTGGCCCGGGACGTGAAGAACCGGGCCGGCGCCGACGAAGCTCTCACCCGTGTCGTCGAGCCTTCCGATCCGCAACTGCGTCAGGTGCTGCGCACTTTCGCCGAAGAGCTTTCCGAGGCGGTTCGGCGCGCGGCCGAGGCCGAGGCCGAGCTGCAGCGGATACGCGATGAACTCACGCAGGGAAGGACGGAACTCCAGCGCCTGACCGACGAGACGCTGCCTGCCGCGGTGGCCCTGCTACGGGACGGCAGTTCCGCCAACACCGTCCTCACCAAGTTCGATTGGCCGCAGAGCCCCGCCCTGCACCGGGCGGCCGAATCGTTCGTCCGCGAACTCGCCTACAGCGAACGGCGGTCCGCCGCTGCCCAGGCCGCCTCCGCCAAGGCCCTGAGCCGGGTCCAGGCCAAGACGGTCGCCATGCTGGCCGACCTGCGTGCCATGCAGGAGCGGCACCGTGAGGACGTCCTCGGCGACCTGCTGCAACTGGATCACAGCACTTCCCAGCTCGGACTCATGACCGACCGGCTGGCACTGCTGATGGGCGGCCGCTCCAGCCGCGTCTGGAACAAGCCGATCGTCATGGAAAGCATCCTGCGTGGGTCCGTCGGCCGTATCGCCGCCTACCGGCGGGTGCGTCTGCACTCGTCCAGCAGGACGGCGATCGCGGGTTTCGCCTCCGAGGGCGTGATGCATCTGCTCGCCGAACTCATGGACAACGCTGCCAACTTCTCGCCCCCCATCGACGAGGTCCACGTCTACGTGGAAGAGCGCAGCGCCGGTCTGGTCATCACCATCGAGGACAGCGGCCTGAAGATGTCCGGCGCCGCCATGCGCCGGGCACAGGAGGCCGTCTCCGGCCAAGTCACCGACCTGGCCTCCCTGCAGGGCACCCGGCTCGGCCTGGCGGTGGTGGGACGACTCGCCAACAAGTACAACATCAGCGTCAACTACCGTCCCTCCTCGCGTGGCGGCACCGGCGTCGTCGTACTGCTGCCGCCCGAGCTGGTGGCCCAGCAGCGCGAGCCCGTCGTCGAGCTGTCCCGCCCCGCTCGCGACGTCCCGGAGGCTCCGGCACCCATCGACGAGCCCGAGGCGGCACGACCTACGCCCACCCCGTCCATCACTTCCGACCATGTGACGGCCGCCTCCGGCGCCGAGATTCCTCGTAGCCGGGACTCGGCCACCGAGAACGGACTACCCGTCCGTGCTCCTGGCCGCACCATGGCCGCCGCCGAGGAGGCACGGCGCAAGCCCGCGCCTACGACGCCCTCTGCAGAGCCCCGCGAACAGCGGCCCGCGCGCGACGTCGGGAAACAGTTCGGCGCCTTCCACCGCGCCCGGCACGCCGGCGACCCGCTCGGCGACTCCGCCGCCCCTGACGACGACGAACACCGGACCACATCCGACTAGGTTTCCAACCCCCACACGTTTCGCCCTGCGCACCCCACAGGCGGGGTCCATCAACACCCCCTCACTTCATCACCGTTCGAAGGATTGGAGGAACGGGCCGGGTGACCACCGACCGGTCACGACCCGTCCCACGCACCATGGAGACCACTGACAACAGCCTCACCTGGCTCCTGACGGGCCTGGTGAAGCGAACCCCGGGCACGCGCCACGCGCTCGTGCTGTCGCGGGACGGCCTCAAGCTCTGCTGGACAGAGCACATGACCCTCGACCAGGCCGACCAGCTGGCGGCCATCTGTTCAGGCATCCAGGCCCTCGCTCAGGGCGCCTCCGTGGAATTCGGAGACGGATCGGGCGGCGTGCGGCACTCCATGACCGAATTCCACGGGGGGCTGCTGTTCGTCGTGGAAGCCGGCGAAGGGGCGCACCTCGCGGTCGTCGCGCAGGACGACGCCGACCCCGGGGTCATCGGCCACCAGATGACCGAGCTCGTCGAGCAGATCGGCGACCATCTACGGGCCGAACCGCGTACGCCCGCGGACCGGGGTGCCTCCGCGTGATGCGCAAACCCGTGGACGTCGGCGATCCCGACCGGCTCTACATGGTCACGGGCGGGCGCAGCACAGCCGACGACTCGTTCGACCTGGTGACGCTGATCGTCAGCGAGAACGAGCCCAGTGCCGGCATGCAGTCGGAGCACGTCAGAATCCTCGAACTGTGCCGACACCCCACGGCACTGGTGGAGATCTCCGCCGAGCTGAAGCTGCCCGTCACCGTCACACGGATCCTCGTCGGCGACCTTCACGACATGGGCAAGGTCAGCGCCCGCCATCCCCGCGCGGCCGAATCCGTCGCGTCCCTTCCCGAAACCGCCTTGCTCCAGGAGGTCCTTGATGGACTCCGCAACATCTGAGCTGCCCTCTCAGCGCACGCCGCTGACCGACACCGCCGAAACCGGTCTGAAGATCGTTGTCGTGGGCGGCTTCGGAGTCGGCAAAACCACCCTGGTCCGCGCGGTCAGCGAGATCCGGCCGCTCAACACCGAAGAGGTGATGACGCAGGCAGGGCAGGGCGTCGACGAGACGGCCGGCGTAGAGCGCAAGACCACCACGACGGTCGCGTTCGACTTCGGTCGCATCAGTCTCAACCAGCGCATGGTGCTGTACCTGTTCGGTGCCCCGGGTCAGGAGCGCTTCTGGTTCCTGTGGGACCGCCTGTTCTCCGGCACGCTGGGCGCGGTCGTCCTCGTCGACACGCGCCGTATGGAGGACTCCTGGTACGCGATAGACAGGCTGGAACACCACAAGACCCCGTTCGTGGTGGCCGTCAACCGCTTCGACGACGACACCAACCGCTTCTCCCTCGAGGAGATCCGCAAAGCCCTTGCCCTGGGCGAACACGTGCCGATGATCGACTGTGACGCCCGGCTCAGGTCCTCGGGCAAGGAGGTCCTCATCACGCTCGTGGACCACCTCTACTCAATGGCACTGTCCCAGGAGAGCACACCGTGAGCGACCCCGCCGGCTCCCCGTCCGCGCCCACTCCCCCACCCGGCTGCCCCGCACATCACTCGGCGGTGCAACTGGGCGGCCTGCAGTACCAGCAGACACCATCGCAGTTGTACCGCTCCATGCGTCGTGAGCACGGAGCGGTCGCGCCGGTGCTGCTCGACAACGACATCCCGGCCTGGCTCGTCCTCGGCTATCCCGAAGTCAGCTACGTGACCAGCCACGACGAACTGTTCGCGCGGGACTCGCGGCGCTGGAACCAGTGGGATCACATTCCGCCGGACTGGCCGTTGCTGCCGTACGTCGGCTACCAGCCGTCCGTCCTGTTCACCGAGGGGACCGAGCACCAGCGCCGGGCCGGTGTGATCACGAAGGCGCTGGAGGGCGTGGACCAGTTCGAACTGGCCCGCGAATGCGAACTGATCGCAGACCAGCTGATCTCCACGTTCTCCGGCAGCGGTCAGGCCGAACTCATGAGCCTGTACGCGCACGCGCTGCCGGCCCGAGCCGTGCTGTGGATGTGCGGCATGCCGCAGGACGGCACCGACACCGAGCGCCTCGTCGACGACCTGCGGATCTCCCTCGACGCGGGGGAAGGTGACGACCCGGTCGCCGCGTACACGCGTGTCGGCGAGCGGATCGCTCAGCTCGTCAAGGAGAAGCGGGAGCGCCCCGGACCGGATGTCACCTCCCGGATGCTGCTGGACCCGGCCGGGCTCAGCGACGAGGAGATCGTGCAGGACCTGATCTCGGTCATCGCCGCGGCGCAGCAGCCGACCGCCAACTGGATCTGCAACACGCTACGACTGCTGCTGACCGACGAACGCTTCGCGCTCAATGTCTCCGGCGGCAGGGTCAGCGTGGGAGACGCGCTCAATGAAGTGCTGTGGCTCGACACCCCCACGCAGAACTTCATCGGCCGGTGGGCGGTGCGCGACACCCAGCTCGGCGGGCGCCTCATCCGGGAGGGAGACTGCCTCGTCCTCGGACTCGCGGCGGCCAACACCGACCCTCAGATCTGGCCGGAGGCGCACGTCGGCGCCGAGAACTCGGCGCACCTGTCCTTCAGCAACGGCGAGCACCGCTGCCCCTATCCCGCACCGCTCCTGGCGGACGTGATGGCTCGTACGGCCGTGGAGACACTCCTCGAACGCCTCCCCGACCTCGTGCTGGCCGTCGAGCCGGAGGAACTCACCTGGCGTCCCTCGATCTGGATGCGCGGCCTGACCTCCCTGCCGGTGCAGTTCACCCCGTCCATGCATTGACGTCCTCCCCGGCCCATGGGGCCGGGGATTTCCGCCTGCTCGCACACAAGGAGGTGCGAACGCTGCTGCTCAGTAAGTGCTCGGGGTGAAACGCACCGGCAGCGACTGCGGGCCGCGGGTGAACACGCCCTGCTCGACCGGGTCGAACCCGTCGGCGAGACGAAGGTCGGGCATCGCGTCCAGCAGTTGGTTCACGCCGGTCTCGACCTCCGCCTTGGCCAGCAGCGCGCCGACGCAGAAGTGTCGGCCCAGCGCGAAGGCCAGATGGTCGGCGGCCGCTGAGAACGCCGACGTCGTGGTGAGGTCGTCACGGAAGATGTCGAATCGGTCAGGGTCGTGGAAGCGCTGCTCGTCACGGTTGGCCGCGCCGATGAGGCACGTCACCGTCGCTCCGGCCGGAATGGTGCCGCCGGTCACCTCGACCTCGGTGGCCGACTGACGCATGATCATGTGCACCGGAGGGGTGAACCTCAGGGTCTCGGCGAAGGCCGCGGGTATCAGGCTTCGGTCCTCGCGAACCGCTGCCAATTGCTCGGGGTGCATGAGCAGGTTGGCCAGGATGCTCGCGATGGCCTTGTCGGTGGTCTCACCGCCGGCCGCCAGCAGCAGGCTGCAGAACGCCTTGATGTCCTCGTCGCTCATCCGGACGCCGTCGACCTCGGCGGCGCAGAGCGTGGACAGCAGGTCCTCGCCCAGGTTGCCGCGCCGCTCCCGGATGATCGGAATCATGTACTCGGCGAACTCCACCCGCGTGCGCTCACCGGCCGCGGTCACCTCCGCATCGCCGGACAGATTGCCGAGGAAGGCGATGACCGCGGTGTACCAGCCGTGGAAGCGGGCGTGATCGGCCTTGTCCAGGCCCAGCATGTCCGCGATCACGTTGACCGGGAACCGGGTCGCATAGTCGTGGACGATGTCGGCGGAGCCGGTGTGCCGGAAGGCATCGATGAGTTCGCGCGAGTTGCGCTCGATGACCGGCAGGAACTTCTCCTGCAGGTCACTGCCGCGGAAGGCGGGGGCGACCAGCGCCCGGCGTACCGCATGCTCACGACCGCTGAGCTGCAGGATCGTCTTGCCGTGAACGGGCTCGAGTTGCCAGTTGTAGTTGTCGGTCGTGAACTCGGACTTCTTGTCCTTGAAGACGCGCTCGACGTCCTCGTAGCGCGAGATGATGTAGCTCTGGGTTGCCTCGTGCCAGATCAGGGGTTCTTTCTCTCGCATCACCGCGTAGGCGGGGTAGGGGTCAGCGGCGAATTCGGGCGAAAGGATGTCAGTAACCTGCGGGGCAGCGGACACGGGACTCCTCGAAGTAGATGCCGACGCTGCACACCAGATTAATGATCTTCCGGTGGCTTAAACAGGCCAGTCCTGGCCGAAGTTCAGCGTGCAGATCCTAGAGCCATCCGGCGTACCCCGCGGCCAGTCCGTGGTGCATGCTCACAGCGTTTGCCACGCCGTATACGCCGTCGAGCACCATGGCGTCAGCCCTCGGCAGCAAACTCGCCATCGCGGAAGCGACCTCGACAGCTTCGTGCTCGCGAACGGCGGCGGCCATCTGCGAGATGACCGCACGTCGCGCCTCCGCGCTTCGCTCCGCAGCCCTGAACTGAATGACACTCATCAATCCCAGGTCGGCGAGGAAATCGAGTCCGTCGGCGTCGCACTGCGCGAACGAGCCGATCAGCAGCACGCCCTGTACACGCCGAGGATCCACCTCCCCGGCGGCCATGGCATGGGGTCCGCCTGAAGACCACCTCGCCACCAGATAGCGCTCTACTCCGAGATGATTCATCAGGGCACAGCTCGCCTCGGTCGCATCGGCAAGGGTGCGCCCCGGCACTGGAGTCGAAGCACCATAGCCGGGGCGTGTGTACGTGACGACGCGGTATCCCCGTTCTGTGGCTGAGCGGAACAATGAGCCGACCGAAACCGCCGAACCCGGCATGCCGTGGTGGACGAATACGACCGGTCCGTCATCAGGCCCTCGTACTGCGTACTCGAGAACTCAACCGCCGCCCAGATCCAGGGACTTCACCGGCTCTTCTGCAGAGCCGCGCACCCGTCCGGCGGCGCCCCCACAGCACGTCGCCCATGCACCGCGCACTTGACGCACCACCGAGGCGCAAGTGACCCGGCCGACCTTCTACCGGCACTTCCCCAGCAAGGAAGATCTTGTGCTCGCTCACCTGAGGAGCCGCACCGAGCCGAACCCGACCAAGCTGACGCAGCCTTCGCTGCGGAGCTGCCGACAGCGGACACCCTCAGCGCGTCCATCGCACAGAGGATCCAGGTCCCTGGCTTCCGGGGCTGCGCGTTCCTCAATGCTGTCGCCGAATATCCCGACCCTGATCATCGGGTGCACCTGGCCGTACTCGCCCACCGTCAGCGGTTCCTCGAGACGGTTGCACAGTTGCTGGCCAAGGTGCGGGAAGCTCCGGCTGAAGCAGCCGCTCATCACTTCGTGATGATGCTGGATGGCGCAACAGCCGCCGGTTGCCTGTTTGACCAGTCAGTGGTGCGCGAGACATTTCTGCGCGGGGTCGACGTACTTCTGCGAGCCCACGCCACAGCTCCTTACGCCGAGCCGGATAAGATGTCGACTGCCGCGCACTGAACACCCCGGCCTGTCGCAGCAGTTCGCCGGCGCCTGTCGCCAACTGCCAAGCCACCTTCACCTGTTCTCGACCGCCGCTCCTGCTTCCTGTCTGCTGCGGCGCTGGACCGCGGGCGTACCTGACGGGGTGCAATAGGCGATCGAGTCGCCTGACTGCAGTCGGCTTCAGTGCTCGCGGCCTGCTGTGGTTACGGCCGGTCTCGTCAGCAGGGGTGCGCCCAGGACAGCGAGTTGCCGAACGCTGCCGCACAATGTCGTACACACCCCTGCGGGCATGTGTGAGGGCCGACTGTTGCTGAGCAAAGTCGGTCCCTCACACACGCTCCCACGCAGGGCCCGACCTTGTATCCCCGCTAAGGGTGTCAGCTCGGGGCCTTGGCGCGGATTAGTCCGTCTTCGCCGCCGTACGGCCCAGACGGAGGGCCGAGATGAGGAAGAAGATGGCACCCGGCACGGCATAGCCGATCGCGCTGGTCAGCTTGGGGTCGTCCGCGCCGGCCGACGCGATGAACGACGCGCCCGCCAGCACCGAGATGCCGCCACTAAGGATCATGGGCCACTGGCCGCCCATCGCGCGTCGCGGAACGGCGACGCTCAGCTGGACCAGACCGGCCACAACGGCCCAGGCACCCCACACGCGCAGCACAGCCGGAATGCCGGACGCGCAGGCGACGCCGACGCCGATGGCGGTGATGAGGCTGACGGCCATGTTCACGTACAGCAGTCGGGCGGATCCCTCCGTGCGGGAGACTTTCGCGTCGTAGATGGCGGCGCCGACGTCGAACAGCGGGTACAGCACCAGGAGTACGGCCCCGACCGGCGTGATCTTCGAGGCCATCGTGAGCATCACGGCGGCCCAGACGATGGCGAAGGCGAACCGGACGAAGTAGAGCCGCCGCAGGGCGGACGCGGTGCCGGATATGCCGGACGGAGCAGCGAGGGTGCTCACTGTGTTCCTTTCGATGGTCAGGAGGGGGCGGAAGGTCGGTCCGGCGGGGGAACACGTGAACGCCGCCGGTGAGACGACTGAGCGATCCGCAGCCATACGAGGCCGTGTTCGGCGACCGGCGAGAACGACCGATCCGTCTCGCAGCATGCCAAGGAGTCGGCTCACCGTCAAGACAGAACGTTCTCTCCTTAGCAACGGGGGTGACCGTCACCCCACACAGCGGGGCCGGAGTGATCAAGGAGCTGAGGCGCGAGGGATCCGGTCCGAGCGGCAGCGGCTGACTGCAGGCTCGTGACCGCGGCCATCAAAACCAGATCGAGCAAAAGTGACTGACACCATTTACAAAGGCATCGCCACGTCCACCGGCGACGGCAGAGCGGGAGGCCGGGCACGGACCAGCGATGGCCTGCTCGGCGTCACCCTGGCGATCCCGAAGGTCCACTCAGCCCTCAAGGCCGTGGCGGCACAGCAGAAGACTCAGCTCTTCGACTCCGCAGTCGCCGCCGAGGTGGGGGTGGAGAAGACCCCGGAGGGCGGGTTCGGTCTCAACGCCATCCTGCATGTCGAACTGTCCGGCGTTGAGCAGGAGGCGGCGGACAAGCTGGTTGAGGCAGCCCATGCGATGTGCCCATACTCCAACGCGACTCGCGGAAACATTCCGGTGAGCCTCGATGTCACGGTGGCATGACGCCGCTGATCGGGGGGAGGACTACGCCTGCCCCGGTCAACCGGACGTACTATGGTTTGAATCGAACGTTCTATCTCTTGGGGATGTGGTCGTGGGCGTATGAGTCGGAGCACTGAAGGCGGCACCGTTTCCGAGGCGCGGACGCGGCTGCTCAACACGGCAACGCGGATTTTCTACGCCGAGGGGATCCATTCGGTCGGCATCGACCGGATCGTCGCGGAGGCGCAGGTGACCCGGGCCACCCTGTACCGGCACTTCCCGAGCAAAGAGGACCTGGTGCTGGCCTACCTCAAGCAGGCAGACCAAGGCATACGAGGACAGGTCGAGGCTGCCCGGGCCAGCAGTCCGTCACCGACCGACCAGGTCCGGGCCGTAGCCAAGTCGATCACCGACGGCATTCAGTCCACTGGATTCCGCGGCTGCGCCTTCCTGAACGCGGCAGCCGAGTACTCCGATCCCAACCACCCTATCCACCAAGCCGTCCTGTCCCACCGGCAGTGGTTCCTCACCACCGTCACCGACCTGCTGGCGCAGACCAGCGAACAGCCGGCCGCCGCCGCAGGCCGCCACTTCATCATGCTCCGCGACGGCGCCATGGCAGCCGGCTGCCTCTTCGACCCGAAGCTGATCTCCGACACCTTCCTCCACGGCGTCGAAGGCATCATCAAGGCCCGCACCATCCCCGAACTCACCGCGCCTACAACCACCACCGCAGCACAGTCCTGACCGCACTCCCCCTCTGAGGTTCCATCGGTCCCCCGGCTGCTGCTGATCGGCGGCCTGTGGAACCACGGCCAACTGGCCTGTGGAACCACGGCCAACTCGCCGACGCACTCAGTCACATCTCCGGCAGGCACATAGTCGTCCAGGGTCGGCATGACCGCGCGCCTGGTGTGCAGGGCGCCTCGAGGACCAGGTGCGCGCGGCGGACCGGAGACCTTGTCAGGGACGGGGTGGAGCGTCCGCTTGTACGAGGGCCCGTGCGAGGTCGGTGCTCTGCGAAAGGGTGTCAAGTGGGACCGGCAACATGGCGAGAGCACCCTCGTGGAGGACGAGGAGTCGTATGGCGAGGGTGGCTGGATCACAGCAATGCGCTGTGGCTGCCAGGTCCTCGAACAGGCGCAACAGCCATCGCTTTTGGTCCGCCGCGATGCGATGCGCGGGATGTGTCGGCTCCGGGAGCTCGGCCAGCGCGTTGAGAAATGCACATCCGCGCGTGTTGGTGCTACTCCACGTCCGCAACGCGTCAAAGGGCGCGGTGACGGCCGCGACAGGGTCGTCACACGCTTCGACGGTGGCGAGGACGAGGGTGCGCCAGCGCTGGTCGCGTGCCGCGAGGTAGGTCGCGACGAGTTGGCTCTTCGATCCGAACTGGTTGTACAGGGTCCTCTTGGTCACACCGGAGTGCTCGGCGATCAGATCCACCCCGACCGATGTGATTCCGCGGTTGTAGAACAGGTCCTCGGCGACCGCCGCTATGCGCCTGCCGGCCGGCGTGATGGGTCGTTCGTCCCGCATCAGGTGTTCCCTCGTCGATCTGTGTACGGTGGATGAGTTCACAGAACAGTATATCTATCGAGAGGTTCGATCTTATGGATGTGCCCAGGACCATGCGGGCGGTTCGGATCACGAGGCACGGAGGACCGGAAGTCCTTGAGATGGCAGAGCTGGCGGTGCCCACCCCGCAGCCCGGAGAGGCACTGGTCCGGGTCGGCACAGTGGCTCTGAACAACACCGACCTGTGGACCCGAGAGGGCGCCTACGGCGTCCCGGGAGACCCACAGGCGCTGTCGGGCTGGCGGGGCCCGATCGACTTTCCGCGCATCCAGGGCGCCGACGTTGTCGGCCGCGTTGTGGCCGTCGGTGTCGGCGTCGACGGGAGCCTCGTAGGCCGGCGTGTACTCATCGACCCCGCCATCTACGACGCCGACGGGCCGGACGCGAACCCCGTGGGCCTGATGGGCAGCGAACGCGACGGTGGTTACGCCGAATTCGTGACGGCTCCGGCGGAACGTGTCCACGACGCGACGGATTCCCCGCTCACCGACGACCAGCTCGCCGCGCTGCCGACCGCCTACGGCACGGCCCTCGGCATGATCGAGCGAGGCCGGATGCGTAAAGGCGAGACCGTTCTGGTCTCCGGGGCATCAGGCGGAGTCGGCCTCGCGGCCGTTCAGATCGCCCGGGCACGCGGCGCAAAGGTGGTCGCTATCAGCAGCGGTACGAAGATCACCGCGGTGCGCGAGGCCGGTGCACACGAGGTCCTCGACCGTGCGCGGGACGTCACTGAACAGCTCCGCTTCGCCGCCCCGGAAGGCATCGACGTCGCACTCGACGTCGTCGCGGGCGATCTGGTCGGCGAACTACTGCCCCTGCTGCGTGAGGGCGGCCGGTGGGTCATTGCCGGTGCACTCGGCGGATACGGGGTGGCATTCGACGTACGCCGTCTGTACCTGCACAACGCTCAGGTGATCGGATCCGCCATGCACACGCCCACGCACTTCCGCCGGCTCATGACCTTGGCTCGCCAGGCTGAGATCCAGCCCGTTATCGCTGCGGTATTCCCCTTGGACCAAGCCGCCAAGGCACAGGAGGAACTCGCCCGCAGGGCCCATGTGGGGAAGATCGTCATGCACCCTCATGGGTGAGGTCGTCGAGGCCGACAGCCGGCCGGAATACGCATGCGGGGGCACCAGTTGCAACCGAACATGCAGGATGATCAGAAGCCACCCGGCGGCATACACCCTTTGCTCGCTGAGCGCTTCAGCCCCTATCAGTTCGATCCTTCCGTGGCCGTCGACGACCACGCGCTCGGACTGCTGCTGGAAGCCGCTCGGTGGGCACCGTCGGCGGGCAACTCTCAGCCGTGGGGCTTCTTCACGAGTAGGCCCGGTGAGCCGGACCACGACCGCGTTCTCCCCCACCTTGCACCCAGCTCGGCCCGCTGGGCGGCGGACGCAGGTCTGCTCGTCGTCGCGCTGACGCGCCGGTACGTCGATGACACGCAGCTGCTCTACTCCGAGTTCGCGGAGTACGACCTCGGCCAGGCCGTCGCCCACATGACCATTCAGGCGCAGGCCATGGGACTGGCCTCGTACCAGTTCCGGGCCTTCGACCTGGAGGGGCTCACCAAGGAGCTGAAACCCAACGCAGGTTGGGTGATCGTCTCCATGGTCGCGGTGGGCGGGGCGGCCGACGGACCCCTCAAGGCCCGCACCCGGCGCAGCCTCGCCGATGTGCGCTCCGCTCCCTGGTCACCCATGCCGTAGCGGTCGCCCCGTGGACACCTCTGCTCCTCGCCCGCGATGCGACCGCCTTCGGTCCGAGCTGCCATTGACCACCGGCTGACCGAACTCTGTGACAGCCGGCGAGGCAGGTCGCTCTCCAGCCTGAGAGCGGTCCCTGTGTGGGCACGTAGGACGTTGGCGGCGTACGTGTTCAAGTGGCCATTAGGCTACGGCTCATGTCGGACGACTCCCTCAGCGCTGCGCGCCCAGCGCATCGGGTTCGTGTTCCAGCAGTCCCATTCGGCCGTCGGCGTCCCGGTGGTGGACGCGGTGGCGGACGGCCTGCTGTATTCGGGTGTGCCCATGTGCTCCGACCCCGCGTGCCCCAACAGCGGACAGCTCTGACCGGCTGACTGCACTCGGTTACACCAACGTTCGCAAGTACCGCGAGGGCGTTCAGGACTGGGGGAGGCTGGACTGCCCATCGAGTCCGCTTGACCTGTCTGAGAGGTGGCGTCGTCTTCGGTGACTCTCATGCGTTGACCGGATTCGGCCGCACCATGGCCCCCTGAAGGGCGAGACAGCAGCCTACGAGAGACGGATGGCTGCTGTCAGCGTTGTACAAGACGCTGACAGCAGCCACCTATCTCCACCATTGCGCAGGGCTACTTGACAGCTGAGCTATTGGGCCTTGTGTTTGTCGAACGCAGCCGCGAGCGCGTGGATAGGGCCACGGCCCTCGAGCTCGACACTCTTTCCGTCCGCCATGGTGATCGTGAACGGCTGCCAATTCTTGCCGTTCTCGACCTTGATGGATGCGATGCGCTCCAGCGGCATCTGGCCGAGGTGCTGGCCAACTCGGTTAAGCATCGGGTCGGCAGCCCACACGTGCAAGGCGCTGTCGCTGAGACCGAAGACGACTGCGGCGTCGAGCGGGATATCGGTCTCTTCGGTCATCTTCTTCGCGGCCGCGCGGGCGGCCGGCCTGGCTATCAGGTAGTTGCCCAGGGGCGAAAGCATCCGCGCCGGGCTGAGCACGGTGTTAACCCTGGCATACGCTGCCGCGACGATCTTTTCGTCGCCGAGCTGCTCGGTCAGGGCGTTGACCAGTTCCGCATCCGTTGCGCGCATCAGCGGTTCCTCTCCATCAGGTTGGAAATGGGCCCATCCCGGCTATCACCCGCCCGCATCATGACAACGTTGTGGCTGCGGCCGTGTGGACGCGTGCGGGTGGTCGGGGCGGTGACAACATCAGGTAGGGGTGAAGCCCCTAGCAGGAACGGGCCTCTGAAGGCCATGTCCTCACCGGGGGGCTTCACTTGGCGTCCAGTATCGCCTACACCGGACCCCTCGGTGTCCACATGGAGACCAGCCGCAGTCGGCTTCACATCAGGCAGCGAAACCCACGTTGGTGACGTACTCGTACTGCCCCCACTGCGAGCCCAGGTCGACGATCTGGTCGGCCCACGCGTCGTCGAGCTTCTGGTCATCGCCCGCAGCCCAAGCGGCGACGATGCGGTCCCAGCGGCGCACGTTCAGGGCGCGGAAGTCCACCACCCGCTGCCGCGGCCGCGAGACACCGGACTGGTTGAGCGGGTGGATCTCCACGCGCGTGCCGCGGCCGTCACGGTTGAGGCGGGCGACGAGGTAGCGGGCGACGTTCTCGCGCCGCACGGTGCGATACGCCTGTTCGATGCGCCGCAGGTTCCGCCGCGACGGCGCGCGACGACCTTCCAGCCAGGCGCGCAGGGTGCGGTCGGTGACGGTCAGGCCGGCCGCGCGGGCCGCGGCGCGGGCGTGGTCGCTACGGGTGAGGTAGTGCAGGCGCGCTTGCAGGCCACGGCGGGCGGTGACGGGGGTGGCGATGTACCCGGCGAGGGCGTCCAGCTGCCGGGCGACGGCTTCGTAGCCCTTGATGCCGCGGGCGCCGTACTTCCCGAACTCGATGTTCCGCTCAGGCATTGGCTCTTCCGGTCCTGGGGTTGTGGATCACCATACGGCACTGTGCGGGCCGATCGTCCACCCTGGCGAGTACCGAGCAATGACGCCGTTGTGGGTGCCGACCGTCAGGAGGGTTACGTGGACTCGTCGCGGGCGACGCCGACGCGGTACGCGTCCTTGACCTTCACCTCGGCGACACCGCGGCCCTCGGCGAACACCGCGCGCCAGTCGCCGATGACGTGGAGTTCGTCGGTGCCCATCGCGCGGACGACCAACAGGCCCTCGTCGTAGGCGCGGTGGGCCTTCCACCACAGGTTCGCGAAGGCCTGTGAGCGGATCAGGTGCATCCAGTCCGTGCGGTACAGCTCTCGGTTGTAGTTCGACTCCCCCAGCGTGGAGACGAACTTCGAGTACATCGCCTTGACGTACTCCAGCGTCACCTCGTCGCCTTCGCCGATCGCCCGGTCCCGGGCGTCCTTCAGCGCGACTCGGAACTTCTCCAACAGGCCCTCCGTCGCCCCCGAGGTCCACGACTCGTGGATCTGCGGCGGGTCACACAGGCCGTACTTCGGGCCCGCCAGGCGCAGCAGGAGGCGCAGGGTCGGCTCGGTCACCCACAGTGGACCCGGCTCGTCCCGGCTGCCGATGGGGTTGGGCAGATGGTCCTCGTGGTCCCAGGCGGGCGGAGTGATCAGGTGGACTCCCGCGCGGCGCGGATTGTGCTCGTTGCCGGTGGAGTGCTCCAACTGGCCGATCGGCAGATGGGTCTTGAGGGCACTCAGGTAGGCACCGTTGATGTCGAGCGCGGTGACCTCGTGCTCGCCGGCCGGCAGTTCGGGCCTGGCCCAATTGGGGCGGGCCTCCCAGATCTGGTCCGCGCCGCGGGAGGACTGCTTGCGCAGGACGTCCGGCAGCCACGGGTGCGCGATCACGTCGTAGCGGCCGCCCTTGCGACTGTGGTCCAGCAACGCCATCGCATCCGGGATCGCCCGCTTCACCAACGCCGCGGTGGCCGCCTCGACATCACCGGCGTGCTCGTCGAGCGCGGCCGCGACAGCGGAGGCGATCAGGTCCGGGCTGTCGGCAGGCTGCATGCGGCGGCCGACGGGGACGACTTTGACACCGCGTCCCGCTTGCCCCCGCCGACCAGTGGTTGGTGCACGCCGAGATTCCGGGCGCGCAGCAGGCGTCACCGGCACCGCAGGCTCGCTTGTCTGCGCGGGTTCGGCCGCTTGGCACTCAGTGGGGTCCAGATGCTGGGGGAACCCCGCGACCTGATGTCGGGCCGGCTGTCCGCACAGTACGCACGGCTGGGGGGTGGCGAGCGTGTCGACGTCGTCGTCCTCACCGGCCGCCGGTTCGACATC
Source organism: Streptomyces plumbidurans (assembly GCF_019857225.1). Taxonomy (GTDB): domain Bacteria; phylum Actinomycetota; class Actinomycetes; order Streptomycetales; family Streptomycetaceae; genus Streptomyces; species Streptomyces plumbidurans. The sequence continues at coordinate 21,702 of NZ_JAFJSY010000043.1, forward strand.
CGCGTGATCGTCGTTCTGTTTCTCGGCCGAAATTTCCTTGGCCGGCGTCTCCTCGGCCGCCTCCGTTGCTTCGGCGGCCAGTTTGGTCCTCGCTCCCTCCAGGAAGTACGCGTACTTCTCCCGCACTTCGCCGCTCGGGTCCCGTCCCGACTCCCAGCCCCCGACCGTGGACGGGCTCACGCCCAGCACCTTGGCGAGCTGGGCGCGCGAGAGGTTCAGCCCCTCGCGCAGAGCGCGCCGTTCCTCGGCGGGCGGCAGCGCCACCTCCTTCCTGGCACCGGCGAGCAGGGCGTCGATCGCACCGAAGTCCGTCATCAGACGCCTCCCTCGACGGCAGCAGGACGGCGGGGACTGACCGGGCGGCCGGGGACGCGGCGGCGCGCATCGGGCAGCGCCTCCGTGGCCCGGGTGGGGCCCGCCATGAGTTCGAGTACGTCTATGCCGTAATGCGCGGCGACGGCCTCGCAGTCCGTCAGACTCCAGGCCGCGGTGCCGGACTGACGACGGCTCACCTGGGCCTGACTCACGCCCAAGGCGGCGGCGAGTTCGGTCTGCGACTCACCGGCCACATGCAGGAGCGCCGCCACCGCCGACCGCACCCGCTCTTCCAAGCCCATACGCATGGCGCAGAATCTACCACTCAAACCTCATCGCCCATGCCTATACCGCATAGTCCGCAACACACCCCGCACACGGCACGGCAGTCGCTACGCCCCTACCGGGACGGTGTGGCCGGTGGCGTGGCGAGTGGCAACGTACCTGCAAGGGCAGGCAGTTGCCGTCTCTTGCACGCGCCACCGTGTGGCGCCTGTCACCCTCTGTGATCAGCTGCGCCGGAGTGCTGCGATCTTCTGCTGGGCGGTCACGACCGCCCGCGCCAGTTCGCTGCGCGCGTCCTCCTGCTTCATGGCCTTGACGAGCTGGAGGCGGAGCTCCATGAGGCTCACATCCGCCGCCTGGCCCGGATTGGGCAGGGCGGTCGCGCAGTGCTCTTCTACGCACTCGACCACCCTGACCAGTTCGGGGCGGAGAGCCTCGGCGTGGTCGGCGACGCCGCACGCCCCCACGTCCGCCGGGCGCACACCACAAGGTCCTCCCCCGCCCCGCGCGCCCTACCCGCCGTCGCCGTGTCGGCCGCAACTTGCCTGGCGCTTCGGCGCCCCCGACTACCTCCTCGAAGCCTGCGCAGGCACTACCGGTGTCCGTCCACAGGCATCACCCGCAACTGGAGCATGGCGGCGAAACGTGCCTCCGGGTTGTCCAGGTCGATGCCGCCGACCTCGGCCAGCCGGTGGAGGCGATAGCGGAAGGTGTTGGGGTGGACGTGCACGGCCGCCGCGGCCGCGTTGATGTCCCCGAAGGCGTCCAGCCAGGCACGCAGGGTCTCGATGAGGTTGGACCGGCGTTGCTCGTCGTACGCGGCCAGTCGCGCGATGGGGCCGGTGAACTGGTCGCCACGGGCCGCCACGATGTCGCGCAGTTCGCACAGCAGCGCCTCGACATGCACATCGGCCAGCCGTGCCACCCGCCGCTCGGCCCCCTCGGTACGCAGCACTCGTAGAGCCAGGTCGGCACCGGAGCGCGCGCGGGCGAGGCCGCCGGCGTCCTCGCCGGTCGGACCGAGGCCGATCACCGCGCCGGTCCGCGCTCCGACCCGGTCGAGGAAGTCGGCCGCTATGCGCACGGCCCGTTCCTCACCGGCGTCGCGGTCCTGCTGAGCGGGAACCAGCCCGTAGACGGTGTCGCCGAGCAGAGCGGCGGCGCTGTGCGGATGCACGGCGCCCAGGTGCATCGCCAGCGCGTCGGCCAGTCGTTCCCGCTCGGTGGTCGCACTCGCGTCCTCGCCGACAGATGCACCCGCGTCGGCGGCGTCCCGCAGGCCGAGCGCCATGACCACCAGCGGCCGGCCGGCCAGGCCGAGCCTGCTCAGTGCCTCGCGCGCACCGGCTCTGCCCTCCAGGGCGGTGCTCATGAGATCGGCGCGCAGCCTGCGTTCGACGTCGGCGCCGGCCCGTAGGCGCAGCATGTGAAGGGCGACGACCTTGGCGGCGTCTTGCAGGGCCAGGGACCGCTGGGGGCTCAGTGGCTCGCGGACGGCGGCCCAGATCGAGCCGATCGCCTCGTCGCCCGCCCGCACCGCGACGGCGACGCGCGGCACGGTGGGGCCGTCCGAGCCGTCCTGCAGCGGCGGGATGTGCACTGGCCCGGCGCTGCGGTAGAGGTCACGGAAGACGCCACGGCTGGCGAGCATCCGCGAGAAACGCTCCGGGACCTGACGGCCCAGGATCGTCTCGATCCGGGAGGCGTCGGCTTTGTCCTGCTGCCCCGAGAAGGCCAGCACCCGTGAGTGCCGGTCCTCGATGGTCACGGGGGCGTCGATCAGTGCGGCGATCGCGTTGGCCACGGCGAACAGGTCGCCGAAGAGGGTACTGCCCAGCGTCTCGGGGCCGTCCGCGCCGATGTCCCCCTCGGCCAGGACCGCCCGCAGCAGGGCGGTGACCTGGACCCAGGACGCCCCGCGGGTGAGCCCGAGAACGCCGACGCCCGATGCTTCGGCCGCGGCCGCGAGCCCGGCATCCAGCGGAACCGGCGCCCGCACGATCAGGGCGACGGCACGCCGGCGTCCCAGTTCTTTCAGGAGGCGGGCGATCTCCTCTGGTTCGCGCAGGCCGACGCCGAGCATCAGCGCGTTCGGTGGCAAAGCGGAATCCTCGACAGGATCGTGGATGATGAGGCCGCCGATGTCCTCGGTGTCGCGCGCCCCGGGGTGGACGACGTCGAGCAGAGTGCTGCCCAGGTGATGCAGGACCCTGGCCAGGCTGCCATGTGCGTGTGCGTTCATGCAGCGGTGCCTTCCGAGGACGACGGCGACGACAGCACCACAGTCAGTGCGCGTTCACCAACCTGCCCACACTCAATGTGCGTTCACCAACCTGCCCCCCACTCGATGCGCATTCCCCAACCTGCCCCCACTTGCGCTGCCCGTCCACGCCATCATGGTCATACGGCCTGGCCGGGGATCCACTCGATACGGCGCGTGACGCCGTCCAGCTCTCCCTCCAGCGGGACCACGCCGATGCCGGGGTCGGTGGGCACCGTCAGATGGCCCTCGCGCACGACGAACGGCTCGGTGATGTCGGTCTTGTAGTAGCGCTCCGAGCCCGAGGTGTCTCCCGGCAGGGTGAAGCCCGGCAGGGCGGCGAGCGCGAGGTTCGCGGCCCTGCCGATGCCCGTCTCCAGCATTCCGCCGCACCAGACCGGCACGCCGTGCGCGGCGCAGACGTCGTGGATGCGTCGCGCTTCCAGGTAACCGCCCACCCGGCCGGGCTTGATGTTGACGATCGCGCAGGCGCCGAGCCGGATCGCGTCCGCCGCCGCGCGCGCCGACGTGATGGACTCGTCGAGGCAGATGGGTGTGCGGATCTGCTGAGCCAGCCGGGCGTGGGCGAGGATGTCGTCCTCGGGCAGCGGTTGCTCGATCAGCAGCAGGTCGTAGCCGTCCAGGCGGGCCAGGTGGCGGGCGTCGGCCAGGGTGTACGCGGCGTTCGCGTCGACCTGGAGCAGCAGGTCGTCCCCGAAGCGTTCGCGCACGGCACGCACCGGCGCCACGTCCCAGCCGGGCTCGATCTTGAGCTTGATGCGGACGTAGCCGGCGTCGAGATATCCGGCGACGCTGTCGAGCAGCGCCGGGATTGAGTCCATGATGCCGACCGAGACGCCACACGCCACCCGGTCCCGCACGGCGCCCAACTCGCGGGCCAACGGGCGTTCCGCCGCCCGTAGTTCGGCGTCCAGGACACCCATCTCCAGCGCTGCCTTGGCCATCCGGTGACCCTGGAACGGGGCCAGCGCGGTGGCAACCGAGCCGGCATCGAGACGGTCCGCGCGGGCGAGCGCCGGGATCAGGAAGCGGCGCAGCATGTCGGCGGCGGCGTCGGTGTATTCGGAGGAGTACAGCGGGCTCGCCATCGCCACGCACTCGCCCCATCCCTCGCCCTCGTCGGTGACGACGCGAAGGATCAGTGCTTCCCGGCTGGTGACGGTGCCGAAGGACGTACGGAACGGCGCCACCAGGGGCATGTCGATGTGGCGCAGCTCAACACCCGTCAGCTTCATCGTTCTTCCTCGCTCTTCGCGTCGGACTCCGTCATACGGGACGCCCCGGGGCGCCGCAGGATGTACCAGCCGCTCCGGTCGAAGCCGGTGACATGGGCGCCCTCCGCCATCAAGCCGCCCAGGACTTCGCGCAGTGCCGCGCGCCAGTCCTTGGCCGCCCCCGGAGCGGCAAGCCGCAGGCGCTCGATGTCCGCAGGGACCGCTACGAGCAGGGTGGAGGAGGCGAACGTGCCCGTCACCGGGCCGCCGCTGGGACCTCGGTCCAGGGCCACCGCGGCGCCCGCCGCCCGGCAGCTCGCGGCGTCGGCCGGGGCGAAATCGCCGGCGCAGGCCGCGCGGACCGGCTCACCGGCCAGCTGCCACCGCGTCAGCAGACGGTCGGTGTCGTCGCCGCCGTTGATGGCGTCATGGACGCCGCCGTAGAAGTTGGTCAGATACTCCTCGGGCCGGGCGCCGAGCTTGACCAGGTTGAAGTAGGCGTTGCGGCGGATCAGCGGGTCGAAGGTCCAGTGGATTTCCGACACGCCCCGCTGCAGGGACCAGGCCCGCTGATGCAGCTTGAGGGCATAGCCCACGCTGCGGCCGCGGGCCACCTCCAACACCCCGGCGATGTGGCTGTGCAGGGTTTCGTCGGCCGGCGCGCCGAAGAAGCCGACGCAGGCGCCGACCAGTTCGTCGCCGTCGAAGGCTCCGCCGACGTAGTTGCCCGACTTCGCCAGAGCCCGCAGCAGTTCGCCGGTCATCGGTGCGCCGAGGGGACCGGGCTGCCAGATGCCGTTGAACAGGCTGTGCACCGCGTCGAGTTCACGAGCGGAGGTCACCTCGCGGACCTGCGTCCCGGCGGCGGCCGCCGCCGCGGCGGCCTGGGTCACGGCTTCGCTCGCGACGGCGCGGATCGCTTCCCCGGCGGGTTCGCCAGGGTCGAGGACAGGCATGACGCTGCCTGCCGGTGGAACGTCCGTCATGAAGGGTCTCCCTCGGGCGGCCGGATGTTCCCGGCCGGCTGATACGCCCTGTCCCGGGGCGATGGATCGGCCAGCAGATCGTCCGTCAGGGCGGTCAACAGCGCGGTACGGCCGGGCAGTTCGGCGACGATCACATGCTCGTCGTCGGCGTGCGCTCCGCCCCCCACCGCGCCGAGCCCGTCCAGGGTCGGCGTGCCGACGCCCGCGGTGAGATTGCCGTCGGAGGCTCCCCCGACGGCCGCGCCAGTGGGCGCGGCCAGACCGAGCCGGTCGGCCAGGGTGACCGCGCGGGCGAAGAGCACGGCGGACGCCTCGTGTTCCAGCGGCGGACGGTTGGGGCCGCCGGTGATCTCCAGCCGGGCGCCGTCCGACACCGGCCGCAGCGCCCGCATCGCCCGGTCCACGCGCGCCTGTTCGGCCGCGTCCCGTACGCGTACGTCGACGGTGAACCGCCCGGCTTCGGGGACGGTGTTGGTGGTGGTACCCGACGTCAGTACCGTCGGCGTCACACTCGTACCCCGCCCGGGGTCGGCGAGCGCGCCCACCGCGATGACCTGATGGGCCAGTTCGAGCGTGGTGTTGACACCACGTTCGGGTTCGAGGCCGGCGTGCGCGGCCCGGCCGTACGCCTCGACCCCGTACAACGACACACCCTTGCGCGCGGTCTTGAGGGCGCCGCCGTCGGCGGAGGCCTCCAGCACGAGCGCCGCGGCGCAGCCGGACGCCTCCTCCTCGACCAGCCACCGTGACGTCGGCGATCCCATCTCCTCGTCGCCGGTGACCAACACGGTGACACCCGACGGGTCGGGCAGGGCCGCGACAGCATGGAACGCCATGACCAGTCCGGCCTTCATGTCGAAGCACCCGGGGCCGCGTACGACGCCGTCCTCGACCACGAAGGGGTGGCGGCCTAGCGAGCCGATCGGCCACACCGTGTCGTGGTGCCCGAGCAGCAGCACCCGCGCGGGCCCATCGCCCAGCCGCCACCGCAGATGCGTACGCCCCTCGATCGTGATCCGTTCGGGCCGGACGCCGAGCCGGGCGGTGCCCAGTTCGGTGACCACGTCGGCGCTCGCGGCGACGGCGTCGAGATCGGCGCTCGGTGACTCGCAGCGCACGAGGGTCTCGAGGTCGGCGAGCATCTGGGGCAGGGCCGCCGTCATGCGGGCGACAAGGGGGCGATCCGTCATGAGGTGGTCACCATGGGCGTGGCGCGTGCGCCGTGGTGCAGATACCGCTCGCCGCCGGCCAGTGTGTAGAAGATCACCGGACGCCAGGTGCGGGTGTCTTCGTCCCGTACGGCGAAGTGGTCACCGGAGGCGTCCAGGGGGAGCATGGTGTACTCCTCCACGGGGTCGGGGACCAGTTCGGCCAGCGGACCCGTGATGGTGATCCGCAGCACCCCCTCGCCGTCCCGCTCCAGGACCTCCATGCGTGCTCCGGCGCGCTCGTAGAGGCCGACGTGGGGTGCGAGGTCGACCGTGGGCGGATGCGCCGGTGGTGCCACCGTGCGCGGCATGTCGAGGCCGGCCAGCTCGGCGAAGAGCTCCTGGAAGAGGTCCTCGTACAGATCGCGTGCGTTGCCGCCGTTGGTCAGGAGTGTGACGGCGAGGCCCTCGGACGGCAGCAGGCGCAGGAACGCGGCCTGGCCGATGGTGTTTCCGTCGTGGCCCAGCACCAGTTGCCCGTCCCAGGTGAACCGGATCCAGCCGAGGCCCCAGGAGTCGCCGAGGGTGTACGGATCGGGCAGTTCGGCGTGCCGGTCGGCCATCTGCGTGGCCGCGGCCTCGCTGAGGAGTCGGCCGCCGTCCGCGGTGCGTCCGCCGTGCAGGTGTGCGCGGGCGAAGGCCAGCACGTCAGCGGCGGTGGAGGTGATCAGGCCGGCCGGTCCCAGTGAACGGGGCAGGCCCCACACCGGTGCCCGCCGCGGGGAACCGTCGTCGTCGAATCCGTCGTGGCCGACCGCCGCGCGGTACAGCAGCGCCTCCTCGGGCATGGTCACGGTGTGCCGCAGTCCCAGACGGGCGAAGACCCGCTCGTTGATCGCCTGGTCCCAGGTGGTACCGGTGATCTTCTCCACGACCCGGCCCATGAGGGAGAAGCCGGAGTTGCAGTACGACCATGTGGCGCCGAGGGGGTGGTTCTGCGGCACGTCCGCGAGGCCCGCGACGTATTTCTCCAGGCAGTCGTCGCCGCGCCCGGTGTCGGTGAAGACGTCGCCGTCGATGCCGCTGGTGTGCGTGAGCAGATGCCGCATCGTCACGGCCTTGGTGATCTCCGCGTCGGCCAGGGCCAGTTCGGGCAGAACGGTGATCAGTGGTGCGTCCAGGTCGAGCAGGCCCTCGTCGACCAGTTGCATGACCATGGTGGCCGTCCAGACCTTCGACACCGAGCCGATCTGGAAGAGCGAGTCGGTGGTCGCCGTCACCCCTGTCTCGACGTTGAGCACACCGTGGGCGGCCTCGACCAGCTCGTCGTCCTGGGCGCCGTTCGCGTCCGGACGGGTCCGCAGGATGCCGAGGGTCGCGCCGGGTACCCGGTGTCGCGCTGCCAGGGCGGCGAGCCGCCGCTGCCAGTGCGCGCGGTCGATCGGCGGCCGCCTCCTGCCCTCGCCGCCGGCGTACCGTTCCACCCACTCGGCGACCCGGCCGTTGAAGTCCAGCAGGTGCGACGGGGGGCCTTCGAGTACGAACAGGTGGGAGCCGCCGGGGTAGAGGACCATCTGGGTCGGCACGTCGCGCTCGCGCAGGGCGGTGTGCCACTGGGTGGCCTGGCCCACCGGGCAGACCAGGTCGTCGGTGCCGTGCAGGATCAGGGTGGGGGTGTGCACCTGGTCGACCCGGGTCAGGGGGGACATGGCGGCGTACCGGTCGGGATCCGCCCAGGGCGGTCCGCCGAATTCGTACGTGGCCAGGAAGTGCCCGTCCTCGGCGGAGCCGGCCATGCTGGTCAGGTCGCTGACGATGCCGCCGGCGACTGCGGCGGCGAACCGGTCGTCGTGGCTGGTCAGATAGCAGGTCATATAGCCGCCGTAGCTGTATCCCGTGACCGCGAGCCGGGCCGGGTCGGCGATGCCCTCGGCGACCAGCGCGTCCACCGGCTCCAGGAAGTCCTGCGCGTCGCCGACGCCCCATACTCCGTTGACGGCGTCGAAGAACGCCTCTCCGTATCCGTCGCTGCCGCGCGGGTTGATCAGCAGTACGTTCCAGCCGCGGGCGGCCAGGAGCTGGTGGTAGAGGTGAATGGAATCGGCGGCGGCGTTCCACGCGTTGTGCGGGCCGCCGTGTATGTCGAGCAGCAGCGGCCGCGGCGCAAAGTCATCCGCCGACCGCCCGCTGATCAGCCAGCCCTGGACCACGGTGCCGTCGGAGATGGTGAACTCCCGCTCCACGCGCGGGAACAGCTCGACGTCGGACAGGGGCGCACCGTGCGCGGTGCGGACGGTCCACGACCCCGACGTGAGGTCGAGGACGGCGATCTCGCCGAAGGAGGTGGGGGTGGCGAGGACGAGCGCGACGGTGCTGCCGCGAACCGTCATGCCGGAGATGGTGTGCCCGGCGCCGCCGAGCAGCAGGCGGGGTTCGTACCCCCGGTCCGTGCCGTCGAGATCGGCGGCGTAGAGGTGTGTGCAGCCGCGGTCGCGGACGCAGAACAGCACCGTGCGGCCGTCGCCGGTGAGTTGGGGCAGCGCGCCGGGGTAGCCGGGGCCTCCCGGCATGACATTGCGGTCGAGCGACGAGGCGAGGTCCGTGACACCCGTGCCGGATTCTCCGTCGACCGGGACGTGCAGCAGGCGTGCGTGGCCCACTGGTTCGCCGAGGTGGCCGACGACCAGCAGCGCGTCGCCGTCCGCCGTCCAGTCGGCGCTCGTGGCCACGCATTCGGCGGGGCCGACCCGTACGGGTGTCGCCGCGGGGTCGTCGACGGCGACGATGTGGGTGGCGGACTGCGCGGTCAGGTCGGCGTTGGGCGCCGTCGCGGCGGTGAACGCCAGCCGCGTGCCGTCCGGGGACCAGGCGGGCCGGGAGGCGTACCAGTCCCCGTCGGTGATCTGACGGCACCGGCCGGTGGTGAGGTCGAGGACGTGCAGATGCCGGCGGACGGTGCCGGCCAGCCCTGCCCCGTCGCTCTGGAAGTCGAGCCGGTCGACGACCACCGGCCGGCCCGTCGCGCTCGGTCCCGGCGCGTCCGGGACGGCGGCGATGTCGACCGGCGCGCTGAAGGCGATCCGGGTGCCGTCCGGGCTCCACAAGGGAGCACCGGCACCGAGGGGCAGCGAGGTCAACTGCTCGGCCTCGCCGCCGTCCACCGGCAGTTGCCACAGCTGCGGGGGGCCGTCGCTCGCGCGCAGGAAAGCGATCCGCGTACCGTCCGGCGACCAGCCCGGCGCCTGGTCACCGCCGCCTCGGGTCAACTGCCGGGCGTCGCCTGCGGCTCGGGCTATCAGCCAGAGGTTGTGGACGATCCGGTCGGCCTCCAGGTCGCTGGTGCGCAGCACGTACACGATCCGTTCGCCGTCCGGCGACAGCGCGGGATGCTCGGGGGTCGCGATGCCTGCCAGGTCCTCCAGGCGCAGGGACCGAGTCATGAAGGGCCTCCTCAGTGATGACGTGCGGGTGTGTAAGGGGCAAGAGAGCGCGGCGCGTTCACGTCGCCACGTCCGACGACGTGGACAGAGCGGCGGCGTAGTGGCAGGCGGTGGAGTGCATACGGCCAAGGGCGCCGACCGTGGGGTCGAGGCTCAGGCAGTCGGTACGGCTGGGCAGCGCCAGCGGTCCTACGGGACAGCGCGGGTGGAAGCGGCATCCGGCCGGCGCGTGGTGCGGGTCGGGCGGTTCGGTGTCCATGACGGCGCCGCTCTCCTCACGCACACCGTCCCCTGCGTATCCGTCCCGGTGCGGTGCCGCCGCCAGCAGCTCCCGGGTGTAGGGGTGCTGAGGGTCCGTCAGCACCTCGTGGGCGGGGCCGCATTCGACGATACGGCCGAGGTACATCACCGCGATGATGTCGCTGACGTAGCGCACCACGGCGAGGTTGTGCGAGATGAACAACATGCCCAGCCGGGTACGCCGTTGCAGGTCGCGCACGAGGTTGAGCACGGTGCCCTGCACCGACACGTCCAGCGCCGAGGTGATCTCGTCCGCGACGACGATCTGCGGCCGGGCCGCCAACGCCCGTGCCAGCGCGACGCGTTGGCACTGCCCGCCGGAGAGCTCGGCCGGCCGGGAGGAGACGTGCGCCGCGTCCAGGCCCACCAGGCCGAAGAGCCGGGCGACCTCGGCGCGACGCGTGGCGGCGTCGGTGCGCGGGATCGCCTCGGCCACCGAGTCGCCGGCACTCATCCGCGGGTCCAGGGAGGCGTACGGCTCCTGGAACACCATCTGCACCGCCTTGCCGGACCTGCCCGCCGTACGGTGACGGATGTCGCGGCCGTCGAGCAGGACCCGTCCCGCGGCGACCGGCGCCAGACCGACGGCCGCGCGGGCCAGCGTGGACTTGCCCGAGCCGGAATCCCCCACCAGGCCGACCACCTGCCCCGTGGGCACGGTCAGGCTCACCCCGTCGACGGCTCTCATGGCCCTGCGCCCGGTGCCGTAGCACACGGTGACATCCTCGAAGCGCAGCTCGCTCACGGCTGTTCACCTTCTTCAACGAGGGGTTCGGGCTCTTCGGCGGTGGGTCCGGCCTCCTCGGCGGCAGGTTCGGCCCCTACGGCGATGAATTCGGCGTCTACGGCGGTGAGTTCGGCGTCTTCGGCGGTGAGTTCGCCCCTTTCGCCGATGAATGCGGCCCCGTGCTCCGCGTCGGTCTGCGGATACCAGCAGGCGACCCGGTGGCCCGGCTCGACCATCTCCAGCCGCGGGTCGTCCGTGCGGCACCGGTCCTGCGCGAAGGGGCACCGGGCCGCGAAAGCGCACCCGGCCGGTATCCGGTCCGGTGTCACAGGCCGCCCCGGGATGACGGTGAGCGGCCTGTCGAGTTCGGTCTCCATGTGCGGCACCGCGGCGATGAGCGCACGTGTGTAGGGGTGTTGGGCCGTGGTGAGCAGCCGGTCCGAGGGGAGTTCCTCGACGATGCGCCCGGCGTACATCACCAGGACGCGGTCGCAGGTCTGCGCCACCACGTTGATGTCATGGCTGATCAGCAGGAGCGCGACGCCGTCCCCGGCGCGGATTCGGTCCAGCAGCCGCAGCACCTGCCGCTGCACGGTGACGTCCAGCGCCGTCGTGGGCTCGTCGGCGACGATGAGTCGGGGCCGGCCCATCAGAGCGAGGGCGATCATCGCGCGCTGGCGCATCCCGCCGGACAACTCGTGCGGGTACTGCGCAGCCCGCCGTTCGGCCGCCGATATCCGTACCTGGCGCAGTCGTTCGACGGCCCGCGACAGTGCCTCGGGTCGGCTGCTCCCGAGGTGCTGCTCCGCCGTCTCGGACAGCTGCCGCCCGATCCGCATGGTGGGGTTGAAGGAGGTCATGGGGTCCTGGAAGACCATGGCGAGCGAGGTGCCGAGCAGGCGCCGGTTGACGGCGCCGTGCGCCGGCTCGGTGAGCAGGGACGTACCGAGGAACTCGATCCGGTCGGCGTCCACCGCACCGGGATGCTCCACCAACCGGCTCACGGCGAGCGCGGTGAGGCTCTTGCCGGACCCCGACTCCCCCACGACGCCCACTGCCTCGCCCTCGCCGACGTGGAAGCCGACCCCGCGCACCGCGGTGACCGGACCGTCCGGGCCAGGGAAGCTCACCCGCAGCCCCTCCACCCTCAACACCGGCTGTTTGTTGGGGGCTTCGGCGTCATCCGCCACCGGTACCACCGCCGTGGCCGGGGTGGCCGTGGGCGACTTGGTGGGGCGTAGGGCGCGCGACCAGGACGCGGTGGGAACACCGACGGCCTTGGCCACGGCCTCTCCGGTGAGGTTGAAGGCCAGTCCGGCGATCACCACGGCGGCGCCCGGCGCCAGGGCGGCGGCGGGGTGGGTGTAGATGCCGTTGAGGCCCTCGCCGAGCAGCCGTCCCCAGTCGTACGACGGTGCCTGCACGCCCAGGCCGAGGAAGGAGAGCCCGGAGAAGGCGAGCAGCGCGCCGCCCGCGCCGATGGTGGCATTGACGATCAGCGGGTCGGAGACGTTCGGCAGGACATGGCGGGTGAGGACGCGCACGCGGCCGACTCCGGCGACGCGGGCCGCGTGGACGTAGTCCCGTTCGCTGAGGGACGCCACCAGGGTCTGGGTGAGCCGGGCGAAGCCGGGTGCCATCGCGAAGCCGATGGCGAGGACCGCGCCCTTGGCGCCGACCCCGAACACCACGGCGAAGAACAGCGCGAGCAGCAGCCCGGGGAAGGCCACGGCGACGTTGACGACCGCGGTCACCATTCGTCCGCCGCGGCGTCCCAGCAGGGCCGGTGCCACGCCGAGCACCAGGCCGGTCGCGACGCCCAGCGCGGTGGCGAGCAGGGCCAGGGCGATCGACAGCCGGGTGGCGACCAGCAACCGGTAGAAGATGTCCCGGCCCAGGTTGTCCGTGCCCAGCCAGTGCCGTCCCGAGGACCCCTGGAGGATCTGGCCGGTATCGATGGCGTCGGCTCGGCCGGACCACAGCAGCGGGGCGAACACCGCCAGCAGCAGGACGAGCAGCAGCAGCGTGGCCGCGCACCAGCCGAGCGGGGAACGCAGCACGCCGAGCAACCGGTTGCCGCCCGGTCGACCCCGCACATCACCGTCCTGCGCGGCGGCGCGGATCCCGCCTTGGGTTTCCTGCTCCTCGCCGGCCCTGAGGGCCTCGAACTCCACCGCCATCGGTCAGCTCTCCCGGATCGCGGAACGAGGGTCGAGCAGGGCCAGCGCGACGTCGACAGCGACGTTCACCAGCAGCACGCCGGTGCCGTAGACGAGGACGACGCCCTGCACGACGGGGTAGTCCTTGGACAGGATCGACTGCACGATGGTGCTGCCCAGGCCCGGCCAGGCGAAGACGTTCTCCACCAGCACGGTGCCGGCCACCAGGCTGCTCAGCAGCAGGCCGCCGATGGTGAGGCTCGCGGTCACGGCGTTGGGCAGGGCGTGCCGCAGATAGATCCTGCGGGGTGGCAGGCGTTTGGCGCGGGCGGTGCGGATGTAGTCCGCGTTCAGCACCGACGCCATCTCGATGCGCACGATGCGGGCCAGGACCGCCGCCGGGCCGGCGGCCAGGGACAGCACGGGCAGCACATAGGAGGACGGTCCGCCTCGGCCCGCGACCGGGAACCAGCCCAGTTGCACGCCGAAGACCCAGACGAGTCCCACGGCGAGGAGGAACTCCGGGATCGTCGCCACCAGGACACTGGTCGAGGTGAACACGAGCTCGCCGCCGTGGTGACGGCCACCGCGGGTCAGCACCGCCATCACCGTGCCCAGCGGCACCGACACCACCACCGCCAGCAGGAAGGACGCCACAGCGAGCGCGGCGGTGGACGGCAGCCGGTCACCGATCACCTGGCTCACGGGCAGGCCGCTGGTCACCGAGGTGCCGAGGTCTCCCCCTGCCAGGTTGCGCAGGAAACGCCAGTACTGCGTCGGCAGCGAGTCGTTCAGCCCCAGCATCTCCCGGCGCTGCTGCACCACCTGCTGCGAGGCGTTCATGCCGAGCGCGGCGCGTACGGGGTCGCCGGGGATGAGGTGGATCATCGCGAACGCCGCCGTGACCAGCACCCACACGGACAGCGCCAGCCGGGTCAGACGGCGCGCCGCGAAGCGGGCCCAGGGGTTCTCCAGCAGGCCGCTGACCAGGCCCGGCAAGGCGTGCGACTGCTCGGTGCCGGGACCGGAACCGGGGCCTGGGCCCGTGAGGAGCTGGTCGGCCGTCCGTGCGTTCATCCGTGTGCCTCCGGGTACGGCCGGCCGGTCATCCGACCATGCGGATCGTGGTCGGGGCGACGGAGCCGTCGGCCATGTCGAAGGTCGCGCCGTTGCCGAACACCGGCGTGGCCAGGTCGGCGAAGGGCACGACGTCGGCCTGCCGGAACAGCGCCTTCTCGGCGGCGGCCCATTCGGTACAGCCCTTCGCGCCGGTGAGCGCCGAGGCGGCCTTGACGTGGGCCTGGTACGCGGCGTTGTCGATCGAACCGAAGTTGTTCCCGCGTGGCGGGGTGGCACCCGAGACGAAAGGGACCGCCTGGGTGGGCAGGGTCACCGTCAGGGGCAGGAACATGGCGTCCCAGGAGCCCTGTCCGGAGATGACCTGGTCGAACTGGCTGTCGGCAGCGCCTCGCAGGGTGACCTTCACACCGGCCTTCTGCCAGACGGAGCGCAGCAGTTCCGCGGCGTTCTGCATCGGGGCGCCGCGGCTGCTCGGGTAGTAGAAGGTCAACGCGAGCTTCTTGCCGTCCTTCTGCCGAACGCCGTCGGAGCCCTTGGTCCAGCCGGCCTTGTCGAGGGCGGCCTCCGCGGCGGCCAGGTCGTGGCCCGGCAGGTTGCCGGCGACGGTGTCCGAGGTGCACGGTCCCTGGCCTTTGGCGACCAGGCCGGTGGGCGCTTCTCCGCTGCCGCTTGTGACCACCTTGCGCAGCTGCGTCAGGTCGAGGGCCTGCGTCAGCGCACGTCTGACCTCGGGGGCGGCCGTCGGCTCGCCGCGTCCCTGGTTGAACCACAGCTCACCCAGTGGCGCGTGCACCGCACGCTTGAAGTCGAGCCGGGCCGCCACCCGTTCCTTGTCCTGACCGGCGATCAGGGCCGCGTTGACCTCCCGGGCGAGCAACAGGTTGGCAGCGGTGGTCTCGTTGCTGACGACCTTCAGCACGACGGTGTCCGGAAGCCCCGCGGCATCGGCCTTCGAGCCGCCCGGCCCCCACGCATAGTCCTTGCGCCGGGTGAAGGTGTAGTGGTCGTCGACGACGGCCTGGGTGAGCGTGAACATGCCGGTGCCCGAGCCGCCCCGCTTCAGGATCGAACGGTTGGTGAGGCCCTTGCGGCACACGATGGGCAACGTGCCCACGTTGCGGCCGAGGAAGGCGTCGGCGCTCGGTGCGGTCACCGTGACGGTGCGGGATGCGTCGTCCGCCTTCGCCTTCGCTCCGACCGGCACATACAGCCCCGCCACGGTCGACCCGCTCTTCGGGTCACCGGCGTAGTTGATGTTGTCGGCCACGTCCTTCGCGGTGAGCGGGGTGCCGTCGGAGCAGGTGACGCCCTTGCGCAGGGTGTAACTCGCTGTCGTGGGCGTGCTCTTGTAGGAACTCGCCAGCGAGGGGACCTCCTTGCCGGAGGCGTCGACGGCCACCAGTGAGTCGTACATGAACAGGTCGGTCTGGTGCGCGACGGACAGTGTGGTGGCGTGCGGGTCGAGGTTGCCGGGGTCGGCGGGTATGGCGTAGGTGAAGGTCCCGCCGGCGGCGGGTCGGCCGGACGTGCTGGTGCCGCCACCGCTGCACGCGGTCAGCACGAGCGTCAGCGCCCCGGCCATCGCGATCGTCGTCGTCCCTGCGTACTTCATGGTGTCTCCAGCGGAAGGTCGCGGGCCGAGGCTCGCTGTCGGCCCGGGGCATCACTGAGCGGTACGGCGGTCCGCCCTGCCGGTGTGCAGGAACTGCGCGGGGCCGTCGGGCGTGCGCCCGACGAAGGCGTACGGCTGGTGGAAGCCGTGCTCCTCCTCCTTGGCGATGAGCGTGTCGCCGTCGAAGGCGACCAGCTCGACCGTGGTGGTCTCCATGCCCATGTCGGCAGCGAGCCCCTTGGGGACGCAGGTCACCCAGACCCGGCGGTCGTCGTCCTGGGTGACGGTGTTGTCGAACATGCGGGAGCTGTACGTGCCCAAAAAGCGGCCCGCGTCGACGGGTTGGGGGTCGGCGGGCGGCACCGGCATGGCGGGCAGGTCGACGTCCGCCAGTTCTCGCAGCAGGTGGCCCACGACCGCGTGGTAGAGGCCGAGGGTGTTGCCGCCGTTGGTCAGCAGGGCGATGGCGAGGTCGTGCTCGGGCACCAGCCGCATGAAGGCGGACTGCCCGATGGTGGAGCCGTCGTGCCCGATGAGCCCGGTGTCCTCACCGTCGAAGATCTCCCAGCCGAGCCCCCAGGCGTCACCCATCACGCCGAGGCGGGGCAGCTCCACCTCCCGCTCGCGCATGGCCTTGGCCGTGGCCTCGCTCAGTACGACGTTGCCGTTGTCGGCCGTGCCGTCGTTGAGGTGCATCCGGGCGAAGGCCAGCAGGTCGCGCGGGCGCATGGCGAGCAGGGAGCCCGCGGGCGAGTTCGAGGGGGCGATGTTCCATACGGGCGCAGGCTGAAGAGGCTCTCCGGGAGAGGGCGGCAGATGTCCGACCGCGGCCCGGTAAAGGATGGCCTCGTCCGCTCCGTGCGCCGCGTGGGTGAGACCGAGCGGAGTGAACAGGTGGTCACGCAGACAGGCGCCGTAGGGCTTGCCGCGCACCACCTCGACGAGCCGGCCCAGTACGCAGTAGCCCGCGTTGTTGTACGAGAACAGCTCGCCCGGCGCGAAGAGTTGAGGGACGTCGCCCAGACCGGCGACGTACTTCTCCACACAGTCGTCGTCCTTGCCCGTGTCCGTGAAGATGTCACCCTCGAACCCGGCGGTGTGGTTGAGGAGTTGCCTGACGGTGATCGCCGCCGCGGCGGACTCGTCGGCGATACGGAACTCCGGCAGGCGACCGCGTATCGGGGCGTCGAGCTCGACCAGGCCCTCGTCGACGAGCTGCATCACCAGGGTCGCGGTCCACACCTTGGTGATGGAACCGATCTGGAACAGTGTCTCGGCGTTCGCCTCCACCCCGGTCGACAGGCTCAGCACACCCGCACCGTGGTCGGCGACCTCTCCACCCAGGTCCACGGCGACCGCCGCACCCGGTACCTCGTACTCGTCGAGCAACGCGGGCAGTTGCTCTTCCCACCAGGCTCGTATCCGGTCGAGTTTCGTCATGCCGTGAACGTAGGGCCGCGCCCGCCGCCCCGATTCGTGACAGCGAACAAAGCCTCCCCCACGACTCCGTACGCCTGCACGAAGTCAGCGCCGGCAGGCCTGTGCCGAGGCCTCGCTCCACCGCCCGATCACACAACTCACTGCCCTACTGGGTTTTTCGGGCAGCCGCGGCGTCGTTCGGGGGACGGTGCCGGGTCCAAGGTCGGGCGTTCGGGGCGTGAGCCCGGTCGCGGGCTCTCACTCCAGCAGCAGCCGCGTCATCGATCTTGGTTCGTGGCCCGATGCCAGCCATGCCGTGGCCGCCGCGGTGAGCGGGAGGCCGACGGCGGTCAGGGCGAGGGGGAGGTAGGGGGCGCGGGCGAGGGTGCCCAGGTCGTCGGCGTAGGCGGCGAGGAGGATCGCGTAGGCTCCCGCGCCGCCCAGCAGGACGCCGCCCAGGGCGAGGAACCCGGCCGTCGCGGCCGTGAGGTTGCGCCGGATCGTCGTGGTCGCCCCGGTCGCCGTGAGCGTGCGCAGTTCGTCCGCTGCCTGGCCGCGGATCGTGCCGACGGTCATCGCGAGCACGCCGAGCGCCAGTACGGTGCCGCCGGCCACGGATGTCCAGCGCAGGGTGGCGAGTGTGTCCTGCTGGTCGCGGGCCTCGGTGACCAGGCCGTTGGCGGCGGCCAGATCGCGGGCTGCGGTGAGCTGCGCGGTGGTCAGGCCGTGTGGGGCCTGGATGAACCAGCCGACGGTGATCGGGTGCCAGCCGAGCCGGTGCAGTGCCGCGGGGGTGAGGAAGGCGTTGGGCACCGAGGTGTAGGCCGTGCCCCTGATGTGCTGGGTCCGGGCGGAGAGGTCGCGCTGCACGCTGCCCAGGAACTCCAGCCGGTTGCGGTTGGGGGTCAGCACGTCCGTGTCGGCGCGGGCCGCCGCCAGGTCGAAGCCGAAACGCTGCGCCGCCTCGGGGGTTGCGACGTACAGCGCCAAGCTGCGCCAGGTGTGCGCTCCCGCCTGCCGGCCGAGTTCCATGACCGGCTGCCCGTCGCCCGCGTCCACGTCGCCACCCTTGGACTGCGGGGTCTCGGGCGCATACGCCATCTCCAGCGGCGTCATCGTGGCGCCCAGGGCGGCGGCGTACTGGCCGACGGTGCCGCGCACCCGGGCCAGTTCGGCGGGACTGAGACGGGGGATGACGGGTTCCTTGGAACCGATCCGGATGAGGAGTTGGCCTGCCGCGAGGTTGCCCCGGTCAGCTGTCACCTGGCTTGCGGCGGCCAGCACGGACACGGCCACCGGGATGCCGATGGCGAGGGTGATCGCGGCGAGGGCGGCGCCGGAGCGGGCCTGGTGGCGTCCGAGGCCCCGCAGGGCGAGTCGCGCGGTGAAGGGCAGCCGGGTGGCTGTCGCGGCCAGCGTCCGGATACACAAGGGGCTGAGCAGAAGCAGGCCGAGGACGAACAGGGTGATGCCCAGCGAGATGAGCAGTCCGTTGGTGCGGTGTGCCGCCATCAGGGCACAAATGCCTGCGGCCAGCAGGGGTGCCGCCGCCCAGAGCGATTGCCGAGCCGGCACCGGGCGGGGCGGCCGCGCCGAGAGTGCCCGGGTGGCGGGGATGCGGGCCACCGTGCGGGCGGGCCACCAGGCTGCGGCCGTCGGCGCCGCCACGGCGGTCAGCGTCAAAAGGGCGAGCAGGGCCCAGGGCAGGGCGAGTCGGTCGATGCGGTGGCCGGCGGCCTGCTCCAGGTGCGGGGCGAGCGGCAGCCAGGCGACGGTGCCGGCGAGGGTGCCGGCGGCCGCGGCGAGGACACCGGTCAGGGCTCCGTGGGCGAGCAGAACGAGCCGTAGGTGGCGGGGGGTTGCACCGATCGAGGCCAGGATCCCGAGCTGACGCAGGCGGCGCTGGGCGAGGACGGCGAAGCCGGCGGCGGCGACCAGCGAGACGAGTAGCAGCACGATGCTGGCCAGGGCGAAGACGGCGGCTGTGACCGGCTGGCCCGGGCCCTTGCGGTCCAGGATGAATTTGGGGCTGTCGTCGGCCTGCCGGTATGCGGAGAAGGTATTTGGCGTGGCGTCGGCGAACACAACGGCCGAGGTCGCCGGGCGGTCCGCGACCTGTGGGCCGGGGGCGCTCAGAGCGAAGAGGTCGGCGAGCTTGTGCGGGTTTTCCACCAGGCCCGTGACGTGCAGCCGCTGTCCGTCGAGGGTGGCGTATGCGCCGGGCCGGGTATGGAAGAGGTCCGCGGCCACTCGGGTCAGGGCGACTTCCGTGGCCGAGACCGGATAGCGTCCGGCGACCAGCCGCAGCATGGGTGCGCTGTAGCGGCCATGGGGATTTTGTGCGCGGACGTCCAGTGCCCGCACCGAGCCGGGAATGGGCACGGCACGGTGGGAGATGACTTCCACGGTGCCCAACTGTGCTCGGGCGGCTGCTATTTGGACGCGGATCTGGTGCGTACTGCTGCCGTCGAGGCGTACCCGCTGCTGCGCTGAGCCGAAGGTGCCGGCGTCGGAGGGCGGATAGGCGTGTGCGGCGGCGAGGCCGCAGACGGCCGCGGCAACGGTGAAGGCGAGGAGGCAGACCAGCAGCAGCTGCTGTCGCCACTCGCGCCGCAGCATCCGCCACACCCAGCGCACCACGGCGCCGCGTGCGGGCAGGCCGCCGTCCGGCGGGCGGGTGTGCGGCGGGGCGGTGATCAAGGCGCTCACCGGCCGCTCTCCCCGGGGGAGGGCAGCAGGATCTCCGGCCCGTCCGGCGCCGCACTGGTGTCGACGATGCGGCCGTCGCGTACGAACACGACCCGGTCTGCCCAGGAGGCGAGTTGGGCTTCGTGGGTGACCAGCACAGCGCCCGCGCCCTGCCGGCACGCGGAGCGGATGAGGCGCATCACGCCCTCGCTGGTGTCGGTGTCCAGGGCGCCGGTGGGTTCGTCGGCGAGCAGCAGTCGCCGCTCGCCGACCAGGGCCCGGGCGATGGCCACCCGCTGGCGCATGCCCCCGGAGAGCTCGTCGGGGAAGGCGCTCGCGCGGTCGGCCATCCCGAGCTCCTCAAGGGCGCGCAGGCCCTCGGCGCGGGCCTGTCGCGCCCTCATGCCGTCGAGTTCGAGAGGCATGCTGATGTTCTCCACGGCGGTGAGGCCGGCCAGCAGGTTGAAGTCCTGGAAGACATAGCCGATATGGCGGCGGCGCAGACGGGCCCGGGCGTTGGGGCTCAGGCCGGACAACGGGGTGCCCTCGAAGAACACCTGGCCTTCGGTGGGTTCTTCCAGGCTCCCGGCGATGGTGAGCAGGGTCGACTTACCGGAGCCGCTGGGGCCCATGACGGCGACGAGTTCTCCCGCACATACCTGGAGATCGACGTCGTGGAGAGCGCGTACGCAGGCGGGTCCGGCGCCGTACGTCTTGGAGACGCTGCAGAGTTCGAGCAGGGCGGCGGTCATCGGGACACTCCGGGCAGCTCGGGCGCGGCGGCGGGGGCAGGAGCCTGGGGAGCGGCGTCCACTCGGTGGTGCCGGAGCCGCCCTTCGGCGGAGTCCAGCCAGCGGACCAGGGATTCGAGGCGGAACAGCTGCGCATCGGCGACCAGCAGGAGCGAAAGGTCGTCGGCCGCATCCTCCTTCAGGCGGGTGTACTGCCGCATCTGGCCGACCAGGTGCCGCCGATGCGCCTGCAGGATCTCGCGGACGTCGACGCCGGGCAGCCGCAGCGCGACCAGCACCTTGATCACGAGCTCGTCGCGGGGCGGCGCGTCGACGCCGGGTGGCGTACGCAGCCATGCGGCCAGTTCGTCACTGCCGGGCGGGGTGATCCGGTAGCGCTTTTGCGGCCCGTCCAAGGCGTCACCGGGATCGGAGGCGACCAGCCCGTCCCGCTCGAGGCGCTGCATCGTCGTGTACACCTGCCCGGTGTTGAGCGGCCATACCTCGCCGGTCCGCACCTCGAACTCCTGCCGCAACTGCAGCCCGTACTTGGGCCCTTCGCTGAGCAGCGCCAACAAGGCGTGCCGCACACTCATGAGACCTCCACACCCGCTCGCTGTATACCGGGTAGAGTACTCGGTATACAGGAGGTCGGCCAGAGCCGCGGGGCCTGTACCAAGGGGCCGGGCGCCGAGGACGCGTGGGCTTTGCCAGGGTGTGCGCCGTGGACGCCGGCGCGTCCTATGAACAGGCCGCTACGCGGGAACCGGCTGAAGCGCCGGGCCTTCGTGTACTGCCACGCTTGCTCGAACCGGTCGCCCCCCGAGGATTGCCAACCGTCAACACCGCCCCGGTGCGGCCCGACGACCAGACCGGCACCGGCAGGCGGCTGCCCGCGCCTCAACCAGCCGGAACAACACACACCACTGTTGGGGGCACCACGGCGGTCAGGGTGTGGGGCTCCGGGATGGCCGGTCCCCTGCTCCGGCGTCAACGGGTGTGCTGGGCAGACTCGTTGAGCGCTTTTTCCAGGTACCTATGGGCCGTCCACGGGCGTCGCGTGAAGAGCGGACGCGTCGTGCGCGCGCCGCTCCGGCGGTCAAGTGGCCTGCGCTGACGCACCGTTAGTGCTTCCGCACGCTCACCCACATGATGGACTCGCTCCGAATTCATCTGAATACGAAGGGTAGTTGACGGGGACGTCAGCGTTTTCGTCACGGCACGGGAGTCGTGCGGCCCGCCATCGCCGCAAGGTACTCACAGCCCTCTGGCGCGGCCGCGCCGTCTTCGACCCCTTCGAAGGGAGTTCTTGCTGGTGGACACTGTGATGTCCCGCCCGTACCAGCTGACCGCGCCGCCCAGGGGGCGGTGCATATCCATCGTGGCCCGGGTGTACGGGTATCCGCCGGACCACAATGCAGGCTCCGAATGGATGCTGCACTCGATGCTCCGCCCTCTGGCCGAACGCGGTCACCGGGTGGAAGTCTGGCTGTCGCACCCAGGGAGGATCGAGAAGAACTACGAGATCGACGGGGTGCAGGTCGTCCCCTATCAGGAAGGCATGGACTTCGCCGCTCATGCCCAGAAGGCGGACGTGCTGTTGTCCCACTTCGAGAACGTGCCTCTGATGGCAGGACTCGCCCGGGACCGGCTGATCCCCCTGGCCGTGATCTGCCACGACAACTTCGCGGTGAGCTTCCACAACGCGGCGGGAGCCGATCTCGTCGTGTACAACAGCGAGTGGATCAGGCGGGACGGAGAGATCTTCTACGCCCGTTACCCGCGGGAGTTCCTGCCCAGGAACAGCATCGTGGTCCGGCCCCCGGTGATCGCGGAGGAATACCACACCCAGCCAGGGGATTGTGCGACCCTCGTCAATCTCAATCCCGACAAGGGCGGCGAGGTCTTCTGGCAGATCGCCGCGTGGACCCCGGAATGGAATTTTCTCGGTGTCCGCGGCGCCTATGGGCGGCAGGTCATGCCGCCGCCACGGCTGCCCAACTGTGAAGTGGTGGACGGAGTGCCCGGGCAGCGCATGCGCGAGCACGTCTACAGCCGGTCGCGCGTGGTGTTGATGCCGAGCCTGTACGAGTCTTGGGGGCGGGTGGCCGTGGAGGCGTTCGCTTCGGGTATCCCGGTCGTCGCCCATCCCACACCCGGGCTCGTCGAGTCCCTGGGAGAGGCCGGGATCTTCGCCTACCGCGACGACCTCAACGCCTGGATCCATGCTCTGTCGTCGCTGCGGGACCCGGACAACTGGGCGCGGGCCTCCCGTCGGGCCAAGGCCCGCTCCATCGAACTGAGCGCGGCTCCCGACCTCGACCTGTGGTCCGACGCCGTCGAAGCACTGAGCAGGACCGGCCGGCGCCACGGAGTGCGCAGGCGGGCCATCGGCACGCTCGTCGACGCCGGCGACATACGCCCTGTCCCCGGTGACGGTGCCGCGGATCCGGCGGCCGACCGACGCACCTGCCCCTGAAAGTAACACCCACGGCAACGCCACGCCTTACCTGGGAAACGCCCGCGACGGCGGCCAGGCACCGGCCTTCTCCGACATCGACCTCGCCCTCAACGACAACGGATCACACGTAGTGATGTGGGTCTGCGCCAGCGCCGACAACAACGCGCCGGGAGGCAACAGCCAGGTGGCCTCCACCATCGGCCACCGCACGTCACCCTTCACCGCCGTCGCGATCATCTGAGGACCGCGACGGCGTCCACCCCCTTGCCACGGGAGGCAGACCGCAATGCCGCCAAGGACGGATTCAGCACGTCACCGACCACGCGGGCCACCCACGCGAGGCGTCCCTAGGGCTCTCGGCGCTGCCGAAGCGCCGGCACAAACACGCGATGGCTTGCCAGCAAAGGAGATCAGCATGATCGATACAGCGACACCCGAAGACACCACCTCAGCGCCGGCCGCGCTGACGACCGGAATCGAGACACTGGGCCACGCGAACCGGTTCGCCGTCTGGGACTCCGAGTTCCGCTACGACGGCCGTCTTCGCGTCCCGGTGGGCGTGAGGATCACCAAGGTTCGCTACGCGTACTACGGCAACGACAAGGCCGAGACGGAGGCAGTCCGGCTGCTGCGTGGCAGCATGGGCGTGGACCAGCAGTACGAGGTCATCGACCTGACCTTCCTGGCGGACTCCGACGTCATCACCTTCACCCTGCGCGGTGACCTCAACGTCGACGCGGCGCCCGACAAGGGCCAGTACAGCAAGACGTACCCGATCCTGGTGAGGGTCGACCTCAGCAACGGCGAGACCCGCACGGCCAGCCCGCAGGTGGAGGTGCTCTGGCCCGAATACATTCCGGACCAAGGCAGGATCGGGCGCCCCTTCGTCCGCCTGCCCTGGGACTACGTCTGGGGCGGAAATCCCAACAGCCAAGCCGGGTTCGGCTACGTCGCGGACAGTGGTTACATCCCCGGCGACAAGCTCATCGTCGACCTGGTCAACCCGCGCCAGGGCAGGGACGTCCCCGGCAGTCACAGCGACTTCGTCTACTACCAGCTGGTACACGAGGACGGCACTCCATCCCACCTCACCACCACCCCACGCAAACTGAAGGTGGAGGGGCACGCCGACGCCGGGACCAGCCGCAAGCAGACGCTGGGTGCCATCGACCTGCGCGAGGCAGGTGACAAGCCGGGGTACTACCGCTTCCTGGTGTGGCCGCAGGCCACTGACCCCAGTGGCGAGCCGAGCGCGACCAGCTGGGACCCGAGCAGGCCCGGGGACGCCTTCCAGGTCGGCAGCCTCTACTACCGCTACACCGCCCCTCACAGCGCGCAGTTCTCGGTGAGGCCGGGCGGTCCGCCGGACGTGCGGCTGGACGGCGACCATTCCGTCGGCTATCCGGGAGTGCGGCTGGAGGCCCAGGACGGCCCCGTACCTCCGCAGACCGTCCGGGTCACTCTGCCCCAGGGCATGGGGCTGCAGTTCGTCGAAGAGGGCAACCCCGGCTACCAGTTGACCGTCCAGGACGCCGACGGCACTGTGAAGCCGTACCCAGGGCGCCTGTCGGGGGACGGCCAGACGCTCACGTTCGATAACGTCGATCTGGACCTTCTGACCAGGGGATCCAGGTCCACGATCTGGGTGGCGGTGAAGGCCACCGACACCACCACCGCCGCACGCACATCCCTGACGTTCCACGTGGGAAACCAGAGCAGCCAGTCCACCCCGATCGAGGTCACCTAGGCCGGCGCGCGCCCGGCAAGTCTGGGCGCGGGCAGGCCGGTGTCGCGCGCAGCACAACTGCCCGTTGCTGCACTGGCGTTGGGGTAGTCGAAGGGACCGGCAGCCCGGGACGTATCCTGCCGTCCCGGGCCCGGTGCCGGTGCCGGTGCCTGGGGTCAGGCGGTCGGGGTCCACCTCTGCGCCGCCGTGCCGTTGCAGTCGTAGATCTGCAGTTGGGTTCCGTCGGCAGTGGCGGCTGCCGGGTCGTCGAGGCAGCGGCCCGACTGCGGGTTGACCAGTGAGGAGTTGGGGCCACTCACCCAGCGCTGTGCCCCGGTTCCGTTGCACTGCCAGAGCTGGACCTTCGTCCCGTTCGCCGTGCCGCTGTTGCTCACGTCGAGGCAGCCGCCGCGCGCACGCAGGGTGCCGCCCGCGTCCGGCACGTACGTCCACTGCTGGGCGTCGGTGCCGTTGCAGCCGTACAGCTGTACATGGGTGCCGTTGGCCGTTCCGCCGCCCTGCACATCGAGGCACTTGCCTGCGATGCCCGAAGAGAACGCCGCGGTGTGCAGCTCGCCCTGGGACTTGAGCGCCGTCTCCACGAGCGTGGCCGCCGCCCGCATTCCCGCCTCGTTGGGGTGGTAGGTCGAACGCCCAGCACTGGGACGGTAGTTCTCCACCCAGGGGTCCGCGGAGCAGGCGTCGTGTCCGTGGCTCGCGGCGGCCAGGTCGACCAGGGTGGCTCCCGTGGCGTGTGCCGCAGTGGCGGTCGCGTCCGCCAGGCGCGTGGCGATGCTGCGCTCGAAGGCTGCCTGGTCGCCGGTCAGCGGAACATTCGTGCACACCCCGGCATCCGGCAGGATGGTGAAGTAGTTGACCAGGTAGACATGCGCCTGTGGTGCAGTGCTGTGCACGGCGTTCACGACGTTCTCGATCCGACCGGCCACCTCCGGGAAGGTCCGGTTGATCGCGTCCTGGTCCACGCTGCCGCAGTTGGTGCCGCCAGCGGTCTGGCAGGAATAGACGTTGATGCTGCCCAGGTAGTCGACATCGTTGCCGCCGATGGTCACCGTGACCACACGGGTCGACGGGGTCACGGCCTGGACCTGCGGAGGTTGCCCCGCCTGACTCACCGTCAGCAGGTTCGCGGTGGTCGCGCCGCTGCACGAGACGTCCGTAAGGTTCGCCCCGGACTCACGGGCTACGACACTGGCGTAGTTGTTGGCCGACCGCGCGCACGCCGACGCTCCGCTGCCCGTCTGTGCGGGCGGAATGCCGGGTCCAGCCGCGTAGGAACTGCCCATAGCGACGTAGTCGAGCCCGGAGGCAGCGGCTGAGGCGGCTGCGGGGCGAGGAGCATCCTGTGTCGCTGCTTCGGCCTGGGCAGTCGCCGCGGGCACGGTCAGTGCCGCGGCAAACGCCGCCGCGACGGCGCACGCGGCGCGAGCTCTCTTCCAGGGGTGGACGCGGCTTTTCGTACGCGGACCCAGCATCGGGTTCCTTTCCACTCCACGTGGCCGGGAACGGCAAGGGTGCGGGACCGCACCGCGGCCTGGCAACGTTGTCGCCCCGCACCCTAACGGGCGACGGCGCCCGGGCCAAGAGCACAGAAGAGCACAGAATCAGCCTCACCTGCTCGGTACAGGAACCGCGTTGCCTGCGGCGTTGCACCGCACCGTCCATGCAGTCGTCTCCCCCGGCTCGTAGACCCTGACATCCACATCGGGGGGACGTCGGCTGCCTGACGTGTCGGCGTTGGCGGCCGTGCAGATGATCTGGCTGAGGCCGAGGCCGCCTCCGTTCATCTGCGCGACGGACACCGGGAGATGCACATCCACGGCTCCGTCTGCGGCACTCGCCGTCAACCGACCTGGGAACGAGGGCACTTCAGTGACCAGGCCGCGAGCCTTCTCAGCCGTATCGGGCCCCTTGAGGAGGAGGTCGAGGGCCTGTTGCGGGGTCGCTCGGGCGTCGACTTTGCGGGGTGCGGCCTCAATGCCGTAGGGGCCGACGAAGTAGAGACGGGCGTACTGGGCCACGGAATCGGCCCTCAAGCCCGAGGCCGGGGCACCGGCCGGAACCGGACCGGTCGAACCGACACCGCAGCCCGCCAGCATCAACGCAAGCGCCGACACAAGGATGACGTGGCAGGTGAGCCGGCGCACTACGCCTCCCCCTCCTTCGCGGGCCGGTGCGGGAGGACGATCGTGAACACCGCTCCCCCCTCAGGGAGGTTGGCCGCGGTGAGACTTCCGTCGTGCAGGCGTACGTTCTCCCGCGCGATGGCGAGCCCGAGCCCGCTGCCTTCGGAGCGGCTCCGAGCGGCGTCCGCCTTGTAGAAGCGGTCGAAGACGTGCGGCAGGACCTGGTCGGGGATGCCGGGGCCACGGTCGGCGACGGTGATCACCACGGCTTCCTGGCCGACCGTCGCCCGGACGGTGACGGGTGCGGCGCCGTGTTTGAGCGCGTTGCCGATCAGGTTGGCGAGGACGATGTCGATACGGCGTGAGTCGATACGGATCCGTGCATCGTGTGCGGGCAGTTCGGTGATGACCTTGTCCGGCGCCGGCCAGCCGCGCAGTTGAAGCGTCTTGTGGATGAGGGTGTGCAGACTCACCTCGTCCCGCTGGAGCGTCGCGGCGCCCGCGTCGAAGCGGGATATCTCCATCAGATCCTCCACCATGACGACCAACTTGCGCGTCTCGTCGCTGATCAGACGGACCGCGTCGGCGGTGTCCGGGGGCAGGCCGCCCGTGCGGGCGTCGTCGTCGAGGGCGTCGGTGACGGCCACCATCGCGGCCAGCGGGGTGCGCAGTTCGTGGGAGACGTCGGAGGCGAACCGGCGGGCGTTTGCCTCCATGCGCCGCAGTTCGGCGTCGTCGTGCTGAAGTCTGGCGGCCATGGTGTTGAAGGTGTTGGTCAGTGCGGCGAGTTCGTCGCTGCCGTTGACGTCGAGACGCGTGTCCAGATCCCCCCGCGTGATCTTCTCGGCCGCCGCGCGCAGCCGGCCCACCGGGCGCAGCACCCGCCGGGCGGCGAACAGGGCGGGCAGGACGGCCAGGACGAGCGCCGGGACGGCTCCCGCCCAGGCCGCGGTGATCAGGGCGGAGACGTCGGCCTGTTCACGATCCAGTGAGACCACCGCGTAGACGACGAGCCCCGATCGCTTCTCCGCTGTCGCGCCCAGGTCGGTGTGGTTCACGGGCATCCCGATGATCAGCCGCGGCTCACCGGGGCCCGCCACACGCTCGTAGAACGTGCTGCTGCCGCTCTTCACCGCGGCGCGCAGCGAACCGCTGACGTCACTGGCCGTGCCGATCAACGGACCGCCGGCACGGGAGACGGCCGTGTGCCAACCGCGCGAGCCGGAGGCGAGGTCGAGTTGGCGCGCGAAGACGCGCAGGTCCGCATCGGTCGGGTCGGACGGCAGATTGGGGACGAGCGAATCGACTTGGAGACGCAGGTCGTTGACGGCGCCCTTCTGGGTACGGTCCAGGATCGAGCTACGCGCCTGGTGGAAGGTGAGCGCTGCGGTGATGAGCGAGCTGAGCGCCGCGACGAGCAGGAAAACGACGACCATGCGCGGGCGCAGACCGTGGACGGGCGCGAGTCTCATGCGGGCAGCGGGCCGAAGCGGTAACCGAACCCGCGCACGGTCTGGACGTACACCGGATGGCGCGAGTCCTCCTCGATCTTGGCGCGGAGCCGCATCACGCAGGCGTCGACCAGGCGGACGTCTCCGTAGTAGCTGTGCTCCCAGATGTCCTCGAGCAGCTGCTGACGGCTGAAGGTCCGCTCGGGTGCGGCGCTCAGGAACAGCAGTAGCTTCAACTCCGATGGAGCGAGGGCGAGTTCCGCTCCGCGTTTGCGGACGATGAGCGCGCTGCGGTCGATGTCCAGATCGCCCACGGTGACCCGCCCGGCGTCCGCGCCGGTGTCGGACGGGGAAGGCGCCACGCGACGCAGGACCGCACGCATACGCGCCTCGATGAGCGCGACACTCGCGGGCTTGACGACGTAGTCGTCCGCGCCCGCCTCCAGTCCGATCACCACGTCGACGTCGTCGGTGCGCGCCGACAGGATCACGATCGGCAGGCGGCTGGTCGCGCGGATACGGCTGCAGACCTCCAGACCGCTCATTCCGGGCAGCATCAGATCGAGGAGTACGAGGTCGGGTTTGAAGGCGGCCAGCGCCTCCAGACCACTCTCGCCGGTGCCGACGGCCTCGGTCTCGTGCCCGTTGCGGGACAGGCCCAGCACGACGCCCCGGCGCACGGCCGGATCGTCCTCGATCAGCAGCACACGGCTCATGCGGACGGGATCCCTTCCCACAGACTCCGGACATCAGGTTTCACAGGAGCATCAGTCGGCTTCCGACCACGCGGTCAGGCCGCGCCCGCAGGCGTGACTCACCTGAGGCGGCTGACGTCGACCGTGCCCGCACCCAGCACCGGGACCGGGATTGCCGCCCACAGCACGACCCCGGTGAAAACCAGCGCCACCAGTGCCGCCGGTCCGCGCCGACCGCGTGCCCAGCCCGAGCGGAACCGTACCGGATCCTCGATCAGCCGTGCTGTCGCCGCAGCGGCCGCAAGCGACACCACGATCGCGACAGCCGCGCCGCCCCACCTGCCGAGCGGGGAGAGCCGGGGCAACAGCAGCAGGTACACCGGCCAGTGCCACAGATACAGGCTGTACGACAGGGTGCCCAGGCGGCGCGGGAGCCGGCTGCCCGCCACCCGGGCCGCGAGGGTGCGCGGCACTTCCACCAGGAGAACGATCAGCACGGCCGAGGCCAAGGAGTGCAGGAAGAGTCCGCCGTGGAAGAGAAGCGGCTCCTTCTCACCATCGGTGACCCCCCACGCGGCGGCGAGCGCGCACGCCAGCACCAGGCACGCCATGTCAGCGGCGCGGCGCGGCACCCGGCGCGCGATACCGCGCACGGGCTCGGTCGCCACCAGCGCCCCGAGCAGCAGTGCGGCAGCACGCGTGTCGGTCCCCTCGTAGGCCCGGGTGGTGTCCACAGCGGTGCCGAGGGAGGAGGTCAGAGCCAGGGCGACCAAGGCTCCCGAACCGGCGAGCAGCGCCACGACCCGCTCGCCGTACGGACTCCGTGCCGCCACGGCCACCACGAGTGGCCAGGCCAGATAGAACTGCCACTCCACACCGATGCTCCACAGGTGGGCGAAGACACGGGTGTCGGAGGCGTTCCAGTAGCCGATCTGGTCAGTGATGTAGTGCCAGTTGAGCACCTGGGCCCCGACCCACGGCGCATCGTCGAGCGCGAACCGCAACTGTGCCAAGGTGCCCCAGGCCCAGGTCGCGAGCAGGGTCACGGCCACCACGCAGGCCAGGGCGGGCAGCAGGCGGCGAGCACGACGGCCCCAGAACGCGATCAGGTTGATGCGGCCGCGCTCTCCCTCACCGAGCAGCAGCCCGGTGATCAGAAACCCGGACAGCACGAAGAACAGGTCGACGCCGAGGAAGCCGCCGCGGACGAACCCGGCATGGAAGAGCAGTACGGCCGCGACCGCGAATCCGCGCAGGCCGTCCAGGGCGGCAATGTGCACACGACGCTCGCTCATGAAACGCGCCGCTCCCTCAACTGTCGCACTTGAGCTTGCCGTACCGGTCGTCGCCGGTCCACGAGCCGTTCGCCCATGCGTCGACGGACGCGGGCGCGAAACCCTCGCGCTTACCGAGCTGTTTGGTGAACCAGGAGGCGAACTCGGCTGCTCCCTGCTGGCAGTTGTGGATCCCGTCCGAAGACCGCTGGGCCTTGGCGGCGGAGGCGTCGGTGCCCCACAGGTGTGAGGCGTCCAGGAACACGGCCGATCCGCCGCTGTTGCTGGCGACCCCTTTAGCGAACTCTTTGGCGACCTCTTTGGCGACCCGGGGAGCGGTACGCATCTGCGGCGCGTACTTCTTGTAGAAACCGTCGGTCTTCACGGGCGGAGCCGGAACGAACACCGCCTTGGCCCCGGCGGCCACAGCCGACTTGACGAACTTGTCGTATGCGG
Organism: Streptomyces plumbidurans; assembly: GCF_019857225.1. Lineage (GTDB taxonomy): Bacteria > Actinomycetota > Actinomycetes > Streptomycetales > Streptomycetaceae > Streptomyces > Streptomyces plumbidurans. The sequence continues at coordinate 52,294 of NZ_JAFJSY010000043.1, forward strand.
CGCGTTGCTGACTCTCGCTCCCCCAGTCGTACGTGGTGATCTGATAGGCGACCAAGGTGGGCCGGAACGAGTCGATGTTCTCGGTCAGTTGTTTCCACGTCTCGGCAGCGATCATCTTCGTGATCTTCTCGCTGCCGGCGACAACCGTCCCCCCGCCGTCCGACGACATGTCCTTGAACGCCACACCGCTTGCGGTCAGGGCCGCCCGCAGGGCAGGGGCTTCGGTGCCCGCAATGGAATCGCCCACCCACAGCACTTTCGTACCGGTACTTGCCGCTCTGCTCGGCGTCCGATGTGCGCCCTCCGCCCGGGGGCTGGAGTCCGCTCCACCACAACCGACCAGGGTGGTCGCGAGGGCAGCCACTGCGGCGCTTGCCGCCAGTGCGGCCGGCGCGGTCGAGGTGTTACGGGAGGGACGGCCGGGCGTGGGCCGATGCGGCCAACTGGGCTTGCGCTTGCTGTTCATGAGCCCAGCAGACCAGCCGGGAGACCGCCCGCAGCTCGCCGTCATCGTCTGCTCATAATGCGGGCAACAAACGCTCATGCACGAGCACGAGCACGAGCACGACCGCGAACGCGGACAGCCCCTCGGTGGATCTCCGACTCCTCCTGCACACACCCACCCGCCCCACCGCACGCGCAGCGTCGAACAACGGACTTCCACTCGTCCGTCAGCCGCCCCCTGGGACCGGACCGCACCGTGGTAGTGCCGGGGCTTGTCGCATGCCCCCCGCGTCTGATTGGGTTCAGCGCGTTTCATATGCGAAGGAGACGCAGGGCGGAAAGGAACAGGCAGCGTGCATCCGACGGCGCAACACAGGACCCAAGAACCGCTACCCCACGGACTCGCGCGAGCGATACGGGAGACGGCCGGTGACATTGCAACCCTGCTGCGCGGCGTCGACGACACCAGCGTTGCCGTACCCGACTCGCAGTGGACCCTCGGCGAGGCAGCCGCCCACCTGGCCCAGGCCAACGAGCTGATGGCCGACGTGGCAGCCGGGCGTGAACGCCCCTATGGAGACGGCACGCCGCAGAGTCTGGCGGCCGCCAACGCGCAAGCGCTCGCCACTTTCGAGGAGCGCAGGGCGCAGCCTCTGACGTCGATGATCCAAGAACAGGCCGACGCATTCCTCGACGCCGTTCATCGAGGAGCGAGCGACGAGAACGCCGCCCACCCGCCACTCGTCACGCCACTGGGTTCCATGAACCGGCACGTGTTCGCGTCCTACCTGCTGACCCACATGCTGGGCCACGGCTACGACCTCGCTCGCGCCCTCAAACGCCCCCACATGATCGACCGCGAACGGGTCGAACTGTGCATGCCGTTCTTCCTCTCGGTCATGCCGCGCGTCGCCGACCCGACCGCCATCGCCGATCTGGCCGCCCGCTACACCATTCGCCTCAGGGGCGGCCCGGCGTTCGGCGTCAGCCTCGCCGACCGGGCAGTGGTGGTGACCCCCACCCCGCTGGAACGCGCCGACTGCACCATCCTGCTGGAACCCGTCACCTTCCTCCTCATCGCGCTCGGCCGTCGCAACCCATGGCGGGCCATGGCACAGGGACACATCCTCGCCTGGGGCCGCAAGCCCTGGCTCGCACCCCGCTTCCCGACCCTGTTCACGGCGCCCTGACCCAAGATCCCGTGCCCAGCTGGTCCACCGATGCCGACCGGCAGCCCTTCCGCCCAGGGTGCCCGTGTGTCCTTGGCCAAGGGAAACGGAGTGCGTTGGGTCGGTGAGCAGGGCAGCATGGCGGGGTGGCTGATCTGCTGTGGGATGACGTGAGTTCCTTCTTCGACCCGGACCTGACGGCGTCGCTGCCGGACGTGAGCATTCCGGACGCATCCGGCAACAGCGGGCCTGGGCCCGGTCCACATGGAGACCAGTCTCCCTCGGTCCGCCACCCGACCGGCCAGGCACCGCAACCGTACTTAGGTTGCCACGCTGGCAAAGGGCGACCGGCCGCCGGCCCGCGAGCGGCGGCACAGGCGACCTCTATATGGACCGGGACCATCACCCCGTCCGGCAACTCGCCCAAGCGCGAGGTGAGAGACGAGATGCTCTGCTGATCTGCGGGCGGCGTGGGGAGCGACGCCTTTTGATGTCCGGCTTCCCTTCTATCGCTTGATGCGTCCGCGGATGGCGAGTGCGGCGAGACCGAGCAGGACGGGTTCGGTCAGACGGGAGATCATTTCAGTGTAGGTGCCGGCCGTGGTGAGATTTTGGTCGGATGAGCGGAAGATGACCGAGTTGACCACCACCCGCAATCCCTTTTCGAAACGTCCGCTGGAAAGGCGCTCGTGCAGAGCGTTGGTGGGGTTGATCGGGTCGGGCGGGTCGGTGGGCAGCCGTATCTGCTGGCCGGTCACACTGCCGACGGCCTGCGGCCTCCAGCCATCGGCCGGAAGGCCCCAGAGCATCATCGTAAGCAGCGTGCCGATCATCGCGAGCAGCAGCCACACCAGGGCGCGGGTAGCGCGCAATCCGTACCCGGACAGCGCCCAATACGCGGCAAGGAGAGTCCGTTCGGCACGCGGCCGGTGGTGATCATGGCGGCGCATCTCCATCTCGCCGTAGTAGAAGTCTGCCGCGTCCGGCTCGTTCTTGCTGTCCTCGAATGCCTTGCGCAGGGCCCGGTAAACCGGCGCAAGTTGCGCGGGACTTACATGTTCCAAATGCCCGGTGCCGTTGATGTTCTGCTGCCAGCCTGGAACCGCGGCCGGCCAGCAGGAGCGCCAATGGTGTTCCTCGGCGAGGGTTCGACGCTGGGTGAAGCGCAGAGGGCGCAGCCGCCGCCAGTGTGTGCCGCACGGTACGGCAGCGAAGGTGCAGTTCCCTTCCAGACGGATCTGGTCGAGGTGAACCGCCCCGGTGAACAGGCAGCGCGTCAGGTCGATGCCGGCGAGCACGAGATGGGCGGCGTCTACCCCGCGCAGCGACATGACGCGCACACCGGGGCCGGTGGTGTCGGCGAGGCAGTCTTCCAAGACGATGGAGCCGCGATCACCGCGGGAGTGAGGGAAGGGTGCTTGCGCGGCCGCGATGGTCAGGGGGTATTCGAAAACAGCGTGCGCGAAGTCGACGTCCGTATGACGCAGGCGCAGCGTGGCGGTCGATGCCCAGCCTGTCCGATAGCACTCCAGGCGCCTGGCCGCGACGGAGAGCGTCACCGGGCTACGGAACGTCGCCCCCGACAGACAGACCGTCTTCCTGCAGACCAGCGGCCCCACCTCTCCAGCTTGCTCGAACCTCGCCGCACCGAAGTCGACGTTTTCTGTGAAGCCCGTCGCCTCGAACCAGGCGTTGCCGGTGAAGGTTGCCGAGTCGAACCAGGCGTCGCCGGTGAAGGTGGCCGACTCGAACGACGCGTTGCCGGCGAAAGCGGTCTTGTGAAACCGGGCGTCGCCGGTGAAGGTGGCTGATCCGAAATCGGCGTTGCCGGCGAAGGTGGTCGACCCGAACTGGGCAGTCCCGATGCAAGTGACCGCGGGGAACCAGGCGTCCCTGGTGAAAGTAGCGCCGGTGAACCGGGCACCGCCGTTGAAGGCGGCCGCCCGGAACTGGGCGTCGGCAAAGGTGGCTGAGACGAACACAGCTGCGTCAGTGAAGTCAGCCAAGAGGAACACGGCTTGGTCGGTGAAGACGGCTGAGTGGAACTGCGCGATATCGGCGAAGGCGGCCGATTCGAATACGGCAACGCCGGTGAACGTGACCGAGTCGAACTGTGCCTCTCGGCGGAAGGTGGCCTCGTTGAACCAGCAACCGCCGGTGAAGGTGGCAGCGGAAAACCTCGCAGTGGCGTTGAAATTGGCCGAGGCGAAATCGACGCTGCCGGCGAAGGCAGCCGAGGCGAAATCGGCGGTCCCGGTGAAGGTGGACGACTCGAAGCGGGCGTCGCCGAAACGGGCGTGACCCGTGCTGGGATCCTTGAGAGCGTTGAGAAGTTGGTCAAGCAGATGGTCGGTGAATCGCGTGCCCCGGTAGTCGATGGCGGCGCCCGCGCTCAGGCTCGCCAGGTGACCAACCCGGTCAACGTCAGGCAGGTGTGCCAGGCAGGCAGAGTGCGGGTCGACGGAGCGTCCGATACAACCCGCACGCTCCCCGCCGGTGACACCGTCACCGCAGCACGGCCACTCCGGGACGACAGGAGCTGGAGTAAACAGCATGAAGTGAGTACACCCTTTGCCTACCGATCACTGCCAGGGGCTAAGCAAAAGGTGCAGCGTCCATCACAGTGGCGGAGCTACCGGCGGGCCCCAGGGCTGTCTATGCCGTGAACGACCGGTAGGAATCGTGAACATGATCGGGTCAGTGATGCTGAGTACCGGGACCCGGCTCGTGGCAACACCGCAGCTATGGGCCGCCCCCCCCCATGCCGTCGCACTGACACTGATAACGTTCCTCAACACCGCCGTCGCCCGGGCCCCCCAAACCGCCCTCCCCGCACTGTCCCAATTCGCCGCATAACGCGACACCTGCCGGCTCGCTTCCCACCGATGCGGAGGCCGTCCTCTACGACACCGGGCGCGATGCGGCCGATCAGCTGCACGATGCCGACTCTAGCCACGTTCACCTGCTGCCCGGTGCACCGCACAACGCATCGAGCAGGCGGTGCGGTATCTGCACACCACTCGTTACGGCAACCGCCGCAGCAACCACGCGACGAGCCCCCGGCAAGATCAAGCCCCGGCTGCCTTCGTTAGCAGACGCGGCCCGTGCCTCGCACCCGTCGCAAAACCCCTTTGCCCGGACTAACGCCGTGGCTCGAAGCTGAGGTCATGCTCGGATTCGTCAGGACCGACAACGAAGCCCTCGTCGCATACCTGGGCGACCCTCAGCGCACCGTTGCGGCCTACCGTGTACTGCTACGGCGCGGGCCGGCCGCGCTGAGCGCCATTCGCGCCGGCCTGCGACAGGAGAATCCCTCCATCCGCGAGGGATGCTGCCGCCTGCTCGACCACCTGGCCGACACCGACTCGGTGAGCGACCTCATCACCATGACCGACGACCCCGACGCCCGCGTCAGAATCGCCGCGTTCCACGCGCTGGCCTGCGACCGGTGCGAGGGCGACACCTGTGCACCGGGCCCGGACCTGGTCCTCGAACCTTCTCTGCACCACCTGGCCTTTGACCCCGACCCGCACGTCCGCGCCATGGCCGCCGAACTCGTCGGCAAGTTCGCCCACTCGGAGGCACGCGCCCTGGCCACCCTCAGGACATGCCACGCCGACGACCCGAGCCCCGCCGTACGCAAGAAGGCGGGCTGGTACATACCGGGCGGAGCCATCTACGAACGAACCATCCTGACTACGGCCCGACCTCGAGCAGCTCCTTGAAGGAATCACCGAGAGCCTCACCGACACGACGCCCGAAACGGCTGCCGGCTTAGACGTGGTGAGATCGATGGGCCCTGCGGGCCCGTACTGAGCGCGGCAGAGCGGGGGTTCAGCTCAGTCCGTGAGTTCGAATCGGTCGGCGATCTGCTCGATGAGCCGCAGATGCTCCTCCCAGGTCGCGCTCCCCATGCCGAGCACAAATGCTGCGTTTCCGCGCACAGTGAAGTACTCCCGGGTCTGGTAGATGACCGTTCCCTTGCTGTCGCGGCGGGTGACGAAATCCAGCGCCACCCCCGGTTGCCCGGCGAACCGGGCCTCAGTACGTGTGAAGGCGTCGTAGCCGTGGGCTTCGAGTTTCTCCTGGGCGATGTCCGCCACCTGCGCAGCGGTCTTTCCGTTGGCAGGCACCTTGAAGACGATCAGGTTTCGGCCGGGCCCCCCGGTGGCCCGCAGGATCTCCGGACCGTTGGCCGGGACGGGAGGCAGCGCCTCCCAACCGAGCGGTACGTGCAGGACAGCTCCGTAGGGGACGATCGGGATTGCTTGCCAGGTGGCATTGCTGAGATCGGACATGCGGTGGCCTTCCAGGCTCGGCGTTGCGCGGTCGCCAGTGGGGATACCGGCAATCGGCCACAGTGCGAACCTCGCACTGCGTGCCCGGCTCGGTATCCGTAACAACGGCAACCAGACGGGCATCGATCCCCGGGAGATCACCACCGTGAGCAGTCACCAGGCCGAACCGGACGCCGTCGAGCGGGAACGCCTTGTGGCGATGCACGGCCGTCTCGTCGAACGCGAGGTCGCTCGCTATCGCACGTGGCATATCGACCGGGCGGACCTGCGACAGGCCGGCATCCTCGGGCTGCTGATTGCCGCATGCCGCTTCGATCCCGATCGGGCAGTGCCCTTCGGGGCATATGCGCACACCTGGGTATGCAAGGAAATCCAGCGGGCCATCGCCCGCCAGGAGTTCCCTGCCGTCGTGCCCACCGACCTCGTCGGTCGAACCGTCGCTGTGCGACGGGCGCTCGACGAGAACGCTGACAGCCTGAACCTGGCGGCTGCCGCGCTGGGCATCTCACCAACGACAGTCGCCGCACTCCATCGGCAACTGCGCGCCGCACCCGTCGAAGACGATGACGAACTGCCCGCACCTGGCTATACCCTGACCGACCCCCAACACACCGCTATTGCAAGGGACTTCACCAGCACGGTCCGCACGGCCCTGACCCGCATCGACCCGCGCGAAGCCGAGGCGCTGATTCTGCGCTACGGCCTCGACGACCTGCCGGAAAGGTCCTTCCGGCAGATCGGCCGCCACCTGGGCATCTCCGGCCACACCGCTAAGAAACTCGTCGAACGCGCCCAGGTCGAACTACGTCGCCTCATCGACTGACGCCGCATCCATGCCGTCCAACCACGGCCGGGCACTCAAAAACTCTCCAAACTGCATCTTTACAAGTCGACAGCCCCTTGTGAAGCACGCATTACCCCAGCAAGGCCGCTGCTACGCTTTACGCCATGGCACGTAAAGACTTCGGGCAGTACTGCGGACTCGCCCGAGCCCTCGAGCTGGTCGGCGAGAGGTGGGCACTGCTGATTGTTCGCGAGCTGTTGGCCCGGCCGAGCCGTTACACCGACCTGCTCGAGGACCTGCCTGGCATCCCGACGAATGTGCTCTCCACTCGACTCAAGGAGCTCGAGCAGGTCGGCATCGTCGAGCGCAAGGTCGCTCCGGCGCCGCAGCGGGGTGTGCTGTACACGCTCAGTGAGGAGGGCCGAGCACTGCAGTCAGCCGTGTTGACCCTGGCGATGTGGGGAAATGACCGGCTCGGTGAGCAGCGAGCCGACGAATTCGTGCCTCCCTCGTCGATCGCCATGGCGTTCCGTGCCACGTTCAACGCCGAGGCAGCGCACGGCCTTTCTGCCGCCTGGGAGATCCACATCGCGGGCGTGGTGCTGTACATCGTCATCACCGAAGGGCAGTTGACCACCGGGATCGGCCCGGCACCACGTGACCCGGATCTCGTCATCACGATCCGATCCGCCCGGCTGCCGGCGTTCCAGGCGATCTTGACGGCCATCGCGAGCGGAGAGGCCGAGACGAGCGGCCGAGAAGAGCTGTTGGACACGTTCTTCGAGGTCTTCGCTCCCGCCGAGCTACGTGACAGCCTCAACCGCTGAGCCGAACCAGCCGACACCCACACGGGCTTGCCGTACCTGATCACCGGTCTAGCACGCCGCGTCGCGGTAACTGCTGTCCGTGAAGCGGTAGTTGAGTGTCAGTCGCTGTCAGTGGGCCCTGGCATGATCCCGGTCATGACTACTTCGATCGTGGAAAAGCTCGTTCTCGGAGCGGCCGAGAGGCATGGCGTCCCCGAGCCGGTCGCACACGAGATGCTCACCAGCTCCCGACCGTGCGTCCACCTGATCCCCTTCGAGGACATGACTTCCGCCCAGCAAGAAGCGGCCCGCCCTGCCGCGCGCACGGGAGGTCTCCCCTGCCTGCCGGATGGCATCGACTGGCCCGAGGGGCGCGAACCTCTGGTGCTGACCGTCCACTGTGCGGCACTCCCCCGCGAAGCGCTGGACATCGAACTGCCGCCCGACGGGGACCTGTTGTTTTTCGTCGAGATCGAGTACGAGCCGGAGTCGTCGACTGTGCTCCACGTTTCGGCCGGCGCGCGGACCACGGAACGCTCGGCGACGTACGAACTCGACGGCGAGCCTGAGCAGGCCAGGGTCTACGAACCGGCCGTTCTGTATCCGGTGCCTGGACTGACCGTCGCGCCCGACTGGCGCGACGCCCCGGCGACCCGCGCGTTCCTGGACGGCAGCGCGGAGCGATACGGCATCTTGGACGCCTTCGAGGACGCCGTGCGGGACGCGGCAGCGGGCGGTGCCTCACAAGGAGTCTCCGTCCAGCTGGGGGGTTTCTCCAGCGCCTGGCAGTCGGCTCCGGACGAGGGCGACCTGGTTCTTCTGGCACAGATACACGGCCAGTCGATCGATATCGACGTCTACACGCAGACCCTGATCGTCGGCACCCGCAAGGACATCGCAGAGCGCCGGTACCACGCCCTGCAGTTCGAACAGCAGGTCTGACACCCACCCCAGCTACCAGTTTGCGCACCACAGCCCTGGCCGGGCGAGCGTCCGCGAAGGACTGTGCCGCCTGGCCGGCCGGAGGCGCAGCCCGAAGCGTCGGTGTGCGTTCGCCAGCCTGCACAAACACATCGATCCGGATGCCTGCGCACAGGGTCCGGCCAAGTCGAGGTCGGCGTACACCAGATGGTGATCTGAATGCGCCGTGGGGCGCACGCCCTGCCCTAGGGACACAACACCTCGCAGGAATACGTAGTCGAACCTGCTGTGCCAGTCGGTGCTCGGCTCGCAGAGGTGAGCGGTCGACGGACGGCAGCGCGGGTCGGCGTCCTCGGCCAGCTTCCACAGGGCCTTGAGTTCGGGGGCGTCCGGTACGGCGTTGAAGTCACCGATGACGATCGCGTGGTCGTGCTCGGCGACTGCTGCCGCCAGGACGCGGGCCTGGTCCGCCCGGACCGTCTCCTGGCGCCGTTCGGCGAAGTGGGTGTTGAAGACCCGGACCGACCGGCCGCCCACCTCAGTGGTGACCGCCAGGTAGCCGCGGTCCTCGGAGCCGCCGTCGGGGTATTCGACGGTGGCGCGGTCCGTCATCGGTGCCGCCGAGAGGATCGCTTGGCCGTAGGCCCCGGGCTTCCAAGGGACGCCCCCGCAGCGCCCCCAGTTGCGCAGCACCGGCCCGTAGGCGACGTGGTACACCAGCCCGTAGAGGCCCTTCAGGTACTTCCGGATCCTCTCGACGTCACCCGCGCACGCCTCTTGCACACCGATGACCTGGGGCGCGTACGCGGCGATCTCCGCTGCCTGATCGACGTTGCTCGCCCCGCACGGGTTGCACAGGTTCCATGTCATGACCCGGTTCGGCACCACCTCGCGGGCCAGACCGGCAGGCAGTGACCTGGCGAAGGGCGCCCATCCTGGCGCGCCGAATCCGGTGAGCATCATGCACGCCACGATCACGACGCACGCCACCAACCGCCCATCACGTCCCAGCACATCGCCCCCTCGCCGGTTCCTGAAATGAACCTCGCCCGCTCGCTGACGTCGCAGCCTCAGACCTGCCTGGCAGCGGGCCTGAGACCGTCCATCAGGAGGTTCAGCAAGCGACTGGCCTTGGCTTCGTGCTGGGGCCGGGGGGCCACGGTGAAGATGCCGATGAGGGAGGCCGCGATGTCCTCGGCGGTGATGTCGGAGCGGAGGTCGCCCGCTGCCTGGCCGGCGTTGAGGATCGTGGTGATGGCCGTCAGTAGCTCCGCTCGGGTCTGCGCATGGGCGATCTCACCCGACTCGACCATGGCGACCAGCGTGTCGAGCATGCCGTTCTTGGTCGCGATCCAGTCCCCGAACAGGTCCATCCAGTGCCGCATCGCCTCAGCCGGGGGCATGCGGTCGAGCAGCTCCCGGGCGCCGGCCGTCAGCCGTACGACCTGGTCGCGGTAGACCGCATCGACCAGCGACTCGCGGGTCGGGAAGTGCCGGTAGAGCGTGGCGATGCCGACCCCGGCCTCGCGGGCGATCGCACGCATCGACGGCTCGTTGTCGGCGGACGCGAACACGCGGGTCGCCACCGCGAGCAGTTGGTCGCGGTTACGGGTCGCGTCCGCGCGTGGCGTGCGCATAGCTGCCTCAGTCAAAACGGATCACGCTCCGGTTATGCTACGGTCATTCATGTAAACGGAGCATAGTCCGTTTGCCTACGTTCCCTCGGTTCCAAGGAGACAGACGCACATGCTGGAGCAGAACGGTCAACCGTCGGTGGGCGCGAGCCGGGCAGTCCGGCTCGATGCATTCGGCGGTCCCGAAGTTCTGAACGTCCGCGAGGTTCCCGCACCGCAGGCAGGCCCGGAGCAGATCCGCGTGCGGGTCACCGCGGCCGGTCTGAACCCGATGGACTGGATCATGACCGCCGACGCGGACACCGCCGCCCGGTTCGGCCTGAGCCTCCCGGTGGGGTTCGGGACCGACTACGCGGGAGTGGTCGACCAGGTCGGTGACGGAGTAACCGGCTTCGCACCCGGCGACCGCGTGTTCGGGAGCGCGCTGTCCCGCGCGGTCGCCGACTTCGTGGTGATCGACCCGGCCGGGGGGCTGGCGGCCAACGAAGCCCATCACATCCCCGACGGCGTCGACGATCGCACCGCCGCGACCCTCACGATCGCAGGTCGCACGGCATCCGCCGCCCTCGCCGTGGTCGCCCTCGGCCCGGGCGACACCGTGCTGATCGGCGGCGCGGCGGGCGGGGTGGGGGTGTTCGCCGTGCAGCTGGCCCGCATCGCGGGAGCGCGCGTGATCGGGACGGGATCGGCGACCTCATTCGATTTCCTGCGCGGCCTCGGAGCCGAGCCAGTCGTCTACGGCGATGGTCTGGCCGACCGGGTCCGGGCCCTTGCTCCCGACGGTGTCACCGCCGCCCTCGACCTGCACGGAGTGGAGACAGCGCACGCAGCACGGGAACTCGGCGTCCCGGACGGCCGCATCTGCACCATCGCCGCCCAGGTCGACGGCGTATCGGCGGCCACCGGCGCGAACGCGACTCCGAGCGACCTGGAAGAGATCGCCCGCCTGGTCGCGGCGGGTCAACTGCAGGTGCCCATCGCGGAGAGTTTCCCGATCGAGCAGATCCGCCAGGCGACCGAGCTTCAGGCCGGTCGGCATGTGCACGGAAAGATCGTCATCGACCTCTGAGGTTGCACACCGCCTTCACGCGCACTGCGGCCGTCGATTTCTGCGCCTACCGTGGTGTGATGGGCATCACATTGGCGGAGAAGGTGCTGATCGTCGGTGGGGTGCTGAACCTCGCCTACGGGGCGCTGCTCGGTTTTCCCATCGTGGTGATCCGCGCGAGAGGCGCAGCTGCCGCGCCGAGGTATCTGATGTCGGCGCACATCAGCACCCTGCTGCACGGAACGGCACTGCTCGGCCTGGTGTGGGCGGCGCGGTTCTCCACCCTGGGAGCGGGGTGGGAGGAGGTGGGCGCCTGGCTGCTCATCGCCTCTTCCACGTTGGTCGCGGCCAAGGACACCTTGAACTGGCTCACCGGTGTTCAGGACGAGTTCGGCGAGAAGGCGAAACCCGCGCTGCTGGGCGCGCTCGCAGCGCTGCCGGAGACGGTGGGCATCGGGATCTTCGTCGTCGGTGTCCTCCAGGCGTTGTGACACCCGGTCGGCGGCCGTCACTCTCGTACGGCGGACCACAGTCGCCTGCCCGCCGCAGGCCACGAGCCGCATCTGCAGCGAGCAGGGGCATCCGCTGAGGCGGACGCCCCTTCGCAGCCGCAGCCTGGGCTCAAGTTGGCCCTCGTGCCCTCGGGTTACTTTCGCCAGAACAGCTCGCGCTACTTTCGCCAGAACAGGTGGTGCGTCACCCCGCTCGGGCTGGGCACGACCTCCAGGTTGAACCGATCGAGCAGCTCATCGGGGGACTCCCAAAGGCGCAGTCCGGAGCCGAGTTTCACCGGCGATACCGCCACATGCATGGTGTCCACGAGGTCGGCCTCGAGGAACTGCCGGATGGTGGTGACCCCGCCGCCGAGCCGGATGTCCTTGCCCTGCGCCGCGTCCCGTGCTCGTTCGAGGACAGCGGCCGGGGTGCCGTCGACGAAGTGGAACGTGGTGTCGGAGAGCGTGAACGACGGGCGCGTGTGGTGGGTCATGACGAACACCGGGGTGCGGAACGGGGGCTCCTCACCCCACCAGCCGCGCCACTCATGGTCCTGCCAGGGCCCGCGCTGGGGCCCGAACTTGTTGCGGCCCATGATCTCGGCACCGATGTTGCGTGCGAAATCTCGGGTGAAGTAGTCGTCGAGGCCCCGGCTCCCGCCGGGATCTGTGCGCATCGGCCAGCTCGCCGTGGCACCGGCCCAGGCGAACAGCTTCTCGGGATGGTCGTAGCCGAACGGTCGCTCGAGACTTTGGTGCTCGCCGGCACCGATGCCATCGCTCGAGACGATGAAGTTCATGACTCTCAGCAGTTGTTCCATGTGTGTCCTCGCCAGTCCTCTTACGTCATCGTGCGGCGAGGTGCCGCACATCATGACGTCGAACGGGATGAGGGCGGATCGACACCGGTCCGCAAAGTTTTCTCGTCGGGCTGTGTGAGTTCGGTCAGCATGGGCTGAAGGCGCGCGGTCAGAGCTGGGTCGGTGCGTTCGAGTTCGCGGACCAGCAAGGCGATGACGGCTTTGAGGGCTCGCCGAAGTTCCGTTTCGTCGAGCGATCGGACGAGAGTCGCTTCCAGCTGTGCGGTCAGGTCGTCCGGCAGCAGGTGCGCCCCTTTGGCGTAGCTGGTGGGGTACCCGAGGCGGAGGCAGGCCAGCGCGATCACCTGTCCGCGAAGAGCGCTGATCCAGTGTTCGGCCTGCAACGACCTGCGTCGTTCGATGCAGACGCGTGCGTGCAGGGCGTGGTGCCAGGCCAGGCCGATCAGGTGATCGCCGACTGGTGGAGCTGAGGGTTCGAGCTGAGTGGTTCGACCGAAGACCGTGCGCCAGGTGGGGCCGAACGGGCCGAAGTCGTCTGCCGGGGTGAAGGCGATGTCGACTTCCAGCCAGCCGGGGAGGAGGAACACGCGGTAGATCGAGGTCCGGGACGGCAGGTCCCAGTGGTGTACGGCGGCGAAGTTCCTGTAGAGCGTTTCGGTCCAGCGGGCCAGGGCCGGAGCGAGCTCACCGCTGACGCCGAACGCCAGATCGATGTCCGACCAGCGATCGCCTTCACCGACTGCTACGGAGCCGGTGATCGCGGCGCCCACGACCTCCGTGTCCGCCTCGGCCAGTGCCAGGAGCTGCCTCCGGACCTGTTCTCGCTGTTGTACATCGAACATTGCACAACCCTATGCGCCGTCCGTGACCAACCTTCCCTGGAGTTCGCCCAGTTACGGCCCGGTGCTGAACCGGCGCTCAGTCTTGGTGTGTCGACCGGACCGTACGGGTGATCCACAGCAGCACCAGCGCCGCGGCCTGAATTCCGGCAACCGCAGTGATCAGTGCAGGGATGGAGACGTCGTACAGAGCCCCGGTCAGGGCGCCGCCGGCCAGCGCTGTGGCCCCCATGATCCCGGCGAAGATGCCGTATGCGGTGGCCCTGCGACCGGTTGGTACGAGGTCGGCGACGGTGGCGCGCAGCGTGGATTCCTGGACCCCGACCGCTGCACCCCACACCAGCGCGCCTACGACAGCGACCCACACCGTGTCGGTGAAGGCAAGGGCCGGAACGGCCGCGGACAACAGCGGCAGGACGACCAGGACTTGGGCGCCGAACCGGTCGTAGAGCCAACCGGTGGCCAGCGCCGCCACCGCGTCCGCGGCCATGGCCGCCGCGTACAGCACCGGCACCATCGCGGTGGGCATCAGGTCGCGGGTGACCAGGTGGTAGGAGAGCACGCCGAAGGTGGCGAACCCGGTCAGGGTCGCGGCGGTGAAGGCCGCGTAGACCCAGAAGTCCCGTGGGAGCTTCGTTTCTTGGGATTCGACGGGGGCGGGGTTGCCGGGTGCCGCCGCGCCCATGGCCGTCTCGTAGGCGATCGGTTCGGGGACTCTGGCGCGGAGCCAGAACAACAGCGCGATGGCGGCCGCGCCGGGCAGGGCGAGTACGCCGAACGCCGGGGCGTAGTCGTCGCCGGTCAGGGCGAGGATGCCCGCCACTGTCAGCGGGCCGAGCAGGGCACCGATCTGGTCCATCGCCTCGTGCACCGCGAACCCGCGGCCTCGTCCGGTGACGGCGGTGGCATGTGAGAGGAGGGTGTCCTTGGCCGGGGAGCGCACCGCCTTGCCGACGCGTTCCGCGATCACCAGGGCGCTTGCCACCCACAGCACACCGGTGAGGCCGAGTACCGGGACGCTGGCCGCGGTCAGCACGTATCCGGCGATCGTCCAGGTCCAGAAGCGGCGGCTGCGGTCGGTCAGTGGTCCCGAGGCCAGCCGTAGTCCGAGCGAGGCGGCCTCGCCTGCCCCGGTGACCACGCCGACCACGGCCGCGGAGGCACCGAGGTGAGCGAGCAGCGGGCCGGTGACGGAACGAGCGCCCTCGTAGACGAAGTCCATCAGCAGGCTGACGACCCCGAACGCCATCACGAACCGCCACGGCGACAGCCCGGGGACAGGGCCGTCCCCCTGCGCGGGCGTCGTGGACGTGGTGCGGGCGGGCTTCACACGGTTCTCCCCTGGGATGTCACGCGTCGGGTGAACGGCGGAGCGCTGTTCCTGTCGCGCTCGCCTCCCCCAGATCGCCGAGCTCACCCCGATCGCCCAGGCGCACCCGGCTCGCACATCCTCCCTCTACATGACGTAGTAGCCAAGAGTCGGGTCATGTGTTGGGCCGGGCGAGGCCGTGGTCGTAGGCGAAGATGACGGCCTGGATGCGGTCGCGAGCGCCGATCTTGGCGAGGACGCGGCCGACGTGCGTCTTGACCGTGGACTCGGCCAGCACGAAGCGAGTGGCGATCTCACTGTTGGTCCAGCCCTTGCCGACGGCTACGAGGATCTCGCGTTCGCGATCGGTGAGGGAGCCGAATCCCGAGTCCTCGGCGGCGTCTGCGCGGTGAGCGGGGACGTAGCGGGCGAACTCGTCCAGGAGGCGGCGGGTGAGGGCGGGCGCGATGACGGCGTCGCCGGAGGCGACCGCCCGGATGCCGGCGAGGAGTTCCTCGGGGCGCGCGTCCTTGAGGAGGAAGCCGCTGGCGCCGGCCCGGATGGCGGCGTGGACGTACTCGTCGAGATCGAAGGTGGTGAGGACGAGGACGCGCGAGCGGCCGCCGGAGGCGACGATACGACGGGTGGCCTCGATGCCGTCCATGCCGGGCATGCGGACGTCCATCAGGACGACGTCCGGGCGTAGTTCGGCGGTCATGCGCACGGCCTCGGCGCCGTGGGCGGCCTCACCGACGACATCGGTCTCGGGGACGGAGTCCAGGAGGATGCGGAAGCCGTAGCGCTGCAGCGGCTGGTCGTCCACGACGAGCACGGTCGTCACCGGGCACCGCCCTGGGGTGCGAGGTCGAGGACGGCCTCGACGCTCCAGCCACCGCCGCCCGCCGGCCCGGCGCTGACAGTTCCGCCGTACATGGCCGCTCGTTCCCGCATGCCCACCAGGCCGTGTCCTTCCTCGTGCGGTCCGGGCTGTGTGGCCGGACCGGTGTCCTGGACCCGGATGGACAGCCGGCTGTCCTCGACGAGGATCGCCAGGTGCACCCGGGTGTCGCTGTCCGCGTGCTTCAGGGTGTTGGTGAGAGCTTCCTGGACGATGCGGTACACCGTCAGCTCCACGCCGCTGTCCAGGGCGTCCACGTCGCCCGAGGTGCGGTAGATGACCTCCAGACCGGCGGCACGCACGTTGGCGCAGAGCGCTTCGATGTCCGCGATGCCGGGCTGCGGTCTGAGTTCGGGTGCCACACCGGAGCGGTCCGGCGACTCGCGCAGTACGCCCAGCACGCGGCGCAGCTCGCTGAGGGCCTGGCGGCCGGTGTCGCCGATGAGTTGCAGGGCTTCCTTGCCGCGTTCGGGTGCGAGGTCGGTGGCGTATCTGCCGGCGTCGGCGAGGGTGATGATGACGGAGAGGTTGTGGCCGACGATGTCATGCATCTCGCGGGCGACCCGGGTGCGTTCGGTGGCCGCGGCCAGCCTGCTGCGCTGGTCGCGCTCGATCTCCAGCCGGGCCGCCCGGTCGCGCAGAACGGCGAGCTGGGCCCGGCGGATCCGTACCATCAGGCCGAGCGCGAGAGCGGCGGTCGCCGTGCTCAGCAGGAAGAACAGCGCGTCCCAGACGGACACGGCCGACGACGCGCGTACCGCCACCAGCACCATGCCGGCCGCCATGGCCCCGCATGCCCACGGCAGCTGCCGCAACCGCCCGTGCAGGGCCAGGCTGTACAGGGCGATGAAGAGGGCGATGTCCGCGCGCAACGCCGCGTTCAGAGACCACTGCAGGACGAACACCGCGGCGATGACGCCGAAGGCCGCCGCGGGCCTTCGCCGCCGCCACAGCAGGGGCAGTACGAGTCCGGCCTGCAGTGCCAGCATTTCCGTGACAGGCAGATGGGGGAACGCCAGCCGGAAGCGACGCGGGCCGTCCCCGTCGTCGACGCCGCCGTGGAACAGGTCGGGCAGGCAGAACATCAGGAAGACCAGGACCACCACCCCGGTGTCGAGCACCCACGGATGGGCCCGGTCGGCCTGCCGCAGCCGCTGGCCGCCCCGGGTGAGCCGGGCGACCAGCGGTCCCATTCCGCTGAGGTCATCGGTGGTCACGGACGTCACCTGTCCAATAGTGACGGTGTCAGACGTCGCTGCGCACGAGCCGGTACGCCGCTCCGCCCAGCGCCAGCGCCGTCCAGCAGAGGAAGACCAGCAGCCCGGCACCCGGCGACAGGGTCGTGGAGTCGTGGGTCAGCGCGAACAGCGACTGCCCGGCGTTGGACGGCAGATAGGGGCTGATGTTGTCCTGCCAGGAGCTCGGCAGCAGCGAGATCAGTCCGGGGATCAGCATGAGGGCGGCCACCAGTACCGAGATGCCGCCGGCCACCGACCGCAGGAGCGCGCCCAAGGCCGTACCGATCACGCCGACCAGACCGAGGTAGAGCCCAGCACCCAGCAGGCTGCGCAGGACTCCGGCGTGCGAGAGGCCCATGGCCGCGGGCGTGCCCGAGACGATCCCGCTGCCGATCAGGAAGGCGACGAACGCCCCTACGGTGCTCACCGCCAGCGCGACCAGCCCGAACACTCCTGCTTTGGACCACAGCACCGGCAGGCGGCGAGGCACCGCGGCGAGCGTCGAGCGGATCATGCCGGTGGAGTACTCCCCCGCGGTGACCAGCACGCCGAGCACGCCCAGGGCCAGCTGGGCGAAGTTCGTCCCGAATAGGGACAGGCTCACGGCCGTCGAGTCGGCGAAGTCAGGGTCCATGTGGCCGGAGTTGATCCCCGACTTGTAGCGACTCGCGGCGATCAGGCCGAACGCCACCAGGAACAGCAGGGCGAGGCCCAGGGTGATCCAGGTCGAGCGGAGGGACCACAGTTTGGCCCACTCGGAGGCGAGCACGCGCCGTCCTGTCACCCGGTAGGCGGGACGGGCGGGGATGGGCGTGACTTCCTCGGCGGTTGTGGTGAGGGTGCTCATGCGGGCCTCCCGAGGCTCTCGAGTCCGGTCGTGGAACCGTGGTACTCCACGGCATCCCTGGTCAGGTCCATGAACGCCGTCTCCAGAGAGACCGTCCGCGCGCTCAGCTCGAACAGCGCGATCCCGTGCTCCGCCGCCTTCAGCCCGACCTCACGTGCGGTCAGCCCGGTCACCTGCAGTTCCTCGGAGCCGATCCGGCCGGTGACCTCGACGCCCGGTCCGGCCAGCACGTCCCGGAGCCGCGCCGGGTCCTGCGTCGCGACCGTGACCGTGTCGCCGCCTGCCTTGCGGATCAGGTCTCCCACGGTCGTGTCGGCCAGCAGCCGTCCGCGCCCCACGATGATCAGGTGGTCCGCCACGAGAGCCATCTCGCTCATCAGGTGCGAGGACACGAACACCGTGCGGCCCTCGTCGGCGAGCGCCTGGAGCAGGTTGCGGATCCAGAGCACGCCCTCCGGGTCCAGCCCGTTGACCGGTTCGTCCAGCATCACGGTCTGCGGATCGCCCAGGAGCGCCGCGGCGATGCCCAGCCGCTGGCCCATTCCGAGGGAGAAGGCGCCGGCCCGCTGGTTCGCCACGCTGCCCAGCCCGGCGAGATCGATGACCTCGTCGACCCGGCTGCGCGGGATGCCGTGCGTGAGCGCGAGGGCCCGGAGGTGGTTGTACGCGGAGCGGCCCGGGTGGATCGACTTTGCCTCCAGCAGGGCGCCCACTTCCTGCAGCGGTGCCTGATGGCGGGCGTAGTGGCGTCCGTTGACGGTGACGGAGCCGCTCGTGGGGGCGTCAAGGCCCACGATCATGCGCATCGTCGTGGACTTGCCCGCGCCGTTGGGTCCCAGAAAGCCGGTCACCGTGCCGGGCTTCACCACGAAGTCCAGCCCGTCGACGGCCGTCTTCTCGCCGTACCGCTTGGTCAACTGCCGTGAGTCGATCATCCGTGCTCTCCCTGTCGGGTCCGGCGTCCATCGCCGCCTCACCGGCCACGCTAAGCGCCGGATCACCCCGATCCCGTGGTACCGGGAGGCTGAACCACCGGGGCGGTGTAGTACCGCGGTACTACGCCGCTGCCTGCGGTGACGGCACGTGTCGCGCTGCCTTTCGCCGGGCGGGCGAGCCACTGTTCCGCGCGTGGCCAGGACCACGGTGACCAAGAGCGGGACGTGGACGCCGATCGTGGTCACCGGATCACGGCCCGTCCTCGTCGTGTCCGGCGTCCTGCCCGCCCAGAAGGCGCTGCAGCAACTGCTCGTCCTCCGGCGAGAGTTCGGACACGAAGCGGGACAGCACGGCCGCTCGATCCGAGCCGCGCTCCAGCAGGCTGTGCATCCGTACGGCGGTATCGGCGGCCTCGTCCCGGACGGGTGCGTAGGCGTAGCCGCGGTCGGCGGGCTGCCGTACGAGCATGCCCTTGGCGTGCAGACGGGAAAGGATCGTCAGCACTGTCGTGTAGGCGAGGTTCCCGGGCAGCTGTTCCAGGACCTGACGTCCGGTCAGCGGCCCGTCCGCGGCCCACAGGGCTCCGAGGACGGCGCTCTCCAGCTCCCCGCGCGCCCGCCTGCCGGCCGCTGCACCGCCTTCGCCGCTGTTCCGGTCGCGCACCGTGCACCGCCTTTCGACACGACGGCCCAGCGTAGCGGGATCTACTACGGCTTGTAGGAAGCGGGACGGGTCTCCTCCCCCGACCGGCTTGTCGCGACACCGCGCAGGCCCTGCAGGGGTGGCCGATCGCCGGGCACGGGACCCGGCAAGCGGCGCGTCCACCCGTGACCGGACCGGATCAGGGACCTTCCTCGCCTTGGGCGACCTCGACCGCGTGATGAAAGTCGATGACGCCGGCCGCCCCCGCGGCGACGGAGAAGAGCGCGCAGACCACAAGGAGGAACGCGGTGGGGCGCGTCGCTCGCGAGCGTCTCCCGGCGGGGGCGAGGAGGGCCGCGACTCGTTGTGGGACCGGACCGGTGGTCGCCGCGGGCGCGAAGTCCGGGCGGCTGGAGGGGGAGGCGTTGCCCGCGAGGGCGGCGCGTGCGATGGCAGTGGCGATCAGACGGCGATTTCCGATGACGCCGGCGGCGGCCTCGTCGGCGGCCCGCTCGGCGGCGAGCCGGATGTCGTCGCGCGCTCGGCGCAGGGCCGGGTGGCAGTGGGCGGCGAGTTCGGCGGCGGCGAGGAAGTAGTGGTGGCCCGCCCGGTTGTGGGCACGTTCATGGGCGAAGAGCGCCTCGCGCTCGACCGGTCCCAGACTGCGCAGCATCGCGGTGGTGACGACGATGCGGTGGGGTCGTCCGGGCAGGGCATAGGCGTCCGCGTGGGGCGAGTCGACGACGCAGAGGTCACCGGCTGCCGGACGGCGGTCGGCCTGCGTCCGGGCGGCGCGGAAAGCGCGGGCCTGCCGGAGGGCCGAGCGCACGAGAGTCAGGACGCTGAGGGTGAGCACCCCGGTGGCCGCCGTCGCCGCGGGAACAACGACGTAGTCGGAAGGTGTGCGCAGCGGGTGGATGAGTTCACCCAGGGTGGCGAAGGCGGGGAGCTTGAGCAGTCCGGTCAGGACCAGGGCTCCGAGAGCGGCGACGCAGGCTCCCGCCAAGGCCAGGGCCGATGCGGTCAGGACCCACAGGGCGGTGGCGGGGGCGAGACGGTCGAGGGTCCGCCGGGCCAGCGTCGGCGCGAGGAAGGGAAGGATCAGCGGGACGAGCAGTACGGCGGTCATCGCTCGTCACCGTCCAGGAGCTGGCGCAGGATCTGCTCGTCGCCCGGATTGAGCTGGGCGACGAAGCGGGCCAGAACCGTCTCCCGGTCGCTGTCCCGGTCGAGTTCGCTGTGCATTCGTCGGGCCGTCAGGCCGGGAGCGTCCTGCACGGGGAAGTAGACGTACCCACGCCCCTGCCGCTCACGGCTGACGATGCCCTTCTCGTGCAGACGGGTCAGGATCGTCGCCACCGTCGTGCGCGCCAGGCCGGTGCCGAGTTCGGTCTGTACCCGCCCGGGCGTGAGCGGGATTCCTGCGGCCCACAGTGCCGCCATGACGGCCGCTTCGAGCTCACCGGCGGGCCGCCTCTCATCACGCGAGTCGGTCATGGGAACTTCCCTCACTCCACGATCGTCTACAGTTGCGTAGACCGTCTACAGGATTGTAGTCGCTTGTCGGATGCCTTCGCCGCGGCGCATCCGGCGGTCCGGACGAACCACGAAGGGGCTTTCGACGATGACCACAGCCATGCACCTATCGTCGCAGCTCGCTGTCAATGTGCTGGACGCACGCTCACTGCTGTCCGCCTTCGGCGTGCTGGGCGTGGGCGTGGCGCTGTTCGCCGAGACCGGACTGCTGATCGGCTTCTTCCTGCCGGGCGACTCGCTCCTCTTCACGGCCGGCCTGCTGTGCACCGGCACCGCCGACCGCGGCCTGAAGCTGTCGCTCGGCCCGCTTCTGGTCGCCGCTGCGGTGGGGGCCCTGGCGGGCTCGCAGTGCGGATATCTCCTCGGCCGAAGAGCAGGCGGCGCCCTGCTCGCCCGAAGCCGCTCGGCCCGCCTGCACGAGGGCGCGAAACGCGCGGAGGAACTGCTGGAGCGCTACGGGCACGCGAAGGCGATCGTGCTCGCCCGCTTCGTCCCGGTCGTTCGCACGGTCCTGAATCCGATGGCAGGCGCCTTGCGGGTGCCGATAGGAACGTTCTCCCTCTGGCAGGTCACCGGCGGGCTGGTGTGGAGCCTGGGTCTCACGCTGGCGGGCTACGCGCTGGGCTCCTCCGTGCCGAACGTGGACCGGTATCTGCTCCCGATGGTCGCGGTGATCGTGATCCTGTCCCTGATCCCGCTCGCCTCGGAGATATACCGCTCGCGGCAGGCGGCGAGGGCGAAGGAGGCGCAGGGATGACGGCCGCCTTCGACGGGTCGTCCATCGACGGCTCCGCCTACACCGCCGTGGTCCACCTCGCCGACCATTCTCCCACGTGGCTGGACGACACGGTGTCGGCGTGGTCGACCTACGGTCTCGCCCTGTTCGCGGTGCTCATGACCATCGGCTGGTGGGGCGCCCGTCGGGTGGGCGCCACCGCGTCGTTGACGGCGCTGGCGGTGCCCTTCGTCGTGGTCGTGGGCTACGGAGTCGATGCCGCGCTGAAGCTGCTGGTGCGTGAGGACCGGCCCTGCCAGAGCCTGCGGGTGTCCACCCTGGAGGCATGTCCGGCGCCGGGTGACTGGTCCTTCCCCAGCAACCACGCGGCCGTCGCCGCAGCCGCGGCCGTCGCCCTGCTGTACGTCTCCCGCCGACTCGGCGCCGTTGCCACGGTGGCCGCCGTAACGATCGCCGCCTCGCGGGTCTGGGTCGGCGCGCACTACCCCCACGACGTCGTGGCAGGGATCGTGGTGGGTGCCCTCACCGCCCTGCTCGCCATGCCGGTGTCACGCGCCCGGGCGGACGCCCTGGCCGGGAGACTCACCGCCACCCGGCTACGCCCCCTGCTGGTGGCGTCATGAAGCGCGGCGACGTCCCCGAACTGGCCGGCAGTTGCGGTATCGGAGCATGGACGGCGTTCGGCGTGCTGACCATGGTCGTCGTGGGCCATGACGGCAAGCCGCTGTTCGCGGACCACCGCGTTCTCACGTGGTCCGTCGGCCACCGGCCGGACGTGGCAGTGGCATTCGCCCACGGCCTGACCGCCACAGGGACGGGTGTCGTCCCGTACGTGCTGGCGGTGCTCGCCGGCATCATCGCGGGACGGACCCTCCGGCAGCGTGCGCTGGCCCTCGCGCTCTGTCTGGCCTGTCTCGGAGTGGGCCAGGCGCTGCGGTACGGCGTGATGGCACTCGTCACTCGGCCACGGCCACCCCAGACGGACTGGGCCACCCATGCCTCGGGCTGGGCCTTCCCGTCCGGACACACCACGACTGCTGCCCTCACGGCGGGACTGCTGATAGTCGCGGTCTGCGTGCGCGGTCTCCGCGGCAAGACTCCGCTCGCCCTGGCCATCGGCTGCTGGGGCGCCCTGGTCGGGCTGACCCGTCCCTACCTCGGCGTGCACTGGTTCACGGACGTGGTCGGCGGCTGGCTGTTCGCCCTCGGCTGGCTGGGGGTGTGCCTGGGCACGGTGGCCCGCTGGCTGCCCGAACGTTGGACCGCCGGCACCACGCAATCGGGCGCAGTGCAGGGCGGGGCCGGGGCGGCGGAATCAGCGGAACCGGCGGGCGGCCGGGGCGACAGGACGAGGACGTGCGGGCCGAGGGAGGGCCGCGCGGCAGACCCTCCCGGTCGTCGATGACGAACACGTTCTTCGTGACGCGCTGGTGAGGGGACTAGTGCTGCGGCCGTAGATCGCCGGTGAGACGTCCCACCGAAGCCGTAGATCGCTGATGAGGCGTCCGATCGACCTCGCCTACGGGTGCGTGTCCGTGATCGCGATGACCTCGTCGAGGCGGTCCAGAGCGGCCTGCAGGTCGTCGACCTTGGCTTGGATGCGGTCGCGCTCGGCGCGCAGCATGGCTCGTTGATCGGCGTCGGTGTGCCCGGAGTCCCAGCACGGAAGGAGTTCCGCGATCCTTCGGCTGGTCAGGCCGGCGGCGAACATCTGCTGGAAGAAGCGCACCAGGGTGACGGCGTCCTGCCGGTAGAGGCGCTGGCCGGACGGGCTGCGCTCGGAGATGAGCAGCCCCTGCTGCTCGTAGTAGCGCACGGCGCGTGTCGAGACGCCAGCGGCCCGCGCCACCTCGCCGATGCGGACGAGCCGACCGGCCGCGGTCTCTGTGACGGTCATGGTGATGCCCCTCACCCCGGTCCTGACGACCAGCACTTGCCTTTGACGTTAACGTCAGGTTTTAGCGTACCGGTCATGGACATCAACAACTCAGTCGCCCTTGTCACCGGAGCCAATCGCGGCCTGGGCCGCGCCTTCGCCCAGCGTCTGCTCGAACGGGGCGCGCGCAAGGTCTACGCGACGGCCCGCCGACCGGAGTCCGTGGACCTGCCCGGGGTCGAGGTGCTGTCCCTCGACATCACCGATCCCGCATCCGTGCAGGCCGCCGCCGAGGCCGCCCCGGACGTCTCGCTGCTCGTCAACAACGCCGGGATCCAGACGGGGACCGACCTGGTGACCGGTTCGCTGGACGCGGTGCGGCACGAGATGGAGACCAACATGTTCGGCCACCTGGGAATGATCCGGGAGTTCGCGCCGGCGCTCGCCAGGAACGGCGGGGGTGCGATCGTCAACGTCCTCTCCGCCATGTCGTGGTTCGGGGGCAAGGGCGCAGGCGCCTACCACCTGACCAAGGCCGCCGCATGGGCCATGACCAACAGCGTCCGCCCGGAGCTCGCCGAGCAGGGCACGCTCGTAACGGCGGTGCATCTCGGCCTGGCCGACACCGACATGGCCGTGGGCTGGCCCGTGGACAAGATCGCCCCGTCCGACCTGGCCGACACGGCGCTCGACGGTGTCGAAGCGGGCTCCGCCGAAGTCCTCGCCGACCAGTGGAGTCGGGACGTCAAGTCCCGGCTGCCGCTGACACCGGAAGAGTTCAACGCCGCGATGGATCGCGCGATGGCGGCGTTGACGGCGGCCTGAGGCCGCAGTTGTGGAACTGCACGTTGTGGCGTCGCGTCGGCGGTAGTGGCAGGCAGTCGCGGGCGCGGGCCCGGTGTCGGCGACGCCATGGGGACCAGCGCAGGCCGCGGGCTGAGGCGGCCGTACTTCGTCTTCACACACCAGGACCACCGGTGGCCGCACCCGTCGCCCCCCCAGCCGAATACCCGGATTGGATAATTCCTGCCAACCATTCCCGCCAGCCTTCGCCAGCCGGGTGCGATCATTCCATTAACGCATCGCTTGTCGGCAGATTGCGGCTTCCGAAGGAAGCGTCCTTTTGTCCGTACGTGTCGTTACACTCACGGTACGCGCAAGTACGTAGCATGCCGCGTGATCCTGATCCAGAGATCCCAACGCGCGGAGGCGTAAATGTTCAAGGGTTTCAAGAACTTCTTGATGCGCGGCGATGTCATCGTCCTAGCCGTAGGCCTGATTGTCGCTCTGGCTTTCAGCACCTTGATCAAGTCATTCACCGATTTCGTGATCAATCCCATCATTGCCCGCGCCCAAGGAAGTAATTCCGCAGGATTGGGATGGCAACTCGGTCAAGGCGGCAACAAGGCCACGTACCTGGATATCGGTTCTTTCATCTCGGCAGTCATCTATTTCATCATCTTCATGGCTGTCGTCTACTTCCTCATCGTCGTGCCCTACAAGCACTACTCAGCACGACGCGGGGCGGTGGTCTTCGGTGAGCCGGGGCCGGTCAAGACGTGCCCTGCCTGCCTTTCCGAGGACCTGGCCGCCGCTGCCACCAAGTGCCGCCACTGCGGCACCGAGCAGCCGCCGGTCGCGGGAGTGTAGGTCCAGCATTGGATCCGACAGGCACGCATCCTCATCGGCCGTAGTAGGCGTGATCACCGATAGCGAATCCGCCCGACAACGGCAACGGCACCCTGGCCGACCGTCGCCCCATCTGCCATCATGGGCGAAACGGAACGTCGCTCCGCCGTAGTGCGGAATATCATTCCGCTTTGCAGGGGGCCATCAGGGAGGGAGCAGCGCGGTGACCGACGGTGGCAAGGGTCCGGGAAGCTCGGCGCAGTCGAAGCGCAAGGACGCCCGCCGCAACCAGCAGACCCTGCTGGACGCGGCCGCCGCGGTCTTCGTCGCCTCGGGCGTGGACGCGCCAGTACGCGACATCGCGGCCAAGGCGGGCGTCGGGGTGGGCACGATCTACCGCCACTTCCCCACCCGTGCGGATCTCGTCATCGCCGTTTACCGCCACCAGGTCGACGCCTGCGCCGAGGCCGGCCCGGCACTGCTGGCAGCCGGCCCGACACCCCACGCCGCCTTGGCGCGCTGGGTCGATCTCTTCGTCGACTTCCTGGTCACCAAGCACGGCCTGGCCGCCGCGATGCAGGGGGACGCCGCCGGCTTCGAGAAACTCCACGCCTATTTCCTCGACCGCCTCCTGCCCGTGTGCGCCCAACTCCTCGACGCCGCGGCCGCCTCAGGCGAGATCCAGTCCGACCTCGACGCCTATCACCTCATGCGCGGCATCGGAAACCTCTGCATCGGCGCCGAGAACGACCCCCAGTACGAGGCACGCCGACTGGTCGCGCTCCTCGTCGCAGGACTGCGCCAGCCGCGCCTCTGACGCCAGCCGGTCAGGACGTTGACCACCGACGTCCCGTCTATGGCCTTTTCGCCGACCTTTTCGCCAGACCAGTTCGAGCCGCTGATCTCTTGCCGGCCTGACTTCTACCGACCCACGACTACGAGGTGCGCAACTCAAGCTTGGCGCGCCCGGTCCTCTTCCTGCTCAACCCCTTCCGGCACTTTCCGGACGTAGGAGTTGCGGTAATTGGCGGGCCGACCCTCGACGTCGACCGGCTGCAGCCTGCGGAGCGGTCGTCCGCCGTCGACGTCGAGCAGGACGGAGTGCTGCTCCCCTTCCGTGAAGAGGTGTCCCTCACCCCACTGCCTCAGTGCCACGAGAATCGTGAAGAGATCGGCACCCTTCTCGGTGAGCGCGTACTCGTGGTACGCCGTGCCGTCCGAGGCTGGGCGGGTCTCGAGAACGCCTTGTGCGACGAGGGTGCGCAACCGCTCGGTGAGGATGTTCCGCGCGAGACCGAGGCTGCGCTGCAGTGCTCCGAATCGGCAGATCCCGTCGAACACGTCGCGGATGATCAGCAGCGACCAACGGTCCCCGATCACGTCCACCGCACGGGCGACCGGGCACGGCGCCTTCGCGAGAGCCACCTTCGACGCTCCCATCAGTTCTCCTGTCTGCCCGCTGGAGCAAGCCGTTCCGAAGTGGTTGCAAAACTAGACCACTCATCATACTCTCCATCCACCTGGTCTTGTTTTGAAACCAGCTGGCGCCTCCAGCCATCACCGGGCGAGCTGTCGAAGCAGCCACCGTCAAACCAGCTGCCACACCAGCCATGGCCACACCAGCCATGGCCAAACCCGCCATCGCCGCCCACCAGCCATCGCCGACCAGCCATCAAGGAGTGACTGATGTCCAACGAAGTGGCCGAGACCCACCACGCCCGCGCTCGCGTGAGCCCGGCCAGGGTCGCCGTCGTTCAGTTCGAGCCGCAGGTCGGACTGGAGAACCTCAAGGCCAATGCGACTGCGGTCGAACAGCGTCTGAACGCCGCCGGTGAGTCCGGTGCAAACCTGGTCGTCCTGCCCGAACTGGCAACGACCGGCTACGTGTTCGAGACCCGAGAGGAGGCCTTCGCCCACTCCGAGACGATCCCGGACGGACCGTCGCTGCAGCTGTTCGAGCGACTCGCCGCGCAGCACGGCATGTATGTCGTCGGCTGCATCGTCGAGCGAGACGGTGAACGGCTCTACGACACGGCTGTGCTGGTAGGACCCGACGGCTATGTCGGCCGCTACCGCAAGACGCATCTGTGGAACACCGAGAAGCTGTGGTTCACGCCCGGTGACGAGGGATTCAAGGTCTTCGACACCCGGATCGGGCGCATCGGTTTGCTGGTGTGCTGGGACATCTGGTTCCCGGAAACCGCCCGGATCGTCTCTCAGATGGGCGCCGACATCATCTGCATCCCGACCGGCTGGGTGTGGACCCCGCCGCCGCTCTACGACGCGAGCGGCGTGTGCATGGCCGCCCACCTCACGATCACGGCGGCGCACGTCAACAACGTCTTCATCGCCACGGCGGACCGCACCGGACAGGAGCGCGGGGCGGGCTTCATGGGCAACTCGCTCATCGCGAGTACCAACGGGTGGCCGATCGATCGCATAGCCGGTCCCGACGAGGACACGATCATCTACGCCGACGTGGACCTCACCGCGACGAGGACGGCGCCGATCTGGAACGAGCTCAACGACCTGCACCGGGACCGGCGGACAGACCTCTACGACCAGATGCTCGGCTACCGCGGCGCCCCGCCGCTGCCACGGTGACGGCATGAGTGGCGTCGTCGACCCGACGAAACCTACGTACGGGTCTGCGCTGCGGACCCTCGTGACGCTTACGTTCGTCGTCCTGGCGTGCGTAACCGTCTGGGCCTTGGCGGGCGGGCACAGCTGGGAAGGCGACTACGGCGACCTTTCGGGGTTGGCCCGGTGGGTGCTCGCCGCGTTCTCCGAACCGCAGTTCTACGCCGTCGGATCAGCGGGAGCTCTCCTGCTTGCCGGTGGCCTGGTCGGCCACATCGCGCACCGCCGCGGCTGGTACCTGCAGGGCTTCGTCCAGGCTTGCGGGACCGGGATCTGGCCTTCGGTCGCCGGCTCCGCGCTGCTCAGCGTCGTACTCGGCGCCCTGGTGTGGGGTGGGACGCTGGCGGGCGGAACGTGGCAGCCGCTGTTCGTGCCACTCGCCTCGGTCGCCCCGGCGGTGGTCGCCCTCTACGGGCCTGGCCGTCGGGTGTTTGTCACCGGTGCCGTTTCCGGGGCGCTGCTTGCCCCTCCGGCGGCAATCGGGCTGGTCAGATGGGTCTGCCAACCGCTCGACCTGCCACCGGTCGTCGGTGCGACGGGCGGCATGGCACTGGCCGCGACGGTGACGTTCCTGATCTGCCCCCAGCTTCGTTGGATGCCCGAGCCGTGGGCATGGCGATCCGAGGCCCCTGCCGCGCCGGCCTCCGGTCGGCGGGCGGCACAGCAGGGGCCCGTATGGGTACTCCGCCGTGCGTTGGCCGACCTGTCCGAAGCGCAGTTCTTCGGCAACGAGTGGGCGAGTGCGGCACTCATCGTCGGGGCACTTCTCGCGTACGCGACGTCGCCTCAGTCACTGGCCTACGGTTCGGGCCTGTTCGTGACCATCCTCGTCGGACAGTTCATGTCGACCCTCACCGGCGTATTCGTCTGGCGGCACCGCTGGCTGGCAGCCGGCTTCTACCCGACCTTCGTACCAGCCGCGTCCCTCGTACCGGCCACGGTCCTCACCTACGACGGCGCACTGCTGCCGACCCTGGTCGCGGCCCTCGCCGGAGCGCTCATCGCTCCCCCGACCGCCGCGGCGATCTCGGGCCGCCTCCCGGTCGGGTTTCACCCCTTCGTGGGCAACGTCGCCGCCATGAGCATCTGTACGGCGCTGATCGTGCCCCAGCTCTCCGTACTTCCAGGAGTCAAGCAATGAGCAGCCTCGTCACCACACCCTTCACCATCTCCGAATTGGGGCGCGTGCTCCGTCAAGGGACGACGTCTTCGGTCCAACTGGTCCGTGATGCGCTGCACCGTATCGAGGACCGCAACCCGGCCGTGAACGCCTTCGTCCTGGTCGACACGGCCGGCGCACTGGCCGCCGCCGAGCAGGCGGACGCAGCCCTCGCCGCCGGACGCGATCTCGGACCGCTGCACGGCATACCCGTAGCGGTGAAAGACCTCATCGACATCGCGGGGCTGCCGACGACATGCGGATCAGCGTCGTCCTTCGGCACGCAACGGGCCGACCAGGACGCGGAGATCGTCACCCGGCTACGGCGAGCGGGCGCCGTGATCGTCGGGAAGACGACCCTGCACGAGTTCGCCTACGGTGCGACCGGCGACCGTTCGGTCCATGGTCCGTCCAGAAACCCGGTCAACCCTCAACACATGTCCGGCGGCAGCAGCGGCGGCAGTGCAGCCGCGGTCGCCGCCGGAATGGTGCCGCTCGCTCTGGGCACCGATACGGCGGGATCGGTACGGGTGCCGGCCGCCCTGTGCGGCGTGGTCGGCTTCAAGCCGGCCTTCGGCGCGCTTCCTGTGAGCGGGGTCTATGCGCTGGCGCCGACGCTCGATCACGTCGGCCTGTTCACGGCGACCAGTCATGACGCCCTGCTGGCGTCTCGCGCCCTCACCGTCGGACCCACAGAGCACAAGCTCATGTCGGCAAGTGACTTCTCTGTGCGCGATGTTGCCGTCGCGTGGCTGGCGCCCGACGAGATCGCGCCCACCGATCCACGGGTCACCCAGGTCGTACATGGCTCCTTGACACACAACGGAGTTGACCCAGCAGTCGCCCCCCACACACACTCCGGAGTACTGGGCGACACCGCCGACCTGTTCCGGACGTTCTCGACATTGCAGGGGCGCGAGGCATTCGCCGTTCACGAGGCTCATCTCAACGGCGAGGAGTCACTGATCGACCCTGACGTCCTCGCCCGGCTTCGCCGCGGCCAATCGGTCAGCGACGAGCAGTACGCGGCGGCCGATCGTGCACGAGGCCAATTCCGCGACCGTGTACTGCACTTGCTCGAAAAGCATCCGGTCCTCGCCATGCCGACCGTTCCGGTGACCGCCCCGCACATCGACCAGCGAACGGTGCGGCTCGGCGACACAACCATCGACACCCGCGCAGCTCTGCTCTCACTGACCAGCCCGTGGAACATGGCGGGTGTTCCCGCGCTGAGCGTGCCAGTTGGGCACATTGACGGGCTGCCGGTAGGGCTCCAGCTGATCACCAACACAGGCGACGAGGAACTGCTCTTCGAAATCGCCGCCAGGGTCGAGAACCGCTCCGCAGCAATGTCGCGCTGAAGACCCACAGACACTCCCACAGACACTAACGAGAGACCCCCACCCATGCCATCCATCCAGATCGACCTGCCGGTCGACGCTTCGGTGGCCTCCAAAGCCTTGAAGCAAGAACTCGCGAGACGTGTGGGACGGATCTACGCCGACCACATGAAGGTCAATGCCGACCTACTCACCGTTTCTGTCCACGCTCTCGGAGATGGCGGCGTCTGGCGTTGCCATGAGGATACGGACCCCACGCCGTCCGCACTCATCATGTGCGACATCCGAAGCGGCCGTACGCGCGAGACCCGGGCAGCGCTCGCACAGTCACTGATCGACACCTGCGTCGACCTGTTCCAGCTCGACAGTCTGTGGATCAAGGTCGAGTTCACGCAACACACGGGGGACGAGATGTACCACCCGCATCTCAGCGGCTTCAACAAGGACTGGACAGGCGACGAACGCACCTGATCCAGGGGCAGGCGGGGGCGCAGTCACATCCTGTCGTCGCTGCCGAACGGTGGGCGGTTCTCTGCGCGTTGGGAACCGCCCATCAACTCCAACCATGGCCGTATTGAACTCCGACGGCGCTTCACGCGCGCCTGACGGCCAGCGAGTTCCTGACGGCCTCCAGACCGGTGGCGTGCGAGACAACGGGCTCGTAGCCGAGTTCGGCCACGGCCTTGTCCGTCTGCAGGGTGCACTGCTGCCCGAGGAACCACCGGGCGGGAACGGGGACTTCGCGGACGGCGGTCTCGGCGTCCATGTCGGGGATCGGGGCACCGACGCCGTAGATCTCGAACTGGGTCTCCAGGAACTCGCGGAGGGTGACACGGTGCTGGTCGGTGACGAAGTAGGCCTGACCCGGTCGGCCGCGCTGCCATCCGAGCATGAGCCCCTGGACGGCGTTGTCGACGAACGTGACGTCAGTTGTGTGCCGGCCTCCGTCGATCCAGGCGAACTGCCCGGCCTTCGCCGCCTCCGCCAAGCCTTCGACGAGGATGCTGCCGGGCCCCCAGACAAACCTCGGGCGAATCGACACTGTGGCGAAGTCCGCGGTGTTCGCGTCGAGCACGATCTTCTCGGCCACGGCCTTCACCGCGCAGTAGGCGGCTTCCGAGTCGGGGCGCAGCGGCGCGGTCTCGTCCACGTCCACGAGCGGCTCACCGGCGAGGAGCGCGGCTTCGCTCCCGCAGTGGACGAACCGGGGGACGTGCGCATGGCGGGCCACGTCTACGGCTGCCTGGGTACCGCGGACCGTCACCAACTCGTGGCGCTCACGATCAGCGTTGATGTCCGTCTCCGCAGCGAGATGGAACATCACGTCGCTGCCCGCCACGCCGTTGAGCCACGTCGTCGGGTCGGTCAACTCGCCCCGAACAGGCTCGGCCCCCAGCGCCGACACCTTCGCGGCCGATGCCTCACTGCGGACCAGAACGCCCACTGAATGCCCCTCTTCGAGGAGCCTGCGCACCAATACCCTGCCGATGAACCCCGAACCGCCCGTGACGAATGCTCGTGCCATGAAACTCTCCTCCGTCGAGATTGGCCTTCTCGCCGGCTTCGGGGCGAGAAGGACTCACGGGTGAAGCAGTCCCCAGCCACGACCCATTCCCTCGAAAAGATTCATTGATTGACGGTCTGCGATAAAATTGCCGAATGCCTTCTCTTCGGGCGCTGGAGTGCCTTGTCGCGGTCGCGGACTCCGGGTCGGTCACACATGCGGCACGGTTGCTTCATTCGTCGCAACCGGCGGTCTCCCACCAACTCGCGGCGCTGGAACGCGAGGTAGGAACGGTGCTGCTCCACCGCGAACCAAGGGGAGTCAAGCTCACTGCTGCCGGGCGCGCCGCCGTCGCGGATGCCAGACGAGCGATCGAGGCGGCTGCCTCCGCGGTACGGTCGGCCCGCGCCGTCGGCGAAGCGACAGGGGGATCGCTGCGGTTGGCTTGCGCGCAGAGCCTCGTCTCCGTACTCGCGCCGGTCGTTCGTGAGTGGCACCACCGTTACCCCACGGTGACGATCACAGTGC
The DNA here is from genome assembly GCF_019857225.1 of Streptomyces plumbidurans. Taxonomy (GTDB): domain Bacteria; phylum Actinomycetota; class Actinomycetes; order Streptomycetales; family Streptomycetaceae; genus Streptomyces; species Streptomyces plumbidurans. The sequence continues at coordinate 84,370 of NZ_JAFJSY010000043.1, forward strand.
GTGAGTCCACCTCGGCAGAAGAGATTCACGGCTTCATTGACGCCGACGAAGTGGACGTGGTGCTGATGCCCGCTCCAGTGCCCGACCGCTTCACGGCCACCGTGGTCGCGGACGAGGAAATTGTGCTGGCGGCACCAACGGACCACCCTCTCGCCGGCCGGCCCGTCGTCCACATAAAGGATCTCGATGGTGTGCGCCTTGTCCACTTCGCTCCGGACAACGGCCTCGGCGCGTGGCTCGACCGGTCCTTCACCAAGGCCAAAGTCCGCCCGGAACCTGTGATGCGGACGTCGGTGACTGTCGCAGCCCCGCAACTCGCGGCCGCCGGCCTGGGGGTCGCGGTATGCCCGGTGAGCGCGATCAGCGCCGGTTTCCCGGGCGCGGTCCGGTCGTTCTCACCAGACTGGGTCAGGCAACTGGTGGCGGTCACCTCCACCACAGCCGACCCGCTCGCCGCGCGGTTCATCGCCGACATGCGCAGACACGGCGTGCACGTGCCCCACGACGTGCGCACTCAACTGGGAGGGGACAACTCGACTCCTGCGAAGGCGCGGCCGTCCTCCTGAGGATCACCCCGCCGAGGCGGCAGGCGACCGGTCGTTCGCCGGCGACAAACAGCGGGGGCCGAGAGCGTTATAGAGGCAGCCCGCTCAATCCGCAGGGTCCGGAGGCCAGGGTCCCAGTGTCGGCAAGAGAGGGTCAGTCGAGGTCAGACTGGCGTCGACCTCGCGTCCGGCCATCCAGGCCGCGAGGTCACGTGTGGGACCAGCGACCTCAACTGGTCTGCCAACGCCCAGAGTTCGGGCAAAAGCCGCGTCCGTGGCGCGCAGGATGAGCTGCGTGCCGGTCGGCGTGCGCGCGGACAGGAAATCCAGAGTGTGCAGGGCGAAGTCCACTGACCAATCACGAGGGCGGTAGCCGACGTTGAGGTCTACGGCATGAATCTCGGCTTCGCGCCACCTTGCCAGCGCAGTGTCCACGACCGTGGCACGACGGAAACGGACAGGGCGTCGCCAATCGCCTTCCGTCAAGCGACTCCACGTCTGTTCCAGAGCCCGCTGGGCCAGGTCCAGTTCCTCGTACAACTCCCCCAAGGGCCGAGCGGCTCCCGAGTCGATCGACCGGTCACGCTCCGCCTGGCCGCCGTCGTACATGTCGACCATCTCGCCGTGCATGGCTGCACGTGCCTGCCGCTCGAAGGCACGGGCGTTGTCAGAGAGGTGCTGCACGACGTGCCCACGGCTCCAGCCCGGGAGGGCAGAGGCGGCGTCTTTTTGCTGGTCATCGAGCCGCTCGACGAGCCCAAGCAACCGCGCATGCGCCAGCGAGACCCGGAGCACCACTTCGTCAACGCACGGAATCATTTCGCTGGTTCCATACCCAATACGACCAGAGCAAGATTGTCCTTGTCCATCGCGTCCCCCTCGATTTCCTTGGGCGCCAGGAAAACTCGGCCATCTTCCACGATGATGTCCGCCATCGAGGGATCCTGCACCTCGGGACCCGTCTGCGTATCGAGTCCGAAAAGCAGGTACGGAGTTTGCTCTGCCGTCCTGGGGTCGATGCTGATGACGGCGGAGAGTCCCACGTCGATACCGCTCTCGCGATACGCCAGGAGTTTGTCTCCGCTCATCCTCAGGGGGTAGATCGGCGATGCGGCTCTCCCCTCGAACTTGCGCACAGTTTTTCCCGTCGCCAAGTCGAACGAAATGATCCAGTTGGAGCCTTGGTCCACTTCGATGGAGTCTTTGCTTGCGACGAAGAGTTGTTCGCGTCCGACGACGAGTGCGTCGCAGCGCTCTATTACGCCGTATTCTTGACGCGAGCACATGGGGTCGTACGAATCCTGCATCGGGATCGTGGCGCGATGCCTGCCTTGACCATCCAGCGTAATTAGGTCGGTGACCTTGTCATCGCCTGCCGCGACGGCAAGTACCGGAGGATCGGAGGATGGTACGTACACGCTCTCGATGCCGCGACTGACTCGGTAGGTCCATTTCGGCTTTCCCGTGTGCGGATCGACTTTCTGGACCTTATAGGTGGGGTCACCGTCTTCTTCGCAGTTGACCAGCGCGAGCAGAGCACGTCCGCCCGCGAAGCCTATGTCACGGCAGGCAGACGCACCCGTGCTCGCCCAAAGCCGCCGCCCGTGGTCCATGGTGTACGCCGCCGAGCCGTCGCCCCACGCCACGGCCACGGTACCGCGGGTCATGGTCACGTTCGTGTTGAATACAGTTGCTGATTGGGCTCGGGGAAGTTTCGCCGTCCAAATCCTCTCCCCCGTGTCAATATCGAAAAAGATCACCTCGTCGCAGCCGTCGAGCGCAGGAGCGCCGTCTTCTGTGTGCGCCGGCTCCGACTGGGCGACAACAGCCGTTTCACCGTCGTTGGTTACGTGCTGTGTCGTCGCGCAGATATGTCCCTTGAGTTTGAACGTCCACGCTTTGTCGCCCGTCCGAACGTCGACACCGGTGACGGTACCGGTGCCGATTCCCCTGGCGACTATCTTTGCGGTGGCCCAAGTGCCGGGCGCCTTATGCGTCTCGTACTTCTTGTATCCGCCTTCGTACCACTGGGCGCCCGTCTGGCCCTCCGGGTTTCGTCGAATCTTCTCGACGGTCTCCCGTATGCCGTCCGGCGACTGCACCACTCTTCGTTCATTCGAAGTGGAACGGGAATGACCGCTCGGCCACAGCATCCATCCCCCGATACTGAGGAGGACGGCCAAGAGGCCAGTAAAAGCACACCAAATCTTGCTACGGCGCAGCTTTCGCTGTTGCGCTGTGCGCGTCGATTGGGTGAAGACTGAGGGCGGCGGCCCGAAAGACATAGTGCGCGGATCCCGATCTCTTCCAGTTCACTGATTTCACCGAATTCGCCGCTACTCGCGCACACGGGAGACCCGAGTAACAGGCCACGCACATCAGACCATGGGGCGGTGAGCCGCAAGCCACGCCTGTCGTAAATACGTCACGTACGGTCCGCAATCGGCGGATGTGTGGTCAGATGGGCAGCTGCTGGGTTCGGACCCTGCGGCACCTAGCGATAGCACGGAAGGCAAAACATGACTGCTGAATATCTGCAACGCGGCGTCGTGACGCGCAACGCTCGCCCAGAGGACTATGACGTAATCGTGCGCGTGATAGACGGATGGTGGGGGCGACCGGTGACCGGGCTGCTCAACCGGCTTTATCTGAACCATTTCTGCGACACGAGTCTCATCGCTGAGAGCGAGGACGGCGAACTCGCCGGATTCGTCATCGGCTTCATGTCTCCATCACGGTCGAGCGAGGCTTACATCCACTTCACCGGGGTGGCTCCGAATATGCGGCGCTCCGGGCTGGCTCGATCCCTGTACGAGCAGTTCTTCGCCATCGCGCGCAAAGAAGGCCGTACGACCGTCAAGGCCGTAACCTCGCCGCACAACAGCCGATCCATCCTCTTTCATACAGCCATGGGTTTCGACTGCTCTGAACCGATGATCGGCTACGACGGTCCGGACCAGGACCGCGTAGTGTTTTCCCGGTCTCTATGACAGTCGCCTTCAGCCGTCAGACGAACCTCTCATGTCTCATGCGCCCGCCCGCGCCCGCGCCCGGCGATCAGTACGCCACGCCGCGCATCAGTCCCTCAAGGTCGCGTTCACCGGCCCGTGTCTGCGCCCCGCCCCGCAGACCCCTGCTGATCAGGCGTTGAGCGGTCGGCAGGCTGACCGTAGAAGCCCAGGCGTCGTTCTCACGCAGGAGCCCTTCCTTGAAGTCATCGGCGGGCAGCGCGAGCTTGGCTGCTTCGATGACGCCGGCAGGCAGTTCGGCGATGTTACGGGCGATACGGTCGACGTACTCATCGAGCTCGTCCGCCGGCAGGGCCCGGTTGATCCAGCCGTAAGAGGCTGCGGTCTCGGCATCGAACAATTCGGCGGTGAGGACCACTTCCAGGGCGCGGTTGCGACCCACGCGGTCCCGGAGGTACTGCGTTCCGCCTCCGCCCGGAACGATTCCCATGAGTGCTTCGATCTGACCCAGTCCGGCAGTCTCGACAGCGGCGAAGGCCATGTCGGCTGCGGCCACGAATTCCGCCCCTCCCCCGCGGGCCTTTCCGGCGAGCTTCACGATGGTCACCTGGGGCTGGTGGCGGATCAGCTCGCTCAACGCCTGGAACACGTTGACGTCCGCCGGTGCGGAGGCGGCGAGTTCCTGAAGGGCGTCCATCTCTTCCGCGATGTGCATGTCCACGTGAGCAATGAAGAATTCCGGGTCGGCGCTTGAAAAGACGATCACGCGGACCGATGGATCGTCCTTGAGGGCGTCGAGTACCGTCCGGAGCTCGCGCATCATCGTTATTCCGAGCGCGTTGACCGGGGGGTTGTCGAGGACGATCCGGGCGACGCCGTGTTCGCTGCTCACGCGCAGGGTCGAGTAGGCATCGTTCGTCATAAGGTTCTCCATCGGTTACTCCTGGGCATGTAGGTTTGCAATGCATACCTACCGTCGGCGACGGCACCCAGACGGTCAAGAACGCACTTTGGGAGCACCTAGGATCATGAAGGACACCGGTCTGCACGGCGTTGACGCCGAAACACGGATGGTTTTCCGGGCGGACTGCCCCAGCCGGCCGATCCTCGACCAGATAGCGGACAAGTGGTCGATGATGGTGATGGCGCTGCTGGAGCGACCCACCCGGTTCAATGAACTGAAACGAAGCCTGGAGGGCATCACGCAACGTGTCCTCACCCAGACACTGCGCCGCCTCGAACGCAACGGCATGATTCACCGCACGGTGCTGCCGACCTCACCGGTCGGCGTCGAATACTCACTCACACCCCTGGGCGAGTCACTGCGCGAGCCCTTCGGGCACCTCTACGACTGGACCGTCGAGCACAGCGAAGAGATCCAGAGCAGCCAGCGGGCGTACGACGCCAGGGTGGACGCCTGACCAACGCACAACCACTCCTCCAAAGATATCAACCCCACGGGTTGGTATCCTGGCCTGGTGTCCGACATCCACGGCCTGCTGACCGGCACCTCACACATCCCTGCTCTCCTGCTCATCGGCCGGGATGAGAGCGGCCTTGATCGAACGAGTCAGGCGTACCGCGCGATCAGGCGTCAGATCATCGATCTGACGTTGCCCCCTGGCAGCGGCTTCACCGAGACGTCGCTCGCCCACCAGTGGCACATCAGCAAGACACCCGTACGCGAGGCGCTGGCGCGGTTGAGGCGCGACGGCCTCGTGAGTGCCCTGCCGCGCGCGGGGTACGTCGTCAGCCCCATCACCCTTCAGGACACCGACGATCTGTGCGCCTTGAGATCGCTGCTGTCGAGCGAGGCGGCCGCCGCCGCGGCGCGCAGCGGACTCACGACGCCGGCGCTGGAGCGACTCGAAGCGCTGTCCAAAGTGCCCATGGCGCTGGCGGCAGGTGAAGCGGAACAGGAGGAATCCCTGCGGGCAGGGATAGAGTTCGAAGGCATCATCGCCAACTTCAGCGGCAACAACCGTCTCGGCAAGACGGTCGTGGACGTACTCGACGAGTTGGAACGAGTCCTGCGCATGGCCGCGTTGATCGATCCCGGCATCGCCAGTCCGCCCGGGGAACTCGAGACCATCTTCGAGCGGTTGCGCGACCGAGACGCGGAAGGCGCTCTAGCCGCCACACGTGCACGATGTGAGCGCGTCCGACACGATGTGCTTCTGGTTCTCGCCAAGAGCGCTTCCGTGAGCCGGGCGCACATCCAACTCCCTACGTGACCGGGCGCGGGCCGGCGATGGCGGCCAGGTGCCCCTCCAGGAGTTCGATCTGCCGGGCAGGCGGAAAGGCCGTCGGCGCGAACAGGGCCTGGACGACGAGTCCCAGAACGAAGGACTGGACGTCGGCCGCGACCTGCTCGGGATCACCCGCAGGCAGCTCGCCGAGTTCCTGAGCGGCGGCCACGCGGTCGCGGAGCGCTTCGCGGCTCTGGGCGTACTTGTGGGCGTACGCGGTCGTGAGATCCGGGTCGGACAGGGCCTGGTCCCAGGAGGAGACCCAGATTCGGTTGCTGGAGGTGGTCTCCTCGGTCAGCGGCAGCATGTCCAGCAGTGCTGCCCTCAGCGCCTCGATCCCGGCCCCCGCGGGGCGCCGGGGCCGGGACACGGTCCGCTCCTCCAGCAGGTCCAGTGCGTACGTCACAAGGGCACGTTTGTTGGGGAAGTAATGCGTCAGCAGGCCGGTCGTCGCGCCCAGTTGGTCGGCGACCGCGCGCAGGGTGAGACCGCTGAAGCCGCGCGTGGCCATCACCTGCCAGACCGCTTCGGAAACGTCGCGTCTGCGGGCCTCGTGATCTCCCTTTGTACGTGCCATGACCCCACGGTATATTATTGTAACGCTTGTTATGCGAATAGGGGATGTCATGTTGGGTTTGACGTTGCGGGACGGCGCACGCCTGGGAGCGCTGGAGTTGTGGCATGCGGAGGAGTTCGCCGACCACATGGATCGGGCGCGCGAGCACATCCGGCCCTGGGTCGGGGCTCGGTTCGTGACCGACGACGTGGACGAGGCACGGGCCACGCTGAAGCGGTACAGCAAGTCACAGGCCGCTGACGGTGCCCGCCTGTACGGCATCTGGCGCGACGACGTACTGGTGGGCGGCGTGATGTACGTCCACTTCGACGCGGCCCTCGGCAACTGCGAGATCGGGTGCTGGCTGGAGCCGTCCGCCGAGGGACATGGCCTCGTCACCTCGGCATCCGGCGCCTTGGTGGACTGGGCCCTGACCACGCGTGGGCTGCACCGGGCCGAATGGCACTGCCGTGCCGACAACACGCGCAGTTCCGCAGTGGCCAAGCGACTCGGCATGACCCGGGAGGGCTTGCGACGCGAGGCATGGCCGTACGAGGGCAGGCGCTACGACAAGGAAATCTGGGCGGTTCTCGCAACCGAGTGGAAGAGCGCCGCCAACTGAACGCCGGCGCGACGGTCATCAGCGCGGCGGCACCATGATCCCGGCATGGTCCGGAACGACCAGGAGGAGAGGGGTTGCATGCTCACTCTCAATCACCTCATCGAGACACGACCGGACCTACGGCTTCGCTGGACGCATCCGGCGCAGGCAAGCGCGTACGGCGAGACGCACGTAGCCGAGGTCACCGCGGTCGTTCCGGCGCGGCAGACGGGACATGACATCAGGTCGCAGCATCTCCCCGTGTCCGGCGGCGGTCTGGCGTTGGTGACATGGGGACACCCTTCAGGGGGGCGTGGCGCGAAGAGACTGTGCGATCTCATCGCGGATCTACGTCTCCACAACGCGGCTGGACTGGTTCTGCGCACACATGAGAGCTCGGTCGCCACTACGCCTCAAGTGCGGGCGCAGGCAGACGAGTTCAGGCTCCCGGTCCTGACGACGGACGCAGATTCGGAGTGGGTCGGTGTCAACCACTTCATCCAGCAGCAGCGGGCCGCCGTGGCTGAGCGTCATGTCGAACGACTTGAAGACCTGATGCAGCGGCTGCCCGCCCGGGTCCAGAACTCCCGTGCCGCCAAAGACATCATCACCTGGCTGTCCTCCGCCCTCGATGCGGATGTGGCCCTGGGTTCACAGGAGAGGGGAGTCCTGGCGGCCGCCCCTGACGACCGCACGAACCGTGCCCTTCATCTGGTCACCATGACGCAGGCCGACAGCGCCGTACCAGCTCAACACACGCGCGCGATCCGGGTTTTCGGCGGCGACACTCTCGTACTGGGCATCTCGTCGCACCGCCCCTTCGACGCACCAGAAGTTCGCCTGATGCGCCACGCGGCCAAGTTCCTCGGATTCTTTGAACAAGTGCGGCGCGGGCATCGGGAAACATTGCTTGAACCGCGTCAAGTGAGCCAGGCCGCAGCCCAGTTGCTGCTCGGCACCGGAACGGCCAAGGCACAGATCATCGCCCCCGCGCTCGCCCCGTCCCTCGCGGACACCGGGCAAGTCCGTGTCCGGATCCTCGACACCGGAAGACATGACCGAGAGGCCACGTTGCGATGGTGTGAGGACAACCTGAGTGGCCGGGCTCTCGTGACACCCTGCCCCGACAAGCCGACCCACATCATCGTCGTCACGTCTGCACGACACGATGCGAGCGTGGGGGCCGAGCTCCGTGCTCTCGTCAATGAGCGCGGCCGGCTCGTGATGGGCGCCAGCCGTTCCTGCGACATGGAGGCCGGCGCCCACGCCTACGCTGAGGCCGCCCAGGCGCTCCAGAACGCGGCGCGTGTACCGGGTCGGATCAGTACGGGTGTCCAGCCGAAGCTGGCTCCGCTTCTTCCGCGCTCGGCAGCGTATGCCTGGGCCGTGAACCTGCTCCGACCGGTGTTGGGACACCCCGCGCAGCATCAACTTCTCGACACCCTGCGCATCGGATGCTCCGTCAGACCGGCGGAGGCCTCCCGAGGTCTCGGCATTCACCGCAACACCCTGCGCCAGCGACTGGCACGGGCGAACCGTGTCCTCGGGCTCGACCTCAACACCACGAACGACCGCATCCTTGTCCTGCTGGCCCTGGACATCCTGTCCCTGCCCGACACAACACCGGTTGTCCCGGGCCCTGTTGGCGACCTCGACGACCTATTGGCGCACGAGGCCGAAGCCGTCCGGTCATGGGCCGAGAGCCGACTGAGCCCTTTGCGGTCCGATCAGCGAAACCTCGAAAGCACGTTGTGCGTATGGCTCGAGAACGACCTGTCGGCGCGAAGGACCGCAACGGCACTGGGAGTTTCCGAGGCAACGGTTCGCCATCACATCCACGACGCCACAGTGCTCCTCGGCATGGACGTCGAAGCAAGGGCGGCCGACCTGCACGACATCAACAGGATGACGATCGCGGACGTAGGTGTCGCTGCCCACGTCCTGCTGGGGCGTCCGCAACTGCGTCAGCCCGCAGCTCAGCCCTCACCCCAGCCCACCCGGTCGTCGGCCTCGTCCTGCGTCTGAAGCGACCTCAAGGACCCATACCAACTCGACTGCGCACATTGCTCGGTCAGGACGGACGACTCCGTGATCACTTGTCATCTGCGCTATGAAATCGACCCCCGTCAGGTCTCCGCGTTCGAGGAGTACGTGACTGGGTGGATACCGATCGTGAACCGGCTGGGAGGCACCCATCACGGCTGCTTCCTCCCGAGTGAAGGAGCGAACGACATCGCCTACGCCCTCTTCTCGTTTCCCAGTCTCGCCGCCTACGAGACCTACCGCGAGGCCATACGCCGCGATGCCCAGGCCCGCAAACTCTGGCGGCTCAGTGAACGAACCGGCTGCATTCGCCGTTTCGACCGGACCTTTCTCAGGCCGGTCATCGAGATGCCCGATGCCGGGGAATCGCTCACCGCGAAGGCCGGGGGCGTCGGGACAGCGCCTGCAACCTAGCCCTGTCGGCGTCGGAAAACCGTGGTCGGGTGTGCTCGGGCAGTGGCATGACCGCCTTGCCCGAGCACACCCGCTCAGCGCCCGGCGGGGTGGCCCGCTATGGCCGCCTCGGCCGCGGACGGGCCCGGATACTTCACATCCTCCGGGTCGTCCTGCTCGGAGCCTGCTGGACGCCGATGGAGAGCAGGACGAAAACAGCGCCGAGGATCTGGAGCCCGCTCAGGTGGTCATGGGCGAGCAGCACAGCCAGCAGTGTGGCCGTGAGCGGTTCGAGGAGGACTGCGACGATGCCTGCGGCTGCACCTGCGTGATGCAAGCCGGTGAAGTAGCTGGTGTAGGCGACGGCCGTGGGGACCAGCCCGAGAAACAGCACGGCACCGACTGCGTCCATGTGCGGCGGCAGTCCCATCCCGGACAGCAGACCGGCGGGCAACAGCAGCAAGCCCCCCGTCAGGAAACCCAGTCCGGTCGCGGCGTTCCGGTCCATGCCGGGCAGGGGCGCCCGACGGTCCAGCGTGATCACGGCGAACCCCAACGCGGCGAGCAGGGCAAGGCCGGCCCCCGCGATGCCACTGCCGCCCTCGCTGGTTGGGGAGTTGAGCAGCAGCATCAGCCCGCCGACAGCGATCACGATCGCTGCGACCGCACGAAGCGTGGGCGGGCGCCGGTCGAGGACGGCGGTGCCGATCGTCACGAGTACAGGGATGGCAACCATGGTGGTCAGGGTCGCCAGGCTCACTGAAGTGGTCTCCACCGCAGCGAAGTAGGCGGTCTGGTAGGTGGCCATCAGTACGCCGGTGGCAGCCAACCGAGCTGCCGCCGCACGCGTGCGCGGTACCGTCCTGAACCCGCCTGCGACGACGGCGTAGAGAGTGATGAAGACACCCCCGAACAGCAGCCGGAAGGCGGCGACCGCAACAGGCTGCATCCCGGTGCGAGAAGCGAGGAGAGAGCCGGCGAGGCCGCCGGTGCCCCACAGCAGTCCGGCGAGGACCAGGAGGGCGGTGCCCCGTGGAGCTGGGGCAGTAGAGAGTGATGTGCGTGTGAGCATGGAAAGGCTCCGGCTTCGACGTAGATCAAGGGCTTCGTCGGAGCGGGGCATCAGCAGAACATCGGCGGCTTTACGCAACGCCGGACTGGGGCCGCAGCCGTATGCGTCGGCCAGGCCCTGGCAGCACCCCGCTCAGAAGCGGGGCGGCGGGCAGATGAGCCGGCGAGAATGCATAGTGCACAGCATAGTTGGGGCGACCTTCCGGCTACCGTGTCTTTTCGGGGATCATGATTGTGTCGGCACATAGGTGCCGGTACGGAGAAGTCCGAGTTCACTCACGCGCAGTCCAAGTGCGAACCGGCTGACCACGCTGGTCCTCACCATCATTCGCTGCACGCGCCGTTGGACGGTTCGGTGGCTGAGGGTCAGACGTCTGGCAATGGTCGAATCGGGCAGTCCGTGACCCATGAGTTCCAGTATGCGTAGATCAACCAGGTCAAACGCGGCGTCTACGGTCGGAGCACACTCATCGACGTCCCGACCTTCCGGCTCGCGAGTCAACTGCATTGAATGACTTCGAAGGGGACGCCCGCCTCCGAACATGCCTGCTCCTTTGAAGTGGGTGCGTGCTCCTCGGCGCAGGGCCAGAACACCACGTAGTTACGACCGACTTTAGGAAGCCATCGGCACCCTGGGCCACTACGGAAATGCACTCTGCGGCCTCATCGGGTTTCGGCACGCCCCTCGGCGGCCGCCATGACCGCCCTGGACTGTGCAGTTCACAACCACGTGAACTCCACAACTGCACATGCGCCATCGATGGAGTTGGCTTGGCCTATTGTGTTGCGGTCGCGCGGATCTGGCGGACAGCTGTCGGTACGCTCGCCAAGATCGTGATCGCCAGCGCGACGGCCACGAGGAGCACGAACAAGGGGCCCGCCTGGGCCGGAATCAACGTACCCGTGCGGACCACGCTGAAGGGGAGCACGGTCACCGCGGTGGCGACGCCTCCGAGAATTGCGGCGATCACGGTGGTGATGAGCGCTTCGGTGCCTACCACTGCCAGGATCTGGCGACGTGTGGCGCCGGTGAGGACCAGGAGCTTGAAGTCGTGTCCACGGGCCCGGGTTGCTGCGACCAGTGTGTTGCTCGCGGCCACGACGGCGAATCCGACGATGGCCAGTACGATCAGGTAGTTGACGGTGGCCAAGTGCGGTCCGTCGGTGGCCGGTTGGCTGTCCTCGATGCGCTGCATGGCCAGTGTCCCGCTGCCGACGCCGATGAGCAGGGTCAACGGGGCGATCAGGCTGCCTTGTTGGCGAGCGCGGGTCTTGAGCGTGCGCCCGGCCAGGCGCATGACCACCGAACGGGAACGAGCCAGTCCTCCCCCGCCCGCGGTAGCGGCAGCAGGAGCCAGCAAGGCCAGGCCCACAGCAACCGCAACCCCTGCAGGCCCGGCCGTGCTGGACAGCAGAGGGCCGTTCTCCTGCGCCAGCGTGCTCATCCCGGTGCCCAGGCCAAGGAGCGTGATGACGCCACCGGTGACAACTTTGGCGCGCGTGAGGGCCTTTCCGGCGGTGTCGACGCCCGCGCTCGCGGAAAGTGCGGCGACGGGTGGCACCTGACCGGCTCGGCGCCCGGCGAGCATGGCACCTGCGACAGCGGCTGTGAGAGCGACTCCTGCCCCGACGGTGACGGTGAGCCATCCGTCGTCAAGGGCGGACACCGACTTGACTGCGTGTGCCGCGCTGAGTCTGGACAGCAGCAGGCGGCCCAGCAGAACGCCCGGTACCAGGCCAGCCAAGGCGGCCGGCAGGGCTGTCGCGATCACTTCGACCAGGGTCAGTATCTGTACCTGTCTCGGGCTGGCCGCAATGGTCCTCAACAGAGCCGTCTCGCGCTCCCGTTGCCTCACCACAAGCGAGACGGTGGAGACGACACCGAAGGTCACGATCAGCAAGGACCAGCCGCCGAGAATGGCCGGCAGCCTGATCAGAAGGGTGCGGTCCTTGCCGCTCGCGGCCAGTCCTGTCTCGAGCAGTGCGGCCAGAGCGGTGAGCAGCGCCGAGCCGATGAGCAGTACCAGGCCGGCGGCAAGTTGTGTGGCGGGCCGGGCGCGCAGGCTTCGTAGAGCCATGAGGAGGAGCGCGTTGGTGGGCCGTGTGTTGCGAGTCCGTATCGCCGTGGTGGAGGTGGTCACCGGACGCCTTCTCCCAGTCGTGTCATATGGGCCGCCACGGCTTCTGCGCTGGGGCGGGCAAGGGTGTCGACGATGCGACCGTCAGCCAGGAAGATCACCGAGTCCGCATAGGAGGCGGCATTCGGATCGTGGGTGACCATGACGATGGTCCGCCCGTTCTCCTTCACCGCCGAGCGGAGCAGATGGAGCACGTCACGTGCGGCGTTGGTGTCGAGTGCGCCTGTGGGCTCGTCAGCGAAGATCACGGCCGGTTCCGCCAGGACGGCGCGAGCGAAGGCGACGCGCTGTTGCTGGCCACCCGACAGCTCGCCGGGCAGGTGATCCGCCCGCTCCTCGATCCCGAGCCGAGCGAGGAGGGCGTCGACATCACTCCGGCGGGGTCGCCTTCCCGCGAGTTCGAGCGGGAGGGTCACGTTCTGCCGGACGGTCAGGGTCTGCAGCAGATTGAAGGTCTGGAACACGAACCCGATCCGGTCCCGGCGCAGACGGGTCAGGCCGGCCTCGTCGTACCGGGACAGGTCCTCCCCGTCGATACGCACGGTGCCGGAAGTGGGCTTGTCCAGTCCGGCGGCGCAGTGGAGCAGGGTGCTCTTGCCCGACCCGGAAGGGCCCATCACAGCGGTGAAGGTGCCGGAGTCGAACGTGAGGGAGACGTCGTCCAGCGCTCGGATTGCTCCCGCGTCGCGTCCATGAATCTTGGAGACCGAGAGAAGCTCGACGGCGGCCTGCCTGACGGGCACGGTCCTGGCTGACATCCGAGCTGATGGGTACGGCGTATGCGTCATGCGTGCATCGTACGCCGCGATGGAACGAAAGCCAATTCGCCGACTCTTCACATGGTTTGACGGCCGCACTCCCCTATCAATCGTTCGGCTGCTATATTTCGTGACAGCTGGAGTGCGTCACGAAAAGAAGCGAGGGACCTTATGCGCTGCGAGGAATGCGGGCAGCCCGTTCATGCCAAGGGGCGAGGCAGGCCGCCGCGGTACTGCTCGCCGGCCTGTAGATCTCGGGCTTACCGCACGCGTCGCGACGCACAGGTGGGCGACAGCCACGGTGTTGGATCAGAGAGTCCCGTCGGGCCACCCTCCCCGGCTCGGAGGACGGTCGGCAGCACCCAACGGAGAGGCGAGGCGGCGGAGTCGGCCCTCACCGCGGAAAGCATCGTGGAGGCGGCCATCAGGATCGCCGACCGCGAAGGGCTCGATGCCCTCTCCATGCGTCGCACCGCGGCAGAGCTGGGCGTGGGGGTGATGTCTCAATATCGGCATGTGCCGGACAAGGAGGCGTTGATCGACCTGGTGGTCGAGACACTGTTCGCCGCCCATCCACTACCCGCTCACGGGACGGACGACTGGCGAGCCGACCTGGAGCTTTCCGCGCGTTGCGAATGGGAGATCTACCGGGCGCACCCGTGGCTCGCACTGATCGTGGCCGGGACCACCCGCCCGCCGCTGGCGGCGTCCCTGATGGCATACACGGACTGGCGCATGAGTGCGGTCGCTGACCACGGCCTGGCGATTCCGGAGATGCTACAAGTGGCTGTAGCTGTCAGTACGGCGGTGCAGGGCTGTGCACTGACCCTGGCCCGGGCCACCAGCGCCGCGGAGGACGAGGCATGGCTCGCCTCTCGTCAGACGGCCGTCACCGCTGTGTTCGCGAGCCGAGATCTGCCGCTCATCTCGCAGTTCGGAGCTGCCGAATTCCAGGCCGTCACGCCGCAGAACATGTTCGAGTTCATGCTGCGCTGCACTTTGGACGGCATCAAGGTGACGCTGGAGGATCGCCGGGCGCGGTGACGTGGGCAGTACGCAGTCACCCGCATTCGAAGAGGCGACTGGGCACTTCGGCCCAGATCGTCTTGCCGTCATCGTGCGTCTCGGTCGTGAGACGTCCCCCATATTCGTCAAGCAGGGCTTCCACGATGACTGTTCCACGGCCATTCGTTGCGCACATCGACGGAGCTCGGCGCCGAAGACGGTCCGCGTGGTTGTCCCGGATGCCGATCCGGACCGCACGATCGTCGAGCCTCACGGTGACCAGGATGCGCGGCGTGTGCTTTCCGGCATGAGTGACGGCGTTGGTGACCAGCTCGGAGACGATCACACCCAGCATGTAGTGCACCTCACCGTCCTGCGGACATCCCCACTCCAGCAGCGATGCGACGACGCGACGCCGGGCGGTGGAAGCCGCGGACGGATGGCTCGGGAGCTCTATGAGACAGCGGGTGGGAAGAAGTGTAGTGCTCATGATGATCTCGCAGTGGTACTGGACGAGCGTCACACCGTGACACTGAGATCTCTTTTACTCATTCTGAGATATCAGTCCACCATGCGTGGTGCTATTAGTCAATTGCGAGCCTTGAGCGAGGTCATCCAGGTCTCGACCTCGTCGGAGCGGCGCGGCAGTGCTGCTGACAGGATTCGGCAGCCGTTTTCGGTGACCAGGATGTCGTCCTCGATACGGACGCCTATGCCTCGGTACTCCTCGGGGACCGTCAGGTCGTCGGGCTGGAAATACAGTCCCGGTTCGACGGTGAAGACCATGCCGGGCACCAGCGTCCCCGCGACGTGCGATGCGACCCGTGCGGCGGCGCAGTCATGGACGTCCATGCCGAGCATGTGCCCGGTGCCGTGCAGGGTCCAGCGGCGCTGCAGTCCGAGTTCGACCACACGCTCGGCCGGTCCTTCCAGTACGCCCCACTCGACGAGTTTCCTCGCCAGCACCAGTTGAGCCGCATAGTGAAAGTCCCGGAAGCCGGCACCCGGTCGTACGGCGGCGATACCGGCCTCCTGCGCCTCGTACACCGCGTCGTAGATCTTCCTCTGAACGGCGCTGTAGCGACCGCTGATCGGGAGGGTGCGGGTGACGTCGGCGGTGTAGAGGGTGTGGGTCTCCACGCCGGCGTCGAGCAGGAGCAGGTCGCCCGGTACGACGGGGCCGTCGTTGCGGGCCCAGTGCAGGGTGGAGGTGTGCGAGCCTGCCGCGCAGGTGGAACCGTAGCCGACGTCGTTGCCCTCGACCCGGGCGCGCAGGAAGAAGGTGCCCTCCACATACCGCTCGCTCGTCACCTGGGCCTTGTCGAGATTCTTCACGACGTCCTCGAAGCCACGCACGGTGGAGTTGACGGCTTTCTGCAGTTCGCCGATCTCGAAGGCGTCCTTGACCAGGCGCGCCTCGGAGAGGCAGACGAGCAGCTCTTCGTCACGGCGAGCGGTGGTCCGGTCAGCGACGGCCGCTTCGAGCTGTGTGTCATGACCGCGGACGATCCGGACCCGGCCGCTGCTCTCGCGCAGCGTGTCCTGCAGATCGCGTACATCGGCCGTGGGCATGCCGTACATCTGTTCCGCTTCAGCGAGGGAGTGGCGGGGGCCGACCCACAGTTCACCCTGTTCGTCCAGCCAGAACTCGCCGCTCTCGCGGTCCGAGCGTGGCAGAAGGTAGAGCGTTGCCCTGTGTCCGGTGGTGTTCGGCGCCAGGACCAGGACTCCCCCTGCGCTCTGATCGCCCGTGAGATACGCGTATTCCGTGGCGGCTCGGAAGGCGTACGCCATGTCATTCGAGCGCGTCTTCAGACGGCCCGCGGGAACTACCAGCCACTCGCCCGGGAATCGGCGCGACAAGTCGGCGCGGCGGGCGGCAGTCTCGGCGACCTGGGTGATCGGGGTGACGTCCCGCGCCTCGGGCTTGGCCCAACCGGATCTCATATTCTCGGCCAGTTCATGGGACACGCCAGGGTAAAACCCGTTCTTGCGCAGCTTGATCGGTTCTTCGGGCATGAATCCTCCATAGACGTTGTCGCAGCGCTTTGACTGTTGTTTGGTCGGCTGGTGTCAGCCGAGGGCAACATGCATGTTGCTGAGTGCAAGCAGCAGCCCGAAGACATCGACGACCGCAACACCCAGCAGCACAGACCAGGACCACGCGCGGCGCCCGGTCGTGGCGCGGATGAACTGCCGACCGGCCAGCGCCAGCAGAAGACCCTGAATCAGGAAGCACGGCTCGAAGAGCCCCAGGTCTCTCACCGCCGAGACGTGGTGATCGTGCGCCAGCGTCGTCGCGTCCACCCCGACTGCCTTCGGGAAATCGACGGCACCATGCATACCGGCCAGATAAAGACTCTTCGTGACGAAGCCAAAGACTGCATGAGATACACAGATCACGGCGCCGCCCCAGAGCGGAGCGAGTACTACCCAGCTCGGCATTCGCCTGGCGAAACGGTGGTTGAGGGCGAGCACCCAGGCCGCACCGATCAACATGAT
The DNA here is from genome assembly GCF_019857225.1 of Streptomyces plumbidurans. GTDB lineage: Bacteria > Actinomycetota > Actinomycetes > Streptomycetales > Streptomycetaceae > Streptomyces > Streptomyces plumbidurans. The sequence goes on from NZ_JAFJSY010000043.1 coordinate 101,200, forward strand.
CGCGGATACGACCCAGTTGGCGTTCCGAACCGCGTCGGCGTTCTGCTGTGCCGCCAAGGGCACGCCCCAGGTGCCGCCCACTGCCCAGTACACATGGATTGCCATATAGAGGAGGGTGAAGGCGACCGTCAGACGGACCAGCCAGGGCCCCTCCGTCACGTCAGCTTTTCCGAGTGCCCGGTCGAGGGGTCTTTTGTCCAATGCAGCCAAGGGATGCTTCTTTCTACATGAAACAGCCGATGTCCGCGCGCGTGCCCCTCCTTGCGCTGAGCAATGAGGACCGGGGACTGGGAACTGGGGATTCTGACGCGGGCGGTCACGGGGTGCTGGTCGGCCAAGGCCATCGCAAGAGTCGCTGTCGACATTAGGAAACCATCGATGGCCTGCGCCACTACGGGTATGCACTGTTAGCCGACATCGGGTTTCGAGATGCCCACGGTGTCTTGGAGCAGGGCGCGGCAGTGTGCAGATGTCGAACCCATGCGAGTTGTGAACTGCACAGTCCTATGTCGGCACAAAACAGAGCGTAGCCAACACTGCTGACCCCGAGCGCCGGAATGTTGACGTATTTGCGCCGCAGGGGAGCCTCGGTCGGCCGGGGTGGTGACAACTCCAGGTCAGCAATATGGTGGCTGGTTGGTCAGGGACGCCGCCACCCGCATCCAGACCCCGAACAGCCGATAGAGGTCAGGCAGAGTTCCTTGTGCCTGAACGGTCCGGGAGTCGGTCGTCGTAACTCCTGGAATTCCCAAGAGAGTCGAGGCCACTGAGGCCGACTGCCAGCGGACCGTGAGGGTGGAGGGGGCCGTAGCAGCGGCCACTGAAGACCTCGGCGGCGCGGAGAGACGGGCCGCGACTGCCTTCTCGATGGCGGCACGTGCTTCGTCCGTCGGACGCAGTTCAGCTGCGAACCGGTCGCGCGCGTATTTCACGGCCACTGTGCTCACCGAGGCATCCCATTCCGTCATCTCTGTGCAGGCACAGTCGTCGCCGGTGAGGACCGTCAAGGCAACACCGATGGCGGCCGCGGTCGCGTGAGCCAGGCCGATCTCACCTACGAGCCGGCCATCCAGCCACATGTCCTCGATCTCGTGGCCCATGAAGCTGTGGCTCAGCACGCCGAGAGCTCCTGCGCGGGAGTGGTAGCCAACGCAGATCATGGCGTCGTGCTCGGGGGTGAGGCCTTCGAGCATGCCCATGTGCTTGGGCTTGCCGCGGATGAGGCGTGCGGCCGGATGCAGGGACTCCGGCAGGATGTTGCGCATCGGCCCGTGCGCATCGTTGACGGTGATGTCGGTGGCACCGGCCGCGACGGCGCCACGTACGGCTGCGTTGACGTCTTCCGCCATCATCAGCCGTCCGCGCTCGTAGTCCCGGCCGCCGGGCTGGACATCCTCGGCGTCGACGAGTCCCGTGACGCCTTCCATGTCAGCACTGATGTAGATCCGCACTGCGCAGTCTCCTCAATCTTGATCGATTGGGAGACGTGCGCCGCTCTTCCTCCGGTTCCGACCTCCGGTTCCTTGGCCGACTTGCGGCCGTCTGTCTCAGTCCTCGGTGACGCGGATGATGGTTCTGCCTGGGGTGCGTGTGGCGGTGGGGGCGTATGCGGAGGGTGCTTCGGCGAGGGGACGTACGGTGCCGATGTTCAGCTTGAGTCGACCGTCCCGTACCCGTGTGGCGAGGTCGGTGAGCCTGGCGCGGTCGGGTTCGACAATGAAGAAGACGGCCCTCCCGTCCTTGGGCTGGATCTTGGGCGGCGCGGCGATGGTGACGAGGGTGCCGCCGGGGCGTACGAGAGCGGTCGAGCGGTCGAGGATGTCTCCGCCGATCACGTCGAGTACGACGTCAACCTGGTCGGCGTCCTCCAGCGTGTCCTTCTGCAGGTCCAGGAAGGTGTGGGCGCCCAGGGCGAGTGCCAGGTCCCGGTCGCGGGCCCGGCCCGTGCCGATGACGCGGGCGCCTGCCTCGCGGGCGAGCTGCGCCGCGATCGAGCCGACGCCGCCCGCGGCGCCGTGGATCAGGACGGTCTGGCCGGTGGTGAGGCGACCGTGGTCGAACAGCGCCTGCCAGGCGGTCAGCCCGGAGATGGGCAGTGCGGCGGCGGTGGTGTGGTCGATGTCCGCGGCCAGCGGGGCGAGGTTGCGGGCTTCCACCGCGGTGTACTGGGCGAGCGTGCCGTTGCGCCTCCAGTCGGCCAGGCCGAACACCCGCTGACCGACGCTCAGGCCGGTGGTGCCGTACCCCAACTCGACGACGACACCGGACAGTTCGTGCCCGGGCACACTGGGTGTACGGTCGCGGCCGGCGTGATCGGCCCAGGTTCCCGGCCAGTCCAGCTCGCCGGGGGTGAAGCCCGCGGCGTGCACCCGCACGACAACGTCGTTCTCTCCTGCCTGGGGGTAGGGCATGTCGGTCAGGGTCATGCCGGCAAGACCGGCGTCACGGTCTTGGACAGTGATTGCGTGCATCAGGTCCTCACTTGGATCGGCGACGCGAGAGCGCGGCTCGTTCACGTGTTGTCCCATTGGTGACGTCCACTCGCGCGTTCCTTCGTCATCCGTTTGCTCTCTCATCAGGGGGACGAGGCAGCCCCTACGAGTGTGACGGCTCAGAGGCGCCCGAGCTTGTCGGGATCGATGGCGCTGCGGTACGGGTGGTCGGGGGCCCGGTGATCGCGCGGACGGCGGCACCTGCTTGCCCTGCTTGCCCTACCCGGCCGACCAGCAGGTCAAGTTGCTCTGGGCAGGGCGGCCCTCCCCCGCCAGCTCCGCTGCGCGGAAGAGCGCGGCCGCCTCTGTGTCGAGCAGGCGGTACGAGCGCAGGATGGACGCGCCGACGTCCAGCGTCCGGTCCTCCTCGCTCGCGAAGACGTCCAGAGTTCTGTAGTCCGCAGACTCGTACTCGTCCTGCTTGACCGCCGGCAAGGGACCGTTATCCCCCAACATACCCCAGGACCGTTCGTTTTTCAGGACTAAACAGTCCTCGCCCCGCCCCCGACACCCGGACGCTCAGCGCGCCACCACTTCCCCTTCGGGCGCGTTGCCGTCTTCGGCGGGGACGGCATAGGCCCGTACATGGGCGATCGCCATGTCGAGAGCGATCCTCATGGGTTTGACGTCCTGGGCGGTCTGCGCGAGGAGGTATCCGCCTTGGAGAGCGGCCATGAGGCCGGTGGCGAGCTCCGCGGCGTCCGCATCCGCCCGGAGGACTCCTGAGTCCTTCATCCGCAGCAGCCCGGCTTCGAGGAGCCCTTCCCAGGTGACGAAGTGGCGGGCGATGGCCTTGCGTGCCTCTTCGTCCTGATCGGCCAGCTCGCTCGCGAGGGAGCCGAGAGGGCAGCCGTACGCCCCGTTCCGGAGTGCGTTGCGTTCCACCACCGCGTCCCGCCAGCGCTCCAGCCCGCGGAAGGAGTTGAGTCGTCGCAGGAGCTGCTGGTTGCGTTCGAGCACTTCCGCGGCCTGCAAGGCGACGACGTCCCGCACCAGCGCTTCCTTGTCGGGGTAGTGGCGGTAGAGCTGGGATTTGCTCGTTCCGCTGGCCGCCCTGACGTCGTCGAGGGTCGTGAGGGAGACGCCCTTGACGTACATCATGTCGACGGCGGCCCTCAAAATGCGCTCTCGAGTCGCCCGCCCGCGCTCGGTCAGTCGGGAGCCGTTTTCCTCGCGTGCCTGTTCCGCCACATTGGCCAGGTTACCGCTGCGGACCGTAGCATGAACCAGAGTGGACCTCAAGGTCCTTTTTCGAAGATCGAGGAGGGCGAAGCGGGCCGACGCCCAGCTCCCCCGCGATTCAAGGGACGAGTACCAGTTTCCGGCCTGCTGTGCGGTCCGCGGCCACCCGGTCGAATGCGATTGGCCCGTCCGTCAGGGGCAGAGGTTCGACAGTGAGACGAAGCAGTCCTCGTGCGAGGGCGGTGGTGAGCTGGGTGAGCTGCGCTGCGTCAGGTCGTACGTAGAGGTTGGTGCTGGTGATTCCTCGCTCGGGATTGGGTGCGTCGGAGGTCAGGGAGCACAGCTGGCCGCCGTCACGGACGAGTGGCAAGGCGATCGCCGCCGTGCCGGGGGCGGCGATGAGGGCCGCATCGAAATCGGCCTGTACTCGATCGGACCATGCCCGGTCGTGGTAGTCGATGACCTCGGATGCTCCGAACTCGCGCAGGCGTTCCGTGGCGGACGGTGAGGCTGTTGCCGTTACCTCCACACCGGCGGCCGCTGCCAGCTGGATCGCCAAGGCACCGGTGCTGCCGCCTCCGTTGGTGATCAGGAGGCGTTGCCCTGTGGTGAGTCCCAGTGCTTCCAGGGCCTGCATCGCGGTGAGGCCGTTGACGGGGAGTGCTGCCGCCACGACTGGGTCCATCTCGGTGGGGACGGAGGCCGTGTGGGCGGCGGTGACGAGGACCTCCTCGGCCCAGAAACCACTACCGCCCGGTAGCGGTGCCTCATGCGTCACCAGACGGTCTCCGACGGAGATCCCCTGGACTCCGGGTCCGATGGCGCGTACCCGGCCGACGCCCTCGACGCCCAGTGCGGCAGGGGGCCGTAGACCGACATCCCACCCACCCGTGTTCAGCAACTGGTCCCAGGGGCCCACGCCGGCGGCCTCGACCTCGATGAGCAGCTGGCCCTCGCCGGGCGGCGGAGGGTCAGGAAGGTCGAGGGCGACGACCTCCGTCGCCCCGGGGGCGGAGACTCCGATTGCTTTCATTGCTCCTCCTCAACGCGATGCAGTCCGGGAGGAATTCGGCTGCTCGCCGGCCTCGCAGCGCAATTTCAGGCGGCCAACGTGCCCTGGTGGAAGTACATCCGCCAGCCCGTCTCTGTCGCTCGCCACAGGGAACTCCGCCAGACTCTACGGCCCTGGTTGTCGGCGAAGTAGGTCAGATGAACGACGCCTGGAGCAAGAACGGCTCCGGACATCTCGGTGACTTTGACCGGGGACTCCGGGGAAATACTGCCGCCGCTGGTCACGGTGAGGATCGACTCCACGTCCCACCAGCGTCCGGAAGCCCCGATCTCGGTGAACTCCGAATCCAGGAGTTCCAGGACACGGTCCGGCGAAGCGCGCACCTCGGGATCGAGAAGGCGCAACTCCCCGTCAATGGCCGCTTGTACGGCCTGCTCTCGCTCGTCCTGTACAGCCTGCTCTCGCTCTTCATTCGTCATGCAGGAACCCTAGGAGTACGGCCCATCGAGGAATAGCGAATTGTTGGCGCGACGCGACGGCGGCACTCCGTTTGCCGGCCCCGGACAGCAGATGGCGCGCCTCTGCCATCAGACCCCGCCCTCCTTGAGGTGCGAGACCAAGCCAAGAACGTCCTCCAGTACGAGCCGGCCGATCGCCCCGCTGAAGTAGACCGTGCCGGCCTGCTGGGGGCGGAGTCGACGATGTAGGACGTGAGGCTGCTGCTGGCCAAGCCCGTACCGATGCCCACCAGGACCCGACCGGTCAGCAGGGTGCCGACGGCGTGCACGTTCAGCAGCACCAGGCACCCGAGCAGGAGCAGGCCGAGACTGGCGAGCGCCGTGAGCCGTCGGCCCAGGTTGTTGGACAGTCGTCCCAGCACCAGCAAGGCGGCGATGGTGCCGACGGAGTAGGTGACGACAGCCAGCGAGATGCCGGCGTTGCTGAATCCGTCCTCGGCTCGGTACGTGTTGTACAGGGGGATCGGCGCGGCCGCCGCGGCGAACGAGGCCACCAGGGAGACCACCGCCGACAGGAAAGCCAGCCGGAGTGTGCCGCCACGGCGAGCCAGGGCTATTGGTGGTGCCACGTCTTGCATCGGGCCGTGCCTTCCTGTTTGTCAGAGCGGAGCCAGATCGGCAGGTGCCGGGGGCCAATCGCCCCGCCGGACTCTAGAGTCCACCCATCCCACTCTCTAGGAGGTACGCCTGGGAGCATGGACTCTAGACTGGACTATATAGTCCATTCAAGCGTCCCTGGTCGACCCCTCTCGAAGACTCAGCTCCACCAACTGGAGACGAGCGAAGCAAGACGAGACCATGGAGTCATCACCGGCCGCCGTTGAGGTACGCGAGGGCGAGGCAACGAGTCGGCAAGGAGAGGTGCGGGATGAAGGCGATTGTGGTGACAGATCAGGCCGC
>NZ_JAFJSY010000044.1 GCF_019857225.1 Streptomyces plumbidurans
GCCCTCGCACGACCCCGTGGTCCCGGCCGCCGTGGGCGCCCCCGACACCGGCCCCGTCCGGCTGGCCGGCGCCCAGGTGCCCATCGGGCCCGGACCGCGCGTCTCCGACGTACGGGCGGCCGCGGTGAAGGCCCCGCCGCCCGAGGCCGCCCTCGCCGGCTCGTGGTCCAAGCCGCGCCCCGGCGTCAACGGCGCCGACCCCGTCGTACTGCCCGCCTCCCCTCCGGAGGCCGCCTCGGGCTGGCGCCCCTGGCGCTTCCGCATGTCCAACGACGTGTGGGGCACCCCCTCGGTCGCCGGCGACCTCGTCTACGTCACCTCCTTCGAGGTCCACGCCCTGGACGTGGCCACCGGCCGGCGCCGCTTCAAGACGCGGGACGTGGCCTGGTCGATGGCGATCGCGGACGGCCGTATCCACGCCTCCGACGGGCCCACGCTGTTCGCCCTGGACTGCCGCGAGGGGGCGGACCTGTGGCGGCTGTCCACCGACGCCTGGGTGTACTCGCTGCACGCCGACCGCGGCACCGTCGTCACCGGCACCCGCGGCGGAGGCGTCCAGGCCTGGGAGGCCTCGGGCGGCCAGAAGCTGTGGGAGCTCACCGGCGCCCAGACCGACTTCGAGTCGCCGGAGGCCGGACCCGCGGTCCACGAGGGCACGGTGTACGTCTGGCAGGACGCCCGGCTGCGCGCCCTGGACGCCCGCACCGGCGAGGAGCGCTGGTCCTACCCGATCGGCGACGCCGCCTCCTGCGGCGGAGTGCCGCTGCGGGTGACCCACGCGCCCGACGGCTACGCCTACATCTGCGCGGGCAGCCGGGTGCTGGCGATCGACGTGGCGAGCGGCCATGTGAAGTGGCACTTCGAGGCGCCCGCTGTCTTCCTCAGCGCACCCACCTTCGCGCCGGGCCCCGCGGTGACCGGCGGCGGCATCTATCTGGCCGACTACCTCGGCACGGTCTACGCCCTCGACGCCGCCGACGGCCGCGACCGCTGGCGCATCGCCACCGAGTCCCGGGCCTCGATCGAGCCGGTGCTGGTGGCGGCCGGGCATGTGCACGTGGGCAGCGGCAAGGGGCTCTACACCCTGGACGCGGTCACCGGCACGCCCAAGTGGCGCTTCCAGGCGGGCGGCGACATCGTGGGCGCCCCGGCGGTGGCGGACGGCCGTATCCACTTCGGCTCGACCGACCATCTGCTCTACACGCTGAAGGCCGACGACGGGCGGCTGCGCTGGAAGCTCGCGACCGGCGGCGAGATCACCGGATCGCCGGTGGTGCGCGACGGCGTCGTGTACGCGTGCAGCAAGGACCGGTGCGTGTACGCGCTGGACGCTGAGAAGGGCACGGGCACGGCCCGGACCACGTAGGAAGTTGGGACGGCCGTCGTACAGGTTCACGGAAGGGCCGGACGGCGGCCGTCCAGGGCCGACGCTACGCCGGGTACGCGACGGATGCCACGCGGTGACCTGATCGTGACAGGTGATCGATAAGGTCACGGCATGCATTCACGGGGGCGCAGTCTCAAGTTCACGGCCGTACTGGGTTTCGTGGTCCTGTCTCTGACGGGCTTCACCGGTCACAGCCACCACAGCAGGAGCCACGGACACTACGGGGACAGCGGGGGCGGCTGCAGCAGCTCCTCGCAGGACCACGACAGCTCGTCGTACAGCAGCCACAACAGGTACTACGACGATGACGACTACGACGACTCCTACGGCGGCAGCGGCTCCGGCGGCACGTCCGTCTCCACGTCCAGCTCCCCCTCCGGCCACGAGGACGGCACGGCACGGCTGGTGAGCTGCGCGACGGTGAAGCACCCGTACGCGACCGTCGAGATCACCAACCCGAACGCCGTCAAGAGCGGCTTCGACGTCCACATCACCTTCGAGGACGCGGACAACATGACGGTCAACGGCACCATCAAGGAGTTCACGGTGCCGGCGAACGGCACGAAGACCGTACGGATCCCGGTGGACAACGCCGAGGAGGCAGCGCCTCAGGTGGACCACTGCGACCTGGATCCGGTCGCGTCCTACCACTGGTGACCGATCCGGTCACCGGGTCCTGAATCCCGGACGGCGGGCGGTGAACAGTCCCGCCTGCCGTTCGTGCGGCAGATTGCCCAGCGCGATCAGGTGCGGCGCCTGGGCGAACCCGGCGGCGATCGCCTGCTCCTTCGCGGCCCACAGCGCCCGCACGGTTCCCTGCACACCTTCGGCCGGGAGCCCGGCGAGCACGGCGGCGCAGGCGGTCGCCGCCGCCAACGCCTCGCCCGGCGCGGTGAGTTCGGAGACGAGGCCGATGTCGTGTGCGCGCCTTGCGGAGATCCGCTCGGCGGTGCCCATGAGCATCATCCGCGCGACCTCGCCGTAGGGCATGCGCTGGGTCATCAGGACGGACTCGTAGGCGCTGACCATGCCGTAGGTGGTGTGCGGGTCGAAGAAGGCGGCGGTGGTGTCGGCGACGAGGAAGTCGCTCTCGCCGAGCAGATAGAACGCGCCTCCGCAGGCCATGCCCCGTACGGCGGCGATCACGGGTTTGAAGAGGTCGTTGGACTTCGGCCCGATCCTCAGCAGTGGATCGTCGCTCATGTAGGGGGAGCCGGGCTGCGGTACGACGGCGTCCCGGTCGAGGCCGGTGCTGAAGGCCTTCTCGCCCGCGCCGGTCAGCACGACGGACCGCACCGAGTCATCGAACCTCAACTCACGCCAAATCTGCCGCAGTTGATCCCGCATGGTGAGGTCGATGGCGTTGAGGCGGCCGGGCCGGTCGAGGGTGACGACCGCGACACCGGTGTCCTTGTCGGTGTCCAGGCGCACGGCGGTGGTCATGAGCGCTCCAGGACCCACTGCGGCAGACCGCCCTCGGTGAACACGACCTGCACCCTGGCGCCGATCCGGATGCGCTCGGGCGGCACGGAGCCGAGGCGGGCCCCGGCCTCGGCGACCAGATTGCCGACCAGGCGGATGCGGGGGGCCTCGGCGAGTTCCACGACGACGACGTTGTACGGCGCCTGCTCGGCGTAGTCGGGCAGCAGGGGCGGGTGCGGGACGACGTAGGACCAGATGCGGCCGTGGCCCGAGACCCTGCGCCACTCGCTCGCGAAGGACTGGCAGTGGGGGCAGCAGGGGCGGGGCGGGAAGCGCGGCTCGCCGCAGGAGGCGCACGCCTGGACGCGGAGTTCGCCCCGGCGCGCGTACTCCCAGAAGGGGGCGCCGTCGGCGTCGGTGACGGGGGAGAGCACCGTAAATCAACTCCTCAGGAGCAGGGCGGAGGTGGGGACGCCCTCGCCGGCGGTGACGAGGCAGGTGGCGGCGCCGGGGACCTGCGCGGTGCTGGTGCCGCGCAGCTGCTTGACCCCTTCGGTGATGAGGTTGAACCCGTGCACGTAGGCCTCGCTGAGCCCGCCGCCCCCGGTGTTCACCGGCAGCCGTCCGCCGATCTCCAGGGCGCCCTGCTCGGTGAACGCGCCGCCCTCGCCCCGGCCGCAGAAGCCGTAGCCCTCCAGGGAGAGCGGTATGAGTGCGGTGAACGCGTCGTAGATCTGGGCGACATCGACGTCCTGCGGGGTGAGGTCGGCGTGCTTCCAAAGATGGCGGGCGGCGGTCCAGGCGGGGCCGGTGAGCGGGTCGTCGTTCCAGTAGTTGACCATGCCGTGGTGCTGGGCGGGCAGGCCCTGGGCGGCGGAGTGGACGTAGACGGGGGTGCGGCGGCAGTCGCGGGCGCGTTCCGCGGAGACGACCACGCAGGCCAGCGCGCCGTCCGTCTCCAGGCAGTTGTCGAACAGGCACAGCGGTTCGCTGATCCAGCGCGAGGTCATGTACATCTCGCGGGTCAGCGGGCGCTCGTACATGATCGCGGCGGGGTTCTGGTTGGCGCGGTTGCGGCAGGCGAGGGCGACGTTGAAGAGGTGGTCGCGGGTGGCGCCGAACTCGTGCATGTAGCGGCGGGTGAGCATGGCGATCTCGTCGACCGGGCGCAGCAGGCCGTAGGGCCGGGTCCACTGGGCGGGTGTGGGCAGTTGAACGGTGGTGTTGCTCCAGGGCCGGGGCCCGCTGCCGCGTTTGCGCGAGCGCCAGGCGACGCCCACCGTCGCCTGTCCGGTGGCGATGGCGGCGGCCAGATGCGCGACGGTGGCGCACGAACCGCCGCCTCCGTAGCCGACCTTGGAGAAGTGGGTGAGGTCGCCGAAGCCGACGGCCTTGGCCAGCTCCACCTCGTCGGTGTCCTCCATGGTGTAGCTGGCGAGGGCGTCCACCTCGCCGGGGGCGATGCCGGCGTCGTCGAGGGCCGCGAGGACGGCGCGGCAGGCGAGCGTCTTCTCGTCGTCCGGAAGCTGTTTGGCGAACGCTGTCTGCCCGATACCGACGATCGCGGTGGCGTCCTTGAGGCCGATGCCTGACGTCATGCTGCGCGCACCTCCGCATGCTGAAGCGGCTGCTGACAGGGCGTCAGGCTACAGCTAATCTGACGGGTAGTCAGCTAGTAAGTCTGGAGGCCGTGGTGCGCGGTGACTTGGAGTGGGGCAGCGTTCCGGGACTCGTCCGATCCGCGGCCGAACGGTACGCGGACGTCGAGGCGGTGGTGGACGGGCGCACAAGGATCTCGTACGCCGAACTCGGCGCCCGCGTCGAACGCTCGGCGGCGGCCTGCATGGCGAACGGCGTCGCGCCGGGCGACCGGGTCGCCATCTGGGCCCCGAACTCGCTCGACTGGATCGTGGCGGCCCTCGGCGCGGTCTCGGCCGGAGCGGTGCTGGTGCCGCTGAACACCCGCTTCAAGGGCGGCGAGGCGGCCGACGTACTGCGCCGCAGCGGGGCGCGGCTGCTGTTCGTGACGGGCACCTTCCTCGGCACGTCGTACGTCGCCTCCCTGCGGCGCGAGATCGCCAAGGGGCCGGGGCTGCCCGCGCTCGAGCAGGTGGTGGTGCTGTCGGACGACGCGCCCGCCGAGTACCGCACCTGGAAGGACTTCCTCGCGGCCGGCGACGGGGTGAGCGGGGCGGAGGTGCGCTCGCGCGAGGCGGCGGTGGACGGATCGCTGCCGTCGGACATCGTCTTCACCTCCGGCACGACGGGCCGCCCCAAGGGCGCGGTGATCACGCACGCGCAGACGCTGCGGGCGTACGAGATCTGGTGCGACCTCGCCGGGCTCAGGCGCGGCGACCGCTATCTGGTCGTGAACCCCTTTTTCCACACCTTCGGCTACAAGGCCGGGGTGCTGGCCTGTCTGATGCGCGGCGCGACGATGATCCCCCAGCCGGTCTTCGACATCGACACGGTGCTGGCGAACATCGCCTCGGAGCGGGTGTCGGTGCTGCCGGGACCGCCCACCCTGCACCAGTCCCTCCTCGACCACCCCGCCCGCGACACCCACGACCTCTCGGCGCTGCGGCTGGTGGTGACGGGCGCCGCGGTGGTGCCCCTGCAACTGGTCGAGCGGCTGCGTGGCGAGCTGGGCGTGGAGACGGTCCTGACGGCCTACGGCCTCTCGGAGGCCAGCGGCATCGTCACGATGTGCCGCCGCGGCGACGCCCCGGCGGTCATCGCTTCCACGTCCGGGCGCGCCATCCCCGGCACCGAGGTGCGGGTGGAGGCACCGCCCGGCAGGCCCGGCGAGGTCCTGGTGCGTGGCTTCAACGTCATGCGGGGCTACTACGAGGACGCGGCGGCCACCGCACAGACCCTGACGGAGGACGGCTGGCTGCGCACCGGGGACGTGGGCGTGCTCGACGAGGCCGGCAATCTGCGGATCACCGACCGCATCAAGGACATGTTCATCGTCGGCGGCTTCAACGCCTACCCGGCGGAGATAGAGCAACTGCTCGGCCTGCACCCCGCGGTGGCGGACGTCGCGGTCGTCGGCGTACCCGACGCACGGCTCGGCGAGGTCGGCCGGGCCTACGTGGTGCGACGCCCGGACGCGGTGCTCACCGGCGACGACCTGATCGCCTGGGCCCGCCGGGAGATGGCCAACTACAAGGTGCCCCGCGAGGTGGAGTTCCTGGCACAGCTGCCGCGTAACGCGAGCGGGAAGGTGGTGAAGGGGGAGCTGCGGGGGCGCTAGGCGGCGGGTCGCGTCGAGGCGGTGATTGGCGCGAAGATCTCACAACAGCGACCCCAAACCCGGCCATTCAGGGCGCTTCGCGGGACATTCACTCCAATCCCTGGCTCAACGGCTCCGGGAGAGTGCGGAGCGGATGGTGGTGAGCATCGCGGCCGGGTGGTGGAAGACGTCTTCTGCTGTGAAGCGGCGGAGGTCTTGGATCTCGGGGCATTGGAGGATCTCGTTGAAGCGGGCGATGTCGCGGCGGTGCGAGTCACGGGTGCCGTGGTAGGCGTAGCCCTCGATCTCGACGGCCAGGCCTTCTGCGCGGAAGAGGAAGTCGAGATAGCGGCGGCGGCCGTCGGGAGTGCGTACCTCGGCCTGGGTCTCCGGGCGCAGTCCGGCGTCGAGTATCCGCAGGCGGGCGATGGTCTCGGCCGGTGAACCGGAGCCGCGGTCGACGAGCTGATGCCAGTTCCGGGCTCTGGTGGCACCGAGGAGCGGGGGCTCAAGGGCGACGGCGAGGGCGGCCGGGGTGATCAGCGGGGCGCGGCGCCGCTCGCCCACCCTGCGGTAACCAAGGGCCGACTCCACGGCGACGAGGGCGTCGTCCCGCGGACCGGCCCGGAGCAGATCGGCGAGGGTACGGGGGACGTCGGTCACCTTCAGCCCCCACCGTTCGGTCACCTCTGCCTGGCCGAGGGGGACGCGATGCACGCGGAGGCCGTCCAGGCTCTGCCGGAGAATCAGTTCGGGGTCTGTGAAGTCGAGGGGGTCCGCGGCTGCGGCGTACGGCAGCTCGATCTGCCACAGGCGGGCAGCCGAGCGGTGGCTCACGACGAGCCGCGGATTGAGGAGTTGGGTGGCTCTCAGTCCTACGACCAGATCGACATCCCTCCCGGGCTCGGCCCAGGCGCCACGCCGAATCCGGGTCCACTCCTCCAGCTTCAGCCTTCGGGAGAGGGAGGCCCGGTTCCAGCCTGCCGCCAGGGCCCGCGAGGTGAGCAGCACGCCCCCCTCGACCAGCGACCTCAACTCCGTGCGTTCCACGGGTCCACTGTGGCGGAGGGGAGCGCGGAAGGTGCCTGGGGCTGTGGATAACGCTGTCGATAACCTCGGCTCAGTTGAACTCCGCCAGGAAGGCGGCCCAGGCCCCGGCCGGGAACAGGAGTACGGGGCCGTCCTGGGCGTTCTTCGAGTCGCGGACGGGGACGATGCCGGGGAGGCCGGTGGCGACTTCGACGCAGTCGCCGCCGCTTCCGTTGCTGTAGCTGCTCTTGCGCCACAGCGCGGAACTCAAGTCACGCTCGGTGTCTGCCATTTCGAAAGTCCTTAGCCGCTTGATCGATCATGGCCAGGGACGCCTCGGGGGACAGCGCCGTGGCCCTGAGCAGATCGTACGACCTGCGGTAGTCCTTCACGAGGGCCGGATAGTCGATGAGCTGGCCGCTGTGGAGACCCTCCGTGTACACCACGGGCGGCTGGTCCGTGAACGTCATGACCTTGATCATGCCCATCATCATCGGGTGGGCTGCCGTCGTTTCCGGAACGATCTGCAGAACGCTCTGCGTGGACCGGATCACGTGCGCGATGTGCTCCAGCTGCGCGGCCGCCTGCTCCGGCGGCAGCAGCGGCCTGTCGATCAGCGCCTCGTGGAGGATCGCCCAGAACGCCGGCTGGTCCTCACGCTGCCAGAGCTTGGCGCGTTCCATGCGGGCGCGCACCTGCTTCTCTACCGTCTCGGGCCGCAGCCAGGGCAGGGACGTGCGCACGACTGCCGTGGCGTACGCCTTCGTCTGGAGCAGGCCGGGCACCAGCGACGGCGCCCACTCCTCAATCGACTCCGCGTGCTGCTCCATCTCCGCCACGTCCGCGAAGTACTCCGCGTGCCCCGACTGCCGTGCCCTGCGGGCGTCTTCACAGCGGCGCTCGAAAAAGCCGTCCGTGCCCAGCACCTGGTCGACGTGCCGGGCGAGGTCGATCGGCATCCGCCGCTCGCCCCGTTCGATCTGGCTCAGGAACGGAACGCCGCGGAAGCTTCCCTCCGCCAGTTGTTCGAGCGTGAGGCCGGCCAGTTCCCTCTTGTAGCGCAACTCGGCACCGTAGAAGGAGGGGACGTTCGCCGACGCGTCGGGGTCCTTGCGAGGGGGCACAACACACCACCACCGTTTGCCAGTTGCTCTGCGTAGCCGAAAACCCTTTTACGGTACGCCGCTTCGCGTCAATCTGTGACCGATTCATCACAGAGCGCGAAGAAGTGAAGAAAGGGACGCGCGACCATGCCCCCACACCAAACCCCCACCAGCAGCCCCACCGTCTACGACAGCACCCTCAAGGCGGCGGAACCTCCCAGGGCGCCCCATCTCCAGCTCGACCTCCTCGCTTTCCCCGACGCTGTCCCGGAGTTGCGCCGCACGGTGCGTCAGTACCTGGGTGTTCCGTGCGCCGACGTGCAGCTCTGTGTCACGGAACTCGTCGGGAACGTCATCCGGCACGTGGGGGAGGGGACGCCCGTACGCGTTCGAGTGGCCCGTGCGGACGGGTGTACTCGTGTCGAGGTCTGTGATCCTGACCCTCGCGCACTCCCCGTGCTCATGCGGGTCGCGGACGACGACGAATCCGGTCGCGGACTCGTGCTGCTCGACGCGGTGGCGCTGCGCTGGGGCGTGGAGCCGGAGGCGGCGGGCAAGACGGTGTGGTGCGAACTGGAGAGGGGGGAGTGAGACCGGCGCCGGCGCACACCACGACCGCGGCGGCTCCCCTCCGCGCCGCCGCGGTCGATCCCCGTGTCGGTGGGCCTACTTGGCCGGCTTGAACGGCTCCGAGGTGGCGTGCAGGTCCTTCGTCTCCAGCGGCTCGTCGGTGGCGTGCAGGTCGTCGGTCGTCACGGGCTGGTCCGTGGCGTGCAGGTCGTCGGTCGTCACCTTGCCGTCCGTGGTGCCCGTGGCGTGCAGGTCGTCCGGCTCGATCGTGTCGCTCATGGTGGTCAACTCCCCTTTGGTACGGATCACATGAATGGATCGGCGGGGCCCGCCCGGTCACTCCCCCGAGGATGGCCGGACGGGCCCTTCGAGGCCGCCCACCCCCGATGTGCGGATGCGGCCTCTCAGCAGTGACCCGTCTGCCCCCCGACGCGACGGATCGACTGGGTCCAGCATGGCGCAGGCCGATAAACGAATGATGAACGGCCCCGGCGCATGCGCTCAGGCCGCCCGCGCGGGCGTCAGCAGGGCCCGGACCTCCTCGGCCTCGGGGGAGCCCAACTCCTCGTAGATGCTCATGGCTTCCTGCCAGCAGACCTGGGCCCGGCCGGTCTGGCCGATGCCGCCGAGGGCGCGGCCGAGGACGGTCAGGACGTTGCCCCGCCGCCATGCTCCGCCGATGCCGCGCAGCACCGTCAGCGCCATCTCGGCGCCCGCCGCGGCCTGCGCGGGACGCCGGGCGGCGAGGTCCACCTCGGCCAGCCGGAACAGGCTCATGCCCTCCCACAGGCGCTGACGGCTGTCCCGGAACACCTCGAGCGCCTCGTGCAACCGCTCGGCCGCGGAGTCCAGTTCGCCGCTATGGGTGAGGGCCAGGCCGAGCGCGTAGCGGGCGTTGGCGCCGCGCATGGTGTTGCCCATGGCGTCGTAGATGTCGATGCCCTCCTGGGCCAGGGCGACCGCGCTCGCCGTGCGCCCGGTGGCGAGGTGGATGCGGGAGAGGTTGCACAGGGCGCTGGCCTCACCGGGCCGGTCCGCGAGGGTGCGGAAGTGCTCGATGGCCTGGGAGAGGTGCTCCTCGCCGTCCTGGTGGCGGTTCTGGTAGAGCGCGATGATGCCGAGGGCGTTGCTCGCCCAGCACACCGGCAGCAGGTCGCCCGCCTGCCGCGCGAGGAGCGTGGCGCGCTCGGCCTCCTGGCCGGCCTGCTCGAACCGGCCGCTGACGTGGTGGACGTTGACCAGGGTGGTCAGGGCGCGCGCCTCGGCCCGTGCGTCGCCGTGCCGCCGGGCCGACTCCAGCAGGGCCTTCGCGGTCGCCTCGTACCCCTTGGAGTTGGCCCCCGACTCGGACAGGTCGTGCGCGGCCCACAGCAGGTCGATGGCGCGGGCGAGGGTCTCGGGGCGGGCCGCGGACTGCGCGACGCAGGCGAGCAGGCAGACCGCCTCCGCGTACAGCCAGTCCTGCGCCTCGTGCCGGTCCGCGAAGCCGAGGCCGGGGTGGGCGGTCGGCTCCAGGTGGTCGACCAGGCGGTCGCCGGGCCGCTCCATCGCGTACACCCGGGCCGCCGTGGCCAGATAGAAGTCCAGCAGGCGGGACATCGCCGCGTCGCGTTCGCTCGGCGGCCACTCGTCGCGCTCGGCGCACGCACGCGCGTAGAGCCGGACCAGATCGTGGTAGCGGTAGCGGCCGGGCGCTGCCGACTCCAGCAACGAGGTGTCGACGAGGGACTCCAGCAGGTCCTCGGTCTCCTCCAGCGGCAGGTCGAGTACGGCCGCTGCCGCCGCCACGGAGAGGTCCGGGCCGTCCGCGAGGCCCAGCAGGCGGAACGCGCGCGCCTGGGCCGAGTCCAGGGCGCCGTAGCCCAGTTCGAAGGTCGCCTTGACCGCCAGGTCGCCGGCCTGCAGCTCGTCCAGGCGGCGCCGTTCGTCGGCCAGTTTCGCGGCGAGCACGGAGACCGTCCAGGTGCGCCGGGCCGCGAGCCGGGAGGCCGCGATCCGGATGGCCAGCGGCAGGAAACCGCAGGCCGCCACGACGTCGAGTGCCGCCTCGCGCTCCGAGGCCACCCGCTCCTCGCCCACGATCCTGGTGAACAGCAGCAGCGCCTCGTCGGGGGACATCACGTCCAGGTCGACGAGGTGCGCACCGGCCAGGTCGACCATCCGTACCCGAGACGTCACCAGGGCCGCGCAGCCCTCCGTGCCGGGCAGCAGCGGACGGATCTGCGCCGCGTCCCGCGCGTTGTCCAGCAGCACCAGCACCCGGCGCCCGTCGAGGACGGAGCGGTACAGCGCGGCGCGCTCCTCCAGGGAGGCCGGGATCGCCGAGTCGGCGGTGCCGAGCGCCCGCAGGAAGGACCCCAGCACCGTCTCGGGCTCGGCCGAACTGGCCCCGGCGCCCTGCAGATCGACGTACAGCTGTCCGTCCGGGAACGCGGTCCGCGCCTGGTGGGCGACGTGCACGGCGAGCGTCGTCTTGCCCACGCCGCCGATGCCCGCCACCGCCGATACGGCCATCACCCGGCCCTTGGCCGAGGCCAGCACCTCGCTCAGCTCGGCCACGATGGACGAGCGGCCCGTGAAGTCCGGGACGGTGGCCGGGAGTTGGGCGGGCCGTACCGGCGCGGGGGCGGGTTCGGCCGCGGGCGAGGACGGCTCAGCGAGGTGCGGGTCCGCCTCCAGGATCCGCTGCTGCAGCTCGCGCAGGCCCGGTCTCGGGTCCACTCCCAGCTCGTCGGCGAGCAGTTGCCGGGTGTCCGTGTACACCGCGAGCGCCTCGGCCTGGCGGCCGCTGCGGTAGAGCGCCAGCATCAGCAGCTCGCGCAGCCGCTCGCGCAGGGGGTGCGCCGCGGTCAGCGCGGTCAGTTCCGAGACGGCCTCCGCGTGGCAGCCCTGCTCCAGGTCCATGTCCAGGCGGGATTCGAGGAGTTGCAGCCGCCACTCCTCCAGCCGCACCCGCTGCGCCTCGGCGTAGGGACCCGGCACCCCGGCCAGCGCCTCGCCGTCCCACAGGGCGAGCGCCCGGCCGAGCGCCTCGCGCGCCCGGTGCAGATCGCCCGCGCCCCGCGCCTTGTCCGCCGCGGCCGCCAGCTCCTGCGCGGCCACCAGGTCGAGGGCGTCCTCGCGCAGTCCGCGCACCGCGTAACCGCCCGACTCGCTCACCAGGACCCCGGGGTCCAGCACCTTGCGCAGCCGGGAGGCGTACGTGCGCAGCGCGGCCAGCGCCTGCGAGGGCGGTTCCTCGCCCCATACGGCGTCGATCAGTTCGGCCGCGGTCGCGGTGCGGCCCTCGCGCAGCAACAGGGCGGCGAGCAGGGCCCGTTGCTGCGGGGAGCCGGTGCTGACCGCCTCCTCGCCGCGCCGGGCCCGTACCGGACCGAGCACGGTGAAGCTCAGCGCGGCAGGCTCCGCCGCGGAGCCGGCCCGCCTCTGCTCCGGCACTCGCGGTACACCGTCCATCGCCGTTCCCCTTAGACCAGCCGTCGAGCAACTCCGTCAGTCTGCCTTGTCCATGGCTGATGCGTCAGCTGTGGAGAGCGCGCTCACAGACAGACGCGCTGGATATCACAGGGTCCTCACCCGGTCTTCGCACACTTCCGGACAGACCCGAGCAACAAGATCCCCGCAACCGCATAGCTGACGGACCGTCAGATCAGCGCTACCGTGGCCGCCATGGACACCCAACCCAGCAACCAGGCCACATTTCCCCTGATCATCTCCGTCGACGACCACACCGTTGAGCCCGCGGACGTCTGGAGCAGCCGGCTGCCGAAGAAGTACCAGGACACCGGGCCGCGCATCGTCCGCGCGCCGCTGAAGGAAATGACCTTCCTGGGCGGGCGGTTCAGGCCGGTCATGGGCGGGCCCGGCGACGACGGCCCCCTCGGCGACTGGTGGGTCTACGAGGACCTGCACCGGCCGCTGACCCGCCTGGACACGGCGGTCGGCTACAGCAGGGACGACATCAAGCTGGAGATCATCACCTACGAGCAGATGCGGCCCGGCTCCTTCGACGTGCCGCAGCGCCTCGCCGACATGGACGTCAACCACGTCCAGTCCGCCGTCTGCTTCCCGACCTTCCCGCGCTTCTGCGGCCAGACCTTCACCGAGGCCAAGGACCACGAACTCGGGCTGCTGTGCGTGCAGGCGTACAACGACTGGATGGTGGAGGAGTGGTGCGGCCCCGACGCGCAGGGCCGGCTGATACCGCTCACGCTCATCCCCCTGTGGGACCCGGAGCTCGCCGCCGCGGAGGTGCGGCGCAACGCGGCCCGCGGGGTCCGCGCGGTCGCCTTCTCCGAGATACCGCCCTACCTGGGTTTGCCCTCCATCCACGGCGACGACTGGGACCCCTTCCTCGCCGCCTGCGCCGAGACCGGCACGGTCGTCGCCATGCACATCGGCTCCAGCAGCCGTATGCCCTCGACCTCCAAGGACGCGCCGCCCGCGGTCGGTTCGACCATCACCTTCGCCAACTGCTGCTTCTCCATGGTCGACTGGCTGATGAGCGGCAAGTTCGAGCAGTTCCCCGACCTGAGGGTGATGTACGCCGAGGGCCAGATCGGCTGGATCCCCTACATCCTGGAGCGCGCCGACGTCGTCTGGGAGGAGAACCGCGGCTGGGGCGGGGTCGCCGACAAGGTGCACCGTCCGCCGTCCGAGCTGTTCGCCGAGCACGTCTACGGCTGCTTCTTCGACGACGCCTTCGGGCTGAGGAACCTCGACGCCATCGGCCTGTCCAACGTCCTCTACGAGACCGACTACCCCCACTCCGACTCCACCTGGCCCAAGTCCCGCGAGGTCGGCGAGGCGCAGATGGGCCATCTGGCACCGGACGTGGTGGAGCGGATCGTGCGGGGCAACGCCATCGACCTGCTCGGGCTCACCGAGGACGGGTTGTGGAGCGCGGCTCGGTGAGCGCGGGCCTCGTGTACGGGATGCAGCTGCCCGTGCAGTCCCAGAGCACCATCTACGCCGAAGGCTGGGAGGACCGGGCCGGGCCCGCCGATCTGGTGGAGATCGCCCGCGCCGCCGAGCGCGCCGGGTTCGACTACGTGGCGAGCTGCGACCACGTCGCTGTCCCGCGCCGCCTCGCCTCCGCCATGAGCACCGTCTGGTACGACCCCGTGGCCACCCTCGGCTTCCTCGCGGGGGTCACCGAGCGGGTGCGGCTGCTCAGCCATGTCGCCGTGGTCGGGCTGCGGCATCCGCTGATCACCGCCAAGCAGTACGCGACGGTCGACCACCTCAGCTCGGGGCGGCTGATCCTGGGCGTGGGCGCCGGGCACGTCCGGGAGGAGTTCGAGGTGGTGGGCGCCGACTTCGAGCGGCGCGGGGCCGTGCTCGACGAGTGCATCGACGCCCTGCGCGCCGCCCTCGGCCCGCAGGAGTTCCCCGAACACCACGGCAAGCTCTACGACTTCGAGGGGCTCGGCCAGCGACCGAGGCCGGCCCAGGAGAAGGTCCCGCTGTGGGTCGGCGGCTCCTCGCCCGCCGCCGTGCGCCGGGCCGCGCTCAAGGCGGACGGCTGGCTGCCCCAGGGCGACCCGCGCGACCGGCTGCCCGCCCAGATCGCCAAGCTCAGACGGCTGCGCGCGGAGGCGGGCGTCGAGGAGCCGATCACCGTCGGGGCCATCACCGAGCCCCTGTACGTCGGCGAGCCCGCCTGGGACGTCGGACGCCGCACCCTGACCGGCTCCCCGGAGCGGCTCGCCGAGTCCCTGCGGGCGTACCGCGCGATGGGCGTGGACCAGATCCAGGTGCGGTTCCGCAGCCGCGCCCGCAGCGAACTCACCGACCAGATCGCCGCGTTCGGCGCCGACGTGGCGCCCCACCTGTGAGGAGTACGGCATGGGCAAGCTGGACGGACGCGTCGTGCTCGTCACCGGGGCGGCGCGCGGACAGGGCGAGCAGGAGGCCCGTCTCTTCAGAGCGGAGGGCGCCGAGGTCGTGATCGCCGACGTCCTGGACGAGCAGGGCGCAGCGCTCGCCGAGGAGCTGGGCGCCCGCTACGTCCACCTGGACGTGCGCCGGGAGGACCAGTGGCAGTCGGCGGTGAGCACTGTCAAGGACGCCTGCGGCCGCATCGACGGCCTGGTCAACAACGCGGGCATCCTGCGCTTCAACTCCCTGCTCGACACGCCGCTGGACGAGTTCATGCAGGTCGTGCAGGTCAACCAGGTCGGCTGCTTCCTCGGCATCAAGTCGGTGGCGCCCGTGATGGAGGACGGCGGCACGATCGTCAACACCGCCTCCTACACGGCCGTGACCGGCATGGCCGCCGTGGGCTCCTACGCCGCCACCAAGCACGCCATCCTCGGCCTGACCCGCGTCGCCGCCCTGGAGCTCGCCGACCGGCGCATCCGGGTCAACGCGATGTGCCCAGGCGCCATCGACACCGCGATGTCCAACCCGGCCCAGCTGGACCCGGCGGCGGACGCGGCGGAGATGAGCCGGGCGCTGGACGAGCTGTACCGCAAGCTCGTCCCGCTCGGCCGGATCGGCCGCCCGGAGGAGGTGGCCCGCCTCGCCCTCTTCCTCACCGGCGACGACTCCTCCTACATCACCGGGCAGCCGTTCGTAATCGACGGGGGCTGGCTGGCGGGGGTCTCGGTCATCTGACCGGCATTCGACCGTCATCTGACAGGCCGTCAGCTATTGACGGTGCATGCGGGCGGTGCAACAGTTCGGCGGCAGAGAATCTGACGGTGCGTCAGGAACGTAGGGATGGTGACCCGCCTTGGAATTCGGGCTCTTTGTACAGGGATACGTGGGCAAGCGCGCCGAGACCGATCCGCTCGCCGAGCACAAGGCGCTGATGGAGGAGACCGAGTACGTCATCCAGGCGGACAAGTCCGGCTTCAAGTACGCCTGGGCGTCCGAGCACCACTTCCTGGAGGAGTACTCCCACCTCTCCGCCAACGACGTCTTCCTCGGCTACCTGGCGCACGCCACGGACCGCATCCACCTCGGCTCCGGGATCTTCAACCCGCTGGCCCAGGTCAACCACCCGGTGAAGGTGGCCGAGAAGGTCGCCATGCTCGACCACCTCACCGGCAACCGCTTCGAGTTCGGCAGCGGACGTGGGGCCGGCTCGCACGAGATCCTCGGGTTCATACCGGGCGTGACCGACATGAACTACACCAAGGAGATCTGGGAGGAGACGATCGCCGAGTTTCCCAAGATGTGGCTCCAGGACGAGTACGCCGGCTTCCAGGGCAAGCACTGGCAGCTGCCGCCGCGCAAGGTCCTGCCGAAGCCGTACGGGAAGTCGCACCCGGCGATGTGGTATGCCGCCGGGTCGCCGCCCTCGTACGCGATGGCCGCGAAGAAGGGCCTCGGGGTCCTCGGGTTCAGCATCCAGAAGGTCTCCGACATGGAGTGGGTGCTGGAGCAGTACAAGACGGCCATCGTGAACGCCGAGCCCATCGGCGACTTCGTCAACGACAACGTCATGGTGACCACGACGGCGATCTGCGCGCCGACGCACGCGGAGGCGATCGAGATCGCGGTGGGGGGTGGGCTGCACTATCTGCCGTCGTTGGTGTTCCGGTACCACGACACCTTCCCGCGGCCCGAGGGGTTCCCTGTGTGGCCGGAGACGCTGCCCGAGTACAACGCGGAGTTCGTGGAGCTGCTCATCGAGGAGGAGCTGCTGATCTGCGGCGATCCCGATGAGGTGACGCGGCAGTGCAAGCGGTGGGAGCAGGCCGGGGCGGATCAGCTGAGTTTCGGGTTGCCGGTGGGGGTGCCCAAGGAGGAGACGTTGCAGACGATCCGGTTGATCGGGGAGCACGTGATTCCGAAGATCGATACGGATCCTGTGCACCGGACCTCGCGGTTCCGGGCTGCTGTGTGATCTCCGTTGGCGGGTGCGGGTGTGTTGTGGCTGGTCGCGCAGTTCCCCGCGCCCCTGAAAGCTCCTGCGCAAACGGTGCTTGAGGAGGCCAGGTTCATGCTTGATCACGTCATCAAAGGGGCGACGGTTGTTGACGGGACCGGGGCGCCCGCGTTTGTCGCCGACGTCGGGATACGGGACGGGCGGATCGCCGTCGTCGGGGCTGTCGCCGAGGAGGCGCGCAGTTCCGAGGACGCTTCCGGTCTGGTCCTCGCCCCCGGGTTCGTCGATCCGCACACGCACTACGACGCCCAGTTGTTCTGGGATCCGTATGCCACCCCCTCCCTGAACCACGGAGTGACGACCGTCGCCGCGGGCAACTGCGGTTTCACGCTTGCGCCCTTGAATCCGGCACGCCCCCAGGACGCCGACTACACGCGGCGGATGATGTCCAGGGTGGAGGGGATGTCGCTGGTGGCGCTGGAGGAGGGGGCGCCGTGGAGCTGGAACTCGTTCGGGGAGTATCTGAATGCCCTCGAAGGGCGGATCGCCGTCAACGCCGGGTTCATGGTGGGGCACTGCGCGCTGCGGCGGTACGTGATGGGGCCCGACGCGGTCGGCGGGCAGCCCAGTGAGGAGCAACTCGCCGAGATCGTACGGCTGTTGCACGAAGCAATGGACGCCGGTGCCTGGGGGTTCTCCACCACCCAGTCCTCCAGCCATGCGGACGGCGACGGACAGCCCGTGGCCTCGCGGCACGCGAAACCCGCGGAGCTGCTCGCGCTGTCGCGGGCGGTCGGTGAGCACGAGGGGACGCAGATCGAGGCCATCGTCGCGGGCTGCCTGGACCAGTTCAGTGACGCGGAGATCGACCTGTTCGTGGAGATGAGCGCCGCGGCCGGACGGCCCCTGAACTGGAACGTGCTGACCATCGACGCGGCCGTCCCCGAGCGGGTGCCCCGGCAGATGTCCGCGAGCGAGCGGGCGCGCAAGGCCGGCGGCCGGGTCGTCGCGCTGACCATGCCGATCCTCACCCCGATGAACATGTCGCTGGGCACCTTCTGCGCGCTGAACCTGATACCCGGCTGGGGCCCGATCCTCGGGCTGCCGGTCCCGGAGCGCATCGCGAAGCTGCGGGACGCCGGCGTACGGGCCGAGATGCTGCGGCGCGCCGAGTCGAAGGAGGCGGGCGTCTTCCGGCGGCTCGCCGACTTCGGGCGGTACGTCATCGGCGACACCTACAGCGAGGCGAACGCCGGGCTGACCGGGCGGGTGGTACGTGACATAGCACAGGAGCGCGGCCAGGACCCCTTCCACTGCCTGGTCGAGATCTGCGCCGCCGACGATCTGCGTACGGTCCTGTGGCCGATGCCCACCGACAACGACCCGGCGTCCTGGGCGCTGCGCGCGGAGACCTGGCAGCACGAGGACGTGCTGCTTGGCGGGTCCGACGCGGGCGCGCATCTGGACCGTATGTGCGGGGCGCCGTACACGACGCGGTTCCTCGGCGACTGTCTGCGCCGCCGGAAGCTGGTCGGTCTTGAGCAGGCGGTGAAGATGCTCACCGACGACCCGGCGCGGCTGTTCGGGCTGCGCGAGCGCGGCCGCATCCAGGAGGGCTTCCATGCGGACCTGGTGCTCTTCGACCCGGAGCGGATCGACGCGGGCCAGGCCACCCTGGTGCACGACCTGCCGGGTGACAGTCCGCGGCTGGACGCCAAGGCGATCGGGGTGCGGGCCGTGTGGGTCAACGGCACCGAGGCGATCCGGGACGACGTGGTGAGCGGTGCCGTACCGGGCAGGGTGCTGCGGTCGGGGCGGGACACCAGGACGGTGAGTACTCGGTGAGGGGAGCGGGCGGTGGGCGCGGCTGTTCGCGGGGGTGCGGCTCGTGGTTCGGGCCGGGCGACCGGGGTCGTGGCGTGGGCGGGCGTGGTGGGCTGCAGTGTGCCGGGGCTGTGGTGGGGGCGGGACACCAGGGCGGTGAGTACTCGGTGAGGGGAGCCGGCGGTGGGCTCGGCTGTTCGCGGGGTGCGGCTCGTGGTTCGGGCCGGGTGATCGGGGCCGTGGCGTGGGCGGGCGTCGTTCGCTGCAGCGTGCCGGGGCTGTGGTGGAATCCGGGCGCGGGGGCGGTGAGTGACGGGTGAGTCAAGTGGCCGATGGCCAGCGGCTGTTCGTGGACGGAGCGTGGGTCGAGCCGGACGGCGGGCATTACGCCGTGGTCGACCCGGCGACCGAGGAGACCGTCGGATGGGCCCCGGAGGCCTCCCGGGACCAGGTGCACGCGGCGTGTGCCGCGGCCCGCGCGGCCTTCGGGCCGTGGTCGAGGACCTCGCCCGAGGAGCGGGCGGCGGTGCTCGGCCGGGCGGCGGACATCATCGGCAGCCACTTCGGGTCGTACGCCGAGCTGGCGCAGGCGGAGACCGGCGCCACGACCGGGACGGCACGGGCGATGCAGGTCGGGGTGGGCATGGCCCGCTTCCGGCGCTACGCCCGCGTGGAGCCCGCCGAGTGGGCGATCGCGCCGCAGATCAACGAGGCGGGGCCGATGGGCAGGGCGGGCGTGATGGGCGCGCTGGTGGTGCGCCAGCCGGTCGGCGTCGTCACCTGCATCACCTCGTACAACAACCCGTGGGCCAATCCGGCGGGCAAGATCGCCCCCGCGCTCGCCATGGGCAACACCGTGGTCGTGAAGCCGGCCCCGCAGGACCCGCTGTCGGTGTTCCGGATGGCGGAGGCCCTGGAGGCGGCGGGCGCGCCGCCGGGCGTGGTGAACGTGGTCTGCGGGCAGTCGGCCGAGGTCGGCGCGGCCGCCGTGTCGTCGTCCGACGTAGACATGGTGAGCTTCACCGGCTCCACGGCGGTCGGGCAGCGCATCGCGGAGGCGTGCGGCCGTGACATGAAGCGCCAGTTGATGGAGCTGGGCGGCAAGGGCGCGGCACTCGTCCTCGACGACGCGGACCTCGCGTCGGCGGTGGCGGGCATCGGCACCACCTTCTCCTTCTACAGCGGCCAGATCTGCACGGCCCCGACGCGGGTGCTGGCGCAGCGGGGGGTCTACGACCGGCTGGTGGAACAACTGGCTTCCTACGCAGGCCGGTTGAAGGTAGGCGATCCACGACAGAAGGACACCGTGGTCGGCCCGGTGATCTCCGCGGCGCACCGCGAGCGGGTGGAGTCGTACGTCGAACTGGGCCGCAAGGAGGGCGCGGTGGTGGTGACGGGCGGCGAACGCCCGCCGCACGAGCGCGGGTTCTATGTCGCCCCGACCCTGCTGGCCGACTGCACCAACGAGATGCGCGTGGCCCGCGAGGAGATCTTCGGGCCCGTCGTCGTGGTCGTCCCCTTCGACGACGAGGACGAAGGCATCGCCCTCGCGAACGACAGCGACTACGGCCTCATCGACTACGTCTGGTCCGGCGACGTCGCCCGCGCCTTCCGCGTGGCCCGCCGACTACGAGCCGGCGGCGTCGGCGTCAACACCGTGGGCCGCAACATGGAGGCCCCCTTCGGCGGATTCAAGAAGAGCGGGGTGGGCCGGGACGTGGGGTCGTACGCCCTGCACGCGTACAGCGAGGTGCAGGCGATCGTCTGGCCGGGGTGAATGGGGTGGGGTGCGCGGGACGGGGCTCGGGTGTCGTTGACCCCGCCCGTCCTCGCCCGGCCTCACTCCTCCAGATCCACCCGCACCGTCAGCAGTGACGCCCCCATCGTCCGTACCGCCATGCTGTTCATGCGGGGCAGGGTGCGCAGGCGGGCGACCGGGTCGTCGGTCGGAAGGAGGTGGGCGGTGCCGGTGTGCCAGTGGCCGTGGAGGCGGATGCGTACGCGTGGGTCGGCCTTGATGTTGCGGATGTACTGGGAGCGCTCGCCGAACTCGGAGACCAGCCAGAACGCGTCGCCGATCCGGCGCCCGCCGACCGGTGTGCGGCGGGGCAGGCCCGAGGTGCGGCCGGTCGTCTCCAGCAGGGTGTGACCCGGCAGGCGGCGTACGAGTGCGTTCAGGCGGCGCTGGAACGTCGTGACGACGCGGTACTTGGTCTCCGAGTGGCGGGGCATGTTCGGGGTTCTCCTGTGTCGCGGGGGCGTCGATGCCTTTCAATGTCCCCTACGGGGGATCGGACGGCAGGCGGAACCTCGAACGTTCCTGTGCGAAGGACGGTGGCCATGCGCGTGGTGACCTGGAATCTGTGGTGGCGTTTCGGCCCGTGGGCCGAGCGGCAGAAGGCCGTCCTCGCGGTGCTGGAGGAACTGCGGCCGGACGTCGTGGGGCTGCAGGAGGTGTGGTCCGCCGACGGCGAGAACCTCGCCGAGTGGCTGGCCGGCGAGCTCGGACTGCACTGGACCTGGGCCGCCTCGCCCGCCTCCGAGCGCTGGCAGCGGCGGATCGGCGAGCCGGGCGTGGAGATCGGCAACGCGGTGCTGAGCCGCTGGCCGGTCCTGGAGCGCGAGGTGCTGCGGCTACCCGCCCCCGAGGAACTCGACGACGGCCGCCTCGCCCTCTACGCCCGCCTGGACACCCCCGGCCACCCGGTGCCCTTCTTCACGGTCCACCTGGCCTCCCCGCTGCACGCCTCCGCCGTACGCCGCACCCAGGTCATCGCACTCGCGGAGTTCGTCGCCGAGCACCGTGTGGGCACGGACTTCCCGCCGATCGTCACCGGCGACTTCAACGCCTGGCCGGACTCCGACGAGATCCGCCTCTTCGGCGGGCTGCGCACCGCCCCCGTCGTCCCCGGCCAGGTCTTCTTCGACGCCTGGGACTACGCCGACCCGGCCGCCCCGTCGGTCACCTGGGACATCACCAACCCCTACGTGCACCCGGGCCTCGGCCCCAGCCTCCGCATGGACTACATCCACATCGGCGGCCCGGCCGGCCCCGACGGCATCGGCACGGTGGAACACGCCCAACGAGCGGGCGACGGCCCGATCGACGGGGTCTGGCCCTCGGACCACGCAGCAGTGGTCGCGGACCTCACCGCCGGCCCGTTTTAGCGCCGCCCCAAAAAGATCGGATTCGTGAACGCCGCCAGTGCCCCCGGCAGCGGTCCCGCCGCCGTCTCGTGTCTCAACTCCGCCCGTACGTAAGCCGCGTACGCCGGAGTCGTCTGCCACTCCAGCGTGCCCGAGCCGGTGACGGGCAGGGGGTCGGAGGTGAGCAGGACGCCCTGGTCGGTGACGAGGCGGATGGTGCAGCGGGGGGCGCCGGTGGCTTCCACGTGGATTGTGACGGGGGTGTCGGGGGTGACCTCCAGGCGTTCGCCGATGCCCGCGTGCCGGCCCCTCCCGCCGGTCGCGGTGAAGGTGAGCGAGACGTGCTGGGACTCGGCGACGTAGGAGCGGCCCGCGCGGATGCCGTCCTGGATGGCCTCGCGGGTGAGGTCATCGGCGAGCACGACGGTCTGCGGCAGCCCGACCGCGTCCGGGTCCCGGTGGGCGTCGCTGTTGCCCATGGCCGGCAGCCACTCCTCGCGCCCCTCGCGCACGGTCGCGACCAGCAGATTGTCCCATTCCGCGAGCGTCACCTCGTCGTCGGGCGTGTACGGCCCGTTCCACACCTCGACCGCGTCCGCCTCGCCGAACCCGAACTTCCAGCCGCAGCCGATGCAGGTGGCGTGCGGATGGGCGGGGACGACCAGGCCGCCGGCCCGGCGGATCTGGCGGGCGTACTTCGCCCAGCGGTTGTCGCGGGCCCGGTAGCGCCAGTCGACGAAGGTGCCGGGCTCGGTGCCGAGCGCGACGACATGGCCGTTGCGGGTGGTGATCTCCTCGCCCAGCATGATCATCAGGTCGTCGCCCGCCTCGGTGGCCCAGTGCGGATGGGCCGAATGCGTGTTGTGGTCCGAGGAGTTGATGAAGTCCAGCCCGGCGGTTCGGGCGAGCGCGGCGATCTCCGCCGGGGTGCGGCGCCCGTCGGAGTACCAGGAGTGCAGATGGCAGTCGCCGCGGTACCAGGCGCGCCCCCGCCCCCTCGCCCGCTCCGGCGGGTAGACGGGCGCCGGCGTCCTGCCGGGCTCCCCGTACGTCAGCGTGATCGTGAGCTCGTACGACAGCCCCTGCGGAGCGACCGTGTACGGCCCCAGCGCCACATGCCAGGTGCCCTCCCGCACCGGCCCGGGCACATAGCCCGGCGAGGCGTCGTCCGCGCGGATGAAGAACTCCGAGCGCGCGCCGCCCGACCAGCCCCGAAAGCCACGGCCGCCGAGATCGGTGCCGCGCTCGTCGAAGATGCCGATGTCGAGGGCGTTGCCCTGGGTGCCGGCCGGTACGGACGGTTTGTCGTAGGTGTAGGCGACCTTGATCTCCCGTACGCCGGAGGGGACTTCGACGGGTACGTACACGTAGTCCGGCGAACCGGTGGGCAGGGTGCCGCGAATCGTCCTGGTCTGCTGGTCCTGGCCGTCGGCCGCCGCGAAACTCACGCTTCCCAACGTAAGCGCGGCGGCCGCGCCCGTCACGAACAGAGCGCGTCGTCCGATGCCATGGGCGTCCTCACACATGCGAGCCACCTTCGGGTCCGGGTGTGAACGTGCCGGAAAGGAGAGGGAATCGGGGCTCGACGACGATATGGCATGTACATGGGTGCGACGCCAGGGATTCGACGGTACTTCCGCCAGTTCTCCGTGAAGGTACTTCCGCCGGTTCTCCGTGAAAATGAGGCCGACTGGTCGGTATGGACTTTTGGCAGGGTGCCGGGTAAAGAAGGGCCATGCGCATCGCTGTCACGATCTTCCTCACCGACGAGACCGTCGCCCCCGTCCGACTCGCGCGGGAGCTGGAACAGCGCGGCTTCGCGGGCCTGTATCTGCCCGAGCACACCCACATCCCGGTGGAGCGCGCGACACCGTACCCGGCGGGCGGCGACCTGCCGCCCGAGTACGGCCGCACCCTCGACCCCTTCGTCGCCCTCGGCCAGGTGTCCGCCGTCACCGAGCGGCTCGGCCTCGGCACCGGCATCACGCTGGTCGCCCAGCACGACCCGATCGCCCTCGCCAAGCAGATCGCGACCCTCGACCACCTCTCCGGCGGCCGCTTCACCCTCGGCCTCGGCTTCGGCTGGAACGTCGAGGAGGCCGCCGACCACGGCGTCGAGTGGCGCACCCGGCGCGAACTGGTCAAGGACCGCATGGCCCTGATGCGTGCCCTGTGGTCGGAGGAACCGACCGCCCACGAAGGGGAGTTCGGCAGTGTGCGGGCCTCCCACGCCCACCCCAAACCGGCCCAGAAGCCGCGCGGCCCGGTGACCGGCCCGCGCACCCTCGTCGGCGGCGCCGCAGGCCCCAAGCTCTTCTCCCACATCTGCGCCTACGCCGACGGCTGGATGCCGATCGGTGGGCGCGGCCTGACCGAGTCGCTGCCGGTGCTGCGCTCGAACTGGGCGGACGCGGGCCGCGACCCGGACGCCCTCCAGATCGTCCCGTACGCCGTCTACCCGAGCACCGGCAAGCTCGCGCACTACGCGGACCTGGGCATCGAGGAGGTCGTGGTCCAGCTGCCGCCGGCCGGGGAGGCGGAGGTCCTGCGGGTGCTTGAGGGGTACGAGGCCTTCCTGGACTGACCTCTCGGCGCCTTCCCGGGCTGACCTCTCGGCACTGATCAGCTCGACCGTATGCTCGAAGGATGACGACTTCCGTGAGCTCCGGAACCGGCTCTTCCGACCGCCCCGGCGGCACCGGCCCGACCGGGAACTCCATGCGTCGTGCGCTCAAACGCGCCCGGGACGGTGTGGCGCTCGACGTCGCCGAGGCGGCCGTCCTCCTCCAGGCCCGCGGTGCGGACCTGACCGACCTCGCCGCGTCCGCCGCCCGGGTCCGTGACGCGGGCCTCGAGGCGGCGGGGCGGCCCGGCGTCATCACGTACTCCAAGAGCGTGTTCATCCCGCTGACCCGGCTGTGCCGGGACAAGTGCCACTACTGCACCTTCGTCACCGTGCCCGGCAAGCTGCGCAGGGCCGGGCACGGGATGTTCATGTCGCCGGACGAGGTCCTCGACATCGCCCGCAAGGGCGCGGCGCTGGGCTGCAAGGAAGCCCTGATCACCCTTGGCGACAAGCCCGAGGAGCGGTGGCCCGAGGCGCGCGAGTGGCTGGATGCGCACGGCTACGACGACACCATCGCCTATGTCCGCGCCATCTCCATCCGCATCCTAGAGGAGACGGGCCTGCTGCCCCACCTCAACCCCGGCGTGATGTCCTGGACGGACTTCCAGCGGCTCAAGCCCGTTGCCCCGAGCATGGGCATGATGCTGGAGACGACCGCGACCCGCCTGTGGTCCGAGCCCGGCGGTCCCCACTATGGCTCCCCGGACAAGGAACCCGCCGTACGGCTGCGGGTGCTGGAGGACGCGGGCCGCTCCTCCGTCCCCTTCACCTCCGGCATCCTCATCGGCATCGGAGAGACGTACGAGGAGCGGGCGGAGTCGTTGTTCGCGCTGCGGAAGATCTCGCGGGCGTACCACGGCATCCAGGAGCTGATCATCCAGAACTTCCGCGCCAAGCCGGACACCGCGATGCGCGGCATGCCGGACGCGGAGCTGGACGAGCTGGTGGCGACGGTGGCCGTCGCCCGGCACATCATGGGCCCGTCCGCCTGCCTCCAGGCCCCGCCGAACCTGGTCGACGCCGAGTACGAGCGGCTGATCGGCGCCGGCATCGACGACTGGGGCGGGGTGTCCCCGCTGACCATCGACCACGTCAACCCCGAGCGCCCCTGGCCGCAGATCGAGGAGCTCACCGAGCGGTCCGCGGCGGCCGGCTTCGAGCTGCGCGAACGCCTGTGCGTCTACCCGGAGTTCGTGACCCGCGGCGAGCCCTGGCTGGACCCGCGGCTGCGCCCGCACGTGAACGCCCTGGCCGACCCCAGGACCGGTCTCGCCCGGCCGGACGCGGTCGTCGAGGGCCACGCCTGGCAGGAACCGGAGGAGGTCTTCGTCCCCACCGGCCGCACCGACCTGCACACGACCATCGACACCGAGGGCCGCACCTCCGACCGCCGCGACGACTTCGACGAGGTCTACGGCGACTGGGCCGAACTGCGCGAGGCGGCCGCGCCCGGCATGGTGCCGCAGCGCATCGACACGGACGTACGCGCGGCGCTGGCGACGGCGGCCGACGACCCGACCCGCCTCACCGACGACGAGGCCCTCGCCCTGCTGCACGCGGACGGCCCGGCGCTGGACGCCCTGTGCCGCGTCGCGGACGACGTCCGCAAATCCGCGGTCGGCGACGACGTGACGTACATCGTCACCCGCAACATCAACTTCACCAACGTCTGCTACACCGGCTGCCGCTTCTGCGCCTTCGCCCAGCGCCGCACCGACGCCGACGCCTACACCCTCTCCCTGGACCAGGTCGCCGACCGCGCCCAGCAGGCCTGGGAGCTGGGCGCCGTCGAGGTGTGCATGCAGGGCGGCATTCACCCCGACCTGCCCGGCACGGCGTACTTCGACATCGCGAAGGCGGTCAAGGAGCGCGTGCCCGGCATGCATGTGCACGCCTTCTCGCCGATGGAGGTCGTCAACGGCGCCACCCGCACGGGCCTGTCGATCCGCGAGTGGCTGAGCGCCGCCAAGGAGGCCGGCCTCGGCTCGATCCCCGGCACCGCCGCCGAGATCCTCGACGACGAGGTCCGCTGGATCCTGACCAAGGGCAAACTGCCCACCGCCACCTGGATCGAGGTCATCACCACCGCACACGAGCTGGGCCTGCGCTCCTCGTCGACGATGATGTACGGCCATGTCGACCAGCCCCGGCACTGGCTCGGCCACCTGCGCACCCTGGCCGGCATCCAGCAACGCACCGGCGGCTTCACCGAGTTCGTGACCCTGCCCTTCATCCACACCAACGCCCCGGTCTACCTCGCGGGCATCGCCCGCCCCGGCCCGACGATGCGCGACAACCGGGCGGTGACCGCGATGGCCCGCCTGCTGCTGCACCCGCACATCCCCAACATCC
The DNA here is from genome assembly GCF_019857225.1 of Streptomyces plumbidurans. Classification (GTDB taxonomy): domain Bacteria; phylum Actinomycetota; class Actinomycetes; order Streptomycetales; family Streptomycetaceae; genus Streptomyces; species Streptomyces plumbidurans. The sequence continues at coordinate 26,533 of NZ_JAFJSY010000044.1, forward strand.
AGACCAGCTGGGTCAAGCTCGGCACCGAGGGCGCGGCCGAGATGCTCCGCTCCGGCGCCAACGACCTGGGCGGCACCCTCATGGAGGAGACGATCTCCCGGATGGCGGGCTCCTCCTACGGCTCCTACAAGTCCGTCAAGGACCTGATCGCCGTCGCGGAGTCCGCCGGACGCCCCGCGAAACCGCGCACCACCCTCTACGGCGAAGTACCCGAGGAGCGGCAACGCGCGGCGGCGGCGTCCGACGGGCACCTGCCGCAGCTGCTGCCCGTACTGGACTGAGGAGCGGAAGCGCCACAGTACGATGATCGGACCCCTGTTCCGTCGGGTCCGGGGGGATCGAGGGGCCCGCGGGGTCCTGTGACCGAGGAGATGCGAGCCGTGCCAGCCTCGAAGGTCTGGGTGACCGGCCTGACGGTGGGAGCGATAGCCGCTGTCACCGTCCTGGCCGTGCAGGCCGACAAGGGACCGAAGCCGCACGCGGTCGCGGCCCGGCCGAGCGCGTCGGCGACGGCGCATCCCAAGCCCACCGCGTCCAAGGCGCCCGCCGCGGTGCCGGACGGCTCCGGAACCGGGCGCCGTATCGTCTACTCGCTCGGGCGCAGGACGGTCTGGCTGGTCGACGCCGGCGACGCGGCCCGGCGCACCTTCGCCGTCTGGCCCGGCACGGTCGCCCCGGACCCGGGGACCTACACCGTCGGTACCCGCACCGAGGGCCCGATCACCGGCTCCGACGGCGTGCAGATCGAGCACATCGTGTACTTCTCGGTGAAGTCCGGCTCCAACATCGCCTTCTCCAACGCCCTCGACGGCTCCTCGCCGCCGCCCGCCTCCGGGACTCCGACGGGCGGGATCCGGATGCGGGCGGCGGACGGGACGGCGATGTGGGCGTTCGGGACGGCCGGGACGAAGGTCGCGGTGGTGAAGTAGGCGGGACCTCAGACAGACCGACTGCCGGTCAGTCCTCGGTCCCGCGGCCGGTCAGCTGCACGACGATCAGCACGACCCCGCTGAGCACGAACACCCGCAGCGCGGCGTCGAGTCCGTTCCAGGTCTTCGACTGCCACATGGAGAACCACTCGCCGCCGATCGCGATGAACCCGGCGCCGAACAGCAGCAGAAGCATCAGCAGGCCGTACGTGGAGACGGCGCGGGCGCGGGCGCTCTCCCGACGGGCCCAGAGCCAGGTGCCGTAGACGAGGACCAGCGCGGCGACGGTCTCCCAGACGATGATGGCGACGTAAGCGGTGTTCTGCAGGCCCTTGTTGGTGATGGCTCTCCACATCAGGTCGTCGTCCTTGAACGTGGTGTCCATCGCCAGGACATGCTGTACGAACGCCTGGTTCGTCCCGAAGTCGGTGATGTTGCCGAAGGCGACGAGGGCGATGTAGAGGGCGACCGTGGCCGTGAGCAGCGCGGCCGTGACGGTCAGCGGGTTTCGGGGGGTGGTGGTCATGACAGCCATTCTCCCTGTGACGATCAGCGGGCCCGCCACAAGGTGAGCCAGAATGAAAGGGTCGGGGTTCGCGGGCGAGAGGACGTACCGGTGGCGCAGTCGGATCCGTCGCTGCAGGGGCTGGACGGGCAGAGCGTGCGGGCCGGGTTCGTGGGCCGGGAGTCCGAACGCCGCCTGTTCGCACGGAACTTCGACATCCCGCCCGAGGACAGCCGGCACCGTCTCCGCTTCCATGTGCACGGCCCCGCCGGCGTGGGCAAGACCTCGCTGATCCGCGAATGGCGCCATCTGGCCCGCGAACGGGGCGCGTTGACCGTGTACGTCGGCGAGGGCGCCGGCAGCGTGCCCGAGGCTCTCGACGTGATCTGCCGTCAGTTCGCGGACCAGGGGCGCAGGTTGAAGGCGCTGGAGCGTCGCCTGGTGACCTACCGCGACCGGCGGCGCGAGGCGGAGGCGGCCGCCGTCGCCGCGTCGTCCCCCGAACCGCCGACGGCGTCGGCCGGCAGCACGGCTGCCGTGCAGATGGGCCTCGGCCTGGTGGACGCCACCATCCCGTTCGCCGGTGTGGTCACCAGGGGCATCCCCGCGGACCGGCTCGCCCAGGGCGCGGACCGCCTGCGGGCCGGGCTCGGCGCCCGCTTCCGCAACGAGGAGGACCGGGACCTGGTGCTGACACCGGAGAAGGTGCTCACCCCGCTGCTGCTGCGCGGACTGCGGGACGCCGCCTCCGGGGGCCGGTGGGTCGTCCTGTTCTTCGACACGTACGAGCGGACCGGACCGTATCTCGAACCGTGGCTGCACGACATGCTCACCGGCGACGAGGAGGAGCGCCGGCTCCCCGTCACCCTCGTCGTGGTCACCGCCGGGCAGCGCGCCCGTGACCTCGGCCGCGGCGGACTGTACTCCGTCGCGGACGTACCGCTGGAGCCGTTCACCGACGCGGAGGCGCGGCGGCTGCTCGCCACGCGCGGGGTGGTGGCCGAGCCGGTCGTCGAGGCGGTACTGCGGATCACGGGCGGCCTGCCGGTCCTCGTGTCGACGCTCGCGACGAACTCCCCGGTCGGCCCGGAGGGCGTACGCGATCCGAGCACCGCCGCCGTGAGCCGGTTCCTGGACGGGGAGCCGCGGGCCCGCCGGGACGTCGCCACGCTGTGCGCCCTGCCCCGGTGGCTGGACGCGGACGTCTTCCGGGTCCTGGTCGACCGCCCGGACGAGGAGCGGGACGAGCTGTACGAGTGGGTGACGTCGCTGCCCTTCGTCGACGCGGGCGGGGAGCGCACGCAGTACCACGACGTCGTACGAACGCAGATGCTGCGCCTTGAGCGGCGCGAGCATCCGCGGGTCTGGGCGCCTCGGCATCGGAAGCTGGCGGAGGCCTACGGCGAGTGGCGCGCGGACTGCGAGGCGAGCTGGGGAAACGGCAGCCTGTGGAAGGACGAGGAGTGGCGGGCGCTGCTCCTGGAGGAGACCTACCACCAGCTCTGTGCCCGCCCGCCCGCGGCGCTCGCCGACGCCCTGGGCAGGTTCGTCGAGGCCTGCTACAACGCGGACGACGTCACCGGGCGACGCTGGGCACGCATGTTGGAGGACGCGGGCACGGCCACGGACCACCCGGTCCTGCTCGACTGGGGCCGGGACCTCGGCGAGGCGCTCGCGGACGAGGAGTCCGCGGCGATCAGAGCGGCCGACCTGCTCCTGACCCGCCCGGGACTCGACGCCGAGGGCCGCGCGATGGCCCATGTGCTGCGGGCCAGGGAACTGCGCGTCCGCCGCGAGTACGCACGGGCCCTGGCGGACCTGGATCACGCGATCGAGCTCGATCCGGAGCAGCACGTGGCCCACTACTGCCGTGGTCTCACCCTCCAGCTGATGGAAGACCTCCCGGCGGCGCTGGCCGCCTTCGACCGGGCGGACGAACTGTCCCCTGACACCGGGTGGATCCTCACCGAGCGCGCGGAGACCTACCGCCTGGCCGGCCGTTTCGAGGAGGCCGTAGCCGATTTCGACCGGGCGATCGCCCTCGATCCGACCGACACGGCCGCGCTGACCGGGCGGGCCGTCTCCCGCCACGGTCTCGGGCAGTACGACGCCTCGCTCGCCGACTTCAACCGCTCGCTGAGCATCACCGACGACCTGTGGACGCTGGTGCGAAGAGCCCGGCTGCACGGCAGCAGGGGAGAGCCGGAGCAGGAGTTCGCCGACCTCGACCGGGCGGTCTCGCGGGCTCCCGACGCGGCCTGGATCGCGTCGGAACGCGGTGACGCCTACCGTCGCGCGCGCCGCCTGGAGGACGCCGTAGCCGAGCTGAGCCGGGCCGTCTCCCTCCGGCCCGACTATCCGTCTGCGCTCGCGAGCAGGGGAGAGGTACTGCTCGCGCTGGACCGGAGCGAGGAGGCGCTGGCCGACCTCGACCGTGCCGTGGAGCTGAAGCCCGACTACTCCTGGGCCCTGTTGGTGCGCGCCAAGGTCCGCGATCGGCTGGGCGACCGGACGGGCATGTACGAGGACCTGCACCGGGCCGTCGAACTCGACCCGGGAGTCGACGCCTTCAGCCACCAGCTGGGGGAGGAATACCGGCTCGACCGCCGCTACGAGGAGGCCGTCGCCCTTTTCCACCGGGTCCTGGAACGGAACCCCGACTACGACCTCACGCTGGCCAGTCTCGGAGCGGTGCACCGCGTACAGAAGAACTACGAGGAGGCGCTGCGGTGTCTCGACCGGGCCCTGGACCTGGACCCCGAGTACGGGTGGGCCTACTACCAGCGGGCGCGGGTCCTCGTCGCGACGGGGCGCATCGACCGGGCGCTGGCCGACCTGGACCGGTGCGTCGCCCTCGGGGAGGAGGCGGACTGGGCGCGCCGCAGGGCCGTCGACGTGCTGCAACTGGCCGGCCGCTGGGACGAAGCGGAGGCGAGGCTCGCCGATGCGGAACGGGTGGCGGAGCCCAACACCGAACTGGACGAGCTCCGCATCGAGGCGCACCGGCACCGCGGACGGTGGGCCGAGGCCCGGCGGATGGCGGAGGCCCTGCGCGTGGCCGAACCGATCGCCGGCACCTTCCACCTGGCGATGGTCGTCAGCGGCTCCGAGGGACTGAGCGACGCCGGGCCCCTGTGGCGGGAGCTGACCCGGCTCCTGGACGACAGCGAAAACCCCAACGAGCTGGAGCGCGCCCAGGGCCGGTGCTTCACCGGCTGTGCCCTCGCCGACTGGGCGGACGCCGACCGGGGCCTGGCGGACCTCCTGGCCGCGACCCGCGACTGGGACCACCTCGCCTACCTCACCTGCATCCTCACCGAACTCCGGGAGAGCCCCGGCGCCGACCGGGAGCGCATCGGCCACTATCTGACAGCGGTCACCGAGGTCGAAAACTGACCAGTCCGGATCAGTCGGTCGGCATTTCGCATATCACTCTGCCCCCTCAACCCACCGTTCCCGTTCGATTACAGTGCTGAGCTGTCATGGTCGGGCGGTGCCGGAGGGGAGGTCTTGGTGGACGTGACGACCGGGGCCGTCTGGGGCCGTGTCGAGCAGCAGGACTTCCGGAGCCGGGTGCGCGGAACCCTGCTGGGATCCGCCCTCGGCGACGCGCTGGGAGCGCCCGTCGACGGGCTGCTCTTCGACGAGATCAGAGAGGCCTACGGCGCCGAGGGCGTCGTCGATCTCGCCTTCGCGTACGGCAGACGCGGCGCTGTGACCCATCTCACGCAGCTCACCCTGTTCAGCGTGGACGGGCTGATACGCGCCCAGGTCCGCCGCGACACCGGCGCCTGGCATCCGCCGACCGATCTGCACCGGGCGTATCTGCGCTGGGCGGCCACCCAGCGCGACTGGGGGCCCGACGAACGCCGCAAGGACGACGGCTGGCTGGCGCGCGAGGAGTGGCTCTACGCCCGCCGGGACCCCGCCCGCTGCCTGCTGCTCGGCTTCGGCGACGAGACCATGGGGACGCTGGACGTGCCCAAGAACCCCGGCGAGGTCGGGCCCGAGGCGGTCGCCCGTTCCGCGCCCTTCGGGCTGCTGGTCGGCTGGGAGCCGCAGCTGGTGGTGCAGCTCGCGGTGGAGTGCGCGGCGCAGACCCACGGGCATCCCATGGGCTATCTCTCGGCGGGGGCGTACGCCGTGATCGTGCACGCCCTGGCCCGCGGCGAGAGCCTCGACGGCGCCGTGCAGCGGGCGCTCGCGCTGCTCGCCGCGCGGCCCGGGCACCAGTCGGTCGGGGCCGCGCTGCAGCACGCGCTCGGCGCGGTCCGGCAGGGCATGCCCACGCCGGCCCGGGTGGCCGAGCTGGCGGGGGACGGCACGGCGGAGGGCGTGCTGGCCGCCGCCGTGTATTGCGCGCTGGTGGGCGAGGACGTCCGGCACGGTCTGTGCCTCGCCGTGAACCACGACGGCCCGTCCGGCGTGACGGCCTGCCTGACCGGCGGACTGCTCGGCGCCCTGCACGGCGAGACGGCCCTGCCGCCGGGCTGGCTGGCCGAACTGGAGGGCCGCCCCACACTCCTGGAACTGGCCGACGACTTCGCCATGGAGATGACCCAGGGCCCGGCGCTGCACGGCCCCGCGGGTTCGGCGCCGGGCTGGCTCGCCAGGTATCCCCGCGCCTGACGGCGCCTCGCTCCCGGACTACGGCGCGTTGCCCGCAGACCCTACGGCGCCTCGCTCCCGGACCCTACGGCGCCTTGCGCGCGGCCTCCTCGGCGACCTGCTCCAGCCGGGCGCGGTACTGCTTCCACCACTCCGCGTCGTCCGACGGCAGGCTGGAGTTGTCTCGCGCTGTATGGCCCCGCGGGGTCGGCGCCGGGTCGGCTCACCAGGTATCCCCGCGCCTGACGGCGCCTCGCTCCCGGACCCTACGGCGCCTTGCGCGCGGCCTCCTCGGCGACCTGCTCCAGCCGGTCGCGGTACTGCTTCCACCACTCCGCGTCGTCCGACGGCAGGCTGGAGTTGTCTCGCGCTGTATGGCCCCGCGGGGTCGGCGCCGGGTCGGCTCACCAGGTATCCCCGCGCCTGACCGCTGCCCTACGGCGCCTCGCTCCCGGACCCTACGGCGCCTTGCGCGCGGCCTCCTCGGCGACCTGCTCCAGCCGGTCGCGGTACTGCTTCCACCACTCCGCGTCGTCCGACGGCAGGCTGGAGTTGTCTCGCGCTGTATGGCCCCGCGGGGTCGGCGCCGGGTCGGCTCACCAGGTATCCCCGCGCCTGACCGCTGCCCTACGGCGCCTCGCTCCCGGACCCTACGGCGCCTTGCGCGCGGCCTCCTCGGCGACCTGCTCCAGCCGGTCGCGGTACTGCTTCCACCACTCCGCGTCGTCCGACGGCAGGCTGGAGTTGTCCTCCCGCATCCCCACCGCGCCGTCGATCGTCTCGCGCAGGATGTCGGCGTGCCACCACGACACCCTGCCGGCCGGTGTCCAGGGGCAGCGCCTCGACAGTCACGTGCGCGTGGCCCACACCCTGCGACAGCGGTCGGCGATGTGCTTGCGCGACTGGTCGGCGGTGGCCCACATGTCGCGTCGGGGTCCTCGGCGTATGCCTCCGCGGCCCATGGGCTCGGCTCTGGAGGGACGCCCGAACGTGTCGCCCAGGTAGCCCAGTTCTACGAAGGTCACATGCTTGACCAGACCCAGCAGATTGGTGCAGCGGACCTCAAGCCGACCTCCTCCGCCATCTGCAGGACGCCCGCGGTGCGCTGCTGTGGAAGCTCGGTCGGTGTCATACGGCCAGTCTGCACGTCTGCACGCAGAAGAGCCCGGGCCGCATGTCACGGCCCGGGCCCTCGCGCACTGCTGACGATGCGTCAGTCCTTTACTGCCGTACGCCCGGTGACGTCCTCCACCTCGCCCGCCGGAGCCGGTACGGCGACCGCCGCGCTGTCGTCGTCCGTGTTGATCCTCTCGATGACCCCCAGCCGGTCGGGGGTGTCCTCCGGCTTCAGATAGCCGACCAGGATGTACAGCACCAGGGAGACGGCCAGCGGGATCGACACCTGGTACTGGAGCGGGACGCCGCCGTCGACGTTCCAGCTGATCGGGTAGTTGACCAGCCAGAAGGCCAGCAGGCCCATCGCCCAGCTGACGAGCGCGGCCGTCGGGCCGGAGCGCCTGAACTGGCGCAGCAGGCCCAGCATCATCGGGATGGCGATCGGGCCCATCAGACCCGCCACCCACTTGATCACGACGGTGATGATGTCCTTGAAGGTCGGCGAGTTGACCTGCGTCGCCACCGCCATCGACAGACCGAGGAAGATCACCGTGGTCACCCGCGCCGCGATCAGACCGGAACGCTCGTTCCAGGCCCGCGCCGCGCGCGACACCACCGGCGCCACGTCGCGGGTGAAGACCGCCGCGATCGCGTTGGCGTCGGAGGAGCACATGGCCATCGTGTGGGAGAAGAACCCGACGATCACCAGGCCCAACAGCCCGTGCGGCAGCAGCTGTTCGGTCATCAGGCCGTAGGAGTCGGAGCCGTCCGGCTTCTGCGCGTGCACCAGCAGCGGCGACATCCACATCGGGAAGAAGAGGACGACCGGCCAGACCAGCCACAGGATCGCGGACAGCCGCGCCGAGCGCTCGGCCTCACGGGCGCTGCCCGTCGCCATGTAGCGCTGGGCCTGGTTGAGCATGCCGCCGTTGTACTCGAAGAGCTTGATGAAGAGGAACGCCAGCAGGAAGACCGTGCCGTAGGGGCCCACCAGCGGCTTGTCGTGGCCGTGCAGGGCGGGCTGGTCGAAGGCGTCGAAGATGCCGATGCCCTTGTCGTTCAGCTTCAGCACCACCGCGACGAACATCGAGATGCCCGCGAGCAACTGGATGATGAACTGGCCCAGTTCGGTCAGCGCGTCCGCCCACAGGCCGCCGATGGTGCAGTAGACGGCGGTGATCGCGCCGGTGATCAGGATGCCCTGGTTGAGTGTGACGCCGGTGAAGACCGCGAGCAGCGTCGCGATCGCGGCCCACTTCGCGGCGACGTCCACGATCTTCAGCAGCATGCCCGACCAGACCAGCGCCTGCTGGGTCTTGAGGTCGTAGCGGTTCTTCAGGTACTCCAGCGGCGAGGCCACATGGAGCCGTGAGCGCAGCCGGTTGATGCGTGGCGCGAACAGTTTCGAGCCGATGGCGATGCCCAGGGCGATCGGGAACGACCAGGTCACGAAGGACGTCACACCGTAGGTGTAGGCGATGCCCGCGTACCCCGTGAACAGGACCGCGCTGTAGCCCGACATGTGGTGGGAGATGCCGGACAGCCACCACGGCATCTTTCCGCCGGCCGTGAAGAAGTCGCTGACATTGCCCACTTGCTTGTGGGACCAGACGCCGATGGCCACCATCACGCCGAAGTAGCCGATGAGCACGGCCCAGTCGAGACTGTTCATGAGCCCCCTTCCAGGGTCCGCCTTGTGAACCGCGCTCAGTTGGTTGGCACTTCGCCTGAGCGGGGTAGGGGCGAGGGAAGCCGGGAGAGGCCGCGAAGTGCCCGCTCATCGTGGGTGCGGTTGCGCGGACACGACAAGCGGACGTAGGGTCAAGAGCAAGTAAAGATGTTCGTCTTGTTGACCTCTGTTCACTCACATGAACAACCGACGATGGTGGGGGCGTGGTCTCAGCGCATCAGCTCCCCGGCGTTGACCAGCAGCGACTGCCCCGTGATGGCCCGTGCCCGGTCCGACGCCAGGAACACCGCGGCGTCCGCCACGTCCCCGTCGGTCGCCAGGTCCGGCAGCGCCATCCGGCCGGTGAGTCGCTGCAGCACCTCGGGCTCGGGCACGCCCTCCGTGTGGGCCGTGAACTGGACGTACGCCTGCACCGGCGGGCCCCACATCCAGCCGGGCAGCACGGTGTTGACCCGGATGCGGTGCGGGCCGAGCTCCCGGGCGAGGGAGTACATCGCACTGGTCAGCGCCCCCTTCGAGGCCGCGTACGCCGCCTGCCTGACCTGGCTGGGGGCGGCCACCGACGACTGCGTCCCGATGAACACCACCGAGCCCCCGCGCTCCTTGAGCGCCGGCAGACAGGCCCGGGTCATCCGCAGCGAACCCAGCAGGTTCACGTCGATCACCGACTGCCAGGTGGCGAAGTCCGCATCCTCGAGCCCGCCGAAGTAGCTGTCCCAGGCGGCCACATGGACGACCGCGTCGATCCGCCCGAACCGCTCCCGCGCCAGTTCCGCCAGCCGCTCGCACTGCGCCTCGTCCGTGATGTCCGTCGGCCGGTACGCCGTGTGCGTCCCGTCCGGATCGATCTCGGCGGCGCTCTTGGCGAGGTTCGCCTCGGTGCGCGCCCCGAGCACGGCGTTCCCGCCGTCGCGTACGACGGCCGCCGCGACCTGGTGCCCGAGCCCCGCGCCGACCCCCGACACGACGACCGTCTTGCCCGCAAGCAGTGACATGACCGACCTCCGCACTGACCCTGGCGCATTGTCTGACGGGGCGTCAGAGTATGGGCGAGCGGCCGACGAAGGAAGGGGAACGCCCATGTCCGACGAGAGCGGCACCCGCAGCGGGACGTACGCCGAACTGGCCGCGGTGGGGCCCTACGAGGTCCGTCCGGGCCACGCCCTGATCACCATGGTGGAGCCCCACCCCGGCCATGAGTACGCGTACAACCGCTGGTACGAGGACGACCACTACTACGCCGGCGCGATGGCCATGCCCTGGATGTTCGCCGGGCGCCGCTGGGTGGCGACCCGGGACCTCCAACTCCTGCGCTACCCCGAGAAGTCGGCGATCGCCCAGCCGGTCACCGCGGGCTGCTACCTCTCGACGTACTGGATCACCGACGGCCGCTACGACGACCACATGAGGTGGACCGTCGCCATCAACAAGCGCCTCAACCGCGACGCCCGGGTCTATCAGGACCGTACGCATGTCTTCACGGCGTTCCAGGACCACGAGGCGACGGTCTACCGGGACGGGGCCGCGGGGCCGCGCGACGTCCACGCCCTCGACCATCCCTACGCGGGGCTGGTCGTCGAGGTGATCGACGCCGAATCTGCCGAGCAGCGCGGGGAGTTGCTCGAATGGCTGCGCTCACGGCATCTGCCGAAGCGGGTGGCGGGCTCACCGGCCGCGATGGTGACCGTCTTCCGGCCCACCCCACTGCCGGGCGACCGCATGACCTATGTCAAGCAGGTCGACGGCGTGGACACCAGGCTGACCCTGCTGTGGTTTCTGCAGGCGGATCCGCGGGAGTGCTGGGAGGCGTACTTCGCGGACCTGGATGCGCCGGTGCGGGAGGCGGGGCTGGGGAGGGTGGAACTGGTGGCGCCGTTCGTCCCGACGGTGCCGGGCACGGACACGTACGTCGACCGGCTGAGGTAGGGGCGGTTCAGCCGCGTCCGGGCACAAGCCGAGCCCCCTCGGCAAGGACGGCGAACTGGTCGAGAGGGCTCTTCATGTGCTGCTTGTGAAGCGGTGCTGCCTATGTAGCTGTGGTGCTTGTGAAGTTGTGGAGACTGAACTCGGCCGAGGATCAGGAAGATCCTCCCCTCACGCCTTGATCGAGCCGACGAAGGTGTTCCACGCGTCGGCCGGGAAGGCCAGTACGGGACCCTCCGGAACCTTGGAGTCCCGGACGGCCATGGCCGCGCGGACCGGTGACTTGATCTCGACGCACGCGCCGTTGCCGGTGGAGTACGAGGACTTGGTCCATGTCCGCGTGGCGCCCTGACGAATTGCCATTTTTGCTCCGAATTGCCAGTTGTGAGTTGCTGTCACCGCACACCGGATCCGGCTCCGGACCCACAGCGCGGTTTGCGCCAACCTCTGGTGTGTGGTGGCGTGATCGACGCTACTCGCCAACCCCGGCGTACGAAGTGACCATTCACTCGACCGGGTGGCATATTCCAGATGAGTCTTCCAGTACTGCCTATGGAAGGTGTACTGTGCTTCGCTTCAGCGGGCGTACTCCTTCGCGATGTCCGCGATGAACTGCCGTGACTGGTCCGGATTCAGGGCCTGGGCGCGCAGATGCTCGTACATCACGCTGTACTTCTGCACGTCGTTGGCCTTCTCCAGATACAGGTCGCTCGTGACGCCCTCGATGTAGACGACGCTGGAGTCGGCCGCGTCGGGGAACTCCAGGATCGCGTACTGGCCGTTGAGGCCGGGATGCGCGCCCATGTCGAAGGGGATGACCTGCACGGTGACGTGCGGCAGCTGGGAGTGCTCGACGAGCTGCTCCAACTGGTCGCGCATCAGGGAGCGGTTGCCCACCACACGGCGCAGGGCGGCCTCGTCCATCACCGTCCACAGCCGCAGCGGGTTGTCGGGGGCGGTGATTCGTTCCTGCCGGCGCAGCCGCACCTGGACGCGCTTCTCGATGTCGGTGGCCGCGGTCTCGGGGAGCGCCCCCGTGATCAGGGCCTCCGCGTACTGCCTGGTCTGCAGCAGACCGGGGACCACCTGGGGGTCGTAGACCCTGAGGCTCGCCGCGTCCGTCTCCAGGCCGATGTACACGCTGTAGGGGATGTCGCCGAAGGAGTGCCACCAGCCCTGCTGGCGCGAGTCCTTGGCCATCTGCATCAGCGAGTCGACGATGCGGTGGTCCTCCACCTCGTAGACGCCGCACAGGTCGCGCACGTCACGCTGGCTGATACTGCGCCGGCCGTTCTCGAGGCGGCTGATCTTCGACTGCGACACCAGCAGCCGCTCCGCCACTTCCTCGGCCGTCATGCCCTTGAGCTCACGGAGCCTGCGCAGCTCCTGGCCCAGCCGGCGTCGCCTGACGGTGGGATTGACATTGGACGCCACGGGACGTGCACCTCCGGCTGCGTGACTCGACTTGCCACTTTGCGTATCTGCTGTTGAGCAGACTGCCACCAAGGTGCTCCGTGCCGCTGGCAAACGGATGGATATGCGCTGCATACGCGCCAGTTGGCCGCCGGAGCGACATGCGGCCGCGCGGGACGGCGGACCGCTGCGGCCCTCCGTGGGGACGGATGGGCACAGCGGTTCCGCCGCCCCGCGCGGACCAGCGGCTCCCGTACCGGACTTGGGGACTTGCCTGTTCAGGCTCGGTGCGGCGCTCGGCAATGCGTGGTGCTGCGTGGTGCTGCGTGGTGCTGCGGTTGTGCACGTACGTGCCCGTACGCGTGCGGTTTCGTGCTGCCCGTCGTGGTGCGCGGCTCAGTGCGCCACGACGCGCGCCATGGAACCGCGGCGCGGCTGCATCGGAACGCCGCGAGCGGGTTCCGGTGCGGACCTGGACGGTCCGGCAGGCTGGCGCCCGGACGGCGAGGCCGGGCTGCGGCGCGGCTGGGCCGCCACGCCGTTCTGGACGTCCATCACGGCGTGCGCCACGAGGCCGCCCATCGGGTCGTGCCTGATCAGATCCCGCAGCCGGGAGCGCGAGGACCGACCCTCGTTGCCCGGATACAGGTGCTTGCCGAGACCGACCGCGTGGGCCAGGGCGGCGAGCGCCGCGGTCCGCGGGTCCGGTGGCACGCCGGTACGGATCGCTGAATCCAGCCGGGCCCTGATCTCCCGGCTGATTTCGGTGTCCGTCGCCTGATAGCGCGTCGTCGGCAGCACTCCGCACATCTGGCCCGCCACGGCATGCACCATGCCGCACCGCTCCAGATGCGAGAGATAGGTCTGGCGCAGCCCTAGTCGGGGCCCGCCGATCCAGTGGACGGCACGCACGGGAGCGCCACGCCTTCGCAGCAACTCCAATGCGCAGTCCAGAGTTGGATCTCCAGTCGGCCGTGGGGCCACCACGGCGATACGATCCCCGTCTGGGGCTATCCGTCCGGCCAGCGCCAGCTCCACTAGCTGTGCTCCGGCCAGACCGAGGTCGAGCGACTGCGGCTGTGCAGTGGTACCCGTGGTCGGGTCCAATGCCAGCAGCAGAAGCTCCTCCGGAATTGTTCTGCGGCTCCTGCCCATCCATGCCTCCCCGCGTGGATGAAAGACAGGGTGACCCCTCTCACATTGGTCTGTCGAGAGTGCGTGACCTCTTTGTGAGGGAACCGGTAGGTATGTCGTTCTCGTCTACCGCAGGGGTTAAGCCCGCACACAGGACACTGGTACATGGTTCGGACAGCGTGTTTGAGCGGTGTTCCGGGCGGCGGTTCACGGTTCGATAGCGCACGCGGGGCGTGCGGCAGGAGGAGGCATCGGTGGCGGGCGAGTCCCCCGACAGGTCGAAGAAGCGCGCGTCGTCGGCAGAACCGACGTCGGGGAGCACGGGCCCGGTTCCCGAGGCCCGCACGAAGGAACCCTCGACGCGAGACCCACGCCTGGCCGTGGCGCGTGACGCCGGGACGCCGGGCGGCGTGGACACCGCGACGCGGGTGTTCTCGGTACGGGATACGGCACGGGGGGACGCTGGCGCCGGGTTGGACGCCGGGGGTGCCGCTGGCGCTGGCTTGGACGCGGGGGGTGCCGCTGGCGCTGGCTTGGACGCGGGGGGTGCCGCTGGCGCTGGCTTGGACGCGGGGGGTGCCGCTGGCGCGGGCGCGGACGTCGAGAAGGGCGCTGTGAGCGGGGGCGGGGACCGTGATGGTGCCGCGAACTCGGGCGGGGGCGTCGAGGACGGTGCCACGAGCGCAGGCGGGGACGTCGAGGGTGGTGCCGTGAGCGGGGGCGGGGACCGTGATGGGGCCGCGACCTCGGGCGGGGGCGTCGAGGACGGTGCCACGGGCGCGGGCGGGGACGTCGAGGGTGGTGCCGTGAGCGGGGGCGGGGACCGGGATGGTGGTGCCGCGGGCTCTGGCGAGGACCGCGAGGATGGTGCCGCTGGCGGAGACGTCGAGGATGGTGCCGCGGGCTCGGGCGAGGGCCGCAATGGTGGCGCCGTGGGGTCGGGCAAGGACCGCGCGGAAGGTGCCGCGGGCGCAGGCGGAGACGTCGCGGATGGTGCCGCGAGCGGGGACGCGGATCGCCACGTTGGTGCCGCGGGCTCGGGCGGGGACGTCGAGGACGGTGCCGCGAGCGCAGGCGGGGACGGCGAGGGTGGTGCCGTGAGCGGGGGCGGGGACCGGGATGGTGGTGCCGCGGGCTCAGGCGACCACCGCGAGGAAGGTGCCGGAAGCGGCGGAGACGTTTCCGCGGATGGTGTGGCGGAGGGTGACGAGGGTGGCGCGTCCAGTGACGCCCCCGGAGGCTCGTCCGGCGACGACCGCCTGCGCGCGGCTGTGGCGGCCTGGGTTCGCTCCGGCGACTCCAAGGACGCGGAAGCCGCCCCGGGCCGCGAGAAGCCTGCTGAGGGCGCCGGAGCGGATGATTCCGGCGCCGCGGACGGTGGGGGGAACGGGGCGCCTGCGGCGGTAGGTGACGCGGAGGACGAAAGCGAGTCCTCCGAGGACGTCTCCGGCGCTGCTACGGCAAGTGGGCCCGAGGCCCCGAAGCCGGCCACCTCCGGCGACAACTCGGATGCGGGTTCCGAGCCGAATACGTCCACTGCCGACGAGGCCACCAACGCCGACGGCAAGGGCGCCGCTGCGAGGGCGGGCACCGCCTCCAAGGCGGCTGCCGGTGACCCCCGTGCCGCTGATGAGGGCTCCACCCCGAAGGGCGATGCCCCTGATGGCGGCGCAGACGCAGCCGCCAAGGCCGACACCCCCGCCGCCGATGAGGCCACCGCCTCCAAGGCGGGCGCGCCCGGCGCTGGTGCGAGCCCGGCCGACAAGGCTGACGCCCCTGCGGCCACCGCAGATGCAGCCCCCGCGGCTGACACCCCCGTAACCGGTGAGACCACCGCCCCCAAGACGGGCGCGCCCGGCGCTGGTGCGAGCCCGGCCGACAAGGCTGACGCCCCTGCGGCCACCGCAGATGCAGCCCCCGCGGCTGACACCCCCGTAACCGGTGAGACCACCGCCCCCAAGACGGGCGCGCCCGGCGCTGGTGCGAGCCCGGCCGACAAGGCTGACGCCCCTGCGGCCACCGCAGATGCAGCCCCCGCGGCTGACACCCCCGTAACCGGTGAGACCACCGCCCCCAAGACGGGCGCGCCCGGCGCTGGTGCGAGCCCGGCCGACAAGGCTGACGCCCCTGCGCCCGCCGCAGACGCAGCCCCCAAAGCCGACGACACCCCCGCCGCCGATGAGGCCACCCCCTCCAAGGCGGACGCGTCCGCCGCCGGTGCGAGCCCGGTCGGGAAGGCCGACGCCAAGAACACCCCCGAGACCGGCGACGGCCCCGCCAAGCGCGACCCCTCGCGCAGCGAGACCCCGGACGGCAAGCCCAAGCCCCCGGAGGGCACCCCCTCCGACCGTGAAGACCGCAAGCCGGTCGATCAACCCACCGCCATCTTCAAGCGCCCGCCGGCCAAACCGCAGGTGGATCAGCCCACGACCATGCTGAAGCTCGGGGACGTGCCGAAGGCACCCGAGAAGAGGGCGCCCGAGAAGAAGGCGCCCGAGCCGCCCGCGGCTGAGCGCACCAGTAAGTTCGTGGCGCTGAAGCCGTTGGACGAGCCGGGGGCGAGGCAGCCGGCGGATGCCACGGCGCAGGTTCCGCAGGTCGGGCCCGAGCGCACGGCGCAGCAGCCGCTGCCGCCGAAGCCGCCCATGGACCTGCTGGCCGAGCTGACGAACACGCCGCCTCCGCCGCAGACCCCGGTCCGCACGCTCGTCCGCCGCGTCAAGATCTGGACCCCGCTGGTCCTCCTCCTGGTGATCGTCTTTGCGATCGTGCAGGCCGTACGCCCCCTGCCCACCCCCACGCTCGCCCTGACCGCCGACGACTCCTACACCTTCGACGGCGACAAGGCGGACCTCCCCTGGCCGAGCGAGGGCCAGGGCTGGATGGACGTCAACGGCATCGGCACGATGGGGAACTTCGGCAAGCAGACCCCCGTCGCGGTCGGCTCCGTCGCCAAGGCGATGACCGCGTACCTCGTCCTCAAGGACCACCCGCTGAAGCCGGGCGCGGAGGGCGAGAAGATCACGGTCGACGCGCTGGCGGAGAAGGAGGGCGGCTACGACAAGGACGGCGAGTCCACCCTCAACACGGTCAAGAAGGGCGACGTGCTCACCGAGCGGCAGGCACTGTCGGCCGTCATGATCCCGTCGGCGAACAACATCGCCCGCCTGCTGGCCCGTTGGGACGCGGGCTCCGAGGCGGCGTTCATCAAGAAGATGAACGACACCGCCAAGAAGCTCGGGATGAGGAACACCACGTACACCGACGCCTCCGGCCTGAAGGAGACCACCGTCTCCACTTCCGAGGACCAGGTGAAGCTCGGCAACGAACTCGTGAAGATCCCGGCCCTGATGGAGATCACCAAGCTGCCCAACTGGACCGACCCGTCCGGTCACAGGTGGCGCAACTACAACGCCCTGGTCCCCTACAACGGCGCCCTCGGCATCAAGACCGGCACCACCACCAAGGCCGGCGGCAACCTGCTCTTCGCCGCCACCAAGGAGGTCGGCGGTGAGACGGTCACCGTCGTCGGCGCGATCCTCGGCCAGCACACCGCGCCGATCATCGACACCGTCAACGCGGTCAGCAAGACCGCGATGCTCGCCGCGCAGGACGCCCTGACCTCCACGAAGATCCTCAAGAAGGGCTCCGTGGTCGGATACGTGGACGACCAGCTCGGCGGCCACACCCCGATCGTGCTGACCAAGGACGTCACCGCGGTCGGCTGGGCCGGTCTGAAGGTGAAGCTGTCCTTCGACGCCGACGACGTGCCGCACACCGCGAAGGCCGGCACCCAGGTGGGCACCCTCACCGTGGGCGACGGCTCGAACGGCGCGGTCAAGGTCCCGGTCGCGCTGCAGAAGGATCTCGCCGAGCCGGGCTTCGGCGCGAAGCTGAAGCGCATCGGCTGACCCGCGGCCACCCCGGGTCACGGACGCGACACAGCAGCACCCCGCCGAGGCGGCCACCAGGGCGCCCACCGGCGGGGTGCGTGCTAGCGTCACGAATCGGGGCAGGATGTCGCTCGCGGTACGCGACCGGGAACCCCCGGGGACGCAGCCGCGAACGGGCGGCCGACGGGATGCGTCCAGAACAGAAGACGGGACACCACGGGGAGTGCCTTCAGGTGGCCACAGCGGAGCCGACACGCGCCGACGACGCCGATCCGGGCCCGGGAACCGGCCCGCGAATACGCGTGCCCGCACCGCGCGCGGACGGTCGTGACACCGGCCGTACGCGGGACGGTGCACAGGGCGGCCGGGCACGCCTGATGTCCGCCGTGCTCGCCCTGCGCGAGCGTCTGCTGCGCCACCCGGTGCTCTCGATCACCGCCCTGTCGGGCATCCTGCACATCGTCTGGTTCTTCACTTTCGCGAACAGCGGCGGCGACCTCGCCGCGCAGGACGCCTGGGCCGAGTTCGTCGGCCGGCACCCGGACTCGGCCTACAACCTGGCCTGGTACGGCGGTATGCACCCGGTGTCGTACAGCATGGTGTCGCCGTATCTGATGTCGGTGCTCGGCGTCCGTACGACGATGATGATCTCGGGGACCCTCTCGGCCGGGCTGCTGACGATGATCCTCATCCGCAGCCGCTCGGTGAAGAACCCGCTGTGGGCCTCGCTTGCCGGTGTCTTCGCGTTCCTGTGCAACGCCGCCTCGGGCCGGGTGACCTTCGGCCTGGGCACCGTGTTCGCGCTCGGCGCGGTCGCCGTCGTGTTCTGCTGGCCGCACAAGTGGCGCTACAAGCGCTGGGCGAAGGCGCTGTGCGCGGCGCCCCTGGCCGCGCTGGCGACGATGTCGTCCCCGGTCGCCGGGCTGTTCGTGGGGCTGGTCGCGGTCGCCCTGTTCCTGCAGAAACGCCGCCCCGGCGCCTGGGCCCTGGGGATCACGCCGACCCTGGTCGTGGCCGTGTCGGCCTGGCTGTTCCCCTTCTCCGGCACGCAGCCGATGGAGTTCGCCTCGGTGATCCTGCCGTTCCTGTGCTCGGTCGTCGTCTTCGTGGTCGTACCGAAGAACTGGACGACCGTCCGGCTGACCTCAGCGGTCTACGCCCTGTCGGTGCTCGGGGTGTGGCTGGTCAGTTCGCAGATCGGCTCCAACATCACCCGCCTGGCGATGCTCTTCGCGGGCGTGGCGCTGATCGCCGCGCTGCCGTTCACGGTGCCGCGTTCGCGGAACTGGTACCTCACCGTGGTGACCTTCGCCGGCTTCACCTTCTGGATCGGCTTCAAGGCGGTCGACGACGTCGTCCACACCACCCCCGCCGCCTCCTGGGCGCGCGAGCTGGCGCCCCTGGTCAACGAGTTGCAGGACGTCGGCGCCGAGAAGGGCCGCGTCGAGGTGGTCCCCGCCGCCTCCCACCGCGAGGCCTCCGCGCTCGCGCCCTACGTCAACCTCGCCCGCGGCTGGAACCGCCAGGCCGACATGGAGCGCAACCCCCTCTTCTACGACGACACCCTCAACTCGGCCAACTACCACGAGTGGCTGCAGCGCTGGTCCGTCCACTTCGTCGTCCTGCCCAAGGGCGAGCCCGACGGCGACGGCGGTGAGCGCGAGCGGGAGCTGGTCCAGCGCGGGATGCCGTATCTGAAGCAGATCTGGGGCGACGCCAACTGGCAGCTGTTCAAGGTCACCGACCCCACACCGCTCGCCGACCCGCCCGCCGTCGTCGACCGCGCGGAGCAGGGCGAGCTGACCATCGAGGTCAAGAAGCCCGGCCGGGTGCTGATCCGCGTCCCCTACTCCCCGTGGCTCGGCCTGGTCGACGCCAAGGGCAAGGGCGTCAAACCGCCGAAGGAGACGGAGGCCTCCAAGCACCGCGCCGACGGCACGCCCAAGTCCTTCGACAACGTCAACGGCTGTCTGATGCAGACGGACGAGGACGACAAGGGCGACAAGTGGACGATCCTGGTGGCGCCCAAGGCGGGGACGTACCGGCTGGGGGCGCCGTACCAGCTGCCGCGCGGCACTCCCTGCCCGGACGAGCTGAAGTGACCGCGCGGCGCCCCCGGCCGGTCCGGCCGCGCTAGCCGAGGGCGCTCTCGACCGCGGAGACGACCTGTGCCGCCTCCGGCTCGGTCTGCGGGGAGAAGCGGGCGGCGATCTTCCCGTCGCGGCCGATCAGGAACTTCTCGAAGTTCCAGCGGATGTCGCCGGTGTGCCCCTCGGCGTCGGCGAAGCCGGTCAGCCGCTGGTAGAGCGGGTGCCGGTCGTCGCCGTTCACCTCGACCTTCTCGGTCATCGGGAAGGTCACGCCGTACGTCGCCGAGCAGAACTCGGCGATCTCCTCGGCGCTGCCCGGCTCCTGGCCCATGAACTGGTTGCAGGGCACGCCGAGGACGGTGAAGCCCTGGTCGGCGTAGCGCTCGTGGAGGCGCTCGAGCCCGGCGTACTGCGGGGTCAGCCCGCACTTGGAGGCCACGTTCACGATGAGGACGGCCTGTCCCGCGTACTGGGACAGGTCGGCGGAACCACCCTGGAGGGCGCCGATCTCCACATCGAGGGGAGCGGCGCCGTTGCTGTCTGCAGTCGTCATGAGCGGATGCTAACTCCGGTATGCGTCGAGCCGGTTCCGCGCCCCGGCCAGGACGTCCCCGGCGGCGGTGCGGGCGTACAGGACCGAGCGGCCCGCCCGCCGCCGGTCCACCAGACCGGCGTCCAGCAGCACCTTCAGATGCCGGCCCACCGAGCCGAGGCCCTGCCCGGTCACGGCGGTCAGCTGGCTCGTGCTCATGGGGGAGGCGAGCAGGACGAGGATCTCGGCACGGTGGGCGCCGATCAGGGCGCCGAGCGACTCGGGGACGCCGGCCCCGGGACCGCCGGCCAGGGCGCCCAGGCAGGAATAGACGGCGGCGTACCGCTCGTGCCCCTCCCAGGACACCCAGCCCTGCCGCTGCGGGGTGACCGGCACGAAGATCAGCTCGGCGCCGGAGAGGTCGCGCGGCGGATACTCCTGCTCGTTGATCTGCAGCCGGTTCTCGCCGAGCCACCGCGTCCGTCCGGGCCGCAGCCCCTCCAGGACGGCCGCCCAGCCGCCCTGCCCGACCTGTGCGGTGCGGGCGACCACATCGGCCTGCAGGATGTGCCGGCGCCGGGGCCAGTCGGGCCGTACCGCCGACTGCCACACGAACTCCAGCAGGGCGGCGGCCCGTTCAGGCAGGTCGTCCCGCTGGAGTTCGGCGGGGAGCGGGGCGCCGGTGAGGGAAGTGACGAGATGCGCGCGGGCCGTCTCGGGACGGACCGCCCGGACGCGCTCCACCTCCTCTTCGAACGTCTCCCCGTCCCGCGGCGTCGGCGTGAGGAAGTCGGCGATCCAGCCCCGCCCCAGGCCCGCGCGCACCAGCAGCGCGGTGACCGGGTCGGCGGCGAGCCTGCGCCGGTAGGCGGGGAGGTGCTCGCGCAGCCAGGCCTGCTCGCCCGGGTGCCGGCCCACGCCCGAGTGCAGGAGGTTCAGGTTCGCGAAGGTCTCCGTGAGCGGCGAGAGCACGAACCGGCTGCGGGCGAGGGTGTCGGCGCTGATCTGCCACCAGCCCATGACGTCCTCACCTTTCGCGTGTGGGCGCACCTTTCGCGTGTGTGCGAAAGAATATCCCCGCTCCGAGGGGGTTCCCAGACTCACGGCATGCGCAGCTACCGAGATCTGTTCCGCACCCCGGAGTTCACCCCGTTCTTCCTCGTTTCGGCCGCCCGCACCGCGGGCCAGACGATCGGCGGTCTGGCGCTCGGCACCCTCGTCTACGGCATCACCGCATCCCCGCTGCTGTCGGCGGTGAGCATGTTCGGGCCGCAGCTCGCGCAGGTGCTCGGCGCCACGGTCCTGCTGTCGGGCGCCGACCGGCTGCCCCCGCGGGCCGCTCTGACCGGCATCGGTCTCGCCTTCGCGGTCGCCACGTCCGTCCTCGCCGTCCCCGGCCTGCCGATCTGGGGCGTCTTCGCCGTCGTCCTCCTGCAAGGTCTGGTCGCCTCGCTCGGCGGCGGTGTGCGCTGGGGGCTGCTGAACGAGATCCTCTCCAAGGACGGCTATCTGCTGGGGCGTTCGATCTTCAACATGCTCTCCGGGCTCATGCAGATCGCCGGGTTCGCGGCCGGGGGCGCCCTGCTGACGGTCCTGTCGCCGCGCACCTGTCTGCTCATCTCGGCGGCGCTGTACGTCACTTCGGCCCTCGGCACCCGCCTGGGCCTGACCGCCCGCCCGCCGCGCACCTCGGGCCGCCCGTCCGCCGGCGAGACCTGGCGCACCAACACCCTGCTGTGGTCCTCGCGCCCGCGCCGCCTCACCTACCTCGGCCTGTGGCTGCCCAACGGCCTGGTCGTCGGCTGCGAATCCCTCTACGTCTCCTACGCCCCGCACGCGGCCGGCGCGCTGTTCGCCTGCGGTGCGCTGGGCATGTTCGCCGGCGATGTGACGGTGGGCCGCCTCGTGCCGCCCGCGCTGCGCCCCCGGCTCGCCGTCCCGCTGCTGACGCTGCTGGCCACGCCGTACCTGCTCTTCGTACTGCACCCGGCGCTGCCCCTCGCGGCCCTCGCGGCGGCCCTCGCCTCGGTCGGCTTCGGCGCGAGCCTGGTCCAGCAGGAGCGGCTGATGGCGCTGACCCCGGACGAACTGAGCGGCCACGCCCTGGGGTTGCACTCGTCCGGGATGCTGACGATGCAGGGCGTGGCCGCGGCAGTGGCGGGCTCGGTCGCCGGGCTCACCTCACCCGCCACGGCGATGACGCTGATGGCGCTCGCATCGCTCGCGGTGACACTGACGCTGGCCACGGCAGCTCGGCGGAGTCGTGAACCCGGGGCGGCGGCGCTGCAGGAGTCGTAGGGGAGTCCTGAAACGGGTCGGCGGCGCTGCAGGAGTCGTAGGAGCTGAGCAGCGCTATACGAGGGGTTCGTCGAGGAGTTGGAGGAGCGAGCGGGCGCTCTGGGGGTCGCCGGCCAGGGCAGTGGTGGACGCGGCGCCAGGGAAGAGGCGTCCCCAGGCGCGGGCGCGGCCGAGGGCGCCGAGTCGCCAGGCGGGGCGCAGGGCGCGGCGCAGGTCCCGGGCGGTGTGGCCGTCGCCGGTCCAGGGTTCGAGATAAGCGTCCCGCAGCCTGGGCAGCACCTCGGGGCCGTAGCGCTCGACGGCGCGTTGGGCGGGCACCAGGAAGCTGCAGAAGGGGTGCGAGACGTTGGCGTCGCCCCAGTCGAAGAAGGTGAACCGCCCCGAAGCCGGCACGAGGACCTGTTTCGCGTGCACGTCCGCGTGGTCGAGCGAGTCCGCGATCCCGAGCGCGACCAGCTCCTCGCACCACCGCACCAGACGGGGCCGCAGCCCGTGCAGCGTCGCGCGCTCGGCGTCCGTCAAGGCGCCGTTCTCCGCCACGAGCCGGTCGAAGACACCGGGCAGCGCGGCCGTACGAGCACCCGGCACCCCCAACGCCTCCATCTCCCCGGCGTACGGCAGCAGGGAGCGCTGCAGGTCGGCGTACTGCCGCAGCAACTCCTCCCAGATGCGGGGGTCGTCGGGCCCGGCCTCGAGCACGTCCGCCAGCCGCGGTCCGCCGTCGGGGAGCAACGCCCAGCCCCGGCCGGCGTCCACGGCGACCGGCTTCAGCACATGCTCCGGAACCCACCCGGCCAGCGCCTCGGTGAGCCCCGCCTCGAACCGGCCGGCCGGCGGACCGGCCTTGAACCACACGGCCCCGCCCTCCCCGACCGCCAGCCGCACCAGCACCGACCAGGGCCGCAGCCGCACCCGCCGCGGTCCGCACGCGCGCAGCCCGTGCGCGGCGAGCTCGCCGGCCACCCACTCCAGGGCGGCCGTACGCCACTCCTGTTGATCCCAGGGCGTTACGACGTCCAGGTGGCGCCCACGATCGACGACCTCGGCCACTTCACCTTCCATCGCTCCATCTCATCACCGCGGGCAGCGGCGCATCATCTGCATTAGCGTCGGTGCGGGGCGATCCTGCGGGGGCGCCCTGCGGGGCGATCGTGCGGAAGGCGGCGAACGATGGGCGACTACGTGGAACTGCCCGGCGTCAGAACGTGGTACGAGACCGACGGCGCCGCGGACGCCGAGCCGCTGCTCCTGCTGCACGGCGGCCTGTGCACGAACGAGACCTGGGCGGGCCAGCGCCCCGGGCTGGCGGCGGCGTACCGCCTGTTCCTTCCGGAGCGGCGCGCCCACGGCCACACCCCCGACGTCGAGGGCCCGCTGTCGTACACCGACATGGCGGGCGACACCGCCGACTTCCTCGACTCCGTCGTGCGGGGCCCCGCCCACCTCGTCGGCTGGAGCGACGGCGCGATCGTCGCCCTGCTGGTGGCGCTCGCCCGTCCCGATCTGGTCCGCAAGGTCGTCGCCATCGGGGCCAACTTCCGCCCCAGCCCCGAGATCCTCGCCGACCCGACGATGATCGAGCACATGACGGACGACGGTCCGGGCATGGCGCCGCTGCGCGACTCGTACGCGGCCGTGACCCCCGACGGCGCCGATCACTGGCCGGTCGTCCTGCGCAAGATGGCGGCGATGTTCGCCGTCGAGCCGGCGCTGACGACGGCGGAGCTGTCCCGTATCACCGCGCCCACCCTGGTCATGGTCGGCGACGACGACATGATGACGCTGGAGCACACGGTCGATCTCTACCGGGCGATCCCCGACGCGCAGCTCGCGGTCGTGCCCGGCGCCTCGCACGCCGTACCCCTGGAGAAACCGGCGCTGGTGAACAACCTGATCCTCGACTTCCTGGCCGGTTCCGAGGAGCGCGTGCGGCAGCTCAGCTCCCGTCGCTGAGGGTGCGGTGGGGAGCGTGGCGGTAGGTCGTGCGGTACAGGGAGGCGAAGCGGCCCGGGTGGTGGAAGCCCCAGCGGGCGGCGATCCCGGTGACTGTGACGTCGGTGGTGGGGTCGGCGCCATCAGGTCACGATGGGCCTGCGCCAGCCGCACCCGGCGCAGATGGGCGAGCGGCGTGGTGTCCAGATGGCGCCGGAACGCGTACTGCAGGGCCCGTGGCGTGACATGGACGGCCGTGGCGATCTCGGCGACGGTGACCGGCTGGTCGGCGTGGTCGTCGATATAGGCGAGGGCGCGGCGCAGGACCCTGGGGTGCCCGTCGCGCGAGTCGGTGTCCGTCCCCTCGACGAGCGCGGTGTTGGGGAACGCGGACAGCACCACCGCCGCCAGGTGCTGTACGGCCGTGGACGCCACCAGGGGCTGCTCGGCGAGGGCCGGGTCGTTGAGCACGTGGTCGCGCAAATAGCCGATGGTGCGCGCCAGTTGGCTGCCGGCTTCGGCGGAGCGCGGCCGGTGCCCGGTGAGCCGGACCGGCCGGTCGTCGTGGCCCGCCACGAAGCCGGCCACCTGGGTCAGCAGGGCGGGATCCAGCATGGTGACGGTGTAGCGCGCGTTGCGTATTCGCCCGCTGAACGGCAGGTCGGGCGGGGCTAACAGCGCCACCTCGCCGGGGCCGAAAGAGTCCTCTACTCCCTTTCCCGTGCAGGTTCTCTACATGTACGGGCTCATCAGGCGTTTTTCGTTTTTTGTACAGTCTTGTACGAAGCTGATCGGAGATGACGAGGGCACAGACCGGGTGTCATTGCTGGAAGTTCTGAAGTCGCCCGCTGCCTGGTCGGCTGGCCCTCCGGCGCCCCCCTGCCCGAGATCATCCGCCGGGCCCTGCCCCACGCGGTGGATCACGCACGCGGTGTGGGGGCCGACGGTGGGCGCGAGGGGCCCCGCTCCGCCCACTTCCCCGCCTCCTCTCGCCTGGACGTTGTTGCACAGTTGTAGAACAACAACGTGGTGAACCTTTGGCCAACGTCGTACGCTCCCCCTGATCAATCCGATCAACCTGATCAATCCGATCAACCTGATCGATCTGCTCAATCTGCTCAGTCCAACAGCCTGGCCAATTAGGCCGGTTGGGGACTCAGAAGACTCAGTGGGGGGACACATCCATGCGCGCATCCATGCGCCTCGGCCTGCTCGGCACCAGCGCCGCGCTCATCGCCACCGCCCTCGGCGCCACCGCCGCCCAGGCGGAGGACGGCGGCTCGGGCGACATCACGATCGACAAGGTCGTCGTCAACGGCGGCAAGCCGGTCGTGGTCGGTACCACCAACGTCGTCTCCGCCAAGGTCTCCGTGACCGCGTCGGACGACTCGGGCATCGCCGAGACCACGTACATCAGCGCCTTCGGCCCGAACCCGAACTACGCACAGATCTGGGCGGACGACGGCGACATCACCTGCGTGAAGGTGAGCGCCACCACGTCGACCTGCTCGGGCACCCTGACGTTCGACCCGCAGGCCTCGACGGGCTTCGTCAACAACGCCGCGGCGGCCACCTGGAACCTCGGCACGCTCGTCTCCGCCAACGACCTGGACTACATCCACCGGGACGCGGCCACCACGTTCAAGGTGCAGCGCTACTCGAAGCTCACGGTCAACGCCTCGCCGGAGCCGGTGAAGAAGGGCAAGACCGTCACGGTCACCGGCAAGCTCTCCCGGGCCAACTGGGAGGACAACGAGTACCACGGCTACACCAACCAGTCGGTGAAGCTCCAGTTCCGCAAGAAGAACAGCTCCACGTACACCACGGTGAAGACGATCAAGTCCAACTCGACGGGCAACCTCAAAACCACCGTCACCGCCTCCACCGACGGCTACTACCGCTACAGCTTCGCAGGCACGGCCACCACCCCGGCGGTCAACGCGGCGGGCGACTTCGTGGACGTGCAGTAGTAGCCGCGCACGGCCGTCGGTTCTCGCAGCGCCGGGCCACGCTCAAGCGTCCCTCGTCGCGGCATCGCCCCCGAGCTGCCACATCTCGTAGTTCCCGCATTCTGCGGTGATCTCGAGCGTCGACCGGGCCGCGGTGACGAAGTCGTCCACCAGCGGTGAGGTGTGCGAGGCCGATACCGCGAGGCAGACCTGGTCGGGTGTCAGATTCGGGATCGGTACGTAGACGACGTCCGGATGGGAGTAGAACACGGTGGCCGAACGGGCCAGGAAGGAGATGCCCCGTCCGGCCCCGACGTGCTCCAGCGTCTCGTCCACGCCGCGCACCGGGTACCCGGCATTGCGGAGCGGGTGCTCGGTGGGCTGTGTGCTCGGGTCGCCGTCCCAGATCAGCGGTTCACCGGATAGGTCGGCCTCGGTGATCTCCTCCTTGCCGGCGAGCCGGTGCCCGGCGGGCAGTACCGCGACCCGCGGCTCGGTGTACAGCGGGGTGACGCGCAGTCCCGCCTCGTCGATGGGCAGTCGTACGTAGC
The DNA here is from genome assembly GCF_019857225.1 of Streptomyces plumbidurans. GTDB lineage: Bacteria > Actinomycetota > Actinomycetes > Streptomycetales > Streptomycetaceae > Streptomyces > Streptomyces plumbidurans. Next base: position 53,096 of record NZ_JAFJSY010000044.1, read on the forward strand.
CGACGTCGATGCGGCCGTCGAGCAGCATCGCAGCCTGGTCGTCCGCTTCGATGCGCTGCACATCCACGACCACGTCCGGGTGCCGGTCCTCGAACGCGCGGGCCGCCGGGGTGACGGCAACGCCGGCCCGGAATCCCACCATCAGCCGCCGCTTGCCCCCGGCGGCCGCGGACACGCGGCGGCGTAGCGCCTGCGTCGAGGCGAGCAACGGACCGGCCTCAGCCAGCAGTTGCCGCCCCGCATCCGTCAGCTCCACGCCGTGGCGATCCCTGGCGAACAGCGAAGCGCCCAGATCCTGCTCAAGCGCGCGGATCTGCCGGCTGAGCACCGGCTGCGCGATGTGGAGTTCTTCGGCGGCGCGGCCGAAATGGAGCCGGTCGGCCACTGCGACGAAGTAACGCAGTTTCCGCAGATCCAGGTCCAGATCCATATGACCCTCAGCAATCCCCAGCTCGTGATACCTCCAGGGTATCACCACGGTTTCAACAGGTCTTGGACGTCGATCGAGCCCGGTGGCAGCATAAAAAGGCAGGCATTCAAGGGCGTCCGAGTGAATTCGCCACAGGAGTGCCGCACCGGAATTTTTCGACAGGGCCGAAGCCCGGAGCAGGAATACCCATGAGCAGCATCAGCATTATCGGACTCGGAAACATGGCGCGCGCTTTGGCCGGCCGTGCGCTCACCGCCGGCCACGCCGTCGAACTCATCGGCCGCGACCAGGCCAAGGCCAAGGAATTGGCGGCGGCGCTTCGGGGCGCCACGGTCGGGACGCCCGGGACAACCCCGGCCGGGGACATCGTGATCCTCGCCGCGCCGTACGCCGGCGCGCTGGCGGTGGTGAGGGAGTACGGGACCGCACTGAGCGGCAAGATCGTCGTCGACGTCACCAACCCCGTAGCCCCCGACCTGCAGGGATTCGTCGTCCCCGACAACGGTTCCGGCGCACAGGAAATCGCCGAGGCGGCTCCTGACGACGCGTATGTCGTCAAGGCGTTCAACACCGTCTTCTCTCACGTTCTGGTGGCGGAGTCCGTCGAGGCCCGCCCTGTGGACGTAAATCGTCCGCTCGACGTATTCATCGCCGGCGACGACGCACGGGCGAAGGCGCGCGTGTCGGAGTTCGTCCAGAGTCTGGGGCTCCGCCCCTGGGACACCGGTGAACTGTTCATGGCGCGGGCGCTGGAGAACGTAGGCCTGATGGAGCTTGGCCTCATGAAGCATTCCGTAAAGCACGCCAATTTCTCGCTCGGTATCACCCTTCTCGGCTGAGCATGCAAAGGAAAAGACACATGCACGTATTCGTCGCCGGGGGGACCGGGCACTCCGGTTCGTACATCATCCCCGAGCTCATCTCTGCCGGGCACGAGGTCACCGGCCTGGCCCGGTCGGACGCCTCCGCGGCGGCCCTGTCCGCGCTCGGCGCGAAGGTGCGTCGCGGCGACCTTCAGGATCTCGACGGACTGAAGGAGGCGGCAGCGGACTCCGACGGCGTCATCCACGTCGCCCACCGGCAGGACCTGCTGCCCTCCGGCGGGATGGACGCCGTGGCCGCTGCGGAACTCCCGATCATGCTCGCGTACGGCGAGGCACTCGCCGGAACGGGAAAGCCGCTGGTCACGGCGGGAAGCATCGGCTCGCCCGGGAACCTGCGGCGGCCGGTCACCGAGAACGACCCGGCCCTCCCCTCCGGCGAGGAGCACAAGGGCACCCTGCGCGCCCGCAACGTCGTGGAAAGGACCGTGATCGACCTGGCCGAACAGGGGGTACGGTCCTCGGTCGTGCGGATCGCCAACATCGCGCACAGCACGACCGATCGGGCCGGCTTCCTCCCCACGCTGATCGCGCTCGCGAAGGAGAAGGGGTTCGTCGGTTACCCCGGCGACGGCGCCAACCTGTGGAACGCCGTGCACATCCGCGACGCCGCCGCCCTGTTCCGCCTGGCGCTGGAGAAGGCGCCGGCCGGCACGTACTGGCACGCCGTCGAGGACAGGGGCATCCCGTTCCGCGCCATCGCCGAGGCCATCGCCGACCGCCTGGGCCTGCCCGCCGTCAGCGTTCCTGACGATGCCCTGATGACGCCGGGGTACTTCGGGTTCCTCACGAACATCGTCACCCAGAGCTATCCGGCGTCCAACCTCATCACCCGCCGAACCCTCGGCTGGGAACCGGTCCGCCCCGGCCTGCTCGCCGACCTGAACAACGGCCATTACTTCCCCGCAGGCTGACGCCAAAAGACCGGATCCGGAAGGACGTTGAGGCCATGACGACCGTGGGATTCATCGGAAGCGGCAACATCGGCAGGACCGTCGCGCAACTCGCAGTCCGGGCCGGGCATCAGGTGGTGCTCAGCAACTCACGCGGCCCCGTGACGCTCATGGACACGGCCGCGGAACTGGGGCCGCGAGCCTCCGCGGCGACGAGCGAAGAGGCCGCTGCGGCCGGCGACATCGTCGTGGTCACGGTGCCGGTCAGCGCCTTCCCCCACGTACCGGCCGCGCCACTGGCCGGGAAGACGGTCATCGACACCTGCAATTACGGCCCCGAACGCGACGGACACATCCCCGAACTCGACAGCAACTCCCTCACCTCGAGCGAACTGCTCCTGCGCCACGTGCCAAACGCCCTGCTCGTAAAGGCGTTCAACAACATCTTCTTCAAGCACCTGCTGTCACTCGCCCGCCCGTCCGGAGCAACCGACCGCTCCTACCTGCCGATCGCCGCCGACTCCGCACCGGCGAAGGCGACGGTCACCGCATTCATCAACTCCATCGGCTACGACGTGGTGGACGCGGGAACACTGGCCGACAGCTGGCGACAGTCGACGGGCGCACCGGTGTGGGGCACACCGTACGGGCCTTACACGAACGAGAAGGGCCGCCCGGCCGGCGAAAACACCATCCGCACGGCACTGGCCGCCGCAACGCGGTGACCAATTCACATGACCAGGGCTGCGGTTCGCGCTAGCGTGCGTCGGTGATCAGTGGCGAGGGAGCACGTCTGGGTGCGGAGGCCGCACGTCGTCTGGCGGAAACAGGCCTCTACGAGTTCGAACCGGGGCTGACGGAGCCTGAGTTCGAGCGCATCGAACGCGACTACGGCTTCGAGTTCGCCGACGATCACAGGGCGTTCCTTGCCGCCGGCCTTCCGGTCAACGTCCCGCCCGAGGACGGGCAGACTTGGTCCAGGTCCTGGCCTGAGTGGCGGGGCGGCGACCTGGACAGCCTGCGCCGTCAACTCGCCTGGCCGGTCGCGGGTGTTCTGCTCGATGTCGAGCACAACGGGTTCTGGTACGACGGCTGGGGTGAGCGTCCAGTCGACGGGACGGAGGCGCTGGACGCGGCGCGGAAGCATCTGCTGAAGGTGCCGGTGCTGGTGCCCGTGTACGCCCATCGGTATCTGCCCTCCGGCCGGGGAAGCAGTGGCCATCCGGTGCTCTCGATGTGGCAGACCGACATCATCCATTACGGCCTGGACCTGGTCGACTACATGCACCAGGAGTTCGACCGGGCCCGAGGCGAGGTCGACGAGAGCTGGAACCCGCGAGCTACCGTTCCCTTCTGGCGGGACCTTCTCTGACTGCACTCCCTGGAGTGGACCGTGTCAGGGGTGGCGGAACTGGAGCGTGAGCAACCGGACGCCTGCCGGACGTTGGGACGACACGTCGTGTGCCGCTGCGGGCGGGCCACCAGGGCCGAAACCTGCCCACCGTCGTGTTCGATCTGTTTGCCGGATTCGCCGGGGGTTACGCAGACAGCAAGCCCGTAGCCCGTCGCAGGAGGATCCTCATGCGAGACCCCCACCACGGAGGCGTCCCAGGACGCGCCACCTCGATACCTCATGCCCGTTCCGGGCCGACCGGGGCCACCAGGGCGACCCGCAGCCGTAGGCCCCGTACCGGCACGGAACCCACGACCGCTCGCAGCGCCCTGGGGCTGCGGTTGGCGTTGTCCGCCGTGTTCCTGCCGCTCTTCGCCGCAGCGACAGTCGGCTTCGCGATCTGGGCCGCGCATCAGGGGCCCGGGGAGAGTCCGGGGAGTGGCCTGCTGACCGTGCTGGCCGTGGTGTGCGGGGTTCTCGCTCTGGTCGCGGCCGCCGACATCGCGGTGGTGGCAGCGCGGAGGCGGCGTCGCGAGCGGGGCGAACCCGCCGTACGTTCGTAGGGCAGGACCGTAGGGCATCCCGCCGCGGCTGGTTTACCGGTGTCGCCCGGGGTTACCTCGCAGCAGACCGCCCGCCGTCTGCACGGCGCGACGCGTAGAGAGGGAGCGCACTTGTGCCCGCAGCCATCGCAGCCCTCGGTTCCTGGCCCGCTGTCCTTCTCGCCGGGCCGGCCGGCCCGGGAGATCTGCCGGCCGCCCGCGCTCAGATGGGGTTCTCCCTGGCGTGGCACATCATCGTCGCCTGCCTCGGCGTAGGGCTGCCGGCCCTCACTCTTCTCGCCGAATGGCTGGGGATTCGGCGAGAAGATCCGGCACTGAAGCTGCTGGCGCGCCGCTGGGCGCGGGCCATGGGGGTGCTGTTCGCGGTGGGGGCGGTGTCCGGCACGATCCTCAGCTTCGAGATGGGGCTGCTGTGGCCCGGGCTGATGGGCCGGTTCGGGCAGGTCATCGGATTGCCGTTCGCGTTGGAGGGCATCGCCTTCTTCATCGAGGCGATCTTCCTCGGCATCTACCTGTACGCCTGGGACCGCTTGCCGCCCCGCCGGCACCTGCTCACCGGCATTCCGATCGTGGTCGCCGGTACGGCGTCGGCGTTCTTCGTCGTGTGCGCCAACGCCTGGATGAATCAGCCCCGCGGCTACACCCTGCGCGACGGCAAGGTCGTACACGTCGATCCCTGGGCGGCCATGCTCAACCCGGCGAGTCCGCCGCAGACCGTGCACATGATCCTGGCGGCGTTCATGGTGGCCTCGTTCCTGACCGCCTCCGTGTACGCGGTCGCCCTGCTCCGCGGCCGCCGCGACGCCTATCACCGGGCCGGATTCGCCATCCCGTTCACGCTCGGCGCGGTGGTGGCTCCGTTCCAGATCGTGGTGGGGGACTGGGCCGCCCGCTTCCTGTCGGACTACCAGCCGGTCAAGCTCGCCGCCATCGAGGGCGTCTACCACACCGGCTCGCACATTCCCCTGACCGTCGGCGGTGTCGCGGGCGACAACGGCCTGCAGTACGGCCTGGAGGTGCCCGACGGGCTGTCCCTGCTGGTCGGCTACCGGACGGACACGGTGGTCAAGGGACTCGACCAGGTTCCGCGAAACCAGTGGCCGGCCGTCACCGGGGTGCACTGGGCCTTCGACCTCATGGTCGCCTGCGGCTTCTTCATGCTCGGCCTCGGCGTCTGGCTGCTCCTCGCCTGGTGGCGCACCCGGCGCAGCGGCGGCGGCCTGCTGGACCGGCGCGACAGCGGCGGCGGCCTGCTCGACCGGCGCGGCTCCCGGCTGCTGCTCGCCCTGGTGGCGCTCGCCGGTCCGGCGTCCGTGGTGGCTCTGGAGAGCGGTTGGAGCGTGACCGAGCTGGGCCGGCAGCCGTGGATCGTGTACGGGGTGATGAGCGTGCGGGACGCGGTGAACCCGGCACCCGGACTCATGACCGGCCTGTGGCTGGTGCTCGCGGTGTACGCCGCGATGACGGTGGCGACCGTGTACGTACTGCGCCGCCTCGCGAGAGGCACCGCCGTGCCGGTCGCACCCCAGGAGGCGGACGTACGCGACTATCCCGTGGTCTGACCCCCGGCCCCTGCCGGTTTCCGATGATGTCCTAGGAGGCCCAGTGCTCGTCGACACCGCCCTGGCCGTCATGTGGGCCGGACTGACCTGCTACGCGTTGTTCGCGGGCGCCGACTTCGGTGCCGGGGTGTGGGACCTGTTCGCCGGGGGCGCGAGCCGGGGCGCGCGGCAGCGCCGGGTCATCGAGCACAGCATCGGGCCGATCTGGGAGGCGAACCACGTCTGGCTCATCTTCGTGATCGTCCTGCTGTGGGCCTGCTTCTCACCGGTCTTCGCCGCCGTGATGTCCACGCTCTACGTGCCCCTGACCCTCGCCGCACTGGGCATCATCGCCCGCGGAGCGGCCTTCGCCTTCCGCAAGGTCAGCACCGAGCTGTGGCAGCAGCGGCTGTTCGGCGCGTTCTTCGCCCTCTCCTCGCTGCTCACGCCGTTCTTCCTGGGAGCCGTCGCCGGCGGCGTCGCCTCGGGACGGGTACCGGCCGGCCTCGCCGAGGGCGACGTGATCACCAGCTGGCTCAACCCGACCTCCGCACTGGGCGGCGCCCTCGCCGTACTCACCTGCGCGCACCTGGCCGCCGTCTACCTGTGCGCGGACGTGGCCCGCGACGGCGACGCGGAACTGGCCCGGGCCTTCGCCCGGCGGGCGATCGCCACCGGGCTGGCGAGCGGCGCGGTCGCACTGGCGGGAACCGCGGTGCTGCACGCGGACGCCCCCGCACTGTTCCACGGCCTCACACACCGGGCGCTGCCGCTGGTGGTGCTCAGCGCGGTCAGCGGGGTGGCGGGCCTCGCCCTGCTGGCGACCCGGCACTACCTCGCCGCGCGCGTGGCCGCCGCGCTGGCGGTCGCCGCGATCCTGTGGTCCTGGGGCGCCGCCCAGTACCCGGCCATGCTCGTCGGCAGCCTCACCGCATCCCAGTCGGCCTCCCAGCCCCCCGTACTCTCCGCCTGCCTCATCTCCCTGGCCTGCGGAGCCGCCCTCCTCATCCCCTCACTCTGGCTCCTCTACGCCACCTTCCAACGCGCGAACACATCGGAGCCGGAGCATCCGCCTGCGTAAGGACCGACAGAGCTGCCCGTTCATGCGCCGCCGACCACTGAGCAGCGCGTGGGTCAGATCTCGCTGAGGTCGATCTCCACCGGGAAGGGTGCCGCTACCTTGAGAGCGCCGGTGAACACGTCTCCGTCTCGGTAGGTCTTCGTCGCGGGATCGAGAACGTAGGTGTACACGAGAGGCACGCCTGTCGCGGCCTGCTCGATCCGCCAGTAGAAGCCGATGCCTGCCTTGGCGTACTGGTCGACCTTTACGATCCGGTCGGTGGTTTCCGAGCCCGGCGACACCACCTCCGCGACCAACAGCACGTGCTCGGGGCGGGTGGGAGTGATGTCGATCGTGTCTGCGCGGTATACGACGACGTTCGGGCGGCGATTGGTGAGCGGGAGATCCTGCAGCCGTACATCGAAGTCCGTGTCGGCGTTCCACTCCGGGCCCGCGGCGGCATCCAGGGCATTCGCCAGAATCCGCGCCAGCCGGTTGTGCCGCTTGGACGCGCTCGGACTTACGACGACCATCCCGTCCACGATCTCGATACCGGCGCACTGCTCCTCGGACCAGGACTCGTACTCCTCCGCCGTGATCTGCTCATGCATCCACGCCGGGGCCACCATCTCGGCCGTCATGAAGCACCTCCCGGACACTGCGCGGCGGGCCCGATCCCGCTGGACTCAGCGTACTGTCTGCCGTTCGTGCGGCATGTCCGGGAAGGCCGGGTTGCTCGCACAGCTGCCGCCTGCCACGTCCGGGCCCTCCAGCGCACCGCGGTGGAACCCACCGCATCGATACGCCTTCCCCACCGTGGCGGAGAGCGCACAGAAAGGATCCCGCTTTCATGCACCCCGCCGTGGAACGCCTCTTCGAACTCATCCCCCCAGCTACGCCACTCCGTGCCCGCGACTGGGCGGCAGTGGAGCGGCAACTGGGTACGCCTTTGCCCGACGACTACAAGGAACTCGTCGAGACCTACGGAGGCGGCGTCTTCGACGAGACCATCTGGCTTCTGGACCCCGAATGCCCCGATGAGGACTACAACCTTCGGGACCAGGCCGCGGAGCGCACCGCAATCCTCGCTGACCTGTGGCAGACCGAAGCCAGGCCGGCAGAACTCCATGACCCCGACACGCAAGTCCTGCCATGGGCCTACGTCGAGGAAAGCGGCATGTACCTCTACTGGCTACGGAAGCCGGGGCAGAAGCCGAACGACTGGACGGTCATCCTCAACGAAGGCCGAGGCCCGGAATGGACACACCACGCCAGCCCGTGCGCCGCCCCCTTCCTGCTCGCCGTCCTGACAGGCCGGGCCGAGAGCGAGTACTTCCCCGACCTGCCCTTGGACAGCCACAGCTTCGACTCCAACGACGACATCCCCCTGGTCAGTGCCACGAGGTTGCGTAACTGCACGTCTCCGCCCTCCCAGCGGTCATGGGATTGTGGGTCGGCCTGACGGCGAGGTGCTTGCAGCAAGGAGGGACGGTCACGGCCGAGCCCCCCGCCCACGGATTGTGTGCGAGTGACGTAACAAGTCTGCTGGGGCAGCCCGTTCGAGATGGATGGCCCCGGCACCTTTTGGATAGCGTGCGTGCATGGTCACGCACGGGGGGCAGGACGAGATCCGCAACATCGACCTCGACGGGAGCGGAGCGGCGCCGCTGAGTCCGGAGGACCCGCAGCGGATCGGACCGTACCCGCTGGTCGGGCTGCTCGGCGAAGGCGGAATGGGCCGGGTCTACCTCGGGATCGCGGAGGACCGCTACGCCGCGGTCAAGCGGGTCCTGCCGGTGGTCGCCCAAGACCCCGACTTCCGGCGGCACTTCAACCACGAACTCGACAACCTGGCCCGGCTTCCCGCAGGCGTGAGCGTCCCGCTGCTGGAGACCGGCCGCACCGAGAACCCACCCTGGTTCGCCACCGAATACATCCCCGGACTCACCCTGACCGAGGCGGTACGCCTGCACGAAGGGCCGCTGCCCGAAGCGGCGTTGTGGTATCTGCTGCGTGAACTGGCAGGCCGGCTCAAGGCGTTGCACGCCCTGGACATGCTGCACCGGGACGTCAAACCCTCCAACGTGATGATCACGCTCGACGGGCTCGCCCTCATCGACTTCGGCATTGCGCGGGCCGCCGACCAGAGCCGGCTCACCAAGACCGGCATGGTGCTCGGCACGCCCGAGTACATGGCGCCCGAACAGGCCGAGGGCAAGAAGGGGTTGACGGGCGCAGCCGACGTGTTCGCGCTCGGCAGCCTGCTCTTCTTCGCGGCCACCGGCGCCTCGCCCTTCGGCCAGGGCTCCGGCCTCGACGTGCTCTACCGCATCGTGCACAGCGAGCCCGATGCCACCGCGCTCAGCGAGCTCGACCCGGCCCTGGCCGCCATCATCACCGACTGCCTGGACAAGTCCCCTTCCACCCGGCCCACCGCGGCGGATCTGCTCGAACGCTCCGCGGACGGCCCGGAGCCCGGCGGCACGGTCTGGCCGGCGACCGTCGCGGAACGACTCCAGCGACGCGCCGAGTTCGCTGCCGATGTGCCGGCGCTCGACGAGTTCAGTGCCGCCACACGGGCCTTGCGGTCTTCGCCGCCTGCCGAGGCGGGGGAGGGTGTGGCAGGTGTGGCAGGCGCGGCAGGCGCGGTTGTGGCAGAGCGGGCAGGCGGGGTCGCGGACCCGCCACCGGCCCCCGAGGGCCACGAGGCCGCCGAAGCCGCGGCGGCCGGGGACGAGTCGGCAAAGAGCCCGCGCCGATCGGGGGAGCGTACGCGTCGCGCTCTCAGGCTTCCGATCATCGTGCCGATCGTCCTGGCGGCGGGCGGGGTCACCGGCGTCATCCTCCTGCCGTACGTGTCCTCGCACGCCGACGGGAAGTCGTCCGACGCGCCCTCGACCGTGGTGACCGCCTCGTCGTCCACCGGCGGGTCGGCGCCGTCGGCGAGGTCGAGCCGCTCGGCGTCCGCGTCGCCCAAGGGACACTCCGCGGGGAAGGGCGCGAAGTCAGGCTCGGACTCGGGCTCGAAAACGTCGGGTTCAGGGGCGGCGGGCGAGAGCGGCGATTCGTCCTCCGGCGGGTCCAGCGGCTCGGGCGCGAAGGGCAGGGGCACGTCCGGGAGCGGGGGGTCGTCCTCGTCCTCCGGTGGTTCGTCCTCCGGAGCATCCAGCGGGTCCGGCGGGTCCGGCGGCGGGGGCGGAGGCACGATCAAGGTCGGTTCCGCAGGTACGTACCGCATCAAGGACGCTTCGGGCGGCCGCTGTCTCGAACAGGACACCAGCAGCGGCAGCCCCAGCACGTACGCCGTGAGCAGCTCCTGTTCCTCGACGAACGGCTCCTACTCCCAGTGGACCTTCTCACCCGCGTCGAACGGCACGTTCAAGGTGATCAACAAGGGCAGCGGCAAATGCCTCACCGCCTTCAACTCGAGCGGCTGGATCAACATGGACGCGTGCGGCTCGAACTCCGCCCAGCACTGGCGGATCGGCAGCACCACATCCTCGGGCAGCACCCTGGAGAACACCACCTACTCGCAGTGCATGGAGGTGGCACCGGCCAGCTCCGCAAAGGTGACCACCTGCAACGCCGCCCCCGCGCAGCTGTGGAGCTACGCCGGCAAGAGCTGACCACGCCTGCGCAGCGGACTAGGCGGGCTCCCCGGTCGTCTCTGCCCTGAGCTTCACCGCCCGCTCACGAGGGTCGTACCCAACACCAACACCCTCGACCAGCACGACGTCCCCGTCGATGTGATCGGTCCGCAGCCGCAGGATCTCCTGATAAGCGGGGGACGCGTACCAGGCGCGGGCCTCGGCCAGGCCGGGGAACTCAATCAGCACCATGCTGCCCGGCCAGTTCCCCTCCACCACGTCAGTCGGCGGGCCGTGGATCAGGAAGCGGCCGTGAAATGGATCCAGGGTGTCTTGGATGCGTTCCAAGTACTCAAGGACATCAGGGTGATGGCGGCGATCACGCAGATGGGCAAATCCGTATGCAGGCACGTCCTGTTCCCTCCGTTCGCTCCTATACGACGAGACGACTTGAACGTAGCCGCGCGCCCTGCACGCCGCGATTACCTGCGAGGTAATCGCCGACGCAGACGTCAAAGGCCCCGGACCATGATCGGTCTGGGGCCCTATCCCTGGTGCCCCCGGCAGGATTCGAACCTGCGACACCCGCTTTAGGAGAGCGGTGCTCTATCCCCTGAGCTACGAAGGCGGGCCTTGCGTGGGGCGTTGGTGAATACTCTGCGTGAGTGTCCACCTGCGCTGCGGCAAGGTCGGGACCGCCGCTGAGGGCGGTCCATGACAGCGTAGCGGATCAGGGTGGGGTGCGTTGCAGCCGCCGTCGGCCTTGCCTCGGCCGTGCCCTGCCCTGCCCTGCCCTGCCTTGGCTTGGTCGAACGCTCCCCGTGGGTCGTCTCTCAGTGATACCTTCGCGAAGGAATTTTTCTACCGAGCCCGGTGTCGGTATGCACTGCCCGGGCCCTAGGGGGAGGTCATCGGGATGACTGTGGTGGCAGGTACGGAGCGTACGGAGACTGGCGCAAAGATAGAGACAGAGATAGGCACGGGCTCGGCGGCAGGTGGGCGGCATCGGCCTGCCTATCTGGTGTTCTGCGACGTCGACGAGACGTTGATCGGCTGCAAGAGCATGTTCGAGTTTCTGCGGTTTCAGTTGGCGCGGCGGTACGGGCGGGAGGGGGAGGAGCGGTACCGGCGGATCGCCGGGGAGCTGCGGCGGCAGTCCGCCGAGGGGGCGCCCCGGGAGGACGTCAATCGGGCCTACTACCGCTCGTACGCCGGGGAGAGCGCGGCCGAGATGGCGGCGCTCGGGCGGGAGTGGTTCTCGTTCGCCGCCGTCGAGCCGGGGTTCTTCATCGCGTCCACCGTCGCCGAACTGGAGCGGCACCGGGCCGCCGGCGCCGAGGTCGTGCTCGTCTCCGGGTCCTTCGCGCCGTGCCTCGATCCGGTCGCCGAACGCGTCGGCGCCCGGCACGTCCTGTGCACCTCGCCCCACGTGGTCGACGGCCGCTACACCGGCGACGTGTCCGAACCCGTGATCGGCGAGGGGAAGCGGGCGGCCGTGCTGCGCATGCTCGCCGAGCACCCGGGGGTCAACCCGCGCGACTGCTACGCCTACGGCGACCACCCCTCCGACTTCCCCATGCTCGACTGCGTCGGGCACCCCCGGGGCGTCGGCGACGCTCCCGCCGTACGGGCCTATCTCGCCCGGCGGGCGGAGCCGGTCGCGGCCGCCGTCTCCGGGTGCGCTCTCGCCTGCTGGTCCATGGGCCGGGGCGAGCACTCCGAGAACTGCGAGAACTGCGAGGACTGCTCGGGGGAGTAGCCCTGCCGCTGGGGTGATGGGCGATCGGTGAAGTCCGAAAAACAAGTGTTCAGTTCGGGGACGGTCGGGCCCAGGCCCCCGTCCCCGAACTCGCCTGCGCTCAGTCGATGCCCCGGCAGATGTGCGGCTCCAGCCCGGCGTCGTCGGCGTCTCCCGCCAGCCGCAGCACGGGCCTCCTCGGCTCCGGCACGGTACTCAACAGGACACGTAGGGGGACGCGGGGACGGTGGGGAAGGCGGGAAAAGTACGGCGTCGGCGCCGTGAGGGTCGGTTTCGGCATCGGGTGGTGTGTGGCCATGGTCCTTGCTCCTTCTGGATCGTGAGGGCTTCGTACGGGTCTCCCGTGTCTCCGCTGCTTGGCGTCTGCGCTTACGTGTGCGGTCGTACGGTCGCGCTACCTCGGCCCCGCCAGCGCGGGCCCCGCCAGCGCGGGCTCCGGCCGCGGGGCCGTGGGGGCGGTCGTCCGGCCGGGAATCCTCGGCGGGCGCGCGTGGCGGGTCGGGGCCCAGCGGAGCAGGGCCGAACCCACCGACATGCCGCCGCCGAAGGCGGACAGGACGGTCAGGTCGCCCTCCGTGAACAGGCCCCGGCGGTGCGCCAGATCGAGGGTGATCGGGACGGAGGCGGCGCCCGTGTTTCCGTGCAGCGCCAGGGCCAGGTGCATACGGGCCGAGTCCAGGCCGAGCGTGGGCCAGACCTCGGCCAGCATCACGCCGTTGGCCTGGTGCGGCACGAAGTGGCGGACCGCGCGGGCCGGTACGTCCGCCTTGGCCAGCAGCGCGCGGACCGCGCCGGGCAGGTTCTCGTGCACGAAGCCGCGCACCCCGCGCCCGTCCATCGTGAACCAGTGCGCACCCTCCGCCAGCGTCTGCGCCGACGCCGGCCGCCTGCTGCCGCCCGCCGGCACGCTGATCAGCCGGTGCTGGTCGCCGCGCGTGGTCAGGCTGGTGGTGATGCCGCCGGTGGCCGCCGGCACCGGGCCGAGCACCACCGCTCCCGCTCCGTCCCCGAACAGGATGGCCGTCTTGCGGTCCGCCGGGTCCAGGATGCGGGAGTAGACGTCCGCCCCGATCACCAGGGCGTACGGCCCCTGCCCGGCGCTCGCCGGTTCGGCGCGCAGCATGCGTTCGGCCGCCGTCAGCGCGAACATGAAGCCGCTGCACACGGAGTTGACGTCGAAGGCCGCGGCCCGGTGGGCTCCGATCAGGTCGGTGACGATCGCCGCCGTGGCCGGCTGGGGGTGGTCGGGAGTGGACGTGGCGACCACGACGTACGTGATCTGTTCGGCCTCCAGGCCCGCCTGTGCGAGTGCCTGCCGGGCCGCCTGCGCCGCCAGGTCCGAGGTCGCCTCGTGGGCCGCGGCCCGGTGCCGTCGTCGTATGCCCGTCTTGCGTTCGATCCACTCCGCGGTCACCCCCGCCGCCGCGCCGACCTCGTCGTTGTCGATGACGGTGGCGGGCAGGTGGGAGCCGGTCGCGATGATGCCGATCGGGTTGGCGTTCATGTTCGGTCTCTCCTGAAGTGTGTCGAGGAAGTGTGTTGAGTTGGCGTGACGTCGAACTGCGTTTGAGTGCGCGTCAGTTGGACGGTGTGGTGGTGAACTCGCCGAAGCTCGGGCCCTGCAGCTTCAGTTGGGCGTGGATGTCGCCGCCGAGGCCGAAGTGGCCGATGGCGCCGCCGTAGTTCTGCTGGTAGCTCATCCACAGCACTACGACGTTGATCACCCGGTTCGCGCCGGGGGTGCCCGGCGCCGGGAAGGGGTTGGGCAGCGTCGCCCGGTAGTGGGCCATGCCGTTGCTGTCGCTGATGAAGGCGTTCGGCACGCCGAGGGGGCCGGGGCGGGTCGGGCCCGACGGGTCGAGGTCGTGCTCGCGCAGCGACATGACGGTGTAGAGGCTGTCCGGGATCAGGCCGGTGAAGGCGAACGAGAAGTCGGCGCCGCGCCGGTGCGCCGGCACATGGACCTCCAACTGGCCGCGTGCCTTGGCCCATTGGCCCAGCGTGATCGGCTCACGCACCTTCGGTCCGTCCTCCTCGCGCAGGTCCGGGATCGGCGCGCCGTGCAGCGGGTAGCTGGGGCGCCGCACGTCGTGGGCGTCGGGGCGTTGCTCGGGGGCGAAGAGCATCGGGTAGTTGTTGCAGGGCAGGGGGAGGGGCAGGGTGTAGAGCTGGACCTGGGCGTCCGGGCCGGTGGGGTCGGTGAGGTCGAGCTCGCGCACGATGTCGTACGGCAGGTTGCGGCCGAGCGGCGGCAGGGGGCTGTCGGGGGAGACCACCGCGCCGCCCCACTCGGAGACGGTGGTGCCGTCGGGGCCGGGGCGGTTGACGCGGCCGATGACGACGAAGTCGCCGTTCGCGTCCACGATCTCGCTCGGCGGATACAGCGGGCCCTGCGTGGTGACGCTCAGGTCGTAGGTCCGGGTCATGGGGGCGGCCGCGACGGGTGCTGCGGCCACGGGTGAGACGGTCATGGCGGGTGCTCCTTCGCCAATTCGAAGCCAGTGCCAACCAGTGCGAACAGGTTGGGGCGGGTAGGGGGTGGCCGGTGGGCGGTGGCCCCGCCGACCGCGACGTATGCGAACAGCCGGCCGCGGGACGCCTTGCTGGAGGGTCGCGCGGCCGGCCGTCGGGGGAGGGGCGGAGTGGGTCAGGCGGCGGTGACGCGCTCGTAGATGCGGGTGTACAGGCCGTTGTCGCCCCCGGTGATGTAGGTGTCGCCGGCCTCGCGGACGATCTGCTGGTAGCGCGGGGAGGTGAAGGCCTCCATGTAGGTCGCCGGGTCGGCCTCGAAGCCGGACACGAACATCACGCCGGGTTCCGTGCTGGCCAGCGAGTGGAAGGCCTGGAAGCTCTTGACCGCGTCCGAGGTGCGTACGACGTCGAAGATGGTCTCCTCGCGCCAGGCCCGGTACTGCCGGTAGACGCGCGGCACGACCTCGACGTGCCGCATCTGCACGTACCGCGTGTCCGGCAGGGCGCCGGCGGCCGGCTTGGGCGCCTCGACGAACTGCAGGAACTGGCGCCGGAAGTCGCCCTCGCCCAGCGGGCCGACGGCCTCCCACAGCTTCCACCAGTCGGCGCGCAGTTCCTCCATGCGCTCGAAACCGTCCAGTGGGGCGAGTTCGAGGACCGAGTTGCTCTCCAGGCCGCGGTAGAGGATGCGGCCCGCGAAGCCGGACGCGTCGTTGTGGCGCTGCCAGGCCTCGGCGACGGCGTCGACCTGCTCGGGCTTGGCGAACAGCTCGGTGGCGGTGATCAGGGCGGCGGAAGCGGACATGACGGTTCTCCTTCGATACGGGTGTGGATGTGGGGTGTCGCTGCGTCAAGTGGCGGGCGGAGCAGTGCATATGCCGAGTGCTGCCGCGCAAGTGATGGGGCTGCGTGCGGAGTTGAGTGCCCGGCGGCTCAGGCGCCGACCAGCACCGGGTGCCCGGTGGCCGCGGCCCCCGCCGCCGTGGCCGCCTGCTGCGCGATGCGTGCCGTGTGCTCGACGGCGTGCTGCGCCCTGCGGTGCTCCTTGGCCTCGATGACCGGTGCGTCGAAGGCCGTGTACGTCACGGTCGTGATCGAGGCGCGGCGGCCTGCCTGGTGCAGGGAGATCTCCGCGGCGAAGGAGAGCCGGCCCGGGTCGTCGAGTTCGGCACGGAGGGTGTGGTAGACGATCGTGGCGTCGAGCGGGAAGAGGAAGTTCTCGAAGTCCGTGTTCAGGGACTCGATGACGTAGTAGTACGACCGGTCGAGATGGCGCGAGGCGTGGTAGCGCTCGCTGACCGCGAGGAACATCTGCCGAGCCGCCTCGACGGCGACCATGCCCTGGACGTGCTCGCCGGTCTGGTGGTCGATGAGCAGCTCGTTGTCGTTGTGGACGCGCAGGGTCGCGGAGAACAGGTCCTCGCCGTCCCGCCTGAGGTCGGCTATGAGGGTGTTGCAGCTTCGGTGTTTGTGGGCCTCGCCGCGGCCGGCCAGCGCCGGCTCGCGGAAGTCGAAGTCCAGCCGCTCGGCGAGGCCCAGCAGCAGGGCCTGCTCGCGGACGAGCTCCCAGTCGTGGCGGGTGACGCCCTGACCGGCGCGGACCCGGATCGGGTGGGTGTCCCAGGAGTACACCCCGAGGCGCATCTCCTCGGTGAACTGAGTGACCGTCAGTACGTCCGCGTGCGTGGCGAATCCGGCGAAACGGTCACCGACGAGCAGCAGAGTCCGGGGGTTGGCTGTGGCTGACATGCGTTTCTCCTTGGTGGGGCGGCCATGCCGCAGGGGCGGCCGCAGACGGGAGGAGTCTCGAAACAGGTACAGCTGACGTACGGGCCTGCCGCCTCTTCCGCGCCGGTTTGTCCGGGGTGGCGGGGCCGATGGGAAGAACGTAGAACACCTCGGGCGTGGACGCAACCATCTAGTTGGTTTTTTAGAACTATCCAGTTGGTTTTCCGATGGACTAGGCTCGTCCCATGGCTGAGACACCCAAGGGACAGCAGACCCGCGCCAAGCTTCTGGAGGCCGCCGAGGCGGAGTTCTCCGAGCACGGTCTCGCGGGTGCGCGCGTGGACCGCATCGCGGAGCGCTCCGGCGTCAACAAGCAGCGGATCTATGCCTACTTCGGCAACAAGGAAGCCCTGTTCGCCGCCGTCATGGCCAAGGTCTACGCGCATATGTCCGAAGCCGTCCCCATCCCCACCACGGAGGAGGGTCTGCGCTCCTACGTCGGCGAGGTCTTCGACTACCACCGCCAGTCCGACCTGGTGCGGCTGCTGGCCTGGGAGGGGCTGCACTACCGCGACCGGCCGATCCCGGACGAGAAGGAACGTGAGGCGTACTACGTCCACAAGACGGCCGCGCTCAGCCTCGCCCTCGGCATCGACGACCCCACCTCGGCGGCCCGGGCGCTCATCGCCCTGATCGGCGTGGCGTCCTGGCCGTTCATCGTGCCGCAGCAGCGCCGGCTGATGCTGGGGCCGGACGGGGACACCGAGTCGGGCTGGGCGCTGCTGCGGGCCAGTGTCGTCGCGCACGGGCACTCGATCATCGACAACGTTCTGCAGGGGTCGGTCTAGGGGGTATCTCTGCGGCAAGGGGCCGCAGAGGCAAGGGAGTTCGGGAGCGTCCGGGCTCCCTTTTTGCGTTCCCTTCTTCGATCCTTTTGTGCCTCTTCTTGCTGGTCAGCATGATGCAACCATCTAGTTGGTTCTTAAAAACCAACTAGATGGTTGCGTCGACCTCCGAACCCGGCTACCTTCTTCATCACCAGGCCGAACCCGCTCACCCGGGGTCGCCGACTGGACCTGACGTGTCGTCAACCAGGGGCGCTGCCCCGGGAATTGAGGAAGCCGTGGACAGCACCGCCCTTGCCCTCGCCCCCGTCATCGTCGTCAGCGGCGCCACCGGCGGAATGGGTTCGGCCGTGGTGGAGGAGCTGGCCCGGTCCGATGCCACCGTCGTGCTGCTCGGCCGGGACGCGGGCCGCCTGGAGCGGACCCGGACCGAGATCGACGCCCGCACCGGCGGCGCCGGCCGGCTCGTGCCGTACGAGACCGACATCAACTCCGCCGCCTCCGTGGACGGTACGGTCGCCGCCCTGGTCGCCGAGCTGGGCCGGGTCGACGGGCTGGTGCACACCGCGGGCGACGGTCCGCTGGCTCCGCTGGAGGAGGCCACCGACGCGATGTGGCAGGCCACCTTCAACGGCAAGCTCATGGGCGCCGTCCGGCTCACCCGGGCGCTCGCGGGCCCGCTGGCAGAGGGCGACGGCGGCTCGGTCGTGCTGGTCAGCGGGGTCTTCCGCAAGGACCCCGACCCGCTCTTCCCGGTGAACAGCGCGGTCAACGCCGCCCTCGCGGCCTTCGCGAAGGCGGTCTCGAAGGACCTGGGCCGCAAGGGAGTCCGGGTCAACGTGCTCGACCCCGGCGCCGTGCGCACCCCGCTGTGGGACGAGATCGCCAAGGCGATCGGCGACCGCACCGGCGCCACCGCCGAGGAGGTCAGCGCCCAGGTCGCCGCCGGGACCCCGCTCGGCACGCTCGCGGAGCCGGTCGACGTCGCCCGGCTGACCGCCTTCCTCCTCTCGCCGGCCGCCCGTCACATCGCGGGCGCCGCGCTCACCCTGGACGGCGGGGCGTCGGCCGGCCTGTAGCCGCCCGCCGCACGTTCTGCCACACGTTCCGCCCCGCATCCCGCATCCCGCATCCCGCTCACGTTGCGGTCAGCCGTGCCCAACTCCCGTACGCCCGAAGGAGCTTCGCCATGCCCATCCTCTCCATGACCACCTGGCCCAACCAGACCGACGAGAAGTGCCAGGAGCTGGTCGAGGAGCTCACCGCGACGGTGCACCGCGTCATCGGCGCACCCCTCGACAAGATCACCGTCTACATCCAGGAGATTCCGCAGAACCGCTGGGGCGAGGGCGGAGTGCTCGGCACGAACCCCGAGTTCGCCGAACTCAGCCGCCGCCGCGCCGCGCCGGCCGACGCCTGACCGCGCTCCACCCCTTCACCCCTCAGTCCACCCCCCCATCAACTCCTGCTCGTCTCCCCCCCCACCAACCCGGCCTTTCCCAAGGAGAGTTCCCATGGCCATCCTGACCCGGTCCGCGCGGACCGACCGGACCGACCGGACCCCGGTCGTACCGGCCGGTGAACCGAACACCCCGCGGCGGTCCTCGACCACCACCGTGCTCGCGGCGGCGCTGCTCGCCTTCTTCGTCATCTCCCTCGACGGCTCGGTCGTCAACGTGGCCCTGCCGGCCATCTCCCACAGCCTGCGCGGCTCCATGGCCGACCTGCAGTGGATCGTCGACGGCTACACCCTGATGTTCGCGGCGTTCATGCTGTCTGCCGGTACCTTCTCGGACCGGATCGGCGCCACCCGCGCCTACGCCTGGGGCCTGGCCGCCTTCACCGTGGCCTCCCTGGCCTGCGGCGTCGCGCCCAACCTGGCCACGCTGATCGGCGCCCGGATGGTGCAGGGCGGTGCCGCCGCGCTGATGGTGCCGGCCTCGCTCGCGCTGATCCGGCAGACCTACTCCGACCCGGGCAAGCGGGCGCGAGCCATCGCGATCTGGACGGCCGCCGGTTCCGTGGCGGTCGCCGTAGGGCCGGTCGTCGGCGGGATGCTTACCAGCGGGCTGAGCTGGCGCGCGGTGTTCTACCTGAACCTCCCGGTGGGCGCCCTCGGCCTCGCCCTGCTGACCCGTATCCAGGCCTCGCCGCGCCGCGAGGCCCCGGTCGACCTGGTCGGCCAGCTCTCCGTCGTGGCCTCCCTGGCCGGTCTGACGTACGCCGTGATCGAGGGCGGGCGCGCGGGCTGGGGCAGCCCGGACGTGCTGGGGACGCTGGCCCTGGCCGCCGTGGCGACCGCCGCGTTCGTGTGGACGCAGACGCGGCGGGAGCGGCCGATGGTGCCGCTGAGCATCTTCAAGTCCCGCACGGTGCTGGTCTGCCTGGCGGCCGGTTTCACCATCAACGCGGTGTTCTACGGCGCCATCTTCCTGCTCGGCATGTACTTCCAGCAGGTGCGCGGCGCCTCGCCGGTCAGCACCGGCGTGATGTTCATCCCGATGTGCGCGCTGATCTCCATCGTCAACATGGCGGGCGTCAAGCTGGCGGCGCGCAAGGGCGCGTGGGTGCCGATGACGATCGGGCAGCTGGTCATGACCGCGGGTTCGCTGCTGATGCTGACGGTCACCGACCACACGTCGTACCTGGTCCCCGTGCTGCTGCTGGTCCCGATCGGCCTGGGCGGCGGGCTCGCGGTGCCGTCGCTGACGGCGGCGATCCTGGAGAACATCGACGGCGAGCGGGCGGGCACGGCGGCCGCGGTGCTCAACACCTTCCGGCAGGTGGGCAGTTGCATCGCGGTGGCGGCGTTCGGCGCGCTGATCGCGGACACCTCGCACTTCCAGCAGGGGTTCGACACCAGCTTCGTGATCAGCGTGGTGATGCTGCTGACCACCGCCGTGGCCACGGCGCTGCTGCTGCGGGTGGGCAAGCGGGCCGGGAGCAAGGCGTAGGTTTCCGGCGGCTGGTGCCCCGCGTCCCCCCAAGGGGCGCGGGGCTTCCGCATGTCCGGAGGAGGGGTCGTGCAAAGCCCCATTAAAAAACCTTCACGAAGGAATTTAAATGCGTCATGATGGTCCGCATGACCGTCATGGAAGAACGAGCCCTAACGAAGCCCCCGCCCGACACCCCCCGCTCCCGCCTCGCCGAACTGGAGCTCATACGCGAGCTCGCGCACGAGGGCCCCGGCCCCGGCGCGAGCGACCAGCAGCACGCGCGCGGCAAGCTGACCGCCCGCGAGCGCGTCGAACTCCTGCTGGACAAGGGGTCGTTCACGGAGATCGAGGCCCTTCGCCGGCACCATGCCACCGGGTTCGGACTGGAGGCGCGGCGACCCTACACGGACGGTGTGGTCACCGGCTGGGGCACCGTCCACGGCCGTACCGTCTTCGTCTACGCCCACGACTTCCGCATCTTCGGCGGCGCCCTCGGCGAGGCGCACGCGGCCAAGATCCACAAGGTGATGGACCTGGCGCTCGCGGCCGGGGCCCCGCTGGTCAGCCTCAACGACGGCGCCGGGGCCCGGATCCAGGAGGGTGTCTCGGCGCTCGCCGGCTACGGCGGCATCTTCACCCGGAACGTCGCCGCGTCCGGGGTGCTGCCCCAGATCAGCGTGATGCTCGGGCCGTGCGCCGGCGGTGCCGCCTACTCGCCGGCCCTGACCGACTTCGTCTTCATGGTGCGCGGCATCTCGCAGATGTTCATCACCGGCCCCGACGTGGTCAAGGCCGTGACCGGCGAGCAGGTCACGCACGAGGGGCTCGGCGGCGCCGACGTGCACGCCGCGGTCTCCGGCGTGGCCGCCGCGGCCTACGACGACGAGGCGAGCTGCCTGGAGGACGTACGGCATCTGTTGTCGCTGCTGCCGTCCAACAACCGCGAACTGCCGCCGTACGAGGCGCCGTTGGACGATCCGGAGCGGCGCTGCGAGTCGCTGCTCGACCTGGTGCCGGCCGAGCCGAACCAGGCGTACGACATGCGCCGGGTGATCGAGGAGGTCGTCGACGACGGCGACTTCTTCGAGGTGCAGCCCGCGTGGGCGGCCAACCTGGTGTGCGCGCTGGCCAGGCTCGACGGGCATGTCGTCGGCGTCGTCGCCAACCAGCCGTCCGCGACCGCCGGGGTTCTGGACATCGCCGCCTCCGAGAAGGGCGCGCGGTTCGTGCAGTTCTGCGACGCGTTCAACATCCCGCTGGTGACGCTGGTCGACGTGCCCGGGTTCCTGCCCGGGGTCGGCCAGGAGCACGCCGGCATCATCCGGCACGGGGCCAAGCTGCTGTACGCGTACTGCAACGCGACGGTGCCGCGGATCTCGCTGGTGCTGCGCAAGGCGTACGGCGGCGCGTACATCGTGATGGACTCGCGGTCCATCGGCGCCGACCTGGCGCTGGCGTGGCCCACCAACGAGATCGCCGTGATGGGTGCCGAGGGCGCCGCGAACGTCGTCTTCCGCCGGGAGATCGCCGCCGCCGACGACCCCGAGGCGGTGCGGGCGCGGCGCATCGCGGAGTACAAGTCCGAGCTGATGCACCCCTATTACGCCGTCGAGCGCGGTCTCGTCGACGACGTGATCGACCCGCGCGACACCCGGGCGGTGCTGATCCGCTCGTTCGCCGCGCTCCGCGCCAAACACGCCGACCTGCCCTCCCGCAAGCACGGGAACCAGCCGGTATGAGCGAACACGCCCAGCGCACCGAGGAGTTCGTCGTGCGCGTGCTGCGCGGCGAGCCGACCGCGGAGGAACTCGCCGCGGCCACCGCCGTATTGCTGGAACTGGCCCGGCGGACGCCTGCCGCGGAGGAGCCCGCGCCCGTCCGGCCCGTACCCACCTGGCACCGCCCCGCCCTGACCACGCACCGCGCCGCCACGTCCTGGCGCCACTGACCCGGAGGAACACCATGTCCACGACCGAAGCCCACACCCACGACAACCGCCCCACCGCGTACGCCGCCCCGCACGCCGAGACGTACTCCCTGGAGGAGGTCGTGCGCATCAGCGGCCTCGACGCCGGGACGCTGCGCTGGTACGAGGAGCAGGGGCTGATCGAGGGCGCCGCCAAGGACCCGTACGGCGTGCGCGCCTACAGCCCGGTGCATCTGCGCTGGCTCGAGTTCCTCAACCACTTGCGCAGCACGGGGATGTCGCCGGCCGCGATGAACCACTACGTCGAGCTGTACCGGGCGGGCGACTCGACGATCGCCGCGCGCCGCGAACTGCTCCAGGCGCACCGGGAGATGCTGCGCGCCCAGGCCCGGGACTGCTCCGCCACGCTGCGCTATCTCGACTGGAAGATCGGCTTCTACCGGGAGCGGGAAGCGGCACTGGCGCGGGCCGGAGCGTCGGCGGTGAGCACGGCCGAGGCGTAGGCGGCGGCCACCGGTTCCAGTCGCAGCACCCCGTGCGAGGCCACCGTGTGGACATCACGCCACAGCCGGTTGAGATCGCCGCTCCCGTCGCGCAGATGGGCGCCGCCGGTACGGAAGAGGCGGTCGACGGCGTCGGCGAGCATCCCGGCGGCGACCGCGGCGTCGCGCTGGTTGGCGGCGACGAGGGCCGCGTCGACCGGTTCGGTGTCGGCGCGGTGGGCCGCCCGCCGCAGCAGCAGTCCGGCCGCGTCGATGTGCGCCGAGGCGAGCGCGAGCGTCTCGCGCACGGCCGCGCTGTCGTGGTGCGGCCGCCCGCTGCCGGGCGCCTTCGCCGCCGCCCACTCGGACCACAGCGTCAGCGCGCGGCGGGCGGCGCCCAGCGCCGGTGCGCAGAACATCAGGCCGCCGGCCAGCTGGGCGGGGGCACTGTGGCAGCGGGGCAGGCCGGGGGTGTCGCCGCCGCGCAGCAACTCGGCCAGCGGGAAGGAGAGTCGGTGCGGAACGAAGGCGTCCCGCACCACGGCGGTGTGGCTGCCGGTGCCGCGCAGCCCGGTGGCGTCCCAGGTGTCCAGCACCTCCACCTCCTCGGCCGGTACGGCGAAGACGCGCGCCCCTTGCGCGTCCGGGGCCGCGAGGAGCACCCACTGCGCGCTGCCGATCCCGCTGACGCACTCCCAGGTGCCCGTCACCCGGCGGCCGCCGTCGGCCGGTTCGGCCCGTCCGGCCGGTGGCATCAGTGCCGCCGAGATCCGTACGTCGGGCGAGGCGCCCCATATCTCGCGCTGCCCCTCCTCGGGCAGCAGCGCGGCGAAGCGTCCGTGCGCGGCCCACAACATGCCGACCCAGGCGGCGGAGGTGCAGGCCTCGCCGACGTCGGCCACCTGGTCGAGCAGGACGGTGAACCCGCCCTCCGCGCCGCCCCATCGGCGGGGCACGAAATGGCGGGCCAGTCCGGCGGAGGTCAGTTCGGCGACGACCGCGGGGGCGAGCGCGCGGTCGGCGTCGGCGCTGCGGGCGTGCTCGGCGATCGTGCTCAGGGCGGGGGTCGGGAGCAGGGCGGGGGTCGAGGGCAGGTCTTCGCTCATGTCTTCGCTCCTGGTCGGAATCCGGTACCAAAAAAGTGCGTTCAAGAAGGTATTATTTTGAGGACCCTGGCCGCTCTCACCTCCCGCACCGACCGAAGGGACGCGCGATGGCGAAACAGGCGCGCTCGCTCCGCACGCATGAACTGGTCCTCGACGCCGCCGCGGCTGAGTTCGTCCGCCATGGCTACCCGCGTGCCAACCTCCAGCACGTGGCCGCGCGCACCGGGCTGACCAAGGGCGCGCTGTACGGCCACTTCGCCTCCAAGGAGCAGCTCGCCCGGGCGCTGACCGAGCACCTGGACGAGGTGGCGGCCGAGATCCTCGCCCGGTACGACGACACGGAGTCCCCGGCGCGCGAGCGGCTGCGCGCCCTGTGCTGCGAACTGGCCGGACGCGTCGAGTCGGACGTGCGCTTCAACGCGGCGCTGCGGCTGATGCTGGACGAGGCGCCCGCGGCACCCGAACCCCCCGGACTGCTGGCGGACCTGCGCGCCCTGGGCGAGGAGCCGTCCACCGCCTCGCTGGCCGACCTCGCCACCGTGATCCTGGTGGGCGCCTACTGCACGGCTCCCGATCTGGAGCGGCGAGGTCTGGCCGAGCGGGTGCGCGTGCTGTGGGACGCGGCGTCGGCGGGGGAGGACGCTCAGGCCGGCAGCGGGAGGGCGGCGCGGTGAGCCACGGCGGCCCACATGCTGCGGCAGGTGGCGAGCGGGGTGCCGCCCTGCACGGCGTCCAGGGTGAGGCGGGTCCTGCCGCTGCCGGGGTCCGGCACGCGCTCGCGGACCACCAGGTCGATGGGCTGGTCGAGTTCGCCGAAGGCCAGGCAGTCGGCCTCCATGCCGAGCAGGGTGTGCCCGGCGCCGGGCGCCGAGCCCACGGGGTGCAGCAGCAGGTGGCCGAGCTGGCGGAAGCCCTCCAGGGTGACCATCAGCGGCACATGGTCGCTGGGGTGGTCGAAGAAGATCGGGTGCTCCACGTCGACGAGCAACTGCCAGGGCCCCTCGGTGCGTTCACGCACCAGCACGCTGTCCTTGGCGCGCAGCCGGCCCACCGCCGAGGGGTGCACCCGCTGCAGCGGGCGCGGTGCGGGAGCGGTCGCGGCGGCGCCGCGCGGCTTGGCGCCCCGGCCGCGCAGCATCGCGTACCGCTTGTCGTCCACGGCGACGACGTGCAGCGCACCGCGGCCGCAGGCGTGGCCGCCGACGGTGAGGACGACGTCGAGGCGCATGCCGAAGCGGTTGGGCGGACGGTTGCCGACCCATGTCCACCGCGCCTCCAGGACCAGGGGCGCGGGCTCGCCGCCGACGCGCAGGGCGGCCGGGTCGGTGATCTCGAACTCCGAGTCGAAGCCGATGAAGCGGTGGGTGAGCGGGACGTCGTAGTGGGCGTGTGCCAGGTAGACGAGGGCCTGGCGGATGGTCTCCATGAACAGCAGCGGGTCGCTGGTGCCGTCCCGGCCGGGGGAGTAGAGGGCGTGGTCGCGCGGCCACTGGGCGGCGACCAGGAAGCTGTGCTCGCCGGTGCGGACGGCGTCGGTGAGGAAGACCTCGGCGATCGCGGCGCGGTGCACCATGTGCCGCGGGACGGCCTGGAGATAGCTGAGACGCAGCCGCTCGGAGCGGGCCGAGCCGCCCGAGGAGAGCGTGGCGACAGGTAAGACGGCAGGCTGATGCATGGTCTGAACCCCCAGTGAATGCATTCACGCAGACAGCAACATCGGCACGAGGCTTCCGCTCATCGAGCCGCAACTTACAATACATTCCCGAAGGTATATTTCAAGGAACAGAGGATGGACGCCATGGCCGTGGAACGCAGCGCCCCCAGGTCCCGGCCTGCCCGGGACACCGCCCCCCGCCACCGGGACACGGGCCTGAAGCAGGAACGTGCCGTACGCACCCGGGGGCAGGTGCTCGACGCGGCGGCAAAGGCGTTCGCCACCAAGGGCTTTCCCGCGGTCACCGTGCAGGACGTGGCCGAACTCGCGGGCGTGACCAAGGGGGCGGTCTACTTCCACTTCGCCAACAAGGAGGCCCTCGCCCAGGCGGTGGCCGAGGAGTTCTACCACGTGCTCGGCGTCATCGGGCAGGAGGTGGAGGAGGCCCAACTGCCGCCGCTGCGGGCGGTGTCGGAGCTGCTGGAGCGCACCGCCGTCGCCTTCCGCGACGACACCATGGTGCAGGCCGGCGCCCGCCTGCAGATCGAACGCTCGCTGATCGGCGCCGAGATGCCCATGCCCTATCTCGGCTACACCGAGTCCCTCACGATCTGGCTCCGCCAGGCCCGGACCGAGGGCCACCTCGCCGCCGGTACGTCGCCCGAGGCCACGGCGCGCGTCCTGGTCGCCGCCTTCTTCGGCGCCCAGCACATCTCCTGGGTCCTCAACGACCGTGCGGACATCGCGGAGCGGGTGCGGGAGATCCTCACGGCGGTGGTGCCACTGGCGGCGGCGTAGCCGCGCCCGCCGGTCAGAACACCGGCACCGGGGTGAAGCGGCCCGCCACCCGCAGGTCCTGCTCGATGCTGTCCGCCGTGGCGCGCAGTGCGGGGAGGATGTCGCGCTCGCACTCCTCGACCGTGTGGCGGGCCGCGTGCGTGGCCACGTTCAGGGCGGCGACGACGCGGCCGGTGCGGTCGCGCACCGGGACGGCGATAGAGCGCAGGCCCTCCTCCAGCTCCTGGTCGGTCAGGGCGTGCCCCCGGGTGCGTACGTCGTCGAGGAGACGGGCGAGCGCGTCCGGGTCGGTCAGGGTGTGCGGGGTGAACGGGCTCAACTGCCGTGGCAGCGGGCGGTCCGCCGCGGGCAGGTCCGCCAGCAGGACGCGACCCATCGAGGTCGCGTACGCCGGCAGCCGCGTACCGACCGTGATGTTCACGCTCATGATGCGGCTCGTGGCGACCCGCGCCGTGTACTGGATGTCGCCGCCCGAGAGTACGGCCAGCGAGGCCGACTCGTGGATGTCCTGGGCGAGTTGGGCCAGGTGCGGGGCGGCGATCTCGGGCAGGGAGGTGCGGGACAGGGGCGGGTAGCCCAGCGACAGGACGCGCGGCGTCAGCTCGAACACCCGGTCCCGGGCCCGTACCAGACCCAGGTGCTCGTAGGTGATCAGCGCCCTGCGTGCCGTCGCGCGCGCGAGTCCCGTCGCCTTCGCCACATCCGTCAGGGTCAGCTCCGCACGCCCTTCCCCGAAGGCCGTCAGCACGGTGAGGCCGCGGGCGAGGGACTCGACGAACTCCCGGCCCAGTTCCTGCTTGGACGCCCCGGTCCAGGCGGCCAGGCCCATGGGCGCGGCGGCGGGCTCCGCGGGCGGCGCCGTGCGCAGGTCGTCCTCCATCGCCCGCACCGCATCCCGCAGTCGTGGCAGCAGCGTGTCGCGCAGGTCGGCGGCGGTGTGCCGGCTGGTGTGGCTGACCACGTTCGCCGCGCACACGATCCGCCCGGTCCCCGGGTCCCGTACCGGTACCGAGACCGCGACCAGCCCCGGCTCGATCAACTGGTCGTCCAGCGCCCAGCCGTCCGCGGCCGCCGCGGCGGCCCTTCGCTCGAACTCGCCCTCCGCACCGCCGGGTTGACGAGGCGGTACGGCGGGAAAGCCCCGGTCCTCCGGGTCCGCCGCCCGGCGCTCGCGCCATGCCCGCCAGTCCCGCCGCGTCCACTGCGCCGCGAACAGCGCTCCCGGCGCGGTCCGTTCGGCCGGCAGCAGGTCGCCGATGCGGAAGCTGAGGGACATCGCGCGGCGGCGGGTGGCCTGGTGGATGAAGCGGATGCCGTCGCGGTCGGCGACCGCCAGCGACACCGACTCGTCCAGCTCGTCGGCGAGGGCGTCGGCGCGCGCGTCCAGCAGTGCGGGCAGACGCAGGGCGGACAGGTAGGAGTTGCCCAGTTCCATCAGGCGGGGGGCCAGCACCACGTCACGGCCGTCGACGCGGACGTAGCCCATGCGGGCGAGGGTGGCGGTGATCCGGTCGACCGTGGAGCGGGCCAGGCCCGTGGCCCGCTCCAGCCCGCTCGGGCTCAGCGTCCCGCCCGCCTCGGTCAGCCGCAGCAGCACGGCGACCCCCCGCACGAGCGGCGCGACCGCCTCGACCGGAACGGCGGACGCCGATGCCGGGACACCTGAGAATCCGGACGCGGCGTCGGCGTCCGTCGTGGGCTTCGCGGGCATCGGTTCTCCGGTACGGCGGTCGGGGCACGCCCACCGTAATGCGCCGACAGCCCGCTCCCTCTCACGGCCGCCGCAACGGCCGCCTCACCCCCGGGTGACCCGCACCCGATACGTCCCTTCCTTGCCGCCGCTCGCCACCGTGACCCGCACCCCCCGCTTCGGGTCCTTGAAGACCTCGCCCGGGGTGAAGGGGGCGTCCGAGAGCTCTGCCTGGACGTTGGGGCTGCGGGTGCAACCGCCGCTGTTGCGCCGGGAGTCGAAGACCCGCACCGGTCCCATGCCGGTGTCCACGGCCGCGTCGACCCTGTAGATCAGCACGCCGGGCCGGCACACGGCCTCGTCGTTGCCCGCGCGCACGCGCACCTCGATGGCGTACAGGGTCCGGGGGCCGAGCGGTACGAAGACCAGCTTGGGGCCGCCCGGGCGCTCCAGCGGCGTCAGGGTGTACTCCGTCGTGCCGGGCCCGGCCGCGCAGCCGACCTGGGACGCGTCCAGCCAGCCGAGCTTCCACTTGTGCCAGCCGAGCAGGTCGTTGTTGGCTCCCCAGTCCTCGCTCATGATGTCCCAGTGCCCGACCGCGCTGCCGCCCTCCTGGGTGTAGAGGTCGGGCAGGCCGAAGACATGGCCGTTCTCGTGCGGCAGCACGCGGTAGCCGGTGCGGGCGTAGGAGCCGGAGCCGTCGTCCTGGCGGGAGTAGACGAAGGACGCGTTGGCCACCGGGACGCCGTCGGCGACCGGGGCCTCGGCGTTCCCGGCGAACGTCACCGACAGGACCGTGTCCAGAGCGGACGGGCCCGCGTTCGGCGTCACCAGCACGTTCAGGAAGTCGTAGTCGCGGAAGTCCACCTGGGGGTCGGCGGCGCTCACGATGTCCTGGACGAGCCGGCGGTAGCCCTCGTCGAAGGGGGCGCCGCGTTCTATGCCGTACGCCTTGAACGACTTCGGCATGCGCAGCCAGTGCGGGATCGGGGTCTCGGGGCGGTAGTCGAGGCGGCCGTAGGAGGCGGTGCGGAACCACTGGCGGGTCTTGGGGAAGAACTCGCGGAACCGGTCGAGCGCCTTGCCCTCTCCTGGGGCGTCGGAGAAGTCGACCATCAGGGTCAGGGCCCGGACGGTGCCCGTGGAGCGGGAGTAGCCGGTGCCGGTCGGGACGCCCTCCGAGAGCTGGACGGAGCGGCTGCCGTCGATCATGCAGGGGCCGAGCGCGGTGGTGCGGGCCGGTGTCAGCGGGCGGGCTCCGGCCGCCGAGCGTGCCGTCGGGTGCCCGCCGCCGGCCGCGGTGCTGACCGCGAGGGTCAGCAGGGCCACGGTCGCGAGGGCGGCCGCGCGGCGGGGGCGTATGCGACGGCTGAGCTGCATCCACGGGCCCTTCGTCCTGGCAGCCGCCGGTCTCCGGCTGCCCCCTTTCGATCACCCTGATCGGGGGGCTGCGCGGGCGCGCGCTGGATGGGCCGAACGTGGGTTTCGCACACGGAAGGGGTGTCGAGGGGCCGTAGGAGGGAGCCGTGAGGGAGGCGTGAGGGCGCCGTGCGCGGATTGTGAGCCAGGTCACGGGAAAGTTTTTCGCGTCCGGGAAATAACCGGGGAACCTCTCCCCGTTTAACCAAGCGTCCGAGCGAAACGGGGACAGCCTCCCCGGATCGCAGCAACCACTGACCGAGGAGTACGCCGTGCAGACCGCGACCCCCGTGCAGACCAAGGTGCCCCGGCCGCGTGCCGACGCCCTGCGCAACCGGGAGCGGATCGTCGCCGCCGCCCGCGAGATGTTCACCGAGTTCGGCCCCGAGGTGCCGCTCGACGAGATCGCGCGCCGGGCAGGTGTCGGCAACGCCACGGTGTACCGCAACTTCCCTGACCGCGACGCCCTCGTCCGCGAGGTCGTCTGCTCCGTCATGGACCGTACGTCCGAAGCGGCAGAGTCCGCGCTCGCGGAGACGGGGGACGCCTTCGGAGCACTGGAGCGCTTTGTGCACACCGCCGCCGACGAGCGGATCAGCGCCCTGTGCCCGATGATCCAGACCACCTTCGACCAGAACCACCCCGACCTCGAAGCGGCGCGTGAGCGCGTCGAGCAGCTCGTGGCGGAGCTCATGGACCGGGCCGTGAAGGCCGGCCAACTCCGCCCCGACATCGGCGTCGGTGACCTGATGATCGTCGTGGCCCAGCTCAGCCGGCCCCCGGCCGGCACCGACTGTGACGTCAGCGACCGCTTCGTCCATCGCCATCTGCAGCTGTTCCTGGACGGACTGCGGGCTCCGGCCCACTCCGTCCTGCCGGGCACAGCCGTGACCGTGGAGGCTCTGCGCCGACCCTGCACCGATTAGTTCAGGACTCCCAGCGAGTCGACATTCACGAAACTCACCGGCCGTCTCGGTAGGCGAGCCGTCCCCTCAAGACACCTTTTTTCCGTCACGAAGTCCCGAAGTGGGTATCCCCATGTCTGAAACAGCCTCAAAGGCTCGCGGGCCGGTCGAGCAGACCGGTGACGCCAACCGCTGGAAAGCGCTGGTCTTCATAGCGCTCGCCCAGCTGATGGTCGTGCTCGACGCGACCATCGTGAACATCGCGCTGCCCTCCGCCCAGGCCGACCTGGGCATCTCGGACGGCAACCGCCAGTGGGTCGTCACGGCCTACGCCCTCGCGTTCGGCGGACTGCTCCTGTTCGGTGGCCGGATCGCCGACCTGTGGGGCCGCAAGCGCGCCTTCGTCATCGGCCTGACCGGCTTCGCGCTCGCGTCCGCGCTCGGCGGAGCGGCCCAGTCCGGCGCCATGATGTTCGGCGCCCGCGCCCTTCAGGGCGTCTTCGGCGCCATGCTCGCGCCCGCCGCGCTCTCCCTGCTCGCCGTGATGTTCACGGACGCCAAGGAGCGCGCCAAGGCGTTCGGCATCTACGGTGCGATCGCCGGTGGCGGCGGCGCCGTCGGCTTCATCCTCGGCGGCGTGCTCACCGAGTACCTGGACTGGCGCTGGACGTTCTTCGTGAACATCCCCTTCGCCATCATCGCCGCGCTCGGTGCCTACTTCGTCATCCGTGAGCCGGAGGGCGGCCGCAACCGCAACCCGCTCGACATCCCCGGCGTCCTGCTCTCCACCCTCGGCCTGGTCTCGCTGGTCTACGGCTTCACCCGCGCCGAGTCCGACGGCTGGGGCGACTCCCTGACGGTCGGCCTGTTCATCGCCTCCGCGGTGCTGCTGCTGGCCTTCGTCGTCACCGAGTCCAAGGTCAAGGCCCCGCTGCTGCCGCTGCGCGTGATCACCGACCGCAACCGCGGCGGTATCTACCTCTCGCTCGGCATCGCCATCATCGCGATGTTCGGCACGTTCCTCTTCCTGACCTACTACCTCCAGGTCATCAACGGGTACTCGCCGATCAAGACCGGCTTCGCCTTCCTGCCCATGATCGCGGGCATGATGATCGGCTCGACCCAGATCGGCGCCCGGCTGATGACCCGGGTCCCGGCCCGGCTGCTGATGGGTCCCGGTTTCCTGGTCGCCGCCATCGGCATGTCGCTGATGACGCAGCTGGAGATCGGCTCGTCGTACGCCTCGACGATCCTGCCGGCGATGCTGCTGCTGGGTCTCGGCATGGGTACGGCGTTCATGCCGGCCATGTCCCTGGCCACCCTGGGCGTCCAGCCCCGGGACGCCGGTGTCGCCTCCGCGATGGTCAACACCTCGCAGCAGGTGGGCGGCGCGATCGGTACGGCCCTGCTGAACACGATCGCCGCCTCGGCGACGACCGCGTACATCAAGGACCACATCGCCGGCGCGACCTCCAAGTCGCAGGCGCAGCTGATCCAGATGCAGGGCGCGGTGCACGGCTACACCAACGCCATCTGGATCGCGGTCGGCATGCTGGTGATCGCCTCGGCGGTCGTCCTGACGCTCGTCAACGCCGGCCGCCCCGGCTCGACCACCGTGGTCGGGTCCGAGGAGGGCGCCGAGGACGAGGTGGCCGTCCCGGTGGTCGCCCACTGACGGCGACCGTCGGTCGTACCCCTTCGGAGAACCAACCGTGCGCGTGAGGAAGGGGACGCCTCCCGCGTACGGCCCCCAGGCCCTTCCGGGCCCGCCTGCCCTGGCCTGCTGAGTGAGCGGCTCAGCGGAGCCAGGGCAGGTCCGCACCCGCTTCATTCGGCTGAAGGCCCTCGGCGACGATCTGCATGATCTCGCCGAGGGCCTTCAGCTGCTCGGGGCTCAGCCGCTCGAACAACGCCTGCCGTACGGCGGCCACATGGCCCGGGGCGGTCCTGGCCAGCACGTCGGCGCCCGCGTCCGTCAGCACCGCGAACTGGCCCCGCTTGTCGGAGGGGCAGTCCTCGCGCCGCACCCAGCCGTTCTTCTCCAGGCGCGCGATCGCGTGCGAGAGACGGGAGCGGGTGATCTTCGACCTCATGGCCAGCTCGGTCATCCGCAACCGCCGCTGCGGGGCCTCGGCGAGCCCGACCAGCAGGCCGTAGTAGATGTGCGGCATGCCCGCGTCGCGCTGCAGCTGGCGGTCGAGGTGGTCCTCGAGGAGCGTGGTGGCGTGCAGGTACGAACGCCAGATGCGCTGCTCTTCGTCGCTGAGCCAGCGTGCGGGTGCCGTGTCGTTCATGGTTCCACTGTAACCAGCCTCTTCTTGAAACTTAAACAAACGGAGCGTAGTCTCCGGGGGAGAAGTTTTAGAGTTCAAGCACTGGTTTCGAGCACCTGAGTCCGAGCAACCGCTCCGGAGGGAGTCGCCGTCATGTCCGCCGCCACTCAGGAGCGCATGCCCGCCCTCTATCTCAGCCACGGCGCCCCGCCGCTCGCGGACGACCCGGTCTGGCCCGGCGAGCTCGCCGCCTGGTCCGCCGCACTGCCCCGGCCCAGGGCGATCCTGATGGTCTCCGCACACTGGGAGGAGGCCCCCCTGGCGCTCGGCGCGGTCGAGACGGTCCCGCTCGTGTACGACTTCTGGGGCTTCCCCGAGCACTACTACCGCGTGACGTACGGCGCGCCGGGCGCTCCCGAACTCGCCGACTCCGTACGGAAGTTGCTGCGCGCCCCCGGCACCCCCGTGCAGGACATCCCCGACCGGGGCCTGGACCACGGCGCCTATGTCCCGCTCGTGGAGATGTTCCCGGACGCCGACATCCCCGTCCTGCAGATCTCCATGCCCACCCTCGACCCGGTGCGGCTGATGGAGATCGGCCGCAGGCTCGCGCCGCTGCGCGACGAGGGCGTGCTGATCGTCGGCTCCGGCTTCTTCACCCACAACCTCGCCGCCCTGCGCCACGCGGGCGCCGGGGTGCCGGTATGGTCGGCCGAGTTCGACGAGTGGGGCCACCGGATGCTGGACGACGGCGACGTGGACGCGTTGCTCGACTTCCTGCACAAGTCCCCGGCCGGTCACCTCGCCCACCCGCGCACCGAGCACTTCGCCCCGCTCTTCGTGACGATGGGCGCCGCGGACGCGGCCGGTGAGCTGGACACCCCGAAGTCGGTGATCGACGGCTTCTGGATGGGACTCGCGAAGCGGTCGGTGCAGTTCGGCTGAGGCCGCTTTCCGCCTGATCCCGCAGGCGGCTACAGCTCCTTCTCGTACCAGGCCACGTCCCAGTACCGCCCGAACTTGCGGCCCACCTCGCGGTGGGTGCCGAGATGACGGAACCCGAAGCGCTCGTGCAGCCGCGTGGACGCTTCGTTGGGCAGGGCGATGCCCGCGTACGCGCGGTGCAGGTCCTCGCCCGCGAGCGCCGCGAACAGCGCCTTGTACAGAAGCGTGCCGATGCCGCGCCGGCCCGCGTGCGGGGCGACGTAGACCGTGACCTCCACCGAGGTCTCGTAGGCGGGCTTGGGGCGGTAGGGGCTGGAGGTGGCGTAGCCCAGAATCTCCTGTGTGTCACCGTCCGTGGCAACCATCAGGCGGTGCGGGCCGTCTTCAGGGTGGGAGAGCAGCCACGGGCGGCGTTCCTCGGCAGTGAACTCGGCAGTGTCGAAGGTGATGGCCGTCTCACGTACGTAGTGGTTGTAGATGCCGGTGAGGGCTTCGAGGTCCTCCTCGGCTCCCGGCCTGACCTGCACCTCTGTCCGTTTCGACGACACCGGCCCTCCTCTCGTGGCCGGACAGGGTACTGCAAGATCAGAAAATTCGGGGTGCGGGTTGGGAATTCTGTCCGGATTCCAGTCGTTGTTTCCAACAGATGCAGGGCACCCGAGAAGGGTGCTGAGAGGCGCTCGACGGCGAGTGCCGGCATCCGAGTGACCACCCGCCAGCCCACCATCGCAAGGGAGCACGCATGGCAACCCGTGCCGCCGCCCGTCGTAAGTCCGCCAATGGCGAGACGGCCGACGCGGCAAGCAGTGTTCGCGCCCACGCCGGCGAGATCGCCGACCGTGACCTGGTCGGCATGTACCTCGACGAGATCGCGCGCACACCGCTGCTCGACGCCGCCAAGGAGGTCGAGCTGTCCCAGATCATTGAGGCGGGTGTGTTCGCGCGACAGGTTCTCGACGGGTACGAGGAGTCCAAGGCCGAGGCCTCCCGAGAGGAGCTCCAGGCCCTCGTGGACGACGGCGAGCGGGCGAAGGACATCTTCATCCGTTCCAACCTCCGCCTCGTCGTGGCGGTGGCCAGGCGCTACCCCCGTAGCGGCCTGCCCCTGCTCGACCTGATCCAGGAGGGCAACGCCGGCCTGGTGCGAGCGGTCGAGAAGTTCGACTACCGCAAGGGCTTCAAGTTCTCGACGTACGCGACGTGGTGGATCCGTCAGGCCATCACCCGCTCGATAGCGGACCAGTCGCGGACCATCCGCCTGCCCGTCCACCTGGTGGAGGAGCTGGGCCGGATCCGCCGTGTGCAGCGCGAGTTCAACCGCGAGCACGGCCGCGACCCGGAGCCCGCGGAGATCGCTGCTGAGCTCGGTTCGAACGCGGACCGCGTGACGGACGTCCTGGACTGGGCCCGCGACCCGGTCTCGCTGAACATGTCGGTGGACGACGAGGGCGAGACCCAGTTCGGCGACCTGCTAGAGGACACCTCGGCGGTCTCTCCCGAGCAGTCCGTCATGACGCTGCTGCGAAGCGAGGAACTCGACCACCTCATCGGCCGCCTCGACCCGCGCACGGCCTCCATCATCAAGATGCGCTACGGCATCGACGACGGCCGCGAGCGCACGCTGACGGAGGTCGGCAAGGAGCACGGCCTGACCCGCGAGCGCATCCGCCAGATCGAGAAGCACGCTCTGCTGGAGCTGAAGAAGCTGGCGCGCGACACCGGTTTCGAAGCGGCGGCGTAAGGCCGTGCGGCAGCGCGTGCGGCCTTGGGAGCGCCGGGCGGCGTACACCGCCCGGCGCCGCGCACGCCGGGTGGCGGAAGACCGCGCAAACATGGCGCTGTAACGCCGCTTCAAGTGTAGGAACCAAGGGAAAAAGACTTCAGGGCACAGGAGTTCGGCCCTGTTCCCACCCCCAGAGCCACGTCCCGACGCACCACCCCCCCGGCGCCGGGACCTT
Source organism: Streptomyces plumbidurans (assembly GCF_019857225.1). Taxonomy (GTDB): domain Bacteria; phylum Actinomycetota; class Actinomycetes; order Streptomycetales; family Streptomycetaceae; genus Streptomyces; species Streptomyces plumbidurans. Next base: position 88,341 of record NZ_JAFJSY010000044.1, read on the forward strand.
CCCAGTCGGGCTCCGGCGCCATCCCCCCGAGCGCCGGGGCCCGGCTTTCTTTTGTGCGCGGCCCGGCGGCTCGGCGTCTTCTGTGCGCAGGGGTTCGCGGCCCGGCGTCATCTGTGCACACACCGGTTCGCGGCCCGGCGTCTTTTGGCGCGTACGGTCCCTTGCGGGCATGCTGATGGGCGGGGCACCCCGGACCTGAACCCCGGGGTGGCCCGCCGGATGGCAGATTGTGCCACATGGGCATAGCCTGCCGAAGTGAGCAGCTCCACCCCCGCACCAAAACCCCGCGTCTCCTCGGCCGAGCAACCCTCTCTCGTCGAGCGACGCAAGGCCGCGACCCGTATGGAGATCGCCCGGGCGGCGGCGGGACTGTTCGTGAGACAGGGACTTCGCGCCACGCGCGCGGAGGACATCGCGCAGGCCGCCGGGGTCGCTCCGCGCACCTTCTACCGCTACTTCGCGTCCAAGGAGGAGGCCGTCGCGCCTTTGTACGCGGCGGGCGCCGAGCGCTGGACGGACGCGGTCGCCGCCGCCCCCGCCGATCTGCCCCTCCCACAGGTCCTGGAACACGCGGTCCACCACACCCTCACCCCGGGCGCCGGGGTCTCCGCGGCCTCCTGGGAACTGGTCCGCACCCTCATCCGCCTGACCGACAGCAGCCCCGCCCTGGGCAAGGTGTGGGCGGAGGTGTGCCACGCGGCGGAGACGCGACTGGCGGAGGTGCTTGAGGGGCGGGCCTCCGGCGGTTCGGGCGGGGTTGGGGGGTCGGAGGGGTCCGGTGGTTCGGGCGGGGTTAGGGGGTCGGAGGGTTCCGGTGGTTTGGGCGGAGCTGTCGGGTCGGAGAGTTCCAGTGGTGCGGGCGAGGCTGTCGGGTCGGAGGGCTCCGGCGGTGCGGGCAGGGTTAGGGGTTCGGAGGGTTCCAGCGGTTCGGGCGGGGCTGTTGGTTCGGAGGGTTCCGGCGGTTCGGGCGGGGCTGTTGGTTCGGAGGGTTCCGGCGGTTCGGGCGGCTCCGACAACGTTGGCACGGGGGCAGGCGGCGTCCCCGTGAACTCCTCCGCGCTGCGGTTCGCTGCCGCTGTCGCCGGGGCCGCCGTGCGCGTGGCCGTCGAGAGCTGGGCGGCGGGCACGGCCCCGGCGAGCGGCCCGAAGGGACCGGCGGCCCTGGCGCTGCGGAACCTGGAGGCGCTGCGGGCGTTTCCCTGGGCGGAGTTGGTGGAGGGATAGCGCCGAGTGATGGCGGGGTGGTGTGAGTGCTGGTGCCTCAGGCGTTCGTTGCCGCTCGGGTCAGGCGATCGCCCAATTCCCGTACGCACTCCACCAGTTCAGTCGGCCCCTGCACCGTGAAGTCGAAGCCGAGCAGGGCGAGGCGGGCCGCCAGCCAGTCCGGGCCGTCGGCCGTGCGGCCGCGCAGGCGGCAGGAATCGGCGTGCAGGGGTTCAGGTGTGCCCAGCCAGGACGGGATGCGGGCCGCGACGGTCTGCGCGTTCGCGGCGAACGTGACCTCGAAGTCGTAGGACCTCTGGTGCCGTTGCATCGAGCGCCGCAGATACTCCGCCGCGTCGCCCGTCGGCAGCTCCCGCGGGGCGAAGCGCGCGCCGGTGGCGAAGGGCTCGCTGACGCGGTCCACGCGGAAGGTCCGCCAGTCGGCGCGGTCGAGGTCGTAGGCGACGAGGTACCAGCGGCGTCCGGTCGAGACGAGCCGGTAAGGCTCCGTCACGCGGCGGGACTCGGTCCCGTCACCGGCGCGGTAGGCGAACCGCAGCCGCTCCCGCCCTGCCACCGTGGACGCCATCACGGTCAGCGTCTCGGGTGCGATGCTCGCCCCGTCTCCGCTGGTCAGCGGGGTGGTGGCGGCCTGCAGGGTGGAGACGCGGTGGCGTAGGCGCGAGGGCAGCACCTGCTCCAGTTTGGCGAGCGCCCGTACGGACGCCTCGTCCACCCCCTCCAGGGCGTGCCCGGCGCCCGCCCGCAGCCCGATCGCGATGGCGACCGCCTCCTCGTCGTCCAGCACGAGCGGCGGCATGGCCTTGCCCGCGACCAGCCGGTAGCCGCCGTCGGCGCCCATCGTCGCCTGCACCGGGTAGCCCAGCTCGCGCAGCCGGTCGACGTCCCGCCGCACGGTGCGCCGGGACACCCCGAGCCGGTCGGCGAGTTCGCCGCCGGGCCATTCGCGGGGGGTCTGGAGGAGGGAGAGGAGCTGGAGGAGCCGGGCCGGGGTGTCGGTCGTCATGGGAACTCCTCCGTCGTCGGGATCTGCCGTCCCGGGATCTGCCGTTCCGGGATCTGCCGTTTCGGTATCTGCTGTCCCGGGTTTCTGTCGTCTGTTTCGAGGATGCCCGCCAACTAGGACATGACCTGTCCTACTGGGGTCGTAACTTCACAGCATGACCTCCACCGAAATCCTTGGGGCAAGCCCCGCCGGCCCGGCCGACCGCCGCCGCTGGTTCGCTCTCGCCATCGTGATGACCGCGGCCTTCATGGACCTCGTGGACGTCACGATCGTCAACATCGCGATCCCGTCCATCCAGCGCGACGCCGGGGCGTCCGTGAGCCAGATCCAGTGGATCACCGCCGGTTACGCCCTCGCGTTCGCCGCCGGTCTGATCACCGGCGGACGGCTCGGCGACATCCACGGCCGCAAGCGGATGTTCCTCATAGGCATCGGCGGCTTCACGCTCGCGTCGGCGCTGTGCGGATTCGCCGCCAACCCGGACATGCTGGTCGCCTCCCGCATCCTGCAGGGCGCGATGGCGGCGATGATGGTGCCGCAGGTCCTGTCGATCGTGCACGCCACCTTCCCGGCACACGAACGCGGCAAGGTGTTCGGCCTGTTCGGCGCGATCGTCGGCCTGGGAGCCGTCTCCGGACCGCTGCTCGGCGCGCTGCTGACGGAGTGGAACCTGTTCGGCCTTGAGTGGCGGCCGATCTTCCTCATCAACCTTCCGGTCGGCGTCGCCGCCCTGATCCTCGGCAGCCGCTACATCACGGAGTCCAAGGCCCCGCGGGCGCTCAAGCTGGACCTGGTCGGCGTCGCCCTGGTCACCCTCGGCCTGACGATGCTGCTCTACCCGCTGACCCGGGGCCGTGAGCTGGGCTGGCCGCTGTGGGGGTACCTGTCGATGGCCGGCGCGCTCGTCGTCTTCGGCGCCCTGGTCGCGTACGAGAGGCGGAAGGCGGCGCGGGACGGCTCGCCGCTGGTCGAGCTGTCGCTGTTCCGGGTGAAGAGCTTCGCCGCCGGTATCGCCGTGCAGACCGTCTTCGGTGTCGCGCTCGGTGTGTTCTTCCTGGTGTGGACGCTGTACATGCAGATCGGCCTGGGCTGGAGCCCGCTGCGGGCGGGGCTGACCGGGGTGCCGTTCTCGATCGCCGTCTCCACGGCCGCGGGCCTGTCCGTGCAGAAGCTGGTGCCGCGCTTCGGCCGCCGGGTCCTGCAGGCGGGCGCGCTGCTGATGGCCGCGGGCATCCTGCTCTACATCTGGGAGTCCGGCCGCTACGGCATGTCGATCGCGTCCTGGCAGATGGCGTTGCCGCTGGTCGTGATGGGCGTAGGCATGGGCCTGATCGTCGCCCCGCTGACGGACGCGGTGCTCTCTGAGGTGCCGCGCGAGCACGCCGGGTCGGCGTCCGGACTCATCAACACCGTGCAGCAGATGGGCAACGCGCTGGGGCTGGGGCTGGTCTCGGTGGTGTTCTTCGGCGAGATCGGCGACCGGCTGACGGCCGCGCAAGTGGGCCCGGCCTTCGTGAACGCCTTCCAGCACGCGCTGGGCTGGGTCGCCGCCGTGATGGCCGTGATCTTCCTGCTGATGTTCGCGCTGCCGCGGCGGTCGGCGCAGCATGTGGAGGGCGGCGCACAGCCGCAGGACGACCTCTCCCTCGGCACGCCCGCGCGGACGGACGAGCCCGAGCTGGTCGGCTGATCCGACGGACCGGCCCGCCTCCCGTGATGTCCGGGGGGCGGGCTTCTCCGTGCCGTGCCTTGCCCTGCCACGCCTTGTCCTGCCGTGCCTCGCCCTACAGGCGGATGCCCGTTTGTGTCTGCCTCGTGTCCGAACCCGTTTACTTCTCGGAAATGAGGGCGTACTCTCCCGCTGAAACCACAGGTTCGGGCACGGGTCGGAGGCGAACGGGCATGTACGCACCGGAGCGGCAGCAGGAGATCCTCCGGCTCGCCCGGGACGGCGGCCGGGTGGACGTGATCTCGCTGGCCGAGGAGTTCCAGGTGACGGCGGAGACGATCCGCCGGGACCTGAAGGCCCTCGACCGCGCGGGCCTCGTCCGCCGGGTGCACGGCGGTGCCATACCGGTCGGGCGCCTCGACTTCGAACCGGACCTCGCCGAGCGCGAGGGAACGGCGGCCGACGAGAAGGACCACATCGCCAAGGCGGCCGTCACGGAACTGCCCACCGAGGGCACGCTGATCCTCGACGCCGGCACGACGGTGGCGCGCCTGGCGGCCGCCATCCCGCTGGAGTCCTCGCTCACCGTCGTCACCCACAGCCTGCCGATCGCGGCCCGTCTCGCCGACCACCCCGGCATCCAGCTCCACCTCGTCGGCGGCCGGGTACGGCACCGCACGCGCGCCGCCGTGGACGCCTGGGCGCTGCGGGCGTACGGCGAGATCCGCGCGGACGTGCTGTTCGTGGCGGCCAACGGCTACTCCGCCGAGCACGGTCTGACCACCCCCGACCTCGCCGAAGCGGCGGTCAAGCGCGCGGCCGTGGCCGCCGCCCGCCGCGTCGTGCTGCTCGCCGACTCCTCCAAGCACGGCCAGGAGCACTTCGCCCGCTTCGGCGACCTGAGCGATGTGGACCTGCTGATCACCGACAGCGGGCTGAGCCCGGAAGACGCCACCGCCATCGAGCGCGGCGGCACGGAAGTAGTGCGCGCATGATTTTGACCGTCACGCCCAATCCGTCCCTGGACCGTACCTACGAGGTCCCCTCGCTGGAGCGTGGCGAGGTCGTCCGCGCCACCGGCGAGCGGGTGGACCCGGGCGGCAAGGGCGTCAACGTCTCGCGCGCCGTCGCGGCCGCGGGCCGGCGCACGGTCGCGGTCCTGCCGCTGGGCGGTGCGCCGGGAGCGCTCGTGGCGGACCTGCTCGACGCGCAGGGCATCGAGGTCGCGCCGGTGCCGATCGCCGGGGCCACCCGCTCCAACATCGCGCTCGCCGAGGCGGACGGGGTGCTGACGAAGATCAACGCACCGGGTCCCGAACTGTCGGCCGAGGAGCAGGAACTGCTGCTGGAGACGGTGCGCAGGCAGTCGCGGGACGCCTCGTGGATCGCCTGCTGCGGCAGCCTGCCGCGCGGGCTCGCGCCCGCCTGGTACGCCGACCTGGTCGCCCGCGCGCACGCGGCGGGCACCCGGATCGCGCTGGACACCTCCGGGCCCGCTCTCCTTGAGGCGCTGCGCGAGCGGCCCGACGTGGTCAAGCCGAACGCCGAGGAACTCGCCGAGGCCGTCGAGCGCCCCCTGTCCACTGTGGGCGACGCGATGAAGGCGGCCGAGGAACTGCGCGGGATGGGTGCGCGCGCCGTGCTCGCCAGCCTGGGTGCCGACGGCCAACTGCTCGTGGACGACGCGGGCGCCTGGTTCGGCAGCGCGCGGGTGGATGCCGTACGCAGCAACGTCGGCGCCGGCGACTCCTCCCTGGCCGGCTTCCTGATCGCGGGCGGCAACGGCCCCGAGGCCCTCGCGTCCGCGCTCGCGCACGGCGCCGCGGCCGTACAGCTGCCGGGCAGCGTGATGCCGACCCCGGCCGACCTGGACCCCGCGGCCGTCACGGTCACGGCCGACGTGCCCACCGACCTCGTACTGACGGAGCCGGTGACATGAACTTCCGTACACCGCACGTCACTTGGGCCGATCCCTCCGGCCCCTCCGGCCCCTCCGACCCCTCCGGCTCGTCCAACCTCTCTGTTCTCTCCGGCCCCGGCGTGACGACTCCCCGAACCCCCAGCAGCACCCCCGTCCCCACCTCTGTCCCCGTCCCCGCCCACTCCACCCACCGGGCGATACGCGTGCTAAGGAGCCCGCGATGAGCGAGATGATCACCGCGGACCTGGTCGATCTCGACCTGTCCGCCGACACCAAGGAAGCGGCGGCGCGCGCCCTCGCCGAACGGATGGTCTCCGCCGGCCGGGTGACCGACCTGGAGGGCTTCCTCGCCGACGTGGCCGCGCGCGAGGCCCAGATGCCGACCGGCCTGGACGGCGGCATCGGCATCCCGCACTGCCGCAGCGAGCACGTCACCGAGCCGACGCTCGCCTTCGGGCGCAGCGCCGCCGGGGTCGACTTCGGCGCGGCGGACGGACCCGCCGACCTGATCTTCCTGATCGCCGCGCCCGCGGGCGCCGACGACGCCCATCTCACGATCCTGTCGTCGCTGGCCAGGCAGTTGATGAACGCCGAGTTCACCGACGCCCTGCGCGCGGCGGGCGACCCTGCCGCCACGGCCGCGCTGATCCGCGGCGACGAGACGCCCGCGCCCGCGGCCGGTACCGAGAACTCCGCCGCGGCTTCGGGGGCGGCCTCCTCCGAAGCCGCGGCGGGCAGCACGGCCCCGGCGGCCGACGCGAGCGCCGAGGACGCGTCCGCTCCGGCGCCGGGCGCTCCGGACGCCCCAGACGCCTCGGACGCCCCAGACGCCTCGGACGCCCCAGACGCCTCGGACGCCCCGGACGCGCGGCCCTTCCGTATCGTCGCCGTCACCTCCTGCCCGACCGGCATCGCCCACACCTAC
>NZ_JAFJSY010000045.1 GCF_019857225.1 Streptomyces plumbidurans
GGACGCGCGGCCCTTCCGTATCGTCGCCGTCACCTCCTGCCCGACCGGCATCGCCCACACCTACATGGCGGCCGAGTCGCTGGAGAACGCGGGCCGCGAGGCGGGCGTCGAGGTCACCGTCGAGACCCAGGGCTCGGCGGGCTTCACTCGGCTCGACCCGGCCGTCATCGCGGCGGCGGACGGCGTGATCCTCGCGCACGACGTCCCCGTACGCGAGAAGGACCGCTTCGCCGGCAAGCCGACCGTCGACGTCGGCGTGAAGGCCGGCATCAACCGTCCCGGCGAGCTGATTTCCGAGGTCCGCGAGAAGGCGGAACGCGGCGAGGTCACCTCCGGTTCCGCGCCGTCCACCCCGGTCGAGCGGGGCGGCGAGGCGGGCGAGGGCTACGGCACCAAGCTGCGCAAGTGGCTGATGTCCGGCGTGAGTTACATGGTCCCGTTCGTCGCGGCCGGCGGACTGCTGATCGCCCTCGGCTTCGCGATCGGCGGCTACAAGATCAACAAGGCGCCGTCGGTCATGGACCACTTCATCTGGACCCAGGGCGACAGCTGGGCCGCGCTGCTCTTCCAGATCGGCGGCGTCGCCTTCGCCTTCCTGGTCCCGGTACTGGCCGGCTACATCGCCTACGGCATGGCCGACCGCCCCGGCCTGGTGCCCGGCTTCGTCGGCGGCTCCATCGCCCTTACCATCAACGCCGGTTTCCTCGGCGGGCTCGCCGCCGGACTGATCGCCGGTGGCGTGGTGATGGCCATCCAGAAGGTGCGCATCCCCGCGCCGGTGCGCGGCATCATGCCGGTGGTGGTGATCCCGCTGATCTCCTCGGCGATCGTCGGATTCCTGATGTTCGTCGTGATCGGCAAGCCCATCGCCTCCGCCCAGAAGAACATGACGGACTGGCTGAACGGCCTCTCCGGCGCCAACGCCGTGCTGCTCGGCGCCCTGCTCGGCCTGATGATGTGCTTCGACCTCGGCGGTCCCGTCAACAAGGTCGCGTACACCTTCGCCACCGCCGGTATCGCCGTCTCGAACCCGAGCGACTCCGCGATGAAGATCATGGCCGCGGTGATGGCCGCCGGCATGGTCCCGCCGCTCGCTATGGCGCTGGCCACGACGGTGCGCGGCAGGCTCTTCACGCAGACCGAGCGCGAGAACGGCAAGGCCGCCTGGGTGCTCGGCGCCTCCTTCATCTCCGAGGGCGCCATCCCCTTCGCCGCCGCCGACCCGCTGCGCGTCATCCCCTCCTCGATGGTGGGCGGCGCGATCACCGGCGCCCTGTCGATGGCCTTCGACGCCACCCTGCGCGCCCCGCACGGCGGCATCTTCGTGGTCCCGCTGATCGGCAACCCCTTCCTCTACCTGATCGCCATCGCGGTCGGCACCTGTGTCACCACGGCACTGGTGGTGGTCCTCAAGGGCATGCGCAAGTCGGCCCCGGGAACCACGGCCCCCGGCCCGGCGGACGGCACGGCCGCAACGACGGCCGAGGCGAAGCAGCCGGTGGCCGCGTAACCGGCGGGATCCCGCATGTCCCTTTGGCGTGCCGTGAGTTGATCACGAGCGCAAAAGGGCAAGTACGGCACCTGTACGGCATGCGAGATTCGTCACGGTCCGGGACGAAAGTCCCGGGCCGTGGTGTCTACTGGAGCGCATGCCTGATGAGCACGTCTCCGTCTTCCAGTCGCTGGGCGTGGTGATCCTCGCCCTCGCCGCCGCCGTCTGGGTGTTCGGCCTGATCAGTCTCGCGCGGCGCGGCCACTTCGGGCCGGTGCCGCGGGTCATCGGCGGCAGCCCGCGCGCCCTCGTGCATCAGCGCCGCTCGGCCCCTTACGTCGAGTACGTCGAACTGACCCCGGCGGAACAGGCCGCCTTCGCCGGTCTCGTACGACAGCTCAAACGCCGCTGAACCGCCGCTGAACGCCGCTGAACGCCGCTGAGAAGCCGTGCGGCGGCAAAGTCGGTGGCCCCTCAGAAGACCTGCCCCGCCCGCCGCTCCATCGCGTCCCGGGCGGCGTCCTCGCTGCCGTACACCTCGCACATGTGCCGCCCGTCGGGCGTCACCGTGTGCTCGACCTCCCACAGGGAGACCTCCTCGCCGTCCCGCAGCAGGAACGCGTGCTCGTAGAGCGAGAAGCACAGTCCTGTGCGTCCGGCGCGGCACGGATGCCCGAAGGCCTGCGTGATCTGGTGCGCGAACGCCGTGGCGAGCAGCGCGGCCGTCCGCGCGTCCGGCCGGTCCGTGTTCTCCGCGCGGCGCAGCAGCCGGCGGGCGTGATCCGCCGAGTCGTCCGGCACATACGCGTGCCGGGGCGCGGGGATCGGCGACAACTGCACCGTCACCGGCAGCTCGAAGTCCGGTGCCTCCTGCGGCAGGGGCAGCCCCACCGTCGCGGCGCGCAGCTCCTCCTCGTCGGCATACACCTCGTGCTGCGCGGCGCCGCCCGGCGTGGTGTTGTGCACCAGCTCCCACAGCGTGAGCGCCGAACCGTCGGCGAGCAGCCAGGTGTGCCGATAGGTCTCGCGGTGCAGACCGGCGCTGTGGTGCGCGGAGTACAGCGAACCGTCGTACGCCAGCGCGCAGTCGAGCCGTCGTATGGTCTCGTCCGGCAGCTCGAAGCTGTTCAGGGCGCGGCCGAGGAGTCGCGCGAGATGCTCCTCCGGAGACTCGGGCGACTCGGGTGGTTCGTACGCTGCCGTCTCGTACGGAACGCTCAAGGCTTCTCCCGGCGTTGCTGCATGTCACCTTGTGGGTGCATACCGTAGCCCCTCGGTCGGACATCATGTCCGGGAACCGAGAAAACGTACGCAGACAAAACGCACGGGCCGTGCCAGAAGTTCCCGAACAGCCCCGCGAGTTCGGGAAAAACCGCAGATCAAGTGCCGCTACCCGCGGTCCGCCCGCTCCACGCCCCCGGTTCACCCGCTGCCGTACAACTCCCCGTACGACGGCCACACCCCGCCCGCCCCGTCCACCGAACCGGCGGCGCGCACGGCGCGGACGATCGCCCGGGTCACCAGGTCCGCGCCCGCCGCGAGAACCTCGTTCAGGGCCAGCGGATTCGCGGCGTCGAGCGTCCGCGCGCCGGTCGCCAGCGTGAACACCGTGTCCCCGTCGTTGAGCAGATGCACCGGACGCACGGCGCGTGCGATGCCGTCGTGGGACGTGCCGGCCAGCTTCTGCGCCTGCGCCTTGGACAGATCGGCGTCGGTGGCGACGACCGCGAGCGTGGTGTTCATCGGAGGGCGCCCGTTCTTCGCCGCGCTCTCGGCGAGGCGCTCGCGAGCCGCCTCGTGGACCTTGGCCTCCGGGTGGTTCACCCGGCCCTGGAACAACTCCCCGTACAACACCCCCGTTTCCGGATCCATCGCCGAACCGGCCGCGTTGGCCACCACCAGCGCGGCCACCGTGATCCCCGAGCCGAGCACGGCGCTCGCGCTGCCGACGCCGCCCTTGAGCGGCCCCACCGCGGCGCCCGTGCCGGCGCCCACGCACCCCTGCTGCACCGGCGC
>NZ_JAFJSY010000046.1 GCF_019857225.1 Streptomyces plumbidurans
GCGAGGTGCGGCGCAGCGCGCGCCGACGGCCCGCCCGGCGCGGGGAGGTCGATCCGCATCGCACCGTGCGGGAGCTGCTGCGGCGGGGCGGGGAGCCGGCCCGGCTGCTCCGGCACAAGCGCGCCGACCGGCCGCGGCGGATCGTGCTCCTCGTGGACATCAGCGGCTCGATGGCGCCGTACGCGGACGCACTGCTGCGGTTCGCGCACGCGGCCGCCCGGGGCAGCCGTACGGAGGTGTTCACGATCGGCACCCGGCTGACCCGGGTGACCCGCGAGCTCTCGCACCGCGACCCGGACCTGGCGATGACCGCCCTCGCCGAGGCGGTACCCGACTGGCGCGGGGGTACCCGGCTCGGAGAACTGCTGCGGGAGTTCCTCGATCGCTGGGGGCAGCGCGGCATGGCGCGCGGGGCGGTCGTGGTGCTGCTGTCCGACGGGTGGGAGCGCGGCGACCCGGAACTGCTCGGGGCCCAGATGCGCCGGCTGCGACGCCTGGCGCACCGGGTGATCTGGGCCAATCCGCGCAAGGCGCGCCCGGGTTATGCGCCCCTGGCCGCCGGGATGGCGGCCGCGCTGCCGAGCGTTGACGCCTTTGTGGAGGGCCACAGCCTGGCGGCGCTGGAGCGGTTGGCGGCGGTGGTGCGCGGGGCCCGGCCGGCCCCCGTGGAAGGAGCGGATCGTGCGTGAGATTCTCCCGGCACTGAGCGAGTGGTATGCGGCGCGGTCCCCGTTCGGGCTCGCGACCGTCGTCGCCGTCAGCCGCAGCGCGCCGCGCGACCCCGGCGCGGCCATGGCGGTGGGGCCCGGCGACGAGGTCGTGGGAAGCGTGTCCGGCGGCTGCGTCGAGGGCGCGGTGTTCGAACTCGCCAAGGAGGTCGTCGAGAGCGGACAGCCGCAGCTGGAGACCTTCGGCTACAGCGACGAGGACGCCTTCGCGGTCGGTCTCACCTGCGGCGGCGAGATCACCCTGCTGATCCGGCCCGTGACGCGGGAGACCGATCCGGCCTTCGCGGACGTCGTGGACTCCGTCGCCGCCGGGCGCCCGGTGACCGTGTCGACGGTGACGGACGGACCGGCGGCCGTCGGCGCCACCCTCGCCGTCTGGCCGGACAAGGTGGCGGGCACCCTCGGCTCGACCGGTCTGGACGTGGCCGTGACGGCCGACGCACGGGGTGAACTCGCCCTCGGGGCAACGGGGTTGCGCCACTACGGCCCCCGCGGCGAGCGCCGCGAGGACGCGGTGACCGTCTTCCTGCACTCCTTCGCCCCGCCGCCGCGCATGCTGGTCTTCGGCGCGATCGACTACGCGGCCGCGGTCGCCCGTATCGGCAGCTTCCTCGGCTACCGCGTCACGGTGTGCGACGCCCGGCCGGTCTTCGCGACGGCCAAGCGGTTCCCGGGCGCCGTGGAGGTGGTCGTCGACTGGCCGCACCGCTACCTGCGCAGCGTCGACACCGACGAGCGCACGGTGATCTGCGTCCTGACCCACGATCCCAAGTTCGATGTGCCGCTGCTGGAGGAGGCGCTGCGCCGGCCGGCCTGCTACATCGGGGCGATGGGCAGCCGCCGTACGCACGACGACCGTCTGAAGCGCCTGGTCGAGGCGGGTCTCACCGAGGCCGAACTGGCCCGGTTGCGCTCGCCGGTCGGACTCGACCTCGGCGCCCGCACCCCCGAGGAGGTCGCGGTCTCCGTCGCCGCGGAGATCGTCGCGCTGCGCTGGGGCGGCACCGGAGCACCGCTGGCGGCCACCGGCGGGGCCATCCATCCGTCGACGTGACGCCCTGACGCCCTGACGCCCGTAGGAGGAAGTCATGGAACTGAACCACGAGTTCACCGTGCCGGTCCCAATCGACGACGCCTGGCGCACCCTCCTCGACATCGAACGGGTCGCACCGTGCATGCCCGGGGCGAGCGTCGAGGACTACGACGGGAAGACCGTCACCGGCTCGGTGAAGGTCAAGGTGGGCCCGATCACCGTCACCTACAAGGGCACCGCCGTCTTCGAGGAGCAGGACGAGACGGCGCACCGCATGGTGCTGATCGCCAGCGGCAGGGAGACCCGCGGCCAGGGCACCGCACGCGCCACGGTGACCGGCACACTGACCGAGCGCGACGGCGGTACGACCGTGTCGGTGCGGACCGATCTGACGGTGACCGGTCGTCCGGCGCAGTTCGGGCGCGGCGTGATGGCGGAGGTAGGCGACCGGCTCGTCGGCCAGTTCTCGGACTGCCTGGCCCAGCGGATCGGCGAACCCGCGGGTGCGGATGAATCGGCGGCGGAGGGCGCTGGGGAGACGGCGGAGGCGGCGGGCGCGGGTGTCGCCCGCGACACGGAGACGCCGCCCGAGGCCGAACCCCTCGACCTGCTGCGTGTGGCCGGGGCGCCCGTCGCCAAACGGGCGGCGGTGGGGGCCGCGGCGGCGCTCGTGGTGGCGGTGGTGGCCCTGGGGCTGCGGCGGAAGCGGCGGCACTGACCCCGGACGTACCGGACAAGCGCCGAACGGCCGACCCCTCAGGAGCCGGTCGCCCGATAGTCCTCGATGATCTGCTCCAGGTGGTGCAGCGCCGCCGTGATGCGCTGCGGGTGATCCCGGAAGAAGGGATCCTCCGGCACCGGGAGGGAGCCCGCCAGCGCCCAGCCCCGGCCGCGGGCCCAGGTCGCGTCGTCCGCGCCGACCGCCTCCCTGAAGACCTCCCGTGCCCGCGCGGGCAGGAACTTCCAGGCGGGCACCAGGTCCACCGCCGGGTCGGCCACCGCCAGCGTGCCGAAGTCGATGACCGCGCTGAGCCTGCCGTTCCTGGTCAGGAAGTTGCCCGCGTCGAGGTCGCCATGGATCCACACCGGCGCCCTCTTCCAGGCGGGCGCCGCGAGCGCCGCGTCCCACACCTCGGCGAGCACGTCGGCGTCGACGAGATCCGTCCCCCTCAACGCCTCGATCTTGGGTCGCACCCGGGCCTCCGCGGCGATGGAGTCCCGGGCGTCGCCGAGGGGCACGCCCCGGAACGCGTTGCTCTGCTCTGGGCCCGGCCCGCCGGTGGCATCGGCGGCCTGGAGCGCGGTGATGAATCCGGCGAGGTCGAGGGCGGTGCGGACCGGGTCCGCAAGGGCGTCGGGGGTGGCCGTCGTACCGTCCAGCCAGCGGTAGACCGACCACGGATATGGGTAGCCCTCGCCGGGCTCGCCCTTGGCCAGCGGTGTCGACACGGGCAACGGCAGCTGCGGGGCGAGCCGCGGCAGCCAGCGGTGTTCCCGCTCCACCTGGCCTGCCCAGTGCGCATAGCGCGGCAGCCGCACGGACAGCTCGTCACCCAGCCGGAAGGTGGCGTTGTCCATGCCGGACTGCGGCACCGGGGTGACGGGCAGCTGGGCCCATTGCGGGAACTGGGAGGCGAGCAGACGACGTACGAGCGTTTCGTCGATCAGCACGCCGTCCAGTTCACCGGGGAGACGGGCGAAGGTCCACCGAATTTTCATGTGTGAGGCGGAGCGAGAGGGGTAGTCGCCGCTCAACGGAGGCGGAAGACCTCCGCACACACAGCACCTTCTGCGGGAAGGAGGTCCGTGACAGCGCACACTCGCAGCGCCCGGGCCGCTTCCTTTCGCATGGAGCGGCCCGGTTCCTGCTGAGGCACGCCGCTCGGATCACCTCTTGCCGCTCGGTATCAGCTCTCCCGGCAGCATGACCAGCGCGAGCACCGCGCCCACCGCGTACAGGCCGGCGGCTCCCAGCGCGACGGCATGGAATCCCCGTACGAACTGCGCTGTCCCTGCGGGCTGCCCGGCGACCGCTCCGGCCACCGCGATGCCTATCGCGCCGCCGGTCTGACGTGCGGTGTTGTTCATCGCGGAGGCCAGTCCCGCGCGCTCGCCTGGGACGGACGAGATGGCCGCGGCGACGACCGCCGGGGTCAGCAACCCCATGCCTGTGCCCCACAGCAGGAACGCGGGCAGCAGGACGAGGTACGAGGAGTAGGGTGCGGCCAGGGCCAGGAGCGCCAGTCCCGCCACGGCCATCAGCAGCCCCGCGGCGGCCGGCAGGCGCGACCCGATCCGGCTGGTGATGCGGCCTCCGAAGGGCGCGATGATCGCGAGCGGGGCGAACAGCGGGATCACCACGGCGCCCGCGAGCAGCGCGGAACGGTGCTGGACCGACTGCAGGAACAACATCAGGACGAACAGGGTGCCGAGCGTGCCCAGGTTCATGATCCCGGCCACCACGTTCGCCGCGTCGAAGACGGGCCGCCGCAGCAGGGACACGGGGAGCATCGCGGCCTCGCCGCGGCGCCGTTCGACCACGGCCAGCGCGGGCACCGCGAGCACCGCGAGCGCCACGGCGACGAGCACCTGGGGTGCGCCGGCACCGGCACGTCCGCCCTCGATGAAGGCGTAGCTCGTCGCCAGCAACAGCAGTCCGGCGAGCAGCACGCCGGGCACGTCGAGGCGCCGAGCCCGCTCTTTTCCGCTCTCCCGCACGATCGCGGCGGCCCACACCAGGGCGACCAGCACGATCGGGACGTTGATGAGGAAGATCGCCCGCCAGCCGAGGCCGTCGACCAGTGCGCCGCCGAGCAGCGGCCCCGCGGGCAGGGCCAGGCTGCCGATTCCGGCCCAGACGCCTATCGCCCGCGCCCGCCCGGCGTCGTCGGGGAACGCTCGGCTGATGATCGCGAGCGTGCCCGGCAGCAGCAGGGCCGCGCCCACGCCCTGGACCACGCGGGCGGCGACGAGCACTCCGACACTGGGCGCGAGTCCGCAGACGAGCGAGCCGACGCCGAAGACGGCGAGGCCCCCCAGGACCACTCTGCGATGGCCGTACAGGTCTCCGGCCGTCCCGCTGGTCAGCATCAGCGCGGCGAGCGCCAGCGCGTAGCCGTCCACCACCCACTGCAGTCCCCCCACGTCGGTGCCCAGGTCCGAACCGATGCCGGGCAGGGCGACGTTGACGACGGTGACGTCGAGCAGCACCAGGAAGTAGCCCGTGCACATGACGAGCAGGACGGTGCGCGGTGAGCCCTCGTGCCGTGCCGGGCTCACTGCGCGGCGCAGGAGCGTTGCCGGTGATCATGGTTCCTTGGTAACAGGCGGGTCTGACAACGCGCCGCACACCGGACGGTCATGCACGGTCGCGGTCGTCGGGTGCCCTGCCCCGCTGCCCCGAAACGGGTGGCCGTCGCGGCGGCAGCCGGTGCAGCCGCACATCCGTGAGCAGGCCGTCGGCCACCGTGGCGGTCATGTACGTGCAGTGCGGCTGCCGGCGGCGGTCCGTCGGGGAGCCGGGGTTGAGCAGCCGCAGGCCGTTCGGCGCGGTGGTGTCCCAGGGGATGTGGCTGTGCCCGAAGACCAGCACGTCGAGGTCGGGGAAGCGGGCGGCACAGCGCGCCTCACGGCCCTGCGCGGCGCCTGTCTCGTGCACGACTGCGAAGCGCAGCCCGTCGAGTTCGGCGTACGCCACCTCGGGCAGCCGGGCCCGCAGCGCCGGCCCGTCGTTGTTGCCGTACACGGCGACGAGCCTGCGGGAGCGCGCCTCCAGCAGGTCGAGCGTGTCGGTGTCGACCCAGTCCCCGGCGTGGAACACGACGTCGGCGCGCGGAAGTTCGGCCAGCAGCGGGGCGGGCAGCTCCTTGGCGCGCTTGGGCAGATGGGTGTCGGTGGTCAGGAGAAGGCGCACGACAGCAGCGTAGGCAGCAAGGCGGCGCACCGCTTCCGCGGTTGGTCAGGGCTTGCGGCCGACCCCGCACCACATGGGCAGCCCGGGCGCGGGCTTGTCCTCGGGGCCGGGGCGCCAGTCGGGGAGTTCGACGACGCCCGGGTCGAGCAGCTCCGTCCCGTCGAAGAAGCGGCCGACCTCGTCGCGGGTGCGCGGGGTCGCGCCGGCGTGGTCGGCGGCCCGTTCGTTGTACACGCGCATCGACGCGGCGACCGCCTCGGCGCCGATGTCCGCGGCCGGGTGGGAAAGGACCAGGTGGCTGCCGGGGGCGAGAGCGTCGATGAGGCGCCGGGCGAGCGCGTGGGGCTCGTCCGCGTCGGGCACGTACTGCAGGATCGCGACCAGCATGAGCCCCACCGGCTGCGTCAGGTCCAGCGTCTCCCGCGCCGAGGCGAGGATGCGGTCGACCTCGCGGACGTCGGCCTGCAGATAGTCCGTCGCCCCTTCCGGGGTGCCCACGAGCAGCGCCCGGGCGTGGGCGAGGACGACGGGGTCGTTGTCGACGTAGACCACGCGGGCGCCGGGGTCGAGCCGCTGCGCCACCTCGTGGGTGTTGTCGGCGGCCGGGATTCCGGTGCCGATGTCGAGGAACTGCCGGATGCCGGCCGTCTCGGAGAGCTCGCGCACGGCGCGGCCGAGGAAGGCGCGGTTGGCCCGGACGGCCGGGACGATCTGCGGGTTGGCCGCGGCGGCCAGCTCGGCCGCCTCCTGGTCGGCGACGTAGTTGTCCCGGCCGCCCAGCCAGGCGTTGTAGACGCGCGCCGGGTGCGCCACGGAGGAGTCCACCGCCGCGATGCCGCCCGTCGGGTGCTCGTGCATAAGGATCCGCTCCCCTGGCCGCCGTGTCACTGTCGGTGGACACCGTAATCCAACATGCTTGGGTCCACGCCAAGTTGGTCACAGCGACAGCCAATCAACAGGTAAAACTGTTCAGCCTGAACTGGACAGTTTCCCCTTGCGGAATCTACGGTGAACACATGAACGGGAAGGCAACCGGCCCGGCCGAGGGCGTCTCCGACTCCGCCGCCCGCGCGGCGCGCGACCTGCGGGTCGTGCTGAGCAGGCTGCGCCGCCGCATCAGGGAGGTCGCGGGGGGCGACGAGCTCACCCCTCCGCAGGTCTCCGCCCTCACCCTGGTCGCCAAGCACGGGGCCGCCACGGCCAGCGCGCTGGCCGTGGCGGAGGGCGTACGGCCGCAGTCGATGGCCACCACGCTCGCCGCCCTGGACCGGCACGGACTGATCCGGCGCAGTCCCGACCCGGACGACGGCCGCCGTCAGCTCGTCACGCTGACCGACACCGGCGTCAGCCGCGTCGAGGGCGACCGCCAGGCACGCGAGGAGTGGCTGGCGCGGGCCCTGCAGGACCGCTTCACCGAGGACGAGCGGCAGACGGTTCTGGAGGGGCTGGCCCTGCTGGAGCGCCTCACCCAGCAGTGACACCTCCTTCCGCCGGCCGCCGCCGCGCCCGACCGTTCACCGAGCACACCCGCACCCCCCGAAAGGCCTGATCCATGACCGTCACCGCCCTCGACCCCCGCACCGCCCTCGTGGTGATCGACCTCCAGAACGGCATCGTCGGAGCGCCCACCAAGCCGTACTCCGGCGCCGAGGTGGTCACTCGTACGGCCCAACTCGCCGACGCCTTCCGGGCGCGTGACCTGCCGGTCGTCCTGGTCCGGGTCTCCTTCGCCGAGGACGGCGCGGACATCGTCCCCGGCCGCAACGAGGCCTCCCGCCCAGCCGGCACCCGCCCCGAGGGCTGGGACCTCGTCGTCGACGAACTGTCCGGCCACCCCGGCGACATCACCGTCACCAAGCGCAACTGGGGCGCCTTCCACGGCACCGGTCTCGACGTCCAGCTGCGCCGCCGCGGTGTCACCCAGATCGTGCTGACGGGCATCGCCACCAGCATCGGCGTGGAATCCACCGCCCGCGCCGCCTACGAGCACGGCTACCACGTCACGCTCGCCACCGACGCCATGAGCGACATGGACGCCGACGCCCACCACAACAGCATCGAGCGCATCTTCCCGCGCCTGGGCGAGCGCGGCACCACGGCCGAGATTCTCGAACTGCTCGCCAAGACGCACGGCTGACGGGCGCGGGCACAGGGTCTGACGGAGGGTCCGGAGTGGGACGAAGCGCCCGGCGGAGATAGGCTCGGGCAAACCGCACCCACACCACGGCGAGCGACCCGAGGGGGCCCGGAGCCCGATGCCGGTCAAGGTCAGCGTCATCGTCCCGGTCTACAACCCGGGGCCCTACATCGAGGAGTGCATCTCCTCGTTGCTCAGGCAGTCCCTGCCACCCGACGAGTACGAGGTCGTCTTCGTCGACGACGGTTCCACCGATCAGACCCCGGCCCGCCTCGACGCGCTCGCCGCCGAGGAGCCGCGGGTCCAGGTGATCCACCAGGAGAACTCCGGCTGGTCGGGCAAGCCGCGCAACGTCGGCATCGCCGCCTCCAAGGGCGAGTACGTCATGTTCGTCGACAACGACGACCACCTAGGCGACGAGGCCCTGGAGCGGATGTACGGCTACGGCGTGGCGAATGGCGCCGACGTCGTGGTCGGCAAGATGGCAGGTCAGGGCCGCCAGGTCCCGGTGGAGCTGTTCCGCCGCAACCGGCCGCGCGCCTCCGTCGAGAACGCCCCGCTCATCGACAGCCTCACCCCGCACAAGATGTTCCGCCGGGCCTTCCTCGACGAGATCGGCCTGCGCTTCCCCGAGGGCAGAAGGCGCCTCGAGGACCACGTCTTCGTGACGGAGGCCTATCTGCGCGCGGCCAACGTCTCCGTCATCGGGGACTACGTCTGCTACTACCACGTCCGCCGTGACGACGCCTCCAACGCGGGCTTCCAGCGCTTCGACCCGATCGGGTACTTCAAGAACCTGCGGGAGGCGCTGGACATCGTCGAGCAGTACACCGAGCCGGGCCCGGTGCGCGACAGCCTCTACCGGCGCTGGCTGCGGGTGGAGATGGTGGAGCGCATGCGCGGCCATCGTCTGCTCTCCAAGCCCGACGACTACCGGCGCAAGCAGTTCGAGGAGATCCATCAGGTCGTCACCGAGCGCTTCGGCCCCGGTGTCGCCCCCGGGCTGCAGCCCACGCAGCAGATCGTGGCGGCGCTGATCAGGGCGTACCGCTACGACGACCTCGTGGCCTTCGCCGAGTGGGAGGTCGGGCTCAAGGCAGCGGCCGCGCCCGGCAAGCTCGAGTGGCGCGACGGCACGCTGCGCTTCGACTTCGCCGTCGAACTCACCGCGGGCGGTGCGCCGCTGACGTTCCCGGGCAACGCCGCCCCTGCCCCGCTGGACGGCCCCCCGAAGGACACCGACGAGGCGATCGCCTGGGTGGGCGCCGACACCGTCGCCCACTTCGGCGAGGCCACGTTGGACCTGCTGGTGCGCGAACGCTCCAGCGCCGCCCAGTACTTCCAGCCGGTCGAGCTCACCCGGGAGATCGTGCCGGTCGAGGACAGCGGCCGCGTGCGGCTGGTGCTGCGCGGAACGGCCACCGTCGACCCGGCCGCCGTGGTGGACGGCGCGCCCCTGCGCGTCGGGCTGTGGGACACCTACGCCCGCGTCAGGCTGGGCGGTTGGAGCAAGGAGACCCGCGTCGGCCCGGGCCCGCACAAGGCCAGAGCCGCCCTGTCCGGCGCTGTCGTGGGCGGCCATGTGGTGCTGCCGTACTGGACCGACCAGTACGGCAATCTCTCGCTGGACGTCGACCGCGCGAGCAAGCGGCTGGGCCTGGGCCGCCTCGACGCCGCTTCCGTCGATGTGTCGGGCAACCGGCTGCGCGCGCCGCTGCCGCTGCACGTCCCGGCCGCCACCGCGGTCCTGCTGCGGCTCACCTCGGCCGAGCGTGCGGTCGAGGTGCCCGGCACGCTCTCCCCCACCGGGGACGGCGCCGTACTGGAGGCCGTCCTGTCCGTCGCCGACCTGAGCGGCGCGACCTGGCGGACCGCCCTGTGCGTGGCCCCCGACGCCACCGACCGGCGCTTCCTCCCGCTGCCGCTGGCCCTTCGCGCGGACGCGCACTCGGTCAGGGTGGCACGTCCTCCCCGGCCCTCGATGCTACGGCGGGTGGCGCGCAGGGCGCGGCGCGCGCTCGCCGTGGTGCTGGGCCGGCGCAATGTTGTGAAGACCAGAGCTGGAAAGGCGTGACAGATTGCGATCACTGGGGATAGAGGGCGCCTGGGCCCTCGAACCGAAGGTCTTCCCGGACGAGCGGGGCAGCTTCCACGAGTGGTATCGCGGGGCTGAGTTCCGCGAGGCCACCGGGTACGACCTGTCCCTGAAGCAGGCCAACTGCTCGGTCTCCCGCTGGGGCGTGGTGCGCGGCGTGCACTTCGCCGACGTGCCGCCCGGGCAGGCCAAGTACGTCACCTGCATCCGGGGCGCGATCCTCGACGTGGTAGTCGATCTGCGCGTCGGCTCGCCCACGTTCGCGCAGTGGGAGGCGGTGCGCCTCGACGACGACACCCGGCACGCGCTGTTCATCGCCGAGGGGCTCGGGCACGCCTTCATGGCCCTGACCGACGACGCCACCGTGGTGTATCTGACGTCGGAGGGCTACGCGCCCGAGCGCGAGCACTGTGTGCACGCCCTGGACCCGGAGCTCGGCATCACCTGGCCCGAGGGCATCCGCCCGCTGCTGTCTCCGAAGGACGCCGAGGCCCCGACCCTGGCCGAGGCGCAGCGGGACGGACTGCTGCCGTCGTACGCGGACTGCACCGCCTACTACGAGAAGCTGCGCGGCGAGGTCAGCGGCTGACCGCGAACGGCTCCAGGGCCGAGCTCAGCGCCTTCCAGCCGCGGGCTCGGCTCAGGCCGCGGTTGCGGGCGCGCACCAGGGGCCGCCAGAAGTCGGCTCCCATCAGCGTCTCCGGCTTGACCGCCTTGACCCGCTCCAGGACCGCCTCGGGCACCTTCTGCGGGTCGGGCACGTCGAACTCGGCCATGATCTCGTCGTACTTGTCCTTGAGCACGGTGCTCTTGGGGTCAGCGCCGAAGACGACCAGCTGGCCGGTGGGCTGGGTGTCGACGAGGACGGTCACCAGGTCGGGGCGGTAGCGGCCCAGGATCTCGATGACCTTGTAGACGTCGCCGGTCCAGGCCGTGGTGTGCCGGTCGCGGGCCGCCTCGTCGATGCTGCGCGGGAGCATGTCGTCGAAGACGATCACGCTGGACCAGTCGGCGTGCTTCTCGATGTTGATGAAGTCCCGCAGTGCGTACTCGAACAGGTGCATGCCGTCGATGAACGCCAGGTCCAGCGTGGTACGCCGCCAGTACCCGAAGGGCGCGCGGCCCCGCCGCAGATTGCGCACGGGGTGCCGGCCGCCGCGCAGATGCTGCAGGGGGTTGTCGCGGGCGAAGAAGTCGTCACTGGTGGCCTTCACCAGGTGGACGTCGCACTTGATCTCCGTGACCACCTTGAACGCGGGGTCGACCGCGATGCTGGGAACCCGCGACAGCTTCAGGGAGCGGCCGTCGTTGACGCCGATCTCCAGGTAGTTGCGGTTGGCGGTGGCCTTGTGCAGTTCCCGCAGGAACTCATGGCGTTTCACGAAGGGACTCCTTGCGGATCAGGGGAAGGGCTTCGCGCAGGGCTGCCTGCCAGTCGCGCAGGGGCGGCAGGCCGAGCTCCTGCCAGCGGCCGTGGGCCAGGGCGCTGTAGGCGGGGCGGGGTGCGGGCCGGGGAAAGGCCTCGCTGCCGACGGGCCGTACCCGGCCGGGATCGGCGCCCAGGCCGCTGAAGACCTCGCGGGCCAGTTCGTACCAGCTGGCCTCGCCGGAGCCGGTGGCGTGGAAGACACCGCTCGCGCCGCGGCCCAGGTGCGGGCCCAGGTCGGCCAGGCGTACGGCGACGTCCGCGCTCCAGGTGGGCTGCCCGCGCTGGTCGTGGACGACGTCGAGGGTGTCGCGGCGGGACTCCAGGTCGATCATCGTGCGGACGAAACTACGCCCGTGGACCCCGTAGAGCCAAGCGGTTCGCACGATTGCGCTCGATGTGGGGAGTTCCTTCGCGACGGCCTGTTCCCCGGCGAGTTTGGTGCGGCCGTAGGCGGTGCGCGGGGCGGTGGGATGGTCCTCCGGATACGGGGTGCGGGCGTCGCCCGCGAAGACGTAGTCGGTGGAGACGTGGATCATGCGGGCGCCGTGTGCCGCGCAGGCGCGGGCGAGGTGGCCGGGGCCGTCGCCGTTGATGCGCAGGGCCCGCTCCTCGTCGCTCTCGGCGTCGTCGACTGCGGTGTAGGCCGCGCAGTTGACGACCAGGTCGGGCCGGTGGTCGGCCAACGCGCCCTCGACGGCGTCCCGTTGGGTGATGTCGAGGGCCTTGTGGTCCAGGCCCGTCACGTCCTCGCCGCGCCGGGTCAGCTCCTCGACCGTGTCCCGGCCGAGCATGCCGCCGGCTCCCGTCACCAGCCACCTCATGCCGACCGCCCCTTCAGGGGTTCCCACCAGGCGCGGTGGGCGCGGTACCAGTCGACGGTGTCGGCGAGGCCGGTGGTGAAGTCGCGGCGCGGGCGGTAGCCCAGCTCGTCGCGGGCCTTGCTCCAGTCGACCGAGTAGCGCAGGTCGTGGCCCTTGCGGTCCTCGACGTACTCGACCCGGTCCCAGCCCGCGCCGCAGGCCTCGAGCAGCAGTCCGGTGAGCTCCTTGTTGGTCAGCTCGGTGCCGCCGCCGATGTTGTACACCTCCCCCGCTCTGCCCTTGGTGCGCACGAGGTCGATGCCCTGGCAGTGGTCCTCGACGTGGAGCCAGTCGCGGACGTTGAGGCCCTCGCCGTACAGCGGGACCTTCTTGCCGTCGAGGAGGTTGGTGACGAACAGCGGGATGACCTTCTCGGGGTACTGGTGCGGGCCGTAGTTGTTGGAGCAGCGGGTGACGCGGACGTCCAGGCCGTGGGTGCGGTGGTAGGCGAGGGCGAGCAGGTCGGAGGAGGCCTTGGACGCCGAGTAGGGGGAGTTGGGGGCCAGCGGGTGCTCCTCCGGCCAGGAGCCCGACTCGATGGAGCCGTAGACCTCGTCGGTGGAGATGTGCACGAAGGGGCCCACCCCGTGGCGCAGGGCCGCGTCCAGCAGGGTCTGGGTGCCCACCACATTGGTCAGGACGAAGTCGGTTGCGCCGGCGATCGAGCGGTCCACATGGGACTCGGCCGCGAAGTGCACGACCTGGTCGGCGTCGGCCATCAGTTTGTCGACCAGTTCCGCGTCGCGGATGTCGCCCTGGACGAACTCCAGTCGGGGGTCGTCGAGATCGAGGTTGTCGAGGTTGCCCGCGTAGGTGAGCTTGTCCAGCACGGTGATCCGCAGCGCGTCGCTCGCGCCGGGGGCCAGCAGGGTGCGGACGTAGCAGGAGCCGATGAAGCCGGCGGCGCCGGTGACGAGAAGGTTCATGTATGGATCTGCACCTTGCTGTGGTCGCCGAGGACCAGTCGGTGGGCACTGGGGACATTGGGGGCCGGCGTCACTTCGGCGTGCCGGCCGATCAGGGAGTTCTCGATCCGTCCCACGCCGTGGATCGAGGAGTCGCGCAGCACGATGGAGAACTCCACCTCGCTGTCGGTGATACGGCAGTTCTCCGCGACGGAGGTGAAGGGGCCGACGTAGGAGTCCTCGACGACGGTACCCGCGCCGATCACGGCGGGGCCGACGATGCGTGATCGCACGATCCGCGCGCCCTCCTCGACGACCACGCGCCCGATCGTCTCGGAGTCCTCGTCCACCTCGCCGTCGATGCGCTGGTCGAGGCCCTCCAGGACCGTGCGGTTGACCTCCAGCATGTCGACGACGTTGCCGGTGTCCTTCCAGTAGCCCTCGATGACCGTGCAGCGCACGTCGGCCCGCTTGTCGATCAGGTGCTGGATGGCATGGGTGATCTCCAGCTCGCCGCGCCAGGACGGCTGGATCTCGCGGACCGCGTCGTGGATGAGGGGCGTGAACAGATAGACGCCGACCAGGGCGAATTCGCTCTTGGGTTCCTCGGGTTTCTCCTCAAGTCCTACGACCTGGCCCGCGGCGTCGAGTTCGGCGACACCGAAGGCGCGCGGGTCGGCCACTTTGGTGAGCAGGATCTGGGCGTCGGGGCGGTTGCTGCGGAACTCGTCGACGAGGGAGCTGATGCCGCCGACGATGAAGTTGTCGCCCAGATACATCACGAAGTCGTCGTCGCCGAGCCAGTCCCGCGCGATCAGTACCGCGTGGGCCAGCCCGAGGGGCCGCTCCTGGGGGATGTAGGTGATCTCCAGACCGAACTTGGATCCGTCGCCTACGGCTTCCTGGATCTCGGCGGCGGTGTCACCGACGATGACACCGACCTCCGTGATGCCCGCCTCGGCGATGGATTCGAGTCCGTAGAAGAGCACGGCCTTGTTGGCCACGGGCACGAGCTGTTTGGCCGATGTGTGCGTGATCGGCCTCAATCGGGTACCGGCGCCGCCGGACAGCACGAGAGCCTTCATCTGCTTCACCCTAGCGTCGATCACCATAAAGCGACTGTTTGTATGGTGGCTTCCTGTTACGACCGTACTGCGGAGGGGCGTGGGCCGAGCGGCCGTCCTGGCCCGTTCGGGTCGGGTCGGCCTCCGGTGGGTCTGACGTCCGGTCACCACGGTCTGCCCGGACAGCCGCTGCGGCTCGCCGGCGTCACGGCCGGTCGATGGGGAGCTCGGCCCAGACCTGTTTGCCGCCGCTGACCGGCACGGTCCCCCAGGTCTCCGACATCGCCTCGACGAGCAGGATGCCCCGTCCTCCGGTGGCCTCCCAGCCGATGCTCGTCGGCTTCACGGGGGTGCGGGGCGAGGAGTCGGTGACCGAGACACGCACCCGGTTGTCGAGCAGGGTGAGGTCGAGGCGGACCCGGCCGTCGGTGTGCACCAGGGCGTTGGTGGCGAGCTCGGAGACGATCAGGAGCACGGCGTCCGCGGCGTCCCGGCCCACGCCCCAGGTCCGCAGGGTGCGCCGGGTGAAGCGGCGGGTGTGCCCGACGGCCTCGGGGACGCGCCACACCGTCCAGCTCTCGCGCTGCGGGCGCAGCGTCATGCCGTCGTAGCGCAGCAGGAGCAGGGCGACGTCGTCGCTGCGTTGGGCGCTGCCGAGGAGTGCGTCGGCCACCTGGCCGAGGTGGGCGGGGTCGGACTGCGACAGTTCGTGGGCCAGGCGGTCGATGCCGACGTCGATGTCCGCCCCTGCGGACTCCACCAGGCCGTCCGTGGTCAGTGCCACCACCGTTCCGGGCTGCAGCCGCAGCACGCTCATCGGGAAGTCGGCCTGCGCCACCACGCCGAGCGGCGGTCCGCCCTCCACCTCGGGCACGGCCGTGCTGCCGTCCGGGTGGCGCAGCACCGGCGGCAGGTGCCCGGCGCGGACGTACCAGGCGGAGCCCTCCTCCATGTCGACGTCGACATAGCAGCAGGTGGCGAAGAGGTCGCTCTCCATGTCCATCAGCAGCCGGTTGGCGTGCGAGACGACGACGTCCGGCGGGTGCCCCTCGACGGCGTACGCCCGCAGGGCGGTGCGCATCTGGCCCATGAGAGTGGCGGCCGCCGCGCTGTGGCCCTGGACGTCGCCGATGACGAGGGCGACGTGGTTGTCGGGGAGCGGGATGACGTCGTACCAGTCGCCGCCGACCTCCAGACCGGCGGTGGTGGGCAGATAGCGGGCGACGGCGACCGCGCCCGGCAGCTCGGGCAGGCGGCGCGGCAGCAGCTGGCGCTGGAGCATGCCGACGAGTTCGTGCTCGGCGTCGAAGGCCTGGGCGCGCATCAGGGCCTGGCCCGCGAGGCCCGCCGAGGCAGTGAGCAGGGCGCGTTCGTCGGGGCCGAAGTCGTGCGGGGTGTCCCAGCCGATCAGACAGGCACCGGCCATGCGGTTGCCGGCGGGCAGCGGCAGGACCGCGAGTCCGCCGGGGCCGACCGTGGCCAGGGCGGGTTCCAGGGCCGTGCCGGCGGGCCAGATGTGGGCGCGGCCCTCGCTCAGGGCGGCGGCGAGGGTGGGCATGGCGCGCACGGGTGCGTCGGGCCACTCGGAGCGCCACTCCAGGCGCCACAGCTCGGGCCAGGACTCCGGTTCGGGCGGGTCGAGGACGGTGACCACGAGCCGGTCGCCCTCCAGCTCGGCGAGCGCGATCCGGTCGGCCTGCAGCGGGCGGCGCAGGGCGGAGACCACGGCCTGGCCGACGTCGCGAACAGTGCCGGCGGTGGCGAGCATCGCGGCGAGGCGCTGGACGCGGGCCACGTCGGTGACGTCGGAGCGCAGCGTGGAGGCGTCGGCGACCGTGCCCTCCAACCGGGCGGAGCGGCCGTCGCCGCCGGACTGCAGGCGTCCGCGCAGCCGCAGCCACTTCGGCGGACCGGACGGCTGCAGGACCCGGAACTCCAGCTCGCGGTCGCCGAGGGACATGTGGTCGGCCTCGACCACGGACATCAGCGCGGGCAGGTCCTCGGGCACGGTGAGGCCGAGCAGGGTCTCCACCTTGCCGTCGAACTCGGCGCGGTCGAGGGCGAACAGCTCCAGGATGTCGTCGCCGACGGCGACGCGGCCGCTGTCCATGGCGAGGCTGAACGCGTTCGCCGGCAGCTCGCCGCGCTCCGGCGACCGGGCCGGGACGGGGTCGCCGACCGCGTCGGCGATCAGCTCCAGGCACTTGCGGTCCTCGGTGTCGAAACCGTGGGGCCGTTCGCTGACCGCGAGCAGGCAGGCGCCGCCCTTGTCGCCCCCGCGCACCGGCAGCACCGCGAGGAAGAAGTCCCGCACCTGCTCGCGGCGCTCCTCGCAGTCGTCGGCCGGGTCCTCGGGGCCGAGCCAGACCTGGCTGCCGGACCGATGGCTCTCGGCCACCGGGGAGCAACCGGAGCCGGCGTATGCCTCGCGCAGCCCGAACATCGTCCTGGGCATGCCCGCCGACTCGGCCAGGCACAGCAGGTCGCGGTCCTCCCCCGGCGCGTACACGGCGACGAAGGCCGCTCTGGCGAAGACGAGCGCCTGTTCCAGGACGCGGCGCGCCCGCTCGGGTGAGGCGGGACCGGATGTGAGCGCTTTCAGGGCACTTTCGGCACGCAGCGCTCCGCTTCTGCGACCCTCAGCACCCTCACTGACCACGTCCGCAATTACAGCGCGTACGGGCCGCCTGCGCAGCCCCTGTGCGCATTCCGTGGCGGGCGCCGCAAAGCGGCCACTCGAAACGCGCCGAACATGTCTTGACCCATGCGTATCGCACGGTGTTCTCGTGACAGCCGTGACTGTCCGTCGCCACCGCCCGGCTGGAAATGTCGAACACGGGCCAAGGAGGGGGACGTATGGACAAGCGCTACGAGGTGTACGCGCTCGCTGACAGACACTTCTACGAGACACCGGACCGGCTGGTCGCGGCCGGGCGGCAGGAGGCGCACTCGTTCGAGACCGCCCGCCGCCGGGTGCCGGAGGGCTGGACGTCCGGGCGGATCGGCGACTGGCTGGCGCTGACGCCGCTCGGCGCCGACGGCAGCCCGGTGCCGGGACCCGCGCAGGGGTGGAAGATCCACGCCTCGGCCACGCGGGAACACGCGGAGCGCATCGCCGCCACCGTGTGGGACTACTGCGTGCCGCGCCGGATCCCGTTCAAGTTCGTGCCGTCCCCGCATCTGCTGCATCTGCGCAACACCAAGTACGCCGGCCGCGACAGCAGCGGCAAGTTCGTCACCGTCTACCCGGCCGACGAGGAGCAGCTGCACCGGGTGCTGTGCGAACTGGGCCGCCGGCTGGAGGGCTTGGAGGGGCCGTACATCCTCACCGATCTGCGCTGGTACGACGGTCCCCTCTATGTCCGCTACGGCGCCTTCGCGCGCACCATCACCGTCGACGAGCGGGGCTCGCTCGTGGCGGCGGTGCGCGACGGCGAGGGGCGCCTGGTGCCGGACCGGCGGGCGCCGTCCTTCCAGGTGCCTCAGTGGGTGACGCTGCCCGCGTTCCTCGAACCGCATCTCGCGGCCCGCAACACCACGACGGTGGGCGATCTGCCGTACCGCATCGAGAAGGCGCTGCACTTCTCCAACGGCGGCGGTGTGTACGCCGGCACCGACACCCGGGACGGGAGCCGGGTCGTGCTGAAGGAGGGGCGGCCGCACGCCGGGCTGGCGGCCGACGGGGCGGACGCGATCACCCGGCTGGAGCGCGAGAAGGAGGCGCTGGAGCGGGTGGCGGGGACGGGTGTGGTGCCGGAGGTGCGGGACTGGTTCACGCTCGGCGAGCACCGGTTCCTGGTGATGGACTTCGTCGAGGGCCGCCCGCTCAACTCGTTCTTCGCCGAGCGTCATCCGCTGCTCGCGCCGGACCCGGACCCGGACGCCGTCGCCCGTTACACGGCGTGGGCGGTGCGCATCCACGGGGCGGTGGAGCGCGCGGTGCACACATTGCACGAGCGCGGGCTGGTCTTCAACGACCTGCACGTCTTCAACATCATGGTCGCGCCGGACGACGAGTCCGTGTTCCTGATCGACTTCGAGGCTGCGGCGCCCGCCGCGGAGAACGGCCGCCAAGTCGTCGCGCACCCGGGCTTCTTCGCACCGCCGGACCGGACCGGCACGGACGTGGACCGCTACGCCCTGGCCTGCCTGCGGCTCGCGCTGTTCCTGCCCGTGACCACCCTGTTCGTGGTCGACCGGGGCAAGGCGGCGCATCTGGCCGAGGTGATCGCGGAGCAATTCCCCGACGTACCACGGGAGTTCCTGGACGAGGCGGTCGCGGAGATCACCCGGGGCTCGGGTGCGGGCGCCCCCGCTTTCGTGCGGCCCGCCGACTGGCCGCACAGCCGCGACTCGATGGTCGGGGCGATCCTCGCCTCGGCCACCCCCGAGCGGGAGGACCGGCTCTTCCCGGGCGACGTCGCCCAGTTCTTCGACGGCGGCGGGCTCGGAATCGCCCACGGCGCGGCCGGGGTGCTGTACGCGCTGGCCGAGACCGGGGCCGAGCGGTACGAGGAGGGCGAGCGCTGGCTCCTGGCCCGCACGGACCCGCCGCCGGTCGGCACGCCGCTCGGACTGTACGACGGACTCGCGGGCGTGGCCCATGTCCTGGACCGGCTCGGCCACCGGCAGCGCGCCCTCGACCTGGTCGACAACATCCTCGCCGAGCGGTGGCAGAACCTGTCCTCCGATCTGCAGAGCGGCCTGGCCGGACTCGGCCTGGTCCTCGGCGAACTGGCGGACAGCACAGGCGAGTCGGAGCTGCGCGAGCGGACCGGAGAGGCCGCGGACCTTCTCGTACGGCGCCTTGCGGAGCCGCGGCCCGAGACGCGCCGGCGGCGGGCCGGGCTGCTGCGGGGCGCGAGCGGGCCCGCGCTGTTCCTGCTGCGGCAGTACGAACGGACCGGTGAGGCCCGGCTGTTGGCGGGGGCGCGCGAGGCGCTGAGCCGCGATCTGGAGTGCTGCGTCGTGCAGAAGAGCGGCAGCCTGGAGGTCGACGAGGGCTGGCGGACCATGCCGTACCTCGGCGAGGGCAGCGTAGGACTTGGCCTGGTCCTCGACGACTTCGCCGAGCACGCGGACGACGCGGAGTTCGACACGGCGCGGGTCGGCATCCTCACGGCCGCAACCTCCCGCTTCTACGCGCAGCCCGGCCTCTTCCAGGGCCGCGCCGGGATGATCCTGTATCTCGCGCGCACCACGCAGCCGGCCGCGACGGACCGGCGGCTGGCCGAGCAACTCGACGGCCTCGGCTGGTACGCGATGGCGTACGAGGGCCGACTGGCCTTCCCCGGGCACCAGATGATGCGCCTGTCCATGGACCTCGCGACCGGTACCGCAGGCTGTCTGCTCGCGCTCGACGCGGCCCACGGCGGCGACGCCCACCTGCCGTTCCTGCCGCCGCTCGGGCGGTCGGTCCCCACGACTCGGCTCCGCGATCTGACGGAGTCGTGACCCAACCCCGTCCCCACGGATGGAAACAGAAGGAAGGACATCTTCATGGCACTTCTCGACCTGCAGACGATGGAATCCGACGAGCACATGGGCGGCGGCGCCAACAGCACGCTCAGCCTGCTCTCCTGTGTCAGCGCGGCGAGCGTCACGCTCTGCCTCTGACAAGGCCGTAGGCCCATGGCTCCGGGCGGTCCGCTCCCTTCGGGGAGGGGCCGCCCGGGGTCCTGCGCCCTTTCGGTCCTGCGCCCTTTCGGTCCTGCGCACTTTCGCGAACCCGGATGTGAGGCAACGGTCGGATGACGACCATGACGACCCCTGCCGCGGATCCCGCTGCGATGCTCAACGGCGCCGCCCGGCACAGCGGGGCCCGGTGCGCGGCCCTGTGCCTGGTGAGCGCGGCGTCCGCGGGTGCCGCTCTGCTGCTGCCTGCCGCGCTGGGCCGCACCCTCGACCTGCTGCTGGCGCACGCCCCCGCGACCCGCTGGGTGCTGTGCTGCGCGGCACTGGTGCTGCTGGCCGTACTGCTCGACGCGTGCGAGACCGTGCTCGCCGGCACCGTCGACGCCCGGAGCACGGCGTGGCTGCGGCGGCGGCTGACGGGCCATGTGCTGGCCACGGGCCCGCGTGCGGCGGCCCGCTTCGGCCCCGGTGACCTCGTGGCCCGGCTCGTCGGCAACGCCGCGCAGGCCGGAACGGCCCCGGCCGCCCGCGCCGCGCTGCTCGCCGCGTTCGCCGGTCCCGTGGGGGGCGTGGTGGCTCTCGGGCTGATCGACCCGTGGCTGGCGGCGGTGTTCCTGGCCGGAGCACCGTTGCTGGCCCTCCTGCTGCGCGCCTTCACCCGTGACACGACGCGCTGCGTGGCCGACTACCAGCGGGTGCAGGGGCGGATCGCGGGCGGGCTGGCGGAGGCGATCACCGGTCACCGCACCATCGCGGCGGCGGGCACGGCACCCAAGGAGGCCGCGCGGATCCTCCGGCCGCTGCCGGACCTGTCGCGCGCCGGGCATCGCATGTGGCGGGTGCAGGGGCGGGCCGCGGCGCAGGCGATGACCGTGGCGCCGCTGCTGCAGCTGGCGGTCGTCGCCGTGGCCGGACTGTTCCTCGCCCGGCACCGGCTGTCGGTCGGCGAGGTGCTGGCGGCCTCGCGGTACGCGGTCCTGGCGACCGGAGTCGGCCTGATGGTCGGCCAGTTCGCGAGTCTGGCCCGGGCCGGCGCGGCCGCCGGGCGCCTCGGCGAGGTCCTGACGGAACCGGCCACCGTCCACGGAGAGCGCCGACTGCCGCCGGGACCGGGGCAGTTGGAGCTGCGCGGGGTGACGGCCCGGCGCGGCGGGCGCACCGTCCTCGATGACGTCAACCTGCTCGTCCCCGGCGGCACCACCCTTGCCGTGGTCGGCCGTTCCGGCACCGGCAAGTCGCTCCTCGCCGCGATCGCCGGGCGCCTGGCCGACCCAGACGCGGGCGAGGTCCTGCTCGACGGGGTGCCGCTGCGCGAGTTGACCCGTCACGACCTGCGCCGGGCCGTCGGCTACGCCTTCGAACGCCCCGCTCTCCTCGCACCGACCGTCGAGGACGCGATCGCCCTCGGCCCCCGCCCCCTCTCCCCCGCCACCGTCCGCGAGGCGACTCGCCTGGCGTGCGCGGACGACTTCGTACGACGTCTGCCGAATGGTTACGCCACCGCCTGCGCCGACGCGCCCCGCTCCGGCGGCGAGACCCAACGCCTGGGCCTGGCCCGCGCATTCGCCCACAACGGCCGCCTCCTCATCCTCGACGACGCCCTCTCCAGCCTCGACACGGTGACGGAGGCCCAGATCGCCGACGCCCTCCTGACCCACGGCACCCACAACACCCGGCTGCTCGTCGCCCACCGAGCGGCCACCGCGGCCCGCGCGGACGCAGTGGCCTGGCTGGACGGCGGGCGGGTGCGGGCGGTGGGGACGCATGCGGAGCTGTGGGGGCTGGAGGGGTATCGGGCGGTGTTTGGTGACGGGGGGTTGGGATGAGGGGTGGGGTGCGGGGGCGGGAGGCCGGCACCAGGCGCGAGACGCGGCGGCAGACCGGCCCCGCCGGGCTTCTTGTGCGTGGCCTGCCGTTTCTGTGGGCGAGGTGGAGGGTTGTTCTCCGGCTCGTCTGCTGGTCCGTGCTGGAGACGGCGCAGACCTTTCTCACCGGGTACGCCCCCGCGCGCGCCCTCGACGCGGGATTTTTGGACGGGCGGGTGGACGTGGGGCTCGGCTGGCTGGGGGTGGCCGGGATTGGGGTCGTGGTGGGGGCGTACGGGACCGGGCGGGTTTATGGGGCCGTGGCCGCGCTGGTCGAGCCCCTTCGCGATCGGCTCGTGGAGAGGGTCGTGGGCCGCGCCGTGCGTCAGGGCGACGGCGGGGCGCTGTCGGGACTCACCCAGCAGGTGGAGATCGCGCGGGAGACCTTCGCCGGGCTGGTGATGGTGTCGCGGTCGTTCCTGTTCACGGCCGTGGGGGCGCTGGTCGGGCTGTTCTCGCTGGCCCCGATGCTGCTGGCGGCGGTGGGGCCGCCGCTCGTGGCCGGAGTCGTCCTCTTCGTGGCGTCACTGCGGCCGCTGGCCCGTCGGCAGGAGGCGTTCCTCGTCGCCGACGAGGCCCTGGCCGCACGGCTGGGCGAGGTGTGCCCGGGGCTGCGGGACATCACGGCCACCGGTGCGGAGGAGGTGATCGCCGCCGATGTGGGCGAATGCGTCGACGCCGAGCTGCGCGCCGCCCGCGCCCTCGCCCGCTGGGGCGTCGTCCGCGTGGCGGCACTCGCGCTCGGCGGCCACCTCCCGATTGTGCTGCTGCTCGCCACCGCGCCCTGGCTGCTGGCCCACGGGGTCACCGCAGGTGCCCTGGTCGGCGCACTCGCGTACGTCACCCAGTCCCTGCTCCCGGCCCTCACCAACCTGGTCCACGGCCTGGGCACGAGCGGCTCACGTCTGACGGTGGTGCTGCGACGGCTGGCGCCCGCGCCCGATCCCACGCCCCATCCCGCGCCCGATCCCACGCCCCATCCCGCGCCCGATCCCGCACCCAATCCCACACCCAATCCCGCACCCAATCCCACGCCCCATCCCACGTCCGATCCCACGCCCCATCCCGCACCCAATCCCACGCCAGATCCCACACCCAATCCCGCACCCAATCCCACGCCAGATCCCGCACCCAATCCCACGCCCCATCCCACGTCCGATCCCACGCCCCATCCCGCACCCAATCCCACGCCAGATCTCAAGCCCGATCCCGCACCCAATCCCACGCCTGATCCCGCGCCAGATCCCGCACCCAA
>NZ_JAFJSY010000047.1 GCF_019857225.1 Streptomyces plumbidurans
TCAAGCCCGATCCCGCACCCAATCCCACGCCTGATCCCGCGCCAGATCCCGCACCCAAGATCCCGGCGCCCGCGACCCGCCCTCCAGCCGCACAACCCCCCGCCGTCTCCCTCACCTCCGTGACCTTCGCCTACGGCCCCGCCGCAACCCCCGTGATCGAAAACCTCGACCGCACCCTCGCCCCCGGCGCCCACCTGGCCGTCGTCGGACCCAGCGGCATCGGGAAGTCGACGCTCACCGCCCTGATCGCAGGGATGCTCACGCCCCGGCGCGGGGAGATCCGGGTCGGCGGGGCCCCCGTTCCCTCCGCCGACGCCGCGCGGCACCGCGTGCTCATCCCGCAGGAGGCGTATGTCTTCACCGGGACCGTCGCCGACAACCTCGCCCATCTGCGACAGGACCCGGTGCCAGAGCGGGAGTTACTGGCGGCGGCCGACGCGGTCGGGCTCGGTCCGCTGCTCGCGAGGCTCGGTGGTCTCGGTGCCGAGGTCGACCCGGCGGCGCTGTCCGCCGGTGAACGCCAGCTGATCGCGCTGGCCCGGGCGTATCTGTCGTACGCCCCGCTCGCCCTGCTCGACGAGGCGACCTGTCATCTGGACCCGGAGGCCGAGGAGCGTGCGGAGCGTGCCTTCGCGCGGCGGCCGGGCGGCACGCTCGTCGTCGTCGCGCACCGCATCAGCTCGGCCAGGCGCGCGGACCGTGTGCTGGTCATGGACGGACGCGGCACGGCGTGCGGAACCCACGACGAGCTGCTGGAGACCTCGGCGCTGTACCGGGAACTCGTCGGCAGCTGGGGGCCGGTGCCCTCACAGCCAGCCTTCCCCCTGGGAGATGCGGATCGCGTCGATGCGGTTGCGGGCCCCGGTCTTGCGGGTGATGGCCGCCATGTAGTTGCGCACGGTTCCGTGGGAGAGGTGGAGGCTGCCGGCGATCTCCGCGACCGAGGCGCCCTCGGCGGCGAGGGATAGCACGCTCAGTTCGCGCCTGGTCAGTGGCATCTCGGCGGCCTTGAGGAAGCCGTAGCCGAGCGAGTCGTCGACGAAGCGTTCGCCCGCGGCGACCCGGCGGATCCCGCGCACGAGGTGATCGGGCGCGCCCTCCTTGTCGACATAGCCGAGCGCCCCCGCCTCGATGGCCCGTTTCAGCAGCCCGGGCCGGTGGGCGCTGGCCAGCACCAGGAGTCTGGGACGTGACCCGTCCGGGCCCCGTGAGTTCAGTTCGTTCAGGGGCGGGACGCCGTACGAGTCGACTTCGAGGTCCGCGGCGCACACATCGGGCCGCAGCAGCCGTACCCGGCCGGGCGCGCCCCGCCAGGGGGTGTCCTCCACGCGGAGGCCCGGCTCCCGCCTCAGCCACTCCGCCAGCACCGATCGCACCAGACACGCATCGTGCACCAGTAATACCCGGATCACTGCCCGCCCCTCAGCTTTCCGTCCGCCGGTCATGTCAGTGGTGAACGCGTGCCCAATCTGAGCGCCCGTGAGCATCCGAGGAGCGCGTAGTTCCGGCCATTACCGGGCGCCGGGGTGGGTGCCGGAGTGAGCGCCCCGGTCGGCGCACCATCGCGCGCGTAAGCCGAGGGGGGATCGTTTCGGGCGGAGGGGGTACCCGCCCGTCCTTTCACCGCGCCGGGTGCTCCCGTGCTCATGCGCGGGACCGTGCGGCGCCGCGGCGGCCGCTCGCCGTGCGCGACCGGCCGTCACAGGGCAGATTTAGTCCCTGGGACGCGCCCCTTCGGGTGTGCGAGGAGGTGGTCGGCGTGTCCGGTGGACACAGGTCCGCGCAGGCACCGGCGACCACACGGACGCGGGTGGGCCGGCCGCTGCTGTCCCTGGCGCTGGCCTCGATGATGGACGAGGTCCACGCGCACTCCGGCGCCGTGTATCTGCTGGCGCCCGGCGAGCCCGTCCTGGAGATGGCCGTGACGGCGGGGCTGCCCCGCGCCTTCGCCGCGCCCTGGGAGCGGGTGGGCCTGAGCGCACCCATCCCCGTGGCCGACGCCGTGCGGGAGCGGCGGCTGGTGTGGGTGGGCGGCGAGGAGGAGATGGCGCGCTGCTATCCCCGGATAGCCGTCGTGCTGCCGTACCACTTCTCGCTCGCCGCGCTGCCGGTGGCGACGGGGACGACGACGTACGGCGCGGTCTATGTGACCTGGCCCGGAGGCCACCCGCCGGTGCTGTCCGACCGGGAGCGCGAGCATCTGACCGCCGCCTGCGACCGGCTCGCGCTGCGGCTGGAGCGTGCCCTGGACGAGAGTCGCCCGCTGCTGCCCGAGCCCGATCTGCTCGGCGTGCCCGCGCCGGGCAACGTGGCGGGTTCGCTGGGCTCGGTGGAGGCGGCGCGGATGGTGTCGCGGCTGCCGTACGGGCTGTGCTCGCTCGATCTGCACGGGCGGATCAGCTACGCCAACGCGGCGGCTGCCGAGCTGATCGGGGTTCCCGCCAGCCGGCTGCTGGGCACCCAGCTGTGGGCGTCGGTGCCCTGGCTGAACGACCCCGTCTACGAGGACCGATACCGGGGCGCGCTGTTCAGCCAGCAGACCACCTCGTTCGTGGCGCTGCGCCCGCCCGGCGACTGGCTGTCGTTCCGGCTGTACCCGACCACCACCGGACTCACCGTGCGGCTCACCCGGGCCAGGGCGGTGGCGGAGATGCACCGGGCCCCGCCGCATCCGGACGACACCCCGTCCCGGTTGGTCACCATCTCCCAGGTGCTGACCCTTGCGGGCGCGCTGACCGAGGCCGCGGGGGTGCAGGACGTGGTGCAGCTGGTCGCGGACGAGATCGCGCCCGCCGTGGGCAGCCAGGCGCTGGTGGTGCTCGGCTCCCGCGCGGGACGCCTGCATGTGCTGGGACACCGTGGTTACGAGGACCCGCACGTCGTGGAGCGGTTCGACGGGCTGCCGCTCGCGGAGCCGACACCGGGCACCCACGCCCTGAACACCGGGGTGCCCGCCTTCTTCGACTCCCGGGAGCAGCTGGAGCGCCTGTATCCGTCGCAGCACGCCACCCCCGACGGCTTCGCGGCCTGGGCGTATCTGCCGCTGATCGCCTCGGGCCGCCCGGTGGGCACCTGTGTGCTCGCCTACGCCGAGCCGCACGCGTTCCCCGCGGACGAACGGGCGGTGCTGACAAGCCTGGGCGGTCTCATCGCGCAGGCCCTGGAGCGTGCCGTGCTCTACGACGCCAAGCAGCAGCTGGCGCAGGGGCTGCAGGCCGCCCTGCTGCCGCACTCGCTGCCGACGCTGCCCGGCCTTGAGGCCGCCGCCCGCTATCTGCCCGCCACGCACGGCATGGAGATCGGCGGCGACTTCTACGACCTGGTGTCCTCGCGGGGCGTGGCCGCGGCGGTGATCGGGGACGTGCAGGGCCACAACGTGACCGCGGCCGGCCTGATGGGGCAGATCCGTACCGCGGTGCGCGCGTACACGACGGTCGGGCAGGCGCCCGAGGAGGTCATGCGCAGCACCAACCAGCTGCTGATCGACCTCGGCGCGGACCTGTTCGCGAGCTGTCTGTACCTGCGGCTCGATCCCGCGCGCGGGCGGGCCGTGATGGCCCGCGCGGGTCATCCGCCGCCGCTGCTCAGGCGCCCGGACGGGCGGGTGCGGGTGCTGGATCTCGCGGGCGGCCCGCTGCTCGGCATCGACGGTTCGGCCGGCTATCCCACCACGGAGGTCGATCTCGCGCCCGGTTCCGTCCTCGCCCTCTACACGGACGGGCTGATCGAGTCCCCCGGCACCGACATCGAGGACGCGCTCGCCGAACTCGGCCGACGGCTCGCCGAGGCCGGCGAACTACCCCTGGACGAGCTGGCCGACCATCTCGTGGCGCACAGTCCGGCCGCACGCGAACGACTCGACGACGTGGCGCTGCTGCTCCTGCGGGCCCGCGCCGAGACCTGAGAAGGCCGAGACCCGAAAAAGACCGTGGCGCAACGGCAACGGTCCGGCCCTCCCGCCGGAAGGCCGGACCGTCCACTGCCAACCTCGAACCGGTCGATCAGTGGGTCTCGGTGAGGGACGACGAACCGTCGCCCGCGCCGTTCCCGCTCTGGTCACCCGCTCCGGCTCCGGACTGGTCGCCGGCACCGGCACCGGACTGGTCACCCGAGCCGTCGCTCGCGGTCGCCGACGGGTCGGCGGTGGCGGACGCGTCGCCGCCGCCCACCGCGTCGCCTCCGCCGGCCTGGTCGCCCGCCGAGGCGGACTGGTCGGCGGCGCCGCCCTGGTCACCGGCGCCCGCGCCGGGGTCGCCGAGCGTCGCGCCGGTGGCCTGCAGCGCGGCGGTGACCGGCTGGAAGAAGGTCTCGCCGCCGCTGGTGCAGTCACCGCTGCCGCCGGAGGTCATGCCGACCGCGGCGCCGTCCTGGGTGAACAGGGAGCCGCCGCTGTCGCCGGCCTCGGCGCAGACGTCGGTCTGGATGAGGCCGGTGACGGTGTCGACGCCGTTCGGGTCGGTCTCGCTCTGGAAGTTGACCGTGGCGTCGAGGCCGGTGACCGTGCCGTCGTGCAGCCCGGTGGTGCTGCCCATCCGGAAGACCTGCTCGCCGACGGTGGCATCGGCGGCCTGGGTGATCTGGACGGCCTGGCCCTCGCCGGTGTTGACCTCGCTCGCCGCCTGGGTGTTGGGGTCGTCGTACTTCACCAGTGAGAAGTCGCCGTTGCCGGGGAAGGTGGCCTGGTCGACCGTGGCGATGGGCTGCCCGGTCTGGGAGTCGGACCACTGCTTGGCGGCCACGCCGCAGTGACCGGCCGTCAGGAAGGCCGGACTGCCGTCGCTGGCCTTGACGTTGAAGCCGAGGGAGCAGCGGACGGTGCCGCCGTCCGCCTGGGCGAAGATGGCGTCGCCGCCGGAGATGAGCGTCTTGAAGGTTCCGGAGCTCTTCTTCACGGTGGCCATGCCGTCACCGAGGCTCTTGACCGTCGACGTCAGTCTGTCCCAATTTGCGCCGGTGACCGTGCTGTCGGCGGTGACCGCGAGCTTGTTGGTCTTGGGGTCGACGGCCCAGGCGGTGCCCGGGATGGTCGCCTTGGCCTTCAGGGTCTGCGCGCCCGCCTTCAATGCGGCGAGACTGTTGCTGACCTCGCGGACCTTCGCGCCGGCCTTCTTCGCCTGGGCGACCACGTTGTTGTCGCCGGATATGACGTTGACGACGAGCTGCCGGCTCGCGGAGTCGTAGTAGGAACCGGCGAAGGCCTGGCCGAGTTGGCCCTGAAGCTGCGCGGCGAGATCCGAGGCGTCGGTCGCCTTCATGGTCCTGGGGGCAGCGTCGGTCGACGAGTTGTCCTGCGACGCCATGGCGTTCGGCAGCAGGATGGCGGCCGCGCCGAGCGCCACGACGCTGCCGGCCGCGATCGCGGCCTTGCGCTTCGGAATTCGCTTGTGACTCAAACTTCTCGACCTCCTGGGGGGACCGGAGTCTTGCCGCCGTTCGGCAGCGGTTGTGTTCGGGCGCCTGGATGGCTGTTGGTACGCACGGGCCGCGCGGTGCGTTCAATTCCGTTTGCCAACTCTCTTGGCGCGATGCGGAATCGGCCATGACCCACCTTCGGCCGACCGGCGCGGGAACGATCGCCCCCATGGCGATGACCACCGCCGAGGCCGACAAGGTCCTCGTGTCGTTGGCGGCCGCGTCGACGGCGGCCACCCCGTCACGGTCCGCAGTCGAACGACCACGGCCCGTCCAGAACACGGTTCTGAATCCAAGCTTCAACCAATCTGCACAGCCACTGCGCATCGGGGTCACCGGGCGCGAGGGATCTGCACACGCACACGTCTTGCGCCATGCCGTTGTGACGGGAGTGTCTGATTAGTCGATCCACCGGCAAGACCGCGGGCGAACCAATGCCGTGACGCATGTGAAGAAGTCGCCATCGTCTCGTGCGCAGCCCTGCACCGATCGGTACCCCTGTGATCCAAGTTGCCTGGTGAGACGCATGGTTGATTGGAAGGGCGACCCCGCAGCGTGCTTTGATCCATCGCACCGCGGGGGCCGCGAAGGGTTCCCGGCAACGGGCGCCCGGCGCTCGCGGTCGCGGCCGTCGCTCTGTCCCCCAGAGGGGGGCCGCTCCCCCCTTGTGAATATCCATACGAAGGGAAGTTCCATCATGAACTCCACCCCCCGTGTCGAGACCGTCGAGATCTCCGACGCCGAGCTCGACAACGTCTCCGGCGGCCTCTCCGTGAACGCGGTCAACACCGTCACGGGTGCCCTGGACGGCATTGCCCCGGTTTCCGGCATCGTCGACACCGCTGTCGGCACCGTCGAGGGTGTCACCGGCCTGAGCACCGCTCCGGTCACCGGTCTGGTCGCCGGTCTCTGATCGCACCTTTTGTGATCGTCGAGTCCCGGAGTCGTGTCGCGACTCCGGGGCCTTCGGTTGTCTCGACGCAGCCGGCTCCGGAGAGCCGGTCCTCTCTCGTTTTCAGGTGAGGGAAAGTTTCCGTGCAGTTCCGCCAACAGGCCCTCGCCAAGCTCCAGTCGCCGGAGGAGCTCGATCTTCCGGTGCGCTTCGCCCGCCCGCAGGGCTGGCTCGTGCTGTCCGTGACGGTCGTCGCGATCGCCGCCGCGTCCGTGTGGGCGGTGACCGGTTCGGTCGCCTCCACGGTCGGCGCGCCCGCCATCCTCACGCACGGCGAAGGCAGTTACATCCTGCAGAGCCCCGTCGCGGGCCAGGTCACCGCCGTCCTCGCCAGACAGGGCGAGCAACTGCCGGCCGACGCCCCGGTCCTGAAGGTCAGGACGGCCCAGGGCTCCACCGTCGTACGCACGGTCGCCGCGGGCCGGATCACCGGCCTTGCCGCCACCATCGGCCAGATCATCCAGACCGGCGCCAACGTCGCCGCCGTGGAGAAGGTCGCCAAGCCCGACGACCCCCTCTACGCCACGGTCTACGTCCCCGCCGAGAACGCGGCCTCCATCCCGGCCGACGCCACCGTGGACCTGACCGTCTCGTCGGTGCCCACCCAGACGTACGGCGTGCTGCGCGGCCATGTGAAGTCGGTGGACCGTTCCGCGCAGTCCCCCCAGCAGATCGCCGCCTTCCTCGGCGACAGCCAGCTGGGCGAGCAGTTCACCAAGAAGGGCCGCCCGGTGGCCGTGCTGGTCAAACTGGACAAGTCGTCGAGCACGAAGAGCGGCTACAAGTGGTCGTCCAAGGACGGGCCGCCCTTCCATCTCTCCTCCATGACCATGGCCTCGGGCTCGATCCGGCTGTCCGATCAGCGTCCCGTCGATTGGCTGCTGCCGTGAGCACCGCACAGGAGACGCGGAGCAGGCGCCGTGCCGCTCCGCCCAAGCGCCCCGTGCCCACGGGCAAGTCGAAGACCGTGCGCACGCCGACGGTCCTGCAGATGGAGGCCGTCGAGTGCGGCGCCGCCTCCCTCGCGATGGTGCTCGGGC
The DNA here is from genome assembly GCF_019857225.1 of Streptomyces plumbidurans. GTDB lineage: Bacteria > Actinomycetota > Actinomycetes > Streptomycetales > Streptomycetaceae > Streptomyces > Streptomyces plumbidurans. The sequence goes on from NZ_JAFJSY010000047.1 coordinate 7,405, forward strand.
ACTACGGCAAGCACGTCCCGCTGGAGGAGCTGCGCATCGCGTGCGGCGTCTCGCGTGACGGCTCGCGGGCCAGCAACCTGCTGAAGGCGGCGCGCAGTTACGGCCTGACGGCCAAGGGCATGCAGATGGACACGGCGGCCCTCGCCGAGGTGAAGACCCCGGCCGTGCTGTTCTGGGAGTTCAACCACTACGTCGTCTACGACGGCATGGGGCGCCGCTTCGGCCGCCGCGGTGTCTACATCAACGACCCCGGCAAGGGCCGCCGTTTCGTGCCCATGGAGGACTTCGACGGCAGCTTCACCGGCGTCGTGCTGGTGATGGAACCCGGCGACGGCTTCACCAAGGGCGGCCGCAAGCCGGGCATCCTGGGCGCGATGCCGGCCCGGCTGCGCGGCACGGCGGGCACGATGCCCGCAGCCGTGCTGGCGAGCCTGCTCCTGGTGCTGGTCGGCGCTGCGGTGCCCGCGCTCAGCCGTACCTACATCGACGAGTTCCTGATCGGCGGCAAGACCTCGCTGCTGGGCGTGCTGTTCGCGTCGATGGGCGCGTGCGTGCTGCTGACGGTTCTGCTGACCTGGCTGCAGCAGTCGAACCTGCTGCACGGCCGCATCATCTCCTCCACGCTCTCCAGCGCCCGCTTCCTGCGCCATCTGCTGCGGCTGCCGGTGACGTTCTTCTCCCAGCGCAGCCCGGCCGACCTGGTGCAGCGGCTGCAGTCCAACGACCAGGTGGCCGAGACGCTGGCCCGCGACCTCGCGGCGGCCGGCGTGGACTGCGTGGTCGTAGTGCTCTACGCGGTCCTGCTCTACACCTACGATCCCCAGCTCACCTTCGTCGGCATCGGCGTCGCCCTGCTCAACATCGTCGCCATGCGGGTGGTCATCCGCCTGCGCGCGACCCGGACGGCCAAGCTGCGCGCCGACAACGCCCGGCTCACCAACACCGCCTACACCGGGCTGCAGCTGATCGAGACGATGAAGGCGACCGGCGGCGAGGACGGCTACTTCCGCAAGTGGGCCGGACAGCACGCCACCACGCTTGAGGAGCAGCAGCGGCTCGGGGTGCCGAGCGCCTGGCTCGGCGTGGTCGCGCCGACGCTGGCCTCGCTGAACAGCGCGGTGATTCTGTGGATCGGCGGCATGCGCGCGGTCGAGGGCGGCATCTCGGTGGGCCTGCTGGTCGCCTTCCAGTCGCTGGTCACCCGCTTCACCGCGCCGATCACCCGCCTCAACGGCGTCGCGGGGCGCATCCAGGACTTCGCCGCCGACGTGGCCCGCCTGAAGGACGTCGAGAACTTCCAGGCCGACCCGCTCTACGGCCGCCCCGGCGCCGGCGACTCAACCCGCCGGCTGCACGGGCACGTGGAGCTGCAGAACATCTCCTTCGGCTACAACCCGCTCGACAAGCCGCTGCTCACCGGCTTCGACCTGACCGTGGGTCCCGGCCAGCAGGTCGCCCTGGTCGGCGGCTCCGGCAGCGGCAAGTCCACCGTGTCCCGGCTGATCTCGGGCCTGTACACCCCCTGGGAGGGCGTGATCCGCATCGACGGGCGGCGCCTGGACGACATCCCGCGCGGCGCGCTCGCCTCCTCGGTGTCCTTCGTCGACCAGGAGGTCTTCCTCTTCGAGGGCTCGGTCCGCGACAACATCGCGCTGTGGGACCCGTCGATCCCCGACGAGGCGGTGGTCGAGGCGCTGCGGGACGCGGCGCTGTACGACGTGGTGCTGCGCCGGCCCGGCGGCATCCACAGCAAGGTGGAGCAGGACGGCCGTAACTTCTCCGGCGGGCAGCGCCAACGCCTGGAGATCGCACGGGCGTTGGTGCGCAGGCCCAGCATCCTCGTGCTCGACGAGGTGACCAGCGCGCTGGACGCGGAGACCGAACTGGCCGTGATGGACAACCTGCGCCGGCGCGGCTGCGCCTGCGTGGTGATCGCGCACCGGCTGAGCACGGTGCGCGACAGCGACGAGATCGTGGTGCTGCAGCACGGCACGATCGTGGAACGCGGACGGCACGAGGACCTGGTGGCACGCGGCGGTGCGTACGCCGCGCTGGTCAGGGAACGGTGAGATGACGACCTCTCAGGAAGGCGACCTGGTCCTCGGCGCGCTCGGGTCCATGGGCTCGCGCATCGACTGCACGGGCCTGAACCGGCTCGACCTGGAAGGCCCGCAGGTGCTGTGGCTGGTCGCGTCCGGCAGCCTCGACCTGTTCGCGGTGGACGCGGTCCAGCAGGGCCACTGGCACCACCTCGGCCGTCTGGAGGCGGGCTCGCTGCTGCTCGGCCCGGTCCCCGGCCCCCAGCACACCCTGGTGGCGCGCCCGTTGCGCGACTGCGTGGTGCACCGCATCGGACTGCGCGAGCTGTACCAGCCGGCCAACACCCAGACGTGGTCCTACGACGAGTACGGCAACCCCCAGTACGTCCCGCCGCAGACGAGCCCGCTGGAGTACGCCCTCGCGCTCGGCGTCGGCCGTAGCCTGTCCATCCTCTTCCAGGCGCCGATGGCGAACGACCGCGCCGCCGAGCTGACCGACGACGACGTCTTCTGGATGCAGGTGCCGCCGGGCAGCGTCCAGTACGGCTCCCTGTACGGCGCCGAGGCGGCGGCCGACCTGCTGATGGACCCCGGGGTCTGGCAGAGCATGGTCGACCAGGAGTACCGGCTGCTGACCACGCTGGACCGCTGGATCGAGCAGCTGGAGCGCACGCACGAGACCCGGACGGCGGCCGGCATCAAGGCCGGTGAGGCGGTCCGGGCGCAGGCCGACCGCACCCTGCTCGCCTCCATCGGCAAGTCGTCGTCGAAGCGGACCACGGCCGCCGACGCCGACGCCTCGTACGCGGCGTGCAAGCTGGTCGCCGACGCGGCCGGGATCGAGCTTGCCGAACCCGCGCAGAGCGGCACGGGGAGCGACCGCCTCGACCCGGTGGAGCTGGTGGCGATCGCCTCCCGCGTGCGCACCCGGGCGGTGCAGCTGGAGGGCCGCTGGTGGCGGGACAACGTCGGCCCGCTGGTGGGTCACCGGGCGCTGTCGGGCGCGCCGGTCGCGCTGCTGTGGCGGCGCGGCGGCTACGTCGCCGTACATCCGGCGACCGGTCGTGAGACGCCGATCGAGAAGGCCAACGCGGAGGAGTTCGAGCCGCGCGCGGTGATGTTCTACCGCCCGCTGCCGGACCGCCGGCTCAGCCCGCTCAGGCTGCTGCGGTTCACCATGCGGGGAACGGGCGGCGACCTCACCAACCTGCTGATGAGCGGTCTGGTGACGGTGGCGATCGGCGCGCTGGTGCCGATCGCCACCGGCAAGGTGCTCGGTGAGTTCGTGCCGAAGGCGCAGACGAACCTGATCGTCCAGGTCTGTCTGGCCGTGATGCTCACCAGCGTGGTGGCGGCGGCGTTCATGCTGCTGGAGAACCTCACCATCCTCCGTCTCGAGGGACGGATCGAGGCCACGCTGCAGCCGGCCGTCTGGGACCGGCTGCTGAGACTGCCGACCAAGTTCTTCACGGAGCGCTCGACGGGTGAGCTGGCCAGCGCGGCCATGGGCATCAGCGCGATGCGCCGGCTGATGGCGGGAGTCGGGCCCGTGGTCGCCCAGTCGGTGACCATAGGCGCGATGAACCTGGGGCTGCTGTTCTGGTACAGCGCCTCCATGGCCTTCGCGGCGATCGGCATGCTGGTCGTCATCGGGGCCGTCTTCCTCGGGCTCGGCCTGTGGCAGGTGCGCTGGCAGCGCAAGTTGGTCGTGCTCGGCAACAAGCTGAACAACCAGGCGTTCCAGACCCTGCGCGGGCTGCCCAAGCTCCGGGTGGCGGCGGCCGAGAACTACGCCTACGCGGCGTGGGCCTCGCAGTTCGCGCACAGCCGTGAACTGCAGCAGAAGGTGGGGCGGATCAAGAACCTCACCACGGTGATGGGCGCGGTGTATCTGCCGCTGTGCACCCTGCTGATGTTCATGCTGCTGGCGGGCCCGGCGCGCGGGGTGATGTCGGCGGCCGCGTTCCTCACCTTCAACACCTCGGTGACGATGGTGCTCACCTCGGTCACCCAGCTGACCGGCGCGTTCGTCTCCGTGGTGGCCGCGATGCCGCTCTTCGAGCAGATCAAGCCGGTGTTCGAGGCCACGCCGGAGGTGCGCACGGGCAGCACGCGGCCGGGCCCGCTTACCGGTGCGATCGAGGCCCGGCGGCTGTCGTTCCGGTACTCCGACGACGGTCCGCTCGTCCTGGACGACCTGTCCTTCGAGGTGCGTCCCGGCGAGTTCGTGGCGGTGGTAGGCCCCAGTGGCTGCGGCAAGTCGACCTTGCTCAGGCTGCTGATCGGCTTCGACAAGCCGGTCTCGGGGAGTGTCCTGTACGACGGCCAGGACCTGTCCGCGCTCGACCAGTCGGCGGTGCGCCGGCAGTGCGGTGTGGTGCTGCAGCACGCGCAGCCGTTCACCGGCTCCATCCTGGACGTCATCTGCGGTACGGAGCCGTACACGCCGGAGGAGGCGATGGCGGCGGCCGAGATGGCGGGGCTCGCCGAGGACATCAAGCGGATGCCGATGGGTCTGCACACGATCGTCTCGGGCAGCGGTGCCGTCTCCGGGGGCCAGCGGCAGCGCCTGATGATCGCTCAGGCGCTGATCCGGCGGCCGCGCATCCTCTTCTTCGACGAGGCGACCAGCGCCCTCGACAACGAGACGCAGCGCACGGTGATCGAGTCGACCAAGGCGCTGAACGCCACCCGCATCGTCATCGCGCACCGGCTGTCCACCGTGCTGGACGCCGACCGCGTGATCGTGATGGAGGACGGCAGGATCGCCCAGCAGGGCCCGCCCGCGCAGTTGCTCGCGGACACGGGCGGGCGGCTGCACGAACTGGTGCGGCGTCAGATGGCCTGAGGGATCGTCCCGTCCGTGACGGGTGAGTTCCGTCCCGGGACGGGTCAGTCCAGTCCGGGAACGGGGGCCCCGGACGGCACACCGGCGTCGAGGTAGCCGGCGTAGAACTCCTTCCACGGTGCGCTCGTCCCGGCGTGCGGCCCCTGGGACCGCTCGCCCCGGGCCAGCGCGTCCAGTGCGGCCAGGCACACCTCCCAGCCCGCGCCGTTGCGGGCCGCGCTGTCGGCCGCCTGGAGGACGTTGGTGAGGGTGAACCGGGTGCGCTTGTCGTCCAGCGCCTCCAGGTCGAAGTGCAGTTCGTCGCCGCCCCACTCGAAGGCCAGTCGGCGCGGCTCGTCGAGCGCGAGCACCCGGCCCGTGGACTCGGGCATGTTCGGGTCGCCGCTGAACGTGATGGTGCCGCCCGGGCGAGGATCGATCTCGGCACGCGAGGGGAACCAGCGGGCCAGCTCCTCCGCGTCCGTCACGAACTGCCAGACGCGCTCGATCGGATGGTCGTAGGTACGGCTGAAACGGACGGCCGGACGACCGTCGTCCAGGGTCAGATAGGTGCCGGTGAGATCAGCGGCCACAACAGATCAGTCCTCCTCGGAATCGTCCGGCGCGGTTTCGTCCAGTCGCCGGCCCAGTTCGTCCAGGCTGCGGTTCCAGAGCCTGCGGTAGGGCGCGAGCCAGGCGTCGAGTTCGGCGATCGGCGCCGGGTCGAGGGCGTAGACGCGACGCTGCGCGTCCTGCCGCACCCGGACCAACCCCGCCTCCCGCAGCACCTTCAGATGCTTGGAGGTGCTGGGCTGGCTCAGGCCGCTCGCCTCCACGATCTCGCCCACCGGCCGCGGCCGCTCCAGGAGGAGCGCGACGATGGCCCTGCGGTGAGGGTCCGCGAGAGCGGTCCAGAGTGCGCCGTCGGACATGAAATCCAATATGCCGCCGAGGTTATATGCCCGTCAAGGCATACATGACGAGCGTCACGTCCAGCGAAACGTTGCCGTTTCGCTCGGCGTGGCTTAGCCTCGACGTGTACGAAACGGTTTCGTTTAGGCAGCACTCGAACGACTTCCCTGGAGTGGTTCTCCCATGTCCCAGAAGACTTTGACCGACGACACCCGGCAGGGTGCGGTCGAGGCGCCGTCCGCGGCCTCCCGGAAGCGGTGGTGGATCCTCGCGGTCGTCGCCGTCGCCCAGCTGATGGTGGTGCTCGACGCCACCATCGTGAACATCGCGCTGCCGTCGGCACAGGCCGACCTCGGGTTCTCCGACGGCAACCGCCAGTGGATCGTCACCGCCTACGCCCTGGCCTTCGCGTCCCTGCTGCTGCTCGGCGGCCGGATCGCCGACCTGTTCGGCCGCAAGACCGCCTTCCTCGTCGGGGTCGTGGGCTTCGCCGGGGTGTCCGCGCTCGGCGGTGCCGCGAGCGGATTCGGGATGCTGGTCACCGCGCGCGCCCTGCAGGGTGCCTTCGGCGCACTGCTCGCTCCCGCCGCCCTCTCCCTGCTCAACACGACGTTCACCGACGCCCGCGAGCGGGCCCGCGCGTTCAGCGTCTACGGCGCCATCGCCGGTGCCGGCGGTGCCGTGGGCCTGCTGCTCGGCGGTGTCCTGACGGACGCCTTGGACTGGCGCTGGACGCTGTACGTGAACGTGCTGATCGCCGTCGTGGCCTTCGTCGGCGGCTGGATGCTGCTGACCAACCACCGTGACGCACAGAGCGCCAAGCTGGACGTGCCCGGCACGGTGCTCGTCGCCGCCGGTCTGTTCTCCCTCGTCTACGGCTTCTCCAACGCCGAGACGCACGACTGGAGTTCGCCCCTGACCTGGGGCTTCCTGATCGCGGGCGGCATCCTGCTGGCGGCGTTCGCCTGGTGGCAGACCCGTGCCGCGCACCCGCTCCTGCCGCTGCGCATCCTGCTCGACCGCAACCGCTCGGCCTCCTTCGTCGCCGTGCTGATCTCCGCGGGCGGCATGTTCGGTGTGTTCCTCTTCCTCACCTACTACCTGCAGCTGAACCTCGGCTTCAGCCCCACCAGGACCGGTGTCGCGTTCCTGCCGATGGTCGCCGCGCTGATGGTGGCGGCGCAGCTCGGCACCACGACCCTGGTGCCGCGGATCGGACCGAAGGCGGTCGTCCCGCTGGGCTTCGCCGTCGCCGCGGTCGGCATGGCCTGGCTGACCGGGATCGGCATCGGCTCCAGCTATGTCAGCGCGGTGCTGCCGCAGCTGATCGTGATCGGCGTCGGCCTCGGCCTGGTGATGCCGGCGGCCATGCAGCTGGCCACCGGTGGAGTGGCGGCCGAGGACGCGGGCGTCGCGTCCGCCACGGTCAACGCCATGCAGCAGGTGGGCGGTTCGATCGGCACCGCGCTGCTGAACACCCTGGCCGCGAGCGCCGCGACCGACTACCTGGCCGGCAAGGACCCGACGGACAAGCTGGTGCAGGCCCGGGCGACGATCGAGAGCTACACCACCGCGTTCTGGTGGTCGGCGGTGCTGTTCGCCGCCGGCGCGGTGATCGCCTTCCTGCTCTACCGCCGCGGGCTCCCGCAGCAGGACGCGGACGCCGCACCCGTCGTCCACATGTGATCCCACCGCACCGAGCCGCATGATCCGAGGGGCCGCCGTCCGCAGGGAGACGGCGGCCCCTCGCGTGCGCCCGGCGTCCGGGGTCCGGCGTCCGGCACGGCCACCGTGTGTGATTGGCCCGTATACACATGGGTACCCACAGGCTCATGAGACTCAGCCTGGTGGATGTGGGCTCGAACACGGTCCGGCTCGTGGTGGCGGACGCGGAGGGCGGGGTTCCGCTGCCGGTGCACACCGCGAAGTGGCGGCTGCGACTGGCCGAACAGGTCAGGCCCGGCAGCCGTATCCCCGAGGAGTGCGTCGAGCGGCTCGTCGACGCGGTGAGCGAGGCGAGCCGTACCGCGACCCGCTGGGGCGCCGCAGGACCGCAGGCCTTCGCCACCGCTGTCGTACGTGCCGCCCCCAACCGCCACGAGGTGCTGCGGGCCGTACGCTCGCGGACCGGCGTCGCGCTGTGCACCCTGCCGGGCGAGCTGGATGCCGAGCTGACCTTCCTCGGGGCGCGGCGCTGGATGGGCTGGCAGTCGGGGCCGCTGGCCCTGCTGGACATCGGCGGCGGCTCGCTCGAAGTGGCCTTCGGGCGCGGCCGGTTGCCGGACTTCGTGGCCTCTCTGCCGCTCGGCGCGGGACGCCTGACCCATGAGTTCTTCGCGGAGGACGGCCCGCCCGCGCCGGACCAGGTGCGGGCGCTGCGCCGCAAGGTCCGTCACCAGCTGCGGGACGTGGCGGCGCGGATCCGCTGGGAGGGCCCGCGCACCGCGGTGGTCACCTCCCGTACGTTCCAGCAGCTGGGGCGGTTGTGCGGAGCGGCGCCGGGGCGGCAGGGGCCGTTCGTGCCGCGGCAGATGCGGCGCGGGGACCTGCGGGCGGCGATCGACCGGCTCGCGGCCCTGCCCGCCGCCGAGCGCGCGAGGCTGCCCGGCATCTCGGCGCCGCGCGCCGGGCAGAGCCTGGCCGGCGCGGTGGTCGGCCACACCGCGATGAAGCTGACCGGCCTGAAGACGGTCAGCATCTGCCCGTGGGCGATCCGCGAGGGCATCCTGCTGCGCCACATCGAGGAGGGCTCGTCCTGGTGGGCGCAGATCAGCCGCCTCGACGAGATGCCCCAACCCTCTTCCCCGGACCCGCTGCCCCTGCGCATCCCGAGCCTGACCCGCTGACCCGGGGCAGGTGTCCGGCGCGCGTTCCCGCGCCGTGGATGACCCACCGCTGTCCGGGTACCCGGCCCGTATGACGCACGACCACGAAGGACCGCGGCTCCCCGAGCCCCGGGGACCGGTCTCGGCCGCAGTGAAGGACTACCTGCTCGACGCGGGCCCGCTGCCGCGCCCCGAGGCGGTCGCGGCGGCCCCCGCCTACGGCGACGACCTCCAGCTCGCCCTCTACCTCTGCTACGAGCTCCACTACCGCGGCTTCGCGGGCGTGCCCGCGGACCGCGAGTGGGACCCCGACCTGCTGCGCACCCGGGCGGCGCTCGAACACCGCTTCCTGTCCGCCCTGCGCGCTGACACCCCGGTGCACGACACCGTCGACGACGCGCTCGCCGACCTGCTCGTCGAACCGGCCGAGGGCGACGGCGTCTCCCATTTCCTGCGCGACGAGGGCGAGTTGTGGCAGCTGCGCGAGTACGCGACGCAACGCTCCCTCTACCACCTCAAGGAGGCCGACCCGCACGCCTGGGTGCTGCCGCGGCTCACGGGCCGCGCCAAGGCGGGCATGGCGGCCGTGGAGTTCGACGAGTTCGGCGGCGGCCGCCCCGACCGGGTGCACGCGCACCTGTTCGCCGCCCTGATGACGGACCTGGGCCTGGACACGACGTACGGCCGCTATCTCGACGCGGCGAGCGCCCGGATGCTCGCGACGGTGAACCTCATGTCGCTCTTCGGCCTGCACCGGGCCCTGCGGGGCGCTCTGGTGGGCCACTTCGCCTCGGTCGAGATCACCTCCTCCCCCGGGTCCCGGCGCCTGGCCGAGGCGATGCGCCGCACCGGGGCGGGTCCGGCCGCCGAGCACTTCTACGACGAGCACGTCGAGGCCGACGCCGTCCACGAGCAGGTCGTACGCCATGAGGTCATCGGAGGGCTGCTCGCGGAGGAGCCGCATCTGGCGTCCGACGTGGCGTTCGGCATCGACGCCACCGAGTACCTCGAGGGCCGCTTCGCCGACGAACTGCTCGGCAACTGGCGCGAGGGCAGGTCGTCACTGCGCACACCCGTCTTTTCGGAAATCTCTTTTATCTCCTGAATGTCGGGGTACTTGAGCCCGGTGAAACCACTGGTGCCCCCGGGTGTGTACGCCCCGCAGGACGATACGGACCTCCTGGTCGGAGCCTTGTCCGAAGAACCTCTTTCACCCAATGCCGACGTTCTCGACGTCGGCACCGGAGCCGGCGCGCTGGCGCTGGCGGCCGCACGGCGCGGCACCCGCGTGACCGCGGTGGACGTCTCGTGGCGGGCGGTGTGGACGGCACGCCTGAACGCCCGGCTGGCAGGCGTTCCGGTGCGGACCCGGCGCGGGAACCTGTTCGCGCCGGTGCGGGGTCAGTCGTTCGACCTGATCCTCTCCAACCCGCCCTACGTCCCCGCACCCACCGCCGGTGCCCCGCCGCGCGGTGCGGCGAGGGCCTGGGACGCGGGCGAGGACGGCAGGCTCGTACTGGACCGGATCTGCCGGGAGGCCCCGGTGGTGCTGCGCCCCGGCGGTGTCCTGCTGATGGTGCACTCGGCGCTCAGCGACCCCGACCGGACGCTGGGCCGCCTGCACGACGCCGGGTTCCGGGCGGCCGTCACCCACCGCCGCAAAATCGCCTTCGGGCCGGTGCTGCACTCGCGCGCGGACTGGCTGCGGCAGCGCGGTCTGGTGTCCGACGACGAGAAGGAAGAGCTGGTGGTCGTCCGTGCCGAACTCCCCTGCTGAACCCGCGCGCCGCATCAAGGTCCAGCGCCGTGGCCCCCTGCTGGTGGAGGGCCCGGTCGAGGTCGAGCTGGAGGACGGCAGCACGGTCCGCTCGGACCGCTTCCGGGTGGCGCTGTGCACCTGCCGCCGCAGCCGCCGATTCCCGTGGTGCGACACGAGCCACCGCGAACGTACGAAGAGCCGCCGGACCGACGACGGCGACCCGGCCTCCTGAGATCCGGAAAACGGCTTCCGCCCCTCCCTGTTCTCCCCGGGAAGGGGCGGACCTGACCCAGCAGCCGGGCGGGCGGCCCCACTCCGCCCGCCCGACCCCTGGTACGAGATCGCCGGATGCCCCGCGCCAAGGACTCGCACTCCCCACCTGCGGGCCGCTTCAGATGCTCACGGGGACTCCGCGATCCCGGTCTCGGAACGACCGGTCGCTCAGAACGAGAAGACGGTCGTCGGATACGAGTCCTTCACGCACTCGTTGGCGAAGGTGCGCTCGTAGGAGACGCGTTTGCCCTCCCAAACGCCGTCGACGGTGACCACGACCGGGTCGTACTCCTTGGTGCACAGCACGTCGTCTCTCGCGGTCAGAGCGGCGAAGTCGCCGGCGACGCCGCGTAGTTCGGCGCAGGCCGCGACAGGAGCCGGATGGGTGCCGGAGGCCGAGGGCGCGCAGTTGAGGGTGACGGCCCGCTGCGGTGTCGCCGTGGCGGCGCTGTCACCGTGGCCGACGGTGAGCACCAGGGCCGAGGGGGCGTAGAGCGAGGCGGGGGCAGTGGCCGGGGCGGCGAGCGCGGCTCCGGTGAGGGGCCCGCAGACGGCGGTGGCCGTGAGGGCGAGGGTTGCTGCCCAGCGCGCGGTGTTCCGCATCGTGTGCATCCTTCCGCTGATGTCGAGGGTGTGCCGGACCGTCTCGGATCGGTGCCGGACCGGCGAGCGCGAGTCTGCCGAGTCCGGCGCCGAAACACACCTCGACCCCACGCGTTTCAGTAACCTTGTGTGTTCAATCAGTGGCGTGAAGTCACGGACTTTGAATGTGCAAACCCCGGAACTGAGCGGAACTTGATCGCTCGATGCAGCCAACTGGCCGATTTCCTGCGCTTTGTTAATAGGCCTGAAACATTCCGATTGAGCTGTCGGCGGACTCCCGCGCACCCCCTTGTGTTCATGGTGTGGGCGAGTAATCGTCATTACATGATTACTTCAGAGCAGCGAGACACCCTGCGCGGCTGGTTCGCCGGCCGCGTCCCCGAGGACCTCTTCGAGGAGCTGACCGACCTCACGGTCGACCGCGAGGAGATCACCGTGATCGGCCGCATACCCGGACCCCGGCTCGCCGAGGGCGCTTCGGACGCCGAGCGCGACGCCGCGGTGCAGGGCCGGATCCAGGAGTTCCGCGAGCGCACCCGGCAGTCGCGCGTCGAGGTGGCGCGCGAGGCCGAGCACCGGTTCGGCCGCAAGGTCTCCTGGGGCGTGGAGTGCGGCGGTGAGCGCGCCCTGTTCACGCATGTCGCCGCGCCCGTGATGACCCGGCTGCGCCAGCCCGAGCGCCAGGTCCTGGACACCCTGATCGCGGGCGGCGTCGCGCGCAGCCGCAGCGACGCCCTCGCCTGGTGCGTGCGTCTGGTCCAGCGCCACACCGACGACTGGCTCACCGAGCTGCGCGACTCCCTCGAACACGTCCGGCGCGTCCGGGCGCAGGGCCCGGACACCGGACCGCAGGAAGCCGGAGCGCAGGACACCGCATCGCAGGACACCGGACCGCAGGACACCGCACCCGACGACCGGGCGGAATCCTCCGGAGGGCCCGCGTGACCGGCTGCTTCCCGGTCCCGTTCCCACGGGTAGGGTCGGCATCGGCGTTCTCAGCGACGAGAGGCGGATGCTCCTCATGGCCAAGCACTGGGCGGACTTCCAGTACGAGATCTATCTCAACGGGATGACGGGTGTCGTACCGCGGCTGCCCACCGATCTGACCCGCCTGGAGGAGCTGACCGAGCAGCGGCTCGGTCCCGGGCCCGTCGGCTACGTCGCGGGCAGTGCGGGCGACGGCAGCACGGCACGCGCGAACCGGGCGGCACTCGAGCGGCGCCGGATCGTGCCGCGCATGCTGCGGGACGTGCACGAGCGGGACCTGTCGGTGGAGGTGCTGGGCCGCCCGCTGCCCGCCCCGCTGGCGCTGGCGCCGGTCGGTGTGCTGTCGGTCATGCACCCGGACGCCGAGTCGGCCGCCGCCCGGGCCGCCGCCGCGCAGGGCGTGCCGTTCGTCCTGTCCTCGGCGTCGAGCACGCCCATGGAGCAGGTCGCCGAGGCCATGGGGGACGGCGAGCGCTGGTTCCAGCTGTACTGGCCCAAGGACGTCGAGGTGGCCCGAAGCTTTCTGAACCGGGCCAAGGCGGCGGGGTTCACCGCGCTGATCGTCACGCTCGACACACCCTTGCTGGCCTGGCGGCCGCGCGACCTCGACCAGGCCTATCTGCCGTTCCTGCACGGCGTGGGCACCGCCAACTACTTCTCCGACCCGGCCTTCCAGGCGGGTCTGGCCAAACCGGTGACCGAGGACCCGAACGCGGCCGTGATGCACTTCGTCGGCATGTTCGCCGACCCCGGCAAGACCTGGCCGGACCTGGCCTTCCTGCGGGAGAACTGGGACGGGCCGATCGTCCTCAAGGGCATCCTGCACCCGGACGACGCCCGGCTGGCCGCCGACGCGGGGATGGACGGCGTCGTCGTCTCCAACCACGGGGGCCGTCAGGTGGCCGGTTCCGTGGCCGCCGCCGACGCGCTGCCCAGGGTGGCCGAAGCGGTCGGCGACCGGCTGACCGTCCTGTTCGACAGCGGTGTCCGCACCGGCGACGACGTCTTCAAGGCGCTCGCGCTCGGCGCGCGGGCGGTGCTGCTGGGTCGGCCGTACGTGTACGGGCTCGGACTCGACGGACAGGCGGGCGTCGAACATGTGATCCGCTGTCTGCTGGCCGAACTCGACCTGACCTTCGCCCTGTCGGGGCACGCCACTCCCGCCACGATCGGCCCCGCCGACCTCGTCGAGGAGTCCGCATGACCGCCGCGCCGAAGAACGTCCTCGCCGTCATCAGCGCGCACGTCGGCGGCCGCAGCGCGGGCGCCGGGCTCGCCACGCTCTTTCCCGGCGAGGCGAACGTCACCGTCGTCGAGGCGGCCGGCGAGGATCCGGCGGCCCTGCGCGGCGCGCATGTGATCATCACCGGGCTCGCTCCGGTGAGTGCCGAACACCTCGCCGCCGCACCGGACTTGGAGCTGGTGCAGTGTGCCAGCCACGGCTTCGACTACGTCGACCTGGAGGCCGCGCGCGCCCGCGGGGTGACGGTGGCCAACATCGGCTCCAGCGGCGCCGAGGCGCAGAACGTCGCCGAGCAGACCTTCGCCCTGATGCTCGCGCTCGCCAAGCAGCTGATCCCGGCGCACACCGCGCTCGTCGACGCGGACTGGGCACTCCCCCGCCTCCAGCGCTCCCTGACCGAGCTGTCCGGCAAGACGCTGGGCATCGTCGGACTCGGCAACATCGGGCAGCAAGTGGCCCGCCGTGCGGTCGCGTTCGACATGAACGTCGTCTACGCCGGCCGTCGCAGGGTGCCCGAGGAAACGGAGGCCCGGCTGGGCGGGGCGCGCCACGTCCCGCTCGACGAGCTGCTGCGCACCGCCGACTACGTGTCCCTGCACACGCCGCTCACCGAGGAGACCCGGCACCTGCTCGACGCCGAACGGCTCGCGCTGCTCAAGCCGTCGGCGTTCGTCGTCAACACGGCGCGGGGCGCCCTCATCGACCAGGACGCGCTCGCGGACGCACTGGAGAAGGGCGCCCTGGCCGGGGCGGGCATCGACGTCTTCGACCCCGAACCGCCCACCCCGGCCCTGCGGTTGCTCAAGGCCCCGAACGTGGTGCTCTCCCCGCACGTCGGCGGCGTGACCCGGGAGACGCTGGTGCGCATCGCGCTCGCCGCTGTCCAGAACGTGACCGGGTTCCTGACGGGCGAACAGCTCAAGGACGTGGTGAGCTGACCTCGTTCAGCCGCTTTGTCCCGACAACTCGGCGGGCCGCACCTGCGGGGCCCGGGTCCCGGTGATCGACAGTGAGCCCGGGCTCGCCGAGGTCGTCGGGTCGGCCAGCCAGCGTTGTGCCGTGGAGCCGTCGCGGACCTTGACCACGATGTCCGCGCCCGGCTTCGCGGCGGTGGCGGAAAGGGCGAGCTGCTCGTCCCAGCGGGGCAGCAACTCGCCCTGCACGGTGAAGTCGTAGCGCACGTCCTGGTTGCGCTTGTCCTTCTGGTCGGCGCAGCTGCCGAGGACCACCACTCCCGCGTCCACGTGCGAGTCCAGGCACAGCGCGGCGTCCGCGAGGCTGCGCAGCAGTCCGTCGCTCTCGAACGACCACTGCTGAGTGAGGGCGTCCGAGCAGGTCGCGAGGACCGCCTGGGCGCCCGCCTTCACGCTGCCCTTGACGTCCAGGCACAGGTCGGCGCCGGCGTTGCGCAGCCTGGACCGCCCCGGGATCGTGGGGAGTCGGGCGGTGCCCGGAGTGGAGCGGGAGCCCGCGCCGGGCGCCGTGACGCCGCCCGCGCTCTTGGAGGAGGCCGGGTCGACGCCGTCGTCGTGCGAGAACAGTCCGGTCGTGAAGACCGTCACGAGCAGCCCGGCGGAGACGACCCCCACGCCCGTCAGCAGCGCCCGCGAGTTCCTGGGCGCGCCCGGAGGTCTTCGGCCGGGCACGGGGATACGGGGCAGGATGCGCGAGCGTGCGCCGCCGTGCCGTGAGGGGCCGTGCGGGCGCGTCCGCTGCCGGGTGCGGCCGGGCCGGGTCTCCAGATAGCGACGGGCTCCCCAGCCGAGCACCGCCTCGGCGAGCAGCACCCCCAACCCGCCCTCGAAATGGCTCAGTTGTTCTGCCGCGAAACGGCAGTAGCGGCACTCCGCCAGATGCTGCTGGACATCGGGCAGCAGGGCTCCGCCGCGGCGCATCGGAACGTCGAGGAGGCGGTTGTAGAACCGGCAATCCTTGCTCGGCGCGAGTTCCCGATGGGCATGTACACAACCCTCTCGGAGTTTTTCACGCGCCTGTTCGAGCGCGGCCGACGCGGTCTCGGTATCCATGCCGAGCAGAGCGGCGGGAACGGCAATGGACTCCGCCTCGACCTCGCAGTGCCATAGCAGACAGCGCAGGAACCCGGGCAGTCCGAGGAATGAACGCTCGGCCAGTTTGCGGTTTTCGGGCGTCATGGACTTCGCCGAGCGCATACCGCGGCCTCCGGCGGGTTTCTGCAGCTCCGGCAGAACCGCCGATATGCGTTCTTCCGCGGACCACAGGCGGACCGTGTCGCGCACGGCGACCAGCAGCCGGGGGCGCACCGCGAGCGCGGGCTCGCCCAGCGCCAGCCGGTCCAGGACCTGGTGGAAGGCGGCGGAGGTCACCATGGAGGCGGCCTCGGACGGGGAGGCCAGGCAGATGGCCGCGTAGTCGCGGGCGGGCTGCCAGTGCCGCGCCATCAGCAGCGCGACGGTTCGGGCGACCTCGCCGTCGGGGCGGCCCCTCAGCCGGGCCGCGAGGTCCTCGTCGGATTCTCCGGGCACCCCACCGGACGGCGGGTAAGGGGGGCGAGGTGGGTGGGGGGTGGGCACTGAGGGGATTCCTTCCCACGCGCTGGGGACACACAGGAGGGCGTGAATTCAGGCAGGTCCATTCGACCCGGTTACCGATAGGGCCTTCGACACCCGGTCATTACACCCCCCGCACGGGCGGTTCACCCTTGCACAGGACACTCATGACCAACAAGGCACTCGGGCAACATCCGCCTCTTTGAAAGATGGTCAGAAACAGCGGCAACTCATCGCGCTCGCTTGAGCATTCACCATTCCATGCGCCCCGTGTGAAACAGGCGCACGCGCCGGAGCCCCGCGCACGCTCCCGGCGCGCACCACCCCGTAGTGCACTGGGCAGTGGCCCTTCTCGGAGGCCCGGCGCAGGACGGCGGCTCTCCTGCGCCACACGGGCCGCCGGCCTTGTTCCTCCCGCCCTCGGTCGGCGGCCCCGGGGGGCGGGACTGCACCGGCTCGGTCGGCGGCCCTCAGATCTGCCAGGAGCGCAGCCGGTCGGCGGCGCCGTAGACATCGGTCTTGCCGGACATCAGATCGCGGGCCAGGTCGACGAGCGCGCCGTAGGGCGGATCGATGCCGACGTCGCTGACGAACATGTACGCCACGGCGGTCGCGCACGCGAAACGGGCGTTGGCCGACGGCAGCGGTCTGAGCAGGGCGAGGGTGTGCAGCAGGGCGGCGGCACGCCAGGCCGGGTCGGAGTCCACACCGAGACGGGGCGGATCGACGCGATGGCGGGCGACGGCGGCGACGAGCGCGGAGAAGTCGTTGACGGTCGGCTGGTCGGGCAGGACCTCTTCGTGGCGCTGGAGCAGCCACGGCACATCGATATGGATGACGGGGGCCATCGGTCAGGCGACCCGCCCTTCGCCGGCGTGGGCCGGTTCGTCGTCGGGGAAGGCGGCCGCGAACTCGTCGGCGTGGGCGGAGAAGAACCGGCGGAACGCCTCCGCGCCCTCCTGCAGCGCGCGGTGCCGGGCTATGTCCGCGGCGGCGGCCTCGCGCACGAGAGCCTTCATCGACGTACCGCGTTCCTTGGCGATCTGCCGCAGGTCCTCGAGCTCGCGGTCGCTGAACTCGACATTCAGAGCTGGCATGCCTTCACGGTACCGCCGGGGCACTTTCTCGTAAATAAGCCCTGGTCACAGCGGTCCACCGACGGTACCTCGCGACGACCACCCAAGGCCGAGGACCACGTCCGATTCCCGCCGGTTCCGGACAGGCCGGAACAGCAGACTGAAGGCATGAAGACGTACACGACGATCGACAGTCCCGTAGGTGAACTGCTCCTGGTCGGCGAGGGCACCGCACTGGTCTCGCTGTCCATGCCGGGGCAACGCAACGCACCGGCCGTCCGCTCCGACCGGCGGCGCGACGACACGGCTTTCGGCGAGGCGGCGCGGCAGCTCACCGCCTACTTCGAGGGCCGGCTCACCCGCTTCGACCTGGACATCGCCCCCGAGGGGACCCGGTTCCAGCAGCGGGTCTGGCAGGCGCTCGACGAGATCCCCTACGGCACCACCACGACCTACGGCGCACTCGCCGCGCGGCTGGAGGTGCCGCGGGAGGAGATCCGGGCCGTGGGTGCCGCGATCGGCGCCAATCCGCTGCTGATCGTCCGCCCCTGCCACCGCGTGATCGTCGCGGACGGCTCGATGCGCGGCTACGCGGGCGGAGTCGAGCGCAAGGTGCGGCTGCTCACCCACGAGGGTGCGCTGCAGCAGATGCTCGTATGACGGGAGACGACATGACCCTCACCGAGGCACAGGCCGCAAGGCGCGTCGCGGGCACCGAATGGGCCGCACTCGCCGAGGAGTTGGACCTCTGCGGCAGCGCGCCCACCGGACCGTTGCTGACAGCCGCGGAGTGCCGTGATCTGGCGGCGCTGTACGAGAAGCCGGAGCTGTTCCGTACCACGGTCGACATGACCCGGCACCGCTTCGGCTCCGGGCAGTACCGCTACTTCACCCACGACCTGCCCGCGCCGGTGTCCGCCCTGCGCGCGGCCCTGTACCCGCGGCTGCTGCCGATCGCGCGGGACTGGGCGGCCCGGCTCGGCCGCCCGGCGCCCTGGCCCGACTGCCTGGAGGAGTGGCTGGAGGCGTGCCATGCGGCCGGACAGGACCGGTCGGCGCAGATCCTGCTGAGCTACAGCGAGGGTGACTGGAACGCCCTGCACCGTGACGTGTTCGGCGACATGGTCTTCCCGCTCCAGGTGGTCGTCGGGCTCGACGAGTACGGCGTCGACCACACCGGCGGCGAGTTCCTGATGGTCGAGCAGCGGCCCAGGGCCCAGTCCCGGGGCACCGCGACCGCGCTGCGGCAGGGGCACGGTCTGGTCTTCACCACCCGGGACCGGCCGGTGCGCACCAAGCGGGGCTGGTCGGCCGGTGCGATGCGGCACGGGGTGAGCACCGTCCGCTCCGGCCACCGGCGCGCCCTGGGCCTCGTCTTCCACGACGCGTCGTAGCGCAGCAAAAGGGCTGAGCCTCCCAGACCTCCAGGCCCCTGGCCCCCCAGGCCCCTAGACCCCCTACACCCCCTGAGGCCCCGCCCACAGTCCCCTGCGCCGGTAACCCGGCTCCCAGAAAAGGCGGTTGAGCGCACGGACCGGCGGGGGCATGGAGCCCAGGAAGGCGGCGCGGTCGGCCGGCGGGGTGCCGTCGACGACCCACGGCACGAACAGCGCGGCACCGCGCAGGCCCTGCACCTCGCGCATACGGCCGGTGAAGCGGGCCCAGTCGGCGGTCGTCAGGACGTCCTGCATCAGCGGCAGGGCGCTGTCCTCCTCGTGCTTGAGGTGGTCGTCGAGGGTGGCCGCCAACGCCCGTACGAGATCGGGCAGTTCGGGCGCGCAGTCGGCGAGCGCGGTGTCGACCGAACGGAGCAGCGGGTCGATGCGGGAGTGCTCGGCCTCCATCTCGTCGAGCAGGGCGAGGTCGCGCGGGCGGCCCGCGACGCGCTCCCGCACCCGTGGCCACAGGTCGCTGTCCTCGGCGGTGTGGTGGATGTGCAGCTGGTGCTCGAAGTTCTCCCAGCCGGCGCGGACCGCGGGCGAAGCGGCCCGGCCCTCGGCGACGGCGGCCGCGAGGCGTTCCAGATCGCGCCGGAAGGCGTCGTGCGAGGCGTACATCGCGGTGAAGTCGATGGATTTCTGCTTGCTGTCCGTCATCGGATGGCTTCTTCCGGTCAGTGGATTCACTCCCGTTCAAGAGGGCGGGGCGCCGGGAGAGTGTGACGCGGGCGGATTTTGCTGAGAGCTAGGTCACACAACCCCTGCGTCATGTCACAGAACGGCCCCTCCCGCGCCTCGAAGTAGTGAGCGCGTCACTGGGGAGGCCACCTATGTCCGAGAGCGCCGTCGACGAGGCGACCGACGTCTTCATGAACCACCGCGAGCTGCTGTTCGGGCTCGTCTACAACATGCTGGGCAGCGTCGCCGACACCGAGGACGTGCTGCAGGAGACCTGGCTGTCGTGGTCGGGCCGGGGCACGGAGGGGGTCGCCAACCCGCGCGCGTATCTGGTCCGCATCTCCGTCAACCACGCCCTGCAGCGCCGGGCCTCGGTCAACCGCCGCCGCGAGACCTATGTCGGCCCGTGGCTGCCCGAGCCGCTGGTGGCCGACGACACGGGCGCCGACGACCCGGCCGTACGCACCGAGTCCGTGTCGCTGGCGATGCTGGTGGTCCTGGAGTCGCTCACCCCGCTGGAACGCGCCGTGTTCGTCCTCAACGAGGTCTTCGGGTACGCCCACACCGAGATCGCGGAGATCATCGAGCGCAGCCCTGCGGCCGTACGGCAGCTCGCGCACCGGGCGCGCGAGCATGTGCACGCCCGGCGACCGCGCTACCGGGCGCATCCGCGGGTGCGCCGGGAGGCGACCGAGCGGTTCGTGCGGGCGGCGCTCGGCGGGGACATCGCGGAGCTGATGGAGATCCTGGCGCCGGACGTCACGGTGTGGACGGACGGCGGCGGCAACCGCAAGCCGGCCGGTCTGCGTCCGGTGCACGGCCGGGACAAGGCGGTCCGCCTCCTCACCGCGTACGCGCAGCGGGACGGCGTGCGGCACAGCGACCTCGAACTGCGCTACCGCCGCGTCAACGGCGACGACGCCGCCGTCCTGTTCGACGGCGACTCCCCGTACGCCGTCATGGTCATGGACCTCACCCCCGAGGGCGACCGGGTCTCGGGGATCTATGTCGTCACCAACCCCGACAAGCTCACGCACGTGCACAAGGAGGAGGAGTGACCGCCATCGAGACCCCCGGCCGGGGCGAGCGGGTCGCCGACTGGCTCGACGGCCGCCTCGGCATCCATTCCCTCGGGCGGAAGTACCTGCGCAAGGTGTTTCCCGACCACTGGTCGTTCCTGCTCGGGGAGATATGCCTCTACAGCTTCGTGGTGCTGATCCTCACCGGCGTCTACCTCACGCTGTTCTTCCATCCGTCGATGAACGAGGTGACGTACCACGGCAGTTACGTCCCGCTCAACGGCATCCGGATGTCCGAGGCGTACGCCTCCACGCTCGACATCAGCTTCGACGTGCGCGGCGGGCTGCTGGTGCGGCAGCTGCACCACTGGGCGGCGCTGGTCTTCGTCGCCGCGATGGTCACGCACATGATGCGGCACTTCTTCACGGGGTCCTTCCGCAAACCCCGGGAGGTCAACTGGCTGTTCGGCTGGACGCTGCTGTTCCTGGGCCTCTTCGAGGGCCTGTTCGGCTACTCGCTGCCCGACGACCTGCTGTCGGGAACGGGCCTGCGCTTCGTCAACGGGGCGCTTCTGTCGGTGCCCGTCGTCGGCACGTACCTGTCGATGTTCCTGTTCGGCGGGGAGTTCCCGGGGCATGACATCGTGGCCCGCTTCTACTCGCTGCACATCCTGCTGATCCCCGGCGTGATGGCCGCGCTCGTCGTCACGCACATCCTGCTGGTCGTCTACCACAAGCACACCCAGTTCGCGGGCCCCGGACGGACCGAACGCAATGTGATCGGCGCTCCGTTCATGCCTGTCTACCTCGCCAAGGCGGGCGGCTTCTTCTTCCTGGTCTTCGGCGCCCTGTCGATCATCGCCGCGGTGGCCTCGATCAACCCGGTCTGGGTCTACGGTCCCTTCCGCCCCGACCAGGTCTCCACGGGCGCGCAGCCCGACTGGTACCTGGGCTTCGCGGAGGGGCTGGTGCGGGTCATGCCCGGCTGGGAGATCACCCTGTGGGGCCACACCCTGGTGCTGGGCGTGCTGATCCCCGTCGTGGTCTTCCCGCTGCTCCTGGTCTTCATCGGGATCTACCCGTTCCTGGAGGCGCGGGTGACCCGTGACCGGCGCGAGCACCACATTTTGGACCGGCCGCGCAACCGCCCGGTGCGCACGGCGATCGGCGCGGCCTGGATCAGCCTCTATCTGATCCTGCTGGCGGGCGGCGGCAACGACATCGTGGCGACCCGGCTGCATCTGTCCATCAACACGGTCACCTGGACGGTGCGCGTCGCGGTGTTCGTCCTGCCGGCGATCGTCTTCGTCGCCACCCGCCGCATCTGTCTGGGCCTCCAACTCAGGGACCGGGAGCTGGTGTTGCACGGCCGGGAGACCGGCGTGATCAAGCGGCTGCCGCACGGTGAGTACGTCGAGGTGCACCAGCCGCTCGATCAGGCCGAGCTGTTCACCCTGACCGCGCACCGGCAGGAGCAGGGTGAACTCGTGGAACGCGAGCCTCAGCCCTGAGGGGCCTCAGCACTGATGGGAGCGTCTGCAGTGATGGAGCGTCAGCCCTGGTCCGCCACGAAGGACGCCATCCGGACCAGGGCCGCGTTCCAGTTGATCGCGGTCTCGTTGGTCGAATAGGACTGGATGTCGTCGATGTAGCAGAACTGTCCGACGCAGCCCTGGAGTTTGCTCTGTGCGTAGGGGTCCTGGATGGACGAGTTCGGCCCGCCCGCGAGGCTGCCGTGCGGCGGGTTCGGCAGGTTCGGGTCGAGTTCGTGGGCGTACCAACGGCTGTGCTGGTTGTGGGAGTTGGCCTCGCCGTAGCCGGTGACGTAGGACATGTTCAGCGCGTTGCGGCCGAGGAGGTAGTCGATGCCCTGGACCGCGCCGTCACGGTATTTGGCGGCACCGGTGATGTCGTACGCCGTCGCCAGCACGACCCCGTTGTTGAGGACCTGGTGGCTGGAGCCCCAGTCGTAGAGGTTGCCGGGGGGCGCGTAGGGCATGCCGTAGGCCTGTGACTTCAGTGTGGCCAGATAGCGGTCGGCGCCCTCGACGACGGAGCGGCGCACCTTGTCCCGGCCGGGCAGTCCGCTCGGCACGGTCGCGAGGTCAAGGCGTCCGGCCGCGGCCGTCCTGCCCCAGTCGAAGCCGAGCGGGCCGAAGATGTCGGCGGTGTTCACCGGGGAGTTCAGGACGTAGTCGGCGAACTGCTTGTCCCCCGTGGTGAGATACAGCTCCGCCGCCGCCCAGTAGAACTCGTCCGTGGCGTCGGTGTCGTCGTAGGTGCCGCCTCCGATGCCGTCGGCGGCGGAGGCGTACATCGCGGGGTGAGCGAGCGCCGCGGACCAGGCCTTGCGGGCGGCGGTCAGGGCTTTGGCCGCGAAGGCGCGGTCGTAGGGCCGGTAGAGGCGGGCCGCCTGGGCCGCGGTCGCCGCCAGGTTGAGGGTCGCCTGTGTGGACGGCGGGTGCAGTTCACGCTTCTGCGGGTCCTCGCTCGGCAGCAGCGGCAGACCCGTCCACTGCTCGTCGTGGACCTTGTGATGGGCCATGCCTGCCAGCGGCTGCCCGTCGGGCACCTGCATCTTCAGCAGGAACTCCAGCTCCCAGCGGGCCTCGTCGAGGATGTCGGGCACCTTGTTGCCGCTCTCCGGGATGGCGAGGGTGCCGTCGCGCAGCTTCCCCGACTCGCCCGTGCGGGCGAGCAGTTCGCGCTCGTAGGTGCTCAGCAGCTCCCAGGTGGCGATGCCGCCGTTGACGACGTACTTGCCGTGGTCGCCCGCGTCGTACCAGCCGCCGGTGACATCGAGGGTGTAGTCGCACACGCCGGGCTGGCAGGGCACGTTGTCGTCGCCCTGGTTCGGGGCCACGTTCACGTGCCCGGCGGCGCGTCCGTACCCCGGCCGCAGGTCGTCCCGGATCGCGATGCCGCTGCGCTGGGTGTAGTAGTACTTCAGCGAGTCCAGCCGCAGTTGCTCGTAGGCGCCGGTGCCGATGTCGAAGGGCCTGCTCGTCTCGCCGTCGGCGACGAGCGTGTAGCCCTTGCCCGCCCTGCGGTAGCGGCCGAAATCGATCGAGTGGACGTTCTGTCCGGAGGACACGTCGGTGCCGCGCGGCACGGTCCAGCCGTGGGCGACGGTCGCGCCGCCGGAGTTCTTCAGCCGCCAGGGCAGCTTCGTGGTGGCGTCGGTGACCAGAGTGGCGTTCTTCGGCCCCGAGGGCAGATAGGCGACCTGGTTGACGCGCACCCGCGGTCCGGTGTCCGGCTCGTACACCTCGGGCGGCACCCCGCCCAGCAGTGACGCGTCGTCCATGCACATCCGCCAGGCGTCCGCGCTGCCGCCGGCCTGGAGGGCGACCTGGCCCTGGGTGGTGTCGACGGGCGAGGTGAAGGTGTACGAGTAGGTGTCGCCGGAGACGCTGAGCTGCGGGCTGACCTCGAAGTAGGTGTCGTACGGCGCCACTTGGAGGCCCACGACGGCCCGCACCACATGCCCCTCGGGCGAACCGGACGCCTTGAAGCTGAACTTGTACGACTCCCCCTTCACCAGGGTGACGTCGTTCTGGCCGACGGTGGCGTCCCAGCGGTTGGCGGTGCCGCCCGGTATGTCCGCGCAGAGCTGTCCGTCGGTGAGACCTGCGGTGACGTTGGCGGTGGTCCACCAGGGATCGGTGGTCGTGTCGAAGGTGCCGTTCTTGAGCTGCTCGGCCTCGTCGGCGGCGGCCGGTCCGGCCGGCAGCGCGCTCAGCGCCGCTCCCAGCAGGGCGGCGACGGCCAGCAGCACGGTTCTGCGTCGTTTCACGTCTGGGCTCCTCGGGCGGAGGTACGGGTGACGCTCGCCAATGCGATGGGAGCGCTCCCAGATGCGGACGCAGCTCATGCTTGTTCGCGCCATGACACCCGTCAACGGTCCGGACGGGACCGGTTTTCCCGTCCGGACCGTCGACTCCGGCTCAGCCGCCGGGCGCCTCCAGCTTGCTGATCCGTACCGCACCGGCCGCTTCGCCCGGATGCGCGCTGGTCAGCGTGAGGCGGAGGCGGGAGCCGCGCGCCGCGTCGAAGGTGAGAACCGTCGGCGCGTCCGAGACGGTCGCCCAGTCGACCGCCGCTCCGCTGACCGGCACATACCGCCGCCCGTCCCACACGGCCGCCTCGATCGACGCGGGCAGACTGTGCGTCGCGTCCACGGTGAAGGAGACCTCCACCCGGTCGAAGGCGCGGGCCCGCCCGTAGTCCACCGAGACCCAGTCCTCCTTGCGGGCACCGTTGAACGCGGGCAGCAGCGCCGTCGCCGATTTGGCGAAGGCGTTGGACCAGCCGGTGGCCGCGTCGCCGTCGAGCATCGCGGCGGGCAGCGTGTCCGGACGGCCGGAGTAACTGGCGTCCGCGTGAGGGTAGTTGGGCGCGGCGGGGTGCTCGGCCTGGAACACGGCCGCCGGGGTCGTCGCGGCCGAGCGGGTGTGCGTGGTGCGGACGGACACCGTGCCGGTCCGTAGGTTGTCCGCGCGTGCGGTCACCGTCAGGGTGCCGGGTCTGGTCCCGGAGCGCACGATCGCCAGCGCCTTGCCGTGGAAGGCGGTGCGCGTGGTGGCCTGATAGCGCTCGGCGCTCTCCTCCCGGCCGTTGTCGAGCCCGGCGAGCGAACCGCCCCGCACGTCGAAGGTGATCAGATGCTCGGCGTCGGGCACCACCACGCCCCGGGCGTCGACGACGTCCGCGGTCACGAAGACCAGTGAACGCCCGTCCGCGGCAAGGGACCTGCGGTCGGGGGTGAGCCGTACGGCATGCGCCTCGCCCGCCGTGCGCAGCACGTCCGTGGCGACGGCCCTGCCGCCGCGCCGGGCCACCGCCTTCAACTCGCCCGGCTCGAAGGGCACTTTCCAGATCAGATGGAGCTTGCCCGCGCTGCCGTTCGGGCTGGTGTAACTGCCGGGGTAGGGGCCGGTGGTGAAGGTCTTGTCGTCACCGGTCGCCTCGGTGGTCTCCAGATACGTACGGCCGTCGGTGGTCCTTTTCGTGTCGAACCGGCGGGTGCCCAGGGACTTTCCGTTGAGGAACAGCTCGACGGTGTCGACATTGGCGTAGGCCCACACCTCGACCGTCTCGCCCCGCTCGTGGTTCCAGCTCATCGGCAGCAGGTGGACCATCGGTTCGCTGATCCACTGGCTGCGGAAGAGGTGGTACATGTCCTTGGGGAAGCCGGCCGTGTCGACCGCGCCGAAGAAGGACGCCTTCACCGGGAAGACGTTGTACGGCGTCGGCTCGCCGATGTAGTCGATGCCCGACCAGAGGAACTGGCCCGCGAACCACTTACGGTCCCGGTCCTTCTTGTGCCCGTACTCCCCACTCATCGTCCAGGAGGCGAGGTTGTTGTCGAACGAGGAGGTCGCGCGCCGTCCCGGGGTGTAGTTCTCCCCGGTGTTGAGGTGCTCGGGCTCCTGGTAGGTCGAGCGGGTCGAGGTCTCGGAGGAGGACTCGGACTCGAACAGGAAGAGATGCGGGTAGGCCGCGTGCAGGGCGTCCACCGACTTGGCGGTGTTGTAGTTGAGCCCGAGTCCGTCGAGCTTGGCGAGCATCAGGTCGGCGGCGGAGCCCTTGGCGGGCACCGACCGGTACTTGTCGGAGCCGATGACCAGCGGCCGGGTGTCGTCGGCGGCCCTGATCGCGCCGATGATGCGGTCGGCCATGGCGAGGCCCGCGGTGGAGGTGGAGTCGGGGATCTCGTTGCCGATGGACCACAGCACCACGGCGGGCGAGTTGCGGGCGGCGAGCACCATCTCGGTGGCGTCCTTCTCGCACCACTCGTCGAAGAAGCGGCCGTAGTCGTACTTCGTCTTGCCGGTCCGCCAGCAGTCGAAGGCTTCCACCATCATCACGATGCCCAGCTCCTCGCAGACCTGGATCATCTGCGGCGAGGGCGGGTTGTGGGAGGTGCGGAAGGCGTTGACGCCCATCGACTTCATGATGGTCATCTGGCGGCGCACGGCGTCGATGCTGATCGCCGCGCCGAGGGCGCCCTGGTCGTGGTGCAGGTCGACGCCCTTGATCTTGGTGTGGGCGCCGTTGAGGTGGAAGCCCTCGTCGGGGTCGAAGCGGTAGGTGCGGATGCCGAAGGTGGTGACGTAGGTGTCGACGGTTCTGCCACCGGCCCGCAGTTCGGTCTCCATGGTGTAGCGGTGCGGGGTGTCGATGTCCCACAACTTCGGCTTGGTGACGGTGAGTTCATGGGTCTCGGCCGCCGTGTCGGTGACATCGACCGTGGTGGCCGCGTGGGCGACCGTCCGGCCGCCGGGATCCTTGATCGTCGAGCGGATCTCGACCCGGCTCGCGGCGTCCGACTCGTTGGCCACCGAGGTCCGTACGTGTACGACGGCCCGCTCCGCAGTGATGTCCGGCGTGGTGACATAAGTGCCCCAGCGCCCGACGTGCACCGGCTCGGTGACGACGAGACGGGCCTCGCGGTAGATGCCGCTGCCCGAGTACCAGCGGCTGCTGGGCAGTTGGTTCTGCACCTTCACCGCGATCACGTTCTCGGTGCGGCCGTCGGTGTGCAGCAGGTCGGTGAGGTCGAGGGCGAAACCGGTGTATCCGTAGGGGTGCCGGCCCGCCTCGGTGCCGTTGCAGTAGACGTAGGAGTCCATGTAGACGCCGTCGAACTCCACCGAGATCCGCTTGTTGGAGAAGGACGACGGCAGGGTGAAGGCGAGGCGGTACCAGCCGAGGCCGCCGGGCAGGAAGCCGGTGCCGCTGGTCGTGCCGTGCTCGGTGGTGGGGGTCTGCTCGATGCTCCAGTCGTGCGGCACCGCGACCTCGCGCCAGGCCGAGTCGTCGTAGCCGGGGTCGGCCGCCCGCGCGTAGGCGCCGCTCGGGTCGGTGATCCCGTCCGGGTTGACCAGCGCGAAGCGCCAGCCGTCCCGCAGGGCGACGGTGCGGCGGCCGGATCCCGCCGCGACGGCCTCGGCGGCCCGTGCCACCGGGGTGGTGAACAGCGCCCCCGCAGCCGGTGCGGCGGTGGACGCGACGAGGACCGATCTTCGAGTCACTGTCATGGAGCTTCCCCTCATCAGGGCCCAGAAGTACTCACAATTGATCGTGAACAAACAGATTCTTTCTGCGGGGTAGGCAGGGCCGTCAAGGGTTCGAGCAAGGGTTGGCATCCGGTGAACCCTCGGACGCACTAGGCTGGAACCCAAGTGACGCGCCTGTTCACTGTGAGTGTGCGCAATGGAGTGGCGAGGATGAGTCCGGTCTATCCGTTCGACGATGCCGCGACGGCGCGTGCGGTGATCGACGCGAGTGGCACGCTCGCCGGCTGGAACACCGGCGCCCGGCGCCTGCTCGGCTGGACGGCGGCCGATGTCGTGGGCCGGCCCGCCGCCGATCTGCTGATCGGTGAGGCCACGGGCGCCGTCTTCGACCCCGCGGGATCCCGCTGGCACGGCCTCGTCACCCTGCGCCACCAGAACGGCTCGGAGGTCTCCGTCTGGGTCCTCGCCCATCGCACCGAGGCCGAGGACGGCAGCACCGTCAGGTGGCTCGTGGTCAGCCCGCTGGACGGTGACGGACCCCGGCCGGCCGACGATCCACTGGATCAGGCGGGACTCCTGCAGTCGCCCTGCGCGGTCGCGATCTGTGACGACCGGCTGCGGCTGAGACGGCTCAACGACGTCATGGCCGAGCTGCTGGGGCTGCCGGAGGAGCATGTGCGCGGGCTTCGGCTGTCAGAGGTGAGCGGCAGACCCAGCAGCACCGACATCGAGCGCCATCTGCGCCGTGTACTCACCACCGGCCAGGGCCACGACGTGCAGACGTACGTCCCGATCGGCATCGACGGCCGGGTGAACACCTGGCTGGCCCGGATGTCCCCGATCACCGACGCCTCGGGCAAGGTCCGCGGCGTCTGCGTCGCCGCGCACGACTTCACCGAGCAGTACCGCGCCCGCGAGCGGCTGCAGCTCGTCAATGAGGCGAGCGTCCGCATCGGCACCACCCTCGACGTGATCCGGACCGCCGAGGAACTGGCCGAGGTGTGCGTACCGGCGCTCGCCGACTTCGTCAGCGTCGACCTGCTGGACCCGCACGACCCCGGCGTCGAGTCCTTCGCCGGACCGCCCACCGCCCCGATCGCCCTGCGCCGTACCGCGCATCTGTCCGTCAACCCCGGCACGCCCGAGGCCGTGGTGGAGATCGGGCACATGGACCGCTACCCCGCCGCCTCGCCGCAGGCCGACCCCCTGCTGGCCGGTCACTCCATCGTGGCCACGCTGGACGCCGACGACCTGGTGCAGTGGCTCACCTGGGATCCCGAACGCCTGGACCGGATCAAGGAGTTCGGCATCCACTCCGCGATGTCGGTGCCGATCCGGGCCCGCGGCCTCACCCTCGGGGTCGCCGTGCTGTACCGGTTCCAGAGCCCGGACACGTTCACGCCCGACGACGTACTGCTGGCCGAGGAGGTCACGGCACGCGCCGCCGTCTGCATCGACAACGCCCGCCGCTACTCCCGCGAGCGCGAGACCGCCATCGCCCTGCAGCGCAGTCTGCTGCCCCGCTCACTGCCCTCCACGGCCGCCGTGGACGCCGCCTCCCGCTATCTGCCGGCGGCACGGGCCGGGGTCGGCGGCGACTGGTTCGACGTGATCCCGCTGTCCGGGATGCGGGTCGCCCTGGTCGTCGGGGACGTCGTCGGCCACGGCATCCAGGCCTCGGCCACCATGGGCCGGCTGCGCACCGCCGTACGCACCCTCGCCGACATCGACCTCGCCCCCGACGAACTCCTCACCCACCTCGACGACCTGGTCGTACGACTGTCCGCGGAAGCCGGCCACGAGGGCAGCCCCGGCGAGGTCGGCGCCACCTGCCTCTACGCCGTCTACGACCCGGTGTCCCGGCGCTGCACCCTGGCCCGGGCCGGGCATCCGCCGCCGGTGGTGGTCCCGCCGGGCGGCGCGCCGCAGCAGGTCGACCTGCCGGCCGGGCCGCCGCTGGGACTGGGCGGGCTGCCCTTCGAGTCCACCGAGTTCGAACTGCGCGAGGGCAGTGTGCTGGCGTTCTACACCGACGGGCTGATCGAGTCCCGCGAGCGGGATGTGGACGCCAGCCAGGAACTGCTGTGCGAGGCGCTCGCGACGTACGCGGACTCGCTGGACGAGACCTGCGACCGGGTCCTGCACGCGCTGCTGCCGACCGGCGGCGCCCCCGACGACGTGGCCCTGCTCCTCGCGCGCACCCGGGGGCTGCCCGCCTCCCAGGTCGCCACCTGGCACATCCCCTCCGACCCGGCGCTGGTCGCCCCCATCCGCAAGCAGGTCGTCGAGCAGCTGGACGGATGGGGGCTGCAGGATGCCGCCTTCACCGCCGAGCTGGTGGTCAGCGAACTCGTCACCAACGCGATCCGGTACGGCGCGCACCCCATCCGGCTGCGTCTGATCCATGACGCGGCGACGCTGATCTGCGAGGTGTCCGACACCAGCCACACGGCCCCGCACCTGCGCCGCGCCAAGACCTGGGACGAGGGCGGCCGCGGTCTGCTCCTGGTCGCCCAGCTCACCCAGCGCTGGGGCAGCCGGCACACGGCGGAGGGCAAGACGATCTGGGCGGAGATCGCACTGCTCGACGAGGGCTGACGCCGCTCGATCCCTGGGGGACGCTGTCCCTCAGGATGCTTCCGTCAGCCAGGGCCTGACCTGTTTGCGCGCCTCGTGCAGCCGTGACTTGAACGTGCCGAGCGGAATGCCGGCCCGCTCGGCCGCCTCGGCGTAGTCCAGCTGGCAGATGTCGCGGTACACCAGCGGCTCCACCAG
The DNA here is from genome assembly GCF_019857225.1 of Streptomyces plumbidurans. Classification (GTDB taxonomy): domain Bacteria; phylum Actinomycetota; class Actinomycetes; order Streptomycetales; family Streptomycetaceae; genus Streptomyces; species Streptomyces plumbidurans. The sequence continues at coordinate 37,410 of NZ_JAFJSY010000047.1, forward strand.
CTGGGGGTGCTCGCGCTCCAGCCGGTCCAGCGCCTCCAGCAGGTCGAGGCGGGAGCCCGCGATGACGCTCGTCGTCCGCGGGTCGACGTGCCGCTCGGCGTCGATCGCCACCGGCTGTTCGGCCGAGCGCCGCTTGAGCTCGCGGTACTTCTGGCGGCAGCAGTTGGCCACGACCGTGTAGAGCCAGGTGCTGAAGCGGCTGCGGCCCTGGAAGGTGGAGATCTTGCGGGCGACCTGGAGCAGGGCGTCCTGCGCCGCCTCCTCGGCGTCCTCGCGGCACGGCAGGAAGCGGCCGCAGCGCCTGAGCACCTCCGGCCCGAGCGCCTGGAGCAGCTCCTCCAGCGCCTTGGCGTCGCCCGCGGCGGCGTCGCGCGCCAGGTCCTCGGTCGGCGCTACCAGGGGTTCTGCTCTGGATGGTTCCACGGCCAGGCATGATAGTCGTATGCAGTCTGTCGAGCGGATCGGGCGCTACCGCCTGGAACGGCGCCTCGGCTCGGGCGCGTTCGGCACGGTCTGGCTCGCGCGCGACGACGGGCTCGAGGCACCGGTGGCGGTCAAGGTGCTCGCCGACAACTGGTCCCACCGGATGGACGTCCGCGAGCGGTTCCTGTCGGAGGCGCGGATGCTGCGCCGGGCCGGTTCGGACCGGGTGGTGCAGGTCTACGACATCGGTGAACTCCCGGACGGCAGACCGTACTTCGTGATGGAGTACGCCGACGGCGGCACCCTCGCCGAGCTGCCGGCCGGTGCGGTGCTGCCGGTGTCCGAGGCGCTGCGTCTGACGGCGCTGGCGGCCCGCGGCGCGGCCGCGCTGCATGCGGCGGGGATCGTGCACCGGGACATCAAGCCGAGCAACATCCTGCTCTGCGCGTCGGCCGGCGGCGCCCGCCGTCCCGACGCCGCCGACGGCGTGTCGCGGGTGCTGCTCGCCGATCTGGGGCTCGCCAAGAGCCTGGCACAGGCCTCCGGGCTCACCCAGGCCGCGGGCTCGGCGGGCTACCGGCCGCCCGAGCAGGCGGAGGCGGGCGCGGGCATCGACGCGCGGGCCGACGTGTACAGCCTGGGCGCGGTGGGCTATCACCTGGTCACCGGCACGGTTCCGGGCGAACCCGGCAGGGTGGTGCGGCCCGACCGGCTGCGCCCCGATCTGCCGGCGGCGGTGCGGCGGGCCCTGATGCGGGCACTGGCCCCGGACCGCAGGCGGCGCTGGCCGGACGCCGAGTCATTCGCTCAGGAGCTGGAGCGGCTCGTCGCCTCCGGTCTGCGGCCGCGCAGGCGCCGTACGGCCCTCGCGCTGACAGGTGCCGTCGCCGTGGTCGCCGCCGTCGGTGTGACGGTTCCGCTGATGCACGGCACGTCGTCGGCCGCGGATGTGCGGGTCACGGACACGACCGGCCGCGTCGTCGCCGACGTGCCCGGCGGCTGGGCCGGGCAGCTGCGCGACTCCGGCTGGGATCCGCGGTCGCTCGGGCTGCCCCCGGGGCATGAGCCGGGGCTCGCCGTCGCGGACCGTCTGACCAAGTGGCAGGACCTGGGGGCCGACGTGAACGGCGTGTTCGTGGGCCTGAGCGAGCACGGCGACCTGACGGCCGCGGTGAACGCCCTCACCCACCCCGCCTGCCACTACGACGGGAGCAACGGCTACACCAACCCCCACTGGCGCGGCAGGCTGCGCAGCTGGTCCGGCTGCCCGGGCGGCGGGGCGGTCACGGAGGCCGCGCTCGCCCCGGCGCACGGCAGCGCGCAGACTCGGGTGTACGTGCAGATCCGCCAGAACGGCCGGGCCTCGGCGACCGACCGGGTGCTCGACTCGCTGCGTGTCTCGAAGTGATGGGCAGCCGGGGCCGGCGGCGAACTTTTCCGTCCCGGCGCGCATCGCAGATGTATGACGGGGCACAGAGCGCCGTACGCACACGGGGGAACGTGTGCGTCACATCTCCGGGAGTGCTGAGAAACATGGCGAAGAAGTCCCCTTCCGTCCGACGGGCGGCCCTGGCCGCGAGCGCGGTCGCGGTGCTGGGCCTGGTGACGGCCTGCGGGAGTGACGACGGCTCCACGGCGAGTTCGCCGCAGACGCTGTCGGGCACGGCCGCGCCCGCCACCGGTGACCACGGCACGGACACGGCGAGCGCCTCCGCGTCAGCCTCGGCCGGGGGTACGGCGGCCGGCGACAGCACGGCGACCGCGACCACGGACGCCCCCACCTCCACCGGCACGGCCAAGGGGGGCGCCACACCGGGCGGCGGCAGCGGTGGCGGCCGGTGCCACACCTCGGAGCTGCGGGCGACCGTCGGGCGGAACAACCCCGGTGCCGGGCAGGAGAACTTCCCGGTCGTCCTGACCAACACCTCCTCGCGCACCTGCACGGTGCGGGGCTATCCGGGCGCCGCGTTCGTCGACGGTTCGGGCAAGCAGCTCGGCCCGGACCCGAAGCGGACCCCGGGCACGCCCGCGACGGTCACGCTCAAGCCCGGCCGGAGCGCCTGGGCCGGTCTGACCTTCTCCAACCCCGAGGTCAGCGGCGCCCGCACGGCAACCGCGGCGTCGCTGCTGGTGACCCCGCCCGACGAGCGGGCCAGTCTCACGGTGACCTGGAAGGGCGGTCAGGTCCCGGTGTCGGGCAACGCGTCCTCGGTGCGCCTGACAGTGTTCAGCGCCGGTACCGGCGCCTGAGCGGGAGGGACGGGCGGACGGACTTGCCGCCGCGACCTGTTTTCATTGGAGGTCCCGCGTCGCGTCGCTCTGCATCGCCCTGAAGGACCTGCCCTGAACACCCCGCTCGCCGAAGCCCTGTCGGTCGTCCTGCTCGTCGCCGTGCTCGCCTGGGCCGTGGTGCGCCCCAAGGGGCTGCCCGAGGCGGCGCTGGCGGTCCCGGCCGCCGCCGTGGTGATCGCGACGGGGGCGATCTCCCTGGACCACGCGCGGGCCGAGGCCGCCAGTCTCGGCCCCGTGGTCGGTTTCCTGGCCGCGGTGCTGGTGCTGGCCCACTTCTGCGACGTGGAGGGGCTCTTCACGGCGTGCGGGGCCTGGATGGCCCGGCGCGCGGCGGGCTCCGCGGGGCGGCTGCTCGTGGCGGTGTTCGTGCTGGCCTCGGTGATCACGGCCGTACTCAGCCTGGACGCCACCGTGGTGCTGCTGACGCCGGTGGTGCTCGCCACCGCCGCCCGTGCCGGTGTGCGGGCCAGGCCGCACCTGTACGCCTGCGCCCATCTGTCGAACACGGCCTCGCTGCTGCTGCCCGTGTCGAATCTGACCAACCTGCTGGCGTTCGGGGCGAGCGGGCTGAGCTTCACCCGGTTCGCGGCGCTGATGGCGCTGCCGTGGCTGGTCGCGATCGGCGCCGAGTACCTGGTCCTTCGGCGCTTCTTCCGCGACGACCTGACCCTGCCCGCCCGCTCCCCCGAACCCGGCGAGACGCCGCGGCTGCCCGTGTTCGCGCTGATCACCGTGGGCTGCACGCTCGCCGGGTTCGTGGTGGCCTCGACGGTCGGGATCGAGCCGGCCTGGGTGGCGGCGGCGGGCGCGCTGGTGCTGGCCGCCCGTGCGCTCCTACGGCGCAAGGCCACCCCTGTGTCGGTGGTGCGCGCCGCCTCCCCCGCGTTCCTGGCGTTCGTCCTCGCGCTCGGCATTGTGGTGCGGGCGGTGGTCGACAACGGGCTCGCCGACGCGCTCGGCCATGTGCTGCCCGGCGGCTCGGGCCTCCTCGCGCTGCTGGCGATCGCCGCGCTGGCCGCCGTACTGGCGAACCTGATCAACAATCTGCCCGCGGTGCTGGTCCTGCTGCCGCTCGCCGCCCCGGCCGGGCCCGGTGCGGTGCTGGCGGTGCTGCTCGGGGTGAACATCGGCCCGAACCTGACCTACGCGGGATCGCTGGCGACGCTGCTGTGGCGGCGCATCGTGCACCACCACGGCCATGACGTGGAGCTCGGGGAGTTCAGCCGGCTCGGCCTGCTGGCCACCCCGGCCGCGCTGGTCCCGACCGTGGCGGCACTGTGGCTGTCGCTGCGGGTGATCGGCTGAGCCGTCCGGTCAGCGGCGGCCGCCACCGCCGTGTCCGCCGCCCCAGCCGCCGTACCCGGAGCCGTCCCAGCCGCAGGAGTACGGGTTGTAGTAGCAGTACGGGTTCGTCGGGTTCTGGCTCGACCCGCTCGGCGCCGGCTGTGCGGTCGTCGGGGTCGCGGACGGTGTCGGTGAGGCACTGGCCGGCTTCGACGCCTTCGGGGTGGGCCTGGCCGAGGCCGTGGGGCTGCTGTCGGCGTCCCAGTTCACGGCCTGCATCTGGAGGTCGGCCTTCGAGGTGTCGAACACCCAGCGCTGGTCGCTGCCGCCGTCGCGGTTCTTGACGACCAGGGCGCCCGATCCGTCGGTGGCGGCCGGGGTCAGCGCCAGGTCCTGGTTCCAGCGCGGCACCAGGGTGCCCTGCATCGTGAAGTCGTAGCGGATGTTCTTGGCGTCCGGCTTCGCGTTGCCCGTGCACGCGGCGAGCTGCACCGAGAAGCCGAGGTGGGAGTCCAGACACAGGCCGGGGTCCGTGACGCTGCGCAGCCGGCCGTCGGTCTCGTACGACCACTGCTGTACGGCGGCCGAGGAGCAGTCGGCGAGTTCGGTCTCGGCCCCCTTGGTGACCTTCTTGCCGACGACGGAGACGCAGAGTCCGGAGCCGAGGTTGTGCAGCCTGCCGCGCAGGGTGCCGTGGGCGCCGGTGCTGGTGCCGACCCAGGACGGATCGGAGGTCGGCGTGCTCGCGCCGTTGCCGGGTGCCCCGGAGGGGTGGGCGCCGTCGGCCGCGGTGGATCCGTCGCCGGAGCCGAGGACGGACCACAGGACCAGCGGGAGGACGATCAGCCCGCTCACCGTGACGACGGCGGCGGCCAGATTGCGGCGGCGGGCGGCGGCCCGCCGGGCGGCCTTGTGGGCCGAGCGGCGCGAGGCGGCACGGCCGCCGGTACGGGGGGCCGTCCGGGAGGCGGGGTCCACGGGCGCGAAGGGCTCGCCAGGTATCGGCGGGACCGGCACTTCAGCGGGCAGCGGGCCGGGGTCCTCGAACCAGGCGACTCGGGAGTCCAGATAGGCACCGGCGCCCCAGCCGAGGACCGCCTCGGCCAGCGCGAGCCCCAGCCCGTGGTTGAACTGGGCGAGCTGGTCGGCGGTGTGCAGGCAGTGCCGGCAGCGGTTGATGTGGGCGGCGAGATCGGGGTCGACGTCCGCCCCGCCGCGCCGGTAGGTCACGTCGAGCATCCGCAGGAAGCGCCGGCACTCCTGCTCGGGGGCGAGTTCGCGGTGGACCTGGAGGCACTCCTCGCGCAGCCGGTCGCGGGCCCGCTCCAGTTCGACGCGCGCGTGCTCCACCTCCAGGCCGAGCAGGCCCGCGGGCACGTCCAGCGGTTCGGCCTCGACCTCGACGTGCCACAGCAGGCAGCGGGCGGACTGGGGCAGCCGCTGGAAGGCTCCCGAGAGCAGACGCCGGTCGGCGGAGGGGAGCAGCCGGGCCGCGGCGCGTTCGCCGCCGGGCGCGCACAGCTCAGGGTGCAGATGTTCGCGTCTGTGGTCATTGCCCCATTCGGCCGCGATTCGGCGCACGGTCACGAGCAGTTGGGGGCGCCATGCGGAGGTCGGACCGTTCTGCCGGAGGGTTTCGCCGAAAAGGCGAGTGAATGCGGCAGTTGTGAGCATTCCAGCGGATGCGGCACTGTCGGTGCACAGCCGGGCATAAGTGAAACCCGCCTCCCAGTGCCGGTCGAGAAGTTCACCGACGGGCTGGAGCGCGGGCGTCGACCCGGTCCACTTCTTGAGTTCTGCGCTCAGTTGTTCGTCCGTCACGTCGAACCGGCGGTCGTACTTGGGGGAATTCGACAGGCCGGCGTCTTTCACGGCTGCATTCCTCTCGGGGGCATGCACATAAAGTCCATACCATCCGGTATGGGTACGGGATTCAGCAGCTCCAGCACAGTGAAAATGCGCATGGTCCGTCTACTGACAGGGCACACTTTTGCACAGGCGAGGGAGGCCCAACAAGGGATCTCGCGGTTTCCCGCATTACCTGCCCGTCGAGCGCAATTGACAAATTGTCAATATTGACGAATCGTCAATCCACCATTGGACCGTTCGCGCGGTAGGCGCCCGGCGGCACGCCGTAGCGCTCGCGGAAGACCCGGTTGAAATGGAACGGGCTGGCGAACCCGGACGCCGCCGCCACCCGGTCCACGGACAGGTCCGTACTCTCCAGCAACCGGGCGGCATGACCGAGCCGCGCCTCGCGCAGCGCCCGCATCGGGGACCGGCCGTGCTGCCGGGTGAAGAGATGGGCGAACCGCGAGGGCGACAGTGCGACGCTGTCGGCGAGCGAGCGCACGGTGTGCGGGGCGCCCGGGTCGGCGGCGATCAGCTCCTCGGCCCGGAGCACACGCGCGTCGGTGCCCGGCGGCGGCATCGCGGGGCGCGCGGCGGCGGCCGTGAGCAGGACGATCTCCTCCAGTGAGGACAGGGCGAGTTCACGTGCCGCGGTGCCGTGCGCCACGGCGACCCGGTCCCCGGGCGCGGTGGCGGGCGGCGAGCCGCTGCCCGTCCAGCGGGCGTCGGCGAGCATCCGCCCGAAGGCCGCCTCGATCCGCTCGTGCAGGGCGGCCGGCGTCGGGGTGACCGCGAAGAGCCCGTCACCGCTGTCGTACGGGCGCAGCCACGGTGCCCAGTTGGGGCGTGCCTGGCAGTGCACCCACCAGAACCGCCAGCCGCCCGCGCCCGGTTGGACGGCATACTCGTGCTCGACGCCCGGGGCGAGCACCACCAGATCGCCCCGGGCGGCCAGCGCCTCGGCGGTCCCCTGGCGCAGCCGACCGCGCCCGCCCGTGGTCCAGGTGAACAGCCAGCTGGCGGCGCCGCGCGGCCGGGTGACGCCGTACCCCTCGGGCTGGTCGTAGCGGCCCACGACGACCAGGCCCGGCGGCGGCGCAGCAGTCTCGGGCAATCGGTCAGCGCTCACGGGCATCCCTTCGACGCGGCCTGCGGCCTAGCGTGACGAGCGTAGGACGACCGACCGAGGAGCGGACAGATGACAGCCATGGACATGAGCGCCACCGGCGCGCCCCTGCTGACCCGGGACGGGCTCAGGCAGTTCGAGGAGGACGGGTTCACCATCGTGCGCGGGCTGTTCGGGCGCGACGAGATCGACCGGCTGTGCACGCACTTCACGGAGGTGCACGCGGCCGGTCCGGTGCCCGGGCACTTCCAGCCGCGCGCCTCGAAGGACCCGCTGGCGGCGTACCCGAGGGTGATGCACCCGCACGAGATCAGCGAACCGTCCAGGCGCGTCCTGCTCGACGCCCGGCTGCGCTCGGTGCTGGAGATCCTGCTCGGCGAGGAGGTCCTGGCCGCGCAGAGCATGTTCTACTTCAAGCCGCCCGGCGCCCGGGGGCAGGCGCTGCACCAGGACAACTTCTATCTGCGCGTGGAGCCGGGCACCTGTGTGGCGGCATGGGTGGCCTGCGATGTCATCGACCGGGACAACGGCGGTCTGGAAGTCGTCCCCGGTACGCATCTGATGGACCTGTTCTGCCCCGAACTGGCCGACTCCGAGGTGTCGTTCGCGCGCGAGTACGTTCCCCCGCCGCCGGGGCTCACCACCGTGCCGGTCGACATGGAACCGGGTGACGTGCTGTTCTTCAACGGCAGCCTGGTGCACGGCTCGCAGCCCAACGGCACGGCCGACCGCTTCCGCCGGTCGTTCATCGGCCACTACGTCGGCCGGTCCGCACGGCGCATCGGCACCCACTACCGCACGCTCACGATGGACGGCGAGCGGGTGCCGCTGCCCGAGAGCGAGGGGGCGGGCCCGTGCGGCACGGAGTTCGCACCGCAGGGGCCGCATTAGCTTTCCCCAGCCGAAGAGATAGGCCCTCCCCGGCCGAGGACCGGTCAGCTGTGCCCGACGATCGCGTGGGGCGTGTACGGCTGCTCCAGTTCCTCGAGTTCCTTGTCGCTCAGCTCCAGTTCGACCGCGGCCACCGCGTCCTCGATGTGGTGCGGCTTGGCCGCGCCCACGATCGGAGCCGCCACCGTCTCCTGGTGCAGCAGCCAGGCGAGGGCGACCTGGGCGCGCGGCACGCCGCGCTCGCCCGCGATGCGGGTGACCGCCTCGACGATCGTGCGGTCGCTGTCCGGGTAGAGACGGCTGCCGAAGTTGTCGTTGGCGCTGCGCTCGGTGACCGTGCCCCAGTCCCGGGTGAGCCGGCCGCGCGCGAGCGGGCTCCACGGGAGGGCGCCGACGCCCTGGTCGGCGCAGAGGGGCAGCATCTCCCGCTCCTCCTCGCGGTAGAGGAGGTTGTAGTGGTTCTGCATGGACACGAACCTGGTCCAGCCGTTGCGCTCGGCGGTGTACTGCATCTTGGAGAACTGCCAGGCGAACATCGAACTGGCCCCGATGTAGCGGGCCTTGCCCGCCTTCACCACGTCGTGCAGGGCCTCCATGGTCTCCTCGACCGGTGTGTGCGGGTCGAAGCGGTGGATCTGGTAGAGGTCGACGTAGTCGGTGCCGAGCCGGCTCAGGCTGTGGTCGATCTCGGACAGGATGGCCTTGCGGGACAGGCCCGCGCCATTGGGTCCGGGCCGCATCCGCCCGTTCACCTTCGTCGCGAGGACGATCTCGTCACGGCTCGCGAAGTCGCCGAGCGCCTTGCCGACGATCTCCTCGCTGGTGCCGTCGGAGTACACGTTCGCCGTGTCGAAGAAGTTGATCCCGGCCTCCAGCGCCTGCCGGATCAGCGGACGCGAGGCATCCTCGTCGAGCGTCCACTCGTGCGTGCCCCGGTCGGGCAGTCCGTAGGTCATACAGCCCAGACAGACCCGTGACACGTCGAGGCCCGTCGCACCGAGCTTCACGTACTGCATCGTTGCTGCTCCTGCCTTCGGGAGGGGGTACCAGTGGCGAGCGTACGTCGTTCAGGGCCTGCCCTGATCCCGCACGCCTCTCCTTTACCGGTCCCCTCTTGACGGCGGGCCTCACCGGGCGCTTTCATCCTGGGGACGTGCCCCTGCGTGCAGCGGGGCACTCAGAGGTACGCCCAGCCGGTAGCGGACGAGCTCCAAGTCCGGCCAAAGTCGCCAGGACCGACCGGACACCCGGTCCGAGGCGGGGTCGTACCCGCGATTGATGGAGCGGACATGCCCGTCAAGGGTGTCTACCGCGTCGGAGGTCTCGGGACGGCCGTCGGCGCCTGCGTTCTGCTTGTCGCAGGACTGGCGGCGTGCGGTTCCTCCTCCAGGACCGCGACCTCGTCACCGGCCTCGACCGACGGACTGCGGCTGCCGCCCCGGCACGCCGGCTTCGACTACCAGATCGGGGGCGCCTACCCCCCGCCGCCGGGCGTCCGCGTCGTCAGCCGTGACCGCAAGGCGTCACCGGCGCCCGGCCTCTACAACGTCTGCTACGTCAACGCCTTCCAGGCCCAGCCGGACGAGCGCGCCTCGTGGCCCGCCGACCTGCTGCTGCGGGACGAACGGGGCAAGGTGGTCGTCGACGAGGACTGGGGCGAGGCCCTGCTCGACATCCGCACACCGGCCAGGCGCAAGCGGGTGGCGGCGCGGATCAACGGGTGGATCGACGGCTGCGCGGACAAGGGCTACGACGCCGTCGAGCCCGACAACTACGACAGCTACACCCGTTCCCGGCACCTGCTGACCGCCGACGACGCCAAGGCCTTCATCACGCTGCTGTCCCGCCACGCGCACGCCCGGAAGCTGGCGATCGCCCAGAAGAACACGGTGGAACTGGCCGGCTCCAGGAAGCGGCTCGGGCTCGACTTCGCGGTGGCCGAGGAGTGCGCGGAGTACGACGAGTGCGGACAGTACGCGAAGGCCTTCGACGACCGGGTGATCGTGATCGAGTACACCGACAGCGGGCTGCGCAAGGCCCTCGCGGGCTTCGGCGACCGGCTGAGCATCGTCCGCCGGGACGTGCAGGTCTCGACGCCCGGCAGCTCCGACTATGTGCGCAAGGTGCGGTGAGGCAACGATGACCGACGGTATGTCACGTCGTCGGCTGCTGCTGGGCGCGGCCTCGGTCGCCGCCGTGAGCGGCTGTGCCGGCGGAAGTTCGGACGGGGTGGGCGCCGACGGCAAGGTGACCGTGGAGCTGTGGCACGGGCAGGCGGACACGGCCCGAAAGGCGCTGGAGAAGCTGGTCGCCGACTTCAACCGCACGCATCCCTCGATCCACGTCGACGCGGGCGGCGGCGGGGTGCTCTCGGACGCGATGCTGCAGAAGGTGACCGCCGCGCTCGCGGCCGGTTCCTACCCGGACGTCGCCTACATCTTCGGCTCGGACCTGGCGAGCGTCGCGCGTTCCCCGCGCGTGGTCGACCTCACCGACGTGATGCGCGACGGGCCGACGCCGTGGAGTTCGTACTGGAAGCCGGTGCGCGACGCGGTGACCGTCAACGGGCAGGTGCGGGCCGCGCCCGCGGTGCTGGACTCGCTGGCGGTGGTCTACAACCGCAAGCTGTTCCGGCGCGCCGGTGTGCCCCTCCCGAAGGCGGGCTGGACCTGGGACGACTTCACCGCTGCGGCACGGCGGCTGACCGACCCCGGCCGGGGTGTCTTCGGCACGGGCTGGCCGGGCGTCGGCGACGAGGACACCGTCTGGCGGCTGTGGCCGATGATCTGGGACCTCGGCGGTGACGTCGTCGCCGCGGACGGCAGGCACATCGGCTTCGCGAAACAGGGCGCACGGGCCCTGGAGACGGTCGCGCAACTCGCCCGGGACAAGAGCGTGTACGTCGACATGAAGTCCGGCAGCGAGCAGATGTACCAGGTGTTCCTCAGCAACCGTATGGCGATGGTGCCGACCGGGCCCTGGGAGCTGCCGGACATCATGACCGCCAAGATCGACTACGACGTGGTGCCGCTGCCGTCCTACAGCGGGCGGCCGGTGACCATCTCGGGGCCCGACACCTGGACGGTGTTCGACAACGGCAGCGCCCGCTCGCGGGCCGCCCAGGAGTTCGTGCGCTGGATGATGCAGCCCGCGCAGGACGTGCGCTGGGACGCCTCGGCGGGGAGCCTGCCGCTGAGCACGGCGACGGCCGACCGGCCGGAATGGCGGCGGCACAGCGCAGAAACCACCGGACTGCACGTCTTCACCGACGCCCTGCGCACCGCCCGCGTCCGCCCGATCCACGCCGCCTACCCGCAGATCTCGCAGGCGCTCGGCGAGGCGGCCGTCTCCGTCCTGCTCGGCCGCGCGTCCCCCAAGGACGCCATCGACCGATGCGCCGACAAGGCCGACGCGGCCCTGCTGATCCCCAGGTGACCTCCTCGGTACGGAGACCGTCATGTCCTCAATTCCCCGCGCTCTGACACTCGCTCCGCAGGCGCCCGCCGTCCAGGCCTCGGCCCGGCGGGCCGCGCGCCGCCGCGCCCGCCGGGAGCGGGCCACCGCCTGGGCGTTCATCGGCCCGTCGGTCCTGGTGATCCTCGGCCTGAGCATCGTGCCCGTCATCTGGTCGCTGCTGCTGTCGTTCCGCGCCGACGACCTCGTCACCCCCGGCCGCTGGGTGGGCCTGGACAACTACCGCGCCCTCGCCCAGGACCCCAACTTCCGTACGGCGGTGGGCAACACGCTGCTGTACACGGCCCTGTACGTGCCGCTCAGCCTGGTCGGCGGGCTGGCCCTCGCGCTGGCGCTCAACCGGCGCATCCGCTTCATCGGGATCTACCGCACGCTGGTGTTCATCCCGTTCGTGGTGTCGGCGACGGCCCAGGGCGTGCTGTTCTCGTTCATCCTCGACCCGGACTTCGGTGTCGCCAACGCGCTGCTGCACCATCTGGGCGTCGCCAAGCAGGGCTTCCTCTCCGACCCCAACCAGGCCCTGTACCTGCTGGTCCTGATCTCTCTGTGGAACAGCATCGGCTTCTGCGTGGTGGTCTATCTGGCGGCGCTGCAGGACGTGCCGCCCGAACTGGTGGAATCGGCGCGCCTGGACGGCGCGAACCGCCGGCAGATCCTCCGCCACGTCACCCTGCCCGCGCTCACCCCGGTCACCGTGTTCCTGGTGCTGTGGCAGATCATCACCGCGCTGCAGGTCTTCGACCTGATCTATGTGACGACCAAGGGCGGTCCGCTGGACTCCACCACCGTTGTCGTCTACTTCGTCTGGCAGCAGGCCTTCCAGCTGTTCACGGCCGGGTACGGGGCGGCCTCGGCGTACGTCCTCGCGGTGGCGCTGCTCGTGGCGGGTGGCGCGCTGCACCTGGTCCGACGCCGCCAGGGCCGTACGGAAGGGGCCACCCGATGACCGCACGCCGCTCCACGCTCGGCTGGCATCTGCTGCTCGCCCCGCTCGCGCTGGCCTTCGCGCTGCCGCTGGTGTGGCTGGTGCTGAGTTCGGTGATGTCGGACGCGGAGATCAACCGCTTCCCGCCCGCGCTGTGGCCGCACGGCATCCATCTGGGCGGCTACCGGTACGTGTTCGGCAACGCGATGTTCCCCCGCTGGTTCCTCAACTCCCTGATCGTGTCCACGGTGGCGGTCGTCTCGAACCTGTTGTTCGGGGCCCTCGGCGGGTACGCGTTCGCGCGGATGCGGTTCGGCGGGTCGCGGCTGATGCTCGGGCTGATGCTGGCGACGATGGTTGTGCCGTTCCAGCTGACGATGATCCCGACGTTCCTGGTGATGAAGTGGCTCGGACTGATCGACACGCTGGGCGCGCTGATCGTGCCGTCACTGGTGACGCCGTTCGCGGTGTTCCTGTTCCGGCAGTTCTTCCTCTCGCTGCCGCGCGAGATGGAGGAGGCCGCCTGGATCGACGGGTGTTCGCGGCTGAGGGTGCTGTTCTCGATCGTGCTGCCGCTGGCCCGGCCCGCGCTCGCCACGGTGGCGGTCCTGACCTTCCTCACCGCCTGGAACGACCTGTCGTGGCCGCTCATCGCGATCAACCACGACACGCAGTACACGCTCCAGTTGGGGCTGACGACGTTCCAGGGACAGCACCACACGAAATGGTCCGCGGTGATGGCCGGCAATGTGATCACCGTGCTGCCCGTGCTGGTCGCGTTCCTGCTCGCGCAGAAGACTTTCATCCAGTCGCTCACGTCGAGCGGGATCAAGGGGTGACCGAAGTGTCGTACGACCTGGTGGTGATCGGGGACGCCAACCCCGATGTGGTGGTGGGTCCGGTGAACGGGCTCGAGTTCGGCCAGCGCGAACAGCTCGTGGAGCACGGCCGGTTGGTGCTGGGCGGCTCCGCGGCGATCATGGCGTGCGGGGCGGCCCGGCTGGGGCTCACGGTCGCGTTCGCGGGGCGGGTGGGCGACGACGCGGCGGGAGCGTTCGTACGGCAGGCCCTGGAGAGCCGTGGCGTCGACGTCGCCCATCTGACGGTGGACACCCAACTGCCCACGCCGCTCACGGCGATCGTGACCACCGGCGACGGCGACCGGGCCATCCTCACCTCGTCGGGCTGCCTGGCCGCGACGGGCCCCGAGGACGTACCGGCCGAACTGCTCGCGTCGGCGCGTCACGTGCACTCCGGCTCCTTCTTCCTGATGCCGCGCCTCGCGCGTTCCCTGGCCGAGGTGTTCGCGCAGGCCCGCGCGCACGGGGCGACCACCTCGCTCGACACCAACGACGACCCGGCCGCCCTCTGGGACCGCACTCTCCTGGACCCGGTCCTGAAGGTCACGGACGTGCTGCTGCCGAACGCCGCCGAGGCCCGCGCGCTGTCGGGGGCGGATCAACTGGGCCATGCCGCAATGTCGTTGGCGCGGTACGGCCCGACCGTCGTCGTCAAGGACGGTGCGGACGGTGCGCTCGCCTGCTCGGGCGCGGACCTGCTGCGCGTGGGTGCCGTCCCGGTCGAGCCGGTGGACGCGGTGGGCGCGGGCGACAGTTTCGACGCCGGTTTCGTCGCGGCACGGCTGCGCGGACTGGACCTGCGTGACTCGCTGGCAGTCGCGGCCGCCTGCGGCTCGCTGTCGACACGCGCCCACGGCGGTACGGCGGCCCAGCCGACGTGGGACGAAGCAACTGCCGCCGCCGATCTGAAAGGGAACGGATGAAGATCGCCTTCGTGGGGGCGGGCAGCGTGGTGTTCACGCAGGGTCTGCTTGCGGACCTGTTCGCCTTCCCCGAACTCGCGCACGCCCACATCGCGTTGCACGACATCGACCCCGAACGGCTGTCGACCGCGGAGGGCGCCGCCCGGCACATCGCTCAGGTGCGCGGGGCGAAACCGGAGATCACCGCGCATCTGCAGCGGCGGCCGGCGCTGGCGGACGCGGACTTCGTCGTCAACATCGTCCAGGTCGGCATGGACGCGGCCACCCGCACCGACTTCGCGATCCCGGCACGCTACGGCCTGCGCCAGACGATCGGCGACACGCTCGGCGTCGGCGGCATCTTCCGGGCGCTGCGCACCTTCCCCGTCCTCAAGGGCATCGCCGAGGACATGGCCGAACTCTGCCCGGACGCCCATCTGTTGAACTACACCAACCCGATGGCGATGAACGTCCTCTATCTGAGCCGTATCGCCCCCCGGCTGAAGGTCACCGGCCTGTGCCACTCGGTGTACTGGACCATGCACGACCTGTCCGCCCTGGTGGACGTGCCCTTCGAGGAGGTCTCCTACCTCGCGGCCGGGGTCAACCACCAGGCGTGGGTGCTGCGTTTCGAAAGGGAGGGGCACAACCTCTACCCCCTGCTGGACGAGGCGATCTCCCGCGACCCCGGTCTGCTGCGCCGCGTCCGCGTGGACATGTACCGCAGGCTGGGCCACTACCCCACCGAGACGAGCGAGCACTCCTCCGAGTACGTGCCCTGGTACCTGCACCACGACAGCGAGATCGAGCGGCTGCGGCTGCCGGTGGGCGCCTACCTGGAGATCATCGAGGAGAACGCGGCGAGCTACGAACGCACCCGCGAGGCCCTCGCCGCGGGCCGCCCGCTGCCGGTGGAGGGCACGCTGGAGTACGCCCCGCAGATCATCCACAGCACGGTCACGGGCACGCCCCGCGTGGTCTACGGCAACGTCCCCAACCACGGCCTGATCGACAACCTGCCGGCCGACTCGGTGGTCGAAGTGCCGTGCCTGGTGGACGCGTTGGGCGTCCAGCCCACCCGGATCGGCTCCCTGCCCCCGCAGTGCGCCGCCCTCAACCGCGGGTACGTCTCCGTCACCGACCTGGTGGTCCGGGCGGCCACGGACGGCGACCCGCGCCATGTCCGGCACGCGGCGATGGCGGACCCCGCGACGGCCGCGGCGCTGCCGGTCGAGCGGATCTGGGACCTGTGCGACGACCTCGTACGGGCGCACGGGGAGCTGCTGCAACCGGAGTTGCGGGAGGTCCTGGGGCACTGACCGGTCGGCGTCAGTCCAGCAGGTCCAGCGCCCGCTCCCACGCGAACCGCGGCCGTACGCCGTCCTGTTCCTCGCCCGCGTAGGGCTCACCGAACCGGACGCCCATCCCGCGCAGCCGTGCAAGGCTGTCCCGGTAGGCGGGGTGGGCGGCCAACGCGTCGGCCACGCACGGGAGTACGGCGACCGGGACGCCCAGGCCGCTGGCCTCGCACAGGGTCGCCACCGCCAGGGTGTCGGCCAGGCCCGCCGCCCACTTGTTGATGGTGTTGAAGGTGGCGGGCGCGACCACGACGGCGTCGGGCGGCGGAAAGGGCCGTGGTTCACCGGGAGTTCGCCAGGCGGAGCGTATGGGGCGGCCGGTCCGCTCCTCGACGGCGGCGGTGTCGAAGAAGCCGTTCATGGCGACCGGTGTCGCGAAGACGCCGACCTCCCAGCCCCGCTCCTGCGCGGTGGTGATCAGTGTGCCGACGTCCGCGGCGACGCCGGCGGCGCAGACGACGACGTAGAGGAAGGGTTTTGGGGCCTGTTCGGTCACCCGGGAACCCTACTGAAGGGGGAAGGAGCGGCCCCGTTCGGCTTCGGGGCGCGGTCCGTGGATGCGGCGGTCCTTCTCCTCGATCGGCACGTCGTTGATGCTGGCCTCGCGGCGGGTCATCAGGCCGTGCTCGTCGAACTCCCACAGTTCGTTGCCGTAGGAGCGGTACCACTGGCCGTCGGCGTCGTGGCACTCGTACTGGAAGCGGACGGCGATGCGGTTGCCGTCGAAGGCCCACAGGTCCTTGCGCAGGGCGTAGTCCAGTTCGCGCTCCCACTTGGCGGTGAGGAACCGGACGATCTCCTCCCGGCCGGTGACGAAGGCGTCGCGGTTGCGCCACACCGAGTCCTCGGAGTAGGCGAGCGCGACCTTGTGCGGGTCGCGGGTGTTCCAGGCGTCCTCGGCGGCCTGGACCTTCTGCGCGGCGGTCTCACGGGTGAACGGAGGCAGGGGCGGGCGGTCGGCCATGGGTTCCTCCTCGGCGGGCGGGCCCTGGGCAGAGAACGTGCGTTCTCCGCTGGGCTGCTACCGTAGGAGAACGCTCGTTCTCACGTCAAGGAGGCCGCCCGCAGCATGGCCGTCATGGACCGCGCCGTCGCCCGTGAGCAGGCGCTGGACGCCGCCGAGGAGTTGTTCTACGGGCGTGGCATCCAGGCCGTCGGCATGGACGAGATCCGGGCCGCGTCGGGGGTCTCGCTCAAGCGGCTCTACCAGCTCTTCCCCGCCAAGGAGCAGCTCGTGGAGGCGTATCTGGAGCGGCGCGACGTGCGCTGGCGCGGCCGGCTCGCCGAGTTCGTGCGGGGCCGCGAGGACCCCGAGGAGCGCATCCTCGCGGTCTTCGACTGGCTGGAGCACTGGTTCGCCGAGGACGGCTTCCGCGGCTGCGCCTGGATAAACTCCTACGGCGAGCTGGGCGCCACGTCGCCCCGCGTGGTCGCCCAAGTCCGTTCCCACAAACGCGCGTTCCGCGCCTACCTCGCCGACCTGATCGCCGACGCGGGCCTCCCCGCCACCCTGACCGCCCCGCTCTTCCTGCTCGCGGAGGGCGCCATGGTGACCGCAGGCATCACGGCGACCACACAACCCGCACGGGAGGCCCGCCGAGCGGCAGCGGTCCTGCTGCAATCCGCGTGACCCACGAAGGCGCCGAGCGAGAGCCACCGCGCCAGGGCCGCACGGCATCACCAGCGAACGGGCGGAGCCGTGCTACTCGGGCACGGTGATGGCACGCTTCGAGCGCGCCGAACCCGCCGACGGGCAGTCGGCCAGGCGGAAGCCGCCGAGCCGCACGAAGCCAGCGGACACGCCACCCCGGACAGGGAAGGCGCCAGGCCGCACGGCACCACCGCGCGGCCCGGAGAGCCTCACTGCTCGTGCACGGTGACGGCACCCACCGGAGTGGCCGGTGCCGCCAAGAAGGACGCCGAGCTGCGCAGCGTCACCGTGCGGACCCGTGGAGTCCTATCCCTCGGTCACCGTGATGGCGCCCACCGGGCAGGCCCGGGATGCCTCTCGGACCATGGGGTCGCCGCCGCCGTCCTCGCGGTTCGGGAGGAGCGTGCTGAAGCCGTCGTCGTCCTGGGTGAAGACGTTCGGGGCGGCCAGGGCGCACTGGCCCGCCCCGATGCAGACGTCCTTGTCGATGTCGATGTGCATGGCCTGCAGCCTCTTACCAGGTCACGGGGAGTTCCAGCATCCCCTGGATCGTGTCGCCGGGCTTGAAGGGGATCTCGTCCGCCGGGACGGCGAGACGGAGCTTCGGCAGCCGGTCGAACAGGGAGTGCAGGGCGATCTCCAGTTCGGCGCGGGCCAGGTTCTGGCCCAGGCACTGGTGGATGCCGAAGCCGAACGCCACATGGTGGCGGGCGGACCGGTGCCAGTCGAGGGTGTCGGGAGCGGGGTAGACCTCCTCGTCGCGGTTGATGACGGAGGTCGCGAAGATCACGCCGTCGCCCGCCCGGATCGTCGTGCCGCCCGCCTCGATGTCCTCCGTCGCCCTGCGCAGCAGCCCCTCCGCGATCGACAGCATCCGCATCAGCTCCTCGACCGCGGCCGGCAGCAACTCCGGATCGCCGCGCAACTCGGCCAGCTGTTCCGGGTGCTGAAGGAGCGTGAAGGTACCGAGGGAGATCATGTTGGCGGTCGTCTCGTGCCCCGCGACCAGCAGGATCGTCGCGAACGCGATGACCTCCTGGCGGTCCAACTCCCCTTCGCGCAGCTGCCGGTGGACCAGCTCGTCCAGCACCCCGTCGCCGGGTTCGGACTGCTTCTGCTTGTGATCGATCAACTCCTCGAAGTACGCGTCCAGTTGGCGGCGCGCCTCCTGCACGTCCTCGACCCCGGGACCGCGCAGCAGCCGGCGCGACTGCCCCTCGAAGAACTCGTGGTCGGCGTAGGGGACGCCGAGAAGGGCGCAGATCACCATGGACGGCACGGGCAGCGCGAAGGCGCTCACCAGCTCGGCCGGCGGCCCCTGCGCGATCATCGCGTCGAGCCGCCCGTCCACGATCCGCTGGATGCTCGGGCGCAGTTCCGCGGCGCGCCGCAGGGTGAAGCTGGGCACCATCATCCGCCGCTGGGTGCGGTGCTGCGGATCGTCGACACCGAGCAGCGCGACCTTCCGGTTCCGCACCGCGGAGAACCGCTCGGTGGGTGCGGGGAAGTCGGGATGGTCGCGGTCGGTGGACAGCCGCTGGTCGGCGAGCAGCTCGCGGGCCAGGGCGTGGCCCGTGACCAGCCAGGCCGGACGGCCGTCGTAGAGCGTGATGCGGCTCAGCGGGCGGGTGGCGCGCAGGGGCTCGTAGCCGGTTGGGGGGTGGTAGGGACAGGTCCGGTCCTGAGGGAATGCCACAGGTTCCGTTTCCGGCATGGAAGACCTCGCAGACGAAGAGTGCGTCGTGCAGATCTTCATTAGATGCCCAAGGCATCTATGGGACGACGTGAAGTTCGGCCAGATCGGTGGCGCGGGCATTCTGGCCGGGGATGCTCGCACAGGCATCCAAATTCGGTTGTGGACGGCGGGCGTCGGCACCCACAATCCGGTCATGCCCAAGACCGAAGCCTTCCTGCCGCTGACCACCGCGACCACCCCGGTCCGGTCCCAGCAGCAGCCCGGCCCACGACGGAGGCCCACGCTTCCCACGTCGTGACGGCCGCGCTCGTCGCGGGGCTGGTCGCGGGCTACGGCATCGCCGTGCCCGTCGGCGCCGTCGCGACCTATCTGGTCTCCCTGACAGCTCGTACGTCCCTGCGGACCGGTGCCTGCGCCGCGCTCGGCGTCGCCACCGCCGACGGCCTCTACGCCCTGATCGCCACGCTCGGCGGCTCCGCCCTGGCCGCGGCCCTGCGGCCGGTGCTGGTGCCGCTGCGCTGGGCCTCGGCCCTGGTGCTGGCGGCGCTGGCGGTCCGGGGCGCGGTGGTGGCCGTACGGCTGTATCGCGGCCACCGGCTCGCGGCCCGTGCGGCCCCGCCTCCCCCGAGTGCGGCGCGCGCGTATCTGAGCCTGCTGGGGATCACGCTGCTCAACCCCACCACGGTGATCTACTTCGCGGCACTGGTGCTCGGCACCCGTACCTCCGAGGCGGTGGCTCCCCTGGAGCAGGGGGTGTTCGTGCTGGCGGCCTTCGCCGCGTCCGCGAGCTGGCAACTGCTGCTCGCCGGCGGCGGCGCGCTGCTGGGCCGGGTGCTGACGGGCCGCCGGGGCCGGCTGGTGACCGCGCTGCTGTCGAGTGGCGTGATCTTGTCGCTGGCACTACGGATGGTGGTGGCCCGATAGGGACCACCGCGGTGGATGAATCACGGCCGCACCGGCGTTGAATGACGATGCCGAACGGCAGTGACGTCAGTGGTCAGTCGACGATGGGACGGATGACATGCCTCTGGAAGGTGAGTACGAACCCAGCCCGGCGCAGTGGGTGCGCGATCAGGTGGAGCTGTACGAGAGCTCCGGCGGCACGAAGGGGACGACCCTGCGCGACACCGGTCTGCCCGTGATCGTGCTCACGAGCCGCGGAGTCAAGAGCGGCAAGATCCGCAAGACGCCGCTCATGCGCGTCGAGCACGACGGGCGATACGCCCTGGTCGCCTCCCAGGGCGGCGCTCCCAAGCACCCCGTCTGGTACCACAACCTCAAGGGCGATCCCCACGTGGAGCTCCAGGACGGCCCGGCCAAGTGGGACATGACGGCTCGTGAGGTGACCGGCGCGGAGCGGGCCGAGTGGTGGGAGCGCGCCGTCGCGGCGTACCCGCCGTACGCCGATTACCAGAAGCGCACGGACCGGCAGATCCCGGTGTTCGTGGTCGAACGGGCGACGCCGTAGCGGCCCGGGAAAAATCTTCGCCCGGGGTGCATGAAGCCGACAGGGCCCGGGCACCCGAGTCTCAGGCCCCGCCGCGTTCCCCCGTCGCGGCGGGGCTTTCCCGTGCTTCCTGGGCCCGGCGGTCGGTGATGTCGAGGAAGATCTGGTCGGCCTCGGAGACCTCGTCGGAGAGGGATCGCTTGATCCGTACGGCGACGTCCTCGATCCGCTCGCTGTCGATTCCGGGCATCAGGTCGACGCGGGCCGCGACCAGAGCCGTGTCGAGACCGGTCTTCATGGTGAACACCGCCTCCACGCTGTCGATCTCGGGCTCCGCCTCCAGCAGCTCCTGGATCCGGGCCGCCGTCTCCGGGTCCGTGGACTCCCCGATCAGCTGGTCGCGCGCCTCGCTGCCCAGGTGGTAGGCGATGAAGACGAGCAGCGCGCCGATCGCGAAGGACGCCGACGCCTCCCACACCACCTGCCCGGTGACCATGTGCAGCGCCATGCCCGCGGCGGCCAGGGTCACACCGAGCACCGCGGTGCCGTCCTCGGCGACCACCGTGCGCAGCGCGGGGTCGCGCAGGCCCTCCTTGCCGCCCTCACTGCGCACCTGGAGCAGGGCCCGCAGCAGGGAGACGCCCTCGGCGAGGAACGCGATGCCGAGCACGATCAGGCCCACCACATAGCCGCTCGTCTTCTCGTCGGCGCCGCTCTTGAGGGCCTCGAATCCCTGGAAGAAGGAGAAGCAGCCGCCCATGACGAAGATCCCGACGGCGGCGAGGAGCGACCAGAAGAACCGCTCCTTGCCATAGCCGAAGGGATGCTGCTTGTCGGCCGGGCGCCTGCTGCGGTGCAGCGCGGCCAGCAGGAAGACCTCGTTGAAACTGTCGGCCACGGAGTGCGCCGCTTCCGACAGCAGCGCGGGCGATCCCGCGAACAGACCGCCGACGGCCTTCGCCGCCGCGATCAGCAGATTGGCCGAGAGTGCCACCAGCACGGTGACACGGGTCTTGTGGTCGGCCTGGGCGTCTGTGGTGTCTGTGGATGTCCCGCTCACCCTCGCCGGATGCCCCTCTCCCGGCGGATCACACCGTGCGGCAGGCTGATTTCGGGGAACGTGTAGACCGGGGACACCCACTTCAGGGAGGCATCATGGGCGGCGGGGGCAACAGCACGTACGGGAAGAAGTCCTTCAAGCGGTCCAAGAGCCACTTCGCGGACCGCATCACGGCGGACGGCCGGGACGGCTGGCCGGTGGAGGCCGGGCGTTACCGGCTGGTGGTCAGCCGTGCCTGTCCGTGGGCGAGCCGGGCGCTGGTCTCCCGCCGCCTGCTCGGCCTGGAGAACGCCCTGTCCCTGGCGGTCGCCGACCCGATCCAGGACGACCGCAGCTGGCGCTTCACCCTGGACCCGGACGGCCGCGACCCGGTCCTCGGCATCCGTTACCTCAGCGAGGCCTACGACCGCAGGGAGACCGGCTATCCGGGCGGAGTGAGCGTGCCCGCGATCGTGGACGTCCCGAGCGGGCAGCTGGTCACCAACGACTACCAGCAGATCACCCTCGACCTCGCCACCGAGTGGACCGCTCTGCACCGCGACGGCGCGCCCGACCTCTACCCGCAGGCCAGGCGCGACGAGATCGACACGGTGATGGCGGAGGTCTACGAGGACGTCAACAACGGGGTGTACCGCGCGGGGTTCGCCAACAACCAGGCGGAGTACGAGGGTGCGTACGCCGGTGTCTTCCTGCGGCTGGAGCTGCTGACGCAGCGGCTGGAGCGGCAGCGCTACCTGGTGGGCGACACGATCACCGAGGCGGACATCCGGCTGTTCACCACACTGGTCCGTTTCGACGCCGTCTACCACGGTCACTTCAAGTGCAACCGCTGGAAGGTGACGGAGAATCCGATCCTGTGGGCGTACGTCCGCGATCTCTACCAGACGCCCGGATTCGGTGACACGGTCGACTTCGACCACATCAAACGGCACTACTACCAGGTCCACAGCGGCATCAACCCGACCGGGATCGTTCCCGTCGGACCGGAGCTGTCAGGCTGGCTCGCTCCCCATTTCCGCGAGGAGTTGGGCGGGCGGCCGTTCGGCGACGGGACGCCTCCGGGTCCGGTGCCCGCGGCGGAGGAGATCGCCGCCGCGGGCCGGCCCTGATACGACGACCGACGATTCGACGACTCGACGACTCGACGACTCGACGAAGACGAAGGAGACAGACGTGGCGAAGACGAAGAAGAAGAAAATGAAGCTGCCGCTCGCCTACAAGCCCGTGGGGTTCGCCCTGGGCTGGGTCAGCGGTTCACTCGCCGGGTTCGCCTTCCGCAAGACGTGGATGGCGATCCGGCACGAGGAGGACGCGCCCGACGCCCTGGACCAGGAACGCGGCTGGGGCGAAATCCTGCTCGCCGCCGCGGTCCAGGGCGCCCTGTTCGCCGTGGTCCGCAGCGCGGTGGACCGCACGGGCGCAAAGGCCATCGAACGCTCGACGGGGGTGTGGCCGGCGGCCGACAAGGGCGGGCGGGACTGACGCCCGACAGGACTGACCCCGGCGGTCCCGCCGGTGGGCCAGTTGGGGGTCAGCCCTGTTTGGGGGCCGTCGGTGTGGTGCGGCGGAGGGAGAAGGAGTGGCCGGCCGGGTCGGCGTAGCCGCGCTCCTCGAACGGTCCGGACGCGTCCTTCGTCTCCAGCGCGCGCCCGCCGAGCTCCACTATCTTGCGCTCCGCCGCGTCCAGGTCCTCGACGTCGAAGTCCAGATGGGCCTGCATGGAGTTCTCCGTGCGCGGCCAGCTCGGCGGAGTCGCGTTCGCATCGCGGCGGAAGGCCATCCGGAAGCCGTCGGCACCCGTGATCTCCACGCGGTTGGCGTTCGCGCCCGTCTCCTCGCCCTCCAGCAACTCCTTGTAGAACACGGCGAGCTTCTCCGGCTCGGCGCAGTCGAGCACCACCCAGCCTGCTTCCACCAGTGGCATGTGTCCTCCGTACGGTCAGGGGCACGGGGCATCGTGCCCCACCGCCGCGCTCTATCTTTTAGATATCCCGGTCCGGTCGTTTCAGTCGCGGGACGCCGAGTTGGCCGTCATGGCCGTCAGGCCTTGCCCCGGACCTCCGCCAGGCGGGCCGTCGCGGCGATGTGCGGGTACGTGTCGGCGGGGAGCCGGGCGTACGTCGCCCGTCATACGGCCGTCTCGGCCTCCCGGGCGGCCTGCGGCAGGGCGACGCACGCCGAGTCGAGGGCGCCGAAGGCGAGGGACTGGTCGACGAAGGCGTAGTGCGACCGCGCCCCGGTCGTCCTGCCGGGCCAACGGCTCACCCTCACCGAGGCGTTGACGGCGTACACGGCGGCCTCGGCCCACGTGAACCACCTCGACGGGACCGGCCGGATACACGTGATGTGTTCGGGGAGCCCGCGGACGCGCTCGCCGACGCACGGGTGGAACTCACCTATGTGGGCGGGGAGATGGTGCACGCGGCTGATCAATGAAGGGGCGGGCGAAGCTGCGGCGCGCTGGCTACAGGGCCTGCCGCAGGGTCAGCGTCATGGCCGTGAAGCCGCCCCGCTCGTAGAAGCGGATCGCCTCCGTGTTCGTCGCGTACGCGGTCACCTCCGCATGCTCGGCGCCCTGCCGCCGGGCCCAGTCGAGGAACTCCTCCACCAGCCGGTCCCCGGCGCGTGCCCGCCGGTGCTCGGGGCGGACGTAGATGCTGACCAGGGTCGCGGAGGTGGTCCTGCGCTTGGCCGTGGGCCCGGTGGCGGTCCCCAGCAGGTGGCCGACGACCTGTCCGTCGCGCTCCACGGCGAGGACGAGGCGTGCCGGGTCCTCCAGTGCGGCGGCGAACGTCTGCGCGCCGTACTGGCGCGGCCAGTCGACGTTCACGCTGCTGTCCCGTGTGCCGCCGTCCTCGGCGAACAGCCCGGCGCTCGACGCGACGAGACCCGGTATGTCCTCGGCACGAGCACGCCGCACGATCACCTGGTGGTCAGTCATGAGCGCAGGCTACCTACGGGCACTGACAGGGGGACTTCCTGGACAGCTGTCCAGATATAGTGGACACCTGTCCAGGAAGTTCGGGTCCGACTCCAAGTTCGGGTCCGACTCGAAGTTCGAGTCAGCTGAAGATCACGGAGCCCCGCCATGGAGACGTTCGCCGACGTGCTGGTCGCACTGGTGGCCGCCCTGCACGTCTACATCCTGGTGATGGAGATGTTCCTGTGGCAGAAGAAACCCGGCCGGGGACTGCACGGGTTCGATCGCGAGATGGCGCGGGCGACCGCCCCGATGGCCGCCAACCAGGGCCTGTACAACGGGTTTCTCGCGGCCGGGCTGATCTGGGGCCTCGTCGCGGCGGATCCGACCGGGTTCCGCGCCCAGGTGTTCTTCCTCGGCTGCGTGGTGGTCGCGGGCGTCTTCGGCGCCGTCACCGCCAACCGCCGCATCCTGTTCGCCCAGGCACTGCCCGGCGCGCTCGCCCTCGCCGCAGTCCTGGTCGCGCGGTGACGCGCACCGCACCGCAGGACCCGCGGGCCGCCCGCACCAGGGCGCGGCTGCGGGAGGCCCTGCTCGCGGAGTGCGCCGAAAAGCCCCTCGCGGAGGTCGGCGTGGCCGCGCTGGTGCGCCGGGCCGGCGTCGGACGGGCCACGTTCTACGTCCACTACGCCGGCATCGAGGACCTGGCGGTCGACGCCTGCGCCGATGTCGTACGGGAAGCCGTGGAGGCGCTGCACTCGTGGACCGGGCGGCCGGACCCGGTGCACGCGCCGCCCGCGCTCGCCGCCTTCTTCGACTCGCTCACCCCGCACGCCGGGCTGTACCGCGCGCTGCTGGCCCCGGGCGGCGGCGGGCCCCTCGGCCGGGTCCTGCACCGCGATCTGCGGGCCTTCAGCCTGCGCGAGCGTGAACGCGCGGGCGCGGCGGACGCACCGCTGGTCGCCTCGGCCGTGGCCGCGACCTTCGCCGGGGTGCTGGCGGACTGGCTGCACGGCCTCCTCGAGGCCGACACCGATCACATCGCCGACGGGGTCTGGCAGTTGCTGGTCGCGCTGCACTCCGCCCGCTGAGCGCCGCGGGTCGGACGGATCTACCGGGCGGCCGTCTGGAACGTACGGCGGTACGCCTGCGGTGAGACCCCGATCGCGGCATGCAGATGCTGGCGGAGCGAAGCGCCCGTCGCGAAGCCGACCTGGCCGGCGATCTGGTCGACCGACAGATCGCTCGACTCCAGCAGATGCCGGGCCCGGGCGACGCGCTGCTGGACGATCCAGCGGCCGGGGCTGAGTCCGACCTCCTCGTTGAAGCGGCGGGCGAAGGTGCGCAGGCTCATCCGCGCGTGACCGGCCAGCTCGGCCAGGGTGACCGGCTGGTCGAGGCGCTCCAGGACCCAGGCCCGGGTCGCCGCCGTGCTCGCGGCGCCGCTCTGCGGCACCGGCTGCTCGATGTACTGCGCCTGGCCGCCGTCCCGGAAGGGCGGTACGACGCAGCGGCGGGCCACCGCGTTGGCCAGCTCGCTGCCGTGGTCGGTGCGGACGATGTGCAGGCAGACGTCGACGCCGGAGGCGGCGCCGGCCGAGGTGAGGATCCTGCCGTCGTGGACGAAGAGGACGTCGGGGTCGACGTCGACCTTCGGGTAGCGCCGCCGGAACTGGTCGGTGACCTGCCAGTGCGTGGTGGCTCTGCGGCCGTCGAGCAGGCCCGCGGCGGCCAGTACGAAGGCGGCGGTGCAGATGGAGACGATGCGGGCGTCCGGCCGGATCCGGGCGAGCGCGGCGGCGACCTCCACGGGCAGTTCGGCGGGGATGCACGAGGGTGTCATGGAGGCGACCACCACCGTGTCGGCCGTGGCCAGGACCTCGGGCCCGTGCTCGACGCCGATCGTGAAGTCGGCGCAGCTGCGCACCGGTTGACCGTCCACGGAGCAGGTCACCACCTCGTACCGGCCGTCGGCCGCGCCGAAGATCCGGCTGGGGATGCCGAGCTCGAAGGGGTAGACACCGTCGAGGGCCAGCACGACGACCCGTTCCGCTTTCCGTTCACCGCTCATGGCACGATCTTATCGAAGCTTGGCAATCGTGCCATTTCCTTGGCGGGCGGCCCCGGGCAGGCTGGTTCACCATGAGCACTGTGAACACGATGCGAGCCATCAGCCAGGACGACCTCGGCGGTCCCGAGGTCCTGAAGGTAGTGGAACTGCCGCGCCCCGAGCCGCGCACCAACGAGGTACTGGTCCGGGTCCGCGCCGCCGGCGTCAACCCGACCGACTGGAAGCACCGCGCGACCGGCGGCTTCCTGGGCAGGCCGCCCTACGTCCTGGGCTGGGACGTCTCCGGGGTGGTCGAGGCGGTCGGCATCGGCGTCGCCCACTTCAAGCCCGGCGACGAGGTATACGGCATGTTGTCGTACCCCTTCGGGCACGGTTCGCACGCCGAGTACGTTTCCGCTCCGGCACGCTGGTTCGCGCACAAGCCGGCCTCCCTCGACCACACGCAGGCGGGCGCGCTGCCGCTGGTCTCGCTGACCGCCTGGCAGGCGCTGGTGGAGAACGCCGACCTGCAGCCGGGTCAGCGGGTGCTGATCCACGCCGCGGCGGGCGGGGTGGGCCATGTGGCCGTGCAGATCGCCAAGGCGCGCGGCGCGCATGTGATCGGCACTGCGAGCGCGGGCAAGCACGAGTTCCTGCGCGGGATCGGCGCGGACGAGACGGTCGACTACCGGGAGACGGACTTCGCGGAGGCCGTGAAGGACGTCGACGTGGTGCTGGACACCATCGGTGGCGACACCGGCATGCGTTCGCTGCGGGTGCTGCGTCCGGGCGGCATCGTCGTCTCCATCATCCCGATGGGCTCCAACGACTTCCCCGAGGAGGCCGAGCGGCTCGGTGTCCGGGCGCTGAGGATGCTCGTGGACGCCTCCCGAAGCGGCCTCGAGGCGATCACGGAGCTGGTGGAGGCGGGGAAGCTGCGCCCCGAGATCGCCGGCACCTTCCCGCTGGCCGAGGCCGCCGAGGCCCACCGGCAGGGCGAGACCGACCGGACGGCCGGGAAGCTGGTGCTGCTGGCCGACTGATCGGACCGGTACCGATCCCGGCCTGCGACCCGTTCGTCACCGCGCAGTTCATCGCCCTGCGGGAAGCCTTCACCGCAATTCGAAGACATATGTCAATCGAACATGCTCAAATTCACTCCAACGAGGGTAACTTGCAGGGCGAAGAAACAGATTTGCGCTCACAGGGGACCCGGGGCACGTCGGCGCTCGTACGCTCTGCACGATGTCACCCCGGGCCCCGGTGACCTGCAACACCGCGGTGGACGGAGCAGGTTGGAGGCGATGTCGTCGTGTACCAGGAGCCTGCGCCGATCACTCGGCATCTGCGGGTCCACCAGGACCGGGGACACACGGTGCTGGAGTTCCGCGGCGAGATCGACATCGCCGCGACCGTGGAGATCGCCCCGTCCCTGGACCGGGTGACGGCGCACCCCGGTGTCCGTCTGGTGATCGACCTGCGCCAGGTCGACTTCTTCGACTGCTCCGGGCTGCGGCTGCTCTATCGCGCACGGGCCCGGGCACTCGCGCAGGACGGAGAGCTGCAGCTCGTCTGCACGCATCCGCTCACCCTGCGCATCATGCGGGTCACCGGCCTCGCCCGGCTGCTGCCCGCGCATCCGACCCTGGACGCGGCCCTGGGCCAGCCCGAGGCCACGTCAGGGTCGGTGTGACGGCCGCCGCGCGCGTCGTTGCGACGGCGGCTACGTCCTGACGGCGGCTATTTGAGGATCTTCGTCACCTGTCCGGCGCCCACGGTCCGGCCGCCCTCACGGATGGCGAACTTCAGGCCCTCCTCCATCGCGATGGGCTGGATCAGCTGGACGTGCATGCTGGTGTTGTCGCCCGGCATGACCATCTCGGTGCCCTTGGGCAGCGTCACCACACCGGTCACGTCGGTGGTGCGGAAGTAGAACTGCGGGCGGTAGTTCTCGAAGAAGGGCGTGTGCCGGCCGCCCTCGTCCTTCGACAGGATGTACGCCTGCCCCTCGAACTCCACGTGCGGGGTGACCGTGCCTGGCTCGATGACGACCTGCCCGCGCTCCACGTCCTCGCGCTTGACGCCCCGCAGCAGCAGTCCGACGTTCTCGCCCGCCCTGCCCTCGTCGAGGAGCTTGCGGAACATCTCGATGCCGGTGACGGTCGTCCTCGTCTTCTGCTCGTGGATGCCGATGATCTCGACCTCGCGGTTGACGTGCAGCACCCCGCGCTCGATCCGGCCGGTGACGACGGTGCCGCGGCCGGTGATGGTGAAGACGTCCTCGATCGGCATCAGGAACGGCTTGTCCACGTCGCGCTGCGGCTCGGGGATCGCCGAGTCGACGGCGTCCAGCAGGTCGAGCACGGACTGCGCCCACCGCTCGTCGCCCTCCAGCGCCTTGAGCGCGGACACCTTGACGACCGGGACGTCGTCGCCGGGGAACTCGTACTCCGTCAGCAGCTCGCGCACTTCGAGCTCGACGAGTTCCAGGATCTCCTCGTCGTCCACCATGTCGGTCTTGTTGAGGGCGACGACGATGTACGGCACGCCCACCTGCCGGGCCAGCAGCACATGCTCCTTGGTCTGCGGCATCGGCCCGTCCGTGGCCGCCACGACCAGGATCGCGCCGTCCATCTGCGCGGCGCCCGTGATCATGTTCTTGATGTAGTCCGCGTGCCCCGGGCAGTCGACGTGCGCGTAGTGCCTGCGTTCGGTCTGGTACTCGACATGGGCGATCGAGATCGTGATGCCGCGCTGCCGCTCCTCGGGCGCCTTGTCGATCTGGTCGAACGGGGTGTACGGGTTCAGGTCGGGAAACCTGTCGTGCAGCACCTTCGTGATGGCCGCCGTGAGCGTCGTCTTGCCGTGGTCGATGTGACCGATCGTGCCGATGTTCACGTGCGGCTTGGTCCGCTCGAACTTCGCCTTCGCCACTGCAAGCCCTCCTGGTCACCTGGGTGAGGCGTCACCTGGACGCCGAGCCTTGCTCCTCACTCATGTCTATTCGCTTCGCGGCGCGTCGAACAGGGCGCTGACGGACTCGCCGTTGTGAATGCGGCGGACGGCCTCGGCGAGCGCGGGCGCGATGGACAGGATGCGCAGCTTGTCGGTGCGTTCCTCGTCCGGGACCGGCACCGTGTTGGTGCACACGATCTCCAGTACGTCGGGCTGCTCGCCGATCCGCTTGAGCGCACCGGCCGCGAACAGGCCGTGCGTGCAGGCGACCCGGATGGAGCGCGGCCCGAGCTCCCTGAGCCGGTCGAGCAGTTCGAGGACCGTGCTGCCCTTGGCGATCTCGTCGTCCAGGACGATGACGTCCCGGCCCGCGACGTCGCCGATCACCGAGCTGATGGAGACCCGGTCGTCCGCGAACCGCTGCTTGGCACCCGCGGCCACCTGGGCGCCGATCAGCCGGGCGAAGGCGGCCGCCTCCTTGGCGTTGCCGAGGTCGGGCGAGACGACGGTGGTGCGGCTGAGGTCGTACTGGCGGAAATGGGCGGCCAGTTCGCGCAGGGCGTGCAGATGGTCGACCGGCACCGAGAAGAAGCCGTGCACCTGCGGCGCGTGCAGCGTCATGGTCAGCACACGGCTCGCGCCCGCCGCCACCAGCAGATCCGCGACCAGCCGGCCGCCGAGCGAGATACGGGGCGCGTCCTTCTTGTCGGAGCGGGCGTAGGAGTAGTGCGGCATCACGACGGCGATCCGGGCGGCGGAGGCGCCGCGGGCGGCGTCGCACATCAGCAGCAGTTCCACGAGGTTCTCCTGGACCGGCCGCACCAGCGGCTGGATCAGGAAGACGTCACGCTCGCGGCAGTTGGCCTGGAGCTGGACCTCCAGGCAGTCGTTGGCGAACCGGCTCAGGCGGGTGGGGCTGAGCGGCACGCCGAGATGGGCGCAGACCTCGGCGGCGAGATCGGGGTGGGCACTGCCGCTGAAGACGGAGATGTCTCGCACGATCCGCTCCTCGCATGATCATGTCGGGGAGTCTCATGCTACTGACCACAGAAAATCCGGTTGCGCCGCGCCACCGTGCGCGGGCCATCATGGCGCCGTACGAGTTCCTCACCTCGGGAGACCCCATGCGCCGACTCCTCGGAATCCACCAGTGCCCCCATCGGCCCACGGTTCTCGAGGACTCGACCACGCATGCCCACCCTGAACATCGGAATTCTCGCCCACGTCGACGCGGGTAAGACCAGCCTCACCGAGAGGCTGCTGTTCGACCACGGAGCGATCGACCGGCTCGGCAGTGTCGACGCCGGTGACACCCGTACGGACGACGGCGACATCGAGCGGCGGCGCGGCATCACCATCCGCTCGGCGGTCGCCTCGTTCACGGCCGGTGACACCCGGATCAATCTGATCGACACCCCCGGTCACTCGGACTTCGTCGCCGAGGTCGAACGGGCCCTTCAGGTCCTGGACGGCGCGGTGCTGCTGCTCTCCGCCGTGGAGGGTGTGCAGGCGCAGACGAGGGTGCTGATGCGCACGCTGCGGCGGCTGCGGCTGCCGACCGTCGTCTTCGTCAACAAGATCGACCGCGCGGGCGCCCGGTCGGCGGATCTGCTGGCCGACATCCGGCGCAGGCTGACGCCGTGCGTCGCACTGCTCGCGGATGTGCGGGGCATCGGTACGGCCGGGGCCCGCGTGACCCGCCGGCCGCCCGGGGACCGGCAGCTGGCCGAGGCGCTCGCCGAGGTCGATCCGGCCGTGCTGGCGGCGGTCGTGGACGGCCCCGAGCCCACCCCTGACGAACTGCGCAAGGCGCTCGCGGCACGCACCGCCGACGGCTCGTTCCATCCGGTCCTGTTCGGCTCCGCCCTCGGCGGGCAGGGTGTCGACGAACTCGTCGGGGCCGTGACCGGGCTGATCCCGCCGGCCCCCGCGGTCACCGGCGGACAGCCGCGCGGCACCGTGTTCGCCGTACGGCCGTCGGCGGGCGGCGAACGGGTCGCGTATCTGCGCCTGTACGAGGGTGAGGTGACGCTTCGTCAGCGGCTGACCCTGCTGCGGCGCGAGGCCGACGGGCGGACCGCGGAGGTCACCGGACGGGTGACCGGCCTCGACGTGATCGGCGGGGGCGGACCCTCGCTCACCGCCGGGAACATCGCGGCGCTCACCGGTCTGAGCGGTGTCCGGGTGGGCGACCGGCTCGGCCCGGTCGCCGAGCGCGCACCGCAGTTCGCGCCGCCGACGCTGGAGACCCTGGTCCGGGCCCGGCGCCCCGGACAGGCTGCCGCGCTGCGCACCGCCCTGCTCACCCTGGCGGACCAGGACCCGCTGATCCACGCCCGGCCCGCGGCCTCCGGCGCCACCGCGCTGCTGCTGTACGGCGAGGTGCAGATGGAGGTGCTCGCGGCCACGCTCGCCCAGGACTTCGGAATCGAGGCGGACTTCGAACCGGGCCGGGTGCGGCTGCTGGAGCGGCCGCGGGGTACCGGCGAGGCCGTGGACGAGATGCCGTGGCACCTCGGCACCCGCTACTGGGCGACGATCGGGCTGCGGGTCGAGCCGGGACCCCTCGGCTCGGGCGGGACCTTCACCTACGAGACGGAACTCGGCGCACTCCCCCGCGCCTTCCACCAGGCCATCGAGGACACGGTGCACGCCACCATGGAGACCGGGCTGTCCGGCGCGTCCGTGACGGACTACCGGGTCACGCTGATCCGCTCCGGCTACTGCGCGCCGATCAGTACCGCCGCCGACTTCCGGGGACTGACCCCACTCGTGCTGCGTGCCGCACTGCAACGCGCCGGGACCCGGCTGTACGAGCCGTACCACGCCTTCGAGACGGAGGTCCCGCTGGACGCCCTGGCCCCCGTGACAGCCCAACTCGCCTCACTGGGGGCAGAGTTCACGGGTACGACGGGCGGGTCGACGGGCTGGGTGATCGCCGGCCGGCTCCCGGCCCGCCGGGTGCGCGAGATCGAGCTGCGGCTGCCGGGGCTCACGCACGGCGAGGGGGTGTGGTGGTCCCGGCCCTCCGGGGACCGTGAACTGCGGCCCCACTGACGCCTGATGACGATGTGGTCCACGGGGTGCGCTCTGCACGCCAGTGCGCCCCCTGCGCTCCCGTCGGCGGGGCCTGCGGTCAACGGTCCGGTCTGACACCGGCTTTGAGGGGCATCCGCAACTGTAGGAAGGAGGGCCGTCGCCATGACGACTCCCATCAGGCGTATGTCCAGGCGCATGCCCGGCTGGGCGAAGGCGGTGAGCGCCGTCGTGCTGGTGCTCGCGGTGTTCTTCGCCGGTATCCGGCTGGCCGTGCTCCCCGGTCTGAAGGACCTGTTCGGCACGGAGACGCACGACCGCTCGGGACCCGCACTGCTGCAGTCCATCCAGGACATGAGCCGCTACGACGCCGCCTCCGGCAACTTCCAGGTCGTCGTGGACCTGGAGAAGGACACGAAGTACCTGCCCGACGCGGTCCGCGGCTCGCGCACCCTGTACATCGGCGCGGGCACCGTCGACGCCTATGTCGACCTCGGCAAGGTCGGCAAGAACGACGTGACGGTCAACGACGACCGCACGTCCGCCACGCTCCACCTGCCGCACGCGGCGCTGGGCAAGCCCGCCCTCGACCCCGACCGCTCCTACGCCGTCTCCAAGCAGCGCGGTCTCCTCGACCGGCTGGGCGACCTGTTCTCGGACAACCCGAACAGCGAACAGGCCGTGCAGAAGCTGGCGGTGAAGCACATCGGCGACGCGGCCAAGGACAGCGGACTGACCAAGCGCGCCGAGACCAACACCACCGGCATGCTCCAGGGACTGCTGCGGTCCCTGGGCTTCAAGGAGGTGCGGGTGAGCTACGGCGCCTGATCGGAGGTGCATGTTGGATACGGCGCCTGATCACACGGCCGCCTCCACAGCGCGCTGATCAGCTGCCGGCGACTCCGGGCAGCGCCAGGGCGCCCAGCAGCACCGCGCCCACCAGCAGCCATGCCACATAGTCGCCGACGTGCCCGGACTGCAGGCGCCGCAGGGGCTGTGCCCAGTCCGGGGCCGTGAGCAGGGCGGGCCGGGTGACGGCGAGGGCCGCGAGCCCCACGGCCAGCAGGGTCGAGACGAGGCCCAGCAGCACGCCGGGCAGGGTCCAGTGCGGGGCGGAGACCACCAGTCCGCCGGAGCCCGACTCGCCGACGCCGTGCGACACCAGGCCGGCGAAGCCGGGGGCCACCCCGACGGCCAGCGCGGCAGCGAGCAGCACGGCGGGGACGGCGGTCATGGTGTCGGGGACACGGCTGATCCGACGCCCCGTCTCGGGCTCCTCGCCGGTGCCGGTCGTCTCGTACTCGTCGCTGCTTCCCGGCTCGGGGCCGAGGCCGAAGAACACGCCCGCGGCCACCCGCAGCACCGCTCCCGCGGTCAGTACGGTCGCCGCGACCATCAGCACGGTGAGCGGGCCGCCCACCGCCTCCTCCGTGACGGCCTTGCCGAGCGCGGTGCCGAAGGGCGGCAGCCCGGCGAGGGCGAGCGCGCCAATCACGTACATGACGGCCACGGGCCGCAGCTCGCGTGCCTTGCCGTGCAGGGCGCGTTCGTCGACGCTGCCGTACCGGTCGAGGAGTACGCCGGTGCAGGCGAACAGGGCCGCCTTCACTCCGGCGTGTCCGAGGACGTAGAGCGCGACCCCGTCGTCCCCCTCGGGCGTCAGGACGCCGATGCCGATGAGGAACAGCCCGGTGTGGGCCACGGTCGAGCAGGCGAGCAGCCGTTTGATGTGCCGCTGGTACCAGCACATGACGGCGCCGACCACGGCCGTCAGGACGCCGAGCACCACGAGGCCCCGCTCGAAGTCGGCGTCGGGCACGCCGCCGGGCCCGGAGAAGACCGTGCCGTACACCCGCCAGACGCCGTAGGTGCCGAGTTCCACCATGACTCCGGACAGGAGCATGCACACGGGGGTGGGCGCCACGGCGTGGGCGTCCGGGAGCCAGAAGTGGAAGGGCACGGCGGCGGACTTGACCAGCAGTCCGGTCAGGATGAGGACGAAGGCCGCCAGCGTGAGCGCGTCGGGTCCGCCGTGCGCGTCCAGGCCGCGGCCGATCTGGGTCAGCGCCAGTTCACCGGTGCGGGCGTAGAGCATCCCGATGCCCATGAGTACGGCGTAGGCGCCCAGCGAGGTGACGACCGCGAAGGTCAGCGCGCCCTGCACGACCTTGGCGTCCTCGACGCGGGTCCCGGTCAGGGCGTAGGCGACGACGCTCATCAGCTCGAACCAGACGAACAGGTTGAACAGGTCGCCGGCGATCGCGAAGCCGCACATGCCGGCCTGGAAGAGCAGCATCAGGGCCGGGAAGGAGCCCGCGTGGCGGCGGGGCGGTTCGTCGAAGTAGTGCCAGGAGTACACCAGCGCGGCGAAGGTGAGCAGGGAGGCGAGCGCGGCCATGCCGAGGCCGGGGCCGTCGCCGGTGAGCACGATGCCGACGCTCTCGCCGTTCACGGGCGTCCAGCCGCCGACCCATTCGGTCATGGGCGGGGAGGAGTTCAGCAGCAGCACGAGCGCGAGCCCGGCGGTGCCGCCCGAGATCGTGCAGGCCGCCAGTTCGGCGACCGGCCGGGACATCCGGCGGCCGCCGGCGACCAGCAGGGCGGCGCCCAGGATCGGGACGGCGACGAGCAGCGGCAGCAGGTCGTTCATCAGCCGCGCAGCTCGGAGAGTTCGTCGGGGTCGACGGTGCCGTGGCGTTTGGCGATCTGCACGACGAGGGCGAGCAGCAGCGCGGTGACGGTGGCGCCGACGACGACGTCGGTGAGGGTCAGCGCCTGCACGACCGGGTCGACGACGGTCCGCGAGCCGGGCTTGATGTCGGAGAACACGGGTGCGGTGGCGTCCTTGCGGTAGCCGACGCCCAGCAGCAGGACGTAGGTGGCGGCCTGGCACACGGACAGACAGCCGACGGCGTGGATCAGATTGCGGCTGGTGGCCAGCCCGTAGCAGCCGGCCAGGAACACCCACGCCGCCACGAGGTAGGGCAGGACGTGCATCACGTCGGTCACAGCGGTCTCACTCCCCGTTCTCCTTCTCGATCTCGACGGCCTGGTCAAGGAAGCGGGCGAGCAGCAGGACGACCGCGCAGGCGACCTCCATGCCGATGGCCGCGTTCAGCAGGGGAACGGTCCCGCCGGAGGACAGCGTGTTGAACGTGCCGTACGGCAGCAGGGAGTTGGCGAGGAAGGCGGTGGAGCCGAGCAGGCCCGCGAGCCCGAGGACGACATAGGCCGAGGCGGCGAGTGCGTCGCCTACCTCGTAGACGCCGAGCGGCCGGATGCGTTCCAGGGCGCCGTAGTCGGCGCCCAGGTAGAGCAGGTGCAGGGCGGTGGCGGCGACGACACCGCCCTGGAATCCGCCGCCGGGGCTCAACTGTCCGTGCGCGACGACATAGATGCCGGTGACGAGGGCGACGGGCAGCACGAGGAGGGCGTAGCGGCGTACGGGCGGGGCGACTTCGGCGGGTCGGGGCCGGGCGCGGTGTTCGTCGCGGGTCTGCCGCAGCAGCATCACGCAGCCGAGGACGGCGCCGAAGAGGATGGTCATCTCGCCGAGGGTGTCGAAGGCGCGCTGGTCGAAGTTGACGGAGGAGATGACGTTGGCGGTGTGGCGGGCGATGGACGCTCGCACGGCCCGGTCGCCGTACGGATGGCGGTCACCGCCGAAGTTCGGCAGGTCGAGACAGGCGGCGACCAGCAGGACGGCGAGGCCGGTACCGGCCGCCAGCACGAGCCACAACCGGACGCGACGGCTCACCGCTCGTGCTCCTCGTCCCGGCCGCGCCGTCTGACCTTGCGGACGGTCAGCATCAGCAGCAGCGGCGTCAGCGCGGAGCCGACGGCCAGCTGCGACAGGCCCACGTCGGGTGCCTGGAACACCGTGAACAGCACGGCGAGGACGACGCCGAGGACGGACAGGACAAGTGCCTGGCGCGCCGGGTCGCGGGTGGCCACCGCCACGGTCGCGGTGGCGGCGACCAGCAGCAGGGCCACGACGATCACCGCGTCAGCCACGGCCGACCCTCCTGAATCCGCCGGCCAGGGCGCGCGAGGCGATGACGTTCCCGCCGATCAGCAGGGCGCCGATCACCAGGAGTTTGGCCATCGCGCGGCTCGGACCCGTGGCCACGCACAGCGCGATCACGGTGACCGCGCCCAGGGCGGCCACCGCCCAGGTCGCCACCCAGGCGCGCGGCGGGTCCTCGGCCAGTTCGTCGGCGAGCAGCCGGGCGAACACCAGGGTGCCGACGGGCCCGAGCAGGGCGAGGACGAGGCCGAGGTCGACGTACGCGGGGCGGCCGTAGCCCTGCGCGAGGAGCAGCATGGCCGGGCAGGCGAGCGCGGTCGCGAGGTTCTGCGCCACGACCCGGCGGCGCAGCGGCCCGGTGGCCACGCCCCACAGCGCGGTGCCCAGGCCGCCTGCGAGGCCGACGGTCGCGGCGAGCGTCCAGCCGTTCACCTCTCGGTCACCGCCCGTCGTGCGGCGCACGCGGTGAGAGCGCCCAGGCCCGCGGCGGCGACACCGACCACGAACTCCAGCGTGTACACCGTGCTGATGAGAAACAGCCACAGGACGGCGAGCGCGGCCCACCAGGCGAGCAGTTCGGCCGCGGCGAGCAGTGCCGTACGCCGGGTCATGCGCCACCTCCTCGGGCTCGGCCACCACACCGTCGCGGCGAGACGTCCATGACGTCCTTTCGCGGCATCCAAACATCGCGACGGGCGCCGTGGGCGGCGGCGCGCGCGGGTCAGAGCCAGGAGTGCCCCGACAGCAGGAAGAAAAACCGCGGGGCGTCCCGGGGTGCGTCCGGGGCGTGGTGAAGACCGACCGCATTGTCGGGCGACGAGCGGGTAACCGCGTTCAAACGCGGGGAAGTTGACGACTGGAGGACCGGATGGCTCGCGCAGCCTTGGGACGACGCTCGGTATTTCGCCTGCGTACGACCAAGTCCGACAAGACCGCGAAGACCGCGAAGCCAGGCAGGAACGCGAACTCAGGCAAGAACATCAAGTCGGGCAAGGCGGCGGCCAAGCCCGGCAGGACGACCGCCGCCAAGTCCGGTAAGAATCCGGTCCCTCAGGAGCGGCATGTTCTGGCCTTCCCGGTCCGGCTGCTGGCGATGGTGTGTGCCTTCGCGTTCATGGTGGCGTTCGCCGTCGTTCTGGCGCGGCTGACGCTGCAGCCCTCGCCCGCGTCGGCGGCCCTGACGCACACCAACATGCATCCGGGCAGCTCGCTGCGGGCGTACCTGGATCAGCCCGCGCTGCGCGACGCCGTCAAGCAGATCGGTGGAAACGTGCTGCTGGGCGTGCCGTTCGGGGTCCTCGTCCCGGTCGTCGCCCCGCGCTCCCGCGGGTTGCTGCGGGTGCTGCTGCTGACCGCCATGGTCATGCTCCTGGTGGAGTTCGCCCAGGGTGCGCTGATCACCGGGCGGGCCTTCGACATCGACGACGTCATCCTCAACACCACCGGTGCGCTCATCGGCTACGTCGTGCTGGGGCGGCGCATGGGCCGGGCAGTGCACGCACGGGAGCGCCGGGCCTGAAGAGTCCGGTGTCGCCACCATTCCTTCAACACTTGGTCCGTACCTAGGTATTGACGGCGTTCTTACATCACTTCTTAAATCAAGGGGCGACCCTTCACCCCCCACCACAGTCGGCACACCCGTCACACGGGACGCCGACGGAAGGGAGAGCCGTGGCCTCTCCACGTCTGCTCCGCAGATGTCTGTACGCCGCCCTGCCCCTCGCCCTGGTCGCCGCCGCGGCGACCGGCACGGCACAGGCGGATCCCCCCACCTCCGCCGCGGCGGCAGCGTTCACCGACAACTTCGACGGCCCCGCGGGTGCCGCAGTCGACGGCTCGAAATGGCAGACCGAGACCGGCGACAACGT
>NZ_JAFJSY010000048.1 GCF_019857225.1 Streptomyces plumbidurans
CGCTCTCGCCCGCCCCGCCGCACTCCGACCCACGGAGCCGACCGGCCGGCCGCACTCGCCCCGCCGTGCCTACCCCGCCGCGACCAGCGACTCCACCTGCGCCTCCCGCTCCACCATCGCCCGCAACGGACCCGGTACGGCGGCCAGTTCGGCGTACGGGCCTCGCTGTACCACGCGTCCCTCGTCCAGGACGACGACCTCGTCCACCGCGTCCAGACCAGACAGCCGGTGCGTGATGAGCAGGGTCGTGCGGCCCTGTGTGGCGGCCAGCAGGTCGGCGGTGAGGGCGTCGGCCGTCGGCAGGTCAAGATGTTCCGCGGGCTCGTCGAGCACCAGGACGGGGAAGTCGGCGAGGAGCGCCCGGGCCAGTGCCAGCCGCTGCCGCTGCCCGCCCGACAGCCGGGCCCCGTGCTCGCCGACCAGCGTGTCAAGGCCGTCCGGCAGCCGGTCCGCCCACTCCAGCAGCCGGGCGCGCCGCAGCGCGTCGCGCAGTTGGTCCTCGGTGGCGTCCTTGCGCGCGAGGAGCAGGTTCTCGCGCACCGAGCTGTCGAAGAGGTGCGCGTCCTGCGCGCACAGTCCGACCAGCCGCCGTACGTCGTCGCCGTCGAGGGCGCAGGCGTCCACGCCGGCCAGGGTGTACGAGCCCGCCTCCGCGTCCAGGAAGCGCAGCAGCGTCTGCGCCAGTGTCGTCTTGCCGGAGCCGGAGGGCCCGACCACGGCGATCCGCTGCCCCTGGCCGAGGGTGAGGTCGAGGCCGTCGAGCGCCGGGCGCCGCTGCCCCTCGTAGCGCGCGGTCAGGCCCTTGAGGGTCACCGGGAAGGGGGAGGCGGGCGCCTGCCGGGGCCGTTCCGGCTCCCGTACCGGCTCGGGCGCGTCCAGGACCTCGTACACGCGCTCCGCGCTTCTGCGCACCCGCTGCCGGTGCTGCACGGCGAGCGGCAGCCCCAGTACGGCCTCGAAGGCGGCCAGCGGGGTGAGGACGATCACCGCCATCGTCACACCGCCGAGCCGCCCGTCGGCGACCGCCTGGGCACCCGCGAGGGCGCTCGCGGCGACCGTCAGTCCGGAGAGCAGGGCGGTCAGGCCGTCGCCGAGCGCGGTGGCGGTGGCGGCGCGCGAGGCGATGCGGGTGAGCACGCCGTCGGCGCGCCGTGCCTCGGCGCCGCGGGCGTTCAGGGCGCCGGCGACCGTCAACTCGGCGGTGCCGGTGAGCAGATCGGTCACCCGTGTCGCGAGCTGTCCCCGCGCGGGGGCCAGCCTGCGGTCGGCTCGGCGGGCCACGGCACCGGTGAGCAGCGGGACGCCGACCCCGGCCGCCAACAGACCTGCACCGAGTGCGAGGCCGGCCTCGGGCAGCAGCCACGCCGTGAAGCCCACGGACGCGGCGGACACCACCACCGCGGTCGCGGCGGGCAGCAGCCAGCGCAGCCAGTAGTCCTGGAGGGCGTCCACGTCGGTGACGAGCCGCGAGAGCAGGTCGCCGCGTCGGGTGCGGCGCAGCCCGGCGGGGGCCAACCGTTCCAGCCGCCGGTAGACGGCGACCCTGGTGTCGGCCAGCATCCGCAGCACCGCGTCGTGCGACACCAGCCGCTCGCCGTACCGGAAGACCGCGCGCCCGATGCCGAAGGCGCGCGTCGCCGTCACAGCCACCATCAGATACAGCACGGGCGGCTGCTGCGAGGCCCGCGAGATGAGCCAACCGGAGGTGGCCATGAGCCCGACGGCGCTGCCGAGCGCGAGGCTGCCGAGCAGCAGGGCGAGCGCCAGACGACCGCGCCGGGCGCCGGACATGGCCCGCACGCGGGCGAGGACCCCGCCGCCACCGCTCACGGGGGCTGCGATGTTGTCGGGCTCGTGCGCGGCCGGGCTGTCGTACGCCTCCTGGGGTGCTGCCTGTGCCTTGGGGGACCGGTGTTCCGCAGCCGCGGGCTTCGTCGGCGCGTCCAGCCTGACGATCCGGTCCGCCGGTGCGAGCAGGGCCGGGCGGTGCACCACCAGCAGGACGGTCCGCCCTGCCGCAAGTCGCCGCACCGCCTGAACGACCTCCGCCTCGGTGGCGCCGTCCAGCGCGGCCGTCGGCTCGTCGAGGAGGAGCACCGGCCGGTCCGCGAGGAACGCCCGGGCCAGCGCGAGCCGTTGGCGCTGCCCGGCGGAGAGCCCGGCACCGTCCTCGCCGAGCAGGGTGTCCGTCCCGTCGGCCAGCGCCTCCACGAACTCCAGGGCACCGGCGTCCGCCAGCGCTCGCCGTACGGCGTCGTCGTCGGCGCCGGGACGCGCGAGCCGTACGTTCTCGGCGATGGTCCCGGCGAACAGGTGCGGGCGCTGCGGCACCCAGGCGATCCGCGACCGCCACTGCTCCAGGTCGGCGTCGCGGAGATCGACTCCCCCGACCCGCACCCGCCCCTCGGTGGGCCTCACAAAGCCCAGCAGAACGTTCAGCAGCGTCGACTTGCCGACGCCGCTCGGGCCCACGAGCGCGACCGTCTCCCCGGGCTCGACGGTGAAGGACGCCTGTGACACCGCGTCCTCGGACCGGCCGGGGTAGCGGACCGTCACGTTCTCGAAGGCGATGGCGCCCTGCGGCACGTCCGCCGTGCCCGAGGCCGGCACGGGCGTCTCCAGGACGGCGAAGATCTCCTCGGCCGCTGCGAGCCCCTCGGCCGCCGCGT
This sequence comes from Streptomyces plumbidurans, assembly GCF_019857225.1. Lineage (GTDB taxonomy): Bacteria > Actinomycetota > Actinomycetes > Streptomycetales > Streptomycetaceae > Streptomyces > Streptomyces plumbidurans. The sequence continues at coordinate 2,670 of NZ_JAFJSY010000048.1, forward strand.
GGTACTGCGCGCCGACCTGGCGCAGCGGCAGATACGCCTCGGGCGCGAGGACGAGGATGACCAGGCCGACGTAGAGGTCCATCTCGCCGTGCACCAGCCGCATGCCGATTGTCACGGCGACCAGGGCCACGGACAGGGTGGAGAGCAGCTCCAGCGCGAAGGACGAGATGAAGGCGATCCGCAGCGTGCGCATCGTGGCCTGCCGGTACTCGCCGGTGATGCGGCGGATCGACTCGGCCTGCGCCTTGGCCCGCCCGAACACCTTCAGGGTCGGCAGTCCCGCGACAACGTCCAGGAAGTGCCCGGACAGGCGGGACAGCAGCCGCCACTGACGGTCCATCCGGGACTGGGTGGCCCAGCCGATCAGCATCATGAAGACCGGGATGAGCGGCAGGGTGCCCGTGATGATCGCCGCCGAGACCCAGTCCTCGGTGACGATCCGCGCGAGCACCGCGACCGGCACGACCACCGCGAGTCCCAACTGCGGCAGATAGCGCGAGAAGTAGTCGTCGAGGGCGTCGACTCCCCGTGTGGCGAGGGCGACCAGCGAGCCCGTCCGCTGTCCGCCCAGCCATCCGGGGCCCAGGGCGACGGCACGCTCCAGCAGCCGCCCCCGCAGCTCCGACTTCACCGCCGCGCTCGCCCGGTGGGCGGCGAGCTCGGTGAGCCAGGAGACCAGTGCCCGGCCGGCCGCGACAGCCGCGAGCAGCAGCAGGGGGGTGCCGAGTGCGGAGACCGTCATCCGGTGCTGGAAGGCACCCACCACGACCTCGGCGATGAGCATCGCCTGAGCGATGACCAGGCCCGCTCCGACAACGCCCAGGCCGACGACCGCCACCATGAACAGCCGGGTGGCGCGGGCGTACCGGAGCAGACGGGGATCGATTGGTTTCACGTGAAACACACCTCAGTGCACGGTCTCAGCGATGTGCTGCGTTCCGATGCGCTTGCGGAACACCCAGTAGGTCCACCCCTGGTAGAGCAGGACGATCGGCGTGGCGATCCCGGCACACCAGGTCATGATCTTCAGGGTGTAGGGGCTCGACGAGGCGTTGGTGACGTTCAGGCTCCAGTTCTCGTCGAGCGAGGACGGCATGACATCGGGGAAGAGCGACAGGAACAGCATCGCCACGGCGGCCACGATGGTGATCCCGGACAGGGCGAACGACCATCCCTCACGCCCGGCCTGATTGGCCACCAGGGCGGCGACCAGGGCGGCCACGGCCACGACGAGCGCCACCAGGCTCTTGCCGTCCCCGCTGTCGACCTGCGTCCACAGCAGGAAGACCAGCGCCACCGCGGCGGCGGCCAGACCGACCACCGTGGCCAGCTTCCGCGCCCGTTCCCGGATCTCCCCGACCGTCTTGAGCGCCGTGAACACCGCGCCGTGGAAGGTGAACAGCGTCAGCGTCACCAGCCCGCCGAGCAGGGCGTACGGGTTGAGCAGGTCCCAGATGTTGCCGACGTACTCGAAGTTCTTGTCGATCTTCACTCCGTGCACGATGTTGCCGAAGGCGACACCCCACAGGAACGCCGGGATCAGCGAGGTCCAGAAGATCGCCGTCTCCCAGTTGCGCTGCCAGTTCTCCTCGGGACGCTTGGCCCGGTACTCGAAGGCGACGCCCCGCACGATCAGGCTGAGCAGGATGACCAGCAGCGGCAGATAGAAGCCCGAGAAGAGCGTGGCGTACCACTCGGGGAAGGCGGCGAAGGTCGCGCCGCCCGCCGAGAGCAGCCACACCTCGTTGCCGTCCCAGACCGGGCCGATGGTGTTGATCAGTACCCGCTTCTCGGGCCGGTCGCGGGCCAGCAGCTTGGTGAGGATGCCGACCCCGAAGTCGAAGCCCTCCAGGAAGAAGTAGCCGGTCCACAGGACGGCGATCAGGACGAACCAGACGTCGTGCAGTTCCATGACTCGATCTCCCTCGGCCTAGTACGAGAAGGCCATCGGCTTGTCGGCGTCACGGGTGTCGCCGCCGATCTTCGTGGGCGGGTTGAGGTCGGCCTCGGTGAGCTCGGGCGGGCCGGCCTTGACGTACTTCACCAGCAGCTTGACCTCGACGACGGCGAGTGCGGCGTACAGCGCGGTGAAGATCAGCAGCGAGGTGAGGACCTCAGCCTGGGAGACGCCGGGGGAGACCGCGTGACGGGTCTGCAGGACGCCGTAGACGACCCAGGGCTGGCGGCCCATCTCGGTGAAGATCCAGCCCCAGGAGTTGGCGATCAGCGGGAAGCCCATGGTCCAGATGGCCACCAGCCAGTAGAGCCTGCCCAGCTTGGGGCTCAGGGCCTTGTTCCGGAACAGGACCAGATGCGGCACCTCGTCGTCGCCGGTCCTCAGGTGCTGCGGCAGCATGAACTTCTTGCGGGTCAGCCAGAGTCCGGCCAGGCCGATGGCGAAGGACGCCATGCCGAAGCCGATCATCCAGCGGAACGCCCAGAAGGTGACGGGGATGATGGGGCGGTAGTCGCCGGGGCCGTACTTCTGCTGCTCGGCCTTGTTGGTGTCGTTGATGCCGGGGACGTAGGAGTCGAAGTTGTCGTCGGCGAGGAACGACAGTATTCCGGGGACCGACAGCTCGACCGAGTTGTGGCCCTTGCTCACGTCGCCGTAGGCGAAGACCGAGAACGGCGCGGAGTGCTGACCGTCCCACAGGGCCTCGGCGGCCGCCATCTTCATCGGCTGCTGCTTGAACATGACCTTGCCGAGGGTGTCGCCGCTGATCGCGGTGAGCAGGCCGGCGATGACGACGGTGATCAGGCCCAGCCGCAGCGAGGTCTTCATGACGGGGATGTGCTTCTTGCGGAACAGATGGAAGGCGGCGATGCCGACCATGAACGCGCCGCCGGTCAGGAAGCACGCCGAGAGCGTGTGGAATGCCTGCGCGAGTGCGGTGTTCTGGGTCAGCACCTGCCAGAAGTCGGTGAGTTCGGCGCGCCCCTTGGCCTTGTTGATCCGGTAGCCGACGGGGTGCTGCATCCAGGAGTTGGCCGCGAGGATGAAGTACGCCGACAGGACCGTGCCGATCGAGACCATCCAGATGCAGGCCAGATGGATCCGCTTGGGCAGCTTGTCCCAGCCGAAGATCCACAGCCCGATGAAGGTCGACTCGAAGAAGAACGCGATCAGCGCCTCGAAGGCGAGCGGGGCGCCGAAGACGTCACCGACGAAGCGGGAGTAGTCCGACCAGTTCATGCCGAACTGGAACTCCTGCACGATGCCGGTGACCACACCCATCGCGATGTTGATCAGGAAAAGCTTGCCCCAGAACTTGGTCGCCCTGAGGTACTTCTCCTTCTCCGTGCGCACCCAGGCGGTCTGCAGTCCGGCCGTCAGGGCGGCCAGCGAGATCGTCAGGGGCACGAAGAGGAAGTGGTACACGGTCGTGATGCCGAACTGCCATCGCGCCAGGGTCTCCGGCGCCAGAGCCAGGTTCACGTGGCCGCTCCTTACGTGCGCTTGTGAATGCGTTCACATTCACAAGCAATTATGACCCACGGGTATGGGTGGAACGGCACGGGGGCGCTGTCTGCTGCGTCACGTCAGCCCCCTCGGCCCGAATGCGGGCGGAGAAGGCGCAGCTGAGAGCACAACTGAGGGCCTGTCGGGGCGACGGCCGCAAGATCCGGCCGGCCCCGACAGGCCCCGTCGGCGGAGCTCAGAACTCCTTGCGGAAAGCTTCCGTCACCTTCAGGAAGATGTCGTTCGCCTCGTTCTCCCCGACCGTCACCCGCACGCCCTCGCCCGCGAACGGCCGGACCACCACACCGTGCTGCTCACACGCCTGCGCGAAGGGCACCGTGCGCTCCCCCAGCCGCAGCCACACGAAGTTGGCCTGGGTCTCCGGCACCGTCCAGCCCTGGGAGCGCAGCGTGTCGACGACCCGGTTGCGCTCGCAGACCAGGGAGCCGACCCGGCCGAGCAGTTCGTCCTCGGCCCGCAGCGAGGCGATGGCCGCCTCCTGCGCGAGCTGGCTCACGCCGAACGGCACCGCCGTCTTGCGCAGCGCCGCCGCCACCGGCTCATGGGCGATCGCGAAGCCGACCCGCAGACCCGCGAGGCCGTACGCCTTGGAGAAGGTGCGCAGCACACAGACGTTCGGGCGCTCGCGGTACAGCTCCACGCCGTCGGGCACCTCGGGGTCGCGGATGAACTCGCGGTACGCCTCGTCCAGCACCACCAGCACATCGCCGGGCACCCGGTCGAGGAACCGTTCCAGCTCCGCCCGGCGCACGGTCGTCCCGGTCGGGTTGTTGGGGTTGCAGACGAAGATCAGGCGCGTGCGGTCGGTGATCGCGTCCGCCATCGCGTCCAGGTCGTGCACATCGCCCGGGGTCAGCGGCACCTGCACCGAGGTGGCGCCGCTGATCTGCGTGATGATCGGGTACGCCTCGAAGGACCGCCAGGCGTAGATGACCTCGTCGCCGGGGCCGGCGGTGGCCTGGATGAGCTGCTGCGCGACGCCCACCGAACCGGTGCCGGTGGCCAGGTGGGTGAGCGGCACACCGAAGCGGTCGGACAGCTCGCTCATCAGCCCCGTGCAGGCCATGTCCGGGTAGCGGTTGAAGGACGCGATCGCGGCCGTCACCGTCTCCATCACGCCGGGCAGCGGCGGATAGGGGTTCTCGTTGGAGGACAGCTTGTAGGCCGCCGGGCCACCGGCCGCGGCGGGCTTGCCCGGCTTGTAGGTGGGGATACCCTCCAGCTCGGCGCGCAGCTTGGGGCTCGTCTCGCTCACCGCAGTCCTCCTCATGACCACCACCGGCTTTTGAATACTGCTTACCTTATGAGGATTCGGCTGCCCTGCGTACCGGTCAGGACGGACCACCTCCGTCACAGCCGCATCAGGGGCAACACCACCCTTAGCGAGACGAATCGAGGGGCGCGCTCACATATATCTATGCGCCGGTGGCTCACTCCGTGGCGCGCATCCCCCGTGAAGGTGAGTTGAGACCTCTTCGAAACATCGGGGGCTTGGCAGGCTTGTGTGCGCCGACAAGTCACGTAGTGACATTGGATCGTTCAACTGACTTTGTTTCAAAGGCAGTTGATGCAAGATGACCTTGCAGAAACGTGCCTGTCAACGCGTGCATATGCGTCCGCCCTACCCCAGTCCATGAGCCCTACTATCGGCTCGCCATGACAGCAGCAGGGAAGCACCAGGTGAGCCGCGCGGAAACCTCACGCCGAGGAAGCCGGCCGGGGCGGGCAGGCATCAGGGACGTGGCCGCCGCCGCCGGAGTCTCCATCACGACCGTCTCCGACGCCCTCAACGGCAAGGGGCGGCTCCCGGACGCCACCCGCCGCCATGTCCGCGAGGTCGCGGACCGGCTGGGCTACCGCCCGTCGGCCGCCGCCAGAACCCTCCGTACCGGCAAGTCGGGCCTCATCGGTCTGACCGTGACGACGTACGGGGATGAACCTTTCACCTTCACCGAGTTCGCCTACTTCGCCGAGATGGCGCGGGCCGCGACCTCGGCCGCGCTGGCCCGCGGCTACGCGCTGGTGATCCTGCCCGCGACCTCGCGCCACGACGTGTGGTCCAACGTCGCCCTGGACGGGACGGTCGTCATCGACCCCTCCGACCAGGACCCGGTGGTCAGCGAACTGGTCCGGCAGGGCTTACCGGTCGTCTCCGACGGCCGCCCGGCCGGCTCGCTGCCGGTCACCGCGTGGGTCGACAACGACCACGAGGCCGCCGTGATGGGCATCCTCGATCATCTGGCCGACGCCGGCGCCCGCCGCATCGGCCTGCTGACGGGCACCTCGACGGACACGTACACCCATCTGTCGACGACGGCCTATCTGCGCTGGTGCGAACGCGTCGGCCAGGACCCGGTGTACGAGGCCTACCCGGCGCACGACCCCTGCGCGGGCGCCGTCGCCGCCGACCGGCTGCTCGCCCGCCCCGACCGGCCCGACGCCGTCTACGGCCTGTTCGACCCGAACGGCACCGACCTGCTCGCCGCGGCCCGCCGCTACGGCCTGCGCGTACCGGACGACCTGCTTCTGGTCTGCTGCAGCGAATCCACCGTGTACGCCAACACCGAGCCTCCGGTCACCACGCTCTCGCTGAAACCCCGGCGCATCGGCACCGCGGTCGTGCAGCTCCTCATCGACGCGATCGAGGGGGTCGAATCGGACCAACCGGTCGAGCAGGTGATACCGACGGAGCTGATCGTGCGCACCTCGTCGCAGCGGCGCCCGCCGCGTACGACGGTCAGCGCGCCGCGATCGCCCGAGGAGGAGTAGAACAGAGGCCGTCAGCATGCGGGCGAAGCCCTGCCCAATCGGGGCGAAAGCCGCGGTGAACTGGACTCTTACTCCGATTCACCACCCCTGGGTCATCACATGGCGCGATCGGCATTCCTATGATGGGCCCACGACACCGCGGGCCGCTGCGACCAGGCAGTCCGATGCGGTGCAGATGCGGCGCGATGGTGGAGGGGTCTGATGACTCAGGGGGCCGGTCAAGGACCCGAGACGGAGCGGACGGCGACGTTGCGCGACTTCCGGGTACCGGCGTACGTGCACGAGACCGGCCCGTACGGCCAGAGCACACACCCCGGTGACGTCGTCCCGCCCGACGAGGCCATCCACCCGGACGGGTACACCCCGACCGAGCGCGACCTTCCCGTCATCAACCGCGGCGACACGGTCCAGGTGCCCGTCGCCCCCGAGCCGCTGGCCGCGCCGCACGAGACGGACGGCACCGGCGCCCTCTACGTCGTCGGCGACGTGCACGGCTACCTCGACGAACTGGTGTCGGCCCTGCAGGCCCAGGGCCTGGTCGACGCCGCCGGGCAGTGGTGCGCGGGCACCTCCCGGCTGTGGTTCCTCGGCGACTTCACCGACCGCGGCCCCGACGGCATCGGGGTCATCGACCTCGTGATGCGGCTGTCGGCGGAGGCGGCCGCGGCCGGCGGCTACTGCAAGGCGCTCATGGGCAACCACGAGCTGCTGCTGCTGGGTGCCAAGCGGTTCGGCGACACCCCCGTCAACTCCGGCGCGGGCACCGCCACCTTCCAGGCGGCCTGGCTGCTCAACGGCGGCCAGAAGACCGACATGGACCGCCTCCAGGACCACCATCTGCAGTGGATGGCCCGCCTCGACGCCGTCGAGGAGGTCGACGGCTATCTCCTCGTCCACTCCGACACCACCGCCTATCTCGACTACGGCGACTCGATCGAGGCGGTCAACGACACCGTCCGCGAAACGCTCACGCGCAACGACGCCGACGAGTGCTGGGACCTGTTCCGCAAGTTCACCAAGCGGTTCTCCTTCCGCGACGAGGGCGGTGCAGACGCCGTACGCTCCCTGCTCAATACGTACGGCGGCACACGGATCGTTCACGGTCACAGCCCCATTCCGTATCTCCTCGGCGAGGTCGGGTCCGAGGAGGGCGAGGACAGCACCGGTCCCGTGGTCGAGGGCCCGCACGTCTACGCGGACGGCCTGGCCATCGCGATGGACGGCGGAGTGACCATGGCCGGAAAGCTACTGGTCCAGCAACTTCCACTGGATATCTGAACGTTCACAGGGCAGGCGCCCCCGTGCAGGAACGGCGTTCAACGGCGCAGGCCAGGGCCCAATTTCTGGAAACCCCCTGTCACCACGTGCCGTGACCGCTCTACCATCGGCTTATCCGTAGCAGGCTCCCCTCCGTTTCTGCCCGACGGCTCGCTGGCATGCGAGCCCCAAGCCCTACGGAGCATCGGGGGATGCACATGAACAGCGTTCCGCAGCACCTGCTGAGTGAGGACCGCCAGGAGTACGAGCGGGTCCTCGATGAGGCGCTGCGCTCCGCCCCAAACCGCCCGGAACTGGCCGCTGTCGGACAGCGACTCAACGCCGAACAGCTGCGCACCATGGCGCTCAACGCCACCGCACTCATCACGGCGGCCGCGGCGAGCGAGTACCAGCACTACGTGAAGGTTCGCGAGGAACTGCGCCAGCCGGCGCCGTCGACCCCGTCGTCCACCCGCGAAACCGGCTCCACGGAGCCGGGCGCGGCCATGGGGCTCGCCACCACCCTCAGCGAGACAACCGGTGCGGGCGCCGTCGCCGTCGCCGCTGTCCTCGCCCCCGTCCTCGCCGGAACGGCAGCGATTCTCTTCCTGCTCGTCGGCTACATCCTCAAAATGCTCAGCCCTGAACCGGCGTTCGCCCAGACCATGCTGACCGCGGGATGGGTGTTCGGGGCCCTGACCGCGGCCGCGATCCTGGTCGCCGGCATCGGCCTGCTGCTCACCGCTCTGCGCAACAGGCCGTCCCTGGAGTCCGGGCCGTACGGCGAACTGAGCACGGAGGTGGCCCGCGCCAGGGAAGCCTGGCGCGAGGCCCTCCTCGAGAACGGCGTCATGCCGTTCCTCAAGGAGGCGCTCGCCGACCCCGGCGCCGCGGCGGCCCTGCACAGCAACACGCCGCGGACACCGACCAGTCGCATGCCGAACCTCGGATACGGCCGCCCGGGATTCAGCAGCCCCGACGACGGCCAGGCCGCCGGCCCACGGCCGAGCTTCAGCAGCCCGGACTACACCAGCCCGGAGTTCGGAGGCCCGGAGCACCAGCCGGAGTGACCGCCGGCTTGCGCCCTCCGCAGCGGCCCTCGGGGGCCGTCCGGGGGAGCGCAAGCCATGCGCTCATGTCGTCATCGGTCCGCTGCGGCGGTCCGCTTCGGTCCACTCAGTCCGCTTCAGTCCGCTTCAGTCCGCTTCAGTCCGCTTCAGTCCGCGAGCGGCAGATACACGCGATTGCCGCTCGCCGCGAACTCCTTCGACTTCTGCGCCATCCCCTCCTCGATCTCGTCCCGGGTGCCGCCGTGCTCGCGGCGGATGTCCTGGGAGATCTTCATGCTGCAGAACTTCGGCCCGCACATCGAGCAGAAGTGGGCCGTCTTGGCAGGCTCCGCCGGGAGGGTCTCGTCGTGGAACTCCCGTGCCGTGTCGGGGTCCAGGGCGAGATTGAACTGGTCCTCCCAGCGGAATTCGAAGCGGGCGTCGGACAGCGCGTCGTCCCATTCCTGCGCACCGGGGTGCCCCTTGGCGAGGTCGGCTGCGTGGGCGGCGATCTTGTAGGTGATGACGCCGGTCTTGACGTCGTCACGGTTGGGCAGGCCCAGGTGTTCCTTGGGCGTGACGTAGCAGAGCATGGCCGTGCCCCACCAGGCGATCATCGCGGCACCGATGCCGGAGGTGATGTGGTCGTACGCCGGCGCGACGTCCGTCGTCAGCGGGCCGAGCGTATAGAACGGAGCTTCATCGCAGATCTCCTGCTGAAGGTCGATGTTCTCCTTGATCTTGTGCATCGGGACATGTCCCGGACCCTCGATCATGGTCTGTACGTTCAAACGCCTGGCGATCCGGTTGAGTTCCCCGAGAGTCCGCAGTTCCGCGAACTGCGCCTCGTCGTTGGCGTCCGCGATCGAACCGGGCCGCAGGCCGTCGCCCAGCGAGTACGTGACGTCGTACGCCGCGAGGATCTCGCAGAGCTCCTCGAAGTTCTCGTAGAGGAACGACTCCTTGTGGTGCGCGAGGCACCAGGCGGCCATGATCGAGCCGCCGCGCGAGACGATCCCGGTCTTGCGGTTCGCGGTCAGCGGGACGAACGGCAGGCGTACGCCCGCGTGCACCGTCATGTAGTCCACGCCCTGCTCGGCCTGCTCGACGACGGTGTCCTTGTAGATCTCCCAGGTCAGCTCCTCGGCGCGGCCGTCGACCTTCTCCAGCGCCTGATAGAGCGGCACCGTGCCGATGGGCACGGGGGAGTTGCGCAGCACCCATTCGCGGGTCGTGTGGATGTTGCGGCCGGTGGACAGGTCCATGACCGTGTCGGCGCCCCACCGGGTCGCCCAGGTCATCTTCTCGACCTCCTCCTCGATGGAGGACGTCACCGCGGAGTTTCCGATGTTGGCGTTGACCTTCACCAGGAACCGCTTGCCGATGATCATCGGCTCGATCTCGGGATGGTTGACGTTGGCCGGCAGCACCGCGCGCCCCGCCGCGATCTCCTCACGGACCACCTCCGGCGAGACGTTCTCCCGCAGGGCCACGAACTCCATCTCGGGAGTGACCTCGCCCCGGCGCGCATACGCGAGCTGTGTGACCGCCTGACCCGCACGTCCGCGGCGCGGCTGACGCGGACGTCCGGGGAAGACCGCGTCGAGATTGCGCAGCCCTCCGCGCGGAGAGGTGTGCTTGATGCCGTCGTCCTCCGGACGGACGGGACGACCCGCGTACTCCTCGGTGTCGCCGCGGGCGATGATCCAGTTCTCGCGGAGCGGGGCGAGTCCCCTGCGGACATCGGTGTCGGTGAGCGGATCGGTGTACGGGCCGGATGTGTCGTACAGCGTGACCGACTGCCCGTTGGTGAGGTGCACCTGACGGACCGGCACCTGCAGATCGGGGCGTGAGCCCGCGACGTATGCCTTGTGCCAGCCGATGGACTTCCCGGCCTCCTGGGGCTGTTCGCCCTGGCTGGAGGCAGGCGTGCGTGCGTCCTTGTTGGTCATGAGACCTACTCCCTACGCCGGCATTACCCGGTAACAGGTTCGGCGGTCGACGCAGCGATATCCGTCTGTCGACGCTTCGTGCGGGCCATCACCCGAATTCGGTGATGTTCCACGTGAAACATCGCTGGGACGGAGGTCAGCGCCCTCTCAGCCCGGTGCTCCGAGCTCCCGCGTGTGCAAAGGTGCCTCCACGCTAGCGTCAGTTCGGGCGAGCTGAACAGGGGGCCTTGTCGTTCTTGCGATGATCTGGCGGTGACCACGACAGAGCAGTACCCGTACCCGCCCTCGGAGCCGCCGCGTGGGCACGGCTCGGAGGGCGGTAATGGCCACGGTCCCAGGGGCGGTCATGGCCACGGTCCCGGTTCGGGGCACGGCCACGGTTCAGGGCATGGCCATTCGCACAGCCACGGTCCGGCAGCCCCCGTCTCCCGGCATCTGCGCAAGGTCATCGCCGCGATCCTCATCCCGTTCACCGTGGCCGTGGTCGTCGGACTCGTGGTCCTGTGGCCCGGCGGTGCCCCGTCGCACGAACGCACCGGTGTGGGCTTCGACCGGCAGACCCAGCAGGCGACGGTGACCGAGGTCGTGAACGTGAGCTGCAAGTCGGTCAACGCCTCGGGCGGGGCCCCGACCGGTGACACCTCCACCGCGCAGGGCTCCTCGGCCCAGCAGCAGGTGAAGGGCACGTGCAAGAAGGCGACGGTCCGCGTCGACACCGGCAAGGACAAGGGTCGTACGTTCACCGAGATCGTCCAGCCCGACCAGTCACGCCAACTGCACGAGGGCGAGAAGGTCGTGGCCGCCTACGAGCCCTCGGCGCCCAAGGACCTGCAGTACTCCGTCACCGACGTCAACCGCCGCTTCCCCATGGCCCTGCTCGCCGGCATCTTCGCGCTCGCCGTCGTGGTGGTGGGCCGGTTGCGCGGCATCATGGCGCTGGTCGCGCTGGCCGTCAGCTTCGTGGTGCTGACCTTCTTCATCCTGCCGGCGATACTCCAGGGTTCGAACCCTCTGCTCGTGGCCGTGGTCGGGTCGAGCGCCATCATGCTGATCGCCCTCTACATGTGCCACGGCCTGTCCGCCCGTACCTCCGTGGCGGTCCTCGGCACTCTGCTCTCGCTCGTACTGATCGGCCTGCTCGGCTCCGGGTTCATCGGCTGGGCCGCGCTGACCGGCAACACCGACGACAGCACCGGTCTGATCCACGGCCTGTATCCGTCGATCGACATGAGCGGTCTGCTGCTCGCGGGCGTCATCATCGGCTCGCTCGGTGTCCTCGACGACGTGACGGTCACCCAGACCTCGGCCGTCTGGGAGCTGCACGAGGCCAATCCCTCGATGGGCTGGCGGCAGTTGTACCGGGCAGGCATCCGCATCGGCCGCGACCACATCGCATCCGTCGTCAACACCCTCGTCCTCGCCTACGCGGGCGCCGCACTGCCGTTGCTGCTGCTGTTCTCCATCGCGCAGAGCAGCGTGGGGACGGTCGCCAACAGTGAGCTGGTGGCCGAGGAGATCGTGCGCACGCTGGTGGGCTCGATCGGCCTGGTCGCTTCGGTACCGGTCACGACACTGCTCGCGGCGCTGGTGGTCGCCGCCGACCGTCCGGGACCGCACACGGCGACGGAGAGGGCTGCAGGGGCTAACGGAGCCGTAGGGACGGCAGGCGCCGTACCTGCTCCGGCGCGCACGGGCCGGGGGCGGCGTCGCAAGCGCTGAGGCGGCCGGGCGCTTCGGCACGCGGCGGCTCCGGAGTCGAGCGCCATACCTCCACCCGCACAAGAAGGGCCGGCGCCCTGCCTCGCGTCCGCACAAGAAGGTCCGGCGCCCTGCCTCGCGTCCATACAAAAAGAAGCGTTCCTGCAGCCCCCCGCCCCGGGCAGAAGCGTTACGCCCGCCGCCTGATCGCGCCCCCGCTCAGCCCGCGCTCTGCTCCTCCGCCAGGATGCGGTCCAGTGCCTCGTCGAGGTGGGCGTCGAAGTCGTCGAGGGCGCCTTCCTGGCCGAGCGGTACCAGCTTGTCGGTGCGGTCGAGGAAGGCGATGAGGGGCGCGGTGGACGAGCGGAACAGCGCCTGGTCGCGGCCGACCTGAAGCCGGATCAGCACCTCGGTCAGCGAGTCCGGTTCGGCGGGTGAGACGCGCACATCGCCCTCCCCGCACGGTCCGCCCACTCCGTCGACCAGCAGTTCACGGCCGAACGCCCAGGTCACCGGCGCATCACCGGGCAGATGGAAGGTCAGTCGTACGGCATACGGATCACAGGTCTCGTAGCGCAGTTCCACCGGAATGCGGAACGAGAGCTCCTCCGAAACGAGAAAGCTCATCATGACCTCTGCCTGCACGGACTCGCGCATCGCCTACCCCGTCATATGAAGCCGATCGGCTGGGAATGATCCCCTGACACTGAGGGCATCTTGCTGAACGTACACGGCAGATCACAAGGAGTGAGTTTTCAGATACTGATAGAGAGCGCCAGCGATCCCATCAGGCGCCCGATTTCCCGCTGGAGTTGATCGACCGCGGACACCAGCCGGTCGGCCTGATGAGCGGGCAGGGAGATGGCCAGCGTCGCGGCCGTCGCGCCCACGGTGAGGGGGAGAGCCGCACAGACCGTCCCCAGGGCGTACTCCTGCCGCTCCGTGACCGGTTCCATCCGCCGTGTCCGCTCCAGCCGTCTGAGGAGGGTGTGGTTGTCACGGACGGTGTAGGGGGTGATGGACTGCACGGGATAGCGATCGAGATGGTCACGGCGGGCGTCGTCGTCCAGTTGTGCGAGCAGGCACTGGCCGATCGCATGCGCGTGCGCCGTCTCGCGGAAGTCGGCCCACTCCTCGACCGCCGGGTTGCCGGGGGTGTCGGAGACGCACATGACCTCGATCTCGCCCTCCCGGTACACCGCGTAGTACACGGGCACGCCGATGGCGTCGCGCCAGCGGGCGAGCGCGTCGACGATCGTGCTGCGACGTTTCTGCTGGGCTCCGTTGCTGCTCAGCTGCTCGGCCGCGTCACCGAGGAAGAACAGGCCCTTGTCCCGGCTCAGATAGCCCTCGTGGACCAGGGTGCGCAGCAGGTGGTACGCGGTCGGAAGGGCCAGGCCGGTCTCGCGGGCCAGCTGTTTGGCGGGGGCTCCGTATGCGTGCCGCGCGACGCACTCCAGCAGGCGCATCGCGCGCTGGACGGAGCCGATGAGGGTCGCGGACTGCGGGGACGCTGGATCTGCTGCTGGGGACGGCTGCGCCAAGGGCGCCGACGGGTGCGCCGGGGATGGGGTCGCGCGCTCCTGCGTCGTGGGTCCCGGTTGTTCGGGAGGCCGGAAATGGTGTCCCGGGGGCGGGGCGTGAGGTGCGTGGGGGTTGGTGAGTGCGGTGTCTGCCGTGGACAAGGGTCACTCCCGAAAGCGCGAGGGGGCAGCCGTGCCGGAGAACACGGGTGGGGGTGTACGCCGCTCGCGGGGTCGTCCCCGCGTCGATTTCCGGACTCTAATCGCCTGCGACCGCCTCAACACGGCCTGTCCGGAAATCTTCCCTCGCGCGAGGGAACCGGTGATACCTGTTACCGATCACCGGTTTCCCGTGGGCCTCACCAGTCGCTGCGTGAGGAGGAGTTCGACATGAACTTCCGTACGACATAGATCAGCCCGCCGACCAGCGCCACGAAGACCAGCGCCTTGAACAGCAGCCCGATGACGAAGCCCACGACACTGGCTATCAGTCCGCCGAACACCACCAGGGCGATGACCGGCACCGCGATCCACTTCACCCACCACGGCAGTCCGCCGAAGATCTCTCCCATTGCCCTCGTCCTTCGCTCTCGGCCCGACTGCTGTGCAGGGGTCCATTGATGTCCTGCACTCGATGCTAGAGGCGCCGGGGGTGCCGGCGGGGCTCTCGCACCCCTTGTCCTCCCCTGATCGAACCCCTAGGGAACCCCGAGAGGCCGCCTCAGCTTTCCGGCGGAGAGAAGACGACGAGGACCCGCAGGTCCTCACTGATGTGATGGAACTTGTGGGCCACACCCGCCGGCACGTACACCACGCTGCCGCGCGCGACCTCGGTGGTCTCCAGACCGACGGTGATCGAGGCGCGGCCGCTCACGACGAAGTAGACCTCGTCCTGGTTGTGAGGCTTCTGTGGATCATGTTCACCGGCGTCGAGCGCGTACAGCCCGACGGACATGTTCCGCTCGCGCAGAAACTGCAGGTAGGCGCCCTCATTGGCGGCACGCTCCGCCTCAAGTTCGTCCAGCCGGAATGCCTTCATCGCAGTTGTCGCCCTCGCCCCGCTGCTCGTGACCGATCTCTTCTGCCACGATCAGACACATGAAGAATTTCGTAGTCAAGACGATCGCCAACGCGGGCGCCCTGGCGGTCGCCGTATGGCTGCTCGACAAGATCACCCTGACCGGTGACAGCACGGGCAAGAAGGCCGGCACCCTGATCATCGTCGCGCTGATCTTCGGCCTGGTGAACTTCCTGGTCAAACCGGTCGTGAAGCTCCTGAGCCTGCCGCTGCTCATCCTGACCCTGGGCCTGTTCACCCTGATCGTCAACGCCCTGATGCTGATGCTCACCTCGTGGGTGGCCGGCAAGCTCGACCTGAGCTTCCACGTCGACGGCTTCTGGACCGCGGTGCTGGGCGGCCTGATCATCTCGATCGTCTCGTGGGCGCTGCACGTCATCCTGCCCGACGAGGACTGAGCACACGATGGCCTACCGCGTCTGCTTCGTCTGCACCGGCAACATCTGCCGCTCCCCGATGGCCGAGTCCGTCTTCCGGGCCCGTGTCACGGAGGCCGGGCTCGACGGCCTGGTGGAGGTCGACAGCGCCGGCACCGGCGGCTGGCACGAGGGAGACGGCGCCGACCCGCGCACCGTCTCCGTCCTGCGGGAGAGCGGCTACGAGACGGGACACCGGGCGCGCCGGTTCGAGGCGTCGTGGTTCTCCCGCCTCGATCTCGTCATCGCCCTCGACGCCGGACATCTCAGGGCCCTGCGCCGCCTCGCACCCACACCGGAGGACGCGGACAAGGTCCGGCTGCTGCGTTCCTACGACCCCGCGGCCGGCGACGACCTCGACGTGCCGGACCCGTACTACGGGGGCATGGACGGATTCGAGGAGTGCCTTGAGATGGTGGAGGCGGCGAGCGAGGGCCTCCTCGCCGCGGTACGCGAGCACGTGGAGGGACAGGCGGCATGAGTGATTCCGCTGAGGGCAGGCCTTCGGTCGACGGTGACGGCACGCGCGCGGTGCGGGCGGGCCTGCCCGAGGCGGTCAAGAACGAGCCGACACTGCCCGGACCGGTGTTCGCCGCACACTTCCATCTGCCGGGGGAAGTGGGCGGCCCCTACAAGTACGGCCGCGACGAGAACCCCACCTGGACGCTGCTGGAGCGGGCGATCGGCGAGCTGGAGGCGCCCGGGCAGGAAGACGTGGAGACATTCGTCTTCGCGTCCGGCATGGCGGCCATCTCGTCCGTGCTGTTCTCCCAACTGCGCGCCGGGGACGCGGTCGTGCTGCCCAGCGACGGCTATCAGGCGCTGCCTCTGGTGCGCGCGCAGCTGGAGGCGTACGGCATCGAGGTGCGTACCGCGCCGACCGGCCAGGACGCGCAGCTCGACGTCCTCGACGGCGCCCGGCTGCTGTGGCTGGAGACGCCCTCGAACCCCGGGCTCGACGTGTGCGACGTCCGGCGCCTCGCAGAGGCGGCACACGCGCGTGGCGCGCTCGTCGCCGTCGACAACACGCTCGCCACGCCACTGGGACAGCGTCCGCTGGATCTCGGCGCCGACTTCGCCGTGGCCAGCGGCACCAAGCAGCTCACCGGACACGGGGACGTTCTGCTCGGTTACGTCGTCGGCCGCGACGCCGAGGCCATGGCCGCGGTACGCCGCTGGCGCAAGATCGTCGGTGCCATCCCCGGGCCCATGGAGGCCTGGCTCGCACACCGTTCGATCGCCACACTCCAACTGCGGGTCGACCGGCAGTGCGCCACTGCCCTCACGCTCGCCGAGGCTCTGCGGACACGGCCGGAGGTGACCGGACTGCGCTATCCCGGGCTGCCCGACGACCCCTCGCACAAGATCGCCTCGCAGCAGATGCGCCGCTACGGATGCGTGGTGTCCTTCACGCTGCCCACGCGCGCGCGTGCCGACCGTTTTCTCGACGCGCTGCGGCTCGTCGACAACGCGACGAGCTTCGGCGGGGTGCGGTCCACGGCCGAGCGGCGCGGACGCTGGGGCGGAGACGCGGTGCCGGAGGGCTTCATTCGCTTCTCGGTCGGCGCCGAGGACCCCGAGGACCTGGTGGCGGATGTGCTGCGCGCGCTGGAGGAGTCGGCGCGATGACGCCTTCGGAACCTGCTTTACGGCGCCCGATCGGTTCGCCGCTCTGCACAACGGGCGGTCCGAGCCTCCCCCCTCGTGGCTCGGACCGCCCTCGGTTCTGCGCGCGAAGAACCGCGCGAACAAGGCTAGTTGACTCTGTGTCAGTGTCCAATCACAGTAGCGACAGAGACCTATCGACTTATTTATAGTTGGGCCCTGCCTCGGGGGCCGGGAGAGGGGCAGGGAACTGGGGAGGGCGAACCATGGATCTGGCCTTGCTGCGCACTTTCGTCACCGTGCACCGGGCCGGCTCCTTCACCCGCGCCGCCGCCCTGCTCGGTCTGTCGCAGCCGGCCGTGACCTCACAGATCCGCACGCTGGAACGGCAGTTGGGGCGCCCGCTGTTTCTCCGGCAGGCTCGCGGGGTCACCCCGACGACCATCGGTGACGAGCTCGCGCACAAGGCCGCCCCGCATCTGGACGCCCTGGTGGAGATCGCCGAGACCGGCATCGACGACGAGTCCTCCTTACGCACGCTGCATCTCGCCGGTCCCCCCGAGTTCACCGCCGAGCGGGCGCTGCCCGCTCTCACGGAGCTGACCGGCGAGGACGGCCAGGGCTTTGCCCTGCGCGCCTCCTTCGGGAACGCCGAGGAAACCCTGGAGGGGCTGGCCGCCGGGCATCACGATCTGGCCATCAGTACGGCCCGTCCCCGCGGCGCATTGCTGACGGCGACTCCGCTCTGCGACGAGGAGCACGTCCTGGTCGCCGCTCCCCTCCGGGCCGAGCAGATCGGCGTGGAGAAGCCGGACCGCAAGGGAGCGCCCGCTCTGGACAACGTCCCCGTGGTCGAGGTGCATGAGTCGCTGCCCTTCGTCTCCCGCTACTGGGCCTCCGTCTTCGACTCCCGTCCTGCCGCCCCGGGTACCGTCATCGTGCCGGACCTGCGTGCGGTCCTCGCCTGCGTCGTCGCGGGTGCGGGGCTCGCGGTACTGCCCCGCTATCTGTGCAGGGCAGCCCTGGAACGCGGGGAGATCGTCGCCCTGCACGAGCCGGCGGTGCCTCCGCTGCGGACGTACTTCCTGGTGGTGCGCACCGGCACCCTGGCGATGCCGCACATCGCGCGAGCGCACGAATGGCTGCTGCGATCCGCGGCAGACTGGTGCTGACCTGCGCTTTCCCAGTGATCACCGCACGATTACGGTCGATGACGAACCGCTATGTTTCACGTGGAACCAACCGGGCCACATTTCCCCCATGACCGTCCGACCCGTGGTCAAGCGCACCGCCCGTGCCGTCCTGCTCGACGGCGACAACCTGATCCTGATCAAGCGCACCAAGCCCGGCGTCGATCCCTACTGGGTCACGCCCGGTGGCGGCGTCGAGCCCAGCGACTCGACCGTCGTCGACGCCCTGCACCGTGAGGTGTTCGAGGAGCTCGGCGCCAAGATCACCGACGTGGTGCCCTGCTTCGTGGACACCGTGGAGCACATCGGCGACGACGGCGGTGCGACCGGGGTGAAGGTGCAGCACTTCTTCGTCTGCCACCTGGAGTCCATGGACCCGTCGTTGCGGCACGGTCCCGAAGTGGACGAGCCCGCCGGTGAGTACGAGATCGTACGAGTGCCGTTCACCCGTGTCGGGATCGCCTCGGTGCATCTCGTGCCGCTGTCGCTGCGGCACTATCTGGACGGCAACATCGAGGGCGTACGCGCCCTCCACGCACCTGACCTGGGCTGACGCGCGGCTTTGGCAATTCCGGCCGCAATCAACCGACGCGACGTACCAATTCGTACGCTTCCCACAGATTGCCGCCCATGTAGGAGTACGTCGCAAGGCCCGCCAGATGACGGTCCGCATTGACCGCGACGGAGACCGGAACCGCACCGAACAGGTCCTTGTCCGACAACGAATCCCCGTAGGCAATGCAGTCCGCGCTCTCCACCCCGAACTCCCGGCACAGGCGGCCGGCGATCTCCACCTTCGCCGCGGCACTGAGAACTCCGGTCGGATCCACGGGCTCGGTGAACGGCACCGCCGGAAACCGGGATCCGTAAGTCGCGTGCGCTCCCCAGTCGGTGAGCCGCTCGACAAAGAAGGAGGGTGAGAGCGACACAACGGCGCAGTAATCACCCGCCCGCCGAATGTCCTCCCAGACCTCACGGATGCGTTCGAGCCACGGGGCGCCGTCGAAAGCCGCCGATACATGTGCCTCGGTGAGATCCGCCCAAAGCGCGTATACCTGGGCCGCGTACTCCGGCGGCCCTATCAGCCCAGCCGAGATCGCCTGATCGAGCGCCACCGTCTCGGCTTCCAGCCCCAACTGCCGTGAGATTTCCACGGGCGCCGTTGTGCCCTGCAGCAAGGTGCCGTCGAGATCGAAGAGATGAAGTCTCGCCATGGAATCCGAGGCTAATGGGAAGGATGGCCGGCGCCTGGGGTCGCGTCATGTGATGTCCGGCGTCGCCGGTGTTTCACGTGAAACGCTCGACGCCCGTCCGGGCCTATGCACTTGGCCACGGCATGGCCAAAAGCTCCCGCTTCTCGGCGGAAACAGGTGGACGGCAAGGGCAGCCGTCGGACAGCCTGACCCGCGTGCCGACTGACTCCCTCCCTCTTCTTCCCATCCGCCGTCTGACGCTTCGCGATCTCACCGCCTGCGCCGACTTGTCAGAGGATCGGGGGTGGCCACGCGAGGAGCACAAGTGGGGACTCCTCCTCACGGCCGGACAGGGATACGGCATCGACGACCCCCACGGAGGCCTGGTCAGCGCCTGTGTCGTCACTGGGTACGGACCGCAGGACCGTCCCTCCCTCGGAGCCATCGGCATGGTGCTGGTCGCTGAACGGCACGCTCGTCAGGGCATCGGACGCCGTCTGATGCAGCACGTCGTCACGGCGATGGGAACCACCCCGCTGACCTTGCACTCGACCCCCAACGGTCGCCTGCTCTATGAGGAGATCGGCTTCAAGGTCACCGGCCGCGCCGAGATGCTCAGCGGACACTTCACGCCAGGCGGTCAGGAGCCCGAGGTCGCCACGCGTGCGGCCACCGCCGAGGACCTGCCGTCGATCCTCCAGCTCGACGAAGAAGTGTTCGGCGCCGACCGCACAGCTGTCATCACGCGGCTGCCGGCCTTCGCCGACCGACTGCGCGTCGCCGAGGAGAACGGACGGCTCATCGGCTATGCCGCCGCCTGGCCCAACATGGACACCCATGTCGTGGGCCCACTGATCGCCCGCGACACGGAGACCGCGAAAGCGCTCGTCACCTCCCTCGCCGCCCACACCGACCGCCCTCTGCGCACCGACATCGACGTACGGCACGAAGAACTGCTGGCCTGGACGAAGGCTTGCGGGCTGGCGTCGGTCGCGTTCAACGCGGTGATGACGTACGGCATCCCGGAACTGCCCGGTGACTGGACGAGGCGCTTCGCCCCGCTGACGGTGGCGGCGGGCTGAGTCCTGCCCTCAGCGGCTGCTGTGCATAGGGTGCGAGCATGGGAGATCTTGAAATACGGCCCGCTACGGCGGACGACCTGCCCGCCATCGTCGCGATGCTCGCCGACGACCCGCTGGGTGCCCAGCGGGAGTCGCCGGACGATCTCACGCCCTATCTGACCGCGTGGGAGCGTCTTGCGTCCGACCCGAACCAGCATGTGGTCGTCGCGGTCCGAGAGAGCCGTGTGGTCGGCACGCTTCAGCTCACCGTCATTCCCGGATTGTCACGCCGTGGCGCCACCAGGTCGATCATCGAGGGAGTCCGCGTCCACGCCGATGAGCGCGGCAGCGGCTTGGGCACACGGTTCATCGAGTGGGCGATCGACGAATCCCGGCGCCAGGGCTGCCAGTTGGTCCAGCTGACCTCGGACACCAGCCGTACCGACGCGCATCGCTTCTATGAGCGGCTCGGCTTCACGGCCTCACACGTGGGCTTCAAACTTCAGTTGTGAGGCCGTGCAGTGACGCGTCATGTTTCACGTGAAACAGGGGGCTCGCCGGGCGTCGGAGTTTGAGCGATCCCCCGCCATCCGTCCGGGTCCACCCCACCCGGCACAGGAGCCCCCTCCTCGTACGGCTGACGCGTGAACACGAACGATCCGAGGTCCAGATGGCTCACGGTCCCGTCGGGGCGCCGTACGGGCCTCAGAAGCTCTCCGGCGTAATAGCCCTCCAGTCCCGTCCAGGTGCCGTCGCCGTTCGCCCTGAAGCGCGAACGGCGGCCACTACCCGACAAAGGTCCCAACGAGAGCCCGTCGTCGGCCGAGATGCGCAGGACGAACGCCTGGGTCCCCCAGTACCACGGGCCTGCCAACTCCATTTCGGACGCGTCGATTTCAGGCAGCGGTCGCCATGGATCGGGAATGCGCGGCTCGGCCTCGGCGACGATCCGCACGAGGTCCGCCCCTACGCTCGACAGCGCAGGCCCGGAGGTGCAGTTGGCCAGCACCACCGCCGCGACATCCTCCTCGACGTCGATGGTGAGGTTCGCCAGAAAGCCCGGCAACGAGCCGGAGTGACCCACCAGCAGCCGACCGTCCCGTAGCTGGATCTGCAGTCCCAGCCCGTACGCCCCCCCGTCCATCACATCTGCGGCTTCGGACGGCGCCGCGGGTTCCCGCATCTCCCTCACGGATGCGGCGCTCAGCACCCTGTCATCGCCCTGCGTCAGGAAGACGGCGAAGCGCGCCAGATCGCCGGTGGTGGACCAGAGCTGACCGGCGGGAGCCATCCGGCCCAGGTCCTCGGCGGGTTCGGGCAGCAGGACATCGGCCCAGGGATGCACGGCCCAGCCACCCGCATGGGGAGCCCGCGGCTGAGCGCTCGTACGGTCGAGGCCCAGGGATTCGAGCACTTCACGCCGAAGTACGTCCTCCCACGGGGCCCCGCGCAGCTTCTCCACCAGGGCGCCCAGCAGGGTGTAGCCGGGGTTCGAGTAGTGGAAGCGCCGGCCCACCGGATGCAGGAAGGGCTGCTCGCCCAGGACATCGGCGAGTTCCGGGCGCAGCGTCCCCGGAGTGCGTTCCCACCACGGTGCGGGCGACTCCGCGGCCAGTCCGCCCGAATGGGCAAGGAGATCGACGATGGTGGCCTCCCCCGCCCCGGTCCCCGGCAGATGCTTCTCCAGCGGATCACCGAGGTCGAGTACGCCTTCGTCGCGCAGCCTCAGTACGAGCACGGCGGTGAAGGTCTTGGTGATCGAGCCGATGCGGTACTGCACGTTCTCGTCCGGGCCGTGCCCGTCCACCGAGGTCCGCGCACCGTGCCACACCGCCCGACCGCCCCTGACGACCGTCGCGGCCAACGACGGCGCACGTCCTTCGGCCTGGGCCACGGCGATCCGATGCAACAGCGCCCGACGCGTACCGGGGAGCAACTCTTCCTGAGGTGTCGTCATGCCCCCAGTCCAACCCGCGGGGCACTCGGTCGTCGAGCGCATTTGTGTCGCGTGCGCTTGTGTCGAGTGCGTCTGCGGCGGTGGAGCCCGGCTCGGTCGGATCAGGTCTGCGCCATGTCCACGAAGCGCGAGTAGTGGCCCTGGAAGGCGACCGTGATCGTCGCCGTCGGGCCGTTACGGTGCTTGGCGACGATCAGGTCAGCCTCGCCCGCGCGCGGCGACTCCTTCTCGTAGGCGTCCTCGCGGTGCAGCAGGATGACCATGTCGGCGTCCTGCTCGATGGAGCCGGACTCACGCAGGTCGGAGACCATCGGCTTCTTGTCGGTGCGCTGTTCCGGGCCACGGTTCAGCTGGGAGAGGGCGATGACCGGGATCTCCAGCTCCTTGGCGAGGAGCTTGAGGTTACGGGACATGTCCGAGACCTCCTGCTGGCGGTTCTCGGCCCGCTTGGAGCCGCCCGACTGCATCAGTTGGAGATAGTCGATGACGACCAGTCTGATGTCGTTGCGCTGTTTGAGCCGACGGCACTTGGCGCGGATCTCCATCATCGACAGGTTCGGGGAGTCGTCGATGAACAGCGGTGCGGCCGAGACGTCCGGCATCCGGCGGGCGAGGCGGGTCCAGTCCTCGTCGGTCATGGTGCCCGATCGCATGTGATGCAGCGCCACGCGTGCCTCGGCGGACAGCAGGCGCATCGCGATCTCGTTGCGCCCCATTTCGAGGGAGAAGATGACGCTGGGCAGGTTGTGCTTGATGGACGCGGCGCGCGCGAAGTCCAGCGCGAGCGTGGACTTGCCCATCGCGGGACGGGCGGCGATGACGACCATCTGGCCCGGGTGCAGGCCGTTGGTGAGCGAGTCGAAGTCGGTGAAGCCCGTCGGCACGCCGGTCATCTCGCCGGAGCGGGAGCCGATCGCCTCGATCTCGTCGAGGGCGCCCTCCATGATGTCGCCGAGCGGGAGGTAGTCCTCGCTGGTGCGCTGCTCGGTGACCGCGTAGATCTCGGCCTGGGCGCGGTTGACGATCTCGTCGACGTCGTCGTCGGCCGCGTATCCCATCTGGGTGATGCGGGTGCCGGCCTCGACCAGACGGCGCAGGACCGCACGCTCGTGGACGATCTCCGCGTAGTACTCGGCGTTGGCCGCCGTCGGTACGGTCTGGACGAGCGTGTGCAGATACGAGGCGCCGCCGACCTTGTTGATCTCGCCGCGCTTGGTGAGTTCTGCGGCGATGGTGATGGGGTCGGCCGGCTCTCCCTTGGCGTAGACGTCGAGGATCGCCTGGAAGATCGTCTCGTGTGCTGGTTTGTAGAAGTCGTGGCCCTTGAGGATCTCCACGACGTCGGCGATGGCGTCCTTGGACAGAAGCATGCCGCCGAGGACGGACTGCTCCGCATCGAGATCCTGGGGCGGTACGCGCTCGAAGGACGTGCCCCCGCCGTCCCATTCGCCGGTGTCACGGCCCCGGTCGTGCTGCTCGCCGCGACCGCGTTCCCCGTCTCCGCGGCGGCGGGAGGCGGGCAGACGATCACTGGGACCGCTGTCGGCCCACGGGTCGTCCAAGGGCTCGGAAATGCTCACCGAGCCACCTCCTCCCGTCCGCCCCCGAGCGGACCTAGCCATGCCCCTATTTCTACGGCACGGCACTGACAAATGAGAGGCCCAACTCCGGTTGACGGGCGTCGGTTTTGGGCTGGTTTCCCTGCCGACCAGCGGAGCGGGCGCCGGACCACGGTAGGCCCGCGGGCGACGTCAGCCAATCTGGTTATCCACAGGCCATGTGGACGACGGCCCGGATGCTGTGGAGAACTCCTCAAAACCTGTGCACGACACGGTGGACAGCCCTGTGAACAAGCTCGGCCGTCTTCCGGCCTACGGCGCCTGACCTGCAGTTTTCCCGTCCACCGGCTGTGCAGAAGAAAAACTTCCCCAGTCGGACCAAGATCTCTTCGAACGGCACCCGAAAGATCGCCGGGCTGCAGGAGAGGTAAGGGTCACAAAGACTTTGCATCTCTTACCTGTGGACGATTACATTGATGCTCATGACACAGGCTCCCGCGACGCCCAAGGGCACCCGGAGACAGCACGATCGAGAGATCGTCGCACTGGCCGTCCCGGCCTTCGGCGCACTCGTCGCCGAGCCCCTCTTCGTCATGGCCGACAGTGCGATCGTCGGCCACCTCGGCACGGCACAACTCGCCGGCCTCGGCATCGCCTCGGCTCTCCTGACAACAGCGGTGAGCATCTTCGTCTTCCTCGCCTACGCCACCACGGCGGCCGTTGCCCGACGGGTCGGTGCCGGCGACCTCCAGGCCGCGATCCGGCAGGGCATGGACGGCATCTGGCTGGCCCTGCTGCTCGGCGCGGCCGTCATTGCCTCCGTGCTGCCCACAGCACCGGCCCTGGTGCAGCTCTTCGGCGCCTCGGACACCGCCGCCCCCTACGCGACCACATACCTCCGCATCTCCTCCCTCGGCATCCCGGCAATGCTGGTCGTGCTCGCCGCGACCGGCGTGCTGCGCGGCCTGCAGGACACCAGGACCCCGCTCTACGTGGCGGTCGCGGGCTTCGTCGCCAACGCCGCCCTGAACGCCGGCCTGGTCTACGGCGCCGGCCTCGGCATCGCCGGATCCGCCTGGGGCACCGTCATCGCCCAGTGGGGCATGGCCGCCGTCTACCTCACCGTGGTCGTCAGAGGTGCACGCCGGCACGGCGCCTCCCTGCGCCCGGATGCCGGAGGGATCCGCGCCTCGGCCCAGGCTGGCGTACCCCTGCTGGTCCGCACGCTGTCGTTGCGGGCAATCCTGATGATCGCCACCGCCGTCGCGGCCCGCCTCGGAGACGCGGACATCGCGGCTCACCAGATCATCCTCTCCCTGTGGAGCCTGCTCGCGTTCGCGCTCGACGCCATCGCCATCGCCGGACAGGCCATCATCGGGCGTTATCTCGGCGCCGATGACGCCGAAGGCGCACGTGGAGCGTGTCGTCGGATGGTGGAGTGGGGCATCGCGGTCGGCGTCGTACTCGGCATCCTCGTCGTCGTCACCCGCCCCGTCTTCCTCCCTCTGTTCACCAGCGACTCGGTGGTGAAGGACGCGGCTCTGCCCGCTCTGGTGATCGTCGCTCTCTCGCAACCGATCAGCGGCATCGTCTTCGTCCTGGACGGCGTCCTGATGGGCGCAGGCGACGGACCCTATCTCGCCTGGGCCATGGTGATCACCCTGGCCGTCTTCACCCCGGTCGCTCTCCTGGTTCCGACCCTGGGGGGCGGCCTCACCGCGCTGTGGGGAGCGATGACTCTGATGATGGCGGTCCGCATGCTCACCCTCTGGCTGCGCGCCCGCTCGGGACGGTGGATCGTCACCGGCGCGACCCGCTGAGCGTTTCACGTGAAACACCGCGGGTTGCCACGTTTCACGTGAAACAAGCGGCACGCACACGGATGAACGCGCACGAGAGAGGGGCCGCACCCCTGGAGGTGCGGCCCCTCTCTTGTCTGCTCAGCAGAGCGTGCGGCGATCAGGCCGCGACGACCTCGATGTTGACCTTGGCGGCAACCTCGGGGTGCAGACGCACGGACGTCTCGTGGGCGCCCAGCGTCTTGATGGGCGAGCCCAGCTCGATGCGACGCTTGTCGACCTCGGGGCCACCGGACGCCTTGATCGCGGAAGCGATGTCGGCCGGGGTGACGGAACCGAAGAGACGACCGGCGTTGCCCGAGCGGACAGCCAGACGGACCTTGACGCCCTCGAGCTGGGTCTTCACCTGGTTGGCCTGCTCGATGGTCTGGATCTCGTGGATCTTGCGAGCACGACGGATCTGCTCGACGTCCTTCTCGCCACCCTTGGTCCAGCGGATAGCGAACTTCCGCGGGATCAGGTAGTTGCGAGCGTAACCGTCCTTGACGTCGACGACGTCGCCGGCAGCGCCGAGGCCGGAGACCTCGTGGGTGAGGATGATCTTCATGCGTAGGTCACCCTTCCCTTATCGCGCGGTGGACGTGTAGGGCAGCAGCGCCATCTCACGGCTGTTCTTGACGGCCGTGGCGACGTCACGCTGATGCTGCGTGCAGTTGCCGGTCACGCGGCGGGCACGGATCTTGCCGCGGTCGGAAATGAACTTCCGCAGCATGTTCGTGTCCTTGTAGTCCACGTACGTGACCTTGTCCTTGCAGAAAGCGCAGACCTTCTTCTTAGGCTTGCGCACAGGCGGCTTCGCCATGGTGTTTCTCCTGTGTGATCAAGAAGTGTGGGTACGACCCACCCCTGGGCCTCAGGCCTAGAAGGGGGGTTCGTCCGAGTAGCCGCCACCGCTGCCGCCGGAGTTTCCACCCCAGCCGCCGCCACCGCCGCCGCCCTGGTTGCCACCGGCGGGAGCGCCGGTCGCCCACGGGTCGTCGGCGGGAGCACCGCCGCCGCCCTGCTGGCCGCCGCCGGAGTTTCCACCCCAGCCGCCGCCACCCTGGCCGCCACCGCCACCGCCGCCGTAACCGCCCTGGCCCTGCCCACCGCGACCGGTGGTCTTGGTGACCTTGGCCGTGGCGTTGCGCAGGCTGGCGCCGACTTCGTCGACGTCCAGCTCGTAGACCGTGCGCTTGACGCCCTCACGGTCCTCGTAGGACCGCTGCTTCAGCCGGCCCTGCACGATGACGCGCATGCCTCGCTGGAGCGACTCGGCGACGTTCTCCGCCGCCTGACGCCAGACCGAGCAGGTCAGGAACAGGCTCTCGCCGTCCTTCCACTCGTTCGTCTGACGGTCGAAGGTGCGCGGGGTGGACGCGACACGGAACTTCGCGACCGCCGCACCGGAAGGGGTGAAGCGCAGCTCGGGGTCGTCGACAAGATTGCCGACGACCGTGATGACGGTCTCGCCTGCCATGGGGAACCTCTCGGCGGGTTTGCTGCTGGCTGCTTGTGCTGCTACTCGAATCCCGGGACCAGCTGAGCGGGAGAGCTCAGTGGGTCTCGGGACGGAGGACCTTGGTCCGGAGGACCGACTCGTTCAGGTTCATCTGGCGGTCGAGCTCCTTGACGACCGCAGGCTCGGCCTGCAGGTCGATGACCGAGTAGATGCCCTCGGGCTTCTTCTTGATCTCGTACGAGAGACGACGACGGCCCCAGGTGTCGACCTTCTCCACCTTTCCGTTGCCCTCACGGACGACGGAGAGGAAGTTCTCGATCAGCGGGGAGACAGCGCGCTCCTCGAGATCGGGGTCGAGGATGACCATCACCTCGTAGTGACGCATGTGGAACCCACCTCCTTTGGACTCAGCGGCCACGGTCGTTCCGTGGCAGGAGGGTCGTGATGCGTGAGCAACGGTATCGGCCGCCACTGACAATCGGGGGCCGACGAGCGGCATCCCCGGTCTGGCCTGGACGGTTCCCTGGTACTGCGTGGGCAGACACCGGTGCAGACCGTACAGAGTACCTGTCCACCCGCTTCCGGTTGAAATCCGGTCGGGGGGACCGTCAATCTGTACACATCGGGTGTGCATGGCGCTACGATGCGCCGTCTTCCGCAGGAGGTGCCCCATGGCACAAGCATTGCGACCCAACACCGCCGGAGGCCTTTTCGCCACGGACGGGAAACCCCACCCCATCCAGGACACGCTCCTCGCAGTGACCGTGTTGCTCGGTGTGGTGGCGTTCGTGACCGGCTTCTTCCACGACCTGCACCTGCTCAGCTCCTGGACCGGCCTGGTGGGTCTCATCACCGGGGCATACGGCCAGTGGATCTCGGAGACGACCCGCGAACGCTTCGGACTCATCCTGGGTCTCGGCGCATCGGGAGTCGGTTTCTTCCTCGGCATGGCGCACGGCGGCCTCTTCGGCGGGGTCATCGGCTGACGCCAGGGACACCGTTCGACCAACTCCCCATAAAGCACCACGGAACGCCTCGGCGGCCCACGAGCCGGGACGCGGGTTTCGTACGCCCACTCGGGCCGCTCGCCGGGCGCAGTAGGCTTCGGCGCGAGAGCCGGAGCCCCTGACCCATGGGGACACACCAGCCCGAGGAGCACCCCGAATGAGCCTGACCCTGAGGACGATCAGTCGCGAGCAGCATCTGGCATACATCCAGAGTCTGCCCTCGGCGAGCCACATGCAGGTTCCGGCCTGGGCCGACGTCAAGGCCGAGTGGCGCTCC
Organism: Streptomyces plumbidurans; assembly: GCF_019857225.1. GTDB lineage: Bacteria > Actinomycetota > Actinomycetes > Streptomycetales > Streptomycetaceae > Streptomyces > Streptomyces plumbidurans. The sequence continues at coordinate 31,045 of NZ_JAFJSY010000048.1, forward strand.
GAGAGTCTCGGCTGGTTCGACGAGCGCACGGGTCAGATGGTCGGTGCCGGCCTCGTCCTCTACCGTCAGCTGCCCAAGATCAAGCGCTACCTCGCCTATCTGCCCGAGGGCCCGGTCATCAACTGGTTCGCGCCGAACCTGACCGAGTGGCTGGAACCGATGCTCGCGCACCTCAAGCAGCAGGGCGCCTTCTCCGTGAAGATGGGCCCACCGGTGATCATCCGGCGCTGGGAGGCCGGCTCCATCAAGGGCGGCATCCAGAACCCGGACGTGAAGCGGCTGCGCGACATCGAGGCCGACTTCATCGAGCCGCGCGCATTCGAGGTCGCCGACAAGCTGCGGCGCATGGGCTGGCAGCAGGGCGAGGACGGCGGCGCCGGCTTCGGCGACGTCCAGCCGCGCTATGTCTTCCAGGTGCCGCTGGCCAACCGCTCCCTGGAAGAGGTCCACAAGAACTTCAACCAGCTGTGGCGACGCAACATCAAGAAGGCCGAGAAGGCCGGTGTCGCGGTCGTCCAGGGTGGCTACCAGGACCTCGAGGAGTGGCAGCGGCTGTACGAGATCACGGCGGTGCGCGACCACTTCCGGCCCCGCCCGCTGTCGTACTTCCAGCGCATGTGGTCGGCCCTCAACACCGAGGACCCCAACCGCATGCGGCTGTACTTCGCCCGCCACAACGGCGTGAACCTCTCGGCGGCGACCATGCTGATCGTCGGCGGGCACGTCTGGTACTCCTACGGCGCCTCCGACAACATCGGGCGCGAGGTCCGGCCCTCGAACGCGATGCAGTGGCGGATGCTGCGGGATGCCTACGCCCTCGGCGCGACCGTCTACGACCTGCGCGGCATCTCCGACTCCCTGGACGAGACCGACCACCTCTTCGGCCTGATCCAGTTCAAGGTGGGCACGGGCGGCCAGGCCGCCGAGTACCTCGGCGAGTGGGACTTCCCGCTCAACAAGCTGCTCCACAAGGCGCTCGACATCTACATGTCGCGCCGCTGAGCCCCATCGGCCCCGGCCGTTTGCTTCGATGAGTCCGACAGCTTCGTTCGCTTCCATATCTCTGATACACCGCAGCCACGAGAAAGGTTCCGGGTCCGGCCATGGCGCTCACGCTCTACGTCGACACCGCGCGCTGGCGGGCGCACCACAAGCACGTGCAGGAGCAGTTCCCGGGGCTCGTCCCCGTCTGCAAGGGCAACGGCTACGGCTTCGGGCACGAACGGCTGGCGGAGGAGGCCACACGACTGGGCTCGGACGTCCTCGCCGTCGGCACGACCTACGAAGCCGCACGCATCAAGGACTACTTCGGCGGTGACCTGCTCGTACTGACGCCGTACCGGCGCGGCGAGGAGCCCGTCCCGCTGCCCGACCGGGTCATCCGCTCCGTGTCGTCGGTGGACGGCGTGTACGGCCTCGTGGGCGCCCGTGTGGTCATCGAGGTCATGTCCTCGATGAAGCGCCACGGCATCACCGCCCAGGAGCTGCCTCAACTGCATGCCGCCATAGAGAACATCCGCCTCGAGGGCTTCGCCATCCACCTGCCGCTGGACCGCACGGACGGCTCGGACGCCGTCGAGGAGGTCATCGGCTGGATGGACCACCTGCGTGCGGCCCGGCTGCCGCTGCACACGATGTTCGTCAGCCACCTCAAGGCCGAGGAACTCCACCGGCTGCAGCAGCAGTTCCCGCAGACCCGCTTCCGCGCCCGCATCGGCACGCGGCTGTGGCTGGGGGACCACGAGGCCACCGAGTACCGCGGTGCGGTCCTGGATGTCACGCGCGTCGCCAAGGGAGACCGTTTCGGCTACCGCCAGCAGAGGGCGGCCTCCGACGGCTTCCTGGTGGTCGTGGCGGGCGGAACCTCGCACGGGGTGGGCCTGGAGGCCCCGAAGGCGCTGCACGGTGTCATGCCGCGCGCCAAGGGCGTCGCACGCGCCGGTCTGGCCACGGTGAACCGGAACCTCTCGCCGTTCGTCTGGGGCGGCAAGCAGCGCTGGTTCGCGGAGCCGCCGCACATGCAGGTCTCCATCCTGTTCGTTCCCTCGGACGCGCCCGAGCCCAAGGTGGGCGAGGAGCTGGTGGCCCATCTGCGGCACACCACCACGCAGTTCGACCGCATCGTGGACCGCTGAGCAGGGCGACCGAACGGGCGCCAAGCAGCCGAAAGGCCGTACACGGGCTTCTCCCGTGTACGGCCTTTTCGTATGCGTCGGCAGAGGGCTTGCGCGTGTACCGGCAGGTGTCTCGCTGTCAGTCCCCGTCGCCTACGAGTTGTTCGCTCAGAGCGAACCCTCCGTGGAGGATGGCGTTCCACCGCTGCCCCACTCCACCTGAGGACCGTCGAAGTGGGCCGCGTGCCGCGGTGGATGCGCCGCAGAGCCGACGGTGAAGACGTCCTCCGCGCCGTCCAGCACACCGCCCGACGGATCGTCGTCGCCGGCCCGGCGCACCGGATCCCGGTCCGGCATGAGGATGTCGCGCACGATGACGGCGCACAGATACAGCGTTCCCAGCAGGTGCACGACGATGGCCCAGTGATAGCCGTCCTGCGGCAGGCCCTTGTGGGCGTCACCGCTGGTCGTGTACGCGAGGTACAGCCAGATGCCGAGGAAGTACCCGACCTCGCACGCCTGCCAGATCAGGAAGTCCCGCCACTTCGGACGGGCCAGCGCGGCCAGGGGGACCAGCCACAGGACGTACTGCGGCGAGTAGACCTTGTTGGTGAGGATGAACGCCGCGACGATCAGGAAGGCGAGCTGGGCGAAGCGCGGACGGCGCGGAGCGGTCATCGTGAGCATCGCGATACCCACGCAGCACAGCACCATGAGCGCGATGGCCAGATTGTTCACGGTGTCCGTCGTGAGCGGGTTGCTCGAGTTCTGGGCCAAGATCAGCCAGAAGGAGCCGAAGTCCACGCCCCGGTCGTGGCTGAACGTGTAGAACTGCGACCAGCCGGCCCTGGCGAAGAACCACACCGGCAGGTTCACAACGAGCCAGGCGACGGCGGCTCCCGCCAGAGCTCTGCCGAAGTCCCGCCATTTGCCCGCGCGCCAGCACAGAAGGAGCAGGGGGCCGAGCAGCAGGCCGGGATAGAGCTTGGCGGCCGTGGCAAGCCCCAGGAGGACCCCGAAGGCGAGGGAGCGCCCCCGGGACCACATCAGCATCGCCGCGGCCGTCAGAGCGACCGCCAGCAGGTCCCAGTTGATGGTGGCGGTCAGCGCGAACGCCGGGGCCAGGGCGACCAGCAGTCCGTCCCAGGGACGGCGGGCGTGCGTGCGGGCCACGCAGACCGCGATGACGGCAGCGCAGACCATCAGCAGGCCGGCGTTGACCATCCAGTACCACTGCTCCTGGTCCTGGATGCTGCCGCTGCCCGGCGTGAGCCAGGCGGCCACCTCCATGAACACACCGGTCAGCACCGGGTATTCGAGGTACGGCATGTCACCGGGGAGCTTGTCGAAGTACGGCACAAGCCCGTCGGCGAAACCGCGCCCCTGATACAGATGCGGGATGTCGGAGTAACACGCCTTCGTGTACTGCGAGCTGGCCCCGAAGAACCAGGCGCCGTTGTAGCAGGGAGCCTTCTGGACCAGTCCGAGGGCGAACATGCCGATCGCCACGAGCGCGACCACCCTGACGGGCGTCCACCAGGACATCCCGAGCAGGGCGTGCCGCCCGACGGGGCCGCCGATCAGCTCGCTGCCGGACGCCGCGATCGCGTCCTCTTTGGTCGGCCGCACCGGATCCGGTTCGTGCACGCTCGCTTGCGTCGATTCTGCGCTGGGCATGCCGCACATCCTGCCGTACGTGTCTAGGTATACGCCGAGGGCCGCCGCAACCACTCAGGTGCGGCGGCCCTCGTTTCACGTGAAACATGGGCATGTTTCACGTGAAACACCCGTGCCGGGCGTTCTGGCGACTAGCCGCCCTGGCCTCCGAAGAGACCTCCATTGCCATTGCCTCTGCTGTTGCCGGTCCCGCCGGTGTCCGTGGCCGTCGGTGACGGAGTCACGCCCCCGTCCGTGCCACCGGTGTCCGTGCCCCCGGTATCCGTGCACTGCCAGCTGAACCGGCAGGACTCGGTCGGCGTCGGCGTCGGACTCGTCAGCGTCTCGCTGGGCGTCGGAGTCGGCGTCGGCGTGGCTTGCTCGGTCTCACTCACCGTCGGCGTGGGCGTCGGGCTCGGAACGGCGTTGACGATCTCACCGATCGGCTGCGGGGTGTTGAAGGGCACGGCCTTCTGTCCCTTCAGCGCCTCTTCCATGTAGTCGTGCCAGATCGTCGACGGGAACGAGGCACCGTGGATCTTCTTCTGGCCGCCCGTTCCGTACATCTCGAGGAACGTGCGGTTCTTCTTGCTCTCGTCGTCGTCGTACCGGAACATCGTGATCGCCGTGGACAGCTGCGGGGTGTAGCCCACGAACCAGGCCGACTTGTTGCCGTCGGTGGTACCGGTCTTGCCGGCCACCTCGCGCCCCGGAAGCTGGGCGTTGGTACCGGTTCCCTTGTCGACCACGGTCTTCAGCACGTCGGTGACGTTGTCGGCCACCTGAGAGGTGAAGGCCTGCTTCGCCTTGTCCTCGTGGGTGTAGATCGTGCCGTCCTTGCTCTCCACCTCCTTGACGGAGAACGGCTCACGCTGCTCACCACTGGCCGCGAACGTGGCGTACGCACCTGCCATGCGGATCGCGCTCGGGTCGGAGATGCCGATCGAGAAGGACGGGAAGCTGGTTCCGGCCAGGCTGTCCTCCTTGAGGCCGGCATCCATCGCCGCCTCCTTGACCTTGTCAAGCCCGACATCCATGCCGAGTTGCACGAAGGCGGAGTTCACCGATTCACGCATCGCCTCGCGGAGGTCGATGTCGTACCGGGGAGGAGTGCCGTACGACTCGTTGCCGTCGTTCGTCTGCAGCCACTCCTTGCCCTTGTCGTTCTTCCAGACCGTCCCGTCGTACTCCTTGATCTTGAGCCTGTTCTTGCCGCTGTACAGGCTCTTCGGGGAGACCTGGGTGCGCTCGTCCTGTGCCTGCTCCGGGCCCAGGCTCTTGTCCCGCACGCCCCACTTCATCGCCGCCGCCAGCACGAACGGCTTGAACGTCGAGCCGACCTGAGCGCCCGTCTGGTCGGCGTTGTCGGTGAAGTGCTTGGTCGCGTCCTCGCCGCCGTAGATGGCCTCGATGGCGCCGGTCTCCGGGTTGACGGACGCTCCGCCGAACTGGACGTGCGTGTCCGTCTTCGGGCGCTCCTTGGGCTTGATGTTCGCCTTCTGGACCTTGGTGACGGAGGCCTCGAGCTCCTTGACCTTCTTCTTGTCGAAGGTCGTGTGGATCGAGTAGCCGCCCTGTTGCAGCTGATCGGCGGTGAGGATCTTGTTGTTGATCAGGTACGCCTTGGCGAGGTCGACGAGATAGCCGGTCTGGCCCCTGAGGTCGCTGTTGGAGCGCGGGTTCTGCACCTTGGGCAGCGTGGTGTACTTCTGCCGCTCCGAGGCGCTCAGGTGCCCGTACGCCACCATCTTGTTGAGCGTGTTCTGCATCTGGCCCAGGGCACGCTCGCTGTTGGCCTTGGGAGTGGCGGACGGGTCGAGGGACGTCGCGCCCGCCGGGTCGTAGTACGTCGCGCCCTTGAGCATCGCCGACAGGAACGCACACTGTCCCGCGTTCAGTTTGACGGCATCCGTGTTGAAGTACGCGCGCGCCGCCGCCTGTATGCCGTAGGCACCGCGTCCGTAGTAGGCCGAGTTCAGATAACCGGCCATGATGTCGTCCTTCGACTTGGTGGCACCCACCTTGATCGAGACGAAGATCTCCTTGAACTTGCGTGAGATGGTCTGGGACTGGTCGTTCAGCATCGCGTTCTTCACGTACTGCTGCGTGATGGTCGATCCGCCCTGCGTCTCACCGCCCCTGGCCATGTTGAAGACGGCGCGGGCGATGCCCTTGGGGTCGATGCCGCTGTCGGTCTCGAAGGTCTTGTTCTCCTGCGAGATCACGGCGTACTGCATGTTCTTGGGGATCTGCGAGAGGTTGACAATCTGCCGGTTCGTCTCGCCACCCGTGGCAACCATCTCGCTGCCGTCGGCCCAGTAGAAGACGTTGTTCTGGGCGCTCGCGGTCTTGGCGATGTCCGGCACGCCCACCATGGCGTAGGCGATCCCCGCGACGGCCACCATGCTGCCGAAGAACCCGATGAAGAGTCCGGTCACCAGCTTCCACGACGGCACCCAGCGCGCGGCGCCGTACTTGCCCGCGCGCGGATAGTCGATGACCCGCTTCTTGCCCGGAGGGCCTGTGCGCTGCCTGCCCCGGCCCGGTCCGTTCGGACCCCCCGGCGCGCCGCGTCGACCCCCGCGGCCGGGCTCGGCCGCTCGGCGGCGGCCGCCTCCACTCTTCTGTGCCGCGCGGCGGGCTTCGGCTCGGCCACTGTAGGGCCGTTCCTCGCCCTCCGACCCGTATGCGTCGGAGGGAGATCCGGTGGCGCCTCGCGGTGCCGCACGGCGGCCGGAGGATGCGCCGGACGGACCGCGACGGTTCGCGGCGCGTCCTCCTCCCTGCGGCTGCGGCGGTTTGCGACGGTGCTCGCTCATCGAACGACTACTCCTCGGGCAGGCGCACCTTTGCGCGCCTGGAAACGGCGGCTGGTTTCCGGTCCCCCCGAAGTACGGATGTGGTCGATCGCGCATTCACCCGTACGGCACCTAGGACGATGACGTCCCCTTGCGTCACTCGGTTCCCGGTGATGTGCATGGCGCACAGACTACGCACCGTCAAAACCCCCGAGGCCCGAAGTTCAGCCCAAATCAGGCAACTTGCCTCCGATGAATAAGTGATGTGATCCCGTTCACCGCTTCCCCACTTGTCGCAGCCGGATGGCCGTTCTATCGTGCTGATGTATCGAGTCGATACATCGGGGCGAGATAAAGGGCGAGGAGGCGAGGGATGAGCCGGCGTTCCGGGATCCTTGAGTTCGCCGTACTCGGCCTGCTCCGCGAGTCACCGATGCACGGCTATGAGCTGCGCAAGCGACTCAATACGTCACTGGGTGTGTTCCGTGCGTTCAGCTACGGCACGCTCTACCCCTGCCTCAAGACGCTGGTCGCCAACGGCTGGTTGATCGAGGAGGCGGGACACACTCACGAGGACGCCCTCGCCGCACCACTCGCAGGACGTCGCGCCAAGATCGTCTACCGGTTGACGGCGGAAGGTAAGGAGCACTTCGAGGAGCTGCTCTCCCAGACGGGACCGGACGCGTACGAGGACGAGCACTTCGCCGCTCGTTTCGCCTTCTTCGGCCAGACGTCGCGCGACGTACGCATGCGCGTGCTCGAGGGTCGGCGCAGCCGCCTGGAGGAGCGTCTGGAGAAGATGAGCACCTCCTTGGCGCGCACCCGGGAGCGCCTCGACGACTACACGCTTGAGCTCCAGCGCCACGGGATGGAGTCCGTGGAGCGCGAAGTGCGCTGGCTGAACGAGCTCATCGAGAGCGAGCGGGCCGGACGGGACCTGAAGGGGCCGGCCTCCGGGGGGACCGCTCAGCAGAACAACACCACTGGATCGCCGGGCGTCCTGCCCCGGCCCGGGGATGCCCCCGGGTCGGATGCGCCTGGCGACACCGCCACGTGAGCGCCCAGTCAGGGCCTCACTCGTACACACAGGGAGCAACCGGAATGGGTTCGGTTCGCGTAGCCATCGTCGGTGTGGGCAACTGCGCCGCGTCGCTGGTGCAGGGAGTCGAGTACTACAAGGACGCCGACCCGGCGTCGAGGGTCCCCGGCCTGATGCATGTGCAGTTCGGTGACTATCACGTGCGTGACGTCGAGTTCGTCGCCGCGTTCGACGTCGACGCGAAGAAGGTCGGTCTCGACCTGGCGGACGCGATCGGCGCCTCCGAGAACAACACCATCAAGATCTGCGACGTGCCGAACGCCGGCGTGACGGTCCAGCGCGGCCACACCCTCGACGGCCTCGGCAAGTACTACCGCGAGACCATCGAGGAGTCCGCCGAGGCCCCGGTCGACGTGGTCCAGGTCCTCAAGGACAAGCAGGTCGACGTGCTCGTCTGCTACCTGCCGGTGGGTTCCGAGAACGCGGCGAAGTTCTACGCCCAGTGCGCCATCGACGCCAAGGTCGCCTTCGTCAACGCCCTTCCGGTCTTCATCGCCGGCACCAAGGAGTGGGCGGACAAGTTCACCGAGGCGGGCGTCCCGATCGTCGGTGACGACATCAAGTCGCAGGTCGGCGCCACCATCACGCACCGCGTCATGGCGAAGCTGTTCGAGGACCGGGGCGTCGTCCTGGACCGCACGATGCAGCTGAACGTCGGCGGCAACATGGACTTCAAGAACATGCTCGAGCGCGAGCGCCTGGAGTCCAAGAAGATCTCCAAGACGCAGGCCGTCACCTCCCAGATCCGCGACCGCGAACTCGGCGAGGGCAACGTCCACATCGGCCCGTCCGACTGGGTGGCCTGGCTCGACGACCGCAAGTGGGCGTATGTCCGCCTCGAGGGCCGCGCCTTCGGTGACGTTCCGCTGAACCTGGAGTACAAGCTCGAGGTCTGGGACTCCCCGAACTCCGCGGGTGTCATCATCGACGCCCTGCGCGCCGCGAAGATCGCCAAGGACCGCGGCATCGCGGGCCCGATCCTGTCGGCGTCGTCGTACTTCATGAAGTCCCCGCCGGTCCAGTACTTCGACGACGAGGCCCGCGAGAACGTCGAGAAGTTCATCAGGGGAGAGGTCGAGCGCTGAGGCGCGCGCCGACGCACTGAAAACGCTCCTGCCAGGGCTATGAGGGTCCCCGGGTCACCACCCGGGGACCCTCCCCGTATGTGAGGCTGTGCCCATGGCCGTCGTCCGTGACCTGCGCGCTCTTCTGCGCTTCGCGAACTTCCGGCGCCTGCTCGCCGTACGCCTGCTCTCCCAGGGTGCCGACGGCGTGTACCAGGTCGCGCTCGCCGCCTATGTCGTCTTCTCACCGGAGAAACAGACCTCGGCCGCCGCGATCGCCTCCGCCATGGCGGTCCTGCTGCTCCCGTACTCCCTTGTGGGCCCCTTCGCCGGCGTCCTCCTGGACCGCTGGCGCCGCCGCCAGGTCTTCCTCTACGGCAATCTGCTGCGCGCCCTGATGGCATCGGCAGCGGCCGTCCTGATCCTCGGTCATGTCCCGGACTGGCTCTTCTACCTCTCCGCGCTCTGCGTCACCGCCGTCAACCGCTTCGTCCTCGCGGGGCTGTCCGCAGCGCTGCCGCGGGTCGTGGACCACGAACGCCTCGTGATGGCCAACTCCCTCTCCCCGACCGCCGGAACGCTCGCCGCGAGCGCCGGCGGTGGCCTCGCGTTCGTCGTACGGCTGGTGGGGGCGGACTCCGACGCGGCCGTGGTGCTGCTCGGGGCGGTCCTGTACCTGTGCGCGGCGCTGGCGTCCCTGCGCTTCGCGCCCGGACAGCTGGGTCCGGAGCCCGAGTTGGTGCAGCCCCGCCTCTCAGCGGCACTCCGCGGCACCGCACACGACCTGGCGGCGGCTCTACGGCATCTCGCGGCCCCACGGCGTCGGGAGGCCGCGTGGGCGCTGGTGACGATGACCCTGATGCGCTTCTGCTACGGCGCCCTGCTGGTCATGCTGCTGATGCTCTGCCGGTACGCCTTCGCCTCGAACGCGGAGGACGGACTGCGGCTGCTGGGGCTCGCGTTGGGGACGTCGGCCGCCGGCTTCTTCGCGGCGGCCGCGATGACGCCCTGGGCGGCAGGGCGACTCGGCCCTGGCCGTTGGATAGTCATGTGCGCCGCGTCGGCCGCGGTCCTGGAGCTCGCGCTCGGCCTTTCGTTCGCCATCGGGCCCATGCTTGTCGCCACCTTCGTCCTGGGGCTCACGACGCAGGGCGCGAAGATCGCGACGGACACCCTCGTGCAGTCCTCCGTCAACGACGGCTTCCGTGGTCGGATCTTCTCCGTCTACGACGTCCTGTTCAACGTCGCCTTCGTCGGCGCCGCCGTGGTGGCCGCGCTGATGCTGCCGCCGGATGGCCGTTCCGTAACGCTGGTGGTCACAGTCGCCTTCATCTACGGGGCAGTTGCTGCCGCTATGGCCCGCTTTGAACGACGGTGAGTGTCACATCAAAGCCACAGAGTCCCCCTCAAGTGCGGGAGTGTCAGTGGACCCCTGTAATTTACGTGCGTCTTACGCGCCACTTATGTGCGCCGCTCACCAACTCATCTAGGGGGACCCCCAAGTGACGACTCCGCCTCCCCAGGGCCAGAACCCATTCGCGCAGGGCCAGCAGCCCTACGGCCAGCCCCAGGCGCAGGCCCCCTACCCGCCCCAGGGCGGCTACCCCCAGCAGCCGGGGCAGCCTGGGTTCCCCCCGCAGGGAGCGTCACCCTATGCGCCGGTTCCGCCGCAGCAGCCGAAGCGGAACATCAAGAAGTACCTGCGCATAGCCAGCATCGTTGTCGGCCTCATCGTCATCGCGGGCGGCTGGTACTTCAACCGCCCGGACGACACCAAGAAGCTGGCTGTCGGCGACTGCCTCACGAACAAGGGAACCGACAGCAAGCCGGAGATCGAGCAGCTGGACTGCAGCAACGCGAAGGCGGATTACAAGGTCCTCAAGAAGGACGGCAGCACGAGCGTGTCCCAGCTCGCGTGCCAATCGGTCACGGGGACGACCGCTGCCATCGAGTGGACCGAAGGCAGCGACTCCTTTGTCCTCTGCCTCGGAAGCAACAAGTAGGCACGAGCTGTCCGAGGGGCGGTGTTTCACGTGAAACACCGCCCCTCTTGCACGACCTGCCTCTGAAGCAGTGGATGAGGGCCAACGTCTACGGCAATGTTTCACGTGAAACATGACCCCGTTTCACAGCCTCAGCCCTGCTCGGCCCACCACTCCTTGAGCGCCGCCACCGCCGCGTCGTGCTCCATCGGGCCGTTTTCGAGGCGTAGTTCCAGCATTTGCTTGTAGGCGCGGCCGACGACCGGGCCGGGGCCGACTCCGAGGATCTCCATGATCTGGTTGCCGTCGAGGTCGGGGCGGATCGAGTCCAGCTCCTCCTGCTCCTGGAGTTGAGCGATGCGCTCCTCCAGGCCGTCGTACGCCCGTGAAAGGGCGGTCGCCTTGCGCTTGTTGCGGGTTGTGCAGTCCGAGCGGGTCAGCTTGTGGAGACGGTCGAGGAGGGGGCCGGCGTCGCGGACGTAGCGGCGGACCGCCGAATCCGTCCACTCTCCGGTGCCGTAGCCGTGGAACCTCAGGTGGAGTTCGACCAGACGCGAGACGTCCTTCACCAGATCGTTGGAGTACTTGAGCGCCGTCATGCGCTTCTTCGTCATCTTCGCGCCGACCACCTCGTGGTGGTGGAACGAGACCCGCCCGTCCTTCTCGAACCGCCGGGTGCGCGGCTTGCCGATGTCGTGCAGCAGTGCGGCCAGACGGAGGGTGAGGTCGGGGCCGTCCTCTTCCAGCGCGATCGCCTGTTCCAGAACGATCAGCGTGTGTTCGTAGACGTCCTTGTGCCGGTGATGCTCGTCGCTCTCCAGACGCAGCGCCGGCAGCTCGGGCAGCACGTAGTCGGCAAGACCGGTGTCGACGAGCAGCCTCAGACCCTTGCGCGGGTGCGCGGAAAGAATCAGCTTGTTGAGCTCCTCACGCACGCGCTCCGCCGAGACGATCTCGATCCGCCCGGCCATCTCCTTCATCGCCGCGACGACCTCGGGAGCCACCTCGAAATCGAGCTGCGCGGCGAACCGGGCCGCGCGCATCATCCGCAGCGGGTCGTCGGAGAAGGACGCCTCAGGCGTACCGGGGGTACGCAGCACGCGTGCCGCGATGTCGGCCCGTCCGTCGTGCGGGTCGATGAACTTCTTCTCCGGCAGCGCCAGTGCCATCGCGTTCATGGTGAAGTCGCGCCGGACGAGGTCTTCCTCGATCGAGTCGCCGTAGGACACCTCGGGCTTGCGCGAGGTCCGGTCGTAGGCCTCCGACCGGTAGGTCGTCACCTCGATCTGGAAGCTTCGCTCAGTGTCTCCGTCGCGGCCCACCTTCTGGGCCCCGACCGTGCCGAAGGCGATTCCGACCTCCCACACGGCGTCCGCCCACGGCCGGACGATCTTCAGGACGTCCTCGGGGCGGGCGTCGGTCGTGAAGTCGAGATCGTTGCCGAGCCGGCCGAGCAGCGCGTCCCTCACCGAGCCGCCGACGAGGGCGAGTGAGAACCCCGCCTCCTGGAACAGACGGGCAAGTTCGTCGGCGACAGGAGCGACGCGCAGTGACTCGCTGAGCACGCTGTGCTGCTCCTGGCTCGGGACGCTGAGGTGGGCTTCGTTGGCGTTCGGCACAACAGAAGAGGGTACGTGGCCCGGGCGAGCGCCAGCGCCCCCATTAAAAGTGGCTGAACATCTGCCTGGATACGCGTACAAGGCCTGCCCCTGACGCGTACCGTGGCGCTTCGCTTTATACGCACACATAAGGGACGACCGGGGCCGGTCCCCCGATCTTGTGGAGCGGTCCGCGGCACTTCCCCTCGGCGCACATCGTTACCATGCGTGGACGCACATTCCGACGACCACTGACGACGACGAGGGACGGGCGAGCGCGTGGCCGAGGCGGCAGACTTCCAGGGGACGACTCCCTCACCTGCCCGCCGCTGGCTGCGGCGCACCGGAGCACTGCTGGCCGGTGCGCCTCTGCTGGCCGGCCTCCTCCAGCTGCCCACCGCCGCCTCCGCGGAAGCGGCCGGTCAGACCTCGTTGAAAAACGCCTCCGGCGCGGGCTCGGTGGCCGTGGCCCTCGACACACTCAGCCCCAGCGCTCCCACGGACGGCGACACGGTGACCGTGTCGGGCACCGTGACCAACAACGGCAAGCAGACGGTCACCGGCGCCCACGTGGGACTGCGCCTGGGCCCCATGCTCACCACGCGCTCGGCCGTCGACGACACCGCCAGGAGCAGCGACAGCCTGCGGGGCACGACGGGCACGGAGGTCGGCGGCAAGTACGTCGAGAAGTTCTCCAAGCTCACTCCGGGGGTCGCCGAGCCCTTCAGCATCTCCGTACCGGTCGACAAGCTGGATCTGGGAAGCGACGGGATCTACCAGTTCGCCGTGTCTCTGTCCGGCCGTACGGCCGCGGAGCCCTGGGACCAGCTCCTCGGCATCCAGCGGACCTTCTTGCCCTGGCAGCCCGACGAGGCCGACACCAAGACGAAGACGACGTTCCTGTGGCCGCTCATCTCCACGGTCCACATGACTGCGGAGACGGGATCCAACGAGCAGCAGACGCCGGTCTTCCTCAACGACGACCTGGCCAAGGAGATCTCCCCCGGCGGCCGCCTCGACGAGATGCTGTCCCTGGGCAAGGATCTCGACGTCACCTGGGTGATCGACCCTGACCTGTTGGCGTCGGTGGACGCGATGACGAGCAGCTATCGCGTCCGGACCCAAGGCACCGCCACCACGGCGGGCACGCACCAGGCGGTCGCCAAGCAGTGGCTCGCCGAACTGCAGACGGCGGTGGCGGACAAGGAGGTCGTCGCCCTGCCCTTCGCCGACCCGGACCTGGCCTCCCTCGCGCACGACGGCACCACCGTCACCGGCTCGCTCAGCCATCTCAAGGAAGCCACCGACGTCGTCGCCAACACCGTGGAGCCGATCCTCCACAAGAAGCCGGTGACCGACTTCGCCTGGCCGGTGAACGGCGCCGTCGACCCCTCCATCGTCAAGGTCGCCACCTCCGCCGGCGCCGATCAGGTCATCGCGCGCAGCGACAGCCTCCAGGAGACCGGCGGCCTGCCCTACACGCCCTCAGCGGCCCGTCCGATCGGCGGCGGGACCACGGCCGTGGTCGCCGACGCCCGGCTGTCGACCTCGTTCCAGGGCGACCTCGCACGCGCGTCCACCGGCACACTCGCCGTGCAGCGGTTCCTCGCCCAGAGCCTCGCTCTCGACCTGCAGTCGGACAAGCAGCGCAGCGTCGTGATCGCCCCGCAGCGCATGCCGACCACACGCCAGGCCCAGGCGATGGCCACCGCGCTGACCTCCCTCGAGAACAGCGACTGGTCCGAGGCGCAGAACCTCACCGCCGCGGCGAAGACCAAGCCGGACCCGGGCGCCACGACGAAGGTCCCGTCGACCACCGCGTACCCCTCCTCGCTGCGCAGGCAGGAGCTGGGTCGCCAGGCCTTCGAAAAGATCGCGACCACCCAGGACAAGCTGGACAACTTCGCGGTGGTCCTCTCCGACGAGTCCCGGGTGGTGACCCCGTTCGGACGGGCGATGAACCGCGGGATGTCCACGTCGTGGCGCGGCCGCCCGACCGAGGCGAAGAGCTTCCGCACCAACGTGGACGACCACCTCAACGTCCTCGCGAGCCAGGTCAAGCTGATCGACAAGTCCGACACCAAGCTGTCCGGGCGCAGCGCCACGATCCCCGTGACCGTGCAGAACAACCTGGTGCAGGGCGTCGACCACCTGGTGCTGCGTCTCACCTCGACGAGCCCCACCCGTCTGCAGATCGGCGGCCACGCCTACGACGAGCAGCGCATCGCGGTCTCCGGCGGACACAGCCAGACCGTGAAGTTCACGACGTCGGCCAAGGCCAACGGCCAGGCGTCGGTGGTCGCCCAGCTCTACACCGAGGACGGCCAGGAATACGGCAAGCCCGTCACCTTCGACGTCAAGGTCACCGAGTTCACGGCCACGGTGATGCTGGTCATCGGCGGCGGCTTCCTCCTGCTCGTTCTCGCCGGCTTCCGCATGTACACACAGCGCAAGCGGGCGGCTGCCCGTGAGGACGAGGAGGACGGCCCCGACGAGTCCGGCGAGTCCGCTGGGGAGCCCGAGGAGCCTTCTGACGAGCCCGGGAACCCCGAGGGCCCCAGGGACCGTCTGGACGAGGAGTCCGGCACCGACGCCCGGACAGACGACTCCGAGCAGCCGAGTGACCCGACATCGGACACCGCATCCGAAAGCGCCGACCCGTCCGGCACGGGTGAGAGAGTGGACCGTTGAGGATGCGTGGCCGGTGGGCCAGGGACTATGAGGTGGGGTAACCATGAACGCGCCGTACGACGGTGACCGCGGCCGGCCCGCGGGCAGCTCGGGTTCCCCCGAGGGCGCGCCGCCCGAGCACGGCCAGGCGCAGCAGCAGCCCCCCGCCGACATGTACCTCCAGGACGCCTACGACCAGGACCCCTACCGGGCGCAGGACCTCTCCGCGCAGGACCCGGTCGCCGAGGCCCTCTACGACCGCGCCGCGCACCCTCCGCCGCCCCCGGGCACCTACCAGCCGCAGCAGCCGCTGTACGCCCAGCCCCAGCAGTCCCCGCACGCTCCCGACCCGCGCGTGTGGGCCCAGACCCCCGCGCCCGAGCCGGACGGACCGAGCCAGTACCTGCCCTACGGCGACGATCCCCGCCGAACCCAGTTCGTGGGCGTCGACGACCTGGTCACGCAGGCCGGCGAGGAGCGCCACGAACCGGATGCCTTCGCGCATCTCTTCCGGGACCAGCAGCAGGGCGGCGGATATCTGCCGTCGGGCGCCCCGTCGGTGCCCGGCCCCGCCGCGGCCCCGGGCGGACAGCCGCCCGCGCCGCAGTACCAGGCTCCCGCCGCCCCCACCCAGGCGGCCGACCAGACCATGAACCTCGGTGCCGTACCCGCCGCGGCCCCGGCGCCCGCCCCCGCGACGAAGGGCGGCAAGTCCGGCGGCCTGCTCAAGTCGAGCGCCGTGATGGCGGCGGGCACGCTGGTGTCCCGCCTCACCGGGTTCATCCGCTCCGCGCTGATCGTCTCCGCCCTCGGTGTCGGCCTGCTCGGTGACACCTTCCAGGTCGCCTACCAGCTGCCGACGATGATCTACATCCTCACCGTCGGCGGCGGCCTCAACTCCGTCTTCGTCCCGCAGCTGGTGCGTGCGATGAAGGAGGACGAGGACGGCGGCGAGGCCTACGCCAACCGGCTGCTGACCCTGGTCATGGTGGCACTGGGCGCTCTCACGGTGCTGGCGATCCTCGGGGCCCCATTGCTGATCCGCCTGCTGTCCGACTCCGTCGCCGGCGATCCGGCGGCCAACGAGGTCGGCGTCACCTTCGTCCGCTACTTCCTGCCCTCGATCTTCTTCATGGGCGTCCATGTGGTGATGGGTCAGGTCCTCAACGCCCGTGGGAAGTTCGGCGCGATGATGTGGACGCCGGTCCTGAACAACATCGTCATCATCGTGACGCTCGGCATGTTCATCTGGGTGTACGGAACCGCGGCCGACTCCGGTATGAAGGTCACCACCATCCCACCGGAGGGCCAGCGGCTCCTCGGCATCGGCGTGCTGCTCGGCCTGGTCGTCCAGGCGCTGGCGATGATCCCCTACCTGCGCGAGACCGGGTTCCGGCTGCGGCTGCGGTTCGACTGGAAGGGCCACGGCCTCGGCAAGGCGGCGACTCTCGCCAAGTGGACTGTTCTGTTCGTCCTCGCCAACCAGGCGGGCGCCATCGTCGTCTCGCAGCTGTCCACCTCGGCGGGCAAGCTCTCGCCTGTCGACGGCACCGGCTTCGCCGCCTACGCCAACGCGCAGCTGATCTGGGGCCTCCCGCAGGCCATCATCACCGTCTCCCTGATGGCCGCCCTGCTGCCGCGCATCTCGCGCTCGGCGGCCGATGGCGACAGCGGCGCCGTACGCGAAGACATCTCCCAGGGGCTGCGGACCACGGCCGTCGCCATCGTCCCGATCGCCTTCGGCTTCCTCGCCCTCGGCATCCCGATGTGCACGCTGATCTTCGGCACTTCGGGCACCAGCGAGGCCACGAACATGGGGTACATGCTGATGGCTTTCGCCCTCGGCCTGATCCCCTACTCCGTGCAGTACGTCGTCCTGCGCGCGTTCTACGCCTACGAGGACACCCGGACGCCCTTCTACAACACGGTCATCGTGGCCGCGGTCAACGCGGGCGCCTCGGTGGTGTGTTACTACGTGCTCCCGGCCCGCTGGGCCGTGGCCGGCATGGCCGCCTCGTACGGCCTCGCCTACGCGATCGGCGTCGGTGTCGCCTGGAACCGGCTGCGCAAGCGCCTCGGCGGCGACCTGGACGGCGCCCGTGTGCTGCGGACGTACGCACGGCTCGGCATCGCCTCCGTCCCGGCGGCGCTGCTGGCCGGTGCGGCCTGCTACGAGATCGGCCACACGCTCGGCCAGGGCGTCGTCGGATCGTTCGCCGCGCTGCTGGTCGGCGGGGCTGTTCTGCTCGGAATCTTCTTCGTTGCCGCTCGCAAGATGCGCATCGAGGAGCTGAACTCGCTGGTCGGCATGGTCCGCGGACGTCTGGGGCGCTGACGGGCGGGTAGGCGCACAACCATCGTCCGCCATCGTGTGTCGTGCATAGCGGCGGACTGTGGGCACAATTGGTTTCGGCGTCGGACGGCGCGCACGGAAGTCGGTCGGCGCGCGAGGATTGGGGAGGCAGGGACGACGGTGGCGGAACGGAGCACGGCTGCCGTCGACGTGGCAGACAACAGCGGTGACGAGCCGCTGACCGCGGAGGCGGACCAGTCCACGGCCGACGGGGTGGCCCAGAACCGGGAGCGGGACACGGAGAGCGACGAGGCACAGGGGAGCGGCGGGACCGAGAGTCCTGAGAAGGCCTCACCACCCGAGCTGCACAGCGGTCACAAGCTCGCCAGACGCTATCGGCTCGAGGAGTGCGTCACCCGTCTGGACGGATTCAGCAGCTGGCGTGCCGTCGACGAGAAGCTGCGCCGTGCCGTCGGTGTCCATCTGCTGCCCGCGGACCACACACGGGCCCGTTCGGTCCTGGCGGCGGCCCGATCCGCGGCACTGCTCGGCGACCCCCGCTTCGTCCAAGTGCTCGACGCCGTGGAGGAGAACGACCTCGTCTACGTCGTCCACGAGTGGCTGCCCGACGCCGTGGAGCTGACCGCCCTTCTCGCCGCCGGCCCGATGGAGCCGCACGACGCGTACCAGATGGTCAGTCAGGTCTCCTCCGCGATGGCCGCCGCGCACCGCGAGGGCCTGGCGCACCTTCGGCTGAACCCCAACGCCGTGCTGCGCACCTCCAGCGGCCAGTGGCGCATCCGTGGTCTCGCCGTCAACGCCGCGCTGCGCGGCATCAGTTCGGAAACCCCACAGCGCACCGACACGGAAGCCATCGGCGCGCTGCTGTATGCCGGACTGACCCAGCGCTGGCCGTACGAGGACGACGCCTACGGCCTGGCCGGGCTGCCCAAGGACGTCGGCCTGATCGCACCCGACCAGGTGCGGGCCCACGTCCACCGCGGGCTGTCCGAGCTGGCCATGCGCGCGCTCGTCAACGACGGGGCGACCGCCTCGCGTCACGAGCCCCCGTGCACGACGCCGGAGGAACTGGTGAAGGCGATCGGTGAGATGCCCCGCATCCGCCCGCCGGAGCCCTCGTTCACCGCACCGCCGGAATACCAGCGCACGACCTACCAGCAGGGCACATACGGCCGCCCGGCGCCACGTCCCGGCGCCACCCAGCCGGTGCCGACGCCCCCGGCGCCGCTGCAGAGCCGTACCGGCAAGGCCCTGAAGTGGGCCGTGTCGGCCCTCCTCATCGCGGCCCTGGGCCTGGGCAGCTGGCAGCTCGCGGACGCGCTGATGGACAAGGGCGGCAAGTCCGGCGACACCAGCAACACCCAGACCAATGACGGGCACGACAAGAACGGCAGCCAGTCGTCGCCGGTCAGGCCCCTCAGGATCACCGACGCGCAGGAGTACGCCGCCGAGGGTTCGCTGCAGGCACCCGGTGACGTCGGCAAGACCTATGACGGCAGCACCTCCACCTACTGGCGGACCAAGACCTACCAGGCCGGCCCCAAGCTCGCGCCGTACAAGCCGGGCGTAGGCATCGTCTACCAGCTCGGCTCGAACCAGACGATCTCGACGGCGACCATAGGGCTCCGATACGCCGGCAACCACACGACGGTCCATCTGTACGCCACCGACTCCCTGACTCCGTCGACTTCGGTGGACGGAATGAAGGAGATCGGAACCGCCACCACGAGCGGCACCTCTCTCACAGTGAAGGCCTCGAGCAAGCTCAAGACCCAGTACGTTCTGCTGTGGATCACGGACGTGCCACCGACACCCGGCGACGCATACAGCGGAGCGGGCTACAAGCAGGCCGTCACGGACGTGAAGTTCACCGGCTGACCAGAAACCGCATCCCGGGGGAGGGGGTCCGATGGCAGATGACACCGCATACGGCGACACCAGCGATCAGGACCTCCTGGCCCGCCATGTGGACGGCGACCCGGACGCCTTCGGTGAGCTCGTGCGGCGTCATCGCGACCGGCTCTGGGCGGTGGCCCTACGGACGCTGGGAGACCGCGAGGAGGCCGCTGACGCCGTCCAGGACGCACTGGTGTCGGCCTACCGGGCCGCCCACACCTTCCGGGGCCAGTCGGCCGTCACGACATGGCTGCACCGCATCACCGTGAACGCGTGTCTCGACCGTGCCCGCAAGGCCGCATCCCGGAAGACCTCCCCGGTGGACGACACCGAGCGGCTGGAGCAGCTGCTGGAGCCGCACGAGGAGGCATCGGCGCCGGCCGAGCGCAACGATCTGCACCGCCAGCTCCTGGAAGCACTCGGCACCCTCCCTCCGGACCAGCGGGCCGCTCTCGTCCTCGTCGACATGCAGGGGTATCCCGTCGCCGAGGCCGCGCATCTGCTCGATGTGCCGACCGGCACGGTCAAGAGCCGCTGCGCCCGGGGCAGAGCCAGACTGCTGCCGCTGCTCGCTCATCTACGGCCCGAGAAGGGCGACCAGAGAAAGGAACAGGGCGAAGCGCGGAACCGTACGCAGGGGACATCCGTCCCACCGGCAGCGGGTCCGCCGACCGACGGTCCACGCGATACCGGGCCGAGTGATTCAGCTGCAGTGAAGGGCGGAGGTGGGCGAGCGTGACATCCACGACGGACATGGCCGGGCACCCGGACGTCGCCGAAATCTCCGACCTCACCGAAGGACTGCTCGAACCGTCACGGACCGCCGACATACAACGGCACCTGGACGAGTGCGAGCTCTGCGCGGACGTCCACGCATCGCTGGAGGAGATCCGCGGACTGCTCGGCTCTGTGCCCGGTCCGACACGCATGCCGGCCGATGTCGCCGAACGCATCGACGCCGCCCTCGCGGCCGAGGCGCTGCTGAACGCGACGGCGCCCGACGACAGGGACGCCCCGGCTCTCGTCGGTTCCGCCCGTCCCGTGGCCGACACCGACGAAGGTGCGCATGTTTCACGTGAAACATCGCCGACGACGGATCGTCCCGCAGGCCGTGCCCGCTCCTCCACCACCGGGCCGGGCCGCAAGGAGCGCAAGAAGACCGGGCGTCGCAGGATCGCCGTCCTGGGCACCGTCTTCACGGTCGCCGCCCTGGGCCTCGGCTCGGTCCTGGTGGCGACGCTGAACGACGACAAGCCGCCCGCCGCAGAGGCCCAGAGGTCGACAGCGCCGGACACCTTCTCGGAGTCCAAGCTGCAGAGTCAGGTCGACGGCCTCCTCAAGAAGCAGGACACGCAGAGCGGCTCCCATGCACCGCACAGTCTCGGCGTGGACGGCGGAAGCAACCAGCCCAAGGTCTTCCGGCAGCCCACGGTCCCGGACTGTGTGAGTGAGGGCATCGGGCGTACGGACGCACCGCTCGCCACACAGCAAGGGACCTACAAGGGGACCAATGCTCTGCTGGTGGTCATGCCCGACGCCAACGCCGGCAGCCGGGTGATCGCCTACATCGTCGACGCGACGTGTGTGACGCACCCGTCGTCCGGCAAGGCGAAGGTGCTTCTGACGCACTCGTACAACCAGCCCTGAGCGCGCACGCTTGGCCTTCGTTCTGCGTGGTATCCCGTACCGTGTGGCGCCTCCGTGTGCCCGGACACAGTGGGAATGCGCGCCCCTTAGGATCCGTTGGGTGGGGTGAGAGTTCCGAAAGGGTCTCCCACCGGTCCGACGATGGAATCCAGAGACGAGGAATCAAGCCGTGAGCGACGTCCGTAACGTGATCATCATCGGCTCCGGGCCCGCCGGCTACACGGCGGCGCTCTACACCGCGCGCGCGTCGCTGAAGCCGCTGGTGTTCGAGGGCGCCGTCACCGCCGGTGGCGCGCTGATGAACACCACCGACGTGGAGAACTTCCCGGGCTTCCGGGACGGCATCATGGGCCCCGAGCTCATGGACAACATGCGTGCCCAGGCCGAGCGCTTCGGCGCCGAGCTCGTCCCGGACGACATCGTCTCCGTCGATCTGACCGGTGAGATCAAGACCGTCACCGACACCGCCGGCACCGTGCACAGGGCGAAGGCGGTCATCGTCACCACCGGCTCCCAGCACCGCAAGCTCGGTCTGCCGAACGAGGACGCGCTCTCCGGCCGCGGGGTCTCCTGGTGTGCCACCTGTGACGGCTTCTTCTTCAAGGACCAGGACATCGCCGTGATCGGCGGCGGTGACACGGCCATGGAGGAGGCGACCTTCCTCTCCCGCTTCGCCAAGTCCGTGACGATCGTCCACCGCCGGGACACCCTGCGCGCCTCCAAGGCGATGCAGGACCGCGCCTTCGCCGACCCGAAGATCAAGTTCGTGTGGGACAGCGAGGTCGCCGAGATCCAGGGCGACCCGAAGCTCTCCGGACTGAAGCTGCGCAACATCAAGACCGGCGAACTCTCGGACCTGGCGGTCACCGGCCTCTTCATCGCCATCGGCCACGACCCGCGCACCGAACTCTTCAAGGGCCAGCTGGACCTCGACGAGGAGGGCTACCTCAAGGTCGACGCCCCCTCCACCCGCACCAACGTGACGGGCGTCTTCGCCGCCGGTGATGTGGTCGACCACACCTACCGTCAGGCGATCACCGCGGCCGGCACCGGCTGCTCCTCCGCTCTCGACGCCGAGCGCTTCCTCGCCGCCCTCGCGGACGAGGAGCAGGCCGAGCCCGAGAAGACCTCTGTCTGACCTCCCTATCCGCCCCACGCACCAACCAGTTAAGGAGCCCGCCGTGGCCGGCACCCTGAAGAACGTGACCGACGACTCCTTCGAGCAGGACGTCCTCAAGAACGACAAGCCCGTGCTGGTGGACTTCTGGGCCGCCTGGTGCGGTCCCTGCCGCCAGATCGCACCGTCCCTCGAGGCGATCGCCTCCGAGTACGGCGACAAGATCGAGGTCGTCAAGCTCAACATCGACGAGAACCCGGGTACGGCCGCCAAGTACGGCGTCATGTCCATCCCGACGCTGAACGTCTACCAGGGTGGCGAGGTCGCCAAGACCATCGTCGGTGCCAAGCCGAAGGCCGCGATCGTCCGCGATCTCGAGGACTTCATCGCCGAGTAGTCGGACGCAGCCGTCGAACCGGCGGCGCATGTTTCACGTGAAACACGAATGGGCCAACCCCGAAGGGTTGGCCCGTTCGCTTGTCCGGGTGTTTCTCAGAGCGGCCTCAGCACCGGCTCCTTCTGCACCGCCCCCAGCAGACGGTCGAGCGCCATCTCCACGTCTTCCTTCCAGGAGAGGGTCGTTCTCAGCTCCAGCCTCAGCCGGGGATAAGCCGGATGCGGGCGAACCGTCTTGAAGCCCACGGCGAGCAGATGATCCGCGGGCAGGACACAGGCGGGCTCTTTCCACCGCGCGTCCCCGAAGGCCTCGATGGCCTTGAAGCCCCGACGCAGCAGATCCTTGGCGACCGTCTGGACCATGACCCGCCCCAGCCCCTGGCCCTGATAGCCGGGCATGATGAACGCGGTCATCAACTGCACCGCGTCCGGTGACACCGGGCTCGTGGGGAACGCCGTCGAGCGGGGCACATAGGCCGGAGGGGCGTAGAGCACGAAGCCCACCGGTACGTCATCGACATAGACGACGCGGCCGCAGGATCCCCAGTCCAGCAGGACCGCCGAGATCCACGCTTCCTTCTCCAGAGCCGGCGTGCCCGCCTCTATCGCGGCCTCACCGCTGACTGGGTCCAGCTCCCAGAAGACACACGACCGGCAACGGTTGGGGAGGTCCTGAAGGTTGTCCAGCGTGAGCGGTACGAGCCGACGCCCCATGAAGCCTGTTCCTCGCTTCCCTCGCCCGCGACACCGCGGGCGGCTGTCAGAGCGTTTCGTTCCCTGAGAAGACTGCCGACAAAGCCGCCGACTGCGCCCAACCCCAGGCCCGCGCTCACCAGTCCGGTGCGGCTCATCGTTCGCATGGCCCCTGCCTCCCTCTCAGAGGTACTGCCAGGTGGATGCGCCATACCCGATCGCATCGTATCCATCCAGCGATTCCATCGATACCGCCTGAAAGCAAAGAGCGGGCCGTGTTCCGGTACACACCGGACACGGCCCGCTCCACCGGCCGACTGGGCAGAACAGCCCCGCCGGCCACAGCCTCTAGTCCTCGGTCTCCTCGGACTCGCCGTCCAGAAGGCTCTTCTGCAGCACCGGTCCCTCGCCGGGAGCGAGGCTGCCGAGGATCCGCTCAAGGTCCTCCATGGAAGCGAACTCGACGGTGATCTTGCCCTTCTTCTGCCCCAGATCGACCTTCACCCGCGTCTCGAAACGGTCCGAGAGACGGGTCGCGAGGTCGGACAGCGCCGGGGAGACCCGGGCACCGGCCCGCGGACCCTTGGAGCGCTGAGTCGTCTGCGGTCGCGAACCCATCAGGGTCACGATCTCCTCGACGGCCCGCACCGACAGCCCCTCGGCGACAATTCGGTGGGCCAGCCTGTCCTGCTCCTCCGAGTCGTCGACGGAGAGCAGCGCCCTCGCATGGCCGGCGGAGAGGACCCCTGCGGCCACCCGCCGTTGGACCGAGGGCGAGAGCTTCAGCAGACGCAGGGTGTTGGAGACCTGCGGACGCGAGCGGCCGATGCGGTCGGCCAGCTGGTCGTGTGTGCAGTTGAAGTCCTTCAGCAGCTGGTCGTAGGCCGCGGCCTCTTCCAGCGGGTTCAGCTGCGCCCGGTGCAGGTTCTCCAGAAGGGCATCCAGGAGAAGCTTCTCGTCATCGGTGGCCCGGACGATCGCCGGGATCGCCTCCAGTCCGGCCTCGCGGCAGGCCCGCCAGCGCCGCTCGCCCATGATGAGCTCATAGCGGGCGGGACCCAACTGCCGCACCACGACCGGCTGGAGAAGACCGACCTCCTGGATGGAGGTGACCAGTTCCTGCAGCGCGTCCTCGTCGAAGACCTCACGGGGCTGGCGCGGGTTCGGCGTGATGGAGTCGAGGGGGATCTCCGCGAAGTGGGCGCCCATGGGAGCTGCGGGCGCGTCCGCGGGGTCGCCGAAGTACGAATCCTCGGTTTCACGTGAAACAGGCGGCAGCGTGGCCACCTTCGCCGCGGCCACCCCGCGTTCGTTCGTCAGCACCGGGACCGCCGACGGGGACGCAGACGAAGCGCCTCCCATCGCAGCCGGGGGCGGCGTCTTCTCTGTCGGTGCAGCAGGGATCAGTGCGCCGAGACCACGGCCCAACCCCCTCCGTCGCTCGCTCACTGCATTCCCTCCACCATGCTCGGGTCGCTCTGGGCGCCGATGTGGGCATGCGGCGCCTCGTAGCTCACGCCGACACCCTTCAACGCGATTTCTCGTGCCGCCTCAAGATAGGACAGCGCACCGCTCGAACCCGGATCGTAGGTCAGCACCGTCTGGCCATAGCTCGGCGCCTCGGAGATACGGACCGAGCGCGGGATGCTCGTCCGCAGCACCTCTTCACCGAAGTGGCTGCGCACCTCGTCCGCGACCTGGGAGGCGAGACGCGTCCGGCCGTCGTACATGGTGAGCAGGATCGTCGATACGTGCAGCGTGGGGTTGAGGTGCCCCCGCACCAGATCGACGTTCCGCAGCAGCTGCCCCAGGCCCTCCAGTGCGTAGTACTCGCACTGGATCGGGATGAGGACCTCCGCGCCTGCCACCAACGCGTTGACCGTCAGCAGGCCGAGCGAGGGAGGGCAGTCGATCAGGATGTAGTCCAGGGGTTGCTCGTAGGCCTGGATGGCCCGCTGCAGCCTGCTCTCGCGCGCCACCAGGGACACCAGCTCGATCTCCGCACCGGCGAGATCGATCGTGGCGGGGGCGCAGAAGAGACCCTCGACATCCGGCACCGGCTGGACGACTTCCGCGAGCGGTTTGCTCTCGACCAGAACGTCGTAGATGGACGGGACTTCGGCGTGATGGTCGATCCCCAGCGCGGTGGATGCGTTGCCCTGTGGGTCGAGGTCGATCACCAGGACTCGGCCGCCGTGCAGGGCAAGGGAGGCAGCAAGGTTGACGGTCGTCGTCGTCTTGCCGACGCCGCCCTTCTGGTTGGCGACCACCATGACGCGTGTGTGCTCGGGCCGTGGCAGGCCCTCGCCGGCTCGTCCCAGAGCCTCCACCGCCAGTTGGGCAGCACGACCGATCGGAGTGTCGTCCATCGGGGGCGGTGTTTCACGTGAAACATCCTCCCCGATCGACTCGGTACGGGGACCGGGGACCGGATCGGTCATCGGTCCCGCGATGTTGGCGTCGGACCGCAAGGATTCACTCTCCTCGACTTCAGGCTCGCAATGAACAGAGCCTCCCATGTCTTCGGGGTCGTGAACCAGTGAGGCCTGTTGTTCTGTGGAGAAATCCACCTCTGTGGAAATCTTCGTACCCCTCGCGGGGGGTCGAGCGGTGTGGGTGGGTGCCTCTTCGAGGGAGCCGAGAGGCTTGCGGTCGCGGGGTTCGGCCGCGGCGCGGCCGCGACTGATGATGCCGTGCAACAGTGAGCGACGTTTCACGTGAAACACGATGCACAGCAGCGGAGGCCGAACTGTCGCGACACTCCGGCGTGTGTAGGTTTGGCAGCTTGTGTGGAGTACGTCTCGTCGTCAGACGGCGTCAACGGCGACGGCGAGTCCGCCCCGTACGAGCGGCCTTGGCCTTCTTCGCAGCGAAGCGCACACCGCCGGGGCTCTCCCCGACCTCGACCCGCACCACCGTGGACAGAGGATCCACTACTCCCTCACCCACATGCAGGATGGATGTCTCCACCGCACCGAGCTTGCTCAGCGCCGTGGCCGCGCTCTTGAGCTCTTCCTCAGCCGTGTCCCCCTTGAGGGCGAGCATCTCTCCGTAGGGCCGCAGGAGAGGAATGCCCCATGCGGCCAATCGGTCCAGGGGCGCCACGGCCCGTGCCGTCACCACATGGACGGGCGGGACCTTGCCCATGACCTCCTCGGCCCGGCCGCGCACGACCGTCACATGGTCCAGGCCCAGCAGTTCCACGACCTCGGTGAGGAAGTTCGTCCGCCGCAGCAATGGCTCCAGCAGCGTGATCTTCAGGTCCTCCCGGACGAGCGCCAGAGGGATGCCCGGCAGCCCGGCGCCCGAACCGACGTCGCACACGGTCACCCCTTCGGGTACGACCTCGGACAGCACCGCGCAGTTCAGCATGTGCCGCTCCCACAGACGGGGAACCTCACGCGGGCCGATCAGCCCACGCTGGACACCCGCCTCAGCGAGCAGCTCCGCATAGCGGACGGCGTCCGCGTAGCGATCACCGAACACCTCACGCGCCTGCTCGGGCGCAGGGGGGAGTTCCGCTGCCTCCGTCACGGGGACCGTCCTTCCGTACCGCTTCGGCGCATCGCGCCGACCAACAGAACTATCAGGCTGACAAAGTTCGGCCCCGTCTGCGCAACAGACGGGGCCGGGGAACCTACGAACCGGTCAGGCGGGCAGCACGACGACGAAGCGCTGCGGCTCCTCGCCCTCGGACTCGCTGCGCAGACCAGCGGCCTTGACCGCGTCGTGCACGACCTTGCGCTCGAAGGGCGTCATCGGCTTCATCTTCACGGGCTCGCCCGTGTTCTTGACCTCCGCGGCGGCCTTGGCGCCCAGCTCGGAGAGCTCGGCACGCTTCCTGGCCCGGAAGCCCGCGATGTCCAGCATCAGCCGGCTGCGGTCGCCGGTCTCCCGGTTCACCGCCAGTCGCGTGAGCTCCTGGAGAGCCTCCAGCACCTCACCGTCACGGCCGACCAGCTTCTGCAGGTCTCGGCTGTTCGCGTCGCTGATGATCGACACAGCGGCGCGGTCGGCCTCGACGTCCATGTCGATGTCGCCGTCGAGATCGGCGATGTCCAGCAGACCCTCGAGGTAGTCCGCCGCGATCTCGCCCTCCTGCTCCAGGCGGGTCAGGGTGTCTGCACCCTCGGCAGCAGCGGAGGTGGTGCCTTCCGTCACGGGATGGGCTCCTTCTTACTTCTTGGACGGGGACTTGGGGCGCTGCGGGCCCTTGCGCTGCCCGGACTGGGCCTTGCTGCGGGTGCCGCTGCCGGGCTGCTTCGGCTGAGCCTTCTTGGCGGCGGAGGCCGGCTTGGCGTCCTCGGGCTCGTCGGACTTGCTCAGCGACGTGGGCGACCCGGAGTCGGCCGGCTTCGTGGCCCCGGACTGACGCTGCGACTTCGACTGGCGCTTGGGCTGCTGACGCCTGGGGGCGGCGGTGCCGGCGCCGGTCGTGGGCGTACCGTCCTCGGTCTGGGCAGCGGCGGCGTTCTCGCTCCTCACCACGTTGCCGTCGGTCTGGGCAGCGAGGCCCGCCTTGTTCAGAGCGTTGATGAACTTGCGCTCGAACTCGTTGCGGTCACGGCCCTTGGCGACGATCGCCTTGATGATCGTGCGCTCGCTGCGCCGGCGGGTCTTGCCGTGGTGCGTGACGTGCTTGGTGAGGCGCTCCAGGTAGGCGGCCTGAGCCTTGGAACCCGGGGTCGGGTTGTTGTGGATGACGTACATCTGCTGGCCCATGGTCCACACGTTGGTGGTCAGCCAGTAGACGAGGACACCGACCGGGAAGTTGATGCCGAAGACGGCGAACATGACCGGGAAGACGTACATCAGCATCTTCTGCTGCTGCATGAACGGCGTCTTCACCGTGGTGTCGACGTTCTTCGTCATCAGCTGACGCTGCGTGTAGAACTGCGACGCCGACATCAGGACGATCATGATGGCGGTGACGACGCGGACATCGGTGAGCGTGGCGCCCAGCTGGGCGACCTTGTCCGAGCTGTCCGTGAACTTCGCGGCGAGCGGGGCACCGAAGATGTGTGCCTTACGGGCGCTGGCGAGCAGCTGATCGTCGATGACGCCGATCGTCTTGCCCGTCGCGATGCCGTTCAGCACGTGATAGAGGGCGAAGAAGAACGGCGACTGCGCCAGGATGGGAAGGCACGAGGAGAGCGGGTTGGTACCCGTCTCCTTGTACAGCTTCATCATCTCTTCGGACTGGCGCTGCTTGTCGCTCTTGTAGCGCTCCTGGATCTTCTTCATCTCGGGCTGCAGCGTCTGCATCGCCCGGGTCGACTTGATCTGCTTCACGAACAGCGGGATCAAGCAGATACGAATCAGAATCACCAGGGACACGATGGACAGGCCCCAGGCCCAGCCCGTGTCGGGACCGAAGATCTTCCCGTACATCGAGTGGAACTGGACGATGACCCATGAGACGGGTGTCGTGATGAAGCTGAAGAGGCTGGCAATCGTGTCCACTAATCATGCTCCTTGGACATGGGACGAGGTCTCTGCGGCCGGGCTCGAAGGAACGCTTCCCTCGGTGGCCGAATCGGCGGCGGAGGACCCGCCCTTGCGTGCGTGCCACGAGTTGCGCAGCATTTCGTGCCATCGCGGGCGCTTGCGCGGCGGGACATGATCCACGCCGCCCAGCGACCACGGATTGCATCGGAGGATGCGCCAGGCCGTGAGCGCCGTGCCCTTGACCGCGCCGTGCCGGTCGATGGCCGTATAGCCGTAGTGGGAACACGACGGGTAGTACTTGCACACCGGCCCCAGGAGTGGACTGATCGTCCACTGGTACAGCTTGATCAGAGCCAGCAGCGGGTACTTCATCGCGCGCCCCCTCCCAGCAGCCGCTCGATGGCGGCATCCAGGTCTTGGGCCAGTTGTGCATGGTCGGCGTCACCCGCACCGGGCAGCGCTCGTACGACTACCAGGCTACCGGGGGGCAACAGAGCTACTCGGTCCCGCATCAGATGACGCAACCTTCGCTTGACCTTGTTGCGTACGACCGCGCCGCCCACGGCTTTGCTCACGACGAAACCCGCACGCGTCGGGGAGGCGCTCTCCCCAGGCGCATGCGGGTCCGTGGCACCGCTACGAAGGTGGACGACGAGGGTCGGGCGACCTGCCCGACGCCCGCGTCGTACCGCGGTCGCGAAGTCCTCGCGCCGCCTCAGCCGGTTCTCGGTGGGCAGCACGACGGCATGACCTGACCGGGATCAGGCGGACAGGCTGGCGCGGCCCTTGGCACGACGGTTCGCCAGAATCGCGCGCCCGGCACGGGTACGCATCCGCAGGCGGAAGCCGTGGGTCTTGGCACGACGACGGTTGTTCGGCTGGAAGGTGCGCTTGCTCACTCGGGGGCTCCAGAAGTCAAATCGGTGGTTGCGAATGCCGTGCTGGCTGTCACCGTGCGCCCACGAGTAGCTCGCAGTTACGCCCGAGTGCACCGCTTCCCGATCACCTGACGCGATCTGTGCCCTTCGGAGGCAGGCGGCAGCAGCCATCGACAACTCGACCTGGTTACGGTACGCGGGGCTACGCCATCCGGTCAAACCAGTGGTCACTGAGAGACACTATCCACAGGCTGGGGACAACAACTTGAACCGCACCCGTCGCCCTGACTACCGTGGCTGAACTCCGATTCGTTCCCCTCTACCTGCTCCACCCCATTTGAATCCCGACTCGTCCCAGAACCACACGTTCGTGGGACCCCCGTGAGAGAGCGTGCCCTGTGGCTGACGTACCTGCCGATCTTGCCGCAGTGTGGCCACGAGTACTCGAGCAACTCCTCGGTGAGGGGCGAGGGCAGGGAGTGGAGACGAAGGACGAGCACTGGATCCGCCGCTGCCAGCCCCTCGCGCTGGTCGCCGACACCGCACTGCTCGCCGTCCCGAACGAATTCGCCAAGGGCGTCCTGGAGGGCCGGCTCGCCCCGATCGTCAGCGAGACCCTGAGCCGCGAGTGCGGCCGCCCCATCCGCATCGCGATCACCGTCGACGACTCCGCGGGCGAGCCCGCCGGCCCACCCGCGCCCCCGGCCCGCTCCCAGCAGCGCTACGAGGAGCCCGAGCTCCCCTCCGGCCAGTACGAGGGCTACGGCCGCCACCGCGGCGACGACCACCGCCCCGCCCGCTCCGAGCAGCTCCCCGGCGCCCCCGGCGACCAGCTGCCCCACCCCCGGCCCGAACAGCTGCCGCATCCGCGCACCGACCAGCTCCCCACCGCGCGCCCGGCCTACCCCGGCGAATACCAGCGCCCCGAGCCCGGCTCCTGGCCGCGCCCCTCGCAGGACGAGTACAGCTGGCAGCAGCAGCGCCTCGGCTTCCCCGAGCGCGATCCCTACGCCTCGCCCTCCCAGGACTCCTACGGACCGTCCGGACAGGACTCGTACGGATCGCAGACCCAGGACACCTACGCCCCGCCCTCGCAGGACTACCGGCCGCAGCCGATGGAGCGTCCGCCCTACGAGCCCCAGCGCTCCGAGTACGAGCAGCAGCGTTCCGACTACGACCAGTCGCGCCAGGACTACGACCAGCGCGACGCCCGCCGGGAGCTGCCCGAACAGGCGACCGGCTCCGGGCACGTCCACCGGGGCGGCCCCGTCGGCCCCAACCTGCCCGCCTCCGGCGCCCCCGGCCCGCTGGCAGCGCAGCCCGCGCCGGCGCCCGGCCCCGGTGAGCCCACCGCACGCCTGAACCCCAAGTACCTCTTCGACACGTTCGTCATCGGCGCCTCCAACCGCTTCGCCCACGCGGCCGCGGTCGCCGTCGCCGAGGCACCCGCGAAGGCCTACAACCCCCTGTTCATCTACGGGGAGTCGGGGCTCGGCAAGACGCACCTGCTGCACGCGATCGGGCACTACGCCCGCAGCCTCTACCCCGGCACGCGCGTGCGGTATGTCAGCTCGGAGGAGTTCACCAACGAGTTCATCAACTCCATCCGCGACGGCAAGGGCGACAGCTTCCGCAAGCGCTACCGCGAGATGGACATCCTGCTCGTCGACGACATCCAGTTCCTGGCGGACAAGGAGTCGACGCAGGAGGAGTTCTTCCACACCTTCAACACGCTCCACAACGCCAACAAGCAGATCGTGCTCTCCAGCGACCGGCCGCCCAAGCAGCTGGTGACGCTGGAGGACCGGCTGCGCAACCGCTTCGAGTGGGGTCTGATCACCGACGTCCAGCCGCCCGAGCTGGAGACCCGTATCGCGATCCTGCGCAAGAAGGCGGTGCAGGAACAGCTCAACGCCCCGCCGGAGGTACTGGAGTTCATCGCCTCCCGCATCTCGCGCAACATCCGCGAGCTGGAGGGGGCGCTGATCCGGGTGACGGCCTTCGCCTCGCTCAACCGGCAGCCGGTCGACCTGGGTCTGACGGAGATCGTCCTCAAGGACCTGATCCCCGGCGGGGAGGACTCGGCCCCCGAGATCACCTCCACCGCCATCATGAGCGCCACCGCCGACTACTTCGGGCTCACGGTCGAGGACCTGTGCGGAACCTCGCGCGGCCGCGCCCTGGTGACGGCCCGCCAGATCGCCATGTACCTGTGCCGGGAGCTGACGGACCTCTCCCTGCCGAAGATCGGCGCGCTGTTCGGCGGCCGCGACCACACCACGGTGATGCACGCGGACCGCAAGATCCGCAATCTGATGGCCGAGCGGCGCTCCATCTACAACCAGGTGACGGAGCTGACGAACCGCATCAAGAACGGCTGACGGCGGCACCGCCCCGTCCCCGACACGTCTGCAGGGCGCCCCCGGAGGAGATCCGGTGGGCGCCCTTCGTCGTGTCGGTCGCAGGCCGCTGTTCGATTACCTGCCGGGTTACGGTCTCTCTCCACAGATTGCGGGACTTTTTTCCTTCCACATCCTGGGGACCGCGAAGTTGTCCAGAACACGATCCACAGGAGACCTGCCCACAACCCATCGAGGCAGGTCAGGTGGCTGTGGATTCGTGGACAAAGGATCTCCACAGACTGTGGACGAAGAAGTGATCCACAAGCTGTGCACGAAGTTGTCCACCGACAACCCACAGGCTGGGCCCGGTTGTCCCCAGCGATCGGCCGCTTCTCCACATGGCTGTCCACTGTTCGGCAACACGACGCGCCTGATCACCGTGTCGAGTGAAAGGCGTCACACCAAGCTGCCGGGGCGGGCTGTGGGAAAGCCGGTCAAAGCTGGGGACGAGCCTGGGGAGAAGTCGCCTCAGGCTGTGCACGGGGTGTGCAGAACTTTCTGTTCTCCACAGAACCCCGGAGTTGTCCACTGCCTCCGCCCACAGGGGCGGTGGACAAAATCTCGGCCCTGAGCTGGGCAAACGGGGTTATCCACGGTTTCCACAGCCCCTACTACTACTCCCAACTAGAGAGAGGGAGAAGTTCGCTTCGAAGTGGGTCCTGTGCACAACTCGCCGTCCGGTGCCCGGCTGCCCCTCGTCACGACTTGACCCCGAGAGGCACCTACTGTCAGTGCCGTGCGTCAGACTGTTCCCCGGTGTCCTTCCCTTCACCGGGACCGGCGACACCGAGACAGACGACGGAGCCAGGCAGGGCGAGAAGCGCCGGCAACAGCAGGAGGCGGCAACAGTGAAGATCCGGGTGGAACGCGACGTACTCGCGGAGGCAGTGGCCTGGGCGGCGCGCAGCCTCCCGGCCCGTCCGCCGGCGCCTGTCCTCGCCGGCCTTCTGCTGAAGGCCGAGGACGGCGCCCTGAGCCTGTCCAGCTTCGACTACGAGGTCTCCGCGCGCGTGTCCGTGGAGACGGAGGTCGAGGAAGAGGGCACCGTCCTCGTCTCCGGCCGACTGCTCGCCGACATCTGCCGCGCTCTGCCCAACCGCCCGGTGGAGATTTCCACAGACGGTGTACGGGCGACCGTGGTCTGCGGCTCCTCGCGCTTCACACTCCACACCCTGCCTGTGGAGGAGTACCCGGCACTGCCGCAGATGCCGAACGCGACGGGCACCGTCCCCGGTGAGGTCTTCGCCTCCGCCGCCTCCCAGGTGGCCATCGCCGCCGGCCGGGACGACACGCTGCCCGTGCTGACGGGTGTGCGCATCGAGATCGAGGGCGACACCGTCACGCTGGCCTCCACCGACCGCTACCGCTTCGCGGTCCGCGAGTTCCTGTGGAAGCCGGAGAACCCGGAGGCCTCCGCGGTCGCGCTGGTGCCCGCCAAGACGCTCCTGGACACCGCCAAGGCGCTGACCAGCGGCGACAGTGTGATCCTGGCGCTGTCCGGCTCGGGTGCGGGCGAGGGCCTGATCGGCTTCGAGGGCGCCGGGCGGCGTACGACGACCCGCCTGCTGGAGGGCGACCTCCCGAAGTACCGCACGCTGTTCCCGACGGAGTTCAACTCCGTCGCCGTGATCGAGACCGCCCCCTTCGTGGAGGCCGTCAAGCGTGTGGCCCTGGTCGCCGAGCGCAACACCCCGGTGCGCCTCAGCTTCGAGCAGGGCGTGCTCATCCTGGAGGCCGGCTCCAGCGATGACGCACAGGCTGTGGAAAGGGTGGACGCGCAGCTGGAGGGCGACGACATCTCCATCGCCTTCAACCCGACGTTCCTGCTGGACGGCCTGAGCGCGATCGACTCCCCGGTGGCCCAGCTGTCGTTCACGACCTCCACGAAGCCCGCGCTGCTGAGCGGCAAGCCCGCTCTGGACGCGGAGGCGGACGAGGCCTACAAGTACCTGATCATGCCGGTGCGGCTCAGCGGCTGAGCGTTGTCCACAGTGACCCCCGGCCTTGTGGGTACCCGCAGGTCGGGCCGGGTTGGGGGTCACGTTTGAGCGGGTATGCCCACAGCTGTGCGTGGACGTCCGGGTCTAGGCTCGGACACAGGTACGAACGTGCCCCACACGCCACACAGCAACCTAAGGAACAACTGATGGAGCTCGGTCTCGTCGGCCTCGGCAAGATGGGCGGCAACATGCGCGAGCGGATACGCCGCGCAGGCCACACCGTCATCGGATACGACCGCAACCCGGACCTTGCCGATGTCCACAGCCTCGACGAGCTTGTGGGCAAGCTCAGCGGCCCCCGCGTGGTCTGGGTGATGGTCCCGGCCGGAGCCCCCACCCAGTCCACCATCGACGAGCTCGCCGACCTGCTGGAGCCCGGCGACGTCGTCGTGGACGGCGGCAACTCCCGCTGGACGGACGACGAGAAGCACGCCGAGGAGCTGGCGGCCAAGGGCATCGGATTCGTCGACTGCGGCGTCTCCGGGGGCGTCTGGGGCCTGGAGAACGGCTATGCGCTGATGTACGGCGGCGACGCGGAGAACGTCGCCAGGGTGCAGCCGGTGTTCGACGCCCTCAAGCCCGAGGGGACCTTCGGCGCGGTGCACGCGGGCAAGGCCGGTGCGGGCCACTTCGCGAAGATGGTCCACAACGGCATCGAGTACGCGATGATGCAGGCCTACGCCGAGGGCTGGGAGCTGCTGGAGAAGGTCGACTCGGTCACGGACGTGCGCGAGGTCTTCCGGTCCTGGCAGGAGGGCACGGTCATCCGCTCCTGGCTGCTGGACCTCGCGGTGAACGCCCTGGACGAG
Source organism: Streptomyces plumbidurans (assembly GCF_019857225.1). Classification (GTDB taxonomy): domain Bacteria; phylum Actinomycetota; class Actinomycetes; order Streptomycetales; family Streptomycetaceae; genus Streptomyces; species Streptomyces plumbidurans. The sequence goes on from NZ_JAFJSY010000048.1 coordinate 65,626, forward strand.
GACGAGCACCTCGACAGGCTTAAGGGTTTTGCACAGGACTCCGGTGAGGGACGCTGGACTGTGGAAGCCGCCATCGACAACGCCGTGCCGCTGCCGGCGATCACGGCCTCGCTCTTCGCGCGGTTCTCCTCCCGCCAGGAGGACTCGCCGCAGATGAAGATGATCGCGGCGCTGCGCAACCAGTTCGGCGGCCACGCGGTCGAGAAGAAGTAGTCCACAGCACGACAGACACGACAGAACAGTCCACCGATCCACCGGCCCCCACCCGGCCGAGGATCCACGAACGCTGGGGGAGGTCGGCGAACGACCATGCACGTCACGCATCTGTCGCTGGCCGACTTCCGCTCGTACGCCCGGGTCGAAGTTCCGCTCGACCCGGGCGTCACCGCCTTCGTAGGACCCAACGGCCAGGGCAAGACGAACCTCGTCGAGGCCGTCGGCTATCTCGCCACCCTCGGCAGCCACCGGGTCGCCTCCGACGCGCCCCTGGTCCGCATGGGCGCCGACCGCGCGGTCATCCGCGCCCAGGTCCGGCAGGGCGAACGGCAGCAGCTGATCGAGCTGGAGCTGAACCCCGGCAAGGCCAACCGGGCCCGTATCAACAGATCCTCGCAGGTCAGGCCCCGTGACGTGCTGGGCATCGTACGGACCGTGCTGTTCGCGCCCGAGGACCTCGCCCTGGTCAAGGGCGACCCCGGCGAGCGGCGCCGCTTCCTCGACGAGCTGATCACCGCCCGCTCCCCGCGCATGGCCGGCGTGCGCTCCGACTACGAGCGGGTCCTCAAGCAGCGCAACACGCTGCTGAAGTCGGCGGCGCTGGCCCGACGCCACGGCGGCCGCTCCATGGACCTGTCCACGCTCGACGTCTGGGACCAGCATCTGGCGCGCGTCGGCGCGGAGTTGCTCGCCCAGCGCCTCGATCTGATCGCCGCGCTCCAGCCGCTGGCCGACAAGGCGTACGAGCAACTGGCCCCGGGGGGCGGCCCGGTGGCCCTGGAGTACAAGCCGTCCGCCCCCGGCGAGGCGCACACGCGCGAGGACCTTCACGAGCAGGTGATGGCCGCCATCGCCGAGGCGCGCAAGCAGGAGATCGAGCGGGGCGTCACCCTCGTGGGCCCGCACCGGGACGATCTGCTGCTCAAACTCGGCCAGTTGCCCGCCAAGGGCTACGCCTCCCACGGCGAGTCCTGGTCGTACGCGCTGGCGCTGCGCCTGGCCTCGTACGACCTGCTGCGGGCCGAGGGGAACGAGCCGGTGCTCGTTCTCGACGACGTCTTCGCCGAGCTCGACACCCGCCGCCGCGAGCGCCTGGCGGAGCTGGTCGCGCCGGGTGAGCAGGTGCTGGTGACGGCCGCGGTCGACGACGACGTACCGCACGTACTGGCCGGGACGCGGTTCTCCGTGTCGGACGGGACGGTGGAGCGCGTATGACGAACGAAGAGCCGGTACCAGAGCCGGTACCCGACAAGACCCCCGAGCCGTCCGGAGTCGACCTCGCGCGCGTGGCGCTCAGGGCGGCCAAGGAATACGCACGCGCGCGTGGGGACGCGGCGCAGCAGAAGAAGCAGGCGCGGCGTGGGGGCCTGCGCTCCGGCGCGCGCGCCGACGGACGCGACCCCATGGCGCTCGGCGCTGCGATCAACCGGCTCATCACCGAGCGCGGCTGGGAGACCCCCGCGGCGGTGGGCGGGGTGATGGGCCGCTGGCCGCAGATCGTCGGCGAGGACGTGGCCAAGCACTGCGAGCCGGAGAAGTACGACGAGGACGAGCGGGTGCTCGTCGTGCGCTGCGACTCCACGGCCTGGGCGACGAATCTGCGCCTGCTGGCCCCGACGCTCGTCGCCCGTCTCAACGAGGATCTCGGGCACGGCGCGGTGCGGGTGATCAAGGTGAACGGCCCCAACGGGCCCGCTCGTCGCTACGGTCCCCTGCGTGCCCCGGGCAGCAGGGGACCCGGCGACACGTATGGGTGACAGACCTCACATTCACCGGCCGCCGGCGCTCTTCTCGATGCGCCGGCGGCCGCTTCGTTGCACCCCGGCGTGCGGATGCGAATGCCTATCTGACTCCCAAGTAGCCAAGGGTTGACAGCCGGAAGCGCTGAGTGCCGCTGTGAGCCTCTTGGAGCCCCGTTCCGTATATGGGGACCCGGAAGACGCCGGTTGAGGGCGGCACATGCGGACTCAGGTACCGGCAAACCCCCATCACTGTCGGCGCTACCGGTAGACTGGAGGCCAATCCCGCCCCATTCGTGGGGACCGTCCGGGAAAAGCTGAGCAACGCTGAACAAGGCTTACCAACGCAACATGCCGCAGCCGCTCCGGCAACCCTCCGGAGGGGGGACCCCCAGAGCCTGGCTCGTGCTGTGCCAGAAAGGGCGCTTCGTGGCCGATTCCGGCAACCCCAACGAGAACATCCCGTCCACCGACGCCGGCGAGAACGGCGCGGTGACCTCGTCGAACGGCGAGGTCACCGCCTCGTACGACGCCAGCGCCATCACCGTCCTCGAAGGCCTGGACGCGGTCCGCAAGCGCCCCGGTATGTACATCGGCTCCACCGGTGAGCGAGGACTGCACCACCTCGTGTACGAGGTGGTCGACAACTCCGTCGACGAGGCGCTCGCCGGCCACGCGGACACCATCGACGTGACGATCCTCGCCGACGGCGGCGTGCGCGTCGTCGACAACGGCCGTGGCATCCCGGTCGGCATCGTCGCCTCCGAGGGCAAGCCCGCCCTCGAGGTCGTGCTGACCGTGCTGCACGCGGGCGGCAAGTTCGGCGGTGGCGGCTACGCGGTCTCCGGCGGTCTGCACGGCGTGGGTGTGTCCGTCGTCAACGCGCTGTCGGCGAAGGTCGCCGTAGAGGTGAAGACCGACGGCCACCGCTGGACGCAGGACTACAAGATGGGCGTCCCCACTGCACCGCTCGCCCAGCACGAGGCCACCGACGTGACCGGTACCGCGGTCACCTTCTGGGCCGACCCGGACATCTTCGAGACCACCGAGTACTCCTTCGAGACGCTCTCGCGGCGCTTTCAGGAGATGGCGTTCCTCAACAAGGGTTTGACGATCAAACTCACTGATGAGCGCGAGTCGGCGAAGGCCACCACCGGTGCGGACGAGGCGGGTGCGGACGAGAAGGCCGAGGTCAAGGCCGTCACGTACCACTACGAGGGCGGCATCGTCGACTTCGTGAAGTACCTCAACTCCCGCAAGGGGGACGTGGTCCACAACACCGTCATCGACCTGGAGGCGGAGGACAAGGACAAGAGCCTGTCCCTCGAGGTCGCGATGCAGTGGAACAGCGGTTACAGCGAGGGCGTGTACTCCTTCGCCAACATCATCCACACGCACGAGGGCGGTACGCACGAAGAGGGCTTCCGGGCCGCGCTGACGTCGCTGATCAACAAGTACGCGCGCGACAAGAAGCTGCTGCGCGAGAAGGACGACAACCTCACCGGTGACGACATCCGTGAGGGCCTGACCGCGATCATCTCGGTCAAGCTGAGCGAGCCGCAGTTCGAGGGCCAGACGAAGACCAAGCTGGGCAACACGGAGGCCAAGACCTTCGTGCAGAAGGCGGTCTACGAGCACCTGAACGACTGGCTGGACCGCAATCCGGTCGAGGCCGCGGACATCATCCGCAAGGGCATCCAGGCGGCCACCGCGCGCGTGGCGGCCCGCAAGGCCCGCGACCTGACCCGGCGCAAGGGCCTGCTGGAGACGGCGTCGCTGCCCGGCAAGCTCTCGGACTGCCAGTCCAACGACCCCACCAAGTGCGAGATCTTCATCGTCGAGGGCGACTCCGCCGGCGGCTCGGCCAAGTCCGGCCGCAACCCGCAGTACCAGGCGATCCTCCCGATCCGCGGCAAGATCCTCAACGTGGAGAAGGCCAGGATCGACAAGATCCTGCAGAACCAGGAGATCCAGGCGCTGATCTCCGCCTTCGGCACGGGCGTGCACGAGGACTTCGACATCGAGAAGCTCCGCTATCACAAGATCATCCTGATGGCGGACGCCGACGTCGACGGCCAGCACATCAGCACCCTGCTGCTGACCTTCCTGTTCCGCTTCATGCGCCCGCTCGTCGAGGCGGGTCACGTGTTCCTGTCCCGTCCCCCGCTCTACAAGCTCAAGTGGGGCCGGGACGAGGTCGAGTACGCCTACTCCGACCGCGAGCGCGACGCCCTGGTCGAACTCGGCCGCCAGCGCGGCAAGCGCATCAAGGAAGACACGATCCAGCGCTTCAAGGGTCTCGGCGAGATGAACGCCGAGGAACTGCGCATCACGACCATGGACCAGGAGCACCGCGTCCTCGGCCAGGTCACCCTCGACGACGCCGCCCAGGCCGACGACCTGTTCTCGGTCCTGATGGGCGAGGACGTCGAGGCCCGCCGCCAGTTCATCCAGCGCAACGCCAAGGACGTCCGCTTCCTCGACATCTGAGTCGGTCTCAGCTGACCGCACCAGGAAGGACCTTCACCAGCAATGGCCGACGAGAACACTCCTGCCCCCTCTGACGAGGGCGGCGTCATCGCCCAGCGTCTCGAGCCCGTCGGGCTCGAGACGGAGATGCAGCGCTCGTACCTCGACTACGCGATGTCCGTCATCGTCTCGCGTGCGCTGCCCGACGTCCGTGACGGCCTCAAGCCCGTCCACCGCCGGGTCCTGTACGCCATGTACGACGGCGGCTACCGCCCCGAGCGCGGCTTCTACAAGTGCGCCCGTGTCGTCGGCGACGTCATGGGCAGCTACCACCCGCACGGCGACTCCTCGATCTACGACGCGCTGGTCCGCCTCGCGCAGCCGTGGTCGATGCGGATGCCGCTGGTGGACTCCAACGGCAACTTCGGCTCTCCGGGCAACGACCCGGCGGCGGCCATGCGCTACACCGAGTGCAAGATGGCGCCGCTGTCGATGGAGATGGTCCGTGACATCGACGAGGAAACCGTCGACTTCATGGACAACTACGACGGCCGCTCCCAGGAGCCGACCGTCCTGCCGGCCCGGTTCCCGAACCTGCTGATCAACGGCTCGGCCGGTATCGCGGTCGGCATGGCGACCAACATCCCGCCGCACAACCTGCGCGAGGTGGCCTCCGGTGCCCAGTGGTACCTGGAGAACCCGGACGCCTCGCACGAGGAGCTCCTGGACGCGCTGATCGAGCGCATCAAGGGCCCCGACTTCCCGACCGGTGCGTTGGTCGTGGGCCGCAAGGGCATCGAGGAGGCGTACCGCACCGGTCGCGGCTCCATCACCATGCGCGCGGTCGTCGAGGTCGAGGAGATCCAGAACCGCCAGTGCCTGGTGGTCACGGAGCTGCCGTACCAGACGAACCCGGACAACCTCGCGCAGAAGATCGCCGACCTGGTGAAGGACGGCAAGATCGGCGGCATCGCGGACGTCCGCGACGAGACGAGTTCCCGTACCGGCCAGCGGCTCGTGATCGTGCTGAAGCGGGACGCGGTCGCCAAGGTCGTGCTGAACAACCTCTACAAGCACACCGACCTGCAGACGAACTTCGGCGCCAACATGCTGGCGCTGGTCGACGGCGTCCCGCGCACCCTCTCCCTGGACGCGTTCATCCGCCACTGGGTGGCGCACCAGATCGAGGTCATCGTCCGCCGTACGCGCTTCCGGCTGCGCAAGGCCGAGGAGCGGGCGCACATCCTGCGCGGCCTGCTGAAGGCCCTGGACGCCATCGACGAGGTCATCGCGCTGATCCGGCGCAGTGAGACCGTCGAGATCGCGCGCGGGGGCCTGATGGACCTCCTGGAGATCGACGAGATCCAGGCGAACGCCATCCTCGAGATGCAGCTGCGCCGACTGGCCGCCCTGGAGCGCCAGAAGATCGTCCAGGAGCACGACGAACTCCAGGCGAAGATCACCGAGTACAACGCGATCCTGTCCTCCGAGGCCCGTCAGCGCGGCATCGTCAGCGAGGAACTCGCCGCGATCGTCGAGAAGTACGGCGACGACCGCAAGACGATGCTGGTGCCCTTCGACGGCGACATGTCCATCGAGGACCTCATCGCCGAGGAGGACATCGTCGTCACCGTCTCGCGCGGCGGCTACGTCAAGCGCACCAAGACGGACGACTACCGCGCGCAGAAGCGCGGCGGCAAGGGCGTGCGCGGCACGAAGCTGAAGGAAGACGACATCGTCGACCACTTCTTCGTCTCGACCACCCACCACTGGCTGCTGTTCTTCACCAACAAGGGCCGGGTCTACCGGGCGAAGGCGTACGAGCTGCCCGACGCCGGCCGTGACGCGCGCGGTCAGCACGTCGCGAACCTGCTGGCCTTCCAGCCGGACGAGTCGATCGCCGAGATCCTGGCGATCCGCGACTACGAGGCGGCGCCGTACCTGGTCCTGGCCACCAAGGGCGGCCTGGTCAAGAAGACGTCTTTGAAGGATTACGATTCGCCCCGCTCCGGTGGTGTCATCGCGATCAACCTCCGGGAGACGGCGGACGGTTCCGACGACGAACTGATCGGAGCAGAGCTGGTTTCGGCCGATGATGACCTGCTTCTGATCAGCAAGAAGGCCCAGTCGATCAGGTTCACCGCCACCGACGAGAGCCTGCGCCCCATGGGCAGGGCCACCTCCGGTGTCAAGGGCATGAGTTTCCGCGAGGGCGACGAACTTCTGTCGATGAATGTTGTTCGACCCGGTACGTTCGTGTTCACTGCCACAGACGGCGGGTACGCGAAGCGGACCGCCGTCGACGAGTACCGCATCCAGGGTCGCGGCGGCCTCGGCATCAAGGCCGCCAAGATCGTGGAGGATCGCGGGTCGCTCGTCGGCGCGCTGGTGGTCGAGGAGGCCGACGAGATCCTCGCCATCACGCTGTCGGGCGGTGTGATTCGTACGCGAGTCAGCGAGGTCAGGGAGACGGGCCGTGACACCATGGGCGTCCAACTGATCAACCTGGGCAAGCGCGATGCCGTGGTCGGTATCGCACGTAACGCCGAGGCGGGACGCGAGGCGGAGGAGGTCGACGGCGCCGATGCCGTGGACGAGACCGCCGAGGGTGCCGCGACGACCGGCACGGACGAGGGTGAGGCGCCCTCGGCCGAGTAGCACGAGGAGTGAGTCAGCGTGAGCGGAGCCACGGGCGCCGGATCGGCCGGTACCTCCAGTACGGAGACGGACGGCGGCGGCCGTGGCTCCGCCGCGCGTGCGGCGGATCCGCACACGACCCAACTGCGCAAGATCGACGCCGGCGGGCAGGACCAGCCCTCGCACGACACTCATGGATCCCAGGGGGGAACTGTGACGGACACCCGAGGCCCGCAGACCCAGCAGCAGGCTGGAGCGGGCCCGGCCGCGCCGGGCGCCCAGCCCCAGCCCGCGCCGCCGCAGCCGGTCTCCCCGCTCCCAGGGGAGCGTCAGCAGCAACAGCCCGCAGGGCCGTACCACCCGCCGCAGGCCTACCAGAACCAGGCCCAGGCCCCGACCGGCGGCGTACGGCGCCCGCGCACCGGCGCGCGCACCACGCCCCGTATCCGCAAGGCACGGCTGCGCGTGGCCAAGGCCGATCCCTGGTCGGTCATGAAGGTGAGCTTCCTGCTCTCCATCGCGCTGGGCATCTGCACGATCGTCGCGTCCGCCGTGCTGTGGATGGTGATGGACGCCATGGGCGTCTTCTCCACGGTCGGCGGCACCATCTCCGAGGCCACCGGCTCCAACGAGTCGAACGGCTTCGACCTGCAGTCCTTCCTCTCGCTCCCGCACGTCCTGATGTTCGCGTCGATCATCGCGGTCATCGACGTCGTCCTCGCGACGGCTCTCGCGACCCTCGGCGCCTTCATCTACAACCTGTCCGCGGGCTTCGTCGGCGGCGTCGAGCTGACGCTCGCCGAGGACGAGTGAGCCCCCCTGACTATCGATTTTGGGACTGCCCTTGTCGTGCGCTAATCTTCAGGGGTCAGCGCGCGGGACACACACCGCAGAGCGCGGCGGGGCTATAGCTCAGTTGGTTAGAGCGCATCCCTGATAAGGATGAGGCCACAGGTTCAAATCCTGTTAGCCCCACCAGCATGTAGACCCCCAACCAGTCATGGTTGGGGGTCTTTGACATCCAGGGGGATGGTGGGGGCTTTGCCAGGGTTGAGGCGTGGCAGACAGGCGTTCTACGCGTTCGGAATCGGCCTGGCCGCCGTGGCGATGACGGCCGGCTGCTCATCGAGCGGGGACGGCTCGGGCGGCGGGCCCAACGGGACCAAGCCCAACGGGACCAAGCCCAACGGGATCGAGCCCAACGGGACCAAGCCCAACGGGATCGAGCCCAACGGGATCGAGGGGCAGTCGGTGGACCGTATCTTCGCCCGCGTGGACAAGGCGTTGGATGCGGCGTCGGTGCACACCGTGCAGGTGTCGGACGGCCACCGGGTCAGTGACGTTCACGCGCTGCATGGCGGCGACGACTGCAGCGGCGTGCTCACCGGTGACCAGGGCTTCGCCTGGCGCTTCACCACCCTCGGCGAACGGACCTGGATCACCCCTCAGCAGCGCAGTGCGAAGCTGGCTGACCGGACAGGCGCCCCGGTGGAGCCGGGGCGCTACCTGCCGGTCGAGGTCGACTCACCGGGTTTCGCCGGAAAGTTGGCACAGCACACCAAGGCAGCCTGCCATCTGCGCTTCTCCGTCCTGAAGCAGCAGCACTTCACGGTCACGAAGGGGTCCGAGGCCCGACTGAAGGGGCGGCCGGTCCTGGCGGTGAAGGCCGAGCAGGGCGGTCTGGAGAGCACCACTTACCTGGCCACCACCGGTGAGCCGGTGCCGCTGCGGGCCGTAGGCCGTGACGGGAAGCATCTCTTCATCACGACATGGGCGGACTACGGCGTCAGTCCGAGGATCGACAAGCCTCCGAAGGCGAAGATCCTGCCGCCTTTGTCCTGAGCCCAACTGTCGATCCGCGTCGATCACGTGCGAAGACCCCCGACCGGATGGGGTCGGGGGTCTTCGTGTGGCGGATCTGGTACGCAATACGCAAGTTCGCCGTTGGGTCGGGGTGCGGGGCGGGGCGCTCAGAGCTGGAGGGGAGTGGCCTGCTTGGGGACTGAGGCGAAGGTGTCCGTCCGTACGTCCAGGTCCACGCTCGTGGGCGCGCACTCGTCCGTGTCCGCCGAGGGCCGCAGTCGGCAGCTGGGGGACTTCCCGTGGGCCTCGGCGCTGATGCGCTGTTTCATCGTGGGGGGCAGGGCTGCGGCGAAGGTCCAGGACCACTGTGGGAGCGTCGGCGTCGTCACGGGCGTCGTGTTCGTGCTGTTGCCGGCCGGCTCGGGCTGAGGTACGGCCGCGGCGGCGGTCGTCGTGATGAGTCCGAGCGCCGTGCACAGCGCGAGGAAGGCGGTGACGATGGTGGTCCACAGCTTCGTGACCTGGTTCCGGGCCATGGCCCCTCACTTTCGGGTCGGGCGATTTGCGTACTTTCCTCATGATGTGTATGGGGGCCGCGAAGTGTTGGACCTGGCGCCGTGGCGCGTCGAAGTTCGGATGAACACCACTCGGATGGGCGCAAACCGCAAGAAAAGATAAGAATCGGGTGGAAAGTAACCGTCCGTGAGGATGTGATCACCGTCAGATCCGAGCGGTGTTGTCCGGTTCTACTGGGGTACGCCGGAGGGGAGTTGGGCGCCCACACAGGTCACCGATCGGTATCGGTCGGTGTGTATAGTCGGGCGCCAGAGGTCCCCTACGTCAAGAAGGACGAGGTCGCGCGGTGAAGAAGCTTCTCCTGGTCGCACTGGCCGCCATCGGCGGACTCCTCGTGTACCGCCAGATCCAGGCGGATCGCGCCGAGCAGGATCTGTGGACGGAGGCGACTGACTCCGTGCCCACGGGTTCTTGAGTATCGACAACGGAATCTGAGCAGACCCCGGCCGTCCTTGCGGTCGGGGTTTTGTGTTGCCCGGATGAGGGGCGGTCGCGCAGGGCAGGATGGGCCACGTTCGGCGGTCCGGACGAGCGACCGGACGAGGGCTCGTACGAGGGCGCCGACGAAGGCGCGGACGAGGGCGCGGACGACGGGAGGGGTGGCGCGTGATGGGGCGGCGTACGGCGTGGTGGCGTACGGGGGCATGGCGGCGCGGTCGTTCCTCTGCCGCACGCGCGCGCGTGGCGGCCGCGGCAGCGGTGCTGTGCGCGCTGACGGTGCCGGCCGCCTGGCCCGCCGTCGCCGACGCGGCGGCCGGGGCTCCGAACGCCGACGACTCCTCCGGTGCCACCGCCTACGCCTTCGCGGAGGGCGCACAGAAGGTCGACGGGGCGAAAGGGACCACGGACGCCCCGGGCCTGGAGGTCGGCAGGACGTACCGCAGCTCTCTCTCCAAGGGCGAGAAGCTCTACTACAGCCTCGACCTGGACGCCGAGTCGAACACGTACGTCTCCGTCACGGCCGTCCCGCGCGCGGGAGCCGCGCTTTCCGTCCAGGACGGCATCAGGGTGTCGCTGCAGAACAAGGACAGCAACTCCTGTTCCTACGAGAGCGCGAGCTTCGGTGCCGCCAACAGCCCGCACCCGGTGACGGCCTGGGGCGCGCGGACCACTTCCCCGGCCAACCCGGTGTGCAAGGGCGCCGGCACCTACTACGTCGTCGTCGAGCGCGTCGGTACGGCGAAGTCCTCGCCCGGCGCCTGGGACCTGGAACTCGCCGCCGTATCCGAGCCGCCGGTGAAGAAGGCCGACTCGACCAGCCCGCCCACGTCATGGAACTCCGCCTCGCCCGCCCCCGTCTCTGGGCCGGCGAAGCGCAGTGAGGGCGGCGCCGGGTTCTCCCGGGCCACCGCCGTGGGACAGGGCGTCTGGCGCACCGACATCTCGCCCGGCCAGACGCTCTTCTACAAGGTCCCCGTCGACTGGGGACGGCAGCTGTCCGCCACCGCCGAACTGGGCAGCGCGAGCGGCGGCGGCCACGGCTACACGGTGGGCGCCCTGGACCTGGCGCTCTACAATCCCGCGCGCGCCGGCGTCGAGGACGCGAGCGTCGGCTACGACGGTCTGCAGAAGTCGGCCTCGCTCGCCCCTGTGCCGCCCGTCGAGTACGCCAATCGCTACGCCGTCACCGACCAGGTGAACGCCATGCGCTTCGCCGGCTCCTACTACCTCGTGGTGCACCTCGCCGAAGGAGTGGCCGACACGTTCGGCAACGGCCCGTTCGGGCTCAAGCTGCGTGTACGGCTCGGCGGCGCGGCGCAGGCGGGCCCCGGCTACTCGGGGCAGTCGGTGCCGCACCACCTCTTCGAGGTCACGGCGGACGACCGTGAAGCTGCGGCGGCGGGCGGGACCGGGACCGGTGACGCCACGATGACGGCGGTGGCCGTGGGCGGTATCGGCGCGGGCACGGTGGTGCTCGCCGTGCTCGGCGTGTGGACGGTCACGGCCCGGCGGAGGACAGGGGCAGGGGCCGCGGCCCGTTGAGCGGCCCGTTGTGCGGCCCGGTCAGATCCGCGTCAGCGCCCAGAACCCCACGGCGTAGCAGGCGAGCGCCAGCAGCAGGAGCGGGATCGCGACCTTGGCGGGCGGGCCGGGACGGCGTGCGGGGCGGGCCCGGTGATTGCGGCGCGTGGTCTCCTGCGAAATCCCCTGCCCCTGCGCGATTCCCTGCCCCTGCGACATTCCCGGCTCCCACGAAATTCCCTGCGCGGAGAGTGGAACCTGCGGGACCTGGGCGGTGTACGAAGCAGTAGAGGCATCGGCGCGCTGGTGGGGCGCCGGGTTCAGGGCCTCGGCGGAGTACTGCGGTGCGTGCGAGGGGGAGGAGGGCAGCACATGCGTGGGGTCGTGGGGGGAGACGTGGCCGTGCTGCTGCTGACGATGATGGTCCTGGTGGGGCTGTGCGTGGGGCTGCGCCGGCGCTTGGGGTGGAGCCGGCGTCCGGGGAGCGGGAGTTCGGACAGAGGAGACGGTCGCCTGCGGGGGCGGCAGTTGGAAGCTCCCGGTGTCCGACATGGAGGGCTGTGGCGTGGGGGTGGACGGTTCCGGGGCGGTGCCCGCGCTCGTGTCCGTGTTCGTGTTCGTTCGGGGATCGCGCGGGGGTGTGCTGCCTGTGGACGCCGCTCCGGCCTCAACGGACTGCGGGGGAGCGGCACTTGTGACGGTCCCGGAGGTGTCCGGCTGCCGTCCGGCCGCCACTCCCGGCGCGGGATTGAGAGGCCCGGTGGGGCCGAACCCCGGTGGCAGCGGCCCGAGTTGGTCGAAGACTTCGATCAGCTCGTCGTCCGGGCCGGGCTCCGGCAGCAACTCCACGGCGGCGGCAAGGGCCTTGCGCGCCCCCGTGGCCGTGCGGAACCGCGTATCCGGGTCCGGCTGCAGCAGCGTCGCCACGACCTCCCACAGCGGCTCCGGGATGCTCTTGGGCGCGCTCGGCGTCCCGTGCGCAGCGAAGTACTGCACCAGCGCCTTGGCGTCCGGCTTGGCACCCTCCAGCAGATACAGCGCGACCAGCCCTACGGCGAACAGATCCGCCGGGAAGTCGGGTTCCGAGCCCATCATCTGCTCGGGTGCGAGATAACCCGGCGTGCCCACCACGAGGTTGGTCTCGGTCAGCCGGGGCTCGCCCAGCCGCATCGCGATGCCGAAGTCGGACAGCCGCAGCCGCGGACGCGCGGTACCGGTGGCCTCCAGCAGCACGTTGGCCGGCTTGATGTCGCGGTGCACGACACCCTCCCCGTGCACCGCGGCCAGCCCCGACAGGAGCTGGTCGAGCAGAGTGCAGACATACGCCGGGGGCAGGGGGCCGTAGTCGCCGATCAGATGCACCAGCGAGCCGCCGGCGACGAGGTCCATAGTGAACAGGACCTTGTCGTCGTCGGCGGCCCAGCTGGCGGGCGCGAGCACATGGGGGTGATCGATCCGCAGCGCTTGCTCGCGGACGAAGCGCATCAGGGAGTGCGCATCACTCTGCTGCAGGACCTTGGCGGCCACATAGCGGCGGCGGCGGTGGTCCCAGGCACGCCAGACGGCGCCGACGCCTCCGCGTCCGATCGGGTCGACCAGTTCGTACCGGCCGGCGAAGACCTCACCCATGGCTGCGCGTCGCTCCTCCCCCTGCGGCTACCCCCTTGCCTGCCCCTCGACGAGCGGTACGACTCCCCCTGCGCCCCCTCGCGTCGTACGTCGACGAGTGTGATGAGTGATACGGGCCCCGGCGTCCCGCTTCTGCGCCTCTCCCCTGCCGTCGGTCCGGTCGCCGAACCCCCTTCGGCGACCGGGCCCCGGGCTCAGTTCTGGTGCGCCTGGTAGTGCGTGACCGCGTCGGAGGTGCGGCCGGCGCCGTACACCCGGAGGAACTCTGCCAGTTCCGGGTGACTCGGCGCGAGACTGTCCGCGGCCTCGATGATGTCTCCCGCGGCGGCGACCGAGCGCAGCAGTGACTGGATCTCGCGGACCACCCGCTTGACCGTGGGCGCACCCGAACTGCTGGTCGTGGTCGTGGTGTTGCTGAGCACCGAGCCCCCCTGCGACTTCTTGATCTCTTCCATGCGCTCGGTGGCCTCCGCCGCGCTCACGCTGCCGTCCGCGACCTGCCCCGCCAGGTCCTGCAGCAGCTGCACCCGCTGAACGACGGCCGGATTGCCGATCTTCGCCCGCTGGCCGCTCATCAGCTGCGACAGCATCGGTGCGGACAGGCCCAGTACCCCCGCCAGACGGGCCTGGTTGAGGCCCAGGTCTTCTATGAGCTTACGGAAGAGCGCCCCCAACGGCTCCCCGTACCAGTTCCGCTGCAGTTCCCGCGCTCTTGCGGTGGCTTCCTGCTGTGCGGCGTCCATTGCGTCTCCCCATCGCTTCCCCAAGTACTGTGGTTCGCTGTAGCGAACCACGCCGAGCATCTTACGAAGCGTGGTCGTACACGGGGAGCCCCAATCTTTTTGCGAGATCCCCGGGGTGACCCGGTAGTCTGGTCTGCGGCGCCCACCGGTAAGCGGTTTTTCCGGGGGATGCTCCCATTACGGGGCCTTAGCTCAGTTGGTAGAGCGCTGTCTTTGCATGGCAGATGTCAGGGGTTCGACTCCCCTAGGCTCCACAACGAAAAGCCCCTCCGGTCTGCGGAAACACAGGCGGGAGGGGCCTTTTGTTCGGTCCAGCGTCACCTACGGCTGTCCTGGACCGGTCGTCTCAGCCGGCGCCGGCCCCGACCTCGTTCCGCGCACCGTTCCGGGTCTCGCTCCGGTTCTCGTCCCGGGTCTCGTCTTGTGCGGCGTCGAGGGAAGCGTTTCGTGCCGTCGCCGCTGCCGGGTCTGTGACGCCCTCCGGGTGCAGCCGGGCGATGGTGGCGGGATGGGCGATGGACGGCAGGATGTGACGCCACATCACGACGACCCGCCCGCGGAGGTCTGCCCGGCGGTTGATGGCCTCGGAGACCAACTGGACGCCCGTGAAGGTGCCGACGACGAACTCCGCGGTCTCCCGCGGGACGACCTGGGGCAGCACCTCACCCTGTTCCTGCCCCTCGGCCAGCAGCCGGGTGGTGAGGTCGAACCAATCGCCCCACGGGTGCGTGCCGTTGAAGAACACACCCTCTATGGACAGCCGCGTACCCGCCCTGGCGATGGGGTCGTGCCGCAGCCCGTACGCGAACTGGTGCGTGATGTCGATGATCGACTGCAGAGGGGAGAGCCCGGGCTCCACGTTCACCAGGCCGGTCTGCTCGTCCATGATCGCCTGGGCGAGCGACTCCTTGGAGGGGAAGTGGAAGTACATCGCGCCCTTGGTGACGTTCGCCCGGCGCAGGATCTCGGACGTGGCCGCGCGTTCATAGCCGTACTCGGCGAAGACACTCGCCGCGGCCTCCACGATCGTGCGCCGCGTCTGCAGCGCGCGAGCCTGCTTGGCCATTTCTTTCTTTCCCTCCGACGCATAGGTTCTGCCGGCAACTCTACCCGACCACCCGGTCTGTTTCCGTAGCGCCATCAGTGCAGTCCCGTACAAGCGGGCGCCTTCTCTGACGGCCCGTCCTCTCGGCTGGTGAGGTGGTCCCTATGGCATCGACCACAGTTCTTGTAAGGAGAAGAGACCGCTTGGTCTGTTTCGGTTGCCTTGCGAGGGGCGCGGCTACCGGAGTTCCATCTGAGCGTGCACCTCACGCGTGGAGACAAACAAAAAGCTGTCCTTGTCGTCGGAGGTACGGGCTTCATCGGCTCGGCCGCGCTGCGTGCGCTGACCGACGACGGCCCACCGCCGACCGGAGCGGTGAAGGCACTGGTGAGACGGATACCGGACGCGTCCGACGCACTGCACGGAGTCGAGTACGTCACGGGCGATCTCACCGACCCGGCCTCCCTGCACGGGGTGTGCGACAAGGTCGGCACCGTGCTCCACTGCGCCTCCTACATCGGCGCCGACGAGGAGCGGAACCGGTCGGTCAACGTCGACGGCACCAGGGCGCTCCTGGCCGAGGCGGAGCGCGCCGGGGTCCGGCGGACCGTCCTCGTCAGTACGACCGCGGTCTACGGCGCCGGACCGCATCATGATCTCACCGAGAACGAACGCGTGCCCCAGCCCACCTCGCCCACCAGCCGCACCCGCCTGCAGGCCGAAGAAGCCGTGCTCGCGGCCGGCGGCACGGTGCTCAGGCCGCCGCTCGTCTATGGCGCCGGGGACATCTGGGTGGTCCCCTCTCTCGCCGAACTCCTGCGCCGTGTACAGGCGTTGCCGGAGGACGGCCGGGCCCGGCTGTCGCTGGTGGCGGTCGACGACCTGGCCCGGCTGCTCGCCACCCTCGCCCGGACGCCGGACCTCCTGCCGCCCGGCACCACACACCACGCCGCCCACCCCTACGCACCCAGCCTGCGCGAGTTCGTCTCCCTGCTCGGCGAGACGCTCGGTCTGCCGGTGCCCACGGAGGGCCTCGCCCTCGACGACTACCTGGCCCGGCTGCGCGAGACGCCCGGAAAGGTCAGCGCACATCAGGCGGGGCTGCTGGCCGAGGACCGCTGGTACCGCTCCACCCTCTGGTCCCGCATCGACTGCTCACCGGGACCCGGCCATCACACCCGGCTGAGCGAGGCCGCCCCCTGGTACCGAAAGCTGCTCACGCCGCAATGAACGCCCGCCGCCGGTGAACCCGCGTGACCCGGCACGACGGTCTCGCTCACACCAACAGCGGTGTTTCACGTGAAACACAGCGATGGGGCGGGAGACCCTCAAGTCTCCCGCCCCACCGGGCAGTTAGGCGCGCAAAATGTCACCGGCCGTCGTCGCGCTGCGCGGCCTCGTCCTCAGCCTGCTTGGCCTGGACCTCAGGGTCCAGTACCGACTGACCGCTGCCGTCCACCGAGGTCAGCCGACCCGACTCGGGAACCTCCGTCGCGGCGGGCGGCTCCACCAGCCAGTCCGGGTTGGCCTGCTTGTCCCACCACTTCCAGGCGGCGAAGGCACCGCCCGCGAGAGCGCCGACCACCAGCAGCATCTTCATGGCACGGCCGGCCCTGGCCCTGCGCTCATGCTTGCGGACCAGCTTCTGGATCTCCTTGGGCGAGATCTGACCGCGCAGCGCGGCCATCGCCGCGACACCGCGCGCGGTGGCCTCGTCCCGGACGGGACCGGCGGCGGCCATCGCCTGCTCCAGCCGCGGGCGGGAGTAGTCGGCGGCCTGCCGGGCGGCCAGCGCGGTACGGACGGCGGCCTCATGGGCGGCCTGGTCGACCTTCGGCGGTACATGGGTACGGGCCTGCTCCAGGCGCGGCGCGACATGGGCGCCGTACTGGACGCGGGCCTGATCGGCGGCCTGGGACACCTTCGGCGCGAGCCGTACGCGTGCCTCGTGTGCGTAGTGCGCGGCCCTGTCCTTGGCCGTGTCGGCGTAGGGCGCCACCACTTCCGCGGCGTGCAGCACGCTGTCCTTCGCCGAACCGGTCGCGGCGCGCACGCTGTCGATGCGGGTCACGGGTTCCTCCTCCTCGGTGGCGTACGGTATTTCGACTTTCCACCCTTTTACGGATCATGCCTTCCAACTGACCCCGGGGCATGTGAGGGCGGGCATCCGGGTCATGCACAGCGACTCCGGACCATCTCCGATCAACAAACTCATCCAGAGCTGACCAAGAGCCGAGCGAGTCCTATAGAGGATGAATACGGGGCAACAGGCGCTTGTCGTCGACAATGCCACGGATCGACGACGAGCGCCCCCGGCCCGGACGGACTCGGCTGCTTTTCTCCAGGCGGTTTCCCCGGATCCGCGTTCCCAGACAGGCCGACAGGGGACGCGTGGTGCGGACCATGGGAGGATCGAGGGGTCACGGAAGGACGACGGAAGGCAGATCGTGGCCGAGCAGCTGTACGCCACCTTGAAGACCAACAACGGCGACATCGAAGTCCGGCTGCTGCCGAACCACGCGCCCAAGACGGTCCGCAACTTCGTCGAACTCGCCCAGGGCGAGCGGGAGTGGATCAACCCCAGCACAGGTGAGCAATCCACGGACAAGCTCTACGACGGCACAGTCTTCCACCGGGTGATCAGCGGATTCATGATCCAGGGCGGCGACCCGCTGGGCAACGGCACCGGCGGCCCCGGCTACCAGTTCGAGGACGAGTTCCACCCCGACCTGTCCTTCAACCGGCCCTACCTGCTGGCCATGGCCAACGCGGGCCCAGGCACCAATGGCTCGCAGTTCTTCATCACCCTCGCCCCCACGACCTGGCTGAACCGCAAGCACACGATCTTCGGCGAGGTCACCGACACCGGCAGCCAGAAGGTCGTCGACGCGATCGCCACCGCCAAGACCAACCCGCGCACCGACCGCCCGGTCACCGACGTCGTCATCGAATCGGTCGTCGTCGAGACCCGCGAGGGCTGAACTCCACGCAGGGCAGGAACCAAACGCCCCGCTCATCCGTAAAGATGGGCGGGGCGGTGCATGGTGTGCACGGCGCACGTACGACGACCTAGGGGAACTCATGGACCAGGCGCCCGGCAGCCCTCAGGGCCCGGAGGACAGGGAGCCTCAGCACGCCCAGAGCCTGCCCGGCTGCTACCGCCACCCCGACCGCGAGACCGGCATCCGCTGCACCCGCTGCGACCGCCCGATCTGCCCCGAGTGCATGGTCAACGCCTCCGTCGGCTTCCAGTGCCCCGACTGCGCCCGCGGCGACTCCGGCACCGGCCACGCACCGGCCGCCTCCCGCCCCCGCACACTCGCCGGCGGCAGCGTCACCGCGGACCCGCGCCTGATGACCAAAGTGCTGATCGGCATCAACCTCGCGGTGTACCTGGTCCAGCTGTCCGTCGGGGACCGCTTCACCAACCGGTTCGAGCTGCTCGGCCAGGCCTATGTGCCCGTGCTCAACGGCGTCGAGGGCATCGCGCAGGGCGACTACTACCGGATGCTGACCGCGATGTTCCTGCACGGCAGCTATATCCACATCCTGTTCAACATGCTCAGCCTGTGGTGGATCGGCGGGCCCCTGGAAGCGGCCCTCGGCCGTGCACGCTATCTGGCCCTCTACTTCGTCTCCGGACTGGCCGGCAGCGCGCTCACCTATCTGATCGCCGCCCCCAACCAGCCCTCGCTCGGCGCCTCCGGCGCGATCTTCGGGCTCTTCGGCGCGACCGCGGTCCTGTTGCGCCGGCTCAGGTACGACATGCGGCCGGTCATCGCGCTGCTGGTGATCAACCTGATCTTCACGTTCGGCTGGAGCAACATCGCCTGGCAGGCCCACATCGGCGGCCTCGTCGCCGGCGTGATCACCGGGTACGCGATGGTGCACGCCCCACGCGAGCACCGGAACCTGGTGCAGTACGGCACCTGTGCGGTCGTTCTGGTGGCCGTCGTGGTCATGACCCTGCTCAGGACCGCTCAGCTCACCTGACGTGCGCGGTTGTCCACAGCGGGTGGCGAATCTTGTGCATAGGGTGCGGGAACAGCTGTGCCCCCTGTAACCGACCGGTGTTTGTGCAGGTCAGGCAGGGGGCGAACAGACTTGCGAAGAGCATTGGGATGGTCGTACCGGCGTCAACGCCCGATGGGTTATCCACAGATCGTCGTTCTTTATCCCCAGGGACTCTGTGGATGTTTCTGCGGGCTGTGGATAACTCAGCGGATAGCCCTGGGCAGAGCTATGTTCACCGGGTCGTAGCCGGTACTTCGGGCGCTACTTCCACTGCGTGGAGACGCCGAATCCGGCGGCGATGAAGCCGAAGCCCACCACGATGTTCCAGTTGTCCAGAGCGTCGATGGGCAGCGAACCGTCACTCACGTAGAAGACGACGATCCAGGCGAGCCCGATGATGAACATGGCCAGCATCACAGGCGCGACCCAGGAGCGGCTCGTCAGCTTGATGCTGGCGGCCTGCTTCGCCGGCGGCGGCGTGTAATCGGCCTTCTTGCGGATACGTGACTTCGGCACGAGGGTCTCTCCTGTCGATGCGCTGCGTGGCCGCGCAGGGAACTGTGGCTGGCTCCGGGGCAGCGTACAAGGGGACTCTTTGGCTCCCCCGGGCGTCCGTTAGCGTAGTGCTTCCGTGGCGCCGAAGGAGATAAGGGTACGTTGAGCAATTCTGCCGACTCCCCCCAGGCCGGATCCAGCCCTGACCGCAAGCGGGGTTTCCGGCCCGTGCGTGTGCTCACGGTGGCCGTCTTCGCCCTCGCGGGGCTCATTTTCTTCACCAGTTTCAATACGGCCAAGGGCACCAATATCCGTACGGACACGTCCTTGCTGAAGCTTTCCGACCTCATCCAGGAACGCAGCCGCAAGAACGGCGAACTGGACGAGTCCAACGGCTCCCTCCGGCACGACGTCGAGTCCTTCGCCGAGCGCGACGACGGCAGCAGCAAGGCGCAGGACGAGAAGCTCGCGGGACTGGAGAAGAGCGCGGGCACGCAGAAGGTGAAGGGCAAGGCGATCACCGTCACGCTCAATGACGCCCCGCCGGACGCCACCGCCAAGCTGCCCGGCTATCCCGACCCGCAGCCCGACTACCTGGTCATCCACCAGCAGGATCTGCAGGCCGTGGTCAACGCCCTGTGGCAGGGCGGGGCCAAGGGGATCAAGGTCATGGACCAGCGGCTGATCTCCACCAGCGCCGTGCGCTGTGTGGGCAACACCCTGATCCTCCAGGGCCGCGTCTACTCACCGCCGTACAAGATCACGGCGATCGGCGACCCGGACAAGCTCAACAAGGCGCTCTCGGCGTCCCCGGCGATCCAGAACTACATGGTGTACGTGAATGTCTACGGCCTCGGCTGGAAAGTCACCGAGGACGGGACGGTGACTCTGCCCGGCTACTCGGGCACAGTGGATCTGCACTACGCCCAGCCCGTGGAGTGAGCCGAACCGTTCTCGGGAGCTGCCGGTGCGTGTCGTTGTCAGGGCCGTCAGCGAGCTCTGCATCACGGTCGGCACGCTGATCGTGCTGTTCGTCGTCTATGTGCTGTTCTGGACCGGTGTCAGGGCGGACGGCGCGATGAACCACCAGATCGACGTCCTGCAGGACCGGTGGGCCAAGCAGACGGCACACCCCACGACCACACCCTCGCCCAGCACCACGGCCGCTCCCGCGCCGCCGGCGCCGTATGCGGCGGGCAAGCCCTTCGCGATCATGTACATCCCGCGGCTTGGTTTCACGTGGAACAAGCCCGTGCTGGAGAACACCGAAGTGAGCACCCTGAAGAAGGGGCTCGGGCACTACGCGAACACCGCCCGGCTCGGCCAGGAGGGCAACTTCGCGGTCGCCGGACACCGCCGTACGTACGGCGATCCGTTCGTGAACTTCCCCAGGCTGCGGCCCGGGGACGCGGTGGTGCTGACCGACGGGACGACCTGGTTCACGTATCGGATCGACAAAGGGCCCTACAAAACCGTGCCCACGGACGTTGAGGTGATTGACCCTGTGCCACGTAAGTCGGGGTATACGCGGGAGGGCCGCTATCTCACGCTGACCACGTGCGATCCGGAGTGGGGCCACAGCCATCGCCTGATCGTGTGGGCGCATCTGGATTCCACACAGCCTGTGGAGGCAGGGAAACCAGCGGCTCTGCGCCGTTAGTCTGGTGCGGGTACGGCGTGAATCCGGTGCCGTGACGGAACGGAAGGGACGGCATGTACGGCTGGATCTGGCGGCATCTGCCGGGCAATGTGTGGGTGAAGGCGCTGATCTCACTCGCGCTGATGCTGCTGGTGGTCTACGTCCTCTTCCAGTACGTCTTCCCGTGGGCCGAACCGCTGCTGCCCTTCAACGATGTGACGGTGGACAACCAGTGAGTGCACGGATTCTCGTCGTCGACAACTACGACAGCTTCGTCTTCAACCTCGTCCAGTACCTGTACCAGCTCGGCGCCGAGTGCGAGGTGGTGCGCAACGACGAGGTGTCGACCGCGCACGCCCAGGACGGCTTCGACGGTGTGCTGCTGTCGCCGGGACCGGGCAAGCCTGAGGAGGCCGGTGTCTGCATCGAGATGGTGCGGCACTGCGCGGCGACCGGGGTGCCGGTCTTCGGCGTGTGCCTGGGCATGCAGTCGATGCAGGTGGCGTACGGCGGTGTGGTGGACCGCGCGCCCGAGCTGCTGCACGGCAAGACCTCGCTGGTCGAGCACGGGGGCAGGGGCGTCTTCGCCGGTCTGCCCTCGCCCTTCACCGCGACCCGCTACCACTCCCTGGCTGCCGAGCCGCTGACGGTTCCGGCCGAGCTGGAGGTCACCGCGCGCACGCACGACGGGATCGTCATGGGGCTCAGGCACCGTGAACTCCCGGTCGAGGGCGTGCAGTTCCACCCCGAGTCGGTACTGACCGAGCACGGGCATCTGATGCTGGCCAACTGGCTGGTGGAGTGCGGCGACCAGGGTGCGGTGGCGAGGTCGGCCGGGCTCGCCCCGGTGGTGGGCAGGGCCACGGCGTGACCGCGCTGCGCCCCGAGCGCGAGTCCGGCACCTCGTACGGGCAGGAGCCGTACGGGGCGTCCGGTGCGTTCGAGGAGTGGTCGGTGGGACGGCAGGCGTATCAGCCGCCGGCTCAGGAGGCGTCGTACCAACCGCCGGTCGAAGAGACGTCGTATCAATCGGGGACCGGTCAGACGGCGTATCAGTCGGGGACCGGTCAGACGGCGTATCAGCAGCCCACCGATGACGAGACCGTGGCGCTGCGGATCCCGGAGCCGCCGGGCGGTTCCATATCGTCCTCTGCCGCCTCAGCGACCACATCCGCCACAGGAACCACCACGGGCGGCCGTGCGGCCCGCAGAAAGGCCGCCAAGCGCCGTCATGGGCGTCATGGCGGCGCTGCTGCCGCGGCCACGGCCGGTGAGGCGTCCGAGGCGGGTGGGCAGTCGCCGCTCTCGCGGGTCGAGGCGCGACGGCAGGCACGGGCCCGCAAGCCGAGTCCGGGTGTCCTCGCGAGCCGGGCGATCGGGGAGCTGTTCATCACCACCGGCGTGCTGATGCTGCTGTTCGTCAGCTATCAGCTGTGGTGGACGAACGTGCGCGCCCACGCCGCGGCGGACAAGGAGGCCAGCAGCCTGCAGAACGACTGGGCGAGCGGCAAGCGCGCGCCGGGCAACTTCGCGCCGGGGCAGGGTTTCGCGATCCTCCACATCCCCAAACTGGACGTGGTCGTGCCGATCGCCGAGGGCGTCAGCAACAAGAAGGTGCTGGACAAGGGCATGGTCGGTCACTACAGCGAGGGCAGGCTGAAGACGGCGATGCCGTCCGCCAAGACCGGCAACTTCGCGCTGGCGGGCCACCGCAACACGCACGGCGAGCCGTTCCGGTACATCAACAGGCTGAAGAAGGGCGACGACGTCGTCGTCGAGACGCAGGACGAGTACTACGTCTACAAGATGACGTCGACGCTGCCGGTGACGTCGCCGAGCAACACGAGTGTGATCGGGCCCGTGCCGCCGCAGTCGGGTTTCACCGGGCCGGGGCGGTACATCACGCTGACGACCTGTACTCCCGAGTTCACCAGTAAGTACCGGCTGATCGTCTGGGGCAAGATGGTCGAGGAACGGCCGCGCAGCAAGGGCAAGCCGGATGCGCTCGTCGAGTAGGGGCGGATGAACGTGGCAGCGACCACCGACGGCACTCAAGAGGGAACCGACGCGCCGGCGGCGCCACCGGCACGCCGCCGGAGGCCCGGCCCGGTCGCGGCGGCGGTGAGTTTCCTCGGCGAACTCCTCATCACGGCGGGCCTGATCCTGGGGCTGTTCGTCGTCTACTCCCTGTGGTGGACGAACGTCGTCGCCGACCGCAAGGCGGACAAGGAAGCGGACCGGGTGCGCGACAACTGGAGCCACCAGGAGGACACCGGGCCCGGCGCGCTCAACACCAGGAACGGCATCGGCTTCCTGCATGTGCCCGCCATGAAGAACGGCGAGGTCCTGGTCGAGAAGGGCACCTCGACGAACGTCCTCAACAACGGCGTCGCCGGCTATTACACGGACCCCGTGAAGGCCGCCCTCCCGATGACCGGCAAGAAGGGCAACTTCACCCTCGCCGCCCACCGCGACGGCCACGGCGCGAAGTTCCACAACATCGACAAGCTCCGCAAGGGCGACCCGATCGTCTTCGAGACGAAGGACAAGTGGTACGTCTACAAGGTCTACGACATCCTCGACGAAACCTCGAAGTACAACGTCAAGGTCCTCTCGCAGATCCCGAAGGAGTCCGGGAAGACCAAGGCCGGCCACTACATCACCCTGACGACGTGCACCCCGGTCTACACGAGCCGGTATCGGTACGTGGTGTGGGGCGAGTTGGTCCGCGTCGACAAGGTGGACAACAAGCGGACGCCACCGAAGGAACTGCGCTGACAGAACTGCGCTGCCCCAATGAGCCAGGCCCGAAGCCGCAACTACCCTTTGCGGCTTCGGGCCCTTATGTGTCATGCGGGTACCTACTCCAGGATCTTCAGCGGTTCCCCGGCACCCCACTCCCGGGGTGAAGGGGCACGTTGCCACGAACAGCGCTACTTCCGAGCTGTACAGAACCTTCGCCGAGCCGATGAATTTCTGGATGTCCGGGCTGCTGATGGTCTGGTAGGGAGCCCACCTCTTGCTCTGGACGACCAGGCGTCGCGGATCAGCAATTTCGCGACGTGGCGCTCGAACGTGTGGCCGTTCATGGCGTCCATGGCGGCCATGACTCCGATGGCGGGCCGGTCGTCCCGTACTCCTTCGAGCCGCTTCAACCGGGCGTGGTGCTGGTGGAGACGACGTTCGATGCGCTGGACTCCGGTCCGGAGCGCGATCAGTTCCCTGCGGTGTTCGCCCGAGGTTTCGATCAAAGCGTTGAACATCGGTACGACCGTCTTGCCGAGGATGTGGGTGATGCGTTGGTCGATGCGGTCGTCCAGGGATACGGCCTCCCCGTAGGGGGAGTTATCCACAGGTTGGCTACGCGCCAGGTACTCCATGTCCAGGAGGTACACGCGGACCTGACGTGCGACTTCGCTGTCTCGGAGCAGCATGGCGACGTTGAGGACGGCTCGGCGGGAAAACAGGGCCAGCGCCTTGGAGCGCGACTGGATCCCACTGGCCCTCTTAAAGAGGGCCAGTCGCGTACCGGTCAGAACCTGGTAGCTGCTCGCTGCCAGCTCTGGGGCAGAGCTTTCTGTGGCCCACCCCTCCCGATCAACGAGTCATCAGATGTGAAGAAACGATCGATGGAGGAGCCAGAAGTACAGGTAGAGAGTCGAGAAGGGCGCCTCGATGAACGCCCTCAACAACGGCGTCGCCGGCTACTACACGGACGCCACCGAAGGAACTGCGCTGACAGAGCCAGCCGGGCAGGTTGCGTTCGACGTCGAGAGCCCCGGTCCCCCTGTGAACAGGGAGCCGGGGCTCTCGGTTTGGCTGACGGAGGACCTAGCCGCCGGTACCGCCGAAGAAGTTGGTGCCGCCGTTGTTCCCGCCGTTGTTGCCGCCGCCTCCGGCGGTGACCAGGTTCACCGCGGTGCCCTGGTTGACCGTGCTGCCCGGGGCCGGGTCCGAGTTGATGACGATGGCGTTGTCGTCCTGCGAGCCCTGGATGTTGCCCACCTGCAGACCAGCCTGCCGTAGCGCGTTTTGCGCGTCCTTGAGCTTCTGGCCCTGGATGGGCGGAACCTGAACCTGCTGGTTCTGCTGGGCCTTGCCGATCTGGATGTTCACCGCGGAGTTCTTCTTGACCTGGGTGCCCGCCTGCGGGTCGGTGCTGACGACCTTGCCCACGAGGTTCGGGTCCTGGGTGTCGACCTCCGTGCAGTTGCCGGTCAGGTTGTTGGCCGTCATCTGCGCCTTGGCATCGTCACAGGTCTTGCCGGAGACGTCGGGGACGACAGACTTCTCGGCGGCCTTGGCGATGGTCAGGGTGATCGTGGAGCCCTTCTGGACTTCATCACCGAGGTTGGGGTCCTGGTCCAGAACCGTGTTCGGCTCCTCCGCGGACTCCTGCGTCTTCGTCTTGACGACGAACTTGTACTTGTCGGCTTCGAGGATCTGCTTGGCCTCGTCGAGCTTCTTGCCCAGGACGGTCGGCACAGCCACCTTCGGCGCCCCGGTCGACACCACGAAGTCGACCGCGGTGCCCTTCTTCACTTCGGAGTTCTTGCCGGGGTCCTGCGAGCAGACGTTGCCCTTGGTCTGGTCCTCGCAGGGCTGTTTCTTGACCGCGCCGACCTTGAGGTCGCTGTTGTTCAGCAGTTGCCTGGCGTCCGCCTCGGACTGGCTGACCAGGTTGGGCACGGCGACCTTGTCGTTGCCGACGCCCCCGCTCCCGCCGAACGCCCACTTCCCGATCAGGATCGCGCCCACCAGCACCAGGATGCCCGCCACGACCAGGAGGATCGTGGAGGTGTTGGACTTCTTCTGGCGGCGGCGGTCGGGGCGGTCGTCGTAGCCGTAGCCGCCGTCGTCCGGGTTCATCGGCGGCAGCATCGACGTGGCGCCGCCGTCTGCGGAGCGCAGGGCGGTCGTCGGCTGGTCGTCGGGGTAGCCGCCGTAGCCGACCGCGCCCATGGCCGCTGTGGCCGCGACCGGCTGGCCGTCGAGGCAGGCCTCGATGTCGGCGCGCATCTCGTCGGCGGACTGGTAGCGGTAGTTGGGGTCCTTGACCAGAGCCTTCAGGACGATCGCGTCCATCTCGGGCGTGATCTCGGGGTCGAAGACCGACGGGGCCTGTGCTTCTTCACGTACGTGCTGATATGCCACCGCTACGGGGGAGTCCCCGACGAACGGGGGCCGTACGGTGAGCAGTTCGTAGAGCAGGCAGCCCGTGGAGTACAGGTCGGAGCGGGCGTCGACCTGCTCGCCCTTGGCCTGCTCGGGCGAGAGGTACTGCGCGGTGCCGATGACGGCGGCGGTCTGGGTCATCGTCATGCCGGAGTCGCCCATGGCGCGGGCGATGCCGAAGTCCATGACCTTGACCTGGCCGTTGCGCGTGAGCATGACGTTGGCCGGCTTGATGTCGCGGTGGACGATGCCGCTGCGGTGGGCGTACTCCAGGCCCTGGAGGATGCCGACGGTCATCTCCATGGCCCGCTCGGGCAGCAGCTTGCGGCCGGAGTGCAGGAGCTCGCGGAGCGTGGAGCCGTCCACGTACTCCATCACGATGTACGGGATCGAGACCCCGTCGATGTAGTCCTCGCCCGTGTCGTAGACCGCGACGATCGCGGGATGGTTGAGCGAGGCGGCCGACTGGGCCTCCCGGCGGAACCGGGCCTGGAATGACGGGTCGCGCGCGAGATCAGCCCGCAGCGTCTTCACCGCCACCTGACGCCCCAGCCGGGTGTCATGCGCGAGGTAGACCTCCGCCATGCCACCACGACCGAGCACCTGGCCCAGTTCGTACCGGCCGCCGAGGCGACGCGGCTCTTCCATAGCTACCTACCAGCCCTCTCCGTCGGTCCCGGCCGTCACTCGTGTGCGGCCGGAGGCTGCCGTCCGGGCCTACCGTACCCGGATCGCTTTGTGTGACCTGGCCAAGCCCGTGACCCGATACAGGACCGGTATCGCAACGTGCACCGATGTGAAGGGGACGTGAGCGGGGTCACTTCTTGGAGTGGATGACCGCCTCCATCACGCTCTTGGCGATGGGCGCGGCGAGACCGCCGCCGGAGATGTCGTCACGGTTGGCGTTGTCGTCCTCGATGACCGTGGCCACGGCCACCGGGGAGCTGCCGTCGGGCATCTTGGCGTAGGAGATGAACCAGGCGTACGGGTTCTTGCTGTTGGCGACGCCGTGCTGCGCGGTACCGGTCTTGCCGCCTACGGTGACGCCGGGGATCTTGGCGTTGGTGCCCGTGCCCTTCTCGACCACCGTCTCCATCATGGACTGGAGGATCTGGGCGTTCTTCGAGGACAGGGGCTGGCTGAGCTCCTGGGGGTCCGTCTGCTGGAGCGTGTCCAGGTTCGGCGCCTGCAGTTTGTCGACCATGTACGGCTTCATAAGCTTGCCGTCATTGGCGACTGCGGAAGCGACCATGGCCATCTGCAGCGGGGTGGCGGCGGTGTCGAACTGACCGATCGAGCTCAGCGCGGTCTGCGGCCGGTCCATCGTCTTGGGGAAGACGGCGGCGTTGGAGCGCACCGGCGTGAACTGCTCGGCATTGAAGCCGAATTTCTCGGCCTCCTTGACCATCTTGTCCTTGCCCAGGTCGGCACCGATCTTGCCGAAGACCGTGTTGCAGGAGTACTGCAGGGCGGTCCGCATGTCGGCGTTCTTGCAGGGGATGTTCCCCTCGTTCTTCAGCTCGGTGTGTGTGTCCGGCAGGGTGTAGGGCAGCGGCGAGTCGGTCTTTTGGTCGGCGGACGTGTAGAGGCCGTTCTCCAGGGCCGCGGCCGCGGTGACCACCTTGAAGGTGGAGCCGGGCGGATAGGTCTCGCGCAGCGCCCGGTTCAGCAGGGGGTCGTCCGCATTGTTCTTCTTCTGCAGCTTCGTCCACGCCTTGGTGTCCGTGGTCGTGGAGTTGCCGGCGAACGAGGACGGGTCGTACGAAGGGTAGGAGGCGAGCGCGAGGATCGCTCCCGTCTGCGGGTCGAGTGCGACGACCGCGCCCTTGCCGCCCTGGGTCTTCAGACCGTCGTACGCGGCCTTCTGCGCGGCGGCGTTGAGCGTGGTGACGACGTTGCCGCCCTGCTTCTCCTTGCCCGTGATCATGTCGAGGGTGTTGCGGAAGAAGAGCCGGTCGTCGTTGCCGGTGAGTATGCCGTCGTCGATGGACTCGAGCTGGGTGGCGCCGAAGGCCTGCGAGGCATAACCGGTGACCGGCGCCCACATCGGGCCGTCCTTGTACGTGCGCTTGTACTTGAAGTCGCTGCCCGAGGTCTGCGTGGACCCAGTGATCGACTTGCCGTCGACGATGATGTCGCCGCGCGGCTGGGCGTAGCGCTCGATGGAGACACGGCGGTTGTGCGTGTTGTTCTGCAGGGAGTCGGCCTGGACGTACTGGATCCAGTTGTCCCGGACGAGCAGAGCAAGGATCAGCAGACCACAGAAGATCGAGATCCGGCGCAGGGGCTTGTTCACGGGCGAACCACCTGGGTCATCTCGGCGTCGGGGTTGGCAATGGGGGCCGGGGCCGGTCGGCGTGCCGTGTCGCTGATGCGCATCAGGATGCCGATGAGGGCCCAGTTGGCGATGACGGAGGAACCGCCGTACGCCACGAACGGCATCGTCATGCCGGACAGCGGGATGAGGCCCATCACGCCGCCGCCGACGACGAACACCTGGATGGCGAATGCGCTGGAGAGGCCGACCGCGAGGAGCTTTCCGAAGGGGTCGCGTGCGGCGAGTGCGGTGCGCACGCCTCGCTCCACGATCAGGCCGTACAGCAGCAGGACCGCCATCACGCCGGCCAGGCCCAGTTCCTCGCCGAACGTGGCGAAGACGAAGTCGGAGTTGGCGGCGAAGCCGATGAGGTCGGAATTGCCCTGGCCGAGGCCAGTGCCGAGAACGCCGCCTGAGCCGAAGGACATCAGCGACTGGGCGACCTGGTCGCTCTGTGCCATGACCTTGTCGGAGAAGGGGTGCAGCCATGCCTGGACGCGCTGCTGGACGTGCGGCTCGAACGAGGCGACGCCGACCGCGCCGGCCGATGACATCAGCAGACCGAAGACGATCCAGCTGGTGCGCTCGGTGGCGACGTACAGGACGACGACGAACATGCCGAAGAACAGCAGTGACGTACCGAGGTCGGTTTCGAAGATCAGGATGAGCAGGCTCATCGCCCACACGGTGATGATCGGGCCCAGGTCGCGGCCGCGCGGCAGGTACAGGCCGATGAAACGGCGGCTGGCCAGGGCCAGCGCGTCCCGCTTCACCATCAGGTAGCCGGAGAAGAAGATAGCGATGATGATCTTCGCGAACTCACCGGGCTGGATGGTGAAGCTGCCGATGCTGATCCAGATCTTGGCGCCGTTGACCGCGGGGAAGAACACCGGTGCGACGAGCAGGATGAGCGCGACGACCATGGAGATGTACGTATAGCGCTGCAGGAGCCGGTGGTCCTTCAGGAACACGATGATCACCGCGAAGAACGCGATGCCGAGCGCTGAGTAGAGCAGCTGTTTCGGCGCGTCCGGGCTGAAGGCACCGAACAGGTACTTGGCGCGTTGCTGGAGTCTCGGCGACTGGTCCAGCCGCCAGATGACCACCAGCCCGAGCCCGTTCAGCAGCGTCGCGAGCGGCAGCAGCAGTGGATCGGCATACGGTGCGAACTTCCTTACGACCAGGTGGCCGACGCCGGCCAGCAGGCCGAGGCCCAGGCCGTAGCCGAGCAGACCGCTCGGCACCGAGCCATTGATCGCCAGCCCCACATTGGCATAGGCGAACACCGGGATGACCACCGCGAACACCAGGAGCGCGAGCTCCGTGTTGCGGCGGCTCGGGGCGCCGATCGCGCCGATCGTGGACGTATGGTGCGTCGGTGTGTTGGTAGTACTGCTCATCGTGTGACAGGGCCTCTCACGGCTTGCCTACTGCTTACCGCACAGCGAGACGACCTTCTGCTCATCCTCCGAGAGGCTGGGGCCGGGGCTGGGGGTGGGAGCGGTCGCTGACTTGGACGGGGTCGGTGAGGTCGAGGGGCTCGGTGATGCCTTGGACGTGAGGGAGGTCTTGGTGGTTCCCGTGGTCCCCGTGGTGCCGCCTGCCTCGCCCGCACCGGTCTTCGAGTTGTTCTCGCTCTCGGCCGCCTGACGCTCGGACTCCTTCTTGCACGCGGAGGCCTGCACGCCGAGCTCGTCGATCTTCGACTGGGCGTCGGTCAGACCGCCCTCGGCGATCGTGTTCTTGACCTGCTTCTGCTGGTACGGCGGCAGGTACTTGAGTTCGATCTCGGGGTGGTCCTTCTCGACCTTCGACAGCGACACCCAGGCGAGGTCCTGGCTGATGCCGCGGTACAGCGCGACGTGCTCGTCCTTGGTACCGACGTAGTACTGCGTCTGCGTCCAGCGCCAGCCGCCGTACAGACCACCGCCGACGACGGCCAGCGCGAGCACGGTGTAGAAGGATCTCTTCGCCCACTTGCGTCCCTTGCGGGGTTTGACGAAGTCGTCGTCGGTGTAGTCACCGAAGCTGCCCGCGGGCACGTAGCCGGTGGTGTCGCCGGAGCCGGGCGGGCCGAACTCGCCGCCCCCGCCCTGTCCGGGCACCTGGCGGCCGAGGCCGGAGGCGCGGCCGGCGGGCGTCTGCATGATGCCGTTGTCGTGCTGCTGATGCTGGTGCTGGTTCTCGGCCACCGCGCCGACCACGACCGGGGTGTCGGAGAGCTGCCCGGCGAGGGTGTCCGAGGTGTCCAGGTCCAGGACGTCGGCGATGATGACCGTGATGTTGTCGGGGCCGCCGCCGCGCAGCGCGAGCTGGATCAGCTCCTGCACGGTCTCCTGCGGGCCCTGGTAGCTGGCGAGGGTGTCCTCGAGGGTCTGGTGGGAGACCACGCCGGACAGGCCGTCGGAGCAGATGAGATAGCGGTCGCCGGCCCGGACCTCACGGATCGACAGATCGGGTTCGACATGCTCACCGCTGCCCAACGCCCGCATCAGCAGGGAGCGTTGGGGGTGGGTGGTGGCCTCTTCCTCGGTGATGCGGCCCTCGTCGACCAGCCGCTGCACCCAGGTGTGGTCCTGCGTGATCTGGGTGAGGACGCCGTCGCGCAGCAGGTACGCGCGCGAGTCGCCGACGTGTACGAGGCCGAGGCGCTGGCCGGTCCACAGCAGGGCGGTGAGCGTGGTGCCCATGCCCTCCAGCTGCGGGTCCTCCTCGACCATCGAGCGCAGCTGGTCGTTGGCGCGCTGCACGGCGGTGCCGAGTGAGGTGAGGATGTCGGAGCCCGGCACGTCGTCGTCGAGCGCGACGATGGTGGAGATGGCCTCGGAGGAGGCGACCTCGCCCGCGGCGGCGCCGCCCATGCCGTCGGCGATCGCGAGCAGGCGCGGCCCGGCGTATCCGGAGTCCTCGTTGCCCTCCCGGATCATGCCTTTGTGCGATCCGGCGGCGAAGCGCAGTGACAGACTCATGCGCACCTCGCCCGTCGGCTCCGGGTACATCCGCACGGTGCCCACCCTCCGGTCGGGAGCGCGCCGGAACCCGTGGGGGCTGCCGCTGCGTGCTCGCTCCGCTCGCTCATTGTCGTACTACTTCCGCAGCTCGATGACTGTCTTGCCGATGCGGATCGGCGCGCCCAGCGGAATCGGCGTGGCGGTCGTCAGCCGGCTCCGGTCGAGGTACGTCCCGTTGGTCGAGCCCAGGTCCTCGACGATCCAGTTGCCGTCGCGGTCCGGGTAGATCCTGGCATGGCGGCTGGAGGCGTAGTCGTCGTCCAGCACGATCGTGCTGTCGTGGGCCCGGCCCAGCGTGATGGTCTGGCCCTGCAGCGCGACGGTCGTGCCGGTGAGGGTGCCCTCGGACACGACCAGCTTGGTGGGTGCGTTGCGGCGCTGGCGTCCGCCGCCGGCCTGCTGGCGCTGCTGCGGAGGCGCGGCCTGCTGCCGTGCCGCCTGCTGCTGAGGCCGTCCGCTCTCGCGCCTGGACCCGCGCTGAGTGACACGCGTGCCGAACAGGTCGCTGCGGATGACCTGCACGGCCACGATCACGAACAGCCACAGTACGGCCAGGAAACCCAGCCGCATGACCGTGAGGGTCAGCTCTGACATTGCCCCCGCTTCACCCTTCGGCTTGCCGGTAAATGATGGTGGTGCTGCCCACGACGATCCGCGAGCCGTCGCGGAGCGTAGCGCGGGTGGTGTGCTGCCCGTCCACCACGATGCCGTTGGTGGACCCGAGATCCTGGATCGTCGAGGGCGTTCCGGTCCGGATCTCACAGTGCCGGCGCGAGACGCCGGGGTCGTCGATCCGCACGTCGGCTTCGGTGCTGCGGCCCAGCACCAGAGTCGCGCGGGAGATCTGGTGGCGGGTGCCGTTGATCTCGACCCAGTGACGGGTACGGCCGCCCGCCGCCGGGGCGGCAGGGGGTCGCGGGCCGCCGGCGGGCTGCGGGTAGCCGTAGCCTCCGGGGCGCGCGCCGGGCGG
>NZ_JAFJSY010000049.1 GCF_019857225.1 Streptomyces plumbidurans
ACTACGTACAGACGGAACTCGGACTCATCTCCGCAGCCGGCCGGCCCGCCGTCCATTCCATCGGTACGCAGCTGACCGAGGTGGACGCGACACCGATGTCCGCCGTCTGAGCGGGCTCGCGTCCGCCATGTGAGACATCTGGGGCAGCGGCAGTGACGGCGCGGCGCCCGGGTCAGCCCGGTGCCTTCAGCGGCGTGGCTGCCAGGGCCTGGGCGACGTCGTAGAGGTTGTCGGCCATGGCGCGTGCCGTGCTGTGTGCCCAGTCGCGGCCGCGCTCCTCCTCCAGGTAGTCCGGACCCGGCCCGGGGCCGAGGTGCCAGTACGTCCAGGCCTGGCCGGGGATCGTGTAGCCGATGTCCGCCAGCGCCCCGGAGATCTCGCTGATGACGTGGTGGGCGCCGTCCTCGTTGCCGGTGACGACGACGCCGGCCACGCGGTTGTAGGCCACGGGACGGTCCTGGTCATCCGTTTCGGACAGCATCGCGTCCATGCGTTCCAGGACGCGCTGTGCCACTGAGGAGGGCCGGCCCAGCCAGGTGGGGGAGGCGACGATCAAGATCTCCGCTTCCAGGAGCTGCTCGTGGACACGGGGCCATTCGTCGCCGTCTCCCGCATCGGTCACGACGCCGGGCGCGATGTCGAGGTCGACGGCCCTGACGAACGCCGTCTCCACGGCATGTTCGGCCAGCCGGCTGGCGACGACCGCGGCCAGTGCCTCGGTGTTGGAGGGCTCGGGCGATTTCTTGAGCGTGCAGTTGACAATGAGCGCTTTCACGTGGGCTCCGATGTCCGGGGAAGCGCCAACCATCACGAGTCGGCAGCTGTCCACAAGTACCCCGTGGCAGCGGCCGTAACGACGTGTCGGCTCGTCGTCGAACATCCCGCTGACCAGGGCGGTAGCAGCCAAAGACGTAGCGCGGCTCCCCAGGCACACGGTCAGAACCCGGGGAACCTGGCCGGGCCGACCCCCTAGGGAAACATGGCCAACCCTGCTTGCACTCCGAGTCCCCCACCCTCGCGCCCCCATGCCCGCGTCCGGACCCTGCCCGTCTACGGCCGGAGCAGGGCCAAAACCGTGGGCGCCGCCCCGGACCGCTCGCGATCGGCGCCACCTTGCCCTCCAAGGCGCTCAGAGGGAAGCTGTTCAGGCGGTCAGGCGGCGGCCACGCCGGTTCGGCGTTTCCGCCACCGGCGCCCCTCTCGTACGACGCATGCGTGGGACCGGACCGTAGAGCGAGGCACGATGACGAGCTCATCCACCGTGTCGGTGCTGTCGACCACCGACCAGGTGATCGTGGGTTGCCTGTCAGGTGAGCTGGACGGAGACTCCTGCGGCCGTCTCGCGCAGGAGCTGAAGCCGCACCTGGACCAGGCCGTCCAACGCGGTCGGCGGCTGGTGCTCGATCTGAGCGGCGTCGAGAGGCTCAGTTCCGCGGCGTGTCGCACCCTCCAACAGGTCACCGGCCATCTCGCCCAGGAGCCGGTACCGGTGGTCGCGGCGACGCCCGCGGTGCGCCGAGCGCTCGACGAGGCGCAACTTGCGGGGATCCGGACGCACGACACCCTCGCCGACGCACTGGCCAGCTTGCCCGCGTCCGATACGACCCCGGACGAGGGCCTGCGGGGCGAGGTGTTCGGTCTGCGGTCCAAGGCACGCACCAGCGGCCTGATCGGCACGGCGCAGGGCATGCTCATGGCACGCTACGACCTGCGTACGCCCGCTGCCGCGTTCGCGCTGCTCCGCGAGGGTTCCCAGCACCTCAACGTGCCGCTGCGCGTGCTGTCCTCCGCGGTGGTCACGGCCCCACCGCCCACGACGGCCGCGGTGTGGTTTCCAGGACGCGGTACGCATCCCGCGCCGCCCATGACCGCGTTCCTGCATGCGTCCGACGGTGACGTCACGGACCGTAGGCAGGTCCTTGCCGCTGTCCTGGCCGAGGCGCTCGCGTTGTCTGACGCGGAGGCCGCCGAAGTACACCTCACCGATCCGGCGCAGGACGATGCGCTCTTCCTCGAGAAGCACCACGGCCTGAGCGCCGCGTACTGGGACCACATAGCCCTGGTCACGGAGCCGCCCGTCGTGTGCGCCCGAGCTCAGCTACGGCGCGAACCCGTCACCGTCCCCGACATCGCCGAGGACCTCGAACTCGGCGCCCACCCCGCCGGACAGGCCCTCCTGAGCGCGGGAAGCCATGCAGTCCACAGCCAACCGATGATCACAGCCGACGGACACTGCAACGGCACCCTGACCCTGCACTGGACCGAGCCGGGTTCCTGGCTGACGAGCGAGCAGCAGAAGGCGCTGAGTGTCTTGGCGGACGAGGTCGCGGCCTGGCGCTCCTGGTATCGGCGGACCGTACTCCTGGACGCGCTGGAATACCTCCATCAGCACCACGAGTCCCTTTCCCAGCAGCACCAGTCCCACTCCCGGCACGGTTAGTGCCCTCTCCCGGCATCACTCGTCCCTCCAGCCGCACCACCAGCCGTACAAACCCGGCGTAAGGGCGGAAATCCGCGAAACTGGGACTGGTGACGTTGAGCCTGGAGGGACGCGGTGGACCTGGACACTGTCGCGGACGAGCTGTACGGACTGCGGCCGGAGGACTTCACCCCCGCTCGTGACGCGCGGGTGGCCGAGGCCCGGGCGGCGGGCGATCGTACGCTGGCCGGGAAGATCGGCAAGCTGCGCAAGCCAAGTCTGTCGGCATGGGCGAGCAACCTGCTGGTCCGTGAGCAGCCCGAGGAGACCGCGTCGGTGCTGCGGCTCGGTGAGGGGCTGCGGCAGGCGCACCGTGATCTGGACGGGGCGCAGTTGCGCGAGCTCAGCCGGCAGCAGCACGTCGTGATCAACGAGCTGTCCAGACAGGCTCGCAGGTTGGCGGACCGGGCCGGGCATCCGATCAGCGACACCGCCCAGCACGAGGTGGAAACCATCCTGCACGCCGTCCTCGCCGACACCGGCGCCGCCGAGGAGTGGGCCACCGGGCGCCTCGTGAAGGCCTTCGACTCGGTCGCGGGGTTCCCGACGGCCGCCGAAGGGGCGCGTCCCCGGCCCGCCCGGACCACACCACGGAAAGAGAAGGCCCCACCCGCGAAACGCGAGGCGGCCACAACCAAAGCCGACCAGGAACACCACCGCCGACTCGAACAGGCCCGGCAGAAGGCCGAGGACGCCGAGCGCGAGCTGAAGGCGCGCCAGGACGAGGCCGCGCAGGCCGACCAGCAGGCGGCCGACGCACAGACCCAGGCGGCCACACTCCAGCAGCGCGTCACCGAGCTGACCGAGGAACTGAGGCGTCTGGAGAAGGAGCAGCAGCAAGCCGAAACTGCCGTACGCAAGGCCCGCGATCGGGCCGGATCCGCCGACCGCGCGGTGCGTGCGGCCCAACGGCGCTTCGAGACCGCCACCGAGCGGCTCACCCGCCTCACGGGCGAGAGCCGCCGTACAGGTACGAGGAGCAGAACCCCCTGACGTGCCCCTGCTTGCGCAGAGCCCGCCCTCGTCGGCCGATCGGGTGCGGGGTGCCTGCGGCAGGAGTGTTTCGCGGTCGTGGGGTACTCGCCGCGTGCTGTCCCGGCTAGGGATACCTGCAGTGCGTGGCGGAAGGAGCGGCTGATGCGGGTGCGGTGCGAGGCCGATGACGGCGGTCACGTCGTGGGTACGCGGTGACGGCGCCCGGGCCGGGCGGCCGGCCACGCAGGGGTGAGCGGCTGGCGGACGCGGTGGACGCGCGGCTGCCCGTGCACGACGGGGGCGGTCAGCTGCTGCGCAAGGCGTTTCCCGACCACTGGTCGTTCCTGCTCGGTGAGTTGGCCCTCTACAGCCTGGTCCTTCTGGTGCTGACCGGGGTGTGGCTGACCCTGTTCTTCCACCCCGAGATGCGAGAGGTCGTCTACGACGGACGCTATGTGCCCCTGCGTGGCGTGCGTATGTCGGAGGCCTTCGACTCGACGCTCCACATCAGCTTCGACATCCGCGGGGGCCTGCTCGTCCGGCAGATGCACCACTGGGCGGCCCTCGTCTTCATCGCCGCGATCGGTCTGCACCTGCTACGAGTCTTCTTCACCGGCGCCTTCCGCCGTCCCCGTGAGGTCAACTGGGTCATCGGCCTCACGCTGTTCGTGCTCGCGCTGGCCGAGGGCTTCGCGGGCTACTCGCTCCCCGACGACCTGCTGTCCGGTACCGGGCTGCGCATCGCGCAGGGCATCATGCTGTCGATCCCGGTCGTGGGCACGTACGTGAGCATGTTCGTCTTCGGGTCGCAGTTCCCCGGCCACGACATCGTCCCCCGGCTGTACGGCATGCACATCCTGCTGCTGCCCGGCGCGCTGATCGGCCTGCTCACCGCGCACCTGATTCTCGTGTTCTACCTGAAGCACACCCACTGGCGGGGTCCGGGCAGGACGAACCGGAAAGCTGTCGGCAAGCCGATGTTCCCGCAGTTCGCGGCCTCCTCCGGCGGCCTGTTCTTCATGGTCCTCGGCGTGCTCGCGCTCCTGTCCGGCATCGCCCAGATCAATCCGGTGTGGGTGTACGGCCCCTACCGCCCGGACCAGGCGTCGACGGGATCCCAGCCCGACTGGTACGTGGGCTTCCTCGAGGGAGCCCTCCGGCTCGTGCCGCCGTGGGAGACGAGCTTCGCCGGGCACACGCTCATGTGGAACGTGCTGCTTCCGGCGGTCGTCCTGCCCGCGCTGCTCTTCCTGGTCCTGTACCTGTACCCGTTCGTGGAGCAGCGGTTGACCGGCGAAGGGCGCCAGGAGCAGCACCTGTGCGACCGGCCCCGGGAGCGTCCCGTGCGCACCGGTCTCGGCGTCGCCGGAATCACCTTCTTCGGGGTGCTGCTGCTGGCCGGCGGCAACGACGTGATGGCGCAGACGTTCCGCATCTCGCTCAACGCGCTGACCTGGGTGCTGCGGATCTCCCTCGTCGTCGCCCCCGTCCTCGCCTTCGTGATCACTCGCCAGCTCTGCCGCGCCCTGCTGGAGGCGGAGCAGAAACAGCTGGTCGAGGGAGAGGAGACCGGCGAGGTACGGCAGAGCGTCCAGGGCGGCTACGAGAGCGGACACCGTCCCGTCGACACCTTCCGGCCCGGCGCGCCGCGGACCCCGATCGAACCCGACGACGAGAGCGTCAGTCCTGACGGCGGGCGTACTGGAACACCATCCCCACGACCCCCCGCGCCAGCACACCGAAACCGATGAGGAAGAGCCACAGGCCGTAGATCACCCCCGTCGCCGTGATCGCGAAGCCGAGAGCCGTGATGATCGGCCAGGGGCTCTTCGGGGGAAAGAACTCCACCGGCCCGCTCGCGTCGGCGACGTCCGCATCGCGCCGGTCCTGCGGACGTTGACCGTGTCGCCGGTAGTGCACGGCACAGAAGAAGGAGACCACGGCCGCCATCAGGAAGGCGACGATCAGGGCCGCCGTCCCGGCGGGATCACCGGACCACCAGCCGTACAGGGCGGCAGAGAACGCGAAGAACGCTGCCACGCCGCCGAAGAGAAGCGCCTCGACCTTCATCGCAGTCCTTCCTCCCTGGCCTGCTGGACGATCGCGGGATGGTGGAGGTCGAACGCGGGCGACTCGGACCGTACGCGGGGCAGCGCCACGAAGTTGTGGCGCGGCGGGGGACAGGACGTCGCCCACTCCAGGGCCCGCCCGTACCCCCAGGGATCGTCCTCGGTCACCCGGCGCCCGTACCGGGCGGTGCGCCAGACGTTGTACAGGAATGGCAGAGTGGACAGGCCCAGCAGGAAAGCGCCCGTGGAGGAGAGGGTGTTGAGGAGCGTGAACCCGTCGGACGGCAGGTAGTCGGCGTAGCGGCGGGGCATGCCCTCCTCGCCGAGCCAGTGCTGCACGAGGAAGGTCAGCTGGAAGGAGGGGAACAGCAGCCAGAAGTGCAGCTTGCCGAGGCGCTCGTCGAGCATCTTCCCGGTGAACTTGGGCCACCAGAAGTAGAACCCGGCGAACATGGCGAAGACCACCGTGCCGAACAGCACGTAGTGCAGATGGGCCACGATGAAGTACGAGTCGGTGAGGTGGAAGTCGAGCGGCGGGGAGGCGATCAGAACCCCGCTGAGGCCTCCGAGCAGGAAGGACATCAGGAAGCCGAGCGACCACAGCATCGGCGTCTCGAAGGACAGCGACCCCTTGATCATGGTGCCGATCCAGGCGAAGAACTTGATGCCGGTGGGCACCGCGATCAGGAACGACATCACCGAGAAGAACGGCAGCAGCACCGCGCCGGTGGCGAACATGTGGTGCGCCCACACCACGGCGGACAGCATGGTGATCGCGACGGTCGCACCGATCAACGGCAGATACCCGAACAGCGGCTTGCGCGAGAACACGGGCAGGATCTCCGAGATGATCCCGAAGAACGGCAGCGCGACGATGTAGACCTCAGGATGGCCGAAGAACCAGAACAGGTGCTGCCACAGAATGGCGCCCCCGTTCGCCGCGTCGAAGACGTGCGCACCGAACTTGCGGTCCGTCTCCAGGGCGAGCAGCGCGGCCGTGAGCACCGGGAAAGCGGGCAGCACCAGGATGGAAGTGAACAGCACGTTCCACGTGAAGATCGGCATCCGGAACATGGTCATCCCGGGGGCACGCAGGCACAGAATGGTCGTGATGAAGTTGACCGCGCCGAGCGTCGTCGACACACCGGTCACCACCAAGCCCATCACCCACAGATCGCCGCCCGCGCCCGGGGAGTGATAGGCGCTGTTCAGCGGCGCGTAGGCGAACCAGCCGAACGCCGCGGCGCCGCCCGGCACGAGAAAGCCCGAGACGACCATCAGGCCGCCGAAGAGATACATCCAGTACGACAGGGCGTTGAGCCGGGGGAACGCCACGTCCGGGGCACCGATCTGCAGCGGCATCAAGGCGTTCGTGAAACCCGCGAACATCGGGGTCGCGAAGAGCAGCATCATGATGGTGCCGTGGATCGTGAAGAGCTGGTTGTAGATGTGCTCGTTCATGAACTGCAGCCCCGGCCGGGCCAGTTCCGCCCGCATCGCCATGGCCAGCAGGCCCGCGAAAAGGAAGAAGCAGAAGGCCGTGACCATGTACAGGCGGCCGATCACCTTGTGATCAGTGGTGGTGGCCCAGTGCAGCAGGGTCCGCCCGAGCGACGGTGCCGGGGTGGTTCGGAGCTGATACTCGTCGACGCGTACTGACGGTTCGGTCATCGTCCTCCTCCACAGGCCCGCCTCCGGTCGGCAGCACGCGAAGCGCCGTGCTGAAGCGCAGGAAGCGTGTCGCGAGTGCCCCGGCCCCCGGGACGGAAACCACCGGTCGCGACCTCCGGAGCGCCACGGCGACGGTACTGCGGATATGGGTGGAAATCGGTCACGCCACACCCTGCGTCCGCCGCCGGACGCGCACGGACGCGCGGTGACGAGCACGGACGCGCCACGCGCGCGGAACCCGTGCGGCCGTAGGAGCATCCGACCGCCGACGGGGTACTCGGAGCACATGACCATGCTCCAGAACGAAATGGCCGCGACGAACGCGGGCGGTGTGATCGCCATCCTCGTCGTCGGACTCGTCCTGGTGGGCTTGCTCATCTGGGCCATCAGGTTCGGTGTGAAGGCACGGCGCCGCGAGCCGGGACCTCCGCGGCATGGTGAGCACCCCACGCTGCCGTCGAGCGGACCTGCTCACGAGACCCAGCAGGTGCGGGAGCCGAACGAGGTGCCCCGGGCGGCCGACGACAGCGAGCGCCTCACTCCGCACGACCTCGGCGCCTCCGGCAGCAGGCGAAGCCAGGACCAACGACGTCCGCGTTGGTCCCGCGGCAAGAGCGGTGGCTTCGGCAGCGGCGGTCCGGGCAACGGGTAGGGCGGTCGAGGCGGCGGACCCCCGGAGCCTGCGCCGGGCCGACCGGGGCACCGGCCACCCGACCGGTGCCCCGACGCCGCAGCTTTCGCGCTCGCGGCCCTGCACGCCGCGACTGCCGAGCCGTACTACCGGGACGTACTACCGGGCCGCACTACCGGGCCGTCAGAAACTCCTTCGTGGCCAGCGGACGGTTCACGATGCGGATGTCCCCGACGTTGCCGTGGAAGACGATGTCGATCTGGCCCGCGTACTCATGGCCGCCCACCAGCCAGGGCAGCCCGAGCGACGTGAGGCCGTGCGACTCCCGGTTCGGGTTGTCGACCACGGGGGCGCTCTCGACGTACAGCCGCGTGCGGTGGCTGTCGTTGACCACCGCGAGGTGCCACCACTTGAGTTCCACGAGGCCGTGGCCCCAGTTGGTCGTCGGGTAGGTGTTGTTCAGCGGATAGTGGTTGAACTGCGGCTCGCGTCCGTTGTTCGAGATGGCGAGCTGGACCAGGGGTTCGCCCGGATCGGTGTTCCTGCCGTGTTTGCCGGCCGCCTCGGCCGAGCCCCGGCGGCTGAGTATCGCCGCCCAGCCGTTCTTTCCGGCGTCCCAGTCCAGCGGCATCATCACGAACGTCTCGATGGTGTACCCGGACCTGAACGTCTCCTCGTTGAGAGGAGCGTGGGCTCCGGTGGTGAGGTAGGTGCCGTGGAGCGGGTTCCTGCCGCCGGCGAACTTCAGGCTCGCGTGGCCGGGTTGGTCGGGGTGATGGTCGGCGGACCAGGTCAGCGCGTCGGCGGCCGTGCCCGGCACGGTGGCCACCGTCAGGTCGTTGCCCCTGCCGGACAGGTCGCGGATCGTCTCGCCCGTGGTGAGCGGCGTGCCGGGCTTGCCCTGTCCGTCGAAACGCCAGTACGCCACCGTGCCCTTGACGAGTTCCCTTGCGGCGGGCCTGGAGGGCCGCACCGGAACCGGAATGAATCCGGAGAACCGCTTCTCGAAATCGATGGCGATGGAGAAGTCGTCAACGGGGCCGGTGATCCGGGCGTGTTCGGCCGCCAGTTCGGTGCGGGACTCCGGATCCTGCGCCAGGATCCAGGGATTGATCGTCTCGACGTCGATCGTGTCGCGGGCCAGGTCGAAGTGGTACAGCCGGATCATGCCGCCACCGCCGAAGTAGCGGTTCTGGTAGTTGGTGATGTGCATGTGTACGTCGTTGCCGGCGGCGTTCTTCTTGTTCGTACGGCCCGAGGGCCAGTAGTGGCCGTTGAGGGTGAGGAAGATCTGGTCGTTCTCGTTGATGAGCCGGTCCCAGATCGTCTTGCCGTAGTCGGAGAGCGCGGCGTTGTTCTCCGGATCGCCTGACTCGTACGGGAAAACGTTGTCATCGTAGTCTGAGTAGACGATGTCGTGCGCCGTGAGGATGACGGGCATCCTGGGGTGCGCCTTGATGACGTCGTTGGCCCACTCGAAGCCCTGGTCGGTCGTGCGCCAGTCCAGAGCCAGCACCAGCCACGAGCGCCCGGCCGCCTGGAAGACGTGGGCGGTGTTGTAGCCGGTCGCGTCCGCCCCCGCGAACGTCTTCGCGCGCTTGAACCGCTGAGGGCCCAGCGTCTGCAGGTAGGGGGTGTCACCACGGCTGTCGTCACCGGACACGTCGTGGTTGCCGGCCACCACGCTGTACGCGGCACCATGCGAGTCCAGCAGGGCGAACGCCTTGTCGACCTGCTGGAACGACGACGCGTCGGCGTCCTGGGTCAGGTCACCGAGGTGCGCCATGAAGACGATGTTGTGGGTGGAGTCCTTGCTGTTGTCGATGATGTAGCGGAACGACTCCTCCTGCGGCGTGCGGTTGACGCTGTCCTGGCTGCCCCAGTACAGGAACTGGGTGTCCGGCATGACCGCGAGCGTGAACTGGAGGGCGTCCGGGTCCGGTCTCCACGGGCCGACCTTGCCGCCCCTGCCGGCGTCCGCGGCGAAAGCGGGTGCGGCGCCGAGCGCGGACGTACCGGCGCCCAGGGCCGCCGTTCCGGCCCCGGCCAGTGCCGCGTTGCGCAGAAAGCCTCGCCGGCTGTGACCGGCCGAACCCTCTGACGGGGCGTCACCATGAGTACACATAAAGGCCTCTTCCGAGTGGGTCGTCGAACAGCGACGACGCTACTCAGCGGCGGCCCCGACCGGGCGGACGACAGATGACAAACGGAGATCAGCTGTTTCCCGGAAAGGGGAGCCGATGTCGGACGATGGCCAGGAACTGACCTCTCGGTGAGCGGAAGATGGCGAGAAGGTGCGGCATGGCCCGGTCACGTGCTGTGTTCGGAGCCGACGTAACAAGCCACGCCGTCGACTGTTCGGACGGGGTGGATTCGTCCAGTGTCGAGGGATACTGTCCGCCGTTTCCGGAGAGGAAGGTCACCGTGCGTAAGATCATCAATTCCACTTACGTCACCCTGGACGGCGTGATCCAGAACCCCCAGGACTGGCCGTCGACGGGCGGTTTCGGGGAGAAGGGGAACGACATCCAGCTGAAGCTGCTGGAGAACAGCGACGCGGTGCTGATGGG
Source organism: Streptomyces plumbidurans (assembly GCF_019857225.1). GTDB lineage: Bacteria > Actinomycetota > Actinomycetes > Streptomycetales > Streptomycetaceae > Streptomyces > Streptomyces plumbidurans. Next base: position 10,396 of record NZ_JAFJSY010000049.1, read on the forward strand.
ACGCCATACATACGACAGTTTCGCCGCCGTGTGGCCCGTCCTGGCCGGTATCCCCATCGGAGACCGGATGAACGCGCTGCCGAAGTACGTCGTGTCGACAACCCTCACCGACCCGGCGTGGAACAACACCACCGTCATCGACCGCGACCCGATCGACACCATCGCCGAACTGAAGCAGAAGCCCGGTGCGCACATCGTGCAGTACGGTTTCGGCCGGCTCGCGCACGAACTCATGGCGAACGGGCTCCTGGACGAACTGCACCTGTGGGTGCATCCGTTCATTCTCGGCACCGGCACGGGCACCAGCGATCTTCTTTTCCGGTCCGGAGCCACCGCCACGTTCGATCTGGTCGACACGGTCCGCGTGGACAGCGGGATCGTCCTGCTCACCTACCGAACTCGGCCTGCTGAAAGGGCAGTTTGACCGTGGACACCGACAGGCTCGTCAAGCGTCTGAGCGTGCCCGAGGGTTGGGACGCCCCGCGGGAGCTGACCTTCGAGGACATCCGGGCCGACGCGCTGACCCGTGACCACCTCGACGACGACGTCCGTGGCATCAACGCAAGCCTCGACATCATCCGCCGTACGCGTGGCGGCTCCTGGCCGGTCGAAGCGGTCACCGCCGACTTCAATTTCGTCGACCTCGTCTGGCACGAATGCGAATTCCGCGAGGGGGAGTCGTTCGCCTATGCCGTGTACGACTCCGGCGACCACTATCTCGGCTGCTGCTACCTGTACCCGATGGGCCGGCGGACCCCTCTCACCGAGGACAAGCTCGAGTACGACGTCGACGTGAGTTGGTGGGTGACCCCTGAGGCCTACGAACGCGGCCACTACGTCACGCTCTACCGGGCACTGCGCCATTGGATCGCCACCAACTTCCCCTTCGTCAAGCCGTACTACTCCAACAGGGAGGTTCCGGCCGACGGCTGAACAGGCCACCCACGTCGAGGCGTACGCCGCGACCCCGACCGGTAACTCGGCGCACGGCATTGCCGGTTGACGTGCCACGGCGGACCTCGGTTTGCTGGCACGATGAACGACCTTCGTGTCCGAGCGGTGGACGATGACGCCTCGATCCGCGACTGGCAGTACGTCCACAACCTGATCATCCCGGGCGACGTGCTGTCACTCGACGACGTTCGTGCCCGCACCGGCCGCAATCGTATGGAGGTGGCCCACCTCGGCGACGTCCTGATCGGCTGCACCACCGTGCGCCCGCCGACCGAGGACAATGGCGCCACCGCGACCGTCATCGCCCGGGTCCTGCCCGAACACCGCCGCCGCGGCCTCGGCACGCGACTCTACGAGCGCGCCCTGGGGCAGGCCCGTGCGCTGGACGCCGAGGTGATCGAGACCGTGGTACTGGCCTCGAACACGGACGGCCTGCGCTTCGCCGAGCGGCACGGCTTCGTCGAACTCGAGCGCTATCTGCTGCGCGAGGGCGACACCGTGCCCTGGATCGACCTCCGTCTGGCCCGGACATGATGGTGCGCCGGCTCGATCTGGGGTACTTCGTCCGGCCCGCGTCGGAGGCCGGTGGCCCGCATCCAAGGGTCGAACCCGTGCTTGCCTATCTGGTGCAGCACGAGCAGGGCCTGATCCTCTTCGACACCGGCATCGGCAACGCGGACCCGGAGACCGAAGCCCACTACCGCCCCCGGCGCCGAGACCTCCGGGATGCCTTGTCGGCGGCGGGAGTTGGCCTCGAGGACATCGCCCTCGTCGCCAACTGCCACCTTCACTTCGACCATTGCGGCGGCAATCCGCTCCTGGGTGGCAAACCCATCCTGGTCCAGAACGCCGAACTGACCACCGCACGCAACGGCGACTACACCTTCGATGAGCTGATTGATTTCCCCACCGCCACCTACGAGGAACTCACCGGCGAGACGGAGGTCTGGCCGGGCGTCTGGATCATTCCGACACCCGGACACACCCAGGGGCATCAGTCGCTCGTCCTACGCCGGACCGACGGCACCGTCGTCCTCGCCGGCCAGGCACACGACTTCGCCTCCCACTTCGCCTCCGACCAACTGGCCCGCCAGGCGGCACTGCACGGCGTGGAGCATCCGCTGCCCCCTTACCCGCACTGGCTGGAGCGACTCGCCGAATTCGACCCGCGCCGCGTCCTCTTCGCCCACGACTGCTCGGTCTGGGAACCGGCGCAGGGCGTTTTCTAGGCACGTCAACAGGACCCCGTCCGTTCCCGTACCGTGTCGAACAGGGCCTCCACCACTTCGGTCAGCGGCCTGGATGCGTCGATGACGGCCGCTCCCCGGCTTTCGTGAATCGCTCGCATCCGGGGGTTCCATTTCAACGCGGCTGCGAGTTCTTCGGGATGCCGGCCGAACGCGTTGTTGGTGCGCGTCGCGAGCCGGTGGCGGAGGGTGTCCTCGTCGATCACCAGGCACACGGTGAGGTCGAAGAGATCGCGGACATCAGCCTCGTTCTCCGCCGACCCGCACAGGAACGCGGTGCGGGTACGGGACTGTCCGGCGAGGGCCTCCACGCGCTCACGGACGATCACCCATCCGTAACGGTCCAGCCAGCCCCCGGGGACTGGGTCCGGCGGATTCGCGACGACCTCACCGCTGACCCGGTCGGCCCAGCGGTTGAAGCCGTCCTCGTCGGTGTCGAGCGCGAAGTACCCACGCGTACGCAGCAGTTCGCAGACCGTGGACTTGCCGGTTCCTGAATTGCCCGTCACCCACACCAACGCCATGCCGTCAGCGTAGACATGCCCCGTGCCCATCCGCTGCCTGCGCCCGTCCGGGACCGCCGCAGGCAGCGGGCGTACGCGCGTCGTACGGTCAGCGGTGGAAGGCGGAGCCCAGTTGCGCGCCGTTCGTGGGAGCGGCCAGCGTGCCCGGTCCGAAGCTCACCGATCCGTCGGCGGTGACTCCGGAGGTGCCGGCGGGAAGGACCCACACCGAGCCGGAGCCGGTGTTCTCACCCGGTGCGGAGACGACGACGTACCCGGGGACGACGGCCGTGGCCCCGCCGAAGCGGTCGTTCTCCTCGGCCGATCCCGGCAACCCGGCCGTGTTCTGTGTGAACGCCTGCGCCCCCGTGCCGGTAAGGCCGGCCTCGCTGCCCTTCAGGACGACGAACATGCCGGCGTCCTTCGTGGTGCCGACGTCCTCCCCGGGTACGCCGGTGACGATGTCGGCGTAGCCGTCCTGGTCGACGTCGGCGACCGAGACGTCACTGCCGAAGCGGTCGCCGCTCTCGTCGGTGCCCGGGACGTCGGGGGAGTCCTGGCCGAGCAGGGTGGCTCTGGGCGCCAGTCCGTCCGGGGTGCCCCGCACCACTCCCACCAGGCCGCCGGCGCCCGACGTGCTGCGCCCGAAGACGACGTCCTGGCGTCCGTCGCCGTCGATGTCGCCGAGACCGAGGCTGTCCACCGATCCGGTGTCGGGGGAGGCGATGCCCGGTCCGGCCACGAGACCGGATGCCGTGCCCCTGAACAGTCGCAGGCGGGGCGCTGACGAAGCCGACACGCCGCTGCTGACGACCAGATCGGTGATGCCGTCGCCGTCCAGGTCGCCTGCCGTCATCGCGTACAGGCGGGCGTCCGCGCCGGCGACAGCGCTGCCGCGGGCGGGCCCGGCGGCGCGGTCGAAGGGGCCGTAAAGCACGCGGTCGTCGGTGACCAGGTCCATGTGTCCGTCGCCGTCGAAGTCCCCGGCGCGGGTGGGTGACGTGCCCTGGACGGTGGTGGTGGCCGTGGCGAGTCCGCCGGCGCTTCCCCACAGGATGGTGTAGCGGCCGACGTTCTGCGCGTCGCCGATGTCCTCGCCGGGGGAGGAGACGACGAGGTCGGTGTAGCCGTCCGAGTCGAGGTCGGCCGCCGTGAGGCTGCTGCCGAAGCGGTCGTCCGGCTCCGCGGTGCCCGGTACTCCGTAGCGGTTCTGGCTGACCAGTTGGCGCTTGACGCCGTTGGGGCCTTCGGCCATTCCGTAGTCGACGGCGATGTACCCGGCGCCGGCCTCGCCGTTGACGGTGCCTCCGGGGGCACCGATGGCGACGTCGGCGTATCCGTCGCCGTCGAAGTCGGCACGAACGGATGCGGTGTTGCCGGACACGTGGGCGTCCGGCGCGCTGCCGTCGGTCCGGGGCGCGGCCAACGCCGGTCCCGTGATGGCGGCGAGGGCCATCGCTGCGATCACGGGCAGCGGGCATCTTCGAAGGTGCAAGGCGAACCCCTCACGGTCGGCGGGTGAACGGCAGGTGTCTGCGCATGGCAACAGACAAGACCTACCGGGGGTGTGCTTGGTTGTAGCGGTCGCCGGGTGCGTCCTTCTCGTCCGCCGAAAAAACCTCGCCGACCTGCACAACCCTTTGCGCCCTCCGTGAGTCTTGCGGGCGCTGTTCATGACAGCGCCATGCCAGGTCCTGTTTCACGCCTCTCTGGAGTAGCTCGTGCGCAAACGCACTCTGCTGATGTCCGCAACCCTGCTCGCCTCCGGCCTCACGCCCCTGGCCCTGGCGAGTGCCGAGGCCGCCGCCGGCACTTCGGGTGACATCAACAAGGACGGTTACCGCGACGTCGTCGTCTCCGCGCCGGACGCCGCGGTGGCGGGTCACGCGAAGGCCGGCGCCGTCGTCGTGTTCTACGGCACGGCGCACGGTGTCGATCCCTCCAGACGCACCGTCCTGACCCAGAACTCCGCCGGAGTACCGGGAACGGCCGAGGCCGGGGACCGCTTCGGCGCGGCCGTCGTCATGTCCGACCTCAACCGGGACGGCTACAGCGACCTCGTGGTGGGCTCACCCGGTGAGGACGTCGCCGGGGACGACGGCGGCGGCTCGGTCACCGTCGTCTACGGCACCTCTTCCGGCCTGACCAAGGCGAAGTCGGTCGAGGACCCGTGGCCGTCGTCCCACGACGCCTACGGACGGACGCTGGCCGTGGGCACGTACAACGGCCTGAACCCCGTCAACGACGGCAAGCTCTCCATCGCCGTCGGCGCCAACGACGCCGAAGTCACGTTCGTTCCGGCCGACTTGTCCCGGCAGACGGGCACTTCGGGAAATGGGTTCGACTTCAACCCCGCGTACGGCATCGTCGCGCTGACCGCGATCGACCTGCCCAACTCCGACGACGACCGGCTGATCGCGCACGGCCGGGGGGTCTCGGACGGCGGCTGGGGCTACGACGGCACCGGCGACGACCCGCACGCCCACCTCGCCGACCCGGCCGGATTCGAAGGCACCGACCTTCCCGCGGGCACCACGTCCGCGGTGGGGGACCTGGACGGCAACGGCTCCCCCGACCTCGTCATCGGCAACCCCGAGGACCCCTCGCAGAGTTCGGACACCGCGCTGGGCGGCCAGGTCACCATCTACTACAACGCCGGGTACTCGGGCACCCCGAGCCGGATCCAGACCATCACGCAGGACACTCCCGGGGTGCCCGGTTCCGGCGAGGCGAAGGACCGCTTCGGTGCCTCGGTCGCGATCGGTGACACCGACAAGGACGGCCGCGCCGACCTCGTGATCGGCACCCCGGGCGAGAACGGCGCAAGCGGCGCAGTCACCGTCGTACGCGGCACCACGGGAGAGCTGGACGTCGCCCACGCCCGCACCTGGACGCAGAACACCGCCGGTGTGCCGGGCGGTTCGGAGACCGGCGACACCTTCGGGTCGGCCGTGCGGATCGTCGACACCAACAAGGACGGTTACGCGGACCTCGTCGTCGGCGCCTCGGGAGAACGGCGGCGCGGGAGCCCTGTGGTCCCTGCGCGGCTCCGCCACGTCCGTCACCGCGACCGGCTCGGTCAGCGTCAGCACCGGCGGAGCGGGCCTCGGCTCGGCGGGCGCCGCCCACCTCGCAAGCGTGGTGACCGGTCCGTGACGCACACCCGCCCCGCCCCCTCCACCCCTGATTCCGGAGCCGTCATGCCGAGCCACCCGCACCTGAGCACTCCCCGTACGTTCTCCTCGCGTTTCCTGGCCGCCGCGATCGCCGTCAGCGCGACCGCCACGCTGACCGCGGTCGCCCTTCCGGCGTCCCCCGCGGTGGCGGCCGCACCCTATCGAGGCGCCAACACCGCAGCCGTACAGGACGACTTCAACGGCGACGGCTACCGTGACGTGGCCGTCGGCGCGCCGGGAGCCGCCAACGGCTCGGTGGACGGCGCGGGCGCGGTCGTCGTGCTGTACGGCTCCGCGAGCGGAGTGTCGGCCTCCCACCGCACGGTCATCACGCAGGCCACCTCCGGCATTCCCGGTACGCCGGAGGAGTTCGACGCGTTCGGCACGGCTGTCACCTCCGCGGACCTCGACCGCGACGGCTACGCCGACCTGCTGATCGGCACACCGTCCGAGTCCGCGGGCACCATGTGGGGTGTCGGCTCGCTTACCGTGGTGTGGGGTGGCTCGTCCGGGCTCAAGGGCGGCGCCTCCATCTCCCCGCCGACCGGACTGGACGAGGGCTGCGGCTTCGCGGCCGGCCTGGCCGTGGGCGACGTCACCGGGGACGGGGCTGCCGACATCGGAGTCACCGGGTACTGCGGCGCCACCACCTACACCGGGCCGTTCACCCGCACCGGCGCCGCAGCGGAAAGACACTTCGTGAACGACCTGGGCACCAACCGCGGTGTCGTCATGGGCGACGTCGACGGCGACGGCCGGGCCGAGCGCTTCTGGCTGCCCGGCCCCACCGACGGAGACATCAGCGGACCCGTCTTCGCCGAAGGGCACGACGGCCGCTTCACCGAACTCCCGCTCGCCGACGGCCTGTCGGGCCAGATCGGCGACATCAACGGCGACGGGTACGGCGACCTGGTCACCGGGGTGCCCTACGACGCCTCCCTGACATCCGGTGACACGCCCGCCCACCGCGGCGGCGAGATCCAGGTGCTCTACGGAAGCGCCGAGGGCATCAGCCCCCAGCAGAAGCCGCAGATCATCCACCAGGACACCGCGGGTGTGCCCGGAACCGGCGAGGACGGCGACGAGTTCGGCATGTCGCTCGGCGTCGGTGACACCAACGGCGACAAGTACGCCGATGTCCTGGTCGGCGCGCCGGGGGAGTCCGTGGGCTCCACCAAGTACGCGGGCGGGGCGACGTTGCTGCGCGGCTCCGCCGCCGGTCTCAGCACCACCGGAGCCGTCGGCTATACGCAGAACACCAGCGGGATTCCCGGAACCGCCGAGAGCGGGGACTCGTTCTCCGCGTCCACGTACCTCGTCGATCTCACGAAGGACGGCAAGGCCGAGACGGTGGTCGGCGCCCCCGGCGAGAACTCCGACGGCCTGCTGTGGACCGCCCGCGGCTCGGCCTCCGGTCCGGTGCCGAGCGGATCCACGTCGATCAGCGGCACCGCTGCCGGTCTCACCCGCAAGTACACCGAGATCGACTTCGGCGCGGCACTGCCCGGTGCCCGCTCGACGATCTGATCCGGGAGCCAGTCCCCAGCATCGAACCCTGCATCCCGGGGCGGCGCGCCAACTGCGCGGCCCCGGGCCGCCGTTGGCTCAGCTGTGCGGCAGGTCACACGGGCGGTCGCATCGCAGTGCGATGAACGCGCGTCCTCTCCTCACGGGGAACAGGCACCGTGGCAGAGGGAACCGATCGTGCGCCGTGGATACAAGTGGGTGGACCGCGAACTGGCCGCCATGGACCCGGAGTCGGACTGGGAGCGAATGATCTCGCTCTATGCCGGCCACCGGATACCGGAGTTCGGCCTCGCGATGATGATCTATCCCGGCACCATGCGCATGATGCAGTCGAGCATGACGGCCGCCACCCTGGCCCACACCTCGAAACTGGAGACCAAGCCGCACCGGCGCTTCCAGGACGGCAACGACTTCCTGACGGCCTGGATGGTGGACGGCCTGTCCAGCGAGGCGGGCCGCAAGGCCGCCGCCCGGCTCAACCGGATCCACCGCGCCGTCGACCACAGGACCCCGCACCTGCCCGGCAACCTCGACGACGTCGACGAGTTCGTCTACCCCCTCGTGCTGCTGGCCACGTCCGGCGACCGCCTGCAGACCTCCCTCGGCCTGCCCGGCACGAGCGAGGCCATGAAGATCGCTTGGCATCGCTGGGCGCAGACACTCTTCCGTCTCCTGGACCGCGGGTCCGGCTCACTGTCCGACGAGGCGTTCCCCGAGGACTGGAACGCCATGACCGAGTTCGCCGCGAAGTTCGACGCCCGGCCGTACGAGCCGACACAGGCCGGTCACCGCGTAGCCACCGCGATGATGGACTTCTTCGCGGAGCGCTGGTTTCCCGCGCCCTTACGGGCGTTCGGCCGGGACATCACCCGCTACCTCGCGGGCGAGCCCGTCTGCCGGCTCCACCGGATCGGCTGGATGAGCCCGCGCCGCGAGCGTGTCGTCCGGATCTTCCTGAAGTCGGCCTTCCGCGCCCAGCGGCTGCTGCCCGACCATCGCACGCCACTTCCCGAACGACTCCGGCGAAACCGGCTAACTCCTGTACAGCTCACGCAAGTTGAGCGGTTCACGACGCGCCGCGAGCGGGAGTTGTGAAGAGTTCGCGCACGCATCAAGAGATTCGGTCACCGTCGGGGAAAACTCGGAGGACCTGCTCGGCGCCCTCGAACAGGCCGGGCGCCGACCCCTGCGATGGGAGACCGATCAACCATGTTCAGTCTGGTACGGAGCAGAGCGCGGACGGCCGCGCTGGCGCTCTCGGCCGTCGCGGCGCTCATCACGGGCGCCACCGCGACGACCGGCGCCGCAGCGGCCACCGCCCCCGCAAAACAGGGGCCGACCTCGGTGGCGTACGTCGAGGTGAACAACAACAGCATGCTGAACGTCGGGAAGTACACCCTCGCCAGTGACGGCGACAACGTCTTCGACGTCGCGGTGATCTTCGCGGCGAACATCAACTACGACACGGCGACGAAGTCGGCGTATCTCTACTTCAACGACAACGTGCAGCGTGTTCTCGACAACGCCGCCACACAGATACGGCCGCTGCAGCAGAAGGGCATCAAGGTCGTCCTGTCCGTGCTCGGCAACCACCAGGGCGCGGGCTTCGCCAACTTCCCGTCCCAGCAGGCGGCTTCGGCGTTCGCCGGGCAACTGTCGGACGCCGTGGCCAAGTACGGACTCGACGGCATCGACTTCGACGACGAGTACGCCGAGTACGGCAACAACGGCACCGGCCAGCCCAACGACAGTTCGTTCGTGCAGCTCGTGACGGCGCTGCGCGCGAACATGCCCGACAAGATCATCAGCCTCTACAACATCGGCCCGTCCGCCTCACGCCTCTCCTACGGCGGCGTCGACATCTCGTCCAAGTTCGACTACGCCTGGAACCCGTACTACGGCACCTGGCAGGTCCCCGGCATCGCCCTGCCCAAGTCGAAGCTGTCGCCGGCCGCCGTCGAGATCGGCGGAACCTCGCAGAGCACGGTCGCCGACCTCGCCCGCCGCACGGTCAGCGAAGGGTACGGCGTCTACCTCACCTACAACCTCGACGGCGCCGACCGCAGCGCCGATGTCTCCGCGTTCACCAAGGAGTTGTACGGCAGTGCCGCCGTCTACACCCCCTAGGGCATGACCATGCAGGCCGCGCCTTCGACAACGATGTCGAAGGCGCGGCCTGCATGTGACGGCCGAGCGGCAGCGTCCAGGCCGACCAAACGCGCACGTCGAACCGGTCCAGCGAACTCCCCCTCAATAATTGTGTGTTGCACCACAACCATCCGGCGGTCACGGTGGTCAGACTTGATGACCGAAACGCGCGGACAGTGTTCTTCGTAGCGTTCTCCATCCCTTCAGGCACTTCGTCCTGAGATGACCCCTGCCCGCGTACGGCTTCTCCACCCGAGAGTTCACACACCAAGAAGTGGGGGATCTTCCATGCGTGCTCGATCCGTCCTGGTCGTGGCGGCGGCTTCCGCCTGCGTCCTGCTGCCGGCGTCGTCCGCCTTCGCCGGCACAGGTCCTGCTCCGGCGCCCGGCAAGCACAGTCTGACCACCCGTTCGACCGCCCCGTCCGAGTCCGGCAACCCCATGAGCGTCAAGGCGCAGGCGGCAGGCGTCTGTTCGGACGCCTACCAGATCGGAGCGACCGCCTACATCAACCGAGGTGGCGTGCACGCCGCCTCGGTCAAGCAGTTCTACTCGCCCAAGTGCAAGGCGAACTACGGCTACGTCTGGGTGTGGCAGAGCTTCCGCGACAAGATCAAGGACTACGACGTCAGCACCGGCGTCTACAGCTACTCCCGTGACGAGGTCGTGGGCCAGGACTGGTGGAACGCCACCAACAGCCAGGAATTCTGGTCGCTGCCCGCCGACACGGTGAAGGAGTGCACCGCGGCGATCGGCACGCTCCGCGCTCCCGGCGACCCCGTACCCGGCCAGGCCACCACGGCCAAGCGCTGCTGATCCCTCTCCGGCCCCTGGGGCCTCGGCCGACGCGCGACGGCCGAGGCCCCAGGGACGAGGCAGCCTCGGCGGGTCGGGCTGAGCCGGGCCGTGCCGGCTTGGGCGGCTCAGACGCGCGCGAGCTTGTCGGGATTGATGACCCTGCGGTACGCGGAGATCAGACCTCCGGTGATCTGGACCGTGTCCACGGAGTACACCCGGCCCTCGCGGTGGAAGACCAGGGCCAACTCGCCGCCGACCTCGGCGAGGTCGATGCGGTCCGGACGCCACTGACGCCCCACACGCACCATGACCTCGGCGACACGCTCGCCGCCGCACACGGGCCTGCGTGCCGCGAAGGCCTTGCCGCCGCCGTCGGTGACGTAGACGGCGTCCGGGTGCAGGAGCCTGACCAGGCCGGCCAGATCCCCGGCCTCGTACGCGGCACGGAACACCGTCAGGACGCGCTCGCGCTCCGCCTTCGACGCCTGCGGCATGGACTCCTTCGCCTTGGCCACCCGTCGCCGCGCTCGCGAGGCGAGCTGCCGGGCGGCCGGTGCGGAGACGTCCAGCAGTTCGGCGATGTCGCCGAACCCAAGACCGAAGACATCGTGCAGGACGAACGACACCCGTTCCGGCGGGGACAGCTCCTCCATGATCAGCAGCATGGCCGAACCGACGGACTCGTCGACGAGCACCGGCTGCGACGCGTCCGGCCCCGTCAGCAGCGGCTCCGGCAGCCACGGCCCGACATAGGTCTCCCGGCGGACGCGGGCACTCTTGAGAATGTCGTAAGCCCGCCGAGCGGCCACCGTGACCAGCCAGGCCCGCAGATCGTCGACGTCCCGCAGGTCCGCCTTGGCCGCCCGCAGCCACACATCCTGGGTCACGTCCTCGGCATCGGCCACACTCCCCAGCAGCCGGTAGGCCACACCAAAAACCGCAGGCCGGTGCTCCTGCCATCCGGCGAGGAGCGAATCCTCCTCGGAGCGCCCGGGCCCGTTCCCACCACTCATACCGATCGCAACCTCCTCCGGCCTGCGCACACAGCCTAGCCAGGCAGAACATCCGAGACCGCCCTCGCCTCGTCGGCCCGCGGGAGCGCCGGCCGGGACCGCGCCAGAAACTCGATGACCTCTGTGACCAGGCACGTAGTCGCGTTGTGCGATCTGAGAGCGCTGTCATACGCTCGCCGCCGGGGGTGTCTATGACAGCCAAGGAGCCGGGATCGTACCTGCGAGGGCGGCAGGCCGAATGTGAGGCGCTGGACCGGCACGTAGCGTCGGTGCGGGCGGGATACAGCGCGGTCCTGGTGCTGCGCGGCGAGGCAGGCATCGGCAAGACCGCCTTGCTGGAGTACGTGACGGGCTGTGCGAAGGACTGCCGGATCGTCCGGGTCGTGGGTGTCGAATCCGAGATGGAGCTGGCCTTCGGCGGCCTCCACCAGCTGTGTGCCCCGTTCATCAACCAGCTCGACAGGCTGCCGGAGCCGCAACGAGCCGCGATCGAGACGGCGTTCGGAATGAGCGCCGGAACGCCGCCGGACCGCTTTCTCGTCGGGCTCGCGGTGCTCAGTCTGCTGTCCGATGTGGCTCAGACCGAGCCGCTGATCTGTCTGGTCGACGACGCACAGTGGCTCGACCTCGTCTCGGCCCAGATCCTCGGTTTCGTCGCGCGACGGCTCATGGCCGAACAGGTCGGGCTCGTTTTCGCCGTGCGCGAGCCGGAGGGGGAGCGTGCTCTTGAAGGGTTGCCCGAGCTTGCGCTCAGAGGTCTGAACGAATCCGACGCACGCGCACTCCTGGATTCGGTCATTCCTGGCAAGTTCGACGAGCCCATCCGCAGCCGTATTCTCACCGAGGCCCGCGGCAACCCGCTCGCGTTGCTGGAGCTGCCCCGCGCGACGTCGGCCGCGGAGCTCGCGGGTGGGTTCGCCTCACCCGGGCCGAGACCGGTGACCCGTCGGCTCCAGCAGAGCTTCGTCAGGCGCGTCGAGGAGCTACCGGCAAAGACAAGGCGTTTCCTGCTGCTGGCGGCAGCCGAACCTGTTGGTGATGTCTCTCTGCTACGACGCGCGGCCGAGGCACTCGGTATCTCGACGAACGCGGCAGCCCCGGCCCTGGCAGCAGGTCTGCTCGAACTGGGCACCAGGGCGCGGTTTCGGCATCCCCTGGTCCGCTCGGCCGTCTACCATGCCGCAGACCTGCCTGAACGCCGCCAAGTGCATCAGGCCCTGGCCGAGGCGACGGACATACACGTCGATCCCGATCGGCGAGCGTGGCACCTCGCGCGTGCCGTGGCAGGGCCTGACGAAACCGTGGCCGCCGAACTGGTGCGCTGCGCCGGCCGGGCACAGGGGCGGGGCGGCATCGCCGCAGCGGCGGCTTTCCTGGAGCGAGCGGCCGAGCTGACCCCTGACCTGCCACGCCGTAGTGTCAGGGCCCTGGCGGCGGCGCGTGCCAAGTACCTGGTGGGCGCGTTCGACTCTGCGCTCGCATTGCTGCATGTGGCTGAGCTCAGCGACCTCGACGACCTGCAGCGTGCTCAAGCAAGTCTGCTGCGTGGGCAGATCACCTTCGCATCGAGGAGCGCGGGCGCCACTGTTCCGCTGCTGCTCAAGGCGGCCGGGCAACTCGGGCCGCTCGATGCGGGAGCCGCCCGTGAGGTGTATCGCGACGCGTTCTACGCGGCACTGACCGCCGGCAGGCTGTCGGGTGCGCCCGGCGTCGAGGACATTGCCCGGGCAGTGCGTTCTGCACCGCGACCGCCGCGGGGTGGACCCACCGATCTGCTGCTGGATGGTCTGGCCCTGGCAACTGCGGACGGTTACGTCATGGGTGCGCCGATGCTTCGGCAGGCGCTGACCGCCATGCGAGGCGAGGGAATCGGCCGCGACGAGGGACTCGACTGGCTTCCCCTCGCTTGCCGTATGGCACACGACGTATGGGATTTCGACAGCTGGAGCGAGCTGTCCGCGAACCTGGTCGATCTGGCGCGTACGTCCGGCACGCTGTCGGTGCTGCCCTCGGCACTGCTGCTGCGCTTGTCGAACCGGGTCTTCGCCGGTGACCTGTCCGGCGCGGACTCGCTGGCCGTGGAAGCGACGACGATCGGCGAAGCGACCGGCAGCCGTTTCCTGGCGCACTATGGAGCCCTGGTGATCGAGCCGTGGAAGGGCCACGAAGCCGTGACCCGGCAGGCGATCGAGAGCATCACCTCTGACAGGGCGCTGCGCGGCGAGGGCAAGGTACTGACGTCCACTCAGTGGGCGCTGGCGGTCCTCTACAACGGCCTCGGCCGCTTTGAGGACGCTTATGTGGCTGCCGAGCAGGGCTGCGAGCACCCGCAGGAGCTGGGACTGGCCATCTCGTCCCTGGTCGAGCTGGTGGAGGCCGCGGCGCGTGGCGGAAAGCGGCAGGCGGCGGCCGAGGCCGCCGACCGACTCGTGGAGATGGCCGAGGCCAGTGGCACGCAATGGGCGCTGGGAACCGCGGCGGGCGCGCGCGCCCTGGTGAGTGAGGGGGAGGCCGCCGAGGAGCAGTACCGGGCGGCGATCGAGCGACTGAAGGGCACCCAGGTGCAGATGATGCTCGCACGCGCCCGGCTCCTGTACGGGGAGTGGCTGCGCCGCGAGAACCGGCGCGTCGACGCACGCGGTCAGTTGGCCGTTGCCCACGAGATGCTCAGCCGGATGGGAGCCGAGGCGTTTGCGGAACGCGCCCGCCGCGAACTCGAGGCCACTGGGGAAACCGTGCGCAGACGTACGACCGGCACCCGCGAGACGCTGACTCCTCAGGAGGGGCAGATCGCAGGCCTTGCCGCCGAGGGGCTGACGAATCCGGAGATCGGCGCGCAGCTCTTCCTCAGTCCGCACACCGTCGAATGGCACCTGCGCAAGGTGTTCGCGAAGCTCGGCGTCACTTCCCGCAGGCAGTTGAGTACCAGCCTCGCTGGAGGCACGTCCACGGCCACGTCGACGTAGCCCACAGGCCGCGGTGATCATCCGGCCGTCGCGGATCTGTCCGACTGTCAAAGATCCGTCCCGCTGTCACAGATCCGTCGCGTGCTCGGTCAATGGTGTGCAGGTGGTCCACGAGACCGGCCACATCCAGGTGACCGGTGGACGGTGTGCCGCCTCGACACGGTCGATCTACGGAAGGTGCGTCATGGTGTCGGAGACTGCACAGCACGGTCATGGTCACGACCACGGAGGCCATGGTCACGGGGGTGGCGACGAGGACGGTCCGGGCTGGACCAGGGCGGCGAAGCTGCTCCAGGACGCGGCGCCGATCACGATCCCCGAAGGTGCCTCGGCGATGACCATTCACGTGGAGTGGGAGCCCGGCGACCCCGGGACTCCGCCGCATCGTCACTCCGGACCGGCGTTCGGCTACGTGATCAAGGGTGCGGTCCGTTTCGAACTCGAAGGTGAACCCGAGCGCGTGATCGAGGCCGGCGGCACGTTCTGGGAGCCGGGTGGGGACGCGATCCACTACCAGGACGGCAACGCCCTGGACGATGCCAGGACCGAGTTCGTGGTCACCATGATGTGCGCGCCGGGCAAGCCCATGCTCGAGCTCGTCGACGACGAGGAGCTCAAGCAACGCGCGCACCTGCGGGCGCCGCGGCCTGCCGCCTGATCCTTGTCGGTCGGCCACATGAGCCCCTCCGACCTCGTGGACTCGATGCTGACCGTGCTGTTCGCGGTCGCGGCCGCGTACGGGCTGTACCGGAGCGTGACGTCCCGCGGGGCGGGGTGGCGCGCATGTGGGGACCAACTGCTGCACACCGCCATGGCGTTGACCATGGCGGTGATGCCGTGGAGCCCAGTCTCGCTGGTCCACCAACCCGCTCAGGCGACATTCTTCGCCGCCGCGGCAGTGTGGTTCCCACTCACTGCCGTCCCCCGGCCGGACGAGCGCCGAGTCACCGCCGTGGCCAGGAGACTGCCCTCAACGGTCGGCATGGCCGCGATGGCATGGATGGCGTGGGCGGCGCACCCCGTGGCAGGTCCTCAGTACGAGTACCTCGCACGTCCACTGAACGCCGCACACCACATCGACATGCCCGGCCACAGCGCTCACCCGTCGACCGTCGCCCAGGCGACGACCGCCGCATTGGCGCTCTGCCTCGCGGCATACGCCCTGTGGTCGCTGCTCCGCATCATGCCTCCCCTGCACGCCCTTACCGACCCCCCGCCCGACCCCACCGATCGGCACGACCCATACACACGTTTCTGGGACGGATCAGTGGCACTCGGCACAACCCTCATGCTGCTCATGCCCCACTGACCGACCACAACCCGACAGGCAACCACCATGACAAGTGAAAGCGTCCTGCATCCGAGCCTGATCGTCCCGGTCGGGCACGTCGAGCCCGTACCGCGCCGCATCCGCGGCCTCGTCGGAGGACAGGTCGTCTTCGACAGCCGGCGCGCGTTGTACGTGTGGGAATGGCGCGCCTACCCGCAATTCAGCATCCCGCTGGCGGACTTGATCGATGGCACGCTCATCGACGACGATCACATCGAGCATCACGGCGCCGGTCCCGCGCGCCGTCACACCCTGCAGGTCGGCTCCGAAGTCCGTGTCGGCGCGGCATGGGTGTGGGACGAGGACGCTCCCAAGTCCCTTCAGGACACCGTGCGGTTCGAGTGGGACGCGCTGGACTCGTGGTTCGAGGAGGACGAACCGGTCTTCGTGCACCCCAGAAGTCCCTACTCCCGGGTGGACACGCTGCGTTCGTCGAGCACTGTGCGCGTGGAGGTGGACGGCGTCCTGCTGGCGGACGCCCCCAACTGCGTGAAGCTCTTCGAGACCGGCCTGCCGACCCGTTACTACATCGAGCGCATGTACGTCGACTGGACCCGGCTGCGGCACTCGGACACGGTGACGCACTGTCCGTACAAGGGGACGACGAGCGACTACTGGTCCTTCGACGGCGAGACCGGCCCCCACGAGGACATTGCCTGGGCCTACGACTTCCCGACCATCCACGCCAATCGCATCGCAGGTCTGGTCGCGTTCTACAACGAGCACGTCGATCTGTCCATCGACGGAGTCCTGTTGCCGAGGCCGGGCGATCTCTCCAGCGGCGCTGTCCCCGAGTAACGCACCTCGCCGGTCGGGCGTGGTCGCTCAGGAACGCCTCGCGCGGTACAGGCCCCGGCCCGTCCGGCGAATGCGGGAAGTGCCGACCAGTCGGTCGAGGGTGCTCCTGACCGCGTCGATGCTCGCGCTGTCCGCGTCGCGGCCCAGAGCCGCCGTCAGGCCGGCCAGGCGCATTGGGCGGCCTTCTCCAAGAGGTGAGACGCATGGCGATGGGGCTGCACTCGGGTATCGGAGCCCGACACGTCACCGTGGCTCGACACCACCCGCCCCGGGCACCGAGTGGCGTAGCCGGCGAAGGGTCTCCGACACCGACTCGATGCGTGGGTCCACCGCATCGATGGCCTCACGGAGTATGTGCAGCCGCCCGTCGAGCAGGGCGGTATCGGCCGCCAGCAACGCCGTGGCGGCGGACGGGTCGGCGGGCCGGTCAGTGCCCCGCCAACGGGCGTCTTGCTCACCGTGACCGCCCGCGGGCGTGGGCGCCGTGCTACTCCACGAAATACGAGTCGTGCTTGTCGAAGAACGCGGCACGCTCCTCCTCCGAGGCGTGCGCCAGCTGCGACACCTGCTCGAAGTACTCCTCACGCGGCGCGCCCGGGGTGAGCAGCAGCAGCATGTCGGCAGGGGCATCGGAGTCGTTGCGGAAGGCGTGCAGACCGCCCTGGGGCACATGCAGGAAGTCACCCTTGCGGGTGTCGACCCACACCGTGTCGTTTTTTCCGGCGGAGTGTCACACATCGTTCCTTGGCCCGGTCTCATGGTGTGGAAGTTCCGTGAAACTCCGTTTCTTCGAAGGAGCCACCATGAGTGACATCGTTCTCGAACCCGCCGCGCAGGCGTTCGCCGACGCGACCGCCAAACCGCCGCTGCTCCACGAACTCGGTGTCGAGGGCGCGCGCAAGCTGCTCGACGACGTGCAGGCACAGCCCGTCGAAAAGCTCGAAGTGGACGAGAAGTGGATCACCGTCCCCGCCCGGGTCGGTGATGTGAGGGTGCGCATCATCAGGCCGGTCGGCACCAGCGGCGCCCTGCCCGTGATCCTTTATGTGCACGGTGGTGGCTGGATCCTGGGCAACAGCGGCACGCACGACCGTCTGGTGCGCGAGTTGGCCGTGGGAGCGAAGTCGGCACTGGCCTTCGTCGAGTACGACCGTTCCCCGGAGGCCAAATACCCTGTCGCCATCGAGCAGGCCTACGCCACCGCCCAGTGGATCACCGGCAAGGGGGGCGAGGAAGGTCTTGACGGGTCTCGCCTCGTCGTGGCCGGTGACTCGGTCGGGGGCAACATGAGCGCGGCCCTGGCCCACATGGCCAAGCAACGGGGAGACGTGACCTTCCTGCACCAGTCGTTGTACTACCCCGTCACCGATGCGGCCCAGGACACCGAGAGCTACAAGACCTTCGCTCACGGCCCGCATCTGACGGCGAAGGCCATGGAGTGGTTCTGGGACGCCTACACCACCGACCCGGCCGAGCGCGCCGAGATCACCGCATCCCCTCTGCGCGCCTCTCTGGAGGACCTCCGGGGCCTGCCGCCGGCGCTCGTCATCGTCGACGAGAACGACGTACTGCGCGACGAAGGTGAGGCGTACGCCCGCAAGCTCGTCCAGGCCGGTGTGCCGACCACGAGCATCCGCTACAACGCCACCCTGCACGACTTCATGATGCTGAACCCGGTCCGCGGAACGCAGGCGTCGAGCGAGGCCATCGACCAGGCCGTCCACGTTCTGCGCAAGGCCCTTGGAACCGACTGACATCTGCCGAAACGAAAGCTGCCGTCGTCGGCCAGTCCGCGCAGCGGGTTGCCACCTCTGCATCGAACAGGACAAGTTCCACCGGCAGTTCGCCGCCGACGTTCCGGCCGAGGGCGCCTTTGCCGCCGCGTGGAAGTGCCACGGTCGTCAGCGTCTCCGCCTCCCATGCCGTGAGCGTCTCGCGTCCCGGTGATGTCGCACGGCTGATCCACGAGGCGGCGCAGGCCTCGGCCTGAACGGTTGGCGCAGTCACCGCACAGTCATGCCGTCGGCGGGCGGGAAGAACACCACTTGTGGCTGGGCGTTCTCGTCCAGGCGAAGACTGTGGTACATCGTGAGCGTGTGGTTGACGCCGAGCGTCTCGACTCCGCCCAGCCGCCCGGACCACTTCTCGATGACCGGCTGGGCGGCCTCGGCCGCCGCCGCCTCGTACATGGTCTTGAAGTAGACGTAGACATGGTCCGTTCCGACCGCGGAACGGGCCAATTCACGTTTCTGCGGGGTGATTTCCAATGCGTGCTGGGCCGCGCTGCGGATGTCGTGCATGTATTCGCGCTGAACCTCGACGTCCTGGCGGGTGCCGAGGCGGGTGAGATGTCCGGTGATCATGGTGTCGAAGTCGAAGGACAGCGCATGATCGTGATGCGCCATGAAGCCGGGAATACTCTTGGACTGGGCGATATTGGTGAACGGCACCCACCCCGGATAGATCACGTCGACCAGCATGAGGATCTTCTGCCGTGGCAGGTGGACGAAGCTGTTGCCGGGCGCGTGATTGCTGCCCCTGTAATGCAATTCGAGTACCTGGCCGCCCACCTCCATCCGGTAGAAGTCCTTGAAGGTCACATCAGGAACGCGTCGCAACGGGTCGTTGCACTCCTGCAGTATCGCGTGCGTCTCCTGCTGAGCCACGCGTACGGCCTCGTCCGGGAACTGATGCACCGTTCCGATGTGATCACCGTGGGAATGGGTGTACACCACGTGCGTGACGGGCTTACTCGTCACGTCACGTATGGCCCGTGTGACCAGCGTGCCGAGCGAGGGTGGCGCATCGATGGCGACAACTTCGTTGTCGCACACCACGAATGCGCACTGATAACCCCCGTCGGTCACCCAGTGAACGCCATCGGCGATCTCCTCGACCAGGTACCCGCGAGGGGGCACCTTGGGACCGATCGCATTCTGCGGAACCGTGGGAATCTCGACTCCCGGGACTTTCTGCGTCATCGCTGCGTGCCTTTCGGGCTTCCGAGTGATCCGGTCGTGCGACGGATGCGTCACCGGGTCCCGTCCTCCTGCGGGAGGGCACGCCAGTCGTCCGGGAAGAAGAAGGCGTCGGAGGTGGGCGGGACGGGCGACTGGACCTCGATCCAACGGGCCGGTTCCTCCCGCTCGTTGACGAACCCGTGCGTGCCGTCGGTGCTGACCCAGACGAGGTCGCCCGTCTCGGTGACCTCCTCGTTGCCGTCGATCCAGCCGCGCATACCGCCGCCGATGAAGTAGTAGATCTCCTCGAAGGGGTGGTAGTGCACCTTCGCGGCCCTGCCGGGACCCGAGCGTCCGGCGATGCTGGCGATGAACGTGGTGTGATGCTGAGCGCCGAGCAGCTGGTCGACCATCATCCGTATGCCGATGTTCTTGATGTTGGGCCCGTGGTACCCCGGCATCGAGAGATCACCGAAGGGCACCACGTCGTCCGACTCGCTGTAGTGGCCGGCGAAGCGGTGTCGGGGGTCGGTCTCCGAGGGCCGGCCCAGGTACTCGCCGGACAGCGGCTGCGCAGAGATGCGGCTTCGCGCACCGTCGAAGGCCGGCGGCTTCGGCGCCCGCACCGAGAACCAGCTCAGGCCCTGGTCGCCCGCCGACAGTGAGTGCGCAAGCCCGACGGGGGCGACTCCGTAGTCCCCGGAACCGAGGTCGTACTCCAGGCCCGCGAGGGCGGCGCGACCGTTGCCCGCCGTAATGAACCACGACTCCTCGAAGGGACACCGGTTCCAGCCGAGGGTGGCGCCGGGCGCGAGCTCGTACAGGGAGATCTCCATATGGTGCGACCCGTGCCTCTCGCCGACCATCAGGGCCTGGCGAAGCCCCGGCACCTCCTTGACGTCGACCCACTCGCGTTCGGCGGCACGTGAAATGTGGTAGGCCATGAAGTTCCCTCCGAATGTGGCATGTTGTGGCGGGAACGAGTGTGGAGGGAAGGCTGTTAATCACCTCGAAATCCGGGGCCCCGGCTCAGCGCCGCAGTTGAGTGACGAGTCGGCGCATCTCCGCGGACGGTGCGACCCCGAACTCACGCATGGCCACCCTGTAGCGCTGGTACAGGGTCAGCACGGAGTCGTCGTCGCCACTGGCGTGCGCCAGTGAGATCGCCAGCTGCCACGCCTGTTCACGGTACGGACTCGTCGTCAGCACCTCGTCCACGAGCCGCCGTGCCTCGCGGTACCTGCTGAGGCGGAACGCCAGTTTGGCCGCTTCGATACGGCCGCTGGTGACCCGTTCACCGATCTCGGCACGGCGCTGTTCCACCCACAGACCGGACATGGGAGCCAGATACGGACCGCGGTCGGCACGGGCCAGCGCGTCGTGCATGGTGCGCATCCGAACCTCCCCGTCCTGGTGATCGGCCTCGACCAGTGCGTCGAGCACCATCTGTGTCGTGCCGCGGACCAGATCGGGGCAGGCGAGGGAGAACCGGTCACCGTCCTGCCGGGGCACGAGTGCCGCGGGAAGCACCTCGCGCAGCCGGTGCAGAGCCTGGCGCAGATAGCTGCGGCCGGCGGCGTCGTTACGGCTCTCGAACAGCGCGTCCAGGAGTTCCTGCCGGGGCACCTCGCGCCGGGCACCGATGAGATAGCTGAGCAGCTCCACGCTCTTGCTGAGCCGGACCTGGACCTGGTTCCCGTCGACGGTCAGTACGGGTTCTCCGAACTCCTCCAGCAGCAGACGCGGAGCCCTTGAGACCACCCGCAGCGCCTCCTGGCCGGACAGCGCGGCGGTGATCTCGTGCCAGCGCGACATCCGGGTGGGGGAGGCGTCCGCCTCCCGCACCGCCACGGCGGGGACATCGGTCAGCGCAGTGAGCAGCAGATGTTGTGATCCCTGAGCGGCGGACTCGGCCAGAGCCAGCTCGGCCGCGGCGTCCGACGCGTCCTCTTCGCCGAGCCGCCAGTAGGCCTCCGCCAGATAGGCTGCGGCCGTGGCCAGTTCCAGCCGCCGGTCGCCGCGCTGCATGCCCGCGACACAGGCCTCCAGTTCCGTACGTGCCTCGGCGTTGCGGTCGCGCAGAAGCAGGGAGAGTCCTCGCCACAGCTGGTACAGCTCCCGACTGAACGCATAGTCCGCGGCGCCGCCTGCCAGTGCGTCCGCGAGTGCACGGTCGGCCGCATCGGTGTCATGCCCCAGCCGTAGACACAGTTTCGCCTCGTTGAGCAGCCCGAAGACGTGATAGAGCCGGGAGCCCGTGTCAGCGATCAGCCTGCGGCCACGCTCCAGTGCGGCCCGTGCATCGTCGTTGCGGCCGAGGTCGATCATCAGGTCGACCGCGTCGAACGCGTGCAGCCAAGGGGGCTGCCACGACTCCCGACGTACCTCATACATCTCCATGGCCTCGTTGAGACGGCCTGTCGCACGAAGTCCGGCGATGATCCACGGCGCGCCGAGGACACTGCGCCACGGTTCGCATGTGGCCGGTCGGTCCATCCCCTTGAGGCGGCCGCGGAAGTACCCGATCCGCATCAGCAGCCCGTCGCCCGTGCCGGACGGTGCCGGCGCATAGGCGGGGAACGGCGGCGAGCCGCCGTCGGCCAGTGCCAGCATGTTTTCGGCGACCTCGCGGGCGCGGCCGGCGGGCAGGCGTTCGGTGAGCGCGCGGGCTTCACCGAGGCGGCCGGAGTGCCACTGGCACCACGCGGCCAGCAGCAACGCCTCCTCGAAATACGGTGAGTCGGGACCGGGCAGCCAGTCATAGCCATGCCGGTCCAGCAGTTCGTTGCCGCGCCCACATTGTTCGAGTGCGAACGACACACGCAACACCACGGTGCCGACCTCCGGGGTCGGCGCTCGGGTGGAGACGTCCAGTGCGTCCAGCCAGCGAGCCGCGGAAGCGAAGTCCATCCGGGCCACCAGGTCCGGGAGTGCGACCGCGGCCTGCTGCCACGCGCCCTCCGTGTCACCCAGGCGCAGAAGCGCGTCCACGGCCTCCTCCAGCGCCCCCTGCTGTACAAGAAGCTGCGCATGTAGCCGGCGCAGTCGACGTACGCGTTCCGGATCCTCGGTCCGGACCAGTTCGTCGACCAGGAACTCCCGGAACTGAGGGTGCGGGGTCAGGCGGGTCCCGTCCTTCGACCAGCGCGCAGGCAGTCGCTTCGACCGCAGGCGGGCCATCGTGCGGGTCGCGTCCGTGAGGCCCAGCGCCTGTGCGTCGGCGGCCGAGATCTCCGCCAGTGGGCTGGTGTGCAGCAGGAACGTCCGCTCGGTGGCGGAGAGGGTGCGGAAGATGTTGGCCGACAGGTAGTCGCGCAGGGCGTCGGCCCTGTGATCGGCCACCTCGGCCGTGCGCCAGCCCTCGAACAGCACTCCTGCCACCCAGCCGCCGGTGATGTCGACGACGTGCTGGACATCGACGTCGCCGTGGCCGATCAGGCGCAGGGCTGCCGCAGCCTCGTCGGGGTCGAACGCGAGATCCTCCTCGCCCAACTCGCCCACGCGGAACCGGCCGCTGATCGAGCCAGACTCCAGCGGCACCCCGGTGCGAGAGATCAGCACCAGGTTGACATCGGCGGGCAGGTACAGGGCGAGTGCCGACAGGACGTCGACCGAACCTTCGTCCACCGTGATCCGCTCGACGTTGTCGCACACGAGAACCAGCCCGCTTCCTTGCAGGCTCTCTGCCAGCAGCCCTGCGGCCTCGCCGAACTCGATGCCGTCGCGCAGGGCGTCGGACGCGATCCGGCCTGCCGTGGGGACATGAGGTTCTACGGCCGCCTCGAGGTAGACCAGCAGCCGGCCGGGGGCCCGCTCCGTGCCGTCGAGCGACAGCCACGCCACCGGGCGATCGAGGTCGTGCAGGGCCTGGGCGACAGCGGTGGTCTTGCCGCCACCGGCGCTCGCGCACACCGTGACCACCTGATGGTGCTCGATGAGAGACCGGATGCGCTCCGTCAGCCGGTCCCGCCGCACGGTGTCGACCTCAGGGTCGGGGGCCGCGAGCTTGCGCCGGATCACCAACCGCCGGCTGCCGGAACCAGAACCGTGAGCATCGTCCACCGTGGCCCGCCTAACTCGAAGTCCGCACAGTGCGCAGCCGGACCTACAGCAGCCGTGCGATCCCACAACGTCGAGGGTCTACGTGACCGTGCCACCGGTCAAGCGCGGTTTCGCCGTGATTAACAAGGTGACATCGGCACGGCGCCGCCGGTGTGTTCCTGGTCAGTCGAACGCGGCGGGATTGCGGAGGTAGGCCTTGCCATGGGGATAGGAGACCAACTCGCACTGCAGCCCCCACGGCGACAGGAAGTAGACCCAGCGCTGGCCCTCGTGCGGGCCCTTGCTGGCCGTCGGGTCCCCCAGCACCCTCAACCCGCGTTCGCGCAGGTCGGCAGCGGCTTCGTCGATGTCGTCGACGTACAGCGCGAGATGGTGTCCGCCGATGTCGCTGTTGCGCGGGGGTTCCAGCCGCTGGTCGGGGGACTCGTACTCGAAGACCTCGAGAATCGCCTGCCCGCCGATGCGGAAGAAGTAGATGCGCGGTGACGTGGCCCGGTCGTGCACATTGAGGTGTTCGCTCATCCAGTGTCCCGTGTCGTCCCTCAGCGGGCCGAGCCGGTACAGGTACTCGAAGCCGAGCACGTCCTCGAAGAACTCGCGTGCCTGGTCCAGATCGGGCACCGTGATCCCGAAGTGGTCGACGCGGGTGAGTCCGGGAACAGGGGGCATGGGGAAGTCCTCCGGTTGATGCTGTCGACGTGCATGCCGATGCTGTCGACGTGTGTGCTGTCGATGTGTGTGCCGTTGACGTGCATGCCGTTGCGGGGTCAGGGAAAGACCACGGTCCGCTTCCCGTCCAGCAGCACACGGTTCTCGGTGTGCCAGCGGACGGCGCGGGACAGTGCCAGACACTCGACGTCCCGGCCGAGAGTGGTCGCCTCGGCCGCCGTCATGGAGTGGTCGATGCGGGCCACCTCCTGCTCGATGATCGGGCCCTCGTCGAGGTCCGGGGTCACGTAGTGGGCGGTGGCGCCCACGATCTTCACGCCCCTGGCATGGGCCTGGTAGTAGGGCCGGGCGCCCTTGAAACTGGGCAGCATCGAATGGTGGATGTTGATGGCCCGACCCTCCAGCTTCTTGCACAGGTCCGGAGAGAGGATCTGCATATAGCGGGCAAGCACCACGAGGTCCACCTCGAGGTTCTCGACCAGGTCGAACAGCTCCTTCTCGGCGGCCGGCTTGGTCTCCGGGGAGACCGGGACGTGGTGGTAGGGCACGCCGTAGGTCTCGGCCAGGTAGTGCAAGTCGGTGTGGTTGGACACCACTGCCGCGATGTCGGCATTCAGCCCGCCGTTGTGGGCACGGAACAGCAGGTCGTTGAGGCAGTGCCCGTACCGGCTCACCATGATCAGGATGCGCTGTTTTCTGGTGTCGTCCAACAGCCGCCATTCCATGGAGAATCGCTCCGGCACGCCGGTGAAGCCGGCGCGAAGGGTGTCGATCGTGGTCCGCGGGTCGAGCGACTCGAACTCGATCCGCATGAAGAATCTGCCGGCCTCGCGCTCGACGAACTGCTGACTCTCCACGATGGTGCAGCCGTTCCCCAGGAGGAAGGTCGACACAGCGTGCACGATGCCCGGCCGGTCGGGACAGGTCAGGGTGAGGACATAGTGTGTCCCGCTCATGTGTGATCACGTCCTTCGCTGTGGGTGGGAGAGTCCGGACGCCTTGCGGCTTGCCGCGGTCACACCAGTGGGCGGACGCGGAGTGTGGCGCGGATGTGGCGCTGGACATGCCGCTCGACGGTGGGCTTGGCAGAACCGCCGTTCTCCTCGCCGACGACGATCGTCACCTCACGGCCGTCGATCGCCTCGCGCTCGTCCACCATGCCGAGGGAGGACCAGCCTCCTACGTTGACGGTGTAGCCGTTGTTGGCGGAGATGCCCACCAGGCGTCC
The DNA here is from genome assembly GCF_019857225.1 of Streptomyces plumbidurans. GTDB lineage: Bacteria > Actinomycetota > Actinomycetes > Streptomycetales > Streptomycetaceae > Streptomyces > Streptomyces plumbidurans. The sequence goes on from NZ_JAFJSY010000049.1 coordinate 35,775, forward strand.
GTCCACGAGGACCTTGTCGTAGGTTCCGGTGGCGTAGTTGGACACCGGCATCTCCAGGTACTTCGCGTGCGGTCCGGCACCGAACAGGCTGTCGGCGATCAGCTCCGCGGTGTCCCGGTCGTGCCAGCGCAACCACACCTTCTTGCGGTGCGGTCGGTCCGCCATCCGCTGCAGGGCGGCCTTTCCGATGAAGTCGTGGTCGAACCTGATGACGTGTCCGTAACCGAGGTCCCACGGAGTGACGTAGTAGTCCTCGATGTCGTCCGACACGAAGCTGCCGCCGATGGAGGCGTTCGCCTCGAAGCCCTCACCCGACAGCCACTCCCGGAACGGCCTCATCGACTCCCGGGTGTAGAGGGCGGGCACCGGCGCGGGGATCCAGCCCGACTCGATGGCGGTGGACGGATAGGCTCGTGCGCCGCCCTGGCGCAGTCCGAACTCCTCACCCGCGGCGAGCAGCGCCGCACGGACGGTCTCGCCGTGTTCCGAGGGTCCGACCAGTTCCAGGCCGGTGAACTCCTGCCCGGGGATGCCGACCATGGTGTGGTTGAGAGCCCGGATGGGAACGCCTGCGATCTGTATCTCGCCCATGGCGAAGAACGGGATACGCGGAAGCGGGGATCCGGCCGCCTTCTCGACGATTCGGTGTGTGGCCGGGCCGTTGAGCTGGAAGCGGAAGGTGAGCCGCCTGCCGTCGTTGGCGACGGACCGCTCGTCGCGGGTGACCGTGACGCGGTAGTTGCCCGTCTCGGCGTGAAAGGCAGCCCAGTTGGGCGCAACCGGCCGGCCCACCAGGCTGAACTCGTCGTCCTCGAAGGCGAACAGGATCGCGTCACCGACGAAATACCCGTCATGGTTGCACGCGATGAACTGCTTCGCCTTGTTCCGGCCGAAGTTCTTGAACCCGTTCACCCCGAGGTCCGACATCAGGCGCAGCGCGTCCGGCCCCTTGAAATAGATGTCCGTCATGTGGTGGGACTGGTCGAAGAGTACCGCCGTCTCCTGCCATGCCCGCTGTTCGTCCCGCCAGTTGGTGTACTCTGCACGCATCGGATAGATATACGGTCCTTGAGGCGCATCGCGCAGCATGGCCACAACATCTCCGGCCTTTTGGATCTTCTCTTCCAGGTTCATGGTTCAACCGGCCTTTTCTGCGCCATCGGCGCGGGACAACCATTCGAGCGTGGTCTGCACCTGATTGAAGGAGAACAGATGCAGACCTTCGACTGTGAATTCCGTGAGGGACATTTCCTGCTGGAGGGCGAGCAGAAAGTCCAGGGGCTCGTAGGAGCGACCGAGCAGCAGGTTCCCGACCAGACCGTGTTGCTTGGACAGAAATCGCACGGACCGACCCACGCCGATCTTGATCGAGAGCTCGATCAGTTTCCTGATCTGCAACGGTGCCGCGACGCCGATGCGCAGCGGCAGAGTCACCCCGCGGGCGCGGACGGAACGCAGCCACCCGGCCAGGGCGTGTGCATCGAAGCACAGTTGACTGACCATGTAGTGGGCGTACTGCTGCTTGCGCCGGAGGGCGTCGAGCAGCGCCTCGTCCGAGATCTTCGGGTGACCCTCCGGATAGCAACCGACGCCGATCCGGGACAACTCGTGGTCGAACTCGCCGAGTTCCCGCAGTATGTCCGCGGTTTCGGTGAAGGCGCCGACGGGCTCCTCCCCGTCGCCGCCGATCACGAACAACTCGTCGACTCCGAGGTCGTTCACCTTGCGCACGAAATCCCGCAAGTGCCGGCGGTCCTCGACCATGCGTGCCGCCAGATGCGGCACCACGCGGTGTCCCGACCGGCGGGCTGCCGCGACGTGATCCAGCGTGCGCGACAGTCCGAATCTCGGTGAGCAGGTGATGCTGACGGTCGTGCCGGCCGGCACGAGGGCCACCTTCTCCTCCGCCCCTTTCAGGGGAATAACCTCGATGCTGGATTCACGTACGACAGAGTCGACGGATTCATCCGGGTCGGCAGATCGCGTCATTGTGTTGTTCCGCCTTCTTCAGCTGGAGCACATCAGATCCGGCACACGTGCTGCGGTTGACCGAGACGATAAAGCGGTGATCGTTAGCTGCCTGTGAATTGCACTTCCTGTGGAGTTATCCACTCGTTAGCCGGCCTTGCCGCTGAGCCGCCCGCCAGTCACGCTCGACAAACGGCGCGGCTTGCGTCGCGCGGTTGCATTCACGGACGGAGAAAACGGCAATGACGCTTGGGATTCGACTGGACGGCCGGACGGCTCTCATCACTGGAGGTGGCAGCGGCCTCGGCCTCGCGGTGGCCGAAGCCCTGCACGCCCAGGGCGCCGCCGTGGCGATCCTGGGCCGTACCAAGGCGAAGCTGGAGTCGGCGGCGGTAAAGATTGCCGCAGGCGGCGACAGTCCGGTGCTGACCGTGGTCGCGGATGTCAACGAGGACGACGCGGTGACCGACGCAGTGCGTCAGGTGCACGCATGGCAGGGCCGGCTGGACATCGTCGTCAACTCCGCCGCCCCGTTGCTGGCTGTCAGCGCCCTGGCCGAGGCGGATGAGGCGGTGGTGAGCGACGCCCTGGACGCCAAGACGGTCGGCTATCTGCGCGTCGCCCGTGCCGCTCTTCCGCTGATCGAGAAGGAGGGCACCGGCCGCATCATCAACATCGCCGGCATGGCCGCGCACGTCCTGGTCCCGAACATCGGGGTGGCCGCCGCGGTGAACGCCGCTGTCGTCGCCCTGACCAGCTACCTGGCTGCCGAAGCCGCACCGCAGGGAGTGCTGGTGAACGCCGTCTCTCCCGGCATGACCCTGACGCAGGTCTGGAAAGACCGTCACGCGGCCACTGCCGAGGCGAAGGGCATCACTCCCGAGCAGGTGCGGGACGGGATGGTCGAGAATCTCGGAATCCGCCTCGGCCGATGGGCGCGCCCCGAGGAGATCGCGGCCGCCGCGCTCTATCTGGCCTCGGACCTCGCCACCTATGTGACCGGCCAGACCCTTCAGGTCGACGGTGGGCTCGGCAAGTCGGTCATCTGAGGCTCTGAGAGGGGACTTTCACATGGCACAGGTGTCGGTTGCCGGTCTTGGCAACATGGGACGTGGCATGGCCCGCCGCCTGCTCGCCGAGGGACACCGTGTGATGGTGTGGAACCGGTCGCCGGCGGCAATCGACGAACTCGTGGCCCTGGGTGCCGAACCGGCCGATTCCGTGGTCGAACTCTTCGCCGCCGGCCCGGTGTTGTCGTCGCTCGCAGATGACGCCGCCGTCGCCGCTGTGTTCGACGACTCGGTGCTCGCCGAAGTGGGGCCCCGTGCCGTCCACGTGGGTACGTCGACGATCTCGGTCGCGGCCGGACGTGCTCTGGCCCAGCGGCATGCGGCGGCCGGAGTCCGCTATCTGGCGGTCCCCGTGCTGGGGCGTCCGTCGGTGGCCGAGGTAGGGCAGCTCAATCTGCTCGCGGCCGGGGACAGCGAGTTGATCGACGACCTGGAAGCCGTGTTCGCGGCAATCGGCCGGCGGACCTGGCGGGTCGGCGACCAGCCGTGGCAGGCCAACGCGGTGAAGATCACCATGAACCTGCTGATCATTCACGCGCTGGAGGCGATGGCGGAGGGCTTCACGCTTGCCGAGCGGTACGGGATCGACGCCCATGATCTGCGAGAGCTGATCGCGGGCACCCTGTTCCCGGGCCCGGTGTACCAGGGCTACGGCAATTCCATGGCGGACCGCGACTACCTCCCGGCCGGCTTCCGCACCGCACTGGGCAGCAAGGACCTGGTTCTGGCCGCTGACGCCGCCGATGCGGTGGGACTGCACCTGCCCTCGGTGTCCGCGCTGCGGGGAGTCTTCCAGGCCGCGATCGATCAGGGCCTGACCGATCATGACTGGGCGTCGATCGCAGAAGTGGTGCGAAAAGACTGACCTGCGGACCCGTCCCACACCATCCGACCCGAGGAGGGTTTCACCATGGCGCTCGTGCCCTTGGTGTCCGAGGAAAACATTGACGCGACCGATCGTCCGCTGCTCGAAGCGGGCGAGAAGACGTTCGGCACCCTGCTGAACACCTGGCTGGCCATCGCCAACTGCCCGGGCATGTTCTCGACCTACCTGCCGTTCATCCGCTCGGTCACCGGCCCCGGTGAGCTGGACACCCGCATCAAGGAACTCACCGCGGTCCACGTCTCGCTGCTGAACCACTGCCGATACTCGGTGAGCCACCGTTGTTACTCGGCATTGAACAAAGGTCTCAGCGAGGCCGACCTGGAACGACTCGCCACCGGTGACTTCGCGTCGTTCACCGACAGGGAGCGGCTGGCTCTGCGATTCACCCGCGCCCTGACACTCGACCTACCGGAAACCACCCGTGAGCAGAGCGTGACCGGTGTCGATGCGGAGCTGCTGACAGAGGTACGGGACGCCTTCAACCCGCGGGAACTCGTCGAGCTCGTCATGTCCGTGGGCCTGTGGAACGCCCTGAGTCGATTCCATCGGGTCATGGACTTCGATCTCGACCTCGGGGAGCCGCCGGCCGCGGTGGACGCAGCCGTGGTCGGTGTGTCACACAGCCGGGGCGCAAAGGATCTCCCCGCACCAGAACACGGCCTACTCCTCACTCATTTTCTGACGGTGAGCGATGTCGCTGTCTCGCGGCGGTTCTACGCCGATGTCTTCGGCGGCGAGGTGGTGATGGAAGAGAACCCGGCGATCGTGAAGGTCGCCAACAGCTGGATCATCATGAACCCCGGCGGTGGACCCACCCCCGACAAGCCGGACGTCACACTGCAAGTGCCCCGCAGCGGCGATCCGGTGTCGGGCTTTCTCAACGTACGCGTCGCCGACATGGCCGCGTTCCACGCACACGCCGTCGCCAAAGGCGCCAACTTCCTCACCGAGCCCATCGACCGCGCCTCTGAGCTGCGCTGCTATCTGCGCGACCCGGACGGCCATCTGATCGAGGTGGGTCAGTCCACCGGTCTGATCCAAGGTATCCAGGCCGACGCGGCCTCGAACTGAAGTGGGGCCCCCATGCCTGCGGAACACTCACTCGAAGCGAACGCCGTGTGGTCGGAGTTCGTCGTCACCAAGGACGACTGGGACGCCGCGGACCCGGACCTGTTGACGGGCATGTTCAGCCAGCTCGTCCTCATCCGCACCTTCGAGGAGTACGTCCTTGAGCTGGCCGCGGACGGACTCATCCACGGCCCCGCGCACTCCAGCATCGGTCAGGAAGGCGGGGCCGTCGGTGCCTGCTATTCCCTGACGTCCGAGGACACCGTCAACGGTTCACATCGAGGCCATCACCAGTTCCTCGCCAAGGTGCTCGCCCATCTTCATCCGAAGGGCATCGACCCCAGAAAGCCGTTCCCCGAGGATGTACGGACCGCACTCCTGCGCAGCCTGCGCGAGATCTGCGGACTGGACCAGGGCTTCAGCCATGGGCGAGGAGGCAGCATGCACCTCCAGTGGCACGAGGCCGGCGCCATCGGCACCAACGCCATCGTCGGCGGTGGCGTACCGCTCGCGGCCGGATCCGCATGGGCCCACAAGGCGGCCGGCACCCGGGCGGCGACCTTCACGTTCTTCGGCGACGGTGCGATCAACATCGGATCCACGCTGGAGACCCTCAATCTCGCGGCGGCCTGGTCGCTGCCCCTGTGCTTCTTCGTCGAGAACAACCTGTACGCCGTCTCCACCCACGTGTCCGAAGTCACCGCCGAACCACGGTTGTCGGGCCGGGGCCCGGGCTTCGGCATCCGGAGCTGGAAGGTCGACGGCATGGATCCGCTGGCCGTCTACATGGTGACGCAGGAAGCACTCGCCCACATGCGGAGCGGCAAGGGCCCGACCATGATCGAGGCCGATGTGTACCGCTACTTCCACCAGAACGGCCCCTTCCCCGGCTCGGCGTTTCGCTATCGCACCAAGGAAGAAGAAGCGCAATGGCGCTCTCGCGACCCGATCGACACCGTCGCGGGCCATCTGACACGCCGTCGAATCCTCAGTGAGAAGGCGGTCTCGGAGACGCTCGCGCGAGCCAAGGCCCTGATGGCCGACCTCGGCGACGTTCTCCTGGAGCCACGGCCGGGCGGCAAGCAGGGAGAACGGCGCATCGTCCCCTCCGAGTGGCCCGATCCGGCCTTCGTCGACGAAGGCATCCGGGGCGACCTGTCGGAACTCGCCGCGATCGAGTTCACCGACGCGGAGGACTTCGCCGACGAACTGACCGAGGTCAAGTTCATCGGCGCCGTCGCCGACGTGATGAAGCGCCGCCTGGAGACCGATCCCCGTGTCCTGGTGATGGGCGAGGACGTGCACCGGCTCAACGGCGGTACCAACGGTGCCACCCGCGGTCTGAGCGATGCGTTCCCCGACCGTGTGCTCGGTACGCCGATCTCGGAGAACGCGTTCGCAGGCCTGGGCGGGGGACTGGCCATGGACGGCCGGTTCCGGCCGATCGTCGAGTTCATGTACGCGGACTTCATGTGGGTGGCGGCGGACCAGCTCTTCAACCAGATCGGCAAGGCGCGCCACATGTTCGGCGGCGAGGGCAAGGTGCCGTTCGTCCTGCGCAGCAAGGTCGCCACCGGCACCGGTTACGGATCGCAGCACTCGATGGACCCCGCCGGCATCTTCGCGACGGCACCCGGCTGGCGGATCGTGGCCCCGTCCACGCCGTTCGACTACGTCGGCCTGATGAACACGGCACTGGCGTGTGACGACCCGGTCGTCGTTCTGGAGCACGTGGACCTGTACAACTCCACAGGTCCGGGTCTGCCGGAGAACTACGACCACTGTCTCCCGGTGGGCAAGGCCGCCGTACGTCGTGAGGGAGCGGCCCTGACCATCATCACCTACCTGGCGATGACACCGGCCGTCCTCGACGCTGTCGAGCAGACGGGTGTGGACGCCGAGGTCATCGATCTGCGCTGGCTCGACCGGGCCAGCCTGGACTGGGAAACAGTCACCCGGTCGGTGATGAAGACCAACAATGTGCTGATCGCCGAGCAGGGCGCCATCGGCACCTCCTACGGCGGCTGGCTCGCCGATGAGATCCAGCGCCGGCTGTTCGACTGGCTCGACGCCCCGATCGAGCGCGTGACCGGCGGTGAAGCGTCGCCGAGCATCAGCAAAATCCTCGAACGTGCCGCGTACGCCTCCACGGAGGAAGTCGTGGCCAAACTCCGTGACATGCAGGAGCAGAGCAATGGCTGAGATTCTGCGCATGCCCGAGGTCGCCGCCAACACCACCGAGGCGATCCTGGAGTCCTGGAACGTCCCTGTGAACACCCCTTACGCGGCCGGAGATGCCCTCGTCACAGTGGAGACGGAGAAGGCCGCGGTCGATGTGGAAGCCGAGAGCGAGGGTGTACTGCTCCGCATCCTCGTGGACGCGGGCACGACCGTGAAGGTGGGCACGCCGATCGCCGTGTGGGGGACATCGGACGAACCCGTTGCCCAAGTGGATGCCCTGGTCGCTTCGTTGGGCGGTGAACAGACGACCACCGAAGTCGTACGGGACGGCAGGGAACGTACCTTCGCCAGTCCTCTGGCACGGCGGCTCGCCCGCGAGCTCGACATCGACCTGACTGCGGTGGTGGGGACCGGCCCGAACGGACGGATCCGGCGACGTGACATCGAGGCAGCTGCTGCGTCGGCGAGCACCGGGAACGTGGTGCCGGCGATCGTGAGGGCGAAGGCCAAGGAGGCCGAACCTCCGGCGTCCGGGGCGGGTTTCGTGGACGTACCCAACACGCGGATGCGCAATGCCATCGCCCGACGGCTGACGGAGAGCAAGCGGAACACACCCCACTTCTACCTGCGCGCCGGTGCGCGCGTGGACGCCCTGCTCCAGCTGCGACAGCAGATCAACACCGGCCAGGACGTGAAGGTGTCGATCAACGACCTGCTGGTCAAGGCGATCGCGTCCGCGCACGCACGCGTTCCCGAGATGAACGTCCAGTGGAACGACACTTCGATCCGCCATTTCTCGGGCGTGGACATCGCGGTGGCCGTCGCCACCGACGCCGGCCTGGTCACCCCAGTGGTCCGCGCAGTCGACTCCCTGTCCATGACGGGCGTCGCCACGGCGACGAAGGACATGATCAACCGCGCGAAGGAACGCCGCCTCCGCCAGGACGAGCTGGAGGGCGGCACGATCACGATCACCAACCTCGGCATGTACGACACCGAGGACTTCGCGGCGATCATCAACCCGCCCCAGGCGGCGATACTCGCCGTCGGCGCGGCACGACAGGAAGCGGTCGTGGAGGAAGGCGCGGTCACGGTCGCGACCGTGCTGCGTCTGACCCTGGCCGTCGATCACCGAGGCGTGGACGGGGCCATTGCCGCCCAGTGGTTGAAGGTTTTTGTCGACGTGCTCGAAAACCCGCTCCGCATCCTGCTGTGAGCACTGGAGAACGCCTCCCTTAAGTGTCACCGCACGCAGGGTCGTTGTGTGCAGCCAGGCGACGCCTGCTCAGACTGATCATCCGCGGCTGTCCGATCAACAGAAGGACTTGTGATGGCGATTCCGACGTTTGGTCCCAACGCGGTCGACTGGGAGACCAGGGTCGACCTCGACCGACTGCGCGAAGAGCGACTGGCCCGTCTTCGCGCATCCCTGGAGCAGTCGGACCTCGGCGCCGTCCTGGCCTTCGACTTCGCCAACATCCGCTATATGACCTCGACCCACATCGGCACCTGGGCCGTCGACAAGATGATCCGTTTCTCGCTGCTCGTCAGGGGAGGCGAGCCCATTGTCTGGGACTTCGGTTCAGCCGCCAAGCACCATCAGCTGTACAACCCGTGGCTGGACTACTCCCGGGCCCACCCGGACGGTGATCCGCACGCAGCCCACCACGGAGCCGACGCCCGCAACCCGAGCGGCGCCCGCGCCGGCATCTCGACCCTGCGCGGTGCCATCAACCCCCTGGTCGGGATGGGCGACCTGGTCGCCGACAAGATCAGGCGCGAGCTCGAACCGTACGGACTCCTCGACGAGCCGCTGGGCGTCGATGTCATCGAGCTGCCGGTCCTGGCGGCCCTGCAGAACGCGGGCATCACGGTGGTCGACGGCCAGCAGGTGTTCCTGGAGGCCCGGCGCATCAAGACGCGCGACGAGATCCTGCTGCTCACCCAGGCGTGCTCGATGGTCGACGCGGCGTACGAGAACCTCTATGAGTTCCTGCGGCCCGGCGTACGCGAGAACGAGTGCGTGGGTGTGGTGGCCAAGACGCTCTACGACCTCGGGTCGGAGTTCGTCGAAGGCGTCAACGCGATCTCCGGAGAGCGGTGCGCACCGCACCCTCACGTGTTCTCGGACCGCATCGTGCGTCCAGGGGATCCGGCGTTCTTCGACATCCTGCACAGCTACAACGGCTATCGGACGTGCTACTACCGCACGTTCGCCGTGGGCAGCGCCTCCTCCGCCCAACGCGACGCCTACACGCGGTGCCGTGAGTACATGGACGAGGCGATCAGTCTCGTACGACCCGGAGCGACGACCGCCGACATCGTGTCGGTGTGGCCGACGGCACAGGAGTTCGGGTTCGCCGACGAGGAAGCCGCTTTCGCCCTTCAGTACGGCCACGGTGTCGGACTGTCGATCTGGGAGAAGCCGGTGTTCTCCCGACTGGTCTCCCTCGAGCACCCGGAGGTCATCGAGGAAGGCATGGTGTTCGCGCTGGAGACCTACTGGCCGTCCAAGGACGGCTGGGGAGCGGCCCGGATCGAGGAGGAACTCGTGGTCACCGCCGATGGATGCGAGGTGATCACCAAGTTTCCCGCAGAGGACCTTCTGGTCGCCGGGCAGCGCTATTTCACCGTCTCGGGACCGTTGCCGACCGAGCGTGACTCGCAGTCCCACCTGAACACGTCACCCCTGCGGTCGGCGACCTGACGAGCCTGCCGAACCCGGAATGAACCTGGCCCGGACGGGCGGCCATGTCACATCTGACTCTCCTGACGTGTCTATCTAATGAGGACTCGGCAGCGGACTCCGGATCGGCGTGAAGGCGTCGGCTTCCGTCACGGGTGCGGGATCAGGAGTCCCATGGACGGAGAGTGGACTGTGATGCACCGACACGACGGTGGCAAAGCTCAGGTGTTCCGGATCACCGGCGCCCGGACCGCGCTCGCCGAGGATGTACGAGGACGGCAGCGGCGGTATGTGATGGCGATGGTCGTCCGCACCCTCGCGGTGGTCCTCGCCATCGTGCTGTGGGACGTGGAGCGGTACGTGGCCGTGGCGGCGCTGGGGCTGGGCCTGTTGCTCCCGTACGTCGCTGTGGTGATCGCGAACGCAGGGCGGGAGCAGCCGCCCTCCCTGCCCGCGACGATCGTTGTCACACCGTGGGATGCGGTGGTACCGGCCGCCCTGCCGGCGGGCACTTCTGCAGGACCGGCAAGTCGAGACGCATCGGCTTTCCGTGAGGGCCGCGATCCGGGTCACGCCCCGCAGTAGGCCGTATGCGAGGCGAGCAGTCGGGTGAGGACTTCGAGGTCGCCGGTGCCGGCCGCGGTCCGAAAGGCGAGGACGAGGCGGCGGTGCGATTCGAGGGGAACCGGTCGTACGCGGGCGCTCGTGAGGCGGCCCTGCGCGCGGGAGACCAGTACCCGTGCGTTTGGCCCGCTGACCCGAAGCAGCCGCGCAAGTTCTGCGTAGGCGTAGCCGAAGGCCTTGCGCAGCACGTAGGCCGCCAACCCGTCCGGCGTCAGCCTCGACATGAGCAGGGCCAGGGCGTCCTCGATCGCACCGGTCTGCTCGGCGCACAGCGAGGGATCCTGGGCGGCCCGGTCGTCGGGCTTGATCAAGTGCGGCTCGGTCGGTGTCTCGTGGCGGTGTCGTGCGGACTGGACGACGTTGAGCGCGAGATTTGTGGTGGTCGTGGTCAGGTAGGCGGCCGGACACTCGACCTTCGGGCGGTACGTGAGCTGCCAGCGCAGCCACACCTCCTGAAGCACGTCCTCGGCTCCCGCGACGTCTCCGAGAATCTGGTAGGCGATGCGGAACAGCCTTTTCCGCTCGGACAGGTAGATGTCGAGGGCATGGTCCAGGTCGTCGGCGGTTGAGGCCGAGCAGGCGACCGGGTGTTCGGTCGGTGTCGTGGCCTCCAGGGTTGACACGGACATCGGGCACTCCTTGTCGGTGGGCGGCGCCCCTCGAGGGCGCTGGCTCCACCTTCGGATCGCGGCATTGCGTACCGCGCCCTTGTTGCCCGTGGTTGAGTCCGTGGGGGCCCCGGGGGGTCCACGGGGTTTCCCGGGGCCCCCGGGGGAGGGGTACCCCCGGACCCCCGGAGCGCGGGCCCGGGAGAGGGGCCGCAGGCGTCGATCCTCAGCC
>NZ_JAFJSY010000005.1 GCF_019857225.1 Streptomyces plumbidurans
GGCCGGGATCGGCCGCCGCCCGGATCACCGGCCGTACGGTGCGTGGCGCGCGCCCGCTCTCCGGCGCGGTCGCCGAAGTCCGCCTGGACGACGGCCGGTCGGTGATGGTCAAGCGCGCCGAGGATCCGGGGTCGGCGCGGGCCGAGGCGGCGGGGCTGCGCTGGTTGGCCGAGGCGGGAACGGTCCCCGTCCCGTACGTCCACGGCCACGAGGCCCGCTGGCTGGTGACCGACCTGGTGGCACAGGGCCGGCCGACGGCGCGGGCGGCCCGGCGGTTCGGGCAGCGGCTCGCCGCCCTGCACGCCGCGGGGGCACCCGCGTTCGGCGCGCCACCACCAGGCGGTCCGGTCGACGCGTACATCGGACTCGCCCCGATGCGCAACGTCCCCGGCACCGACTGGCCGCACTGGTACGCCGAGCACCGTGTGCTGCCGTATCTGCGTGCCGCGGTCGACCGGGGCACGATCCGCCCGACCGAGACGGCCGTCGTCGAGCGCGTCTGCGAGCGGCTGCCGGAACTCGCCGGTCCCGCCGAACCGCCCGCCCGGCTGCACGGCGATCTGTGGAGCGGCAACGTGCTGTGGGGAGCCGACGGCGAGGTGTGGCTGATCGACCCGGCCGCGCACGGCGGCCACCGGGAGACCGACCTCGCGATGCTCCACCTCTTCGGCTGCCCGCACCTGCGGGACATCCTCGACGGCTATCGCCACACGACCCCGCTCGCGGACGGATGGGCGGACCGCATCGCCCTCCATCAACTCTTCCCGCTCCTGGTGCACGCCGTCCTCTTCGGCCGCGGCTACGCCGAACAGGCCCTCACGGCGGCGCGAAGCGCCCTGGCATGACGAACGGCCCCGGCGCTTCACACGCCGGACCACTTATGGCTTTTCCGTGTGGAAGCGACACGGAGATCTATCGCGGCACCCGCCCGGCGTGCACAGTCAGGAGCCGCCATCGAGGCGAGTGCCGTGTGCCGGGAGGTCAGCCGATGGGAGCCCACGAGAACCCGCAGCCGCAGGACGCCGTCGCCGCGCCGAGTGGTCCGGGGCGACGAAGATTCCTGGGATACGTCGTCGCCGCCTCGACGCTGACCGTCGCCGCCGAACTCGGCGAGGCCGTCCTAGCACCCACCCCGGCGGCGGCGCTCGTCCCCTCCGTGCCGGGACCGGCCGAGATCTACGACCTCAACGACATGCTCACCCATGCCGCGCTGCCCACGGCGAACCTGATCACCATCCGGCTCGACCCCGACGGCACCGCGCACTTCGCCCTGCCCCGCGCCGAGGTCGGTCAGGGCATCACCACCTCCAGCGCCATGCTCGTCGCCGAGGAGCTGGACCTCCCGCTCGACCAGGTCCGTGTCACCCTCGCCGACGCCCGCCCCGAGCTGCTGTTCAACCAGCTCACCGGCGGCTCCAACACCACCATCTCCACCTTCACCCCGATCCGGGTGGCGGCCGCCGTCGCCCGCGGCCGGCTGCTGCACGCCGCGGCGCTCGAACTGGGCGAAGCCCTCGGCACGTTGACCGCCAAGGCCGGTGTCATCACCTCCGCCGTCACCGGCAGGAGCCTGTCCTACGGCGAACTGGCCGAGAAGGCCGCGTCGGTGACGACCGGTCAGGTGTCGGTCGTACTCAAGGACACCTCCGAGTTCAAGGTCGTCGGGACCGCGCAGCGGCGCATCGACGCGCTGGCAGCCGTCACCGGGCGCAAGCAGTACGCGATGGATCTGAAGGTGCCGGGCGCGCTGCCCGCGATGGTGTGCCGGCCGCCGACGATCAACGGTACGGTCCGCTCCGTCGACAACCTGGACGAGGTGCGGGCCATGCCCGGCATCACCGACGTCGTACGGATCTCCACCGGCGTCGCCGTCCGCGGCCGCACCTTCGGACAGTGCATCGACGCGGTACGCGCCCTGCAGGTCACCTGGGGCCCCGGCACGGCGGAAGGCGAGTCCGACGACACCATCCGCGAGGAACTCCGCAGGGCCGAACTCCCGCTGCCAGCGCTCGACTTGCTCACCAAGTCCGTCGACGCCCGCTTCACCTTCCACTTCGCCGGCAACAGCGCCCTGGAGCCCAACTGCGCCGTCGCCGACGTACGCGAGGACTCCGCCGAGATCTGGGCGAGCCTGAAGTCCCCGATCACCGCGCAGGAGCAGATCGCGCTCTCGCTCGGGCTGCCGACGACCGCCGTCAAGGTCCATGTCACCGAAGGCGGCGGCTCGTTCGGCCGCAAGCTCTTCCACGACGGCGCCGCCGAGGCCGCCGAGATCTCCCGGGCGACGGGCAAGCCGGTCCGGCTGATGTGGCACCGTACCGACGACTTCCGGCACGGACGCGCCCACCCCATGTCCACCTCGCGCGTGCGCGCCTCCTACGCCCTCGGTCAAGTCCTCACCTACGCCCAGCACCACACCTCCGTGGCCACCGACTTCGGCCACGGCGTCGGCGAGATCATCACCGCCGAGGCGGCCCAACTGCCCGTCGGCGACCTCACGTTCTCCGAGACGATCTTCACCCTCACCCAGCAGACGCCGTACAACTTCGGCGTGGTCACCCAGCTGCTCAGTGAGACCGACAAGGGCTTCCACACCGGCTCGATGCGCAACATCTACTCGCCCAATGTGCGGTGCGCACAGGAGCTGGTGGTGGACGAGCTGGCCAGGAGGATGGGCAAGGACGCCTATCAGTTCCGACGCACCTTCCTGAAGGACGACCGCGCGCGGGCCGTGCTCGACAAGGTCGCCGAGGGGGGTGCCTGGGGGCGCGACATGCCCGCCGGAACGGCCCAGGGCATCGCCCTGCACCCCGAGTACCACGGCTACGTCGCGGTCCTCGCGGAGATCGACTGCCGCCCGGAGACCACCGGCCGCAAGGTCCCCGACGCCTACACCGGGCCGCGGGTCACCAAGGTGGTCTGCGCCGTCGACGTGGGGCTCGCCGTCAACCCGCGTGGCCTTCAGGCCCAGATGATGGGCGGAATCATGGACGGCATTGCGATCGCCCTCAGTTCGGGGCTGCACCTGGACAACGGGCACTTCCTGGAAGGCAGTTGGGACAACTATTTCTACACCCGGCAGTGGAACACCCCGCCGGAGCTGCAGATCGTCGTCATGCCGCCGACCACCGGAAAGCCCGGCGGCGCCGGTGAACTCGCCGTGGCCGGCGCGATGGCGGCCGTCGCCTGCGCCTACGGACGCGCCACCGGAACCATGCCGACGACCTTCCCGATCAACCACGACGGCCCGCTCGGCTTCGAGCCGCTGCCCACCGTCCCGCCGATCCCGGCGTCCCCCACCGACGGCCTGAGCCGCGCCCACTAGGAGCCGAGGAGGCCCTCCGTGCCCGAACACACCTTCATCCTCAACGGCGAACCGGTCACCGTGGACATCGAGGACGACGTACGGCTGCTGTGGGTGCTGCGGGACGTCCTGGGCGTCACCGGGCCGAAGTACGGCTGCGGCCTCGGCGTGTGCAAGGCCTGCACGAGCCACATCAACGGCAAGGCGTTCAACCCGTGCAGCGTGCCGGTCGGGGACCTCGCCCCGACCGACGAGGTGACGACCATCGAGGGACTGCCCGCCACCGTCGGCAAGGACCTGCACCCCATGCAGGAGGCCTGGCTCGAGTACGACGTCGCACAGTGCGGCTACTGTCAGCCCGGGCAGATCATGGCCGCCGTCGCCAAGGTCCGCCAAGTGCGCGAGGAGGGCCGCGACATCACCGAGGCCGACCTCGACGAGATCCGCAACGTCTGCCGCTGCGGTACGTACCACCGCATCCGCGAGGCCATCGTGGCGGGCGCGAAGTCCCAGGAGGCGGTGACAGGCACGAAAACGTCGTGCGGTCGGGACCCCGGAAGGTGAAGATCTGGGTGGAGGAACGCGAACGCTCCTGAACACCCGACCGGTCGAGGAGGTCCGTCGATGTCCGGCGACCAGGCCCTGTGCCCCGCCCGCCTGAACGCCTACGCGACGGTGAACTCCGCACTCGACCGGCTCGACGACCGCCGCCTCGCCGACGCCGTGGCCGCGGCCTCCGCCCTCGGCTCCGGCATCGGCGGTCGGGTGGCGGAGCTGGAGGTCGACGGCGTGCGCGTCTTCGTGAAGCGCGTCCCGCTGACGGACCTCGAACGGCGCCCCGAGAACCTGCGGTCGACGGCCAACCTGTTCGAGCTGCCGCTCTTCTACCAGTACGGCATCGGCTCGGCCGGCTTCGGAGCCTGGCGGGAGCTGGCCGCGCACCTCATGGCCAACGCCTGGGTGATGCGCGGCGAGGAGGCGGGGTTCCCGCTGCTGTACCACTGGCGGGTCCTGCCCGACAGCCCGCCGGAGGCTTTCGCCGATGTGTTCGGGGGAGTGGACGGAGCGGTCGCGCACTGGGAGGGCTCGCAGGCGGTCCGTCGCCGACTGGAGGCCATCGGCGGTGCGTCCGCGAGTCTCGTCCTCTTCCTGGAACACGTGCCGCACATGCTCGCCGCCTGGCTGGACGGACACCCCGACGCCCTACCGTGGGTGGAGCGCGAAGTGCTCCGCGCGACGGAGTTCATGAGCT
Source organism: Streptomyces plumbidurans (assembly GCF_019857225.1). Classification (GTDB taxonomy): domain Bacteria; phylum Actinomycetota; class Actinomycetes; order Streptomycetales; family Streptomycetaceae; genus Streptomyces; species Streptomyces plumbidurans. Next base: position 4,557 of record NZ_JAFJSY010000005.1, read on the forward strand.
CGCGGGGCCTGGTTCCACTTCGACGCGCACTTCAACAACCTGCTGACCGACGGCAGCCGCGTGTACGTCGCCGACTTCGGCCTCGCCCTGAGCTCCCGCTTCGAACTCGCCCCACAGGAAGCCGAGTTCCTCAAGGACCATCTTGTCTACGACCGCTGCTACGTACCCACGCACGTCCTGCGCCACCACCTGCTGGACCGCGTGCGCGGCGACGTCGACCGCGAGACGTTCCTGCGCGACTGGAGCACGGGGCGCCGAGCCGCCGGCGTCCCTCCCGAGGCCGCCGCGTTCCTCGACCGGCACGCCCGCACCGCGGCCGTCCTGGACGACTTCGCCAACCGCCTGCTCCACCGCAGCAAACGCACGCCGTTCCCCGCCGCGGAGCTGCGCGCGGCACTCGGCGCCACGTCTACAGGGCCGGGCTGACCGGCTCCGAGCCGCCCAGGTCGAGCCGGAACGGCGGGTACTCGTCGGTCAGCAGGGCCGTGTAGGCGGCCACGCGCATGGCCCAGCGGTTCAGCCCGATCACCAGGTCGAAGATCCCGCGCGGATAGCGCCCGGTGAACAACAGGGCCACACCCGCGAAGAAGGTCAGCAGACCGAGCAGTCCGCCCGTCGACCAGACCACACGGACGCCCCCGCCGATGAGGTACAGGACCAGGAAGTGCGGAATAGCGAGGAGCCACCACTTCACCAGGACCAGGCCGCGGGAGAGGTGCTCGGGGTAGGCCACGTCCAGCCGGGCCGGGTAGTCAGGGGATTCCGAGAGGGAGAAGGGCGGATAGCGGTCCGTGCCGAGGGCGCCGTACGCGTAGTAGGCCACCCGCCAGTTCCAGCGCAGCACCCCGACCACGAAGTCGAAGAGCGGGCGCGGATAGCGGCCGGTGAACAGGATCGCGAAGAACGCCACCACGCTCACCACCAAGAAGGCCAGCCACAAGAAGACCAGCACGAGGTAGTGCGGGAGCGCGAGCAGCCACTTCACCAGCCAGAGCCAGCGGGAGAGTTGTGGGTCCAGACGGGCTGACAGTTGTGTCGGATGGGCGTTGTGCGTGCTCAGGGCTTCCGTCGTCGCCATGCCTTCGGTCCCCTCGAATCGAAGCCGGACGCCGAGCGCGTCTTCGTCTTCCAACTCACCAGAAACCGGGACGAGATGGAAGATGTTCCGGTGGCCAGGAGTGGGCGACCACCTGGGGGAGTGGCGGGTCCGCCGTCTGCCGCACAGGGACTGCGGCGAACCCGGCGCCAGGGGCGCGCCGTTGGGCGTACGAGCACCGGGCCACCGGGACGTCGGCTTCCGTGACCAGCCAGGGCTAGTCCTTGACGGCGCCGGCCGTGACCCCGGCCGCCACATACCGTTGCGCGAGAACCAGCAGCACAGCCGCCGGTACGGAAGCGACCACGGCGGTGGCCATGATCGCGTTCCACTCCTGGTTGTTGTTGCCGATGTACTTGTAGATGCCGAGGGTGATGGGCCGCAGATCGCCCCCGCCGTCGAGGGTGTTGGCGAAGACGAAGTCGGACCAGGCCCACAGGAAGCTGAACAGCGAGACGGTGACCAGGGCGTTGCGGCTCACCGGCAGTACGACGGACCAGAAGGTGCGGAAGGTCCCCGCCCCGTCGATGCGCGAGGCGGCGATCAGCTCGCCCGGGATCCCCGACATGAACGCGGCGAAGATCATGACGCCGAAGGGCACGGCGATGGTGGAGTCCGCGATGACAAGACCCCACCAGGAGTTCAGCATCCCGAGGTCCAGGAAGATGCCGTAGAAGCCCATCGCCATGACGATCCCGGGGATCATCTGCGCGATGAGCAGGGCCAGTCCGAGCGCGCCGCCGCCCCTGGGCCGGAGCTTCGCCAGCGAGTAACCGGCCGGGGCGGCGAGCAGCAGGGTGAGCGCGACGGTGCCCAGGCCGATCAGCAGGCTGGTGCCGAGGTAGGGCAACTGGTCGTCCAGGACGGCCCGGTAGCCCTCGAAGGTGGGGTGCAGCGGGAGCAGGTCCGGCGGGTCCTTGCGCATGTCCTGCTGCGGGGTGAGGGACACGTTGAGCATCCAGTACACCGGGAACAGCATCAGCGCGGTGAGAACGATCCCGATGACCGTGTAACCGCGGGCGCGGGCACGGGACTTCATGCTTCCTGCCTCCTCTGGACGCGGATGTACGCCAGTCCGAAGACGAGCGCGATGAGGATGAGGATGTTGCCGACCGCGGCCCCGGGACCGAACTTGGGCAGCAGCGTGCCGAAGCCGAGCTGGTACGACCAGGTCGCTAGCGTCGACGAGGCGTCGCCCGGACCGCCCTTGGTCATGATCCAGATCAGGTCGAACACCTTGAGGGTGTAGACGAGGCCGAGCAGCACAGTGATCGCCGACACCGGGCGCAGCAGCGGAAAGGTGATGCGGCGGAACTGCTGCCAGGCGCCCGCCCCGTCCAGCGCCGCCGCCTCGTAGAGCTCGGCGGGGATGTTCTGCAGTCCGCTGTGGAGAATGACCAGGTTGAACGGGATGCCGATCCAGATGTTGGCGATGATCACCGACGTCAGCGCCCAGTCCGGCGAGGTGAGCCAGCCGACCGGATCGGCACCGAAGAAGTGCAGGAAGTAATTGACCACCCCGGACTCGCTGTTGAACATCCACGACCAGGTGGACGCCGACACGATCAGCGGCAGCAGCCAGGGGATCAAGAACAGCGCCCGCAGCACGGTCGAAAGCCTGAAGTGCCGGTTGAAGAAGATGGCGAGGGCGAGCCCGATGGCGTACTGGAAGGCGATCGACACCAAGGTGAAGACCATCGTGTGCCGCATCGCCGGGCCGAACACCGGGTCGTCCAGGACCTTCTGGAAGTTGTCCCAGCCGGTGAAGGGCGCGTCACCGGCCACGAACGAGCGGACGGTGTAGTCGCGCAGGCTCAGGTCGAGGTTGCGGTAGAGCGGGTAGAGGTAGAAGGCGGCGAGATAGGCGAGCAGCGGGGCCACGAAGGCGAGTGCGGTCAGCCGGGACCTGCGCCGGTGCCGGCGGTACAGGGACGGGGCGTCGGCGGTGCCCGTCCCCGCGCCGGCCGGCGCGCGCCGCGGACGGTCGACCCGGGCGATGGTCATGCCGTTCCTAGCCCTTCTGCGCGCTCGACTGGGCGGTGTCCAGGGCGTCCTGGGGGCTCTTGCTGCCCGACAGCGCTGCCTGGACGGCGGTCCACATCGGCTGGGAGATGGTCGGGTACTTGGTGCCCAGACCCCCGCTGGTGCGGCCGCGGGCCGCTGCCACCGCGTCCACCCAGGGCTTCAGCTTCGGGTTCTGCTTCACCTGCTCGGTCTGTACCGCTGAGGTGGGCGCGATGTACATCAGGGTCGTGTCGGTGGGCAGCAGATTCTTGTCGCTGGTCAGGCACGTGACGATCTTCTTGCTGACGTCGTAGCGTGCGGTGTCCTTCTGCACGGGCACGGTCACGAACTCGCCGCCCGTCGGCACCGGCGCCGAACCGCCCTTCTGCCCGGGGATGTTGATGATGCCGTAGTCGAACCCGGCCTTGTCCGCGTTGCCCAGCTGCCAGGTGCCGTTCTCGCCGAACGCGTAGTCGCCGGTCGCGAACTCCTGCCAGGCGGTGGTCTGGGTGTTCTGCAAAACGTCCTTGGGCGCGTAGCCCTCCTTCACCCACTGCTGCCAGAGCGTCAGAGCGGCAACTCCCTTGGGGCTGTCGAGCTTTGTCAGATCACCGCCCGCGCCCCAGAACCAGGGCAGGAACTGGAAGCTGCCCTCCTCTGTGTTGATCGCGGAGAAGGTGATGCCCTTCTTGCCCGCAGCCTTGACCTTCTGCAGCGCCGCTGTGAGCGAGTTCCAGTCCTTGATCGAGGCCGGGTCGACGTGGGCGGCGGACAGGACCTTCTTGTTGTAGTAGAGGGCAAGGGTGTTGGCGCCGATCGGCACGCCGTAGGCCTGGCCGTCGATGGTGCCGGCGCCGATGATGTTCTTCTGGATCGACTTCGTGTCCAGCCCGAGGTCGCTGGTCTTGTTCAGGATGCCCGCCTCCACCAGCGTGGAGACCACTGGGTTGTCCACCAGCATCACATCGGGGGCGTTGCCCTGCTGGGCGGCCAGCAGGGCCTTGTTGCCCAGGTCGGTGGTGTCGTACGGGGTGCGCTTGAGCTTCACCCCGGCCTTGGTTCCGCAGGAGGTCACGAGCTTGCCCCAGGCCGAGGAGGCGTCGAGCTGCGGATACGGGTCCCAGAAGGTGTACGTGCCCGAGGGGGCGCCGTCGGAGGAGTCCGAGGAGCCGGAGCCGCCTCCGCACGCGGTGAGGGAGACGAGCGTGCCGACGGCGGCCAGTGCGGCGAGGAGAGTGCGGCGGGTGGATATCACGGGGTGACCTCGTTGTCGTAGGCGGAGTTGACGGATCGTCAGAAGGTGGGCAGCCAGACGCGCATGGCGCCGTCCTGCCGGTTGGCCCACGCGTAGTAGGGGATGGCGGTGAGCTCGACGGGCTCGCCCGCCGTCGGGGACGCGTCGCCGGAGGCCGGACCGTACGGCCACCAGCCCGCGTCGGGGATCTCGCGCCGCCGTCCGGCCGCCACCACGGTCGTGACCCCGCCGAGCAGGTCCGGGCGGTGCTTGGCGGCGAGCGGGCGGGACGGGTCGAGGACCAGGTCGTCGAGCCCGCCGCCGGGGTGGTCGGCCTCCTCCAGGCAGTACACGAGCGGCCCGCGCTCGATCGCCGCGCAGCCGCGCACCGCGTCCACGCGCGGGTCGCCCGCCGTGAGCCGGGGCTCCAGACCGAGTTCCAGCACCACCTGGTCGCCCGGCGCCCAGGTGCGCGCGATGCGCAGCCAGCCCTCGTCGACCGGAGCGTCGGTCTGGTCGTACGTCAGCTCACCGCAGCGCACCCGGAACTCGCGGCACCACTGCGGGATGCGCAGAGAGAGTGTCCGGGGCCGGTCGGCCGGGCTCTCCTCGACGGTGAGGGCGATCGTGCCGTGCCAGGGGTAGTCCGTCTCGGCGCGCACGGCCATCGAGCCGGAGCTGTACCGTCCGGTGACGTACTGGTGGATCTGCAGGCCGTCCTCGTCGCCGCTGGCGAGGTAGTGCTCCAGCGAGGCCAGCAGTCGCATCGCGTTGGGCGGGCAGCAGGCGCAGCGGAACCAGCGGGTGCGGCGGGCGGACTTGTCGCCGCCGTGGTCGGTGTGCCCGTCGCGGACCTGGAGCGGGTTGACGTACAGCCAGCGCTCGCCGTCCAGGGAGACACCGGCCAGAAAGCCGTTGAAGAGGGTGCGCTCGATCAGGTCGGAGTAGCGGGCGCCGCCGGTGAGCAGGGCCATGCGCCAGCTCCACTGCACGGACGCGATCGCGGCGCAGGTCTCGCAGTAGGCGCGCTCGTTGGGCAGTTCGTACGGGTCGCCGAAGTCCTCCCACTCGTGATGGGCGCCCAGACCGCCGGTGAGATGGGTCTTGGTGGCGGTCATCGCGTGCCACAACCTCTCGGCGGCGCCGCGCAGTTCGGGCTCCCCGGTCTCCGTCGCCAGATCGGCGACGGCGGCCAGCAGGTACAGCTGCCGTACGGCGTGGCCCTCGACGTTCGTCGCCTCGCGCACCGGGACGCGGTCCTGGCAGTAGGCCTCGCCGCCGAGCAGCCCGTGGCCGTGCCGGTCGACGAAGTAGCCGGCGAGATCGAGATAGCGGCGCTCGCCGGTCTCCCGGTACAGCTCGACCAGGGCGGTCTCCACCTCGGGGTGGCCGTCGATGCCGTCGATCGGCCGGCCGCTGCCGGGCGGTCCGAAGACGGAGTCGATGTGGTCGGCGAACTTCCGTGCCACATCGAGGAGTTCGCGGCGGCCGGTGGCCCGGTGGTGGGCGACGGCCGCCTGGATCAGATGGCCCGCGCAGTACAGCTCGTGGCCCCAGCGCAGGTCCTGGTAGCGCTCGCCGCCCTTGACCAGCTGGTACCAGGTGTTGAGATAGCCGTCCGGCTGCTGGGCGGCGGCGACCAGGGAGACGATCCGCTCCACCTCGGCCTCGAGCTCGGCGGAGGGCTCCTGGGCCAGCTGCCAGGCCGCGGCCTCCAGCCACTTGTAGACGTCCGTGTCCATGAACGGATACGCGCCCTGGAAGGCGCCCTCGGCGGCCCCTGCCGCCAGCCGCAGATTGTGCAGATTGCCCGCGGACTCCAGCAGGCCGGGTCCCTGCGGGATGGAGGTGCGTGCGTTGACCTCACGACGGGTGTGCCAGAAGCCGGCGTTCACCTCGGCGGTGGCGGGCCGCAGGGCGGTGCGGGCGTCGGCGCCGGGACGGACGGGGCCGGCGGGGGAGGGCTGGGCGGAGCGGGTGCGGGGCATGGCTCTCCGGGAGGTGGCAGCGGGGTGTGCGGACTACGGCTGAGCAACGCTGTGCGCAACTCGTTGAGCAACCGTTTTCCTCGCCGAAGAGTAGAGTGGAGCCGGGGAATGCAGGTCAAGGGTTCTGCATGAGTTTTCTCCACTTGCGCAGAGACTGGTACTCCACCCGGCCGCCTGCCACCATGGGCCGCGCCCCACCCGGCAGGAACGACCAGCGAGAAAAGGATTGCCCGTGACCGAAGCCGCTCAGCGTTCCACCCCCACCGGCCGGGCGAAGCTCGCCGACGTCGCCGCCCTCGCCGGAGTCAGCGTGGGCACGGCCTCCAAGGCCCTCAGCGGCAGCGGCCGGATGCGCCCCGAGACCCGGCAGCGGGTCCTGGACGCCGTGGAGACGCTCGGCTTCCGGCCCAACCAGCACGCCCAGAGCCTGCACGCGGGCCGCAGCTGGACGGTCGGCCTGATGACCACGGACGGCATCGGCCGCTTCAGCACACCCGTGCTGCTGGGCGCCGAGGACGCGCTCGGCGCGGGCAAGATCTCCGTTCTGCTGTGCGACACCCGCGGCGACACCATCCGCGAGCAGCACCACCTGCGCAACCTCATGGACCGCAGGGTGGACGGCATCATCGTCACCGGCCGCCGCACGGACCCCCGCCCGCCGCTGAACGGCGTCGAGGGCATACCGATCGTCTACGCGCTCTCACCCTCCACCGACTCCTCCGACACCTCGGTGGCCTCGGACGACCGGGGCGGCGCACACCTCGCGATCGAGCACCTGCTGGCCACGGGACGCGGCCGGATCGCCCATGTGACCGGCCCCGAGCACCACGCCGCCGCCCGCGACCGGGCCCGCCACGCGGTCGGGCTGCTGGAGCGGTCGGAGGCTCAACTCGCGGGCGGACGCGTGCACTTCGGCGAGTGGAGCGAGGCGTGGGGGCGCCGCGCCGCCGACCTGGTGCTGCGCACGGCACCCGACACCGACGCCTTCTTCTGCGGCAACGACCAGATCGCCCGCGGCGTGGCCGACACCCTGCGCGAGCGGGGCCGGGACGTGCCCGGCGAGATCGCCGTCGTCGGCTACGACAACTGGGACACCATGGCCCTGGCCAGCCGCCCGCCGCTCACCACCATCGACATGAACCTCGCCGAGATCGGCCGGATCGCCGCCCTGAGACTCCTGGAGGCCATCGACTCCGAGCCGGTGCCGGGAGTGCACACGGTGGCATGCCGTCTGGTGGTCCGCGAATCCACCTGACGCGCGCGGACGGTCGTGCGTGGGGTGGTGCCAGGTGCACCGTCGGGCGGGTGCGCAGGCCCATGGTGGGGTGTCGACCGGCTTCGTAGCGTCGTGGGCATGGCTGACAACGAGTACCTCGACACGACCAACACCCCTGACCGGACGCGCACTTCGGGTGCGGCCTCCCGTCCGACCTCCCGGCGGCACGCGCTGCGGCTCTCGGCGGGCGCCGCAGGAGTGGCGCTCGCCTCCGGCATCGGGGCCACGGCCGCCGAAGCGGCCGGCAGGACGAAAGCCCGCCACGGCGACCGCGTACGCACCTACGTCCTGGTCCACGGCACCCACAGCGCCGGAGCGTTCTGGACGGCGATCGGGCGCGAGCTGGCGCTGCGCGGTCATCGTGTCGTCGCCGTGGACCAACCCCTGCACGGCACCGAGCGGTTCGTGCCGCAGGCGTACCAGACGCAGGACCTGCGCGCGCTCGCCACGGAACCCTCGCCCGTCGCCGCCCTCACCCTGGACGACTTCGAACGGCGCGTCACGGGCGCGGTGCGCCGCGCCGCGCGACTCGGCGATCCCGTGGTGCTGGTCGGGCACAGCTTGGGCGGCGCGTCGGTCAGCAGGGTTGCCAACGCCGTGCCCGAACTCCTCGCGCACATCTGCTACATGGCCGCGTTCTGCCCGAGTCGCAGTATGCCGTCGGCGAACGCCTGCTCCGACTCCCCGGAAGGACGGCGCGGCATCGTCCCGGTGGATCAATTCGTCGGTGACCCCGAGAAGTTGGGTGTGGTGCGCCTCAACTGGCGCACCTCGAACCGGCGGGACCTCGCCGTCTTCCGGGAGATGATCTGTGCCGACTACTCGGACGTCGGGTTCCTGCGCGTGCTGGAGGGCCTGCAGACGGACGAGTCGATGACCGCGTACGACGGCCGGGCGGTGGGGCGTGCCGACACCTGGGGCCGGATCCCGCGCACCTATCTGCGGTTCGGCAAGGACCGGACCGTGGCCCCCGAGCTCCAGGACCGCATGATCGCCGAGGCCGACGCGCTCACCCCCGACAACCGCTTCACCGTCCATGACGTACCCGACGCGGGGCACCTGGGACCCGAGGACCCCACTCAGGTGACCGATTTCCTGCTTGGCCTGCGGGTTTAACCCCGCGGGGGACGGGGCGGGCCGAGCTGTTCATGGGACGTTCAATCGGTCGACAGTTTGTGCGGTCCCCAGTGAGCACACTCGTTTCATGGCGACTGCACAAGCAACCGACAAGATTCCCGGCGAGCTCAAGGACGTCCCCGGGTGGTTCCCGCCGCTGGACCAGCTGCTGTTCACCTGGTTCCTTCAGCGGCAGGAGACGCGGGGCTTCGGGGGCGACCTGGTGGAGCTCGGCGCGTACATGGGCAAGAGCGCGATCCTCCTCGGCCATCACCTCCAGGAGGGCGAGAAGTTCACGGTCTGCGACCTGTTCGGCGGCGAGGCGCCGGACGGGGCGAACGCGGCCGAGACGGCGAAGTCGTACTCCTCGCTCACCCGCCAGACCTTCGAACGCAACTACCTGGCCTTCCACGACGCGCTGCCCAGGGTGATCGAAGCCCCCACCTCCGTGATCTCCAAGGAGGTGGAGGCCGGCACCTGCCGCTTCGTCCACATCGACGCCTCGCACCTGTACGAGCACGTCCACGACGACATCGGCGCGGCCCGCGACCTGCTGCTCCCCGACGGCATCGTCGTCCTCGACGACTTCCGCTCCGAGCACACCCCCGGCGTCTCGGTCGCCACCTGGGAGGCCGTGCTCAACCGCGGACTGCGCCCGATATGCCTCAGCACCCAGAAGCTGTACGGCACTTGGGGCGATCCGGCGCCGGTCCAGGAGGAGCTGCTGGAGCTGCTCAGGGGGCGAGAGGACTGCGGTCTGAGCATCCAGCACGCCGCCGGGCACCGACTGGTCCGTACCCGCGCGCAGAAGGGAATGCAGCCGCCGTCCTTCCCGCGCTCCCGCCACTACACCGCACCCGAGCCGCCGCAGCCCGCGGCGAAGACGACGGCGCCCACGACCACGCCTGCCCGCCCCCGCCCTCGGTCCCGGGCCCGCCGCATCGGCGCGGACCTGCTGCCCCCGATCGTCACCCGGGCGCTGCGCCGGAGCCTCGCCCGCGGCGCCCAGGAAAGCCGGTACCGGTAGCAGGCCCGCGGGTACAGGTCCTAAATCGTGTCGACCAGGTTCTGGGTGCCGAGCACCGAGATCAGCTCCAGCTTCTCGGCGGCCTCGGTGCCCGGTTCAGCCGAGTAGACGAGAATGTGCAGATCGTTCTCCTCCACCCGCAGCAGGTCGCAGTCCAGGGTGATCAGCCCCACCTGCGGGTGCTCGATCGTCTTGTGGGAGGCGTCGAGCCGGCCCACGACACCCGCGTCCCACAGCTCCGCGAACCGCTCGCTCTGCGCCCTCAACTCACCGATCATACGCCGCAGTTGGCGGTCCGCCGGGTAGCGCGCGGAGGTCGCCCGCAGCTCGGCGACCAGGCCCGCGTGGAAGGCGCGCTGTTCCTCGGGGGTGTGCCGCACACGGGACGGCCGGCCCAGGAAGTTGCGCCACACGCTGTTGCGTTCGAAGCCGCGCAGGCCGGAGAAGTCGCCCATCAGCGCCGAGTACATCGGGTTGGCCAGCAGCAGCGTCATGGCCGCGTCGGAGACCGTGACGGGCGTGTCCACCAGCCGGTCCAGCAGCCGCTGAACACTGGGCGTGATGTACTGCGGCACCACTTCGGGACCCGGCGGCACCAGTTCCGCCAGCCCGTACAGATACGTCCGCTCGTCCCCCGACAGCCGCAGCGCCCGGGCCAGCGCCTCCACCACCTGCGCGGAGGGGTTGGCCGCCCGGCCCTGTTCGAGGCGCGTGACGTAGTCGACCGAGATCCCCGCCAGCAGGGCCAGCTCCTCGCGCCGCAGTCCGCTCGCGCGCCGGTGGCCTCCGGCGGGCAGCCCCGCCGCCTGCGGGGAGACCCGGTCGCGCCAGCGCCGCAGGGCCTTGCCGAGTTCCGTCGCCGTCATGCCCCCAGTGAACACCGTGGGCCGGGCCGGTGCCTGGTACCGGCAGTCCCAGGAAGAAGGGACTCCTGGCTGCCGCTGCGGCCGCGTCGCAGGCTGGACGCATGACGACAACACTGATCACCGGAGCGAACAAGGGCATCGGCCGCGAGACCGCCCGTCGGCTCGTCGCCGCGGGCCACACCGTCTACGTGGGTGCCCGTGACGCGGAGCGCGGCCGCCGTGCCGCCGAGGAGCTGGGCGCACGGTTCGTCCTGCTCGATGTCACCGACGACGCCACGGTCGACGCGGCGGTCAAGGCCGTCGAGGCCGACGGCGGACTCGACGTACTGATCAACAACGCCGGAATCGAGACCAGGGGCGAGGGCAACGCCGTGCCCACCGCCGAGACCGTGACCGCCGACCAGATGCGCAACACCTTCGAGACGAACGTCTTCGGCGTGGTCCGGGTGCTGCACGCCTTCCTGCCCCTGCTGCAGCGCTCGGCCGCGCCCGTCGTGGTCAACGTCAGCAGCGGCCTGGCCTCGCTGGCCAACCTCTCCGACCCCGACCACCCCGCGCACTTCTACCCGGGCATCGCCTACCCGACGTCCAAGACCGCGGTCAACATGCTGACCGTGCAGTACGCGAAGGCGTTCCCGGCCATGCGGATCAACGCCGTCGAGCCCGGCTTCACCAAGACGGACCTCAACGGCAACACCGGCCATCAGACCGTCGAGCAGGGCGCCGAGATCATCGTACGCATGGCGCAGATCGGGCCCGACGGGCCGACCGGCGGCTTCTTCGACGTCAATGGGCCGCTGCCCTGGTGAGGCGCGCCGGCTCGCCGTCCTGGTGAGCCATCGGCGGTCCGCTGCCCCGATGAGCCATGGAGGCCCGCTGCTGTGGTGAGCCGTGGCGGTTCTACGGCTGGACCCGGTCCAGGCGGGCGACGGCCTCCGGAGGGAGGCTGACGTCTCCCGCGGCGATGTTCTCGCCGAGGTGGACCGGGTCGGCGGTCCCCGGGATCAGCAGGGTGTGCGGGTATCGCGCGAGCAGCCAGGCGAGCGCGACCTGCGCCGGAGTGCGGCCGATCTCCTCGGCGACCGCGACGACCTCGGGATGCGCGGTCGCCTTGGGACGGTTGGGGAACCGTGAGCCCAGCGGGCAGAACGGCACCCAGGCGATGTCGTGCTCCCGGCACAGGTCGAGCACCGGCTCGGTGGCCCGCTCGATGACGCTGTAGTCGTTCTGCACACAGGCGACGCCGGTCGGCAGGGCCTGGCGGAGCTGGTCGGCGGAGACGTTGCTCAGCCCGATGCCACCGATCTTCCCGGCGTCGCGCAGCGCGACGAGTTCGGCGAGCTGGCTGTCGAGGTCGACCTTCTGGTCGCCCTCGGCGATCAGTCCGGGCGGGGCGTCGGCCCGGCGCAGGTTCACCACGTCGAGCCGTTCCACGCCGAGAACCGAGAGGTTGTCCTCGACCTGGGCCCGGAGCTGTTCGGGCCGCTGGGCGGCGACCAGCTTGCCGTCGACCTCGTCGGCTCCCACCTTGCTGACCAGTACCAGGTCGTCGGGGTAGGGGAACAGCGCCGCGCGGACGAGCTCGTTGCAGGGGCCGTAGAAGTGTGCGGTGTCCAGGTGGTTGACGCCGAGGCTGAGCGCCTGGCGCAGCAGCCCGAGGGCCGCCTCGCGTCCGTCCGTCGCGTAGTGCAGTTGCATCACACCGAAGCCGACACGGGCGACGGTGCGGTCCGCGAGCTTCGCGGTGCCGCCCGGCGGGGTGGTGGCCGGGGCTGCGGGTGAACGGTGTTCCGTCATCGGATCATGCTCCCGTCAGAGCGAAGAGGATCGTGCCAATACGGAGGCTACCATCCGATCGGAGGTTTGCCTCCGTATTCGACCGCAGGACCCAGGACTCAGTCGTCGAGCCCGCCCCTGGCCACCAGCTGGGCCGCGATCACGTTCCGCTGGATCTCGTTCGTGCCCTCGCCGACGATCATCAGCGGAGCGTCACGGAAGTAGCGCTCGACGTCGAACTCCGTCGAGTAGCCGTAACCGCCGTGGATCCGCACGGCGTTGAGGGCGATCTCCATCGCCGTCTCGGACGCGAACAGCTTCGCCATGCCCGCCTCCATGTCGACACGGCGTCCGGCGTCGGCCTCGCGGGCGGCGTACAGCGTCAGCTGGCGGGCGGCGGTGAGCTTGGTGGCCATGTCGGCGAGGTGGTTGCCGACGGACTGGTGGCGCCAGATGGGCTTGCCGAAGGACTCACGTTGCTGCGCGTACCGCAGCGAGTCCTCCAGCGCCGCCCGCCCCACACCGAGCGCCCGGGCGGCGACCTGGAGCCGTCCGGTCTCCAGTCCCTTCATCATCTGGGCGAAGCCGTGGCCCTCCTCGCCGCCGAGCAGTGCGTCGGCCGGCGCGCGGTAGTCCTCGAACGACAACTCGCAGCTCTCGACGCCCTTGTAGCCGAGCTTGGGCAGATCGCGCGAGACGACCAGGCCGGGGCCGTGCTCGGCCAGCAGGACGGAGATGCCCCGGTGGGCCGGGCTCGCCGCCGGGTCGGTCTTGCACAGCAGCGCGATCAGGCCCGCGCGGCGGGAGTTGGTGATCCAGGTCTTCGCCCCGTTGACCACGTACTCCCCGCCCTCGCGGCGCGCGACGGTCGTCATCGCCTGCAGATCGGAGCCACCGCCCGGCTCGGTGAGCGCCATCGTCGCGCGCACCGCCCCGCTCGCCAGCCTCGGCAGATACCGCCGCTTCTGCTCCTCGGTGCCGTACAACAACAGCAGTTTGCACACGACGGTGTGGCCCCCCATCGCCCCGGCCAGACTCATCCAGCCCCGCGCGAGCTCCTCGGTCACCAGCACGAAGCACGGCATGGAGACTGGGTTGCCCCCGTACTCCTCCGGAACGACCAGGCCGTACACCCCGAGCTTTTTCATCCGCTCGATGAGCCGCTCCGGATAGGTGTCGGTGTGCTCCAGCTCCCGCACAACAGGCTTGACGTCCTTGTCGACGAACTCCCGCACGGTGCGCACGACGAGGCGTTCGTGGTCGGGGAGGATGTCCAGGGTGCTCATCGGGTGGGGCTCCATATCCGCGAGTCGGACAGCCGTCGGGGCTGGTGATCGGTGGGGTCGGACGGCGACCGGAGCCGGCTGCCCGGCGGGTTCAGACAACACCGTCAGCGCGCAGCGCATCGATCTCGGCGGCGGACAGGCCGAGGGCGGTGAGGATGGTGGTCGTGTGCTCGCCCACGGCCGGTACGGGGTCCATGCGGGCGGGCAGTCCCGCGAGGTCGGCCGGGGGGAGCAGTGCCTGGACCCTCGCGCCGGGTACGGCCACTTCGCGCCAGCGGTCGCGGGCGGCGAGTACCGGGTGGTCCAGGAAATCGGTGACGTCGTTGACCCCGGCGCAGGCGATGCCGATGTCCTCCAGGTCCTTCAGAATCTCCTCGGCGTCGGAGCGGGCGAAGCGTTCGGTGATGATCTCGTTGAGTTCGGCGCGGTGTGCGACGCGGTCGGAGCCCGTGGCGAAGCGTGGATCGTCCGTCAGAGCAGGTCGCAGCAGGAAGTCCGCGCACAGGGCGGCCCACTCGCGCTCGTTCTGGATGGAGAACAGCACCTGCCTCCCGTCGGCCGCGGTGAAGGCACCGTAGGGCGCGATGGTCGCGTGCTGGGTGCCGATCCGGGCGGGCTGACTGCCGCCGTAGCGCGTGTAGTTGGCGGGTTGGCCCATCCACTCCGCCAGCGCCTCGAACAGCGACACCTCGACGGGATGGATCCGGCCGGTGGTGGCCCGTGTGTACAGCGCGGTCAGGACGCCCGTGTAGGCGTACATCCCGGCCGCGATGTCGGCGACCGAGATCCCGACGCGCGCTGTCTCCTCGGCGGTGCCGGTGAGCGAGACCAAACCGGTCTGGCACTGCACCAGCAGGTCGTAGGACTTGCGGTCGGCCCATGGGCCCGTCGTGCCGTAGCCGGAGATGGTGCAGGGGATCAGCCGCGGGTACCGCTCGGCGAGCGCGTCGACGCCGAGGCCCAGCCGGCCGGCGGCTCCAGGTGCGAGGTTTTGTACGAACACGTCGGCGCCGTCGAGGAGTTGGTGCAGAATCTCCTTGCCGCGCGGGTCCTTGACGTCCAGGGTGAGCGACTCCTTGGAGCGGTTGAGCCAGACGAAATAGCTGGAGTGGCCGTGCACCGTCGTGTCGTAGCGGCGCGCGAAATCGCCCTCGCCCGGCCGCTCCAGCTTGATGACACGGGCGCCGAGGTCGGCGAGCTGCCGGGTGGCGTACGGAGCGGCCACGGCCTGCTCCAGACTGACCACCGTGATGCCGGACAGGGGAAGCTCGTGCACGGTCATGCCTCCTGGTTCTGGCATGCGAGGCCCCCGTTCGGTGCGGAGACTTGTACGGCCCGATCGCAAGCCATGTCAATGATCACGCCTCCGGGAGTTCGGTTGCCCCATCCCCCTTCCTCCTCCCCATCCCCATCCGCATCCGATCCTGCATCCCCATCCGGGTCCGATCCCGCACCTGACAGCTTCGGGGTGCTCGAAGAGATCGCGCGCACCTGGCGCCCGGACGACGTGCATACGACCGACACCCTGGACCCCGCCCCGGCAGCGGCCCTCTCCGCCGTACTGGACCTGCCCGCCCCTGCCGCGGTCGACGGCGAGTCGCTCCCGCCGCTGTGGCACTGGCTGTACTTCCTGTCGTGGCCCCGGCGCAGTGCGCTCGGAGTCGACGGACATCCTCGGTACAGCGGCTTCCTGCCTCCGCTGCCGCAGCGGCGGAGGATGTTCGCGGGCGGGCGGCTGGAGGTGGCCGTGCCCCTGACGGCGGGACGGCCGGCGCAGCAGCACAGCCGGGTGAGCCGGGTGGTGCCGAAGCGCGGGCGCAGCGGCAGCCTGTTGTTCGTCACCGTGCGCAGCGAGTACCGCCAGGACGGCCGGTTGTGCCTGGCGGAGGAGCAGGACCTGGTGTACCGCAGCGGCGGTGCGCCACCCGTACCGGCCGCCGAGACCCTGGACACCGAGAGCCGTCCGTCCGCCGACGCCTCCCCCTGGCGGCAGGAATGGCGCACGGACCCCGCCCTGCTGTTCCGATTCAGCGCCCTGACCGCGAACGCGCACCGCATCCACTACGACGCCCCGTACGCGACCGGCGTCGAGGGCTACCCGGGACTGGTGGTGCACGGCCCGCTGCTGGTGCTCGCGATGCTGGAGCTGGTGCGCCGTGAGCGGCCGGGTCGGCCGGTGCACACCCTCTCGTACCGCCTGAACACACCGGCCTTCTGCGGGGAGCGACTCCTCGCCTGCGGCGGACCTGAGCCCGACGGCACCGCCCGCCTGCGGATCGCGAGCCATCGCGAGGAGGCCCACGCCAGGGCGGACGTGGGCTTCACGTGAGCCCGGTGATACTGGTGGTGGCAGCACCGCGGCTGCCGTCAGCCCGCCGAGGTGGGGGCGGGCTCCACGGCGGGTTGCGCCGCGCGGTCCCGGCGGGGCAGGAAGAGCGGGGTGAGCAGGACGACCAGACCGGCGAGTGCGATCGCCGTGCGCGTGCCGGTGACCCCGGCGAGCACGCCCCACAGCGCGGTGAGCGCCGCGGTCGTCCACCGGGTGGCGACCGTCCACGACGAGAGGGTACGGGCGACCCGGTCCGACCGCGTGCGCTCCAGCCGGTAGGTCGCGTACACCGGGGTGAACACGCCGCAGCAGGTGATCAGCCCGAACTCGAGGATCATGACGAGCGTCAGCCCGGCCGTACCGGACTGCACGAAAGCGAGCCCCAACGGCCAGAACGCGCGCAGTGTCCCGCTGGTGGCCAGGATCCGGTGCTCCCCGAACCGCGCGACGAGCCGGCGCGCCAGCCGTGAGCCGACCAGGCCGCCGAGAGCGGGCAGGGCGAAGGCGAGGCCGTACTGCCAGGGCGCGAACCCGAGGTCGCCGAGCATCAGCACGGCGAGCAGCGGCGCGATCGCCATGATCAGGGCGTTGAACAGCACCGTGTTGAAGAACAGCGGACGCAGTCCCGGATGCGCCAGGATGAACCGCCAGCCGTCGAGGAGGCTGCCGCTGCGGGCCGCCTCATTCCGTACGGGAGGCGTCTCCTTGCCGCCGATCGCGCGCAGCCCCAGCGCCGACAGCAGAAAGCTCACCGCGTTGGCCACCACGGTCATCACCGGCCCGAACAGGCCGATGGCGGCCCCGCCGAGCGGCGGCCCGAGCACGGTGGCGGTCCAGCTCGTGCTCTCGAAGCGGGCGTTGGCGACGAGCAGGTCCTGTGCGGGCAGCAGCGACTTGAGGAAGGCGCCGCTGGCCGCGGTGAAGCTGATGTCGGCCGCCGCGACCACGATCGACACAACCAGAAGTTGTACGAAGGTGAGCGCGCCCAGGGCGTACGCCGCCGGGACGGTCATCAGGGCCGCGAACCGCACGAGGTCCGCCGCGACCATCACCGGACGCTTGCTGCGGAACTCCACCCACGGCCCGAGCGGCATCGCCACGACCGCTCCCACCGCGAGCCCCGCGGCCGCCAGCGCCGACACCTCGGTCGTCCCGGCGTGCAGAACGAGCACTGCGATCAAGGGAAACGCGTCGAAGGCGAGCCAGGTACCGGCCATGCTGACGGCGAACGCCGCCCACAGCCATCCGAACTGCCGCCCGAGCGACCGTGTGCCCCGCATGCCCACCTCTCCACCGCCCCGCGACCCCGACCGCGACATCAAAGCGGGTCCCGAGGCGCAGGAGCAAACAACCGACTCGCCCGACGGTCGACAACCACAGGTTGTAGGGCTCGCTCGGGGAGCGGGAACAGCGGAGAGGGTGTCGACGTAAGAATGTGTCCGTGGATCTCGACGCCGTACGCACCTTCGTCACCGTCGCCGACGCCGGACAGTTCCGGGAGGCCGCCCTCGCCCTGTCGGTCACCCAGCAGGCCGTCTCCAAGCGGGTCGCCGCGCTGGAGAAGCATCTCGGGGTGCGCCTGTTCACGCGCACGGCGCGCGGCGCCCTCCTCACCGTCGACGGGCAGGTCTTCCTGCCGCACGCCCGCGAGCTGCTGCGGGCCGAGGAGCGGGCCGCCGCCTCGGTGCAGCCCGGCCGTCGTGCGCTGCGTGTCGACGTGATCGGCCGACGGCTCGCACCGGCGGATCTGGTACGGGGCTTCCACCACGCACACCCCGAGGCCGTCCTCGACGTGGTGACCCTCTTCGACGCCGAGGCGGCCGTCGCCGCCGTGCGCGCCGGCACGATCGACGCGTCCTTCCGCGCCCTGACCAGGCCTGCCCGGCAACTGCCCGACGGGATCGAGGCCGCCCGCGTCCACGACGAACCCGTACAACTGCTCACCGGACCGGGCCATGCGCTGGCGTCGGCACGCACCGTCACCCCGGCGCAGCTGGCGGGCCACCGGATCTGGATGCCCGGCAATGTCGCGGGCACCGAATGGTCCGCGTTCTACGACGACCTCGCGGCAGAGTTCGGGATCGTCATCGAGGTGACCGGGCCCGACTTCGGCACCGAGCCGCTCCTCGACACGATCGCGGACTCCCCGCAGCTCGCGACCTTCGTCGGCGAGCAGACCCGGGTGCTCTGGCCCGCCGACCACGACCTGCGCCGCATCCCCGTGCACGGTCCGACGCCGGTCTATCCGCACTCGCTGATCTGGCGGGGCGACAACCCCCACCCGGCGCTGAGCGCCCTGCGCGCCCACCTCGGCTCCCCGGACGGGGACCGGGACACATGGACACCGAAGTGGGCGCAGTGAGGACCGAACGGGCAGCTGACTGTGGTCAGTTGAGGATGTCGGGGTCCGGGCCGGTGCGCAGACCGCGGTCGAGGGTGGCGATCGCGGACATCTCCTCGTCGTCGAGTACGAAGTCGAAGACGTCGAGGTTCTCGCGGATCCGGGCGGGGGTCACGGACTTCGGGATCACGACGTTGCCGAGCTGAAGGTGCCAGCGCAGCACCACCTGGGCGGGCGACTTGCCGTGCCGCTCTGCGATCCTCGTGAGCGCCGGCTCGCCCAGCACCGCGCCCTGCGCGAGCGGGCTCCATGCCTCGGTGGCGATGCCCAACTCGGCATGCAGGGAACGCAGTTCACGCTGCTGCAGACCGGGGTGCAGTTCGATCTGGTTGACGGCCGGCACCAGGGCCGAGCCCTCCAGCAGCCGGCGCAGATGGGCGGGCTGGAAGTTGGAGACACCGGCGGCCCGGATCCGCCCGTCGGCGGCCAGCTTCTCGATGGCCTGCCAGGTCTCCCGGTACAGGTCGCGGGCCGGAGTGGGCCAGTGGATGAGGTACAGGTCGACGTGGTCCAGGCCGAGCTTGGCCAGGCTCGCGTCGAAGGCGCGGAGCGTGGCGTCGTGCCCCTGGTCCGCGTTCCACAGCTTGGTGGTGACGAACAGCTCCTCCCGTGCGATGCCGGAGGAGGCGAGGGCGGCGCCGACGCCGGACTCGTTGCCGTAGATCGCGGCGGTGTCGATGCTGCGGTATCCGGCCTCCAGGGCCGCGCTCACCGCGTCGGTGGTCTCGGCGTCGGGAACCTGGAAGACACCGAAGCCGAGCTGGGGGATCTCGACGCCGTTGTTGAGGGTCACGGTGGGGACGGTGGGGGTCATGGGTGGTGCTTCCTCACGTGGATCAGGAAAAGAATGGGGTGATGGCCGGGTGGATCAGTGCCGGGCGGTCGCCGGGACCTGCTCGGCCGGGGTGGACTCCGCCACGCCCCGTCCGGTCGGCCGGGCGCGGCGGTCGAGCGCGGCTGCCAGGAAGGAGAGCAGCAGCGCCGTACCGGACAGCAGAGCGCCGACCCAGTTCGGTGACGTGTAGCCGAGCCCGGCCGCGATGACGACGCCGCCCAGCCAGGCGGCCAGCGCGTTGCCGAGGTTGAAGGCCCCGATGTTGGCGGCGGACGCCAGGGTCGGCGCGGCCGAGGCCTGGTCGAGTACCCACTTCTGCAGCGGCGGCACCGTGGCGAAGCCCAGCGCCCCGATCAGCGTCAGCGTGATCGCGGCGAGGACCTTGTTGTGGGCGGTCGCCGTGAACAGCAGCAGTGCCAGGGACAGGGCGCCGAGCGCGGTGAACAGCATGGGCATCAGCGCGCGGTCGGCGAACCGGCCGCCGATCAGGTTGCCCAGGAACATGCCGGTCCCGAACAGCACCAGCAGCCAGGTGACCGCGCCGGAGGAGTAGCCGGCGATCTCGGTCATCATCGGCGTGATGTAGGTGATCGCCGCGAAGACACCGCCGTAGCCGAGGACGGTCATCGCCATCGCGAGCCAGACCTGGACGTTGCGGAAGGCGGCGAACTCGACCCGTATGTCGGCGGACTCGGGCCTGCCCGTCTCGGGCACGAGCCGCGCCACGCCGAGCAGGCCGACGATGCCGAGCGAGGCGACACCGGCGAAGGTGACGCGCCAGCCGGCGGCCTGTCCGATGTAGGTGCCCAACGGGACGCCCACGATGTTGGCGACGGTCAGGCCCGTGAACATCAGGGAGATCGCGGAGGCCTTCTTCTCGGGCGCGACCAGATCGGCCGCGACGACGGAGCCGATGCCGAAGAACGCGCCGTGCGCGAGCGAGGCGACGATCCGGCCGATGAGCATCAGGCCGAAGGTGGGGGCGAGCGCGGACAGGGTGTTGCCGACCACGAACAGGCCCATCAGGAACATGAGCATCTTCTTGCGGGAGACCTTGGTGCCCAGGACCGTCAGCAGGGGAGCGCCGAAGACCACGCCCAGGGCGTAGCCGGAGACGAGCCAGCCCGCGGTGGGGATGGAGACGCCGAAGTCGCCCGCGACCTCGGGCAGCACGCCCATGATCACGAATTCCGTGGTGCCGATCCCGAAGGCCCCGATGGCCAGGGCCAGGAGGGCGAGAGGCATGGGGAGTACCTTCCAGGCGATTGCGTGTAACGCTTACGAGCGTTGACAATAATTGCAGACGCGGGATAAATGCAAGCGCGGTGAACGTCTGAGGCGGGTATCACGTGTCTGCAAGTATTTGCCCAGAGGGAAGCCCCCGCCCTGTGGTGCGGGCGGGGGCGTCGTCGTCAGGCGGGCACGCGGAGCGTTTCGACGGCCTTGACCAGCGGGGCGAGTTCCGGATTCTGCGCGGCCGCGTCCAGGGCCTCGCGCAGGGCGGCCTCGTTAGTCGGGCGGGCCTCCTCCAGGAGCTTCAGGCCGGCCTCGGAGACGTTGGTGTAGATGCCGCGCCGGTCGGTGGGGCACAGGTACCGGCTCAGCAGCCCGCGGTCCTCCAGGCGTGTGACCAGGCGTGTCGTGGCGCTCTGGCTCAGTACGACGGCGTCGGCGACCTGCTTCATCTGCAGATGCCCGCCCTCCCCGTCGTGCTGCCGGCTCAGGACGTCGAGCAGGGAGTACTCGCGCACGCTGAGGCCGTGCCCCGACTGCAGGGCGCGCTCGATGTGGGCCTCGATCCTGCCGTGCAGAAGCGAGAGGGCGCACCAGCCCTGGGCGAGGGCGGTGAGCGCCGGATCGGTCGCGGTCATGGGCCTGGGTCCTCCGTCCCGGGTGGGTGCCTTCCAGGATAGGCCAACAGTGAAATTGTCGGCGTTGGCATGTAGTGCGCGTGCGCATGCACACGAGGTGCGCGCGCGTATGTGATGTCCGGTCGCGACGACCGGGGTCCGCCTGGTACACCCATGGGATGGCAGACGACGAATCCGAGCGCTTCGTGGCGGGACAATCGGCGCTGGTGGTGCCCGTGCCGGAGGCGGAACCCCGGGTGCGGGGCCTGCGCAACCGCTTCGACCCCGCGGCCCGCGCCGGCGTACCGGCGCACATCACCGTGCTCTTCCCCTTTCTGCACGCCTCCCTCGTCGACGCCGCGACCTGTGCCGCCCTGGACCAGATCTTCGGACGGTACGAGTCCTTCGACGTGCAGTTCGACAAGTGCGGACGCTTTCCCGGGGTGCTCTATCTCGCACCCGTGCCGGACGCGCCCTTCCGCCGGCTCACCGACGCGGTCGTGGAGCGGTGGCCGGAGGCGTTGCCCTACGGCGGCAAGTACGAGCCCCATCCGCATCTGACGGTCGCCCAGGGACAGGAGGACGCGGTCCTCGACGAGATCGAGTCCGAGTTGCAGCCCGGACTCCCGTTCACGGCCCGCGTGCCCACGGTCGACCTCGTGGTGCACGACGGCACGCACTGGAAGCACCGGGCGTCTTTCGCGCTCCGGTAGCCGGTTCCCCAGCGGTGCGGCTTGCGGCGCTTGACTTCGAGAGTGCTCGAAGACCTAGCGTCGGCGGCGACAACCAGGGTCCGTGCGAACGGAGAACGGTATGCGGGTGGGCGTACACATCAACCGGTTCGACCACAGCGGTGGCGGGCCCGCGCTCGGCGCCGAACTCGCCGCGGCGGGCGCGGCGGCCGATGCGGCGGGGATCAGCTGGATGTCGGTCATGGACCACTACTTCCAGATGGAGTCCAACGGCGGCGCCGAGGCCCCGATGCTGGAGGCCTACACGACCCTCGGCTATCTCGCGGGCCACACCTCCACCGTCCGGCTGGGCGCCCTCGTCACGGGCGTGACCTACCGGCACCCGGGCCTCCTCGTCAAGATCGCCACCTCGCTCGACGTCCTGTCCGGCGGCCGCGCCACCCTCGGCATCGGTGCCGCCTGGTACGACCGTGAGCACCAGGGGCTCGGCGTGCCGTACCCGCCGCCGGCCGAGCGCTTCGAGCGACTGGAGGAGACGCTGCGGATCTGTCTGCAGATGTGGGACCCGCAGGCGAACGGCCCGTTCGAGGGCAAGCACTACCGGCTGGCCGAGACCCTGTGTGTCCCGGCGCCGGTCAGCGACCCCCGCCCCGAGATCATGATCGGCGGGGGAGGGGAGAAGAAGACGCTCCGCCTGGTCGCCCAGTACGCGGACGCCTGCAATCTGATCCCCTCCTCCGCCGACGAGGCCGGGCACAAACTCGATGTGCTGCGCCGGCACTGCGACGATCTGGGGCGCGACTACGGCCGTATCCGCAAGACGATCGCCTACACGGGCCAGGCGGCCACCGAAGGAGACCTGGACGCCTTCATGCGGGACATCGCCGGTTACACCGGGCTGGGCATCGACACGGTGATCCTCACGCCGCGGCTGGGTGAGCCCGCGGCGTGGATCGAGGGCTTCGCGGCCGAGGTCGTTCAGCGACTGGCCCAGCTGGACTGAGGCTCCGCGGGGCGGCTGCGGGAGATGATGCGCGTGCCGCAGCCGTCCACCACCCGGACCTGCAGCGAGCCGCAGCCGCACCGGGTCCACACCGTGCTGCCGGAAGCGGTGCCGTGCCGCGACACGACCCGGAACGGCTCGGCACCGTCGGGCCAGCCGCAGTGCGGGCAGCGAGCGCCGGTCGAGCTGATCATGGCAACTCCTCGTACGTGCTGACTGGTTGGCCGTCGCGACACATCCAGAGTGCGGCCCTACGTCCGTTCACGTCCAGGTTGACTTTATGGACTCCACCTTGAAGCCTGGACTTCATGATTGACCTGCGCCGACTGCATGTCCTCAGGGCGGTGGCCCACTACGGCACGGTCACCGCGGCCGCCAACGCGCTGCACTTCACCACGTCGGCGGCATCCCAGCAGATCCGCCAGCTCGCCCGCGACCTCGACGTCGATCTCCTCGAACCGCAGGGCCGAGGGGTACGGCTCACCCCGGCCGCCGAGAGCCTGCTCGCGCACGCGGACGCCATCCAAGCCCGCTGGGAGCAGGCGGAGTTGGACCTGCGCGCCGAACACGCGCCCGCCGGACCGCTCCGGGTGAGCGGGCCCTCCACAGCCGTGTCGGTGCTGCTGGCCCCGGTGGCGGCGCGCCTGCAGAAGCGGTACGCCCGGCTGTCCGTGCGTATCCAGGAGGTCAGCGGGACCGAGAGCTTCGACCTGCTCTTCGAGGGGGACGCCGACCTGGCCGTCGTCGAGGCCAGCCCGCACAACCCGCCGCTCAACGACGCCCGCTTCGACCAGCAGCCGCTCCTGGACGACCCGTTCGACCTCGTCGTCCACGAGGACCACGCGCTGGCCGGACGCGAGCTGATCGGCCTGTCCGACGCGGCGCACGAGGACTGGATCGCGCCGCTCGCGGACCCCTGCCGTACGCATGTGATGTCGGCGTGCGGCGAGGCCGGCTTCAGCCCCGGCATCGTCCATCACGCCCTGGACTGGAACGTCATCGCCCACCTGGTGGCCAACCGGCTCGGCATAGCGCTCATCCCCCGGCTGGCCCAGCTGACCCCGCACCTGCCGATCACCCGGGTCCGCTGCACCGGAAACCCGCATCGCAAGCTGCTCACCTGCACCCGCCGCGGCGGCCGCGAGCGGCCCGCGGTCGCCGCAGCGCTGGAGGAGCTGCGGGAGCTGGCGGTTACGGCGGTGGCGTGAGCGGTGGCCTGCGGGCCGGGGTTCTTGACGGCGCGAAAGGGGCCGGGGCTCGTCGGCCCCGGCCCCTTTCGGAACTGTGCGGTCGTGGATCAGGCGGCGACGGTCTCGTCCGCGTGGCCGTGCAGACGGGCGACCACCTCGGTCAGCTGCGCGGCGACCTCGGCGTCGTCGGCCGGGTGGGTCTCGGCGAAACGGGTCACCGAGCCGGGGATGGAGAGCTTGACGTCCTCGAGCACCTTGCCGCCGGCGATGCCGATCGCCTTGCGGGTCTCGTCCTGCGCCCACACGCCGCCGTACTGGCCGAACGCGGTGCCGACCACGGCGACCGGCTTGCCGCCGAAGGCGCCGGAGCCGTACGGGCGGGACAGCCAGTCGATGGCGTTCTTCAGGACGGCCGGGATCGTGCCGTTGTACTCGGGGGAGAAGAACAGGAAGGCGTCGGCGGACTGCGCGGCCTCGCGCAGCTTGGCGGCGGGGGCCGGTACGTCGCCCTCGACGTCGATGTCCTCGTTGTAGAACGGGATCTCGGCCAGACCCTCGAAGATCTCGACGTCCGCGCCCTCGGGCGCGAACCTGGCGGCCGCCTCGGCGAGCTGGCGGTTGTGCGAACCGGCGCGAAGACTGCCGACGAGCGCGAGGATGCGGACAGACATGACGACTCCAATGGGGGGCTGAAACATTGCCGTTACGATCCGGACCGAGGTCCGTTTAATTGTTGTAGCACCTTAAGCGGACCGCGGTCCAGTTTTGTTCCCGATGCTTTACGCTGGCTTCATGTCCGCCGCCCTTCCGCCCTTTCCGGCGCCTCAGGAGCCCGTCGGCGAGCCCGGGTTGCTGCAGCTGAGCGCTGCCGACGACGAGCCCTGCCTGCGTGCGGACGCCGCGCGCAACCGGGCCAGGCTGCTGGAGGCCGCCACCCGGCTGATCGCCGAGCACGGTGTGGCTGCCGTCACCATGGAAGGGGTGGCCGCTGCCGCGCAGGTGGGCAAGGGTACGGTCTTTCGCCGGTTCGGCGACCGCACCGGGCTGCTGATGGCGCTGCTCGACCACTCGGCGCGCACACTGCAGGCGGACTTCATGGGCGGGCCGCCGCCGCTGGGCCCCGGCGCGCCGCCGCTGGAGCGGCTGCGGGCGTTCGGCGTGGCCATGCTCTACCGCACGGCCGAACAACTGGATCTGCAACTGGCCGCCCAGCCCGAGCCCTCACGCCGCTTCGTCCACCCCTCGGCCGAGGCCCTCACCATGCACGTCCTGATGCTGCTACGACAGCTCACACCGAACGCCGACTGCGAGCTCCTGGCGCAGTCCCTCATGGGGTACCTCGACCCCGCCCTGATCCACCACCTCACCAGACAGCGCGAGATGCCCATGGAACGACTGGAGACGGGCTGGATCGAACTGGTCGCCAGGGTGACGGGCACCGAGCCACCGGGCTGAGACACACGGCCGGTTCCGGCGCGACCCACTCGGTCGCGGTCGACGCTGACGTCGCTGGTTCCGGCAGGGCCGGTTCGGGCGAGACCGGCTCCGGCGGGTCGGCTTGGGCGTGGTCGGCTCGGGCAAGCCGGGCTCCGGGCATGGCGACTCCGGTGGGTCGGTCGGCGTGGCCGGCTTGTGCGCGGTCGGCTCAAGCGTGACCAGCTCCGGCATGGCAGGTTCGGGCTTGACCGGCCCCGGCAGGGTCGGTTCGGGCGAGACCGGCTCCAGCCGTCGGCTCAGGTGTGGCCCGCTCTCGCGTGGCCGACACCGGGGTGACCAGCACCGCCGGGGTCGGTTCGGGCTCGACCCCCTCCCGCAGGGCTGGTTTCGGCGGGTCGGCTCAGGCGGAACCGCTCCCGCGCGGCCGACTCAAGCATGGTCGGCTCCCGCTCGACTGACTCGGGCGCGGTCGGCTCGGACGCCGGCCGGTTCAGGCGCGGCCGGTTCACGCGTGACTGGCGAACATGTCCAGCAACCCCTGTGGTGCGTCCGCGCGGAACAGCATGGCTCCGCTTTCTGCCGAATCGCGTGCCGAGAGTTCGCTGCGCTGGAACATCTTCTGCTCGTAGGTGGCCAGGGCCTTCTCGGTGTCGTCCGGGTGGGCGGCCAGGGCGAGGCCCAGTTCGGCTCCGTCGAGCAGGGCGAGGTTGGCGCCCTCGCCCGCGAAGGGCGACATCAGGTGCGCCGCGTCACCGAGCAGCGTCACACCGGGCACCCGCGGCCAGCGGTGCCCCACCGGCAGGGCGTGGATGTGCCGCGGCACCAGGGGCCCGTCGGCGTCCGCGATCAAGGCCCGCAGGCTCTTGTCCCAGTCGGCGAAGTGTTCCAGCACCTGCGCACGGGCCGCCTCGCCGTCGGTGAAGTCGATGCCGTCGAGCCACTCCTCGGCGGCCTCCACAGCGGCGTAGACATGCAGGTTCCCGTCGGTCGCGCGGTGTGCGAGGAGACCCCGTCCCGCGCCGAGGGCGAACAGCATGCCGCCGCCGACCACCTCGGCGCTCACGGGGTGGCGCAGGTCCGCGTCCCTGAGGTCCGCCTCGACGAACGAGACGCCGGTGTAGGCGGGCCGGGCGTCCGAGACCAGCGGGCGGACCCGCGACCAGGCGCCGTCGGCGCCCACCAGCAGGCCGGTGGTGAAGACCGTGCCGTCGGCGAGCGTCACCTCGTGCCGGCCGTCGCCGAGGGGGCGCGCGCCGGTGACCTTGGCGCCCCAGCGCACGGCGCCCTCGGGCAGGGAGTTCAGCAGCAGATCGCGCAGGTCGCCGCGGTCGATCTCGGGCCGCCTGCCCCGGTCCCCGTCGGTCTGCTCCATGCGGACCACGGCGTCCTTGTCCAGCACCCGGGTCGCCTCGCCGCCGGGATGGACGAGGGCGCGGAACTCCTCGAACAGGCCCGCGGCGCGCAACGCCACCTGGCCGGAGTCGTGATGGATGTCGAGCATGCCGCCCTGGGTGCGGGCGGCGGGGGAGGCGTCCAGGTCGTAGAGGGCGGCCTCGACGCCGTGCACATGCAGTACACGGGCGAGAGCAAGGCCGCCGAGACCGGCGCCGACGATCGTAATGGGGTGATGCGTCGTCATGTCGTGTCTCCTTGAGGTCAGTTGGGTGCGGGCGCGTGCTCGATGCCGGCGATCAGCGTCCGCAGCGCCCAGGACAGGCGCTCGTGCGGCGCTCCCGACAGCAGCGCGCCGCCGAGCGCCGCGATGTGCGGATGGGTGCGTGCGGACGCGTCGTGCACCACGCGCCGCAGCGCGTCCCAGTCCTCCTCGGACGCCTCGTCCGCGCTGTGCTCGGCGGCGGTCGCGGTCGCGTGCTGCAGCAGCAGGTCCACGCCCCACGCGGCCTGCGCGGGCGGGACACCACCCTCGTCGAGCAGACCCAGCAACGTCTCGATGAGAGCGAGGTAGTTGGGGCCGCTCGGCCGCGCCGTCAGCGCGGAGCGGGCCAGGCTCGGGTGCTCGAAGAGCATCGCGGTGTACGCGGTGAGCACCTGCTCCAGACGCTCCCGCCACGGTCCCTCCGTCGGGGCGGGCCCGACCGTCCCCAGCAGCTCGTCCAGGACCGCCGCGTGCAGCTCCGCGGTGTTGCGGACGTACACGTACAGCGAGGCCGGGCCGGTGTCGAGCTCCTGCGCCAGGCGCCGCATGGTCACCTTCCGCAGTCCCTCGGCGCGCAGCACCGCGGCGGCGGTGGCGACAATGCCCTCCCTGGTCAGGGCGGGCTTGGCGGGGCGCTCACGACGGCTGCGCGGGGAGTCGGGTCGGTCTGTCACGCCTTCACCATAACGAACATGTTCGTTGCGAACAAGTTCGGGACGAACATGTTCGTCGCGTCCCACCGTGCTCCGACCGTGGCCCGCCTGTGGCCCGCGCCACAGGTTCTGCAAAGATGCCGTACGTCATGGTGCAGATACCGAAAACGCCCGCGCACTCCTCGCCCGCATCGCGCTCCGTGCCCACGAGCGCCGATGTGGCCCGCCTGGCCGGCGTCTCGCGCGCCACCGTCTCCTACGTCCTCAACAACACCAGCGCCGTGCGGATCAGCGAGCCCACGCGCCGCCGGGTCCACGAGGCCGCCAAGGAACTCGGGTACGTGCCGCACGCCGCCGCGCGCAGCCTGCGCGCCGGACACAGCCGTATGGTCCTGATGCCCGCCCCCAGCTTCCCGGTCGGCCCCCTCTACAGCCGGTTCATCGGCGAACTCCAGTGGGCGCTCGGCCGCCTCGACTACACCGTCGTGCAGTACGGCTCCGTCGGCGAGTACGGCGACGAGGCCGCCCGTGCCTGGGCCGAACTGCGCCCCGTCGCGGTCCTGGTGCCCGGCGCCGGGCACCTCGGCCCGCAGGGCGTGACCGTGCTCAAGCGCTCCGGCGCACGCGCCGTCGTCACCCTCGGCGCCGAGTCCGTCGACGGCGCCCACGCCCTGCTCATGGACCACGAGACCGTCGGCCACTGCGCCGGCAGCCATCTCTTCGACCGCGGCCGGCGCCGCATCGGCGTCGTCGTCCCCGAGGAGGACGGCCTGGAGTCCTTCTCCCTGGCCCGGCTCGAAGGGGTGCGCCAGGCCCTGCAGGGCACTGACGCCACCGTCACCGAACTGCCCCTCGCCTACGAGGAGGAGTGCGCCACCCGCCTCGCGGCCCGCTGGCGCGACCTCGACCTCGACGCCGTGTTCGCCTACAACGACGAGTACGCGATGCTGCTGATGCGGGCCCTGCAGGACGCGGGCCTGACCATCCCCGAGGACGTGGCCGTCATCGGCGCCGACGACCTGATGCTCGGCCGGCTGCTGCGGCCCCGGCTGAGCACGGTCCACATAGAGCTGCCGTCCGGCCGTGATCTGGCCGAACTGGTCGACCGCGCGGTCCGCAACCCCGGCGCCGCGCCCGAGACGCACAAGGTACTGGGCGCCACGGTGATCCACCGCGACTCCAGCTGAACCGAGGAGGGCCCATGCGTACGACAGTCGGCATCATCGGCGGCGGTCCCGCCGGGCTGCTCCTGGCCCGGCTGCTGCACCGCACGGGCATCGACTGTGTCCTCCTGGAGGCCCGCGACCGGGCGTACGTCGAGCACCGTCAGCGCGCCGGCATGCTGGAACAGGGCACGGTCGACGCCCTTGACGAAGCCGGCGCCGCCGAGCGGCTGCACGCCGAGGGGCTGGTGCACCAGGGCATCGAGCTGCGCTTCGACGGCGAGCGCCACCACATCGACTTCCCCACCCTCACCGGCGGCCGCACCGTCACCATCTACGCCCAGACCGAGATCGTGAAGGACCTCGTCGCCCTCCAACTGGCCGAGGGGCCACCGCTGTTGTTCGAGGCGGAGGCGCTCGCGATCGAGAAGCCGGAGAGCACCTCGCCCGTCGTGCGCTTCGTGCACGAGGGCCGCGAGCAGACCCTGACCTGCGACTGGGTGGTCGGCTGCGACGGCTTCCACGGCATCTCCCGCGACACCTTCCCGGACGCCGTCAGTCACTCGTACGAACGCGACTACCCGTACTCCTGGCTGGGGATCCTCGCCGACGTGGCGCCCTCCTGCGAGGAGCTGATCTACGCGCGCGGTCAGGGCGGTTTCGCCCTGCACAGCATGCGCTCCCCGCATGTCTCACGGCTGTATCTGCAGGTCCCCAACGGCACCGAAGCGGACGACTGGCCCGACGACCGCATCTGGGACGAGCTCTCCGCCCGCTTCGCCATCGACGCCGACTGGACCCTGCGCCGCGGCCCGATCACCGCCAAGTCCGTGACGCCGATGCGCAGTTACGTCCACGAACCGATGCGCCACGGACGGCTGCTGCTGGCCGGCGACGCCGCCCACATCGTGCCGCCGACCGGCGCCAAGGGGCTCAACCTCGCGGTCTCCGACGTCCGCGTCCTCGGCCGCGCCTTCGCCGAACTGCACCGCACGGGCTCGGAGGAACTCCTCGACGCCTACTCGCGGATCTGCCTCGCCCGCGTGTGGCAGGCCACGCGGTTCTCGTACGACATGACTAAGATGTTGCATGCTCAACCAGACGGGGATGCGTTCGAGAGCCGTCTGCAGTTGGCACGTCTGCGCCGGATCGCCGCATCCCGCCATGCGGCCGCCGAACTGGCCGCGAACTACACGGGACTTCCGCTGATGCCGTGAGTCCCGCCGGCGACGAAACGGAGAGCCGTCATGCCGCTGCTCGACCCGAAGACCTGGCAGTCCCGCCCCCTGTCGGGGCCCGAGTACGCCGTCACGGAGCCCGCCACCGGGGACACGCTCGCCACCGTCGCCCTCGCCTCGGCCGAGGACGTCGGCACGGCCGCCGAGGCCGCCCGCGCCGCCCAGACCGCATGGGCGCACCAGCCGCACTTCGTCCGCGCGGGCGTCCTGCGCAAGGCCGGCGACCTGTTCGCGGCACACGCCGACGAACTGCGCGAGTGGATCGTGCGCGAGTCCGGCTCCATCCCCGGCAAGGCCGACTTCGAACTGCACGTCGCCGCCCAGGAGTGCTACGAGGCCGCCGCCCTGGCGTCCCGCCCGGCGGGTCAGGTCCTGCCCACGGAGGCACCGCGGCTGTCGTACACGCGACGCGTCCCGGTCGGCGCGGTGGGCGTGATCGCGCCGTTCAACGCCCCGCTGATCCTCTCGATCCGCTCCGTCGCCCCGGCCCTCGCGCTCGGCAACGCGGTCGTCCTGAAGCCGGATCCGCGCACGGCGGTCTGCGGCGGCCTCTCCCTCGCCGCGGTCTTCGCCGAGGCCGGCCTGCCGGACGATCTGCTGCACGTGCTGCCGGGCGGCCCGGACGTCGGACAGGCGCTGGTCGCCGACCCGCGCGTACCCGTCATCTCCTTCACCGGATCCACCGCGGCAGGCCGCGCGGTCGGCGAGGCGGGCGGCCGCCACCTCAAGCGCGTCCACCTGGAACTCGGCGGCAACTCCGCCATGGTCGTACTGGAGGACGCCGACCTCGACGCCGTGATCTCCACGGCCGCCTGGGGGTCCTTCTTCCACCAGGGCCAGATCTGCATGACGACCGGACGGCACCTCGTCCACCGGTCGATCTACGAGGAGTACGTCGAGCGTCTGGCGGCCAAGGCCGACTCGCTCGCGGTCGGCGACCCGCACCGCGCACAGGTCCACCTCGGCCCCATCATCGACGACGCCCAGCTCACCAAGGTGCACCGGCTCGTGCAGGACAGCACCTCGGGCGGCGCCAGGCTGGCCGCGGGCGGCACCCACGACAGGCTCTTCTACCGGCCCACGGTCATCGCCGGCGTCGACGACCACAGCCCCGCCTACGCCGAGGAGGTCTTCGGGCCCGTCGCACCCGTACGCCCCTTCGGCACCGCCGACGAGGCGGCGGCCCTGGCGGCGAGCGGGGAGTACGGGCTCTCGCTCGGCATCGTCACCCGGGACGCGGCACGCGGTCTGGATCTGGCCGAGCGGATCCCGACCGGGATCGTGCACATCAACGACCAGACGGTCAACGACGAGGCCGTGGCCCCCTTCGGCGGCGTCGCCGCGTCCGGCACCGGCGCCCGCTTCGGCGGCGAGGCCAACCTGGACGCCTTCACCGACGTGCGCTGGACGACGGTGCGCGGCGACGTCGCGCCGTACCCCTACTAGGGCACACCCCTTCTAGGGCACACCCCTTCCCGGGCGTACGGCGAAAGCGGCTGGTCACGGGCGCTCGGCCCGTGATTCCATTCCGCAGTGAAGAGCGAGAACGAGTCCGGCGAAGGCCCCACCCCGAGTGTCCGGTACCGGGCTGATCACGACCTCGGCGACTGTGTGCGGGTGCTGGCAGAGGTCCATGAACACGACGGCTATCCGGTGAACTGGCCCGACCACCCCGGCGCATGGCTCACACCTGACTCGCTCATCGCCTCGTGGGTGGCGGAACTGGACGGCCGCGTCGCCGGACACATCGGCCTGTCCCGGAGCGGAGCGGGAGACGTTGCGCCCGGGCTCTGGAGCGCTCGCGCAGGTGTGGGCATCGACGCGATCGCCGTGGTCAACCGGCTGTTCGTCGCCCCGTCGGCCCGCGGCCACCGGATCGGTGCGTCGCTGATGGAGCAGGCCGTTGCCGAAGCACGGGAGCGCGGCCTGCATCCGGTGCTCGACGTGGTGGCATCCGACACCGCGGCGGCGGCCCTGTACGAGCGGCTCGGCTGGCGGCTGCTGGACACGGTCGAGCAGCAGTGGAGCCCGCAGCAGACGGTGACCGTCCGCTGCTATGCGGCGGCGACCTGACGGCGACCGGCACCGCACACGTACTCAACCGTGTTCCACGGCCCGTCCCGCTCGGGCACGTCCCGCCACAGAGCGCCGGTCCGGGCGCAGCAGGCCCCAGGGCCTGCTGCGAAAGCGGCGCCTACTCGCCGTTCTGCTTTGCCTGGGCCTGCTGCTGCTCGACCGCCTTGCGGACCTCGTCCATGTCCAGGTTCCGGGCCTGACCGATGACGTCGGTGAGGGCTGCCTCGGGCAGTGCGCCCGGCTGCGCGTACACGGCGACCTGGTCGCGGACGATCATCAGCGTCGGGATCGACTGGATGCCGAAGGCCGCGGCCAGCTCCGGCTGCGCCTCTGTGTCGATCTTGCCGAACACCAGGTCGGGGTTTTCCTCGGCCGCCTTCTCGTAGACCGGCGCGAACTGACGGCACGGGCCGCACCAGGACGCCCAGAAGTCGATCAGGACGAACTCGTTGTCCGTGACCGTCTGGTCGAAGTTCTCCTTGGTGAGCTCCACGGTGCTGCTCATGACGCGAATCCCTCTTCCTGCTGTCGATGGCGAAGCCGTCGGCACAACGCGGCCGACCGGTCACGTATTCCGCGCCCCTACCCGTGTGGCCTGAGCGCACACCACCCACCAGACTGACCCCATGACGGAATCGGAAACCATCGCGTACGACGTCGTGGTGCTCGGGGCCGGGCCCGTGGGGGAGAACGTCGCCGACCGCACCCGTGCGGCGGGCCTTTCCACCGCGGTCGTGGAGCGCGAGCTGGTCGGCGGCGAATGCTCGTACTGGGCGTGCATCCCGAGCAAGGCCCTGCTGCGCCCCGCCCTGGCCCGTGCGGACGCTCGCCGGGTCCCCGGCCTGCGCCAGATGGTGCAGGGCCCCCTCGACGCGGCCGAGGTCCTCGCGCACCGCAACTACTACACATCCGACTGGCACGACGACGGCGCGGCCCAGTGGCTGGTCGGCGTCGGCGCCGACCTGTACCGCGGCCAGGGCCGGCTGGACGGCCCCCGTACGGTGACCGTCACCGGTTCCGACGGCGGCCGCAAGGTGCTCACCGCCCGGCACGCCGTCGCCGTCTGCACCGGCACCGACGCCGTGCTGCCGGATCTGCCGGGCCTCGCCGAGGTGGGGCCGTGGACGAGCCGCGACGCCACCAGCGCACAGGAGGTGCCCGGCCGTCTCGTGGTGGTCGGCGGGGGAGTGGTCGCCGCCGAGATGGCCACCGCGTGGCAGGCGCTCGGCTCGAAGGTCACGCTCCTCGTCCGCGGCAAGGGCCTGCTCAACCGCATGGAGCCCTTCGCGGGCGAATTCGTCGCCGAGGCGCTCATCGAGGCCGGCGCCGACGTCCGCACCGGCACCTCGGTCGAGTCGGTCACGCGCGAGAACGGCACGGTCGTGGTGGTCACCGACACGGGCGAGCGCATCGAGGCCGACGAGATCCTCTTCGCCACCGGCCGCAAGCCGCGCACCGAGGACATCGGCCTGGACACGGTCGGTCAGAAGCCGGGCGGCTGGCTGCCGGTCGACGACAGCATGCTGGTGAGCGGCAGCGACTGGCTCTACGCGGTCGGCGACGTCAACCACCGCGCGCTGCTCACCCATCAGGGCAAGTACCAGGCCCGTATCGCGGGTGCCGCCATCGCCGCCCGCGCCTCCGGCGTACCGATCCTGGAGTCGGACGCGTGGGGCGCCCACGCGGCCACCGCCGACCACCACGCCGTACCCCAGGTCGTCTTCACCGACCCGGAGGCGGCGGCCGTCGGCCTCTCCCTCGCGGAGGCGGAACAGGCCGGCTACCGGGTGCGTGCCGTCGACGTCGACATGGCCTCGGCGGCAGGCGCGGGCCTGTACGCCGACGGCTACCGCGGCCGGGCCCGCATGATCGTGGACATGAACGAGGAGATCCTGCGCGGCGTCACCTTCGTCGGACCCGGCGTCAGCGAACTCATCCACTCTGCGACCGTCGCGGTCGCCGGGCAGGTCCCGATCAGCCGCCTCTGGCACGCCGTCCCGTCGTTCCCGACGATCAGCGAGGTGTGGCTGCGGCTGCTGGAGACCTACCGCGACAACTGACGTACCCGCAAAGAGAGTTCGGCGCCCCCGCCCGCAGGCCGACGTGGCGGGGGCGCCGCTTTCGCTACGGCAGTGGGAACCCGAGCGCCCGCGCCGCCTCGTCCGGAACCGGTTGGGTCCACCGCTGGGCCATCACCTCGTTCGACGACAGCGACCGCAGCTCCGCGCGGTCGAGGTACAGCGTCCCGTCGAGGTGGTCCGTCTCGTGCTGGACGATCCGCGCGGGCCAGTCGCGGAAGACCTCGTCCAGCGCGCGGCCGTGCTCGTCCTCGCCGGTCAGCCGCACCTCGCTGTGCCGCGCCACCACCGCCGCCCAGCCCGGCACGCTCAGACAGCCCTCGAAGAAGGCCGCCCGCCGCGAACCGACCGGCTCGTACGAGGGGTTGACCAGCACCCGGAACGGCTGCGGCACCCGGCCGCGGGCCTGCCGCACCTCGTCGGGCACCTCGGCCGGGTCCTCGATCACCGCGATCCGCAGCGGCACACCGACCTGCGGCGCGGCCAGTCCCACGCCCGGCGCCGCACGCATCGTGACGTGAAGAGCCTCGACGAAGCGGGCCAGCAGCGCCGAGTCGAGCTGTCCGTCGAAGCGCTCGGTGCCGCGCCGCAGCACCGGGTCCCCGGCGGCGACGATGGGCAGCGGGCCACCGGCGGCGAGCAGTGCCTCGACCTGCTCGGCAAGAGGCGGATGATTGGGGGGAGTTGCCATCGGCCCAGGATGCCACGGGACCCACGGCGCGCCATGTGGCAGACCCCACGTGGCACCCGGGGAACTCGGCGCCTCCTCCCTCCGACTACTGGACCGCTACGCCACTCCTGTCCCCGTCCCCCGGAGCAGCCGCCGATGTCCACTGCCCCCTCGACGTCCCCCTCTCACGGCTCCGATCGAGCGGAGGGACCCCCATCGGACGAAGCCCCGCAACCGGCCACCGCCCCAACCCCGTCCCCCAGCCGCTGGGCGCCCCTGCGCCCCCTGCTGCTGCGCCTGCACTTCTACGCCGGAGTGCTCGTCGCGCCCTTCCTGCTCCTCGCGGCGGTCACCGGATTCCTGTACGCCGGAGCGTTCCAAGCCGAAAAGCTGCTCTACGCGCACGAGTTGACCGTCGCGCAGGTCGGCCACACCGAGTTGCCGATCTCCGAGCAGGTGACGGCCGCCCGCAAGGCCCACCCGGAAGGCACCGTGTCGGCGATACGGCCGGCTCCGAAGGCCGATGCCACCACCCGCGTGCTGCTGTCCGGCGTCAAGGGCGTCGACCCCGACCACTCCCTCGCCGTCTTCGTCGACCCGTACACCGGCGAGGTGCGCGGCGCCCTGGAACAGTACGGCGCGACCGGTGCCCTGCCGCTGCGCACCTGGATCGACGAGTTCCACCGCGATCTGCACCTCGGTGAGACCGGCCGCCTCTACAGCGAGTTCGCCGCGAGCTGGCTGTGGGTGATCGCGGGCGGCGGTCTGGTGCTGTGGTTCTCCCGTCGCCGCGCCCTGCGCAAGGTCCGCGGCACCAGCGGTCGGCGCCGCACGCTCGGCCTGCACGGCACGATCGGCGTCTGGGCCGCCGCCGGGTTCGTCTTCCTCTCGGCCACCGGTCTGACCTGGTCGACGTATGCCGGCGCCAACATCGACGAACTGCGCACCTCGCTGGGCCAGGCCACCCCGTCCGTCTCCGCGGCGGCCGGCGGCGCGCACGCGGGCCACGGCGCTTCCGCGCCCATGGGAGGCGGCGAGCACGGCGTGGGCCTCGACAAGGTGCTCGCGGCGGCCCGCGCCGAGGGCCTGGGCAACCCGGTGGAGATCGTGCCGCCCGCCGACGCGCACTCGGCGTATGTGGTGCAGCAGGTGCAGCGCAGCTGGCCCGAGAAGCAGGACTCCGTCGCCGTCGACCCGACCAGCGGCGAGGTCACCGACGTACTGCGCTTCGACGACTATCCGCTGCTCGCCAAGCTGACCCGCTGGGGCATCGACCTGCACACGGGCACGCTGTTCGGCCTGGTCAACCAGATCGCCCTGATGCTGCTCGCGCTCGCCCTGATCCTGCTGATCGTCTGGGGCTACCGCATGTGGTGGCAGCGCGGTCGTGGCTCCGCCTTCGGCAGGCCCGTCCCGCGCGGCGCCTGGCAGCAGGTGCCTCCGCAGCTCCTCGTCCCGGCGGCCGCGGTCGTCGCGGTCCTCGGCTACTTCGTGCCGCTGCTCGGGATCACGCTGGCCGCCTTCGTCGTCGTGGACGTCGTACTGGGCGAGATTGCGCACCGACGCGCCCGGCGCACGGCAGCAGGATGACGAAGGCCGGGCCCGGCCCCTGTGGGGAACCGGGCCCGGCCGTGGTGCGGCGCGACCTCGCTCAGGCCTGCTCGAAGTCGCCCGCCAGCGCCGAGGCGATGCGCAGATGCGTGTCGGCCTCGTCCTGCCGTCCCTGCCGCTCCAGAGTGCGGCCGAGCATCAGCCGGGCGTAGTGCTCCACCGGGTCGCGCTCGACGATGACACGCAACTCGGACTCCGCACGGCGCAGTTGGGCCGAGTGGTAGTAGGAGCGCGCCAGCAGCAGCCGCGGTCCGGTCTGCTCGGGCACCTCCTCGACCAGGCCGCCCAGCACGCGCGCCGCGGCGGCGTAGTCCTTGGCGTCGAAGAACGTCCGCGCGCGCTCCCAGCGCTCCGCCGGTGTTCCGTGGTCGTAGTACGTCGTGTCCACTCGTGACCTCCTTCGAGGCCCACAACGGATCAGGAGTGGTTCAATATTCCACTACTTGATTCCACTACTTGGGTCGGGTCACTTGGGTGGGTCACTCGGTGAGGGCCGCGAGCTCCGCGTCCGCCCGTTCGGTGATGAGCGTCAGCACGCGTCCGGCGGCGGCGAGGTCCTCCGTGGAGATGCCGGCGTAGATGCGGGCCGTGATCGGTGCGGTCTCCGCCGAGGTCGTCTCGTACGCCTCCCGTCCGGCGTCCGTGATCCGCACCAGGGACGGCTCCTCGGGGGCCAGCAGCCCTGCCGCGATCAGCTCGTCCACCACGGAGTCCGCCTCCGTCGTGTCGATCTTCAGCGAGCCGGTGATGCCGTCGGTGACGGCGCTGCGCCCGACCGGGCCCTCGGCGACGGCGGCGAGCCGGAGCGTGACGGACTGCTGGAAGGTAATGCCGTGACGGGCCAGCACCTTTTCCAGGAGGGCGCGGCCCGCGTAGTGGGCCAGGGCGATGGTCCTGGGGTCCAGCAGGGGAGAGGTGGTTGGAGTGGGAGTGGTGGGAGTGGTGGTGGTCATGACTGCTCCTTGTCGGAATCGCTGTCCATGGCTGGATGGTCGAGCGCTGCATGGTCGAGCGGTGCGTCGAGCAGGGTCACGAGGTCGCGGCTGAACTCCCGTGCGCGCGGGCTGTCGAGACCGCCGAGCGGCCGGAGCAGCTGCTGCAGCAGTCCGTGTACGACCTCGATGGCGCGTCCGGTGACCTCCTGGCCCTGTTCGGTCAGGGCCAGTTGCACGGCGCGGGGGTCCCGGGGGTCCCGGGTGCGCTCCAGCAGGCCGGCCGCCTCCAGGGCGCGGGCCAGCTTGGACACGTAGAGCGGTTCGAGCCCGGTGCGGTCGGCGAGCCGGCGCTGGCTGGGGCGCTCTCCGCCGCGCTGCATGCCGTACAGCGAGGCCACCAGCGAGTACTGGGCGTGGGTGAGTCCGAGCGGGGCGACCGCCCGGTCGACGGCCACACGCCACTTCATCGACAGACGCCACACCAGGAAGCCGGGCGTCGCCTTCTCGAAACCTTGGCTCATGACAAATACGGTACATGGCTACTATAGCCATGGCTACTATTTGCGGCGGGCCGCACCGCCCGGGTGACGGACTGACGCGACGCCCGCGACAGGACTACCTTGGCGCCATGAGCAATCTTGATCGCGAGCCCGTGCCCGCTCTGTGCGGCGGCCGCGGCTTCGTGGTGGCGGAGCCCGTGCGTGAACTCCTCAGCCCCCGCCGCGTCAAGCTCGGCGAGTCGACCGAGGTCCGCCGGCTGCTGCCCAACCTGGGCCGCCGCATGGTCGGCGCCTGGTGCTTCGTCGATCACTACGGCCCCGACGACATCGCCGACGAGCCCGGCATGCAGGTGCCACCGCACCCCCACATGGGCCTGCAGACCGTCAGCTGGCTGCACGAGGGCGAGGTGCTGCACCGCGACTCCACCGGCAGCCTGCAGACCATCCGCCCCCGCGAACTGGGCCTGATGACCTCGGGCCGGGCGATCAGCCACTCCGAGGAGAGCCCCCGCCCGCACGCCCGTCTGCTGCACGGCGCGCAGCTGTGGGTGGCCCTGCCCGACGACCACCGGCACACCGACCCGCGCTTCGAGCACCACGCCGAACTGCCCCTCGTCACCGCGCCCGGCCTCAGGGCCGCGCTGATCCTGGGCGACCTCGACGGCGCGACCTCGCCCGGTACGACGTACACCCCGATCGTCGGCGCCGACCTGGCCCTCGCGCGGGGCGCGGACGTACGGCTGCCGCTCCAGCCGGACTTCGAGTACGCCGTGCTCTCCATGTCCGGCGAGGCGCACGTCGACGGTGTGCCGCTGCTGCCGGGCTCGATGCTCTACCTCGGCTGCGGTCGCGCCGAACTGCCGCTGCGCGCCGAGTCGGAGGCGGGGCTGATGCTCCTGGGCGGTGAGCCGTTCGAGGAGGAGCTGATCATGTTCTGGAACTGGATCGGCCGCACACAGCAGGAGATCGAACAGGCCCGCACGGACTGGATGACCGGCACGCGCTTCGGCGAGGTCAAGGGCTACGACGGCGACCCGCTCCCGGCGCCCGAACTGCCCCCGGTCCCGCTGAAGCCGCGGGGCAGGGTCCGCTGACCGTGCGGCACTTCAGGCGAAGCACGTGGGGGAGCGGGCCGTGAACCGGCACAGGGGCGTACTGGTGACCGGCGGCTCGCGGGGCATCGGCCGGGCGATCGCGCTGGCCTTCGCCGAAGGCGGCGACCGCGTCGCGATCCAGTACGCCGGCCGCCGCTCGGACGCCGAGGAGACCCTGCGGCAGTTGCCCGGCGAAGGACACGCACTGCTCCAGGCGGACCTGGGCGATCCCGACGCGGCCGAGCGGCTGGTGGCCGAGGCGGTGACCGCGCTGGGCGTGGTGGACGTACTGGTGAACAACGCGGGTCTCGCGCCCACGGCGGACACCCGGCACACGATCTCCGACGTCCCGCTGGCCGACTGGCAGCGGATCTGGCGCCGTATGGTCCAGGTCAACCTGCTCCGTGCGGCCGACCTGAGCTGGGCCGTCGCCCGCCACCTGATCGACCGCGGCGCGCACGGAGCGATCGTGAACATCGGCTCACGCGGCGCGTTCCGCGGAGAACCGGACTTCCCGGCCTACGGGGCGACCAAGGCCGCACTGCACGCCCTCGGCCAGTCGTTGTCCGTGGCACTGGCCCCGCACGGCATCTCCGTCACCTCCGTCGCGCCCGGATTCGTGGCCACCGAGCGGCAGGCCGCGAAGCTGTCCGGACCGGAGGGCGAACGGCTGCGGCAGGAAAGCCCCTTCGGCAGGGTCGGCACCCCGGCCGAGATCGCCGCCACGGTCCATTTCCTGGCATCTCCCGCGGCAGTCTGGGCCTCGGGCACCGTCGTCGACGTCAACGGCGCGTCCTACCTGCGCACTTGACCTGTCCGACCGCGCGGGTATGCGTGAAGCGGGTATGCGTGAAATGGGGCTGACGATCAAGGAAAAGGCCCATTGTCAGTGGTGCGTCCTACTCTCGCAATATGACCTACAGCGTCTGGCACAGGGGCCTCGGTATCACGCTCGATCTGACCGAGGCGGATCTCGGGCACCCCGAATACCCGGGGCTGCTCGACGAGATCTACGGCAATTACCAGCCCGATCTTCTCTACTGCCTGGAAGCCCACGAGGACGAAGGGTTCGTCTGCCCCGGCTTCATGGCCATCCGCAAGGTCAGCGGCCGCCCGCACGCCATGCATGTGGCAAAAGGGGAACGCCCCGAGACAAAGGCGGAAAGCGATCTCCACAAAGCGCTCAGGGATTACACGGCCGGGGTCGCCTCAAACGAGGGATTCCGGGTGACACGGGCGGAAGACGCCGGCGGCGGAAAACGGCGTACGGACGTGACGGTGGAAGGCGCCGGCGAACACCGGCTCGCGTATGAAATTCAGCTCGCGGCGATAGCGGGCGGCTCCGTGGACGAGCGCACCCGTGGCGCCCGCGGGCAGGGCCTCACCCCGTTGTGGCTCGTCAACAACGAGAACGCGATCCCCATCGACCGCGCCCCCTGGGCCCGGCTGAACGTGCAGAGCTGGCGCGACGTCACCGACCGCGCCGCCCTGCCGGTGCGCGGAGGCATCAAGCATCTGCACATGTCCCGCTGCGACTGGAGCAACCCGGTGCCGTGCCGCCGCCGGGGCGCCGGCCGCTGCGGCGGCAGGCACGCGCTGTGGGAGCCGGTGCGGGGCCTGTACTACGACGACGTCATCCGCCGTACCGCCACCGGCGAACTCGTCTCGCTCTATCTGCCCCACCCGGCGGGCCGCCGCGGCTGGCACATGTGGGTCACCCCGGCCGACAAGGAGGAGTTCCTCGAAGGCCGCCCCGAGCCCGTACCGGGCGCGCCGCCACAGAGCCCGCCTGACGGCGCGCCGCTGCTGCCCGCTCCCCGGGTGGAGGCGGGGTCCGACGGATCGGCCGAGGGCGTGCACTCCGAGCTCACCCGGGCGCGCGACGACGAGCGGCCCATCGACGCCTCGCTCTGGCACACCGAACCGGGACCGGCCGCCTTCTCCCGGCCGTTCACGGTGGGCGAGTTCGTCATACCGGGCGACCTCGTGGCAGCACGGCGCACCTTCACCCGGGCCCTGGAGCACAGCGCCGACATCGCGGCGCATCTGCCCAGCGGCGCGGACATCGTGGAGGGACGCGCCGAGATCACCGCGGAGCAGCGCGAGCGGCTTGGCAACGCCCGCGAGCGCTGCCGGCGCCTGGCCGAGGAGATGCACACCCATCCCTGGTGGGAGACCGTCGGTGATCGTCACGCCGCGCGCGAGGCACTGACGTATGCGGCCACTCACGACTCCGCGTTCTAGATGCATCGACCGGGAGCGGTGGTCTCCCGGTGGACGGAAGGCTGGACAGGTTGGAATATCCGTCCAACGACTGGACTGTTAGTCTAAGAGGCATGACCGCCCACCAGACCACGGAGATCGAGGACGCCGAGCGCGATGCGATCCTCGCCGCGCTGCGTCCCGTCGTCGACGGACTCGTGGCCACCTTCGGCCCGATGTGCGAGGTCGTCCTGCACGACTACCGGCGGCCGGAGCAGTCGGTCGTCGCCGTGGCCGGTTCGGTGACCGGGCGGGCCGTGGGCGGGGCGATGAGCGAGATCGGCATGCGGATGCTCGCGCGCGGCGACGAAGCCGCGGACGACCTGAACTACGTCACCCGCACCGGAGCCGGAAAGCTGGTCAAGTCCTCCACGATGGTGCTGCGCGACTCCACGGGAGCGGTGTTCGGCGCCCTGTGCGTCAATGTCGACATCACCGTGGTCAACGAGGCGCAGGCGCTGCTCGGCGCGCTGGCCGGCCCCTCCGCGGCAGCCGCCGAACCACCGGTCACCGCCTTCGGCAACGACATCGACTCCGTCGTGGACGCCATCCTCGACGCCCACCGGCTCGGGCATCACCAGAGCTGGTCCGGGCTCGACCGCACCGAACGCCTCGACCTGTTCCACAGCCTCGACGAGCACGGTGTGTTCGCCGTGCGCCGGGCGGTCGAACACGTCGCCGCCCGGCTCGGCATCTCCCGTGCCTCGGCCTACAGCTATCTCTCCCAGGCGCGTGCCGCCACCGACCCGACCACCACCACCTAAGGACACGCGTGACGACCACCACCGCACCGGTCACCCTCGACTCCATCCGCGACGCCGCCGCCCGGCTCAAGGGCATCGCCCACCGCACCCCGGTGCTCCGCTCCCGGACCCTCGACGCACTCGTCGGCGCCGAGGTCCACCTCAAGTGCGAGAACTTCCAGCGCGTGGGCGCCTTCAAGTTCCGCGGCGCCTACAACGCGGCCTCCCGGCTCACCCCGGAGCAACTGTCCCGGGGCATCGCCGCCTACTCCTCCGGCAACCACGCCCAGGCCGTCGCCCTCGCCGCCCGCGAACTCGGCACCTCCGCCGTGATCGTCATGCCCGAGGACACCCCGGCCTCCAAGCGCGGGGCCACCCTCGGCTACGGCGCCGAGGTCGTCACCTACGACCGCTACACCGAGGACCGTGTCGCGGTCGGCGAAGCCCTGGCCGCCGAGCGCTCCCTCGCCCTCATCCCGCCCTACGAGCACCCGCACGTACTGGCAGGACAGGGCACCGCGGCCCTCGAACTCCTGGAGGAGACGGGCGAGTTGGACGCCCTGATCGTGCCCGTCGGCGGCGGGGGACTGATCGCCGGCTCCGCCACGGCGGCCAAGGGGCTGTACCCCGCGACCCGGGTGCTCGGCGTCGAGCCGGAGGCCGGGGACGACACCAAGCAGTCCCTCGAGGCGGGACGGCGCGTCACCATTCCCGTACCGCGCACGATCGCCGACGGGCAGGCGGCCGAGACGCCCGGCGAGCTGACGTTCTCCGTCAACCGCAGGCTCGTCGACGGGATCGCCCTCGTGTCCGACGACGAGATCCGGGACGCCATGCGCTTCGCGTTCGAGCGCCTGAAGATCGTCGTCGAGCCGAGCGGTGCCACCCCGCTGGCCGCGCTGCTCGCCGGACGCGTGGAGTCCCTGCCGCCGCGGATCGGAGTCGTCCTCTCCGGCGGCAACGTGGACGCGGACCGCTTCGCCCGGCTGTGCGGCCGGGCGGCGCGGTCATGACCAGAACGCGTCGTCCGCGTCGATGTTCTCGACGCACTCGTCTAGATCGGTGATCTTGTCCCCGACGATCCGGAAGACGATCCCTCCGTTCTGGTCCAGGCTCTTGTCACCGCGCCGTGCGGTGGCGTGGTGCAGGGAGACGGCGTGGCCTCGGCCGTCCACCAGCACGGTGCGCAGTTCGACCCTGAAGGTGCCGCCCGTCTGCTCCATGAGCTTGCCGTAGTGGCCGAGGACCGCGTCGACCCCCTTGAAGTCCCCGGACAGCGGGTGGCTGCCGGGCGCATGCTGCGAGGCGTCGCTCGTCATCAGCGAGCGCAGAGTGTCCATGTCACCGCGTGAGAAGGCTTCGTAGCCCTTGCGGATGAGCAGTGCGTGAGGGTGTTCGGCCACGATGATCGCCACCTTTCTGGTGTTTCGGCGACTGCGGCTCTCGCATCAGTCTGCTCCTTTATGCCGGACTTGTCCGCTGCTCTGCGAA
Source organism: Streptomyces plumbidurans (assembly GCF_019857225.1). Lineage (GTDB taxonomy): Bacteria > Actinomycetota > Actinomycetes > Streptomycetales > Streptomycetaceae > Streptomyces > Streptomyces plumbidurans. The sequence goes on from NZ_JAFJSY010000005.1 coordinate 48,134, forward strand.
GCCCGTGTTCACCCGAATGGCGGTGCCGACTGGACGGGCGGACGATGGTGTGGTGGGCGGGGCCGGCACGGAAGGGAGCCGTCATGATCGAGGTCAAGGCTGTCGACAAGCCGGACGAACGGCGCGATTTCCCGCGCGGCCATCTGGAAGCCGTCCATATGACCGGACTCGACTTCGCGGTGGGTACGTTCGAGCCGGGCTGGCGCTGGTCGGAGTCCGTGGCGCCGATCGCCGGGACACAGAGCTGCCAGGTCCATCACAACGGTTACTGCGTATCGGGACGCATGCACGTCCGCATGGACGACGGCGGCGAACGCGAGGTGGGACCGGGCGACGTCTTCGTCATCAGCCCCGGGCACGACGCCTGGATCGTCGGCGACGAACCGTGCGTGGTGTACGACTTCGCGGGCACCATGGCGACGGACTACGCCAAGGCCAAGGAGTAGGGGCGCTTGGCGGAGTGCGCTCACTCCAGGACGGGGGAGGGAGGAGCTGACGCTCAGACCGGGAGCAGTCGGGTGATGAGTGCGCCGAGCTGGCGGGCGTTGCGGCACTCGTGCATCTCCACCAGCTCCGCGTACTCGGGCGCGGCGGAGTCGCCCGTGCCCCACTGGGCGCGCGGCTCGGGGTTCAACCAGTAGACGCGCCGGGAGCGTTCGGCGATCTGCCGCACCGCCGCGAGGTTCGGGTCGCTCATGTTCGTACGGGCGTCACCGAGCACGAACACCGTGGTGCGCGGGCCGACCGCGGCGCCGTACCGTTCGGCGAACTCGCCCAGCGCGACGCCGTAGTCACTGCTGCCGTGCCAGCCCGTGAGGGTCGCCTCCGCCTGGATGCGCGCGCCCAGACCCTGGGGGTCGGCGGCGCCGTGTTCGAGAAGCGGGGTCACCTCGTCGAGCCGGTTGACGAAGGCGAACACCCGCACCTTGCTGAACTGGTCGTGCAGCGCCTGCACCAGCAGCATCGTGAAGTCGGAGAACCCGGACACCGAGCCCGACACATCGCACAACAGCACCAGTTCGGGCCGTACGGGACGGCGCCGGCGCAGCACCGGCTTGACCGGCACACCGCCGGTGGACAGCGAGCCGCGCAGGGTGCGGCGCAGGTCGATGCTGCCGCGTGCGGCACGCCGTCTGCGGGCCGCGAGCCGGGTGGCGAGCTTGCGGGCCAGCGGCTGAACCATGCGGCGCAGCTCGGCCAGTTGGAGCTTGCCCGCATACAGGAAGTCGAGCCGGTCGGGCGTCGTGGCCACCGCGCGCCGGGCCAGTTGGTCCCGGTCGCGCCGCTCGGCGACCCGGCGCCGCGCCTCGGTGGCCACCTGCCGCCGGAAGGTCTCGATACGCCGCCTGATCTCGTCCTCGAGCAGCCGGTCGGTGAACCCCGAAGTGCCGCCCTGCGCACGGAGGTTGTCGCGGACGCGGGCGAACAGCGTCTGCGGGCGGAGCCGGTCGAGCGTCTGCTGCGAGGACCAGCCGTCCGAACCGGGGGAGGAGCCGTAACCGCCGAAGCCGTCCACGGCCTCGGCCGCCAGCCGCGCCATCAGGGCCTCGTCGCCCGCCGCCAGCGCCTCGGCGAGCCGCTCGCGCAGCTCCTCCCGGTCCGCGGGCCCGCTGTCGGGCGCGCCGATGCCGCTCGGGAAGTACAGGTCGAAGACCGGGTCGAACACCTGCCGTTGGACCGTGCCGTGCAGCAGCGTCGCGGCCAGGCCCTCCCGCAGCGTCTCCCGGTCGGCCAGACCCAGCGCCGCCACCGCCTGCGCCGCGTCCACGGTCTCGCCGGTGCCGATCCGCATGCCGTGCGCCCGCAGCGCCCCGACCAGGGAGGTCAGGCGCTCCGCCACGCCAAGGGCGGTCACTTCGGGGGCGGTCACACGGCGTCCAGGTCGAGCTTGGCCGCCGCCTTGAGGACGTCGTCCTGATGCTTGAGCAGGACGCCCAGACTGTCGTGCACGACGGTCTCGTCCAGCGTGTCGGCGCCGAGCGCGAGCAGCGTGCGCGCCCAGTCGATCGTCTCGGCGACCGAGGGCACCTTGCGCAGATCCATGGCGCGCAGCGCACCGACCACCCGGACCACGGAGGAGGCCAGCGCCTCGTCCAGGCCGGGCACCTTCAGCCGTACGATCCGCTGCTCCAGCTCCTCGTCCGGGAAGCCGATGTGCAGGAACAGGCAGCGGCGGCGCAGTGCCTCGGACAGCTCGCGGCTCGCGTTCGAGGTGAGGACGACGAAGGGGCGGCGGGTCGCGGTGATCGTGCCCAGCTCGGGGACGGTGACCTGGAAGTCGCTCAGCACCTCGAGCAGCAGGCCCTCCACCTCGACATCGGCCTTGTCGGTCTCGTCGATCAGCAGCACCTTGGGGTCGTCGCCGCGGATCGCCGTGAGCAGCGGGCGGGTGAGCAGGAACTCCTCGCTGAAGATGTCGGTGCGCGTCTCGTCCCACGACTCGTCGCGGCCCGCGCTGATCCGCAGCAGCTGCTTGGCGTGGTTCCACTCGTACAGCGCCCGGGACTCGTCCACGCCCTCGTAGCACTGCAGCCGGACCAGCCGCGCCCCGGCCACCTCGGCCACGGCCTTGGCGAGCTCGGTCTTGCCGACGCCGGCGGGGCCCTCCACCAGCAGCGGCTTGCCCAGGCGGTCGGCGAGGAAGACGGTCGTGGCGACCGCGGGCGAGGCGAGGTATCCGGTCGCGGCCAGGCGCTCGGAGACGTCGTCGACGGATGTGAACAGCAACGGGGCCTCCAGCGCGACACGGCTCTACACGGCTCGGGAAACGGACGGAACTACTATCTAAGCGCTTGTTCACCGAATCTGTCACGCGGCTCCGTGGGCGAGGTCGCTCCTTCGCGGTGGCCGTCGGTATACCGATCGGTTTCCATGTCGCCGTCGGCGGAGGTAACCTCGCCGTATGACCACGACGGACAAGGCCTCCACGAAGGACCGGCTGCTCGACGCGGCCGCCGAGCTCTTCTACCGCGACGGCGTCTCCATCGGCGTCGAGGCCCTGTGCAGGACGGCCGGAGTCTCCAAGAGGTCGATGTACCAGCTCTTCGCGAGCAAGGACGAGGTGCTCGCGGCGAGTCTGGAGCGCCGCGCACCCGGATACGCGGCCCAGCTCACCCCCGGCCCGGACGAGGTCCGTACGCCGCGCGAACGCATCCTGTACGTCTTCGAGAAGGCCGAGAAGATGTCGGTCGAGCCCGACTACCAGGGCTGTCCCTTTCTGGCCGCCCTGGTCGAGCTGAAGAACCCCGAGCACCCGGCGAGCCTGGTGGCCCGCGACGCCAAGGAGCGGCTGCAGGGGGCGTTCCGCGCGGAGGCGGAGCTCGGCGGCGCCCGGGACCCGGAGCTCCTGGCCCGTCAGCTGATGCTGGTCTTCGACGGTGCCAGCGCCCGCGCCGGAGCCCGAATCGAGAAGCTGGACGGACTCACCATGGCGACGGCGACGACCCTGCTGGACGCGGCGGGCGTGGCATAGCCGAACGACCGTGGCGCAGCGCTACGGCCGCGGCACGGCGAAGGGGGCGGCCGCCGCAGCAACCGCCCCCGCCCCCTGACGGGCCCCGCGCCTACCCCTCACGCCGCGAGCCCCACCGCCTCCCCCGCCGAAGTCCGCAGCACCCGCCGCGCCGTCACCAGGCTCGTCCCCAGCGTCACCGCCACCGCGAGCGCGACGACCGCGACGTAGATGCCGAACCCCTGGTGCGGCAGTACCGAGTCGCTGCGGACGATCGTGAACGGGACGATCCCCGCGAGCGCCGCCACCGTCCCGAAGGACACCCCGACGACCGTCACGATCAGCGTCTCGGCGCCCACCGTGCTCAGCACCTGCCCGGGCGTCGCGCCCGCCAGCCGCTGCTGGCCGAACTCCCGGCGGCGGTAAGTGGTCGCCGCGTACAGGGAGTTGACGAGCATGATGCAGACGAAGACCACGATGATGCCGACGACCGTGAGGTTCAGTGTCTGAAGGTTCTTGGCGTCGACGGACTTCTTCAGCCCCGAGGACTCGATGGCGTCGCTCTCGACCGCCTGCATGTAGAGCGTTGCCGTGGCCATCGCGGTGAACAGGATCAGCGACATCAGGATCCCCGCGAGATGGTCCGCCCGCTCGCGCAGATTGCGCACCGCCAACCAGCCGCTCGCGCCGGTCAGTTCAAGTCGGTCCAGCGCCCCCTTCAGCAGCCGGGGCGCCAGCAGCGCGAAACCGACCGACAGCAGGATCGCGCCGTACGCGGGCGGCGCCATCAGCGCGGCGTCCTTCGCCGAGAACGCGAACGTCGACAGCGCCGACACACCGCCGACACCGAGAGCCGCGTAGGCGAGCAACGTCCGTGCCCTGCCCCGCTGTTCACGCCGGCGCGTGGCCCGCCGTACGGTGAGGAAGGCGGCGCCCGCCGCCGCGAGCAGCGTGACCGCGATGCCCGAGTCCAGCGCGTACACCCCGAACGAGTAGTCCACCGACCGCGCGACCTGCCCGCTGTCCTGGAAGGCGTCCAGCAGCGCCCGTCCGCCGAGCATCGCCGGGCCGATCGCGAGCACCGCCCCGATCAGCGCCACGGCCACCGCCTCACCCACGACCATCCGCTTGATCTGCGCCGGGGTCGCCCCCGAGCAGCGCAGCAGCTCCAACTCGGCAGTGCGCTGACGGACGTTGACCGTGAGCGTGGAGGCGACGGCGAAGAACACCAGCAGGGTGCCGTAGCCGCCGACCACGCTCGCCGACGTGCTCAGGATGTCGTGGCTGACCGGGTCCACGCCGGCCTGTCCGGCCGTGTCCCGCAGCGAGTTGAACATCATGACGATCGCCGCGCCCAGGAAGGCGGACAACAGCGTCGCGAGAAAGCGCCCGGGCCGCTGCCGGACCGATCGCATCGCCAGTACGAACATCGCTCACACCCCCACCGTCACGTCGTCGCCCAGGTGCGCGAGGCGCTCCGCCACCGCGTCCGCGGTCGGCGCGTCCATCCGGCCCACCAGCCGCCCGTCCGCCAGGAACAGCACGGCGTCGGCGTAGGAGGCGGCCACCGGGTCGTGCGTCACCATCACCACGGTCCGGCCGTGCACCCGTACCGCCTCCTGCAGCAGCCGCAGCACATCGCGGGCACTGCGGGTGTCCAGCGCGCCCGTCGGCTCGTCCGCGAAGATCACCCGGGGCTCCGCGACCAGCGCCCGGGCGATCGCCACACGCTGCCGCTGGCCGCCCGACAGCTGGCCGGGACGGTGCCCGAGACGGTCGCCGAGACCGACCTGCGTAAGCACCTCCCGGGCCCGCCCGCGGTCCACGCGCTGCCCGGCGAGCTTGAGCGGCAGCACCGTGTTCTGCGCGACCGTCAGGGTGTCCAGGAGGTTGTACTGCTGGAAGACGAACCCGATCCGGCCGCGCCGGAACCGGGTCAACTCGGCCTCGCTCCCGGCCGTCAGCTCGGTGCCGTCCACCTGCACGATGCCGCTGTCCGGCCGGTCCAGCCCCGCCGCGCACTGCAGCAGCGTGGACTTGCCCGAGCCGGACGGCCCCATCACCGCGGTGAACGTGCCACGGCCGAGCCCCAGAGTGACCCCGTCCAGGGCCTTCACGGCGCCGCCGTCCGTGCCGTACGTCTTGCTGACCTTGACCAGCCGCAGCGCCTCGGCGGCGGGTCCCGTGTCCTGCGTGCGTCGCGAACCTGCGCGAAACATCGTCATCACTCTCCGTCCGGCACCCCCTGTGCCCTGTCCACGAAGCTACGGAGAGCGAGGCCGGACCACATGGGGCGCAGAACCCGTATCGCGGGGTGTACCCAGCACCACCCGTGCGGGCGGCGACACCCCCGTACGGGTCACCACAACGCGCCGGGCCCGCCGCCCGCCGGTGCAATGGAGCCGTGACCGGGCCACCGGACGACTGCCTCGCGCGCAACGAGTGGATCTGCGGTGAGTATCTGAGCACCCGCCGCCAGATCCTCCTCGACGCGGTCCTGCAGCATCTGCAGCTGACCGGGATCTCCGTGCTCATCGGCCTGGTCCTGGCCGTTCCCCTGGCGGTGCTGGCGCGCCGCTGGCGCTGGTCGGCGGCGCCCGTCCTCGCCGTCACGACGATCCTCTACACGATCCCGTCGCTGGCGATGTTCTCGCTGCTCCTGCCCGTCTACGGTCTCTCGGCGAGCCTGGTCGTCGCCGGACTCGTCCTGTACTCGCTGACCCTGCTCGTGCGCAACATCCTGGCCGGGCTGCGGGCGGTGCCCGAGGAGACCCGGCAGGCCGCGCGCGGCATGGGCTACGGCCCGATCCGTCTGCTGCTCACCGTCGAACTGCCGCTCGCCGTGCCCGCCGCGATGGCCGGACTGCGCGTCGCCACGGTCTCGGCCGTCTCCCTGGTCACGGTGGGCGCGATCGTCGGCTTCGGGGGCCTGGGCAACCTCATCTACTCCGGCATGAACACCTACTTCAAGGCACAGGTGCTGACCGCGTCCGTGCTGTGCGTGGTGATCGCGGTCGTCGCCGACGTCCTGCTCCTCGGCATCCAGCGCCTGCTCACCCCGTGGACCAGGGCGGCCCGCTCATGACGACCCTGACCGACGCCTGGCACTGGCTCACCGACCCCGCCCACTGGCCGGGCGACGACGGCATCGGGCACCGGCTCGTGCAGCACCTGGTGCTGACCGTCGTCTGCCTGGCCGTCAGCTGCCTGATCGCCCTGCCGGTCGCGCTGGTCCTGGGCCACCTCGGCAAGGGCGGCGCGCTCGCGGTCAACATCTCCAACGCGGGGCGCGCGATCCCCACCTTCGCCGTCCTCGTCCTGCTGCTGCTGACGCCGGTCGGCAACTGGGGCGAGGGCCCGACGGTCCTCGCCCTGGTGCTGTTCGCCGTGCCGCCCCTGCTCACCAACGCCTACGTCGGCATGCGCGAGGTGGACCGCGACGTCGTACGGGCCGCACGGGGCATGGGGATGACGGGCCGGCAGATGTTGTTCCGGGTGGAGCTGCCCCTCGCCCTCCCCATGATCATGAACGGGGTGCGGATCGCCGCCGTCCAGCTCGTGGCGACCGCGACCATCGCCGCCCTGGCGGGCGGGGGCGGACTCGGCCGGATCATCACCGCGGGCTTCAACCTCGCCAGCACCCCGCAGGTGGTCGCCGGAGCGATCCTTGTCGCCGCCTTCGCGCTGATCGTGGAGGCAATCTTCGAGACGGCGGAACGCCTGGCACCGCACTGGGCACGGAGCGCGCGATGAAACGGCCGCTCGCGCTGACCACCGTGCTGTTGCTCGCCGGCTGCACCACCGGACCGTCCCTGGAGACCCAGGAAGAGGTCACCGCGCCACCCGGCGACAGCCACCATCTGACCATCGGCTCGGCCGGCTTCACCGAGAGCGACCTGCTCGCGCAGATGTACGCCCTGCTGCTCGACAAGGCCGGCTACAAGACGTCCCTGCTCACGGTCGCCAACCGCGAACTGTACGAACCCGCCCTGGAATCGGGCCAGATCGACGTCGTGCCCGAATACGCGGCCACCTTCGCCGACTGGCTCAACGCCAAGACCCACGGGGCCGACGCGGCCCCGGTCGGCTCGCCCGACCTCGGCGCCACGATGGGGGCCCTGCGCGAACTGGCGGCGCCCCGCGGCCTCACCGTCCTCGACGCCGGACGCGCCGTCGACCAGAACGCCTTCGCGGTGAGCGCGTCCTACGCCCGCAAACACGGCCTGAGAACCCTCGGCGACCTCGGCGCCTCGGGCCTGCGCGTGCGGCTCGCGGCGGGCGACGAGTGCGTGCAACGGCCGTACTGCGAACCCGGGTTGAAGAAGACCTACGGCATCCGCGTCACCGCCGTGGACCCCAAGGGCGTCGGCACCACCCAGGCCAAGCGTGCCGTGCAGAGCGGCGAGGACCAGCTGGTGCTGACCACCACGACCGACGCGACGCTCCCCGGCTTCGGCCTGGTCCTCCTCGCCGACGACAAGCACCTCCAGAACGCCGACTACGTCGTCCCCGTCGTCAACCGCTCCCGCGCGGGCGGCAAGGGCGCCGCCGCCGCGCTCGACCGGCTCAACGACGTGCTCACCACCGCCGATCTCGCCTCCATGAACGAGCAGGTCGACAGCTGGCGGCGGTTGGCGAAGGACGTGGCGCGCAGCTATCTGCGGGACAAGGGTCTGCTCAGGTAGGCGGTCTGCTCAAGTAGGCGGTTGCCTCAAGTAGGCGGTCTCCTCAAGTAGGCGCGGGCGTTGTCAGTGGCGGCTTGTACCTTGCGGGCATGGGTGTCTATCTGGTCAATGTGAGTGCGCAGGAATGGTCCGACGCCGAGGAGGAGGGCGGCAAGGTGGAGATCGCCGCTGGGCTCGACGCCGAGCTGCGGCGGCGGGGGCTTCCGCCGTACGAGGTCGCGGCGAGGGAGGAGCCGGCCTGGTTCGAGGAGAAGCTCGGCCCTTCCATGGACGGGTTCGCCGCGCTGTGCCGGGCGCATCTGACGCCGGCGGAGCAGCAGACCCTCAGCGACTGGTCGGTGCTGGTGCCGGTCTCGCTCGACGAGGAGATACGACTGCCCATCGCCTCGGGCTACACGGACACGACGGTGATCGCGGGAGCGCCGCAGGTGCTCGCCCTCGCCCAGCGGCTGGCCACGATCCTCGGCCTGCCCGCCGAGGTGCCGGAGGAAGCGGGAAATCTCGGACTGACGTTCTGGTTCCTCGAAGGGGAGGCGGAGGCACTCGCGGCCACCCGGCCCGGGCCCTGGTCCGAGGACCTGGACACCGCCTTCTACGTGGCGCTCTATCTACGGGCGGCACAGCACTCGATGCGCCACGGATGTCCCGTGGCCTACAGCTGAAGTGTCCCGTGGCCTACAGCTGAAGCTGAACCGCGCCTCACCGTGCGACGCGCTGGCGGGTCGTCACGCGTCCGCCACCGATTCGAAGTCCACCTGACCCCGCGTCACGCCCAGCGCGTCCGCGTCCACCGAGCGCCGTAGCGCCTCGTGCAGTTTCGCCGGGGTCAGCACGCCCAGGAAGCGTGAGCCGTCCAGCACCGCGACCCACCCGGCGTCGTGCTGGAGCATCACGCCGAACGCCTGCTTGAGGGGCGCGCCCACGGGCACCCAGGCCTTCATCCGGTGCACCCGGTCCCCGACCGGACGGGACGTGCCGAGGTCGTCGATGCCGACCCAGCCGTGCAGATCGCCCTGCGTGTCGAGGACGACGGCCCAGCGCGCCCCCTCCGCCCGCAGTCGCTCTGCCGCGTTCTCGCCCGTCTCGTCCAGCCGCGCGACCGGTGGCTGCTCCAGGTCGTCGGCCTCGATCTCGGTGACCGACAGCCGCTTCAGCCCCCGGTCGGCGCCGACGAACCCGGCGACATACGGCGTCGCCGGGGTGCCGAGCACCGCGCCGGGCGTGTCGAACTGCTCGATCCGCCCCTGCCCGTACACGGCGATCCGGTCGCCGAGCCGTACCGCCTCCTCGATGTCGTGCGTGACCAGCAGCACCGTCTTGCGCACCGCCGCCTGCATCCGCAGGAACTCGTCCTGCAACTGCTCCCGCACGACGGGGTCGACGGCACCGAACGGCTCGTCCATCAGCAGCACCGGCGGGTCGGCGGCGAGGGCCCGCGCCACGCCGACCCGTTGCCGCTGGCCGCCGGAGAGCTGGTCGGGATAGCGCGGCCCGTACCGCTTGGGGTCGAGGCCCACCAGATCGAGCAGCTCGGCGGCCCGCTCGCGGGCCCTCGCCCGCTTCCAGCCGATCAGCGCGGGCACGGTCGCCGTGTTGTCGAGGACTGTGCGGTGCGGGAAGAGCCCGACCTGCTGGATGACGTAGCCGATCCGCCGCCGCAGCCGCACGGGGTCGACCCCGGCGATGTCCTCGCCGTTCACGAGGATCCGCCCGGAGGTCGGCTCGATGAGCCGGTTGACCATCATCATGGTGGTCGTCTTGCCGCAGCCGGAGGGCCCGACGAGCGTGACGAGTTCGCCCTCGGACACCTCGAAACTCAGGTCGTCCACGGCCGTCGTACCGTCCGGATACCGCTTGGTGACCTGCTCGAACCGGATCATGATCACACGCTAACGGCGCGGCTCCCGCTCGGCCCTTCAGCGGCGTCCCACCGGGGATGAAGCCCTCGCTCCGTTTTTGAACGGTTTCAATGAACGGGCTTGACGCATTCGGCCATTGTTGGAGCCTGTACGCAATTTCCGCTGCCCGAACGGTAGACGGCCGCCCCAACTGCCACTAGCTTCACCGTCGACCGCTCTGAAACGTTACAACTCCGACCAGCCGAAGGGACACGGCATGACCGACGGAGTCGACAACAGGAACGGCAGGACAGTGCGCCGGAGAACGGTGCTCACCACCGCGCTGGGCGTGGTGCCCGTCGCCCTCGCCGGTGGCACGGCAGGCGCCGTACCGGCCGAGGCCGCGCCGCTCGGGGAGCGCGCTGCCGTCGAGGGCCTGACCGTCGAGCACCGCACGAACCCCCTGGGCGTGGACGCCGCCCACCCGCGCTTCGGCTGGCGCATGGCCTCCTCGGCCCGGGGCCGGCGCCAGTCCGCGTACCGCATCCTCGTCGCGTCCTCGGCCGAACGCCTGGTCCGGGGCCGCGCCGACGTCTGGGACAGCGGCCGGATCGCCGCCGCCGACTCGGTGGCCATCCGCTACGCCGGAAACGCGCTGCGCCCCTCGACCCGCCACCACTGGACGGTTCAGGTGTGGGACGAGCGCGGCCGTCCCCTCCCGGCCGCCCCGCCCGCCCACTTCGAGACCGGTCTGCTCAGCACCGACGGCGTGACCGGCTGGGACGGCGCGAAGTGGATCAGCATGGCGGGCAAGGCGCCAGGCAGCGCCGGATCGCCACTGCTCAGACGGGAGACGGCTCTCAAGGGCCGCCGGGTGAGCGAGGCCCGGCTCTACGTCTCCGCTCTCGGCGTGTACGAGGCCTACGTCAACGGCCGGCGCGTCGAGGCACCGCAGGACGGCGGCACGACCCCCGAACTGCTCACCCCGGGCTGGACCAACTACGACACCACCGTCAGCTACCTGACCTACGACGTCACCGAGCTGATCGGCCAGGACCGACAGGTCACGCTCGCGGCCGTGCTCGGCAACGGCTGGTACAACGGCCGCATCGGCGAGAACAGCGTCTACTGGTCCAGGGACGGCAACCCTCTCGCCCTCAAGGCCAAGTTGCTGATCCGCTACGCCGACGGCTCCACGCAGACCGTCGTGACCACACCCGGCGACGACTGGCGGGCCACGGACACCGGCCCCTACCGCGCCGACGACATCTACGACGGGCAGACCTACGACGCCCGCAAGGAGATACCCGGCTGGACCGCGAGCGGCTTCGACGCCTCCGCGTGGGCAGGCACCGAGGAACACCCGTACGCTCGCAGGTTCCCGGACGCCAAGCTGGTCGCCTACCCGGGCGAGAGCGCCCGGCTGATGTCCCGCTGGGACCGGCGCCCGCAGTCGGTCACCGTGTACACCGGGGTCACCGGCGAGGCCGGCAGCCCCAACGGCAGGGGCCACGTCGTCGTCGACCCCGCCCGCACGGTCACCGACCCGGCGAAGGCCGCCACCGCCCAGGTCACCCTGCACCCCGGCGACACCGCCGTGGTCGACCTCGGCCAGAACATGGTCGGCGTCCCCCGCTACAGCCTGCGCGGCCCGGCCGGCGCCCAAGTCACCCTCAAACTGGGCGAGATGCTCAACGACACGAGCGCGGGCGCCGACGGCCCCGAGGGCTCGGTCTACCGCGCCAACCTGCGCTCCGCCAAAGCCACCAGCACCTACACCCTCAAGGGCGACCCGGCGGGGGAGACCCACCAGGACTCCCTCACCTTCTACGGCTTCCGCTACGCCTCCGTCACCGCGACCGACACCGTCACCCTCACCGGACTGACCGGCAAGGTCGCCACCTCCGCGATCCGCGAGACCGGCGCGATCAGCACCGACGACGCCACCGTCAACCAGCTCATCAGCAACGTCCATTGGGGCCAGCGCGGCAACTACCTGTGGGTGCCCACCGACTGCCCGCAGCGCGACGAACGCCTCGGCTGGACCGGCGACACCCAGCTCTTCTCCAACACCGGCCTCTACAACGCCGACGCCGTCAACTTCCTCAGCCACTTCGAGGACACCCTGATCGAGTCCCAGAAGACCTACGGCGCGGACGGCACCCAGTTCACCCACGTCGCCCCCGGCAACCGCTACAACGGGCCCGAACCGGCCAGCGGTTGGGCCGACGTCGGCGTGGTCGTGCCGTGGACCGTCTGGCAGATGTCCGGCGACACCACGATCGTCGACCGCAGTTGGGCGGCGATGACGGCGTACATGGACTGGATCCACGCGCGCACCGGCGACACCTACGCAGGGCAGGGCGCGATCTTCGGCGACTGGCTCGCCTTCCAGGACACCAGCACCCAGTTCATCAGCGACCTCTACTACGGCCACAGCGCCCGCCTCATGATCGACATGGCCCGCGCCACCGGCCGCACCGCCGAAACCGCCGCCTACGAGGACCTGTTCGGCCACATCAAGCGTGCGTTCATCACCAAGTACGTCGTCACCGACCCGGCCACCGGGAAGATCACCGTCCGCTCCAGCCTCGGCAACGCGCCGTCCACGGGCGGCAAGCCGGAGGACAACACGCAGACGTCGCTGCTGTGGATCCTCAAACTCGGCTTCTACGACACCGAGGCCCAGCGCCGCGAGCTGGTGGCGATGCTCGCCGACAACATCGGCAACGACGCGGCCTACAAGGCCGCCCACCCCGACAGCACACGGGTCAAGTACGCCGAGAACACCCTCTCCGTCGGCTTCCTCGGCGTGAACGTCCTGGCCCCGGTCCTCACCGACGAGGGCCGCGTCGACCTGGCGTACAAACTGCTGCACCAGGACGCGATGCCGTCCTGGCTGTTCTCGGTGGAGAACGGCGCCACCACCGTCTGGGAGCGCTGGAACTCGTACTCCAAGAAGGACGGGTTCGGCCCGGTCGACATGAACTCGTTCAACCACTACTCCTACGGCGCGATCATGGAGTGGATGTACGAGAGCATGGCCGGCATCGCCAAGGATCCGGCCGAGCCCGGATTCAAGCACTTCTTCCTGCGGCCGCACGTCGACCCGACGGGCAAGATCACCCAGGTGTCGGGCTCGCACCTGTCCCCGTACGGCGAGATCACCAGCGCCTGGTCGGCCACGGACCGGCGGCTGACCTACCGGGCCACCGTGCCCGCCAACAGCACGGCCACCCTGCGCATCCCCACCACCGATCCGGACACCGTCCGCGAGGGCCGCACCCCGCTCGCCCGGGTGCGGGGCGTGAAGTTCCTGGGCTTCGCGGACGGCACGGCTTCGTACCGACTCCCGTCCGGGGCCTACGAGTTGACGTCGGCGCTCGGCTGATCGCTCACCAGCACCACCTCCAGGGTGCGCGGACCGTGCACCCCCTCGACCCGGTCCAGCTCGATGTCACTGGTCGCCGACGGACCGGAGATCCACGTCAACGGGCGGGCCGGGTCGAGGCGTTCGAGAGCCTGGGGCACGGAGGAGACGACCTGCTCCGGGACCCGTACGACACAGATGTGGTGGTCGGGGACCAGGGTGATGCGGCGGCGGCCCTGGTCGGGGGAGCCGTCGAGGACGATGGTGCCGGTCTCGGCGATGGCGACGGCGCAGCCGGTGACGACACTGTCCACCTTGTCCAGCTCGTGCGGCGTGCTCACCGCACGGTCGTGGACCCTGGTGGGGTCGGCGGCCGACATCCACTCGGGCGGCAGCCACGGCGGCACCAGCACGTACTGGGGTCCCCGCTCGGCGAGCAACCGCATGATGAGGTACGGCAGTTCGTCCGTCGTCGTGCGGTGCACGAGCGCCCGGTAGTCCGCCAGATTCTCGGCGAGGAGGTTCACCGTCTCCTCGACACTCCGCTCGCCGTGCTCCCGCAGATAGTCGCGCGGAACCACCTGCTCGTACGGCGTGTCGTCCTTCGGTACGTCGGCGAGCGCCCGCCGCACCCGGCCCAGAACCCGTTCCCTGCTGCTCACTTGGCGCCGCCCTTTCCACCGTTGGTCCGCTGCCACCAGTCCCGGAACGGCTCGGCCGGAACCGCCGGCAGGTCCCGGCTGTCGCTCCATGCCCTGCCCGGCCCGGGCAGGGTGCGCGGATGCAGTCGGCGCGTGCGGGAGGCGAGGCGCTGGCCAGTGCGCAGGGCGCCGGGGTGGGTGAACGCCCAGCGTGCGGCACGCATCGCGGTCCGCTCGGCGGCATGACCCTTCGCGGGCTGCAATACCACCTTGTTGCCCTCGCGGACCACCTGCCCGCCCTCCACGACCCGCTCGCGCAGATGCACCAGCACCTCGGGGATGTCGATCGCGACCGGGCACACCTCGTAGCAGGCACCGCACAGACTCGACGCGTACGGCAGTGAGGCGTCGATCTCGCTTGCCGTGCCGCGCAGTTGGGGGCTGAGGATGGCGCCGATCGGGCCCGGGTAGACCGAGCCGTAGGCGTGGCCGCCCGCCCGTTCGTACACCGGGCAGACATTGAGGCAGGCCGAGCAGCGAATGCAGCGCAGGGCCTGCCGGCCGACCTCGTCGGCGAGGGTGTCGGTGCGGCCGTTGTCGAGCAGGACCAGATGGAAGGTCTGCGGGCCGTCCCCGTCGGTCGTGCCGGTCCACATCGAGGTGTACGGGTTCATGCGCTCGGCCGTCGAGGAGCGGGGGAGGGTCTGCAGGAAGACCTCCAGGTCCCGCCAGGTCGGCACGATCTTCTCGATGCCGACGACCGAGATCAGCGTCTCGGGCAGGGTGAGGCACATCCGTCCGTTGCCCTCGGACTCGACGACCACCAGCGTGCCGGTCTCGGCGACCATGAAGTTGGCGCCGGAGATGCCGACCTTGGCGCGCAGGAACTTCTCGCGCAGATGGAGACGGGCCGCCTCGGCGAGCTCCGCGGGCGTGTCGGTGAGGCCCTCCGGTGCCGGGCGGCCCCACTCGCTCATCTCGCGCTCGAAGATGTCCCGGATCTCACCGCGGTTGCGGTGGATGGCCGGGACCAGGATGTGCGAGGGCCGGTCCTTGCCCAACTGCACGATCAGCTCGGCGAGATCGGTCTCGTAGGCGCGGATGCCCTCCGCCTCCAGAGCCTCGTTGAGCCCGATCTCCTGTGTGGCCATCGACTTGACCTTGACGACCTCCGACTCGCCCGTCTCCTTGACCAGTTGAGCGACGATCCGGTTGGCCTCCTCGGCGTCGGCCGCCCAGTGCACCGTGCCGCCCGCGGCCGTGACCGACTCCTCCAACTGCTCCAGATACCGGTCGAGATGACGCAGCGTGTGGTCCTTGATCCGCTTGCCGGCCTCCCGCAGCGCCGCCCAGTCGGACACCTCCGCCACGGCCTTGGCCCGCTTGGCCCGGATGGTGTGCGTGGCGTGGCGCAGGTTCCCGCGCAGCGTCTGGTTGCCCACCGCCTCGTGCGCGGCCTTCGGGAAGGCCGGCATCCCGACGAACGTCCCGCTCATGCCGCAGGCTCCTCTTCCGTGCTGGCCAGGATCTCCGCGATGTGCACCGGCCGCATCCCGCTGTCGAGCCGCGTCATCGTGCCGCCGATGTGCATCAGACAGGAGTTGTCGGCCGCGCACAGCACCTCGGCGCCGGTCGACTCGGCGTTGCGCACCTTGTCCGTGCCCATCGCCGCCGAGACGTCGGCGTTCTTCAGGGCGAAGGTGCCGCCGAACCCGCAGCACTCCTCGGCGCCCGGCAGCTCGACCAGCTCCAGGCCCTTCACGGCCTCCAGCAGACGGCGCGGACGGTCCCCGAGACCGAGGCTGCGCAGCCCGTGACAGGTGGGGTGATAGGTGACCCGGTGCGGATAGCAGGCGCCGACGTCGGTCACGCCCAGGACGTCCACCAGGAACTCCGTCAGCTCGTACGTCTTCGGCACCACCCGCTCCAGGGTCGCCGCGAGCGAGTCTCCGCGCCCCTCGGCCCGGGCCCGCTCACCCATCCGCGGATACAGCTCCCGCACCATCGCCCCGCAGGAACCGGACGGCGTCACGATCGCCTCGTAGTCCGCGAAGACATCGGAGAAATGCCGGGCCAGCGGCTCGGTCTCATGGCGGTATCCGGTGTTGTAGTGCGCCTGCCCGCAGCAGGTCTGGGCCATCGGGAAGTCGACCTCGACGCCCAGCCTGGTCAGCAGTTTCACCACGGCGCGCCCGGTGTCCGGATAGAGCGTGTCGTTGACGCAGGTCAGGAACAGGGCGACACGCATCGCGGCTCCTAGTTGTCGATCATCGGATGGGTGAAGCGTAGTCCGGGCGCAAGGGTCCGGGGGAGACCCCGCTCACCGTCCGGCGAGCCGGGTCTGCGCCTCGGTCCAGCGCGCGGTGTCGCCGCGCGGCTCGTACCGGGTGAGCTGCTGGGTGCGGGTGAGCAGGCGCCGCATGCCCGCGAGGTCGCCGACGAGCCCGTGGGCCCGGGCCTGCGCCAGGACGTTCCCCAGTGCCGCCGCCTCCGTCGGACCGGCCACCACCGGCAGCCCGCAGGCGTCGGCGGTCAGCTGGCACAGCAGGGCGTTGCGGGTGCCGCCGCCCACGATGTGCACGACGTCCACCGGATGGTCGGCCAGCCGCTGGGCGTCCTCGATGGCCTTGCGGTGTGCGAGGGCGAGGGAGTCGAGGATGCAGCGGGTGGTCTCGGCGGGCGAGGCGGGCACCGGCTGCCCCGAGGCACGGCACGCCTCGGCGATCCGCTCCGGCATCCGGCCCGGCGCGAGGAACGCCGCGTCGCCCGCGTCCACCACCGACCGCAGCGCCGGCACCTCGGCCGCCGCCGACAGCAGCCCGCCCAACTCCGGCTCGCCCCAGGCCCGTACGCACTCCTGGAGCAGCCACAGCCCCATGATGTTGCGCAGATAGCGGACCGTGCCGTCCAGACCCAGCTCGTTGGTGAAGTTCGCGGCCCGGCTCGCCTCGCTCAGCACCGGCGCGCCCAGCTCCAGACCGGCCAGCGACCAGGTCCCCGTGCAGATGTACGCGAACCGCTCGCCGTCGGCCGGTACGGCGGCCACCGCGGACGCCGTGTCGTGCGAGCCGACGGTCGTCACCGGCACCGGGCCGCGCAGACCGGTCTCCTCCAGCACCCCGGGCCGCAGCAGACCCGCCGGATCGCCCGGCTGCCGCAGGGGCGCGAACAGGCCGAGGTCGACTCCCAGCCGCGAGGCGACGTCGTACGACCAGTCCCGGGTGCGGGGATCGATCAGCTGGGTGGTGGAGGCGTTGGTCAGCTCGGTGCCCTGCTCGCCGGTCAGCCAGTACGACAGCAGATCCGGGATCAGCAACAACCGCTCCGCCGCTGCCAGTTGAGCCGACTCGCGCGCCGCCACCAGCTGGTAGAGCGTGTTGAAGGGCGCGTACTGCAGCCCGGTCGCCGCATACAGCCGCTCGGCGGGCAGTGTCGCCCACACCTTCTCCGCGACGCCCTCGGTGCGCGCGTCCCGGTAGTGCACGGGATTGCCCAGCAACGCCCCGTCAGCGTCGAGCAGTCCGTAGTCCACGGCCCAGCTGTCGATGCCGACCGAGTCCACCCGGCCCGCGGCCCGCAGCCCGTCCAGGACGCCGCCGTACAGCGCGAGGATGTCCCAGCGCAGCCCCTCCGGCACCCGCACCGGCCGGTTCACGAACCGGTGTGCCTCGGTGAGTTCCAGGCTGTCGGGGCCGACGCGGCCGACCATGACGCGCCCGCTGGACGCGCCGAGGTCGACCGCGGCGTACGACTGGAGCTGCGCGCTCATCGCAGGAAGGCGGCCGCGACGCCGGCGTCGACCGGGACGTGCAGCCCGGTGGTGTGCGTCAACTCCCCGCCGGTCAGCGCGAACACGGCGTTGGCGACGTGCTCGGGCAGCACCTCGCGCTTGAGGATGGTGCGCTGGGCGTAGAACTCGCCCAGCTTCTCCTCCGGCACCCCGTAGACGGCCGCACGCTGCGCGCCCCAGCCGCCGGCGAAGATCCCCGAGCCGCGCACCACGCCGTCCGGGTTGACGCCGTTGACGCGGATGCCGTGCTCGCCCAACTCGGCTGCCAGCAGCCGTACTTGATGGGCCTGGTCGGCCTTGGTCGCGGAGTAGGCGATGTTGTTGGGGCCGGCGAAGACGGCGTTCTTGGAGGCGATGTAGACGATGTCGCCGCCGAGGTCCTGCGCGGTCATCACCCGGGCCGCCTCGCGCGAGACCAGGAAGGAGCCGCGCGCCATGATGTCGTGCTGCAGGTCCCAGTCGCGCGCCGACGTCTCCAGCAGCGGCTTGGAGATGGAGATACCGGCGTTGTTCACCACCAGGTCGACCCCGCCGAAGGCGAGCACGGCGGCCTTGAAGGCCTCGGCGATCTGCTCCTCGGACGTGACGTCGACGGTCACGGCGACGGCCTTGTCCGGGCCGCCCAACTCCTCGGCGACGGCTGCCGCGTTGTCGGCGTTCAGGTCGGCGACGACGACGCAGGCGCCCTCACCGACCAGCCGCTGCGCGATCGCCTTGCCGATCCCGCTGCCCGCGCCGGTCACCAGTGCCACCCGGGTGGCCAGCGCCTTGGGCTTGGGCATGCGCTGCAGCTTGGCCTCCTCCAGCGCCCAGTACTCGATGCGGAACTTCTCCGACTCCTCGATGGGCGCGTAGGTCGACACGGCCTCGGCGCCGCGCATCACGTTGATGGCGTTGACGTAGAACTCGCCCGCCACGCGCGCGGTCTGCTTGTCCTTGCCGAAGGAGAACATGCCGACGCCCGGCACGAGCACGATCGCCGGGTCGGCGCCGCGCATCGCGGGGGAGTCGGGGGCCGCGTGCCGCTCGTAGTAGGCGGCGTACTCCTCGCGGTAGCCGGCGTGCAGCTCCTTGAGCCGTGCGATCGCCTCCTCCAGCGGGGCGGTGGGCGGCAGGTCCAGCACCAGCGGGCGGACCTTGGTGCGCAGGAAGTGGTCCGGGCAGGAGGTGCCAAGGGCGGCGAGGCGCGGGTGCTCGGCGCGGGCCAGGAACTCCAGCACCACGTCCGCGTCGGTGAAGTGCCCCACCTGCGGCTTGTCCTGGGAGGCGACGGCACGGACGTACGGCGCCAACGCCGCGGCCCGCTCCCGCCGTTCGGCCTCGGGCAGCTGCTCGTAGCCCTCGATCACCGGCCCGAAGGGCTCGGCCTTCCCCCGCTCGGCGAGGAACGCCTCGGCGGTGCGGATGATGTGCAGCGAGTTGCGCTCGCACTCCTCGGAGGTGTCGCCCCACGCCGTGATCCCGTGCCCGCCCAGGATGCAGCCGACGGCCTGCGGGTTGGCCTCCTTGACCGCCGCGATGTCCAGGCCGAGCTGGAACCCGGGGCGCCGCCACGGCACCCACACCACCGAGTCGCCGAAGCACTCGGCGGTCAGCTTCTCCCCGTCGGCGGCGCAGGCCAGCGCGATCCCGGAGTCGGGGTGCAGATGGTCGACGTGCGGGGCCTCGACGAGCCCGTGCATGGCCGTGTCGATGGACGGCGCCGCACCGCCCTTGCCGTGCAGGCAGTAGTCGAAGGCGGCGACCATCTCGTCCTCGCGCTCGACGCCCGGATAGACGCCCTGGAGCGCCCGCAGCCGGTCGAGCCGCAGCACGGCGAGACCGCCCTCGGTGAGCGTGCCCAGGTCGCCACCGGACCCCTTGACCCACATCAGCTCCACGTCACCACCGGTCACGGGATCGGTCGCGGTGCCCTTCGCCGAGGCGTTCCCCCCGGCGTAGTTGGTGTTGCGCGGATCAGCGCCCAACCGATGGGACCGGGCCAGCAGAGCAGCGGCTTCGGGATGCGATGCCATGTCCATTCAGTCCTTCAAAACGATACGGATGTAAAGCGCCCCAAAGGGGCGCGGGGAACTGCGCGACAAGCCACGAACCACCCGCAGCCTGCGAACAACCGAACCCGGCACAAGCGGCGCAGCCTCACGCCCCCCAGCCGGCCTGAGTGCCACCCACACGCTCGGCAACAATCCGCTCCTGCCAGCCGGAGCGCCGGTACGCCCGCATCGGGTCCGGATCGACCCCCATCTCCTGGCGCACCTCGGCGAGCAGCGGCCGTACGTCCGTGTTGTACGCGTCCATCAGCACCGCGTTCGCCTCCAGCACGTCACCGTCACGCTGAGCGGCACCCAGCGCGTCCCGGTCCACGAGCAGCGCCTTCGCCGTCGCCTCCTGCACATTCATCACCGACCGGATGATCGCGGGGATCTTGGCCTCGATGTTGTGGCACTGGTCGAGCATGAAGGCGATGTCGGAGGTGAACCCACCGCCGCGGATCACCTCGTACATGATCCGGAACAGCTGGAAGGGGTCCGCCGCGCCCACCATCAGGTCGTCGTCGGCGTAGAACCGCGAGTTGAAGTCGAAGCCGCCGAGCTTGCCCTCCCGCAGCAGGGTGGTGACGATGAACTCGATGTTGGTGCCGGGCGCGTGGTGCCCGGTGTCGACGACGACCTGCGCCTTGTCGCCCAGCTTGAGGCAGTGGGCGTAGGCGGTGCCCCAGTCGGGCACGTCCGTCGAGTAGAAGGCGGGCTCGAAGAACTTGTACTCCAGCAGCATGCGCTGGCCGTCGCCGAGGCGCTCGTAGACCTGGGCCAGTCCCTCGGCGAGCCGGTCCTGGCGGCCGCGGAGGTCGTCCTGGCCGGGGTAGTTCGTGCCGTCGGCGAACCACAGCTTCAGATCGCTGGATCCGGTGGCGTCCATGATGTCGACGCACTCCATGAGATGGTCCAGCGCCTTGCGCCTGACCGCCGCGTCCGGGTGGCAGATGCTGCCGAGCTTGTAGTCGTCGTCCTGGAAGGTGTTGGAGTTGATCGTTCCCAGCTTCACGCCGTGGTCCTCGGCGTACTTCGCCAGTGCGCCGTAGTCGTCGACCTTGTCCCACGGGATGTGCAGGGCGACCGTCGGGGCCACGCCGGTGAACGCGTGCACCTGGGCCGCGTCCGCCAGCTTCTCCTGGGGATCGCGGGGCACGCCCGCTTGCGTGAACACCTTGAACCGGGTCCCCGAGTTCCCGTACGCCCATGACGGCGTCTCGACTGCCTGGGTCTTGAGTGCGGCCTTCACCGCGGCGAGCTCGGTCACTTCAGGGCTCCTGTGACGTCGGGCCGGAACGGCATCCGTGTGAATCGATTCAGAAAGCGAAGCTTAGGCGCGTCAGCAGGGGTGTCAAGCGCTCTCGCACACCTTGTTGCTCGTGGCCTGACCGTGACCTTTGGCTCTCGAAGGGGTCTCGGAACTTTTTCGAGGCGCACCCATTGACGGAACGCGGGCTGCGCGCCTAACGTCCCGGCAACCAAGTTGAAACCTTTCACGACGTCGCGAGCAACCGGTCGACGTCGTCGAGGAGCCCCTCATGACCCACCCGTCCGACACGGGTCCGGCCCCGGTGCTGGCGCTCGAGGACATCTCGAAGTCCTTCGGCGCGGTGCGCGCCCTGCGGGACGTTTCCCTTGAGCTGTTCCCCGGCGAGGTGCACGCGCTCGCCGGAGAGAACGGCGCGGGCAAGTCGACCCTGATCAAGACGCTCGCCGGTGTCCACCGGCCGGACGCCGGCCGGGTGCTGCTCGACGGTGAGCCCGTCGTCTTCCACGGACCCGGCGACGCCCGCGACGCCGGCATCGCCGTCATCTACCAGGAACCCACGCTCTTCCCCGACCTCTCGATCGCCGAGAACATCTTCATGGGCCGCCAGCCGCGCCGCGCCCTCGGCCGTATCGACCACAAGGCCACCCACGCCGCCACCCTGGCCCTGATGGAGCGGCTCGGCGTCGAGCTCGACCCCGACCGCCCGGCCCGCGGACTGTCCATCGCCGACCAGCAGATCGTCGAGATCGCCAAGGCGCTCTCCTTCGAGGCCCGCGTCCTGATCATGGACGAGCCGACCGCCGCGCTCACCGGCAGCGAGGTGGCCCGGCTCTTCGGCGTCGTACGCACCCTGCGCGAACAGGGCGCCGCGGTGCTGTTCATCTCGCACCGGCTGGAGGAGATCTTCGAGATCTGCCAGCGGGTGACGACCCTGCGCGACGGCGCCTGGATCTCCAGCGAGCCGATCGCGAACATGACCGAGGACGATCTCGTACGGCGCATGGTCGGCCGTGACCTCGACGAGCTGTACCCCAAGCAGGACGTCGAGCCCGGCGAAGTGGCCCTGAGGGTCAAGCGGTTGACCCGGGAGGGCGTCTTCACCGACGTCTCCTTCGACGTACGCCACGGAGAGATCGTCGGACTCGCCGGGCTCGTCGGCGCCGGACGCACCGAGGTCGCACGCGCCGTCTTCGGCATCGACCGCTGGGACGGCGGCGAGGTCGAGGTGCACGGCAAGAAGCTCACCAACGGCGCCCCCTCCACCGCCATGGCCGCCGGCGTCGCCCTCGTTCCCGAGGACCGGCGCGCCCAGGGCCTGGTGATGGGCATGTCCATCGAGCGCAACATCGGCCTGACCGGACTGCGCACCACGGTGCGGGCCGGGCTGATGGACCGCGGCGCCGAACGCAGCCGCTCCCTCGACTGGGCCGTCAAACTCCAGGTCAAGTACGCCCGGATCGCCGACACCGTCTCCACGCTCTCCGGCGGCAACCAGCAGAAGGTCGTGCTCGCCAAGTGGCTCGCCACCGGCCCCAGGGTGCTGATCGTCGACGAGCCCACCCGCGGCATCGACGTCGGCACCAAGGCCGAAGTGCACCGGCTGCTCAGCGAGTTGGCCGCGGACGGCGTGGCCGTCCTGATGATCTCCTCCGACCTGCCTGAGATCCTCGGCATGGCCGACCGCGTGCTCGTGATGCACGAGGGCCGGCTCACCGCAGAGATCCCACGCGCCGAAGCCACCGAGGAAACCGTGATGGCCGCAGCAACCGGGAGGGCCGCCGCATGACGGTGACCACTCCCAACGAGACCCCCGTCGCCGAGGTGCCCAAGTCCAGCGGCACCCGCCTCGTCGACCGCGTCTTCAGGATGCGCGAACTCGCCATCCTGCTCGTCTTCCTGGTGATGATCGCCATCACCCAGGCGGGCAACAGCGAGTTCCTGTCCGAGCAGGGCATCAAGGACCTGCTCCTGAACGCGACGATCCTGGTGCTGGTCGCCACCGGCCAGTCCCTGGTGGTGATCACGAGGAACGTCGACCTGTCGGTCGGCTCCACCCTCGGCATCTGTGCCTTCGCCGCCGGCGACTATCTGCACGGCGGCGGCAACTCGTTCGTCGCCCTCGTCCTCGCGGTGCTCCTGGGCATCGGCTTCGGCCTGCTCAACGGCCTGCTCGTCAGCCTCGGCCAAGTACCCGCACTCGTCGTCACCCTCGGCACCCTCTACATCATCCGCGGCATCGACTCCATCTGGGTCGGCTCCCGCCAGATCACCGCGGCCGACCTGCCCGGCGGCTTCGTGGACTTCGGCTCGGGCGGCCTGTCGGCGGTGCCCTGGCTGGCGCTGATCGCGCTCGGGGTGCTGGTGGCGACGGCGTACTACCTCAAACACTTCGGCAGCGGACGGGAGTTGTACGCGCTCGGTTCCAACCCGGAGGCCGCGCGGCTGGCCGGCATCCCGGTGCGCAAGCGGATCCTGGCCGCGTACACCTTCTGCGGCGCGCTCGCCGGCCTCGCGGGCGCCCTGTACCTGGCCCGCTTCGGCAACGTCGACTCCGGCACCGGCAACGGCTACGAACTCACCGTCGTCAGCGCGGTCGTGGTCGGCGGCGTCGTCTTCACCGGCGGCTCCGGCAGCGTGTACGGAGCCGCGCTGGGCGCCCTGCTGCTGACCTCCGTCAACAGCGTGCTGCCCGCCCTCGGCGTCAGCTCCGTGTGGGTGCTCGCCATCAACGGCATCCTGCTCATCCTCGCCATCGCGGTCGACCGGATCGTCGCGCTGCGCGTGGCCTCCGCCCTGAAGAAGAGGAACGCCCGCCATGCCTGACTCCCTGACGCGCGCGGTCCGTTGGGACACGGTTGTCGGCGCGCTCCTGGTCGTTCTGCTCCTGCTGTCGTTCGGCACCGTCGACGGCTTCGGCAACTCGCTCAACCTGTCGTTCCTGATCGGCAACACCCTGCCGATCGCGCTGATCGCCCTGCCGATGACCCTGCTCGTCGTCGCCGGCGAGATCGACCTGTCCGTCGCCTCGACGGCCGGTCTGTCGGGCGCGGTGATGGGCAAGCTGTGGAACGACGGCATGGCGATCGAGACGATCATCCCGCTGTGCCTGCTGCTCGGTGTGGTGTGCGGGCTGGTCAACGGCCTGCTCGTCACCCGGCTCGGACTGCCCTCCCTCGCCGTCACCATTGGCACCCTCGCCGCCTACCGGGGCATCGCACAGATCGTGCTCGGCTCGAACGCGGTGACCGACTTCCCCAGCCAGTACCTGGACTTCGCGTCCGGACGCATCGGCAACTCCTTCGTCCCGCAAGCCTTCCTGCCCTTCCTGGTGCTGCTCGCGATCGCCGTCGTCGTCCTGCACGCCACCCCGTTCGGCCGCTCCCTGTTCGCCATCGGCGCCAACGAGGAGGCGGCACGCTTCGCCGGGATCCGCGTCAAGCGGCACAAGCTGATCCTGTTCACGGTGACCGGTCTGATGGCCTCCCTCACCGGCATCTTCTGGGCGCTGCACTACGCCAGCGCCCGTTACGACAACGCCACCGGACTCGAACTCTCCGTCGTCGCAGCCGTGTTGCTCGGCGGCATCGACTTCGACGGCGGCAAGGGCACGCTCGGCGGCGCCATCGCCGGCGTGTTCCTGCTCGGCGCACTGCAGAACGTGATGAGCCTGCTCAACGTCTCGGCACAGTCGCAGATCGTCGTCACCGGCGTACTGCTGGTCATCTCCGTGCTCGGCCCCCGGGTCGCGCGTCAGATCTCAATAGCACGTGCGGGGCGCAGAGCCGCCTCGACTCCGACCTCCTGAACCCCGCTCGAAAAGGACCTCCGTCATGCGCAAGTCATCCATCCGCCGTACCTGCGCGGCCCTGGCCGCCGTCACCTCTCTCGCGCTCGCCGTGACCGCCTGCGGCGGCACCACCAAGAAGAACTCCGGCAGCGACGACGCGGCGGCCACCTCGACCGCCAAGGCCGACCCGAACGCCGCGCTCAAGAAGGGCCTGACCGTCGGCTTCCTGCCCAAGCAGGTCAACAACCCCTACTTCACCTCGGCGGACAAGGGCGGTGAGAAGGCGCTCGGTGAACTGGGCAGCAAGTACAAGGAGGTCGGCCCCTCCAGCGCCACCGACACCGCGGGCCAGGTGAGTTACGTCAACACGCTCACCCAGCAGCAGGTGAACGCGATGGCGGTCTCCGCGCAGGACCCGGGCGCCCTGTGCACCGCGCTGAAGCAGGCGATGAAGAACAACATCAAGGTCGTCACCTACGACTCCGACACCAAGCCGGACTGCCGCAACGCCTTCGTCTCGCAGGCCTCCGCCGAGGACCTCGGCCGCACCGAGGTGCAGCTGCTCGCCAAGCAGATCGGCTACAAGGGCCAGATCGCGATCCTGTCCGCCGCCCAGACGGCCACGAACCAGAACACCTGGATCGGGTTCATGAGGGACGAGCTCAAGGACCCGAAGTACAAGAACGTCAAGCTGGTCAAGATCGCCTACGGCAACGACGACGCCCAGGCCTCCTTCCAGCAGACCCAGGGCCTGCTGCAGCAGTACCCGAACCTGAAGGGGATCATCTCCCCGACCACCGTCGGCATCAAGGCGGCCGCCCAGTACCTGTCCGGCTCCAAGTACAAGGGCAAGGTCAAGCTGACCGGCCTCGGCACCCCCAACGACATGCGCAAGTACGTCAAGAACGGCACCGTCGAGGCGTTCGAGCTGTGGGACCCGGCCAAACTCGGCGACCTCGCCGCCCGCACGGCCGTCGCGCTGTCCTCCGGGCAGATCACCGGCAAGGAGGGCGAGACCTTCAAGGCCGGCTCCACCGAGTACACCATCGGCAAGGACGGCGTGATCACCCTCGGCAAGCCGACCGTGTTCGACGCGAAGAACATCGACCAGTTCAACTTCTAGGCATTTCCGTACCGTTCGGGAGCGGGTACCTCATGCAGCGCGTGTGTTTCCTCCTCAAGGTCCGCGAGGACAGGCTCGCCGAGTACCGCGAACGGCACGCAGCCGTGTGGCCGGAGATGTGCGAGGCACTCTCCGCCACCGGCTGGCACAACTACTCGCTCTTCCTGCGCGACGACGGTCTGCTGGTGGGCTATCTGGAGACCGAGGACTTCGCGGCCGCGCAGGCCGGCATGGAGGCCACCGAGGTCAACGCCCGCTGGCAGGCGGAGATGGCGCCGTTCTTCGAGTCGCTGGACGGCGCCCGCCCCGACGAGGCCATGAAGCCTCTCACGGAGGTGTTCCACCTCGCATGACTGCCGCCGACACCGGGCTCGTCGTCCCCGCGGTCACCCTCCTCGGCCGCACCCGACTCGACGCCACCGCCCTCTACTTCGTCTCCTACGACGGCCTGGTCAACACCAACTCCTTCCAGAAGAACGGGTTGTTCACCCACGGCGGCCACCAGTACGCCGCCTGGTACACGGCCACGCGCGAGGCCGTCGTCGCCCGCCGGGAGACGGGCACATCGCACTGGTCGACGCTCACGCTGCCGCACCGGCTCAAGAGCGACGACTCGCACAACGTCATCTGTCTCGGTGCCTCCGGGACCGACGGACGGCTCCACATCGTCATGGACGCCCACAGCGACGGCTTCTTCTACATGAACTCGGTCGCCGGGCTCCTGGACGACCCGGCGAACACGCCCTGGACCCCGTCCGTCTTCGGCCCCGTGCAGACCTCGCTCGACGGCCTGCCGCTCACGACCGCGTTCACCTACCCCCAGTTCATCTCCACCCCGGAGGGCCGGCTGCAGCTGAGCTACCGCGCAGGGATTTCCGGGAACGGCCGCAACGCCCTTGCGGAGTACGACGGTTCGGGCTGGACGGAACTGGGGGAGTGGACCGGCTCCACGGGGACGTACACCAGCGCGCACGGCTCCTCGACCGCCCGCAACATGTATCTGCACGGCATCGACTACGACGCGAACGGCGTCCTGCACGCCCTGTTCACCTGGCGCGAGCAGAACCCCGCCGTCGTAGGCGCGGGCGGCGGCATCACCAACCACGACACGGGTTACGTCCGTTCGGCCGACCGCGGCCGCACCTGGCACAACGACGCGGGCACCGTCGTAGGCAGGACCGGCACGTCGGACACGGTGGCCGTCACCGACGGCGGACTGGTCGTCGACGCCCTGGACCCCGACCACGCGCTGATGAACCAGGAGAGCCAGTGGACGGACTCCGCGGGCCTCCCGCACGCGATCATCAGCCACGTCCCCGACCGCTTCGGCCCGTGCACCACGGACTACGTGGCCGACCGCACCGCCCACGGCCGCGCCTTCCACCTGCGCAAGGACGCCTCGGGCGACTGGCGCAAGACCGAGATCCCGGTCCCACTCGACTCGAGCCAACGCACCAAGCTGGTCCTGGACGGCCACGACAACGCCTACGCGGTCTTCCCACGCGGCCGGATCGCGGGCGCCTCGAAAAGGTCCGGATACACGGACTGGACACCGCTGTACGACGGCGGCGGGCTGAACGCCTTCGGCGAGGTCGTCATCGACGAGCCGCGGGTCAGGGCGGACGGCGTCCTGTCCTTCATGTACCAGGAGAAGTCGAGCGGTACGACACCCTCGGCACTCCACGTCGTCGACTTCGGACTGCCCGCGTGACCGGGCACGATACGCCGGATGTTGACGGTAATGTGATGGCCTTTAGGCCGTCCTGTTCTCCCCTGGAGGTCCCTGCCTGATGTCCCAGTCGGTGGGTATCAAGGACGTCGCCCGCGCCGCCGGAGTCTCCGTCGGCACGGTGTCGAACGTGATCAACCGTCCGGACACGGTCGCCACGGAGACCCGGGCCCGGGTGCAGTCCGCGATAGACCGGCTCGGCTACGTCCGCAGCGAGTCCGCGCGGCAGTTGCGGGCGGGCCGCAGCCGGATCATGGGGCTGCTCGTGCTGGACATGGGCAACCCGTTCTTCGTGGACGTCGCACGGGGTGCCGAGCGCGCCGCGCGCGACGCCGGGCTCGGCGTGATGGTCTGCAACAGCGCCCAGAGCGCCGGCGAGGAGGCCGAGTATCTGGCGCTCTTCGCCGAGCAGCGGGTGCGGGGCGTGCTGCTGACGCCGTCGGACGCCTCCGGCCGCAACATCGAGACGTTCCGGCGGCACAACATCCCCTTCGTGCTCGTCGACCGGGTCGCCGAGGGCACCACCGAGTGCTCGGTGTCGGTCGACGACGTGGCGGGCGGCGCGCTGGCCGTGCGGCACCTCGCCGACGCCGGGCACCGCAGCATCGCGTACGTCAGCGGGCCGCCCGGACTCAACCAGGTGCGCGACCGCCGCACCGGCGCCCTGAACGCGCTCGCCGAGGCGGGCCTCGACCCCGAGTGCCTGCGCGAACTGCCCACCGAGCGCCTCGACGTGGCCGCCGGCCGCGACGCCGGAGCCCGGCTGCTCGGCCTCGCCGATCGGCCCACCGCCGTCTTCTGCGCCAACGACCTGCTGGCCCTCGGGGTCCTGCAGGCCATGTACGCGGCCGGCGTCGGCGTCCCCGACGACCTCGCGATCGTCGGCTACGACGACATCGAGTTCGCGGCCGCCGCGGCCGTCCCGCTCACCTCGGTCCGCCAGCCGGCCGTCACCATGGGCGCCCTGGCCGCCGAACTGCTGCTGGAGGAGAGCGAGGCGGAGGCCGGGACCAAGCGGCACGAGCACCGCAGGGTGGTGCTCCAGCCGGAACTGGTCGTACGGCGTTCCAGCCTCTCCGTCCGCTGATCAGTCGTTCAGTAGGATTTCATGATCCCAGGGCTCGGTTACCGGACGAACATGTGATGAAGTGGGACGCGGCCCGAAACCCGTCCGTCCCTGGAGACCAGTTGACCGCCACCTACCGCCAGCCCGGAGTCGTCCTCACCGACCGGTACTTCACCGTGCCCCTCGACCACGACGACCCGGCCGGAGAGACCATCGAGCTCTACGCGCGTGAAGTCGTCGCGAGCGACAAGGCACAGCAGAACCTGCCGTGGATGGTCTATCTGCAGGGCGGGCCCGGTTTCGGGGCGAATCGTTTCGTCGGGAAGCAGGCGTGGCTCGGCCGCGCCCTGAAGGACCACCGCGTGCTCCTCCTCGACCAGCGCGGCACCGGCCACTCCACGCCCGCCAACCGCCAGACGCTCCCGCTGCGCGGCGGCCCCGCCGAACAGGCCGACTACCTCGCGCACTTCCGCGCCGACGCGATCGTCCGCGACTGCGAGGCGATCCGCGCCCAGGTCACCGGCGGCGCCCCCTGGACCGCCCTCGGCCAGAGCTTCGGCGGC
Source organism: Streptomyces plumbidurans (assembly GCF_019857225.1). Lineage (GTDB taxonomy): Bacteria > Actinomycetota > Actinomycetes > Streptomycetales > Streptomycetaceae > Streptomyces > Streptomyces plumbidurans. The sequence continues at coordinate 77,480 of NZ_JAFJSY010000005.1, forward strand.
TTCTGCACGGTCAACTACCTCTCCACCGCCCCCGAGGGCCTCGCCGCCGCCGTGATCACCGGCGGTCTGCCCTCCCTCGACGCGCACGCCGACGACGTCTACCGCGCCGCCTATCCCCGTATCGAACGCAAGGTCGCCGCGCACTACGCGCGTTACCCGCAGGACGTCGAGCGCGCCCGCCGTATCGCCGACCACCTCCTCACCCACGACGTGACCCTGCCGAACGGCTACCGCTTCACCGTCGAGGCCTTCCAGTCCCTCGGCACCGTCCTCGGCGGCAGCGAGGGCAGCCACCGGCTGCACTTCCTCCTGGAGCACGCCTTCGTCCGCACCCCGCAGGGCCCGGCGCTCTCCGACGCCTTCCAGGAGGACGTCCAGGGCATGCTGTCGTACGCGAGCCATCCGCTCTACGCCCTCGTCCACGAGGCCTGCTACGCACAGGACGAGCGCCCCACGGCCTGGTCGGCCGAACGCGTCCGCGCGGAGTTCCCGCAGTTCGACGCCGCGAAGGCGCTCACCGGCGACGGCCCCCTGCTGTTCACGGGCGAGTCCGTCCACCCCTGGATGTTCGAGTGCGACCCGGCGCTGCGCCCCCTGCGCGAAACCGCCGAACTCCTCGCCGCCCGCACCGACTGGCGCCCCCTCTACGACCCCGCCCGCCTCGCCGTCAACGAGGTGCCCGTCGCGGCGGCCGTCTACCACGACGACATGTACGTCGACACCGCCCACGCCCTGCGGACGGCGCGCGGCATCCGCGGCCTGCGCACCTGGGTGACCGACGAGTTCGAGCACGACGGGGTGCGAGCCGGCGGGCCCAGGGTCCTCGACCGGCTGCTCGCCCTCACCCGAGACGAGGCCTGACCTCCCGGCCACGGACCGGCGCGCGACCGCTCCCCGACGCTCCCCGACGACATGCCCCGCGCCGTATTCGGACATAAGGTTCATCTCGCTGTGTTCCGTGATCGCGCGAGAGGACGTCGACGATGAGGTCAGGGGCATCCCACCGGGCGCGGCGAGCGGGCCCGTCCCGGCCGGTCGCCGTCGCGCTGGCCGCGGTCGCGGCGAGCACGATCGGCTTGGTCTCGTGCGGCTCGGACGACGACAGCGGCGGTTCGAGCACACCGTCCACCGAACGGCCCACACCCCCGGACACGGCGTCCTTCTCCGGGACGGCGCCCTCCGCCCTGTCGTCGGCCGCGGCGTCCGCACGCGCGCGCGCCTCCGCGGCGGCCTCGTCCGCCTCCGCCGCCGCGTCCTCCTTCGAGGCGTCCGTGTCGGCTGAGACCAAGCGGGCCGACAAGGCCGCCGAGAATGCACTGAAGAACGTCAAGGGCCAGGGCAACGCCATGTCCGAGGTCGCCATGACCGGCGAACCGCGCTCCAAGACCGGCGGCCTGCTCGCCGTCGTCGTCACCATCACCAACAAGACCGCCAAGAAGGCGTCCTACGCCGTCCAGGTCGACTTCCTCGACTCCTCCGGCAAGACCGTGGAGACCCGCTACGTCGGCGCGGAGAACCTCGACCCGGGCGAGAAGGCCCGACCGATCGCCATCAGCCGCAAACCGCCCGAGCCGGTGCTGACCCCGAAGCTGGTGAAGGCGCAGCGGTACTGAATCTCATCGGTGCGCCCGGGCCTCGCCGACGTCGATGTCAGACCCGCGTGCGACCTTTGGGGGAGGAGGAGAGGGGCGCGGGCGAAGGGGGGCGGTGACGTGGGTGACGTCGACGCGCAGTTCCTGCGGGGCCTGTTCGACGAGGAGGGCACGCTGTACACGGCGGGCCGGACGGCGCTGTACCGGCTGCACGGCCCGGAGGGCCTGCTGTACGTCGGCATCTCGGTCTCCCCGCTCACGCGCGTCCGCACGCATCTGCGGGAGCAGCCGTGGGGTCCTAGCGTGATCGGCATACAGATCGACTACCCCGAGGACGCCGAGGCCGCCGAGCGGGAGGCCGTCTTCACCGAACGCCCCAAGTACAACGTCGTCTTCAACGACAGCCACCCGCCCCCGCCCGCGGACCCCGCGTCCCGGCTGCGGACCGAACTCGCCGTCGAGCGGCGCCGGTTGGCGGAGTTCGAAGCGGCCGTACCGCGGTCGCCGACCCATCTGCGGCTCATCGAGCGCGGGATCGGCTCCAAGCGGGCGAGGATCGCCGAGCTGCGGGAGGAGATCCGGCGGATCGAGGAGAACGGCCGCGACAGCGGGCGGGACGGCGGCCCCGCCCCGCCCGGATACGCTGGGCGTCATGCCGGATCAGACAGCCGACCGGACCGGCCTGCGCGGTGACTGCGAGCACTGCTTCGGGCTGTGCTGCGTCGCCCTGCCCTTCACCGCCTCCGCCGATTTCGCGATCGACAAGGAGGCCGGCCGGCCCTGCCCCAACCTGCGGACCGACCACCGCTGCGGCATCCACGCCCGGCTGCGCGACAAGGGCTTCACCGGCTGCACGGTCTACGACTGCTTCGGCGCCGGGCAGAAGGTCTCGCAGGTCACCTTCGGTGGCCAGGACTGGCGGACCGGGCCACCGGAGCAGGCCCGGCGCATGTTCGACGTGTTCCCCGTCGTACGACAGCTGCACGAACTGCTCTGGTACCTCACCGAGGCGCTGACCCTGCCGGCCGCCCGTCCGCTCGCGACCGACCTGCGCCGCGCCCTCGAAGCGACCGAGGAACTCACCCTCCTCGCGCCCGAGCAACTGGCCGCGCTGGACGTGGCCGCGCACCGGCAGGAGGTCAACGTACTGCTGCTGAAAACCAGCGAGCTGGCGCGGGCGGGCGTCCGCGGTCGCAAGAAGGAACGGCGCGGCGCCGACCTGATGGGCGCCCGCCTCAGGGGCGCCGATCTGCGCGGCGCGAACCTGCGCGGCGCCTACCTCATCGCCGCCGACCTCACCGGGGCCGATCTGCGCGGCGCGGACATGATCGGCGCCGACCTGCGCGACGCCGATCTCACCGACGCCGACCTGACCGGCGCCTTCTTCCTCACCCAGCCCCAGGTCAACGCGGCCCGCGGCGGCACGGGCACCCGGCTGCCGGAGTCAGTCACCCGCCCCGTGCACTGGACAGCGCAGCTCTGACGGCGCCTCGTCCACGGCCGTCCCGGCGTCGACGGCCGTCCCAGCCACCGCCCCGGCGCTCGCCGTGCGCCGCTCCAGATGCAGCCGCAGCCCCTGCGGCATCAGCGTGAGCCGCTCGGTGACGCGCAGCCGGTAGTCCGGGTCGGGTCGCAGGTCGTAGCGGCGCAGCAGCAGGCCGAGCACCAGCGTCGCCTCGTGCAGCGCGAACTGCCGCCCGATGCAGGCCCGCGCGCCCGTACCGAACGGCTTGAAGGTGTGCGGGGGACGCGACCGTACGGCCTTCGGGTCGAAGCGGTCCGGGTCGAACCGCTCCGCGTCGGCGCCCCACACCTCGGGGTCGCGGTGCAGCATCATCGTCAGGACCAGCGCCCAGGCACCGCGCTTCATCGGATGGTCCCCGGCCAGCAGGGTGTCCTCGCGGGCCTCCCGGGCGAAGGCCGGAGCCGTCGGCCACAGCCGCAGCGCCTCGTCCAGCACCCGGCGCACGTACCGCAGCTTGGCCACCTGGTCGTAGCCGGGCGCAGCGGTGTCGCCCCACACGGCGTCCACCTCGGCCCTGGCGCGGGCGGCCACCTCGGGGTGCCGGGAGAGATAGTGCAGGGCGAAGGAGAGCGCGCCCGACGTCGTCTCGTGGCCCGCCACCAGGAACGTGATGACCTGCCGCCGTACGTTCTCGGCGGACAGCCGCTCCCCGGTCCTCGGGTGGGCCGTCTCCAGCATCCGGTCCAGCAGGTCCCCGTCCCCGCGGCCGCCGGAGGCGCGCCGGGCCCGGACCAGCTCGTCGACCGTGCTGTTGAGGTACGCCATGTCGGCCTCGTTGCGCCGCGAGGCCTTGCGCAGCAGGTACGGGGCCAGCGGCGCGGGCACGGTGTTCAGCCGCTGGGCGTACGACAGCGTGCCCACCATCGCGGACACGAAGGGGTGCGGCCGGGAGCGCTCGAAGGATCCGAAGTCGTGCCCGAAACCGGTGCGCGCGATCGTCTCCAGCGTCAGCTTGGTCATGTCGCCCGGCACGTCCACCGCCCGGCCCGCCGCCCGCTCGCGGTCCCAGTGGTCGGTGAGCCGGTCCGCCACCGCCAGCATCATCGGGTGGTAGCCCTCCATGGCCTCACGGCTGAAGCCCGGTGCCAGGACGTCGTGCGCCAGCTGCCAGTTGGGCTCGTGGTTGTACGCCGTGAACAGCGCGTCCCCGACGACGGGGCGCAGATTGGCGACGCCCAGGCCCACGTGCTTGGCGAACCGCGACTCGTCCGCCATGTCGGCCGCGAGCTCGCCACCCCACACGAACACGAACTCGTTGCCGAACGCCTTGCGCCGGAAGATCGGGCCCAGCTGCCGTGCGTAGCGCATGGAGTCCTGGACGGGGGTGCGCCGGTCGGCGCCGAGGACGTCACCGAGCAGGGGGACGCGGTGCGGGGGATGCGGCACGCGGTGCAGTTCGGGCCAGCCCTGTTCGGCGCTCCGGAACCCCTTGGGAAGCGGGGCCGCCGTCGCCGGTCCGCTCCCCGCCGTCGTCTCCGCCATGACGCGATCTCCCTTGAATCAGCGGCAGGTTGAGCTGTCGTGCAGCTGTTGTACGTGAGTTCAATAACGTGGCTCAGTCTGGTCCTGCCGTTGAACCGACGTCAAGTAAAGTGCGGACATGGCCGCGAACCAGGGCGAACGCGCACGGCGTCGGCTCAGCACCGAGGAGCGCAGGGAGCAGCTGCTGTCGGTGGGGGCGCGGTTGTTCTCGGAGAGCCCGTACGACGACGTGTGGATCGAGCAGGTCGCCGAGATCGCCGGTGTCTCACGCGGGCTGCTATACCACTACTTCCCGACCAAACGGGACTTCTTCGCGGCGGTCGTCGAGCGCGAGAGCGGGCGGATGCTGCGGATGACGGCTGCCGTGCCAGGGGTCCCCGCGCGCGAGCAGCTCGCGGCGGGCCTCGACACGTTCCTGGAGTACGCGCACGCCCATGCCCATGGCTTCCGCGCCTTCCATCGCGCGGACGCGGCGGGGGACACGACCATCCGCCGGATCTACCAGCGGGCGCTGGCCGCGCAGGAGAGGCAGATCCTCGCGACGATCGCCGCCGACCCCGAACTCGGCGAGGCCGCCCGACTGCGTCCGGACCTCCAGCTGGCCGTCCGCGGCTGGCTGGCCTTCACCACGGCCGTCTGCCTGGAGTGGCTGCGGCGCTCGGATCTGCCGCGGGAACAGGTGCGTGATCTGTGCGCACGGGCACTGCTCGGGGTCATCGCGCCCTGAGGCAGGCGTGTTCTCAGGGTTGGCCTTCACCCCGATCTTCGATAGGTTAGGTGAGCCTTACCTAAGGAGGTTCGGGATGGGTGACAGCCCCAGCTGGACGGCCGCGCCTTCGGCGGCCCAACGGGCCCGGTCGGTGCTCGCCACCGCCTGGTCCTGCGCGGTGACCGCGGACGGCGGCCGCGAGGAACTCGTCGGTGCGCACACCGTGGACCAGGACGGTCGGGTGCTGCTGGAGGTGCCCGAGGACAGCGCGCTGCTCGCCGCCGCGATCTGCGCGCCGCGCGGAGAGCCGCACGCGGTGCTGGAGTTCGCCGACGTCGCGCCCGTCCCGGTCAGAGACCGTATCCGGGCCAGGCTCTGGCTCGCGGGGTACTTCGTGCCCGAGGACGGTCGACTCGCGTTCCGGGCCACCAGGATCGTGCTGCGCCAGTCGTCCGGCGCGGTGGTCGTCGACCTCGACGACTTCGCCGCCGCCGAGCCCGACCCGCTCGCACTCGCCGAGGCCCACCTGCTGACGCATCTCGCGGACTGCCATCCCGACGCCGTCGAACGGCTCACCCGGCTCGTCGACCACGCCAGCCTGCACGGCGCGGTCCGCGTCCAGCCCCTCGCCGTCGACCGGCACGGACTGACCCTGCGCATCGAGCGCAACCGCGCCGACGGCGACGTACGACTGCCGTTCCACACTCCCGCCGACGACGTCGCGCAGCTCACCGAGCGCATGCACGCCCTGCTCGCGCAGGCCGGCGCCGCGTCCTGCCCACGCCCCCTACAGCGGCAGCGCACAGACCGCGACGGGTGAGGCGAACGGCTCGCCCGCGAGCCGCAGTTCACCGTTGCCGGCATCGACCTGGAAGACACTGACGGTGCCGGACTTCTGGTTCGCCGCGAACAGCAGCGTCCCGTCCGGGGAGAAGGCGATCTGGCGCGGGAAGTCACCGGACACCGGCACCGTGTCGAGCAGCCTGAGTTGCGCTCTGTCCGCCTCGACGGCGTAGCGCGCGAGGCTGTTGTGGCCGCGGTTGGCGAGATAGGCGTACGAGCCGTCCGCGGTCACCAGGATCTGCGCCGGGTAGTTGGTGCCCGAACCGGAGCCCGTGGGCTGCGGCTCGCCGATCGTCAGGCCGCCGGTGGTGGAGTCGTACGTGCAGACCGTGACGGTGTCGTCGACCTCGTTGGCCAGATAGGCGTACCGCCCGCCGGGGTGGAAGGTGAGATGGCGCGGACCCGCGCCCGGCCGGGTGTGCGCCTGCGCGACCTCGGTGAGCGTGCCGCGGCGCTCGTCGAGCCGGTAGGTGTAGACGGTGTCCGTGCCCAGGTCCACGGCGAGTACGTGGCCGCCGTCCGGGGCGGTGATGAACTGGTGGGCGTGCGGGCCCTGTTGGCCGGGGCCGGGCGCGGGTGTCGAGTGCTTGACCACGTCGGTTCGTTCGCCGAGCGCGCCCGAGCCGTCGATCGGGTGCACTGCCACGCTGCCCGACGTGTAGTTGGCGCTGAGCAGCCAATTGCCGCTCGGGTGCACGGACAGATGGCAGGGTCCCGCCCCGCCGGTGCTCCGCGAGCCCAGAATCGCGCGGTCGGCGAGACGGACGGCGGTGACGGCGCCGTCGTCCTGCTCGTCCACCGCGTACAGCGTGCGGCCGTCCGGGTGGAGCGCGAGATACGACGGGTCGGCGACCCCGGTGAGGACTCCGGTGCCGGTGATGCTCCCGCTCGTCGGGTCGTACGTGGCGAGGCCGATGCCTTTGCCGCCGCCCTCGACCGAGGTGTACGTGCCGAGGTACAGCGGGCGAGGTGCCGTGGCGTGCGGTTGAGGGTCGGCGGGCGTGGCCCGGTCGGGGTTCGTGGCGCCGTGGCCGGGCTCGGGCCGGGGCGGTGCGGGAGCCGGCAGTGCCGTGACCGCGGCCGCGCCCCCGAGCGCGCCGACGAAGCGGCGCCTGCTCCAGCCGCCGCTCGCCGCTCCAGCACCACTGCCCATGTCCGCACCTCACGTGGTCGCTCGTCCCGTTCGTGACAAGCCACCATCGCGCGGGCCAAGGGGTGCAGGCAAGACCGGCAACAGGCGTTGCGCACCGTGCAATGAAGAAACGCGTCCGTCGGCGTCCTCAGTCGGAACCCTCGGCGCTCCCGGACCGGTTCCGGCGCAGTACGTCCGGCACGCGGAGCCGGTCGGAGTCGCGCAGCCCCTCCCGCACCCTGGTCAGCCGCCGCAGGCGCTCGCGCTGTTCGCGGGAGGTGCGGTCCAGCTCCTCGAAGAGGCGGCGCGAACGGTGCTCGGTGTCCATCTCGTCGATGATGCGGTTCACCTCGGTCAGCACCGCGCCGTACAGCTGCCAGCTCCTGGCGTCGCGCTGGACCTCCTCAAGGAGCAGCTGGGCCAGCTTGTCGCGGGTGGCCGCGGCCTGCCGCAGCTCGGCGGCGAGCCGGGACTCCGCCGACTCGGCGCTGGCGGTGACATGACTGGTCACCAGCACCGCGAAGCTCACCACGGCGTCGGCGATCTCCGACAGCAGCTGCTCCACGGCGGCACCCGTCGCGGGCGCGAACAGCCGCTCGGGCTCGCGTTCCTTGGCGAGGTCGGTGAGGGTGCGCGCCAGCACCCGCAGCACGACCGTGCAGATCTCCAGCGTGTCCAGGCCCGTCCGCAGCACCACCCGGTGCAGCAGACCCTCGCTCACGCGCGGATTGAGCCGCAGACTGTCCTCGGCCTGCCTCAGGGCCGCGTCCACCTCGACGATGTCGTGGTCGAGCCGGCGCGCCTCGTACAGCCGCTGCGTGGCCCGTTCGACGGGCGTGCGGCCCGAGGCCTCCTCGCCCATGCGCAGCATCAGCTGCCGCACCCGCCGGGCCAGTCCCTCGATCGACTCGCCCGCCTCGTCCACCCAGACGGGCGGCGCGAACAGCAGATTGCAGCCGAAGCCGACCACCGCGCCGATCAGCGTCTCCACCACCCGCGCCCAGGCCGTGTCCCCGACGGTCGTGACGCCGAGCACCAGCATCGCGCTGATCGCCACCTCGGGCACGTACTCGTCGACCCGCACCAGGCGCCCGACCGCCAGCGAGGCCACGATCAGCAGGGCCAGGCTCCACCAGGTCAGACCGACGAGCAGGGAGAAGGCGATGGCGACCAGGACGCCCGCCACCACCGCGTTCACCCGGCGGATGCCGTTGGTGAGGGTGGCGTACAGGGTGACCTGGACGACGAGCAGCGCGGTCAGCGGGGCGGTGAGGGGGGCCGCCTCGGGGCTGAGACGCAGAGCCACGACGTAGGCGATCGTCGCCGCCGCGGCGGACCGCAGCGTCTGTACGACCACCGGGTCCCGGCGCAGCTTCACAAAGCGCACGAGGGACGCCGCCCACTCACGTACATGTCGCATTCTCGGGCCGTACTCCTTCCACGGGCGTATCGGACACAGCCGTCCCGGCTGTCATTGAGGACCGTAACTGACCGCAAGGGAACCTGGATTGTCGGTGTCGGTCGAAGGTGACAGAAGGGGGAGCGGACATGGGGAACACCCAGGGCATCGAGGTTCTCACGCTTGCGCACGGATATCTCGGCACGGCGGTCGCCGGTGTCCCGCGGTCGGCGTGGGGAGCGCCGACGCCGTGCACCGAGTGGACGGTGCGGCAGGTTCTCCATCACGCGCGGATCGATCAGCAGGGCTACGGCCTCGCGATCACCGGCGGACGCCCGGACTCCGACCCGTTCCACCCGGCCGACGCCCTCGACGGTGACCCGGCGGCGGAACTCGACACGGTGCTGCGCGCGGTGGCGGACGCGTACGCGGGGCTGCCCGCCGACGCCGATCGGGTGCCCACGCCGCTGGGACCGCTGCCCCTGCCGTTCGCCGCCGCGGCGGCCGCCATGGACGCGGCCGTGCACGCCTGGGACATCGCGGTGGCGACCGGCCAGGACCGGCCGCTGCCGACCGAGCCGGCCGAGGGGATCCGGCCGGTGGCCGAGCACCTCGTCGACCACCTCCGCGACGCCCACCAGGTCTTCGCGCCCGCGCGGCCGACCGCGCCGGACTACGACAGCGCCGAGACCCTGCTCGCCTTCCTCGGCCGCGACCCGCACTGGACGCCCCCGGCCTCCTGACGCGCACGGTGCAGCGCACCCGTGACGACGACCAGCAGACACAGTCCGATCAACCAGTTCGTCACGGCCGCGAACTGGTTGACGACGAAGTTGAAGGCCTGCCCGGCCGGCAGGTCCACCAGGAGCGAGGCACGGAGCAGGCCGAGGCCGCGCACCCGGTCACGGCGCAGCCGCACCACCCCGGCCACGGCCGGCGCCAGCATCACGGCCGAACACCCGACCAGCCCCGTCACGGCACCCCACTCCGGTTCGTGCCGCAGCCGCCCGGCCGCCAGATCACGGCCCACGCCGAAGAGGAGGGCGGCGCCCTGCAGCAGGGTCCAGGTGAGCGCGACCCACAGCGTGGCAGGATGCGCGACCGACGCCGAGACGGCCGCACGGGCGCGGACGGCGGCGGCCCGCAGCACCCCCGGCACCCGCACCCGACTCCGCTCAGGCGCCGTCTCCACGCACTCCAGCAACCGCACCAGTGCCACGTCCACGGGCCGCGTCGAACCCGCCAGCATCCCCAGCGCCGAACGGCGTTGAGCGTCGGTCAGCCCCGATACGACACCGGTGAGCGCGGTGTCGGCGGCGCGAGCCGTCCGTGCCCGCTCGTCCCGTGCCTCGCCACGCGGTACCAGCCACCGGTTCAGGACCACCAGGGCGACGAAGGCCAGATAGATCAGCCCGGCAGCCGGCCGGTAGAGATAGCCGCCGCCGTCGCTGACCACCTTGCCGATCTCGTCGATGAACAGCCCGAAGCCCACCCCACCCGCCACCGCACCGCACAGCCGCGCCCGGCGGCCGAGGAACGCCAGCCGCACCACGAGCCCGGCTGCCATCAGCAGTCCGCCCCACAGCATGTGCGCGATGTGCAGTCCGGTGCCGTGACCGCCGAGCTTCGGATAGCCGGTGCTCGCCAGGAGCCGGCGTGTGAGGAGAACGGTGGCGATGCCCGAGAGCAGGAACAGCCGCAGATCGGCGCCGACCGTAGCCGTGCGGGCGGGGCCGCCGTGCCGCCGAGTAGTCATGCACCGCATGGTCCCTGCCGAACACCCCGCCGATCCATGAGGCAAACCCCCGCCCTCACCCCGTGGCTGCCCGTACCCCGGCAGGGAGGCCCACCGGCGGGTCCACGGGCAGCGCGGCCCGCGAGCCTTGGATCATGAAGGGGCATCGGACCGCCATCGTCCCCATGAAATGGCTGGCGCAGCCGCGAGTGATCCGTACCATCGGCAGCGACCACCCGGACGGCCCGTAAGACGTCGCCCTCGCCTCCACCCGCGGGGTCCTGATCCACTTCCACCGGGTGACGGCCGCGTCGCTCCGGGACCGTGGGACCGGAAAGGACTGAGACAGGCGTGGACTTCAGGGGTGTCGGGGCACCGAGGGCGCGGGCGGCGTTGCGGTATGTTGCCGCGCTCTCCGCGGGGCCGGCGGTCGAGCCCGGTGTTCGGATCACGTTGAACTTCCACCCCGACCGGCTCGTCGGCGGGCTGCCGATCCTCCGGGCGCTCGCCCAGGACGGCTCGTACCACTCGCAGTTCGTCACCGGCACCAGCAACGGCGGCCTCACCGCGCACCCGGGCGGTGACCGTCACCGCTGGGAGAGCAGGATCTTCGGCGGTGTCTACGACGATGCCGACCCGCACGACAGACCCGTGTACGGGGCGCTGAACTTCCGGCACCAAGTGGTCGGCGCGGCACCGCGGTTCGGCTCGTCGCACTTCCGGCTCGGCGCGGACGCCCTCGCGCGTGCCACCTTCTGCTATCCCGACAGCGCGGCCGAGCCGACCCACTTCGGCATCGCCTCCGGGATGTCCCTGATCGCCCTCGCCGAGGCCGACGAGCAGGACGCCCTCGACGACTACATCGAGGCCCAGGTCCACGGCGGCGTCCTGCTCGCCACGCACGCGGAGGCGCTCGTCCTGGACGCGAGCTACCGCGGCACACCCGTCGAGGCGGCGGCCCGTCTGCTGCCCTGCCCCGTCGAGTGGCACCCTGGCTACCGGCTGACCGTGCCGGAACTGCTGCGCCACGCCGACTTCCGCGGGCAGGAGTACGTGGAACTGGGCGCCCGGATAGCCCAGGACGGCGTCGTCGATCCGCGGATCATCGGCGACGCGGCCCGCACTGGCTGCTACGAGTTGCAGGATCTGAAGAAGGTGTGGCACACCCTCGCCCGGTTCGGCGCCCCCGAGGGTGCGGGCACCGCCTATGCGCCGGGCGGCCACACCCCGGGGGTGAGCACGCCGAGCGCATAGGCCCGGGCGACCAGTTCGGTGCGGTTCGAGGCCTCCCAGCGCGCCGACAGCCGCCGCAGGTGGTAGGTGACGCCGTCCGTGGTGAGACCGGTCTCCTTGGCGGCCTTGGCGGTGGTGGCGCCCCCGGCGAGCAGCGCGAGGATGCGGGCCTCCACCGGCGTCACCCGCACAGGCTCCTCGACGAGCGGCTCGCGCTCGCCCTGCACGCGCAGCATCACCAGCAGGGCGGGCGTGTCCTGCACGCTGTCGCTGACCGGATCGGCCGTCAGCTCCCCGAACCGCTCGGCCCCGCCCGGCGCCTCCCAGCGCACCGAGACCTGGTACCGCGACCGGTGCCGCAGCCGCAGCGCCTCCGCGATCCGCTCCACCTGGCCGGCCTGCTGCGGCCGGAACAGCTCCAGCACATCACGGCCGCGCAGCCGCCCCGGCGTCGTACCGCACTCGGCCGCCAACGCGGGATTGGCCAGCAGGACGGCGCCGTACACATCGCACACGGCGACGGGCACGGCGACCCGGTCGAAGAGCGTGAGGGCACGGTTGCGCCACACCACGGCCTCCGGGCTGCCGTCCTCCACGCGCACCTCCCGCACACACACCTCCCGCACGCGCCTCGCGCGACCTGGCGCGAGGGGCGCACTCCCTGTGCGCCCCACCCATCATGCGGGTCGGCGCGCCGCTACACGGTCAGCCAGACCGCGTGGTCCGGCGCCAGCAGGCCGTCCGGAACCGGTCCACTGGCGAGCAGGACCGAGGTGTGTTCGGGCAGCCGGTACGGCTCGGACGAGAGGTTGACCACGCACCGAAAGCCGGGGTCGCGGCCGAACGCGAGGACGCCGGCCGGGGCGTCGAGCCAGGTCATGTCGCCGTCGCCGAGCGCGGGATGCTCGCGGCGCAGGTGCAGGGCGCTGCGGTACAACTCCAGCATCGACTGCTCGTCCCCGGTCTGCACGGCCACGCTGAGGTCCCCCCACAGCGCGGGCTGCGGCAGCCAGGGCGCGGCCGTCGCACCCTCCGGGCTGAAGCCGTACGGCGCGCTCCTGCCCGACCACGGGATCGGCACCCGGCAGCCGTCGCGCCCCCGGTCGGTGTGCCCGGACCGCTCCCAGACCGGGTCCTGCAGCACGCTCTCCGGCAGGTCCTCGACCTCCGGCAGCCCGAGCTCCTCACCCTGGTAGACATACGCGCCGCCGGGCAGCGCGAGCATCAGCAGGGCCGCCGCCCGCGCCCGCCGCGTGCCCAGCTCCAGGTCGAGTGGGCCCTCGGGCCGGTACGTCTCGTTCGCCACCCAGCGCTTGACCACCGTACGGCCGTAGCGGCTGGCGTGGCGCACGACATCGTGGTTGGAGAGCACCCAGGTCGCCGGAGCACCCACCGCGCCGAGCATCGCGAGCGAGTCGTCGATCACGGCCCGCAGGTCCTTGGCGTCCCAACCGGACATCAGGAAGTCGAAGTTGAACGCCGTGTGCAGTCCGTCCCGGCGCACGTAGGCGGCCAGCCGCTCCGGGGTGTCGGCCCAGGCCTCCGCCACGAACGAGCGGTCACCGGGAAACTCGTCGGCCACCCGGCGCCACGCGCGGTAGATGTCGTGCACCTCGTCCCGGTCCCAGTGCGGATGGTCGACGTGCCGGCGCCGTCCGTCGGCGGGCCGGTCCGGGCGGGGCGGCAGGTCGGGCAGTTCGGGGTGCTTGACCAGGCCGTGCGCCACATCGATGCGGAAGCCGTCCACGCCCCGCCCGAACCAGAAGCGCAGCACGGACTCGAACTCCGCGCGTACTTCCGGGTGTTCCCAGTTCAGGTCCGGCTGCTCGGGCGCGAACAGGTGCAGATACCACTCGCCGTCGGGCAGCCGCGTCCAGGCCGGGCCGCCGAAGGAGGACACCCAGTCGTTGGGCGGCTCGGCGCCGCCGGGCCCGCGGCCGCTCCGGAAGACGTAGCGCTCCCGTTCCGGACTTCCGGGTCCGGCCGCCAGCGCCGCCCGGAACCAGGCATGTTGGTCGGAGGTGTGGTTCGGCACGATGTCGGGGATGACGCGGATGCCGAACTCGTGCGCTTCCTCGATGAGTTGCTCGGCCTCGGCGACCGTGCCGAACAGCGGGTCGATCTCGCGGAAGTCGGCGACGTCGTAACCGTGGTCGGCCATCGGCGACTTGTACCAGGGGTTGATCCAGATCGCGTCGACGCCCAGCCACTTGAGATACGGCAGCCGGGAGCGGATGCCGGCGATGTCGCCGACGCCGTCGCCGTTCCCGTCGGCGAAACTGCGGATGTAGACCTGATAGATGACGGCGTCGCGCCACCAAGGTGCGGTGCTGGTGGACATGTCGGTGCCTGCTCCTTGTGGTTCAAGAGGGCTGAAACCGGATCTCTGACTGCGCTGTCACGGCAATCTCACGAGCATCTGTGCAGTTCAGTACACCTCCTGATGGCTTTCGAAGCCTTCCCCGCATTCTCTGCTCGACTCCATGAGACAACGATTGCAAGCTTTGAGGACCGCGCGCCACGCGTCAATGCGTTACGCGCGGGTAGCCCCATGGCAGCGCTGTCACGAGACCCTGAGCAGGTCTGTACGCCTGTGCTAGCGTCCGCCCATGCCAGCAGCTCAACGGCACCCCACGATGGCCGACGTCGCCGAACGGGCCGGGGTCTCGGCGTCCACCGTCTCGCGCACCCTGCGGGGACTGTCGAGCGTGTCGCCGGACGTGCGGGCCCGCGTCGAACAGGCCGCGCGCGAGCTGAACTTCGCGGTGTCCCGGCACGCCTCCAGCCTGGTCACCGGCAGGACCGGCGTCGTCGCGGTGCTCGTGCCCACGCTCAACTCGTGGTTCATGGGCTCGGCCCTGTCCGCCCTCGGCCCGCTGCTGCGCGCCGCCGACATGGAGCTGACGGTCTATGTGACACCCGACCTGGCGGAGCGCGCCGCCTTCTTCGAACAGCTCCCGGCCCGGCGCAACGCCGACGCCCTGCTGGTGTTCTCCTTCGACCTCACCGAGGAGGAGAGCGCCCGCCTCGACGACCTCGGGATGCCGGTCGTCTACGTCAGCCAGCACGCCGACGGCCGGCCGAGCGTCTACGTCGACGACGTGGCCGCGGCCCGCAACGGCACCCGCCATCTGCTGCACCTGGGGCACCGCCGCATCGCCTTCGTGCAGAGCCAGGGCGCGACCGGCTTCTCCTTCAGTTCGTACGGCCGGCTGCTCGGCTACCAGCAGGCGCTGGCCGAGGCGGACGTACCCCGCGACGACGCGCTCGTGGTGGCCGCTCCGCCAGCGGACCAGCGGGCCGTCGTGGAGGCTCTCGGCGCGCTGCTGAGCCTGCGCGAGCCGCCCACCGCCGTCTTCGCCGAGCAGGACGAGCTGGCCGCCTCCCTGCTCCGGGCCCTGCGCCGGTCCGGGATCGGGGTGCCCGAGCGGATGTCCGTCCTCGGCTTCGACGACCAGCCGCCGGCCGACTGGTTCGATCTGTCCACGATCGCCCAGTCGCCCTCCGACATGGGGCGGGTGGCCGGCGAACTGGTCCTGGAACTCATCAACGACCCCCAAGCCGACCCCGCGCGCCATGTGGTGCTGCCGACACATCTGATCCCACGGGCCACCACCGGACCCGCACACGTACCGCCCGCCGACCGGACGTGAGGCGCAGACCGGCGCTCCGCGCAAGTGCACGCGGGGTTTTGTCACTACACGATCGTGTAGTGGCGCGGCGCGGGCGGCCCGCCGTGCTCGACCAGGCTTGAGCGCAGTACCTCCGTACCGCGAAAGGCAGTTGTCGCGCCATGCCCCCCACCGCGCTGCACCCCAGCACAGCAGACACCCTCCCCGGCGTCCCCGTCGTCGACATCACCTCGACCGGACCTGGCCGTACCCCCATCCAGCAGGTCATGGGCCTGATGCGCGAGCACGGGCCGGTGCTCGTACGGCGGCTGCACGGGCGCGAGGTGCTGTTCGTCTCCGACCTGGATCTGGTGGCCGACCTCGCCGACGAGCGGCGGTTCGCCAAGCACATCGGACCGGCCCTGGAGAACGTCCGGGAGTTCGCGGCCGACGGACTGTTCACCGCGTACAACGACGAGCCCAACTGGGCCCGGGCGCACGACATCCTGATGCCCGCCTTCGCGCTCGGCTCGATGCGCACCTACCACCCCGTGATGCTGAAGGTGGCGCGCAGGCTCATCGCGTCCTGGGACCGCGCCGCCGGTGCCGGGCGGCCGGTCGAAGTGCCCGAGGACATGACCCGGATGACCCTCGACACCATCGGACTCGCCGGATTCGGCTACGACTTCGGGTCCTTCGCACGGGACGAGCCCCACCCCTTCGTCGAGTCGATGGTCCGCTGCCTGGAGTGGAGCATGAACCGCCTGGCCCGCGTCCCCGGCCAGGACCACTCCTCGGCCGACGCGGCCTTCCGGGACGACGCCGCCTATCTGGCCCAGGTCGTCGACGACGTCATCGCCGCACGCACCGGCACCGAACAGGCGTACGCCGAGGACCTGTTGGGGCTGATGCTGACCGCACGGCACCCCGCCGACGGCGGCACCCTGGACGCCGCCAACATCCGCAACCAGGTCATCACCTTCCTGATCGCCGGTCACGAGACGACGTCCGGCGCGATGTCCTTCGCGCTCCACTACCTCGCCAAGCATCCGACCGTGCTGCGGCTCGTGCAGCGCGAGGCCGACGCCCTCTGGGGCGACGAACCCGACCCCGAACCGACCTACGACGAGGTCGGCAGGCTGACGTACACCCGCCAAGTCCTCAACGAGACACTGCGGTTGTGGCCCACGGCCGCCGCGTTCAGCCGGCACGCCGTCGAGGACACGCTGCTCGGCGGACGCATCCCGCTGCGCGCCGGACAGGCCGTCACCGTACTCGCCCCGATGCTGCACCGGCAGCCCGTGTGGGGCGACAACCCCGAGCTGTTCGACCCGTCGCGGTTCACCGCCGAGGCGGAGGCGGCGCGGCCGGTGCACGCGTTCAAGCCGTTCGGCACCGGCGAACGCGCCTGCATCGGGCGGCAGTTCGCGCTGCACGAGGCGACCATGCTGCTCGCCATGCTGGTCCACCGCTACCGGCTGCACGACCACGCCGACTACGCGCTCAGCGTGAAGGAGACCCTCACCCTCAAACCCGAGGGCTTCACGTTGAGGCTCACTCCCCGTACGGCCGCGGACCGCCGGCACACACCGCTTCCGGGTGCGACCGCCGAAGGACCCGCGAGCGCGCCGCACGCCGCGGATGCCCTCCCGGCCCGCGTCCGCCCCGGCACCGGCGTCCTGCTGCTGCACGGCAGCAACTACGGCACCTGCCGCGAGTTCGCCGCGGCACTCGCCGACGACGCCGCCGCGATCGGCTGCGCCACCGAGGTCGCGCCCCTGGACGACTACGCCGGCGCGCTGCCCACCGACCGGCCCGTCGTCATCGCCGCCGCCTCCTACAACGGCCGCCCCACCGACGACGCCGGCGCCTTCGCCGCCCGGCTGGAGGACACCCACGACCTGACGGACGTCAGCTACGCCGTCCTCGGCGTCGGCGACCGCAACTGGGCCGCCACCTACCAGCAGGTCCCCACCCGCTTCGACGAGCGTCTCGCCGAACTGGGCGCCACCCGCCTGGTCGACCGTGTCGCCGCCGACGCCTCGGGCGATCTGACCGGCGCCGTAAGGGAGTTCACGTCTCGGCTGCGCACCGCCCTGCTGGAGAAGTACGGCGACCCGGACGCCGCCGCCGAGGCCCCCGGAGAACCCACCGCGGCGTACGAGGTCCGCACCCTCACCGGCGGCCCCCTGGAGGCGCTCGCCGAACGGCACGGGCTCGTCCCGATGACGGTCACCGAGGCGTACGACCTCACGGCCCCCGGCCACCCCCGCCGCAAGCGCTACGTCCGCGTCGCGCTCCCCGACGGCACCGCCTACCGCACCGCCGACCACCTCACCGTGCTGCCGGCCAACGCCCCGGCCCTGGTCGACCGGGCCGCCGCCGCACTCGGCGTCGACCCCGCCGGCGTCCTGGACATCAGGGCCGCCCGCCCCCGACGCGACTCACTCGCCGTGGACCGGCCCCTGACGGTTCACCAACTCCTCACTCATCACGTCGAGTTGCAGGAGCACCCGACCGCCGCCCAGCTGGCCGCTCTCGCCGCCGCGAACCCCTGCCCGCCCGAGCGCACGGCCCTCGCGGCCCTCACCGGCGACGACCCGCGCACCCTCGTCGAGGTCATCGAGGACCACCCGGCCCTGCGCGGAGCCCTCGACTGGCAGCAGCTGCTGGAGATCCTCACCCCTTTGCGCCCCCGCCACTACTCCATCTCCTCCTCGCCCGCCGTCGACCCCGGCCACGCCGACCTGATGGTCTCCCTGCTGGAAGCCCCCGCACGCTCGGGCAAGGGCGTCTACCGGGGCACCGGATCCGGTCACCTGGCCGGTCTCGCACCGGGCGACACGGTGTACGCCCGGGTCCAGCCCTGCCGCGAAGCCTTCCGTATCGACGCACACGACGCCTCGACCCCCGTGATCATGATCGCGGCAGGCACCGGACTCGCCCCCTTCCGGGGAGCCGTGGCCGACCGCACGGCCGCCCTCGCCACGGGCGCCCGACTCGCCCCCGCGCTCTGCTACTTCGGCTGCGACGCGGCCGACGCCGACCTCCTGCACGCCGAGGAGCTCGGCGCCGCCCAGGCCGCGGGAGCCGTCTCGCTGCGCCCCGCGTTCAGCACCGAGGGGACCTTTGTGCAGCACCGCGTCGCCGCCGAGGGCGACGAGGTGTGGGAGCTGCTCGGCGCCGGGGCGCGGGTGTTCGTCTGCGGCGACGGTTCGCGAATGGCGCCCGGGGTCCGGGACGCCTTCCGTACGCTGTACCGAGATCGAACGCCCGGCACGGACACGGCGGCGGCCGACGCATGGCTCGACGCCCTGATCGCGGACGGACGTTACGTCGAGGACGTGTACGCGGCCGGCTGACCGAAGGGGGAGGGG
The DNA here is from genome assembly GCF_019857225.1 of Streptomyces plumbidurans. Lineage (GTDB taxonomy): Bacteria > Actinomycetota > Actinomycetes > Streptomycetales > Streptomycetaceae > Streptomyces > Streptomyces plumbidurans. The sequence continues at coordinate 96,118 of NZ_JAFJSY010000005.1, forward strand.
CGGACGGTGGTGGACTCCTGGGAACGGGCCCGGCGCATCCTGGAGGGCTCGAAGATCCCACCCGAACGTCTCGCCGGGCTGCGCCTCCTGGACGGCGGGACGTACAACACGGTCGAGGAACTCCGGCTCACCGACGGCACCCGCTATGTGCTCAAGCTCGCCCCGGACGCGCCGGGGCTGAGCTACGAGCAACAACTGCTCGTCTCCGAGGCCGAGTTCTACCGCCGGGCCGCCGAGGCGGACGTACCCGCGCCGCGCCTCGTGTGCGTCGGGGGAGACGCCGAGGGGCGCCATCTGCTGATGACGGCCTGTCCGGGCGAGGCCTGGGGGTCCTGGCTCAGCGACGCCCAACGGGAGCTGCTGCGTGCGGAGTTGGGGCGGCAGGTGGCGCGACTGCACCGGGTGACCGGACCAGGCTTCGGCTATCCGTCCGGTGCGCTCGGCCCCCTCGCCCGCGACTGGCGGACCGCCTTTCGCGGGATGCTCGATGCCGTCCTCGACGACGCCCATCACTACCGGGCCACACTGCCCCGTCCCGCGGACGAGGTGGCCCACACCCTTCGCGCCGCGTACCCGGCGCTCGGCGAGGTCACCACTCCGAGCCTCGTCCACTTCGACCTGTGGCAGGGCAACATCCTGGTCGACCGCACGGCGGGGGAGCCCCGCATCGGCGGGCTCATCGACGGGGAGCGGATGTTCTGGGGCGATCCGCTGGCCGACTTCGTCTCGCTGGCGCTGCTCGGGGACATCAAGAAGGACGAGGCGTTCCTCGCGGGCTACCGCCAGGAGGGTGGACGGGCCGAGTTCGACACCCCGGCGCTGCTCCGTCTGGCCCTCTACCGCGCCTATCTCTACCTGATCATGCTCACCGAGACGATCCCGCGAAAGGCCGACGAGGAGCACACCCGTTGGGTGCAGGACGTGGTGGCGCCCGAACTCGTCGCCGCCCTCGACGAGATCGAGGAACTGGCCGTGTCCTGAGGGAGCATGACGTGAGGCGTCTTAGCTCACATCATGAACTAAGGGTAGGAGGAAGTCGCGCGGGGCCCGCGGTGGGAGGTATGTTGCAGGTCGAACAGGGTGCGAAGGGAGCCACATGGCTGCGGGGCGGAACGGACGCACGGTACGCGACCTCAGGCGGGCCAACCGCACGGTCGTGCTGCAGCGGCTCTACTTCGACGGACCCCTCAGCCGCTTCGAGCTCGGCCCGGCCACCGGACTCAGCTCCGGCTCGGTCAGCAACGTCGTCGCGGACCTGGTCGCGGACGGCCTGGTGGAGGAGGCGGGCAGCGTCGACTCCGACGGCGGCCGCCCGCGCACGCTGCTGCGGGTGGCGCCCGCCAGCGGCCACATGATCGGCGTCGACGTCGGCGAGACCCGCGTACGGATCGAGCTGTTCGACCTGACCCTGACCGAACTGGCCCGCGCCGAACGCCCCCTGGAGCAGCAGCGCTACGAGGTCGAGGTCATCGTCGGCCACATCCGCGACGGCATCACCGAGGTGCTCGCCGAGGCCGGCATCGACGCCGGGCAGCTCCTCGGCGTCGGCATCGGCGTCCCGGGCATCGTGGAGCGCACCGCGGACCGCGGCGCCGTCGTCCACGGCCAGACAATCGGCTGGAACGCCGTCGAGCTGGAGCATCTGCTCCGCTCCAGCTCCCAGCTCCCGGAGACGATCCCGTACTTCATCGACAACGGCGCCAAGACCCTCGGCCAGGCCGAGATGTGGTTCGGCGGCGGACGGGGCGCGCGCAACGCGGTCGTCGTGCTGTTCGGTTCCGGTGTCGGCGCCAGCCTCGTCACTCCCGAGGTCGAGCACGGTCGCGCGGTCGAGTGGGGCCATCTGACCGTACGGGTCAGGGGGCGCCGCTGCCGCTGCGGTGCCCTCGGCTGCCTGGAGGCGTACGCCGGTGCCGAGTCGCTGCTGGAGCGCTGGCGCGAGGAGGGCGGACGTCCGCCCGAGGGCGTCGACGAGGAGACGGCGCTGACGGCGATGCTGGCCGCGGCGTATCCCCTGGCCGGGGAGGAGCCGGACCCGGTCGCGCTGGCGGTGCTGGAGGAGACCGCCGAGTACCTGGGCGCCGGACTGTCCGACCTGATCAACCTGTTCCAGCCCGAGCGCATCCTCATCGGCGGATGGGCCGGGCTTCAGCTGGGCGCACGGTTCCTGCCCGCGGTACGCCGGTATGCGACGTCGTACGCGCTGCGGCATCCGGCCGAGCGAGTCACGGTCGAACTGGGGCGGCTCGGGCCGGACGCGGTGACCGTGGGGGCGGCGATCCTGCCCCTGGCGGACTTCTTCGCCCGCGGCGGACGTCGCCCGGAACCGGCCCCCGAGGGACCGGCGCCGGCCTGGCGGACGGCACTGCAGGAGCGGGCTCCGCACTGAGCGCGGAGTTTTGCTTCGGGCCCCGGGAGGTACTCGCGTGGCGCCCGACCCCACGAAGGGAGTGCGCCGTGGCCGATCGGCATCACACAGGCCAGGACGGGGAGCCCGTACCCAGGGATCTGCCGGACCAGCAGGTGCGCGAGGACGACGACCCGCTGGACATCCCACCACCGCCCACGGAGGAATCCGAGACGGACGACGTACCCGAGACCGACGAGGCCGGCACCGGCCGCAAGGACGGCCCGCGCCCGGCGACCGTGCACCCCGAGCACCCGGACCCGGACGAGTCCACCGCCTGACCGGGCCGGACGAGCCCTCCGCTGACCGGTCCGACGAGCCCTCCGCCTGACTGGGCCGGATGCGGCCGCCCTTGACCGGGCCGGATGCGGCCGCCCCTGATTGGGCCGAATGCGGCCGCCGCCTGACCGAGTCGCACGAGTCCTCCGCCTGACCCGGCCGGACGCGGCGCCGTCAGCCCACCTTGCGGCCCCGCATCGGCACGGTGTTCGCGCCCTCGCCCTGCTGGAGGCCCTGCAGGACCTCGCCCGAGCACCCGGACCCGGACGATTCCACCGCCTGACCGGGCCGGACGCGGCGCCGTCAGCCCACCTTGCGGCCCCGCATCGGCACGGTGTTCGCGCCCTCGCCCTGCTGGAGGCCCTGCAGGACCTCGCCCGAGCACCCGGACCCGGACGATTCCACCGCCTGACCGGGCCGGACGCGGCGCCGTCAGCCCACCTTGCGGCCCCGCATCGGCACGGTGTTCGCGCCCTCGCCCTGCTGGAGGCCCTGCAGGACCTCGCCCGAGCACCCGGACCCGGACGATTCCACCGCCTGACCGGGCCGGACGCGGCGCCGTCAGCCCACCTTGCGGCCCCGCATCGGCACGGTGTTCGCGCCCTCGCCCTGCTGGAGGCCCTGCAGGAACTCCTCCAGCACCTCGTTCGCTGTACGCTCCGGGCGCCAGCCCAGCTCCACCCGCGCACGTGTGCAGTCCATCAGCGGCAGCCGCAGCACCGCGTCGAACAGGTGAGGCGAGGCCGGCAGCAGATGCAGGCCCCACGCGGCGGCGATCGCCGAGCGGGCGGCGGCGCGTGGGAGCCGTACCGGACGCGTGCCCAGCATCTCGCCGAGCAGCTCCGCGTCGACCGGGGGCTCGGCCGCCAGATTGAAGGCGCCGCGCACCTCGGCCTCCAGCGCGAGGAGATACGCCCTCGCCGCGTCGTCGGTGTGCAGCGCCTGCACCCGCAGTCCGGGAATGTCGGGCAGGAACGGCAGCAGCTCCGGACGGGCCAGCGGGCCAGGCAGGAAACGGCCGCCGAAGATCCGGCGCTGCTCACTGGCGGACTGGCGCTTGAAGAGGAACGCGGGCCGCATCCTCACCACCCGTACCTCGGGATGCTCGCGCTCAAACAGGTCCAGGACGCGCTCCAGGTACGCCTTCTCCCGGGTGTAGGCGGCGTCCGGCCAGCCGTGCGTCGGCCAGGACTCGTTCACCGTGCGGTTCTTCGGCCCCGGTGAGTACGCACCCACCGACGAGGCGTGCACCAGCGTCGGCACCCGCGCCGCCGCCACCGCGTCGAACACCCGGATGCTGCCGAGCACATTGGTCCGCCACGTCGTCGCCGGATCGTGCGTCGGCTGGAACGCCCACGCCAGATGGATCACCGCGTCCGCGTCCGCGAACGTGTCGGCCAGATCCGACCGCTCGGACGCGATGTCCACCGGGGACCACTCGGTTCGCGCGGGCGACCAGTCCGGAATCCGCCGCGCCAGCCCCAGCACCGAGCCGACCTGCGAGTTCTCCGCGAGCTGACGCACCACACTGGTCCCGACATTCCCGGTGGCACCCGTGACCACGATCCTGCTGCCCGTTGCACTGCTCACCTTCGTCTCCTTCCGGCCACACGGTCGACAACCCCACCGCCCAGCGGCAGAGAGCCCACCGAGTACCCGAACCGACACCCGGACACGCGGCGACCAGGGGACGATCACGTCATGAGCGAGATCATCCTGATGTCCGACCCGCGGGTCGCCGCCGTGACGGTGAAGGAAAACGGCGAGCCCCCTGGTGGACGTACGCGACGTCCTGCTGGTCGACGACCGCAAGCACGAGGACTCCCAGGGGGCCGAGACCCTGCTGCGGCAGGCGTCGTGGACCGCCTCCTCGTCGCGCAGTCCCGGCTGCCCGACGGCCTGCGTCTGCTGTTCGTGGAGGGATACCGGACGCCGGCACTCCAGCGTCACTACTTCGAGCGGTACGCGGACGAGCTGCGGGCCGCGCATCCGGAGTGGCCGACGGAACGCGTCCGCACCGCCGCCACCCGCTACGTCTCCTCGCCCGACATAGCCCCGCACGGCGCCGGCGCGGCGGTCGATCTCACCCTCGCTGACGCGGACGGACGCGAACTCGATCTCGGCACGCCGATGAACACCGAGCGGTGGCACTGGTCGTACGGCGACCGGTACTGGGCGCTCATGAGGGGAACGGAGGCCGCCGTCTACGGCCCCAAGGAGCCCGGCAACTCCTAGGCGCCGAAAGCGTTCACCCCCGTCAAGCGGGCCGACAGTTCCCACAGGCGGGCCGCCTCTTCGGGGTCGGTCGCCCAGGGCTTGACGCCGGAGGTCTGGTTGCCGTCGACGGCGGGTTCGGCGATGTCGCAGTCCTCCAGGTAGACGCCGCCGAGGCCGTCGAGCTGGGGTGAGGTGGCCGCCCACACCTGGGTCGCCGCGCCCTGCTGCGGGGTTTTGAAGCCCGACGGGTTGAGCACGTTGCCGGCCTCGTCGATCCAGCCGCGCTCGATCATCTCCTCCTTGGGGATGTGCCGTTGGAGCGGCGTGATGATGCCGCCCGGGTGCAGCGAGAAGGCGCGTACGCCGGCGTCGCGGCCGAGCTTGTCGAGGTGGACGGCGAACAGGACGTTCGCGGTCTTGGCCTGGCCGTACGCCTGCCACTTGTCGTAGCCGGTCGTCCATTGGACGTCGTCCCAGCGCATGCCCGAGAAGTGGTGGGCGCGGGAGGAGACGGAGACGATCCGGGCGCCGCCGGGTGCGATGGCCGGCCACAGGCGGTTGACCAGGGCGAAGTGGCCGAGGTGGTTGGTGGCGAACTGCGCCTCCCAGCCGGGCCCCACCCGGGTCTCCGGGCAGGCCATGATCCCGGCACTGTCGATCATGATGTCGATGGTCCGCCCGGAGGCGAGGAACCGCTCCGCGAAGGCACGCACGCTGTCCTGGTCGCCGAGGTCCAGCTCGTCCACCTCGACGCCGTCGAGCCCCGCCAGCGCCTCCTCGGCGGTGGAGCGGCGGCGGGCGGGGACGACGACATGGGCGCCCGCCTTGGTGAGCGCGCGGGTCGCCTCCAGGCCGATGCCCGAGTAGCCGCCGGTGACGACGCCGAGCCTGCCCGTGAGGTCGATCCCCGCGAGGACGTCGTCCGCGGTGCTGGTGGCGCCGAAACCTGATCCGATCTTGTGCTGTGCAGTGCTCATGTCCGTAACGCTACGAATTCGAGTGCTCTCGAAGTCAAGTGGAAGACGGCGCCGCTGGTCAGCTCTGCCCCAGGGGACTGTCCTTCAGGCGCGCCAGCAGATCGGCCGGGTCGTCGTACACGGCCTGCGCGCCCGCCTCCTCCAGGTCCGCGCGCGGAATCCCGCCGCACAGCACACCCACGCAGCGCACCCCCGCCTTGCGGCCCGCCCGCATGTCCCACACGGTGTCGCCCACGAAGACCGCCCGGTCCGCGGGCACCCCGGCCAGCTCCAGGGCGTGTTCGACGGGTTCGGGCGCCGGCTTGCCCTCCTCGACGTCGTCGGCGCTCGCCGTGGCGGTGATCGAGTCGTCCGCGTCGATGGCGCGGCGCAGGGCCGACAGTTCGGGGCCGCTCGCGGAGGTGGCGAGGACCACCGTCCAGCCGTCGCGGTCGAGGCGCCGCAGCAGCTCGCCGGCGTCCCGCAGCGCGGGCAGCCGGTCGAAGTACTGGCCGTACAACGCCGTGTGCGCGGCGCTCAGTTCGGCGTCCTGGTCCTTGTCGCGCCGGTCGCCGAGCAGCCGCGCCACCAAATCCTCGGAGCCGAGCCCGACGGCCCGGTGGATGGCGTGCATCGGCACCGTGTGGCCGGCCTGGCGAAAGGCCTCCCACCAGGTCGCCACATGCAGATGATTGGTGTCGACAAGGGTCCCGTCGACGTCGAACACGGCCGCCCGTTCCATGCACACTCCCTGGTTCGCTCACCGTACGGGTACCACGTCAGGGCCCCGCCACTCCCTCCGGCGTACGCCGCTCCCGGGTCCACGCCAGCAACTCGTCCAGGGACCAGGTGGTCACCACGCGCTCGGCGGGCACCCCGCACTCCTCGGCCCGGGCGCAGCCGTTGATCTGCCAGTCGAGCTGCCCGGGCGCGTGCGCGTCCGTGTCGACCGAGAACAGCACGCCCGCTTCCACCGCGCGGCGCAGCAGCCGCCGCGGCGGGTCGAGCCGCTCCGGGCGGCTGTTGATCTCCAGTGCCGTACCGGTCTCCGCGCACGCGGCGAACACCGCGTCCGCGTCGAACTCCGACTCGGGCCGCCCGCGCCCGGTCACCAGCCGCCCCGTGCAGTGCCCCAGGACGTCCGAGTGCGGATTGCGTACGGCCGCCACCATGCGCCGGGTCATCGAGCGGGCGTCCATGCGCAGCTTGGAGTGCACGGACACCACCACGACGTCGAGCCGCTCCAGCAGCTCCGGCTCCTGGTCGAGCGAGCCGTCGTCGAGGATGTCGCACTCGATGCCGGTCAGCAGCCGGAACGGCGCCCAGGCCGCATTCAGCCCCGCCACCACGTCGAGCTGCTCCCGCAGTCGCTCGGGCGACAAGCCGCGCGCGACGGTCAGCCGTGGCGAGTGGTCGGTCAGCACCGCCCACTCGTGCCCGAGCTCGGCCGCGGTCCGCCCCATCTCCTCGATCGGGCTGCCCCCGTCCGACCAGTCGGAGTGCAGATGGCAGTCGCCGCGCAGCAGTGCCCGCAGCTCCGCCCCGGCCCCGGTGGGCGGGGCCCCGGCCTCGTCCTCCAGCTTGCGCAGATACTCCGGCACCTGCCCGGCCAGCGCCTCCCGCGCCACCTGGGCCGTCTTCGGGCCGACGCCCTTCAGCGACTCCAGGGACCCGTCGTCGGCCCGCTCACGGACCTTGCCCGCGGGCAGCGCCGCGAGGACGCGGGACGCCGTGCGGAAGGCGCGGACGCGATAGGTCGGCGCCAGGGACCGCTCCAGCAGGAAGGCGATCCGGTCCAGTGCCTCTACGGGATCCATGGTGACCTCCACGACCAGGGTTCCCCAGCGACGGGCGCACCGCACCGCGTGGACGGTCGATCGGGCGGCAGCGGACCCGGGCGCACGGCATGGAAAAGCCGAGCGGCACGCAGGACGTGCCGCTCGGCAGGGGACGGTCGGCGTCAGCTCGTCGTGACCGACACGGAGTCCACGATGAGTTGCTGGGGGAAGCTGGTGGAGGCGTCGGGGTCGCCGGGCCAGTAGCCGCCGACGGCGAGGTTGAGGATGAGGAAGAAGGGCTTGTTGAAGACCCAGGTCTTGCCGCCGAGGTCGGCGGGGGTGCGCTTTTGGTAGACGTTGCCGTCGACGGTCCAGGTGATGGAGTCGGGGGCCCAGTCGACGGCGAAGGTGTGGAAGTCGTCGGCGAAGGCCTGGCCGTTCGGCAGGGTGTAGGGGGCGCCGATGCCGCCGGAGCCGGAGTAGCC
>NZ_JAFJSY010000050.1 GCF_019857225.1 Streptomyces plumbidurans
GGGGGTCCACGGGGTTTCCCGGGGCCCCCGGGGGAGGGGTACCCCCGGACCCCCGGAGCGCGGGCCCGGGAGAGGGGCCGCAGGCGTCGATCCTCAGCCGGAGTTCACGGTGCCGGCGCTTCCGGCACCCGCGAGGGCGGCCGGCAGCGAGCGACGTGAGTTGATCCCGAGCTTCGCGTACACCTTGCGCAGGTGCCACTCCACGGTGTGCGGGCTGATGAACAGTTCCGCACCGATCCGCGCGTTTGTCATGCCCTCGGCGGCGAGCAGCGCGACCTGCGTCTCCTGTGGGGTGAGGGTGCTCGCGGGCTTGGAACTGCGAGTCCTGACGTGCTCGCCGGTGGCGATCAGTTCGCGGCGGGCCCGTTCGGCGAACGCGTGGGCCGGCATCGCGGCGAACATTTCGTGGGCCGTACGAAGGTGTTCGCGCGCCATCGCACGGCGGCGTCCGCGGCGCAGCCACTCGCCGTACAGCAGATGGCTGCGTGCGACTTCCACGGCGACACCGCCGCGGCCGAACTCCTCGATCGCGGTCCGGTACAGACGATCGGCCTCGTCACCGTCGGTGAGCAGAGCCTGGCTGCGGGCGCTCGCGCCGCGCGCCCAGCCGGAACCGGCGGCATGTGTCAGTTCGACGAGCCGGACCAATGAAGCGCGAGCCTGCTCGAGTTCACCGCACCGGGTCGCGGCCTCGACGTGCTCGACGAGCGACAGGCCGGTGAAGTTGAACCCGTCGTGATCGATGCTCGTGCGCGCGGCCACCATGGCCTCTTCGTAGCGTGCCAGGCCGTTGAACAGAACGCCCTGGATGTAGCCCATGGCGCCGAGCAGGCCCACCTCGCCCCGTTGTACGGCGCTCTCCGTGGCCTCTTCGATGAGGGCGGCCGCCACGTCCGCCTCGCCTCGCCAGGCGGCCAGGACGAGCGTCGCGTACTTGTGCGGGGCGTGGCCGGTCGCGGCGGCGATGGCGTCGGCCTCCTCGATCATCCGGTCGGCCATGGCGAAGTCGCCGTAGTGGATGTGCACCCCGCCGGCGTAGATCAGCGCAGGTGGCAGGCTGGCGAGCGCTCCGATGTCGCGAGCCAGACGCACCGCGCGACTCGACAGCGTGTCCCACGCGTGCAGGTCCCAGGCGTAGTGAATGAAGGCTTCGAGCGCGACCGGAGCCAGCAGAAGCCAGCGTACGGTGGCCTCCCGGGTGCTGAGCTCCTCGTGCGCGAGCGGCCCCAGCGCGCCGCGCAGGGCCGGGACACCGGTCTCGCAGCCGTCTGTGAGAAGCGCCGCCACACCGTCCAGGAGGAGGTCCGCGGCCATGGAACCGGAAGAGGGCGCCCCGGATCCCCTGGCCGCGATCGCGGCGGCGCGGGCGCCTGTCGGACCGTGCACCCGGCCCGCGAAAATGGTCGCGCTGATCGCTTCCAGATAGGTCTCCCGCGCCAGTGGGGATCCGGCGGCGGTGAACTGTGCAGCGGCCTCGAGGAGCAGCGGCGCCGCTTCGTCGCTGCGGCTGCGCGCGAAGAGGAGCCTGGCCCGCAGGCGTGCCAGGCGGGCGCGGTCCAGGGCACTGAGCGGATACATCTCGGCCACCGCCGCCAGCTCCGTGGCGCGGTCGGGCGCGGCGGCCGAGAAATGGGCCTCGGCCGCTGCGAGGGCTCGGCGCCCACGCGGCCAGGGGTCCGCTGTCACCTCGGTCGCGCGCTCCAGCAGTACCGCCTCGGCCGCGATGCCGCCGCGCCGACGCGCGCGGTCGGCGGCCTGCTCCAGCGCTGAGGCCACATTCTCGTCCGGCCCGTCGGCCGCCTGGGCGGCGTGCCAGGCGCGCCGGTCGGGGTCCAGAACCGGGTCCGTGGCCTCGGCCAGCGCCCGGTGCACCGCTCGGCGCTCTTCGGGCTCGGCCCCGTGGTAGACCGCCGAACGCACCAGCGGGTGCCGAAACCGTACGGACTCGCCGAACTCGATCAGCCCGGCCGCTTTGGCCGGTGCTGCATCAGGAGTGACCTTGAGGGAGGCGGCCGCGCGGACCAGCAGGCGCGCGTCGCCGACCGGCTCAGCCGCGGCGATCAGCAGCAGTGTCCGGGTCACCGCCGGCAGCGACACGAGCCGGCCGGCGAAGTCCCGTTCGACCCGGTTCGCGACCGGCCCCTGGATGCTCGGGGAACTCGACGCGTCCAGGCCGTACGCCAGTTCGGCGGCATTGCGGCCGCGGGAGAATTCGAGCAGCGCGAGCGGGTTGCCGTGCATCTCGGCCACGAAGCGGTCCCGGACCCGCTTCTCCAGGCGGCCGCCGACGGTGGCCTCGAGGAGCTCACCGGCGGCCGCGCTGTCGAGACCGCCGATCCGCAGCTCCGGCAGACCACTGAGCGCGGCCTGTCCCTCGGGGTCGCGTACCGCGAACGCCATCGCGACCGACTCCGCGAGCAGCCGCCGGGCCACGAACTCCAGGGTCTGCAGGGACACTTGGTCCAGCCACTGTGCGTCGTCGACGAGGACGAGCAGCGGCCGGGACTCCGAGGCCCGGGTGAGCAGGGAAAGCACGGCGAGGCCGACCAGGAAACGGTCGGGCGGGTCTCCGGCCGCCATGCCGAACGCCACGCGCAGGGCCTCACGTTGCGGTCCCGGCAGCTCTTCGAGCTCGTCCAGGAACGGCGCACACAGCTGATGCAGGCTCGCGTAGGGCAGTTCCATGTCGGCCTCGATGCCGCGCGCCCAGGTCACCTTCAGTTGGGATGCCTGCGCGGCCACATACTCCAGCAGCACCGATTTGCCGATGCCGGCCTCGCCGCGGACCACCAGTACCCGGGATTCGCCCTCGCGCAGGCCGACCAGCAGGTCGTCGAGCGCCGCGCACTCGCGCTGCCGGCCGACCAGATCGGGAAGCGGGCTGGCGATCATGCGACGCGGCTCCTTGGCGGGATCCGGGGAGGAACAAGTCCCTCGACGGCTGTCGGAACGAGCCTTGCAACGATACCCAGGACACCCCGCCCCCGCCGCCTGCGAGCTGTGAGGCACTCCACATCACCAAGTCCGCGAAGACTGTCACAAACCGAGCCGCTGCCCGGTCGACCACTGCCCATGATCTCGTCGGTCCGCTGTCGCAGGAGGTTCCATGTCGTCGCTCGGACACCAGGTGGCCACGTCCGTCCTCGTGGTCGGAACGGGCGGGTCGGGCCTGCGAGCGGCCATCGAGGTCGCGGAGGCCGGTGTCGCGGTCATCGCGGTGGTCAAACACACGGCCGACGGCGTCCACACGGCCGTGCCGGCCGGCGGTTTCGCCGAGACCTCCGATGTCGCCCACGCCCGCGACCCATGGGAGCGGCATGCGGCCGACACCCTGCTGGAGGGCCACCTGCTGGCCGACCCACGCACCGCGGAGGTCGTGGCCCGCCATGCCGCACAAGGCTTCCACGACGTCGCGCGCTACGGCACGCATGTCGACAGCCGGGGCGGAACCGCGTCGGCCGGCTCCTGCACCGGTGTGGGGGTGCAACGAGCACTCCGCGCACGCGCGAAGCACCTCGCCATCCCCGTCCTGCCGAACCTCTGCGTCACTCGGCTGCTGGTGGACGACGGGACCGTGTTCGGTGCCTACGGGTTCGACCTCGTCGACGGCTCGCGTTACCTCGTGCACGCCGACTCCGTGATCCTCGCGACCGGCGGACACACACGCATCTGGCGGCATACATCCTCGCGTCGCCACGAGAACACCGGCGATTCCTTCCGCCTCGCCGTCGAGGCCGGTGCCCGGGGACGTGACCTGGAGCTGGTGCAGTTCCACCCCTTCGGGCTGATCAGGCCGGAGATCGCGGCCGGCATGCTCATCAGCGAGTCGGCGCACAGTGAGGGCGGGGTGCTGCTCAACAACCTCGGTGAGCGGTTCATGACGCGATACGACGCCGCGCGGGCGGAGCTCTCCAGTCGCGACAGAGCCGCGCTGGCGTCCTACACCGAGATCAAGGAGGGCCGCGGCAGCCAGGCCGGCGGCGTATGGCTCGATCTGTCCCACCTGCCGCCCGAGACAATCCTGACGCGGCTGCCGCGCGTGCACCAGACCCTGTTGGACCTGCAGAAGCTCGACATCACCCAAGACCCCGTCGAGGTCGTGCCAACGGCCCGGTACTGCCTGGGCGGTGTCTGGGTCCGGCCCGAGGATCACAGCACCGATGTCAACGGGCTCTTCGTGATCGGAGAGGCGGCCGGCGGTCTGCACGGCGCGAACCGGTTGGAGGTGAACTCGCTGCTGGAGCTGCTTGTTTACGGACGTCTGGCCGGTCGTGCCGCGGCGGAGTACTCGGCCAGGCTCACCGGTCAGCGACGGTCGCCCGCGGCGATCCGTGCCGCGGACGGGGAGGTGAACGGGCTTCTGTCCGCCGACGGTGGCCAGAGCGTCCGCGGGCTGCAGCGGTTGGTGCGTCACCTGATGACGGAGTACGCCGGTGTCGTCCGGGACGAGGCCGGGCTCGCCGCCGGGCTCGCCCAACTCGACGAGATCGAGGCCCGCATGGCGGACATCAGCGTGCACGTCGATATCGGCGGTTTCCAGGAGCTCGCGTACGTCTACGACCTCAGGTCCAGCGTTCTCGCCGCCCGCGCGACGATCGAATGCGCGTTGGAGCGACGGGAGTCGCGGGGCTGCCACAACCGGTCCGATCACCCCGGTACCGACCCGGACCTGACAGCGAACCTGCTGTGGTCCCCGTCGACCGGGGTACGCCGCGAACCCGTCCCGCCCATTCCCACCGACATCGCCGAGTTGATGTACGACGTCGCAGCCGATGACAAGCCGGCCGAGTAGGGGCTTTTGGCGCATCGTCGCTGCCCGCCCACAACCCCCGGGCGCGGGCCGTGCGTACGATCGGGCCCAGGACCTGCCCGGCACCCGAGCGAGGATGACAAATGGCTTTGGAAGCAGACGAGTTCGCCATCGCCGACGATCAAGAGCTGCTCGGTCACGAGGAGTTGTACCGGTCCGCGCTCAACAGCGCCCGGCTGGCCCGTTCCCTGGCGCCGGCCACCGAGGAGCAGCGGGCTCTGGCCGGTGAACTGGTCCGCAGGCTCGTCGACGACGAACTGCTGCGCACCGGGGTGCCGCGCTCGGTGGGCGGTCCGATGGCATCGCCGTCGGTGATGCTCCGCTGCGCCGAGACGGTCGCACGGGGTGACGCGTCCGCGGGGTGGTGCGTGTCCATTGCGATGACGTCGAGCCTCCTGGGGGCCTATCTGCCACGGAAGGGCACCGAGGAGGTGTTCGGCGACCCGCGGTCCGTCGCTTCGGGCGTGTGGGCGCCCACCGCCCGGGCCCGGACCGTGCAGGGCGGTGTCGTCGTGTCGGGCCGGTGGGCGTTCTGCAGCGGCATCTCCCACGCCGACTGGTTGTTCGCCGGGTGCCTGCTGGACCCCTCCAAGGAACAGCCGGGCTCGCCGGTCATGCGGGTCGTCGCCCTCCCCAAACAGCAGCTGGAGGTACTCGACACATGGCACACGGGCGGCCTGCGCGGCACCGCCAGCCACGACGCCGTCGCCGATGAGGTGTTCGTGCCCGACCACCGCATCCTGTCGCTCGTGCAGGGACCTCCGGCCGACGCCGAGCCGCTCCACCGGTTCCCCGCCATCGCCTTCTTCGCCCTGTCGGTCGCCGCGGCCGCACTCGGCAACGCCCGCGGAGCCATTGACGACCTGACGGCGCTGGCGGGGGACAACACGTCCCGTGGGTCGAGCCGCGGCCTGGCCGAGCGGTCCTCCGCGCAGATCGCCGTGGCCCAGGCGGAAGCATCGCTGCGGGCCGCCCGCCTCCTCTACTACCAGTCGGTCGAGGACGCCTGGCAGGCCACCCAGTCCAGCGAGCCCGTGCCGCAGCAACTACGGGTCGGACTACGCCTGGCCGGAACGCACGCGGCCCGCGTCGCCACGGAAGTGACCGACACGATGTACGAACTCGCCGGCGGCGCCGCCGTCTACGAAACCTCCCCCCTCCAACGCCGCTTCCGCGACGCCCACACGATGACCGCACACATCCAGCTGAGGCCGACCATGTACAAGGCGGCGGGGGCCTACCTACTCGGCCAGCCGGTACCGGACCAGGACCTTTGACGCCTCCACCGGGTGTTCGCGGCACCGGCGGTCGGCCCGGCAGGCCTGGCAAGGAGGGTGATTATTCTCGGGGCACCGACAACAAGGAGGGGTTCGATGCTTACGGGTGTGCTCGTCGCCGAGAGCTTGCGGACCGGCACCGAGCTGACCGGTATCCCGTTGCAGATCACCAGATTGGCCCGGATCGAGATGACGAGCGCTTCGGAGGACCAGCCACGTCACTGGACGTTGCTGGACTTCACCGCCGAGGACTCCGAAGCGCCGCGGCTCGCGGATCAGCTCGCCGACTGCCTTTCGCCGACCGGCGGTTGGTACACCGACTTCCATACGCCGACCGAGACGTATGTGGTCTTCGCCAACAAGGTCTTTCGGTATCCGCGCGGACAGGCCGAAGGGCGCCGTGAAGCTCAGATGTACGGGCGCTCCGCCGGAATCCCCGAACAGCAACTCGACTGGCAGCACTGAAATGGTCGTACGCCTCGCAGACCTCGCCCCGCCATTCTCAAGCCGGATACGCATGCGTCAGCGTAGCCTTGACCGTCGCCCACACCGTGGCCCCCGGGCGTAGGTCGAGCTCCGCCGCGGCGACCGTGGTGAGGTCGGCGGTGAGGGCGAGGTCGCCGGTGAGGGCGACGCGGATCTGGTCGCTGTGGGTCTCCATGCCGGACACTTCGCAGCGCCAGAGGTTGCGGGCGCTGGCGCCGGTGGGGCGGTCGCGGTGGACGGTGACCGCGCTCGGTGGGAAGGCGACGAAGACCGGACCGGTGAGGTTTTCCTCGGTCGTGATCGCGGAGCCGGCCTCGAGCCGTACGGTGTGCCCTTCGGCCTCACCCCGGTACAGGTTCAGGCCGACCAGGTGCGCGATGTAGTCCGTGCGCGGATGGCGCGCGATGTGGGCAGGCGTGCCCTCCTGCACGATGTGGCCGTCCTCGATGACGACGAGGTGGTCGGCCAGGACCATCGCGTCCAGCGGGTCGTGTGTGACGAGTACGGCCACTGCCTCGAAGTCGGCGAGGTGGCGGCGGAGTTGGGCGCGGATGTCGAGGCGGGTGCGGGCGTCGAGGGCTGCGAGCGGTTCGTCGAGGAGCAGCAGCCGGGGATTGGTGGCCAGGGCGCGGGCGAGAGCGACGCGCTGGGCCTGGCCGCCGGACAGACGGCGGGGTTTGGCCCCGGCGTGGGCGGCGAGGCCCATGCGCTCCAGCCATACGGTCGCCCGGGCGCGGGCCTCTGCCTTGGTGGCGCCGTGGCAGCGCGGGCCGAAGGCCACGTTGTCGAGCGCGGTGAGGTGGGGGAAGAGCAAATAGTCCTGGAAGACGACGCCGACAGGGCGTGACTCGGGCGGCGTACGCTCCAACTGCGCGCCGTCCAGACGGAGATGCCCCCCGGAGAGCGGGACGAGCCCTGCGAGGGCACGCAGCGCGGTCGTCTTGCCCGCGCCGTTGGGTCCGAGGAGGGCGACCACGTCGCCGGGCGCCGCCGTGAGCGCCACGTCGAGCCGGAAGGAGCCACGCTCGACCACGAGCCGGGAGTCGAGCCCGCCACCGATCCGGGCGGCGACGTCGACGGCGTTCTTCTCGGTGTCGGTCATGACGCGGTCACCCAGCGGTCGCGCAGCCCTGCCAGCACCGCGATCGACACGGCGAGCAGGACCAGGCTGAGGGCGATGGCCGATTCGGGGTCGTTCTGCAGGGCGAGGTAGACGGCGAGGGGCATGGTCTGGGTGCGGCCCGGGAAGTTGCCGGCGAAGGTGATGGTCGCCCCGAACTCGCCCAGGGCGCGCGCCCAGGCCAGGACGGCCCCGGCCGCGATGCCAGGTGCGATCAGAGGCAGGGTGACCCGGCGGAACGCGGTGAAGCGGGACGCGCCGAGCGTCGTGGCCGCCTCCTCGTAGCGCGGATCGGCGGCCCGCAGGGTGCCCTCCACACTGATCACCAGGAACGGCATCGCCACGAACGCCTCGGCGATCACGACCCCTGCCGTGGTGAACGGCAGCGTGATCCCGAACCACGCGTCCAGCGACTTTCCGACGACCCCGTTGCGGCCCAGCGCCATCAGCAGCGCCACACCGCCCACCACTGGAGGCAGTACGAGAGGCAGGGTGACCAGGGCCCGTACGAATCCGCGTCCCGGGAACTCGACCCGGGCCAGCAGCCAGGCCAGCGGTACCCCCAGCACCAGGCACACCGCGGTCGCCGCCGTCGCACACACCAGGGACAGCCGGAGCGCCTGCCACACCTCGGAGCTGGTCAGCAGATCCGGCATGCTCCGCCACGGGGCCCTGATCAGCAGGGCGACGAGCGGCAGGATCAGGAACGCCAGGGCGAGCAGCGCGGGCAGCAGGAGGGGCAGTGGGGCGCTCATGCGGACACCCCTGAAGACGCGGCGAGGCCGCGGACCACCGGTCAGGGTGTCCGCGGCGTCGGCCTGGTCCATGCGGGGAGTGCTCACGGCTTGAGGAAACCGGCCTCGTTGAGGACCTTCTGACCCTCGTCGGACTGTACGAGTGCGATGAAGGCCTTGGCGCCCTCGGCGTTGGGGGCGTTCTTGAGGAGGGCGATCGGATAGTCGTTGATGGCGTCGGCGGACTCGGGGAAGTCGACGCCCTCGACCTTGTCACCGGCGGCCTTCACGTCGGTCTTGTAGACGACGGCGGCGTCGGCCTCCTTCAGCACCACCTTGTTCAGGGCCGCCTTGACGTCCTGCTCGTAGGAGACCGGGGTCAGCTTCAGCTTGCTGGCGTCCAGGGCCTTCTGGGCGGCGGCGCCGCAGGGCACCGTCTTGTCGCACAGTACGACCTTGAGGTCCTTGTTCGTCAGGTCCTTCAGGGAGGCGACCTTGTCCGGGTTGCCGGGCAGGGTGGCGATCTCCAGCTGGTTGCGGACGAAGGTGGCCGGCGCGGTGGCGTTGTCCTTCTTGTCCGTCACGATCTTCATCGTCTTCGGGCTGGCGGAGGCGAAGACGTCGGCCGGGGCGCCGCCGGTGATCTGCGCGGCCAGGGTGTCGCTGCCGCCGAAGCTGAAGGTGACGTGCGTACCCGGGTGGGCCTTCTCGAACTGCTTGCCCAGGGTCGTGAAGCTCTCCTTGAGCGAGGCCGCGGCGAACACGGTGACCGTCCCCGACAGCTTCGGCGACGACGCCGACGAGGCGGAGGAGCCGGACTTCGTGGAGCCGGAGTCCGAGTCGGACGAGGAGCAGGCGCTCAGGGTCAGCAACGCGACGGCACCCACTCCGGTCACCTGCAGCATCCGACGGGTCCGGCGCGCTGAACGGGTCATCACAGGTCCACTCCCTCAAGGTCCCGACGGACCCACGCTACGGTCTTACGACCTCGACTGCGGTCTCTCGACGACCACGTGCTGATGATACTTCCGCAGGTGCGAGGTGAAAGTCATCTGTCGCTTCGCATGAGCTGTATCCCACGCCTGTGAGCATGGCATGTGCGTTCGTACGGGGCGGTTCGCAGCCTTGCCGATGCGCGAGGCCGGGTTGTTCGGATGCGGGCGCCTATTCCTCGAACTTGATCCGCCAATCCAACTCTTTGTGACGAAAGGGGGTTTCGTGCGCGTTTCGCCGCTGTTGGTGTCGACAGGATGAGGCCGGGCTGCTGCCGCCGCGTCGGACTGCGACGTGCGGTGTGCTCTCTCATCGTTCTGTAGTTCTTCACGCAGGGGATTCGTCACTTGAACAGCTTTGTTTCGCGCCCGTCGGTTTCCGCTCGAGGATGGGCCGCCTTGCTCGTGGTCGGCGCCCTCGCCGCCGCACCGGTCGCAGTGGGGACTGCGGCTTCCGCCCATACCGGCGACGTCAAGAAGGGCAGCGCCGACGCGGCTGTCCTGCGTACCAGCTTGGATGTCTCACGCCTCGACGGGCTCGCGCCACTGCCGTTGCGTACCGCGCTCAACGAGGTGCACGCTCCGGCGACGGCGGAGAAGAAGGCTCTCGACATCAGGCTCGACGCGGTCGAGGGCGGCAAGCCGGTCAGCGTGCTCCGGGCCGATGTCGCCACGGCCAGGGCCGAGGTCACGCACCACGCGGCCAAGGCGACCACGCATCTCGTCCATGCGCGGGTCCACGTCCCGGGGGTGCCGCTGCTCGCCCTGGTCGAGGTCGAGGAGGTGACCTCCACCGCGGTCTGCAAGGCCCACGAGAAGCCTTTCGCCACGTCGGCGATCCCCGGCCCGGTCACCGTTCTGGGCAAGCGGATCCCGCTCACGATCCGCGCCGACCGGACCGTGGAGGCGCCCGGAGTCGGCACGGTGCATCTCGCCTTGTCCCGCACGGAGACGACCAGCCGCAGCGCCGCCGCGACCGCGCTTCAACTGCACGTCTCCATCGACCCGTTGAAGCTGGGCGTCGCGCAGGTCGAGGGTACGGTCACGCTGGCCGAGGCGCACTGCACGTCCGCGGCAGTGGCCGCGTCTCCCGCCGCGGAGCCGTCTGTCGCGGCGGGGCCGGTCGGTACGGACGCCCACCCGCAGTCCGCCGGCGAGCACACCGAGACCCACCTCGCGGAGACCGGCAGCACCACGCTGACGCCGTACCTCGCGGGAGCCGCCGCCGTCTTCGTCCTCGCCGGCGGTGGCAGCCTGATGCTGGCCCGCGCCCGCAGCAACAAGCGGCAGTGAGCCGTAGCCGCTCGGTCGGCTTCGGCGAGTTCGGCAGTGAATGACGGGCAGTGGTGCTCCGCCGGGGCGGCGGCACCACTGCCCTTCGCGCTACCTGGTTTTGTCATGTCCCTGGACAGGGTGCAGAACTCGTGCTGTCATGCCAACTGCCGTCCCTTACAACGTTGTACAGAGCGAACGCAGAAGCCTCCGCCCCTCGGCGGGCGACACGGACGACATGACCGACAACGTTGTCCAAGCCTGCAACCGGATCGTGCCCCACCCCACGACAGGAGAAGCGGTATGCCCCTCGCCCGACGCCACTTCTTGCAGACCGGATGCCTCGCCGTCGGCTCCCTCGCGATCGGCGCCGCACTCCCGGCAGCCCCGGCCGCCGCCGCGGCGAGCGGCCTCGCTGCCGACGCCCTCACCCGGCTGGCCCCCGGCAGCATCACTCCCCGCGGCTGGCTGGCCGGTCAACTGCGCCTGCAACTCGCCGGACTGTGCGGCCGCTACGCCGAGCGCTCCCACTTCCTCGACGCCACGACCAGCGGCTGGACGAACCCAGACCACGACGGCTGGGAGGAACTCCCGTACTGGCTGCGGGGATACGTCCCCCTCGCCATCGCCACCGGCGACGCCGCCGCCCTCGACCAGGCCCGCAGCTGGATCGACGCGATCCTCGCCACGCAGATGGACGACGGCTTCTTCGGCCCCCGGGCCCTGCGCACCTCGCTGAACGGCGGCCCCGACTTCTGGCCGTTCCTGCCGCTGCTCCAGGCGCTGCGAACGTACGAGGAATACACGGGGGATCAGCGGATCGTGCCCTTCCTCGTCCAATTCCTGCGCTTCATGAACGCCCAGGGGCGCGGCGCCTTCGACACGAGCTGGGTGTCGCTGCGCTGGGGCGACGGCATGGACATCGCCGTGTGGCTGTACCGCCGCACGGGCGAGGCGTTCCTGCTCGACCTCGTCGACAAGATGCATGCGTGGGGCGCCGACTGGACCGGGCCCCTGCCCACACCGCACAACGTCAACATCGCACAGGGCTTCCGTGAACCGGCGCAGTACGCCCTGCGCACGGGCTCCGCCGACCTGACCCGGGCCACCTACCAAACCTATGACCAAGTCCTGGGCGGCTACGGCCAGTTCCCCGGAGGCGGGATAGCGGGCGACGAGAACATCAGACCCGGCTTCGGTGACCCTCGGCAGGGGTTCGAGACCTGCGGCATCGTCGAGTTCATGGCCAGCCACGAACTGCTCACCCGGGTCACCGGCGACCCCGTATGGGCGGACCGCTGCGAGGACCTGGCGTTCAACATGCTGCCCGCCGCCCTGGATCCCGACGGCAAGGGCGTGCACTACATCACCAGCGCCAACAGCGTGGACCTCGACGACGCCGGCAAGACCCAGGGCCAGTTCCAGAACGGCTTCGCCATGCAGTCCTACCAGCCCGGCGTCGACCAGTACCGCTGCTGCCCCCACAACTACGGAATGGGCTGGCCCTACTTCAGCGAGGAGTTGTGGCTGGCCACCCCGGCCGGCGGGCTCGCCGCCGCGATGTACGCGCCCAGCCGCGTCCGCACCACCGTCGCGGACGGCACAACGATCACCGTAACCGAGGACACGGACTACCCGTTCGACGAGACCGTCACCCTGACCCTGTCCACCCCGCAACCCGTCTCGTTCCCGCTGCTGTTGCGCGTGCCGGGCTGGTGCGAGGGTCCTCAACTCCGCGTCAACGGACAGCCGTTCGCGGCTCAGGACGGCCCCACGTTCGTACGGCTGGAGCGGACCTGGAAGGACGGCGACCGTGTCACCCTCACCCTCCCGCAACGCACCACCGTCCGCACCTGGTCCGGCAACCACGACTCCGTCAGCGTGGCGCACGGACCGTTGACGTACGCGTTGCGCATCGGCGAGCAGTACGTCCGTTACGCCGGCGACGACACCTTCCCCGAGTACGAGGTCCACGCCACGACGCCGTGGAATTACGGCCTGGTGCCCGACGCGACACCTGAACTCCACAAAGCGAACGGCCCCGTTGCCGCCAACCCCTTCACCCACGACACCACCCCGCTCACCCTCACCGCCCAGGCGCGCCGCCTCCCGGAGTGGATCGCCGACGACGAACACGTGGTCGCCCCGCTCCAGCACAGCCCGGCACGGGCCACGGGCACCGTGGAACAGGTCACGCTCGTCCCGATGGGCGCGGCCCGGCTGCGGATCACCTCGTTCCCGACGGCGTCCCCGGACGGCAACGCCTGGGTGCCGGAGCCGCCGTACCGGCGCATCCTCAACAAGCACAGCGGCAAGGTGCTGGCCGTCGACGGGATGTCCACGGCGAACAGCGCCAGGGTCGTGCAGTTCGACAACACCGGCACGGGAGACCACGCCTGGCAACTGATCGACAAGGGTGACGGCTGGTACCTGGTGCGCAATGGCCAGAGCGGCAAGGTCATGGGCGTCGACGGCATGTCGACCGAGAACAGCGCGCACGTCGTCCAGTACGAGGACAACGGCACCGACGACCACCTGTGGACCCTGGTCGACAAGGGCGACGGCTGGTTCCTGGTGCGCAACCGGCACAGCGGGAAGGTCCTGGGGGTCGACGGGATGTCGACCCAGAACAGCGCCCAGGTGGTGCAGTTCGACGACAACGGAACCGACGACCACCTGTGGCGCCTGGTGTGAGCTGAGTCGTGCTACCTCTCAGCCCGTACGCTCAAGGCCGGTGCGGTCGGGCCGAGTTGAAGAGTGAACGCTGCTGTTCCGAAGGCGGGCACCTCGACCGAGACGGCACCGTCCGGCAACACCGGCAGTTCGCTCGGGGCGAGTCCGAGGAAGGTGGTCCGGAAGGCGCGAGTGAAGCGGAACGGTGTGCTCGCACGGCAGTTGACCGGAGTGTCGGCGGTCGACTGCAGTCGGATCACGAGCGTCCCCTCGTCCGGCACGGTCAGACCGACGAGGCGTACGCGTGGATCCTCCACGGTCAGGAACTGCGTCTGCGACGGCGGCTCGTGCCCGGCCTCGCCGCGAGCGCGGACCGCGATGAGCGGGTGGCTGGTGACGGCCGCGGTGCGCATGGCCAGTTGCTCGCCCGAGCCTGGCTCCGTTGCCGCTCCCTCCTCGGTGGTGGCGAAGCCGACGCTGTAGCGGAAGGTGTGATCGAAGGCCTGCTGGGAGGGGAAGTTCGTGTCCCAGATGTTGTTGTGCACCCAGGAGAAGACCGTGGCCGGTTCCTCCTGCGGGAGCGACTGGGGGTAGGGGACGTAGGGGATGGCGATCCCGCCGTGCTGGACGAGGGCCACGTCGGCCGTGGCCAGCGCGGCGTGGTGGTGAGCGTCGCTGAGGCTGATCCAGCGCCGGATCGCCCGCATGTGGGTGGCGGAGCCGGGGACGGTCTCAAGTCCGGTGCCGGTGACGCCTCCTGTGGCCTCCATGCGTACGGCGGGGTCGTCCAGGGCGAAGGGGAAGGCGAAGAAGGCGCTCTCCTTGGTGAGGGTGGCCGTCTTGTCGATGCGGTTCTCCACGTCGATGCGAGCCGCGTGGTGCGGGAGGTGCACTCGTACGCGAAGGCGCTGTGTGCCGGCCGGGGCGCACTCGTAGATCAGCGTGTTGCCGGTGGCGTCGGCGGTGCGGTCGACCAGTGCCGCGGGCGGTGCCGTGCGGCGCGAGGCGAGCAGATGCATCGAGTCGTCGGCGACGGTCTTGCTGGACTGGTGGTTGAAGCCGCCGGCCGTGGCGTACTCGTCGTACACATAGCCGTTGAAGCCGATGACGGCGTCCTGCCGGACGAGTTCGCGTCCGGTGTGCTTGTCGACGACGGAGCCGATGCAGGCGTTGCGCAGGTCGACCGTGACCCGCAGGTGGTCGTTCTCCAGGACGGTCGGATCCGTCCACGGCTCCGTGGTGCTGCCGTCCTTCGTGGAGGTGGCGGGGACGATGTCCAGGCGTACGGTTCCGCAGGCCGGCACGTCCGTGACGGGCACGTCGAGGAACCGGCCCGCCGCCCGGTGGCGGTCGTTGCTCTGGGCCTCCTCCGTGAAGGGCAGCGGCGTGTTCGAGCGGGCGTCGAGCACCTGGACGGGCTCGCTCAGTGCGACCGCGCTCTCCGGCAGGAAGAGCCGGGCCGTCTCGGTGCGCGGCCAGCTGCAGGTGTTGACGACGTGGTAGGTGGCCAGGGCGTCCGCGCAGGGCGCGAAGGCCTCGCCGAGCAGCGCGGCGGCGGAGTCCAGGAGCGTCTCCGCCTCGTCGTGGGCGCGCAGGGCCTGGGAGTACTTCCAGTGCCACTGCTTCTCGCCGGACCCGTGACCGTGATCGCCGTGCGTCCAGGGATCGCCCGCGCCCCAGGTGTGCTCGTTGAACAGCGAGGCCGCACGGTAGACGGACGGTGCTGCCTCCGTGACGGCTGCGCTGCCGGGTACGCCCATGAGCCGGGCGTACCCGGCGACGGTCTGCGCCTCGGCGAGGGCGGCCTGGCCGCGCCGTGTGGCCGCGAGCGGGACGGCGCCCGCGCCGATTCCGTCGACCCACCAGTCGCTCCAGTCACCCCGGTGCGTCTCCAGCCGGTCGCCGACGCGCTTCTCGGCGTCCTCGAAGAAGTCCTGGTTGCGGGAGGCGCGCAACTGCGGGAAGGCCCACTCCTCGTTCCAGCGGCGCACGGTGTCGGAGATGATCCGGCGCGGCGGGCCGTTGTCCGCGAACTTGCCCAGCACCCGCAGATGCAGCACGTCCCACGGATAGGGGTCGGCGGTGCCGGGGAGATCGAGGGCGGGGAAGCCGGGGATGCCGCGGCCCTCGTGCGGGTAGGGGAAGGCGGCCAGCGCACTGAGGTAGGCGGGCAGCAGGTCGTCGACGCGGTCGAAGGACTCGTCGAAACCGAGGATGGAGCCCTCCATGTACGCCAGTCCGTGCGGTGTGTCGGTGCGCCAGACCAGGACGCTGTTGCCGCTGGGGGCCTGCCAGCGGAACAGCCGCGGAAGGTGTTCCCCGCCGACGTGGTGAGGTACGGCGCGTCCGGCCCAGTTGTGCGCCACGGACAGGTAGCGGATGCCGTGGTCGGCCAGGACGTCGGGCAGACCGACCACCTGGCCCGGTACGTCGGTCTGCATGGCCGTGGTGATGTCGATGCCGTGCCGTCGGCGCAGGTCCAGTACCGGGCGGATCAGTTCGTGCAACTCGTCGGTGGAGCAGGTCTCGGTGTGGAGGTTGAACGGCATCGCCGTGAGTTCGATGCGGCCTTCGCGTACCCGGTCCAGGAAGCGCTCGATCTGGCGTTCCGGGCGGTTGGCCCGCCAGTCCTGAAAGGAGTGGAAGCCCTCGACGGCCCAGCGGAAGCGGGCGGCCTCCGGCCAGTCGTCGGTGCCGTGGCACAGTTCGAGCAGGGAGTCGAGGTAGGCGCGGTGCTCGGCCATCACCCGCCCCTGGGGGTCGGTGTAGCCGATGTCGAGGTGGGAGTGCTGCACCAGGTGCAGCGTCCAGTGACGCTGCGGGCGTGCCTCGAAGTCGAGCCGGGTGCCCTCTTCCAGGTCGGGAAGCTCGATCAGCAGCCGCGTCGGTGCGTCCACCTCCGGCACCAGGATGCGGGTGTCGGACCCGGGGCCGGACAGCAGTTCGTGGGGGACAGGGGTGCCCCCGCTCGTGGTGACCCGGACCCGGGTGATGCGCGGCAGGGCGTCCTGCGGGCGCGAGGCGGGGCGGCGCAGCCGCAGCCGGATGGACTGCAGCAGGCCGCCCTTGCCGTCACGGCGCAGCAGCGGCTCGCCCGACAGCTGCACCTGCATGTCGCCGAGGCCGGCGCTGGTGGTGACGACCCGGTCGCGCAGGATGTCACGCGCGATGTCGGAGTCCCACCAGGAGGGCCGGGTCAGTGGTGCCTTGGACATGGTGCGGAAGTGTCCTTCGGATTGAGGTTGGTCCCGCGTGGGCGGGACGCGGTGTCACGAGCGGGGGCGGTGAGGTCGCCGGCCGGGATCAGTGGTCGGCGGCCAGGGTGGCGAAGATCTGGACCATGGCGGACTGCTCCAGTGTCTCGGCCGGAACACTCGGGTCGTAGTCGCCGCCGCCCGAGGGCTGGAAGTGGAACAGCCCGGTGGCGGCGTCCCGGTTGCCGGCGTACGTGCTGTCCGCGTAGGCGCTGACGGCCTTGCGGTAGGCGGGGTGGGGCCGGACGGCGTCCAGGGCGAGCAGGTCCTTGAAGTAGAAGGCGTTGAAAATGGCCGGCTGATCGTGCAGCCGGGTGCCCTGCGTCCAGTACGCCAGGGAGGCGTGGGCGTCCTCGACGGCCTTGTCCAGGTAGCCGGTGTCGCCGGTGCCGCGGTACAGGGCGGTGGCCGTACCGATCATGGCGCCCGAGTTGTAGGTCCACAGCGTCGGGTCGGTGCTGCCGTCGTCGCCGCGGTCGTTGCCGTACAGGCCCGGTGCCTGGCGCATGCACGAGTGCACCCAGCCGTACCACTGCTCGGCCTTGGCGAGGTAGGCCGGGTCATGGGTGTGCTCGTAGAGCCGGGCGGCCAACTGGGCGGACAGCGCGGTGACGTTGGTGGCTCGGATGGTGTTGTCGGGTGAGTCGAACCAGTCCATTCCGCCGGGGCACGCCTTGGTGGTGTCGCTGTCCCAGGCGCGGCTGACGATGGGGACGATCTGCTCGGCGCGGGCCAGGTAGGTGTGGGCGCCGGTGCTTTCGTACTGGTCGAGTTCGCTCAGTCCGACCACGGCGTTGTCGTCGTAGTAGATGTCGCCGCCCGAGCCCAGGGGAGCGGGCAGGTAGGACTCGTAGCCGGGCCGGGCGCCGGGGGTGAAGTACAGCTCGATGGTGTCGAAGCGCTCGGCCGCGTCCGTGCGGTAGGTGGGGCCGCTGCGCGGAAGTGCCTGCATGTCCACCGTTGCCGCGGCGGCCTCGCGCATCGGCCACAGGTAGGAGTGCTCGGGGTCCGTCGACTGCCGGGGGGTGCGCTCCAGGTACAGGCCGTGCTGATCCTGGCCCTGGTAGAGGTGGGCCTGCAGGGCGTTGTACGCGTCGGTGGCGCGGTCGGCCCACGCGGTGGGGGAGACGGGGTGGGGGCGCGCGGGGTGCGTGGGCTGGGCGTGGGCGGGGACGGCAGTCCAGAGCAGGCCCGCACAGGCGGCGGTCACGGTCGTACGACGAAGCAGCGATCTCAGCATGGTTGCCCTTCGTGGCGAGGAGGAGGCGTGCACGGATCAGCGGTGGATCTTCAGGCTGCTGATGAAGAAGCGCTGGGCGGAGAAGAACAGCACCAGGGTCGGCAGCGAGACCAGCAGGGCGCCGGCGAGCACGACCGGCGGCCCGACGTTGGTGTAGTTGCCCTGCAGATCGGCGAGCGCGGCCATGACGGGCCGGATGTTGCGGCTCGTGGTGAGCGTGATGCCGAACATGAGGTCGTTCCAGACGGCGACGAACTGGAAGACGAACACGGCGATCATGGCGGACCGGGACAGCGGCACATGGATCTGCCAGAACAGCCGCCACCAGGAAGCACCGTCCATGCGCGCGGCCTCCACGACCTCCCGCGGCAGCGTGAGGGCGTAGTTGCGCATGACGAAGAACGCGAATGGAACCGCGATGGCCGTGTAGATCAGCACGAGCCCGATCTGGGTGTCGTACAGGGACGACTTCGCGTACGACAGGAACAGCGGCCGGATGAAGACCTGCAGGGGCAGCAGCGTGCCTGAGTAGATCAGCCAGAACCACAGCGCCTGGCGCTTCACCTGCATGACGATGGTGGCGAACGCGGCACCCGAGGCCAGCACGACGGCGGCCAGCGCGCTGACGACGGCGTAGAGGAGGCTGTTGCCCATCGCGGGCCCGAGCTGGGCCTTGTCCCAGGCCTGGTGCATGTTGTCGAACAGCCCGAAGCTGGAGGGCAGCCAGTGCGGACTGCCGGTGTAACTCCCGGACGGCACAAGGGCGTTGACCACCAGGAGCCAGGTCGGGACCAGCCACAGCAGGGCGAGCAGCACGACGGTGCCGTTGCGCAGGACTCGGCTTACGGACATGGGTCACTCGCCTTTCACGTCGAGCTGACGGCGCAGGTAGAGCCAGGAAGCCGCCAGCACGATCACGGTGAGGACGACCGCGATCGCCGCTCCCGCGCCGGGCCGCAGTTCCAGGAAGGTCTCGTTGTACATGGACACCGCGAGGGTCTCGGTGGCCCGTCCCGGCCCTCCTTGGGTGAGCACCCAGATCAGGTCGAACGACTTGAGGCCGTTGACGAGGCTCATGCCGATCACGATGATCGACACGGGCCTGAGCTGGGGCAGGATGATGTGGCGGAACTGCTGCCAGCTCCCCGCGCCGTCCAGGGCGCCGGCCTCGACGGTCTCCGGCGGGATGGACTGCAGGCCGACGAGGAAGAGGATGACGGCCACACCGGTCGCCTGCCACGCGTTGGCGAGGATCATCACGATCGTGTTGCCGGGCCAGGTCAGCAGCCAACCCTGGGCGAGCGAGTCCAGGTGCAGGTTGGTCAGGACCTGGTTGACGGCGCCGTCGGTGGTGAGCATGAAGTTCCAGACCACGGCGACCGCCGAGCCCGAGAGCGCGTAGGGAAGCACGACGCACAGCCGTGCCAGGCGCGACCAGCGGGTGGCGTTGGTCAGGACGGCGATGGCGAGCCCGAGGACGAAGGGGAGCACGACCGTGCCCACCACCCACATCAGGGTGTTCTGGATGGAGCGGGCCAGCGCCGGGTCGGAGGCGAACAGCGAGTAGTTGTCGAACCAGCTGAAGGGCGTGGTCCTGCTGTCGCTGAAGAAGCTGCGGTAGATCGTCCACACGAAGGGGGCGAGCAGGAAGGCGGCGACCAGGAGCACCGCCGGGGCCATGAACGTTCCGGCCGTCAGGCGTTCACGCCGCTTGCGCCAGGTGTGCGGCACGGGCGGACGCTGCGCGCCGCCGGAGGGTGCTGCCGGGAGTCCGCCCCTGGTGGTGGGCGTCTGCCGCTCGGTAGAGAAAGTGCTCATGCCTCGTCACGCCTCCAAGCCGCCCATTCGTCCTGTGCGCGCTCCTGCATCCTGCGGAGCGTGGTGGCCGGCGACGTCTGTCCGGCCATGAAGCCGCCCAGGTCGTCGGTGTTGCCCTGGATGAGGCTGGGTGGGCCGGATTCCCAGTACCTGATCAGCGGGAGCCGGTGCTCGCGGGCGATGTCCCGTTGCAGCTGAGCCACCACCGGGTTGCCCGAGCGCACCGTGGGATTGGCGGAGCTGTCCTGCAAGAAGTCGCTCCACACCCGCTGCACGGGCGGGGCGAGCCAGGACCCGGCGTTGGCCATGGCCGCTGAGTGCGAGGAGGCCTGGGAGGGAACGGCGAAGACACCGGACTCCGTGATCACGCTCTTGGGGGTGGAGGCCCGCACGGTGGGCAGGATGAACGCGTCGTAGTCGACGCCGGGTTTCATGCCGACGGCACTCATGCCCTGCGACTGCCAGGTGCCGTGCAGGAACATGCCCACGCTGCCCGCCTTGACCGCACCGGGCCCGCGGTTCTGATCGAAGTCGGGCGAGGTCATCCAGCCCTTGCGCATGAAGTCGTGCCAGATGTCCATCGCCCGACGCGCGGGGGCGTCGAGATAGGAGGCCTGTCCGGCGACCAGCTTCTGGTAGAAGCGCGGATCGACCTTGGTGACGAGCTCCTGGAACCATTCGATGGCGGGCCAGCCGCCGACCTGGCTGGCGAGGAACGGCGTGATCTTGTTCCGCTTGAGCACCTCGGCGCAGTGCAGCAGCTCGGCCCAGGTCGTCGGGGCGGTCAGCCCCAGTTTCTTGAACACCGGCTTGCTGTAGAACAGCACGTAGTACGACTCGTACAGCGGAACGCCGTAGACCTTCCCGTGGTACGACACCGTCTCGCGCGTCGCACCGCGCACCCACCCCTTGGCCGCGTACGCGTCCCAGACGGGCGACAGGTCGGTGAGACCGCCGGCGCGCGCCAGGCGCTTGAGCTGGTAGCCGGACGCCCACTTGACGAGGTCGGTGGCCTTCGAGGTCTGCAGCGTCATCTGCACGACCTGCTGGTACGAGGTCGTCGACGGGTTCGACAACGGCCTCAGCGCATAGCCGGTGATCTTCTTGAGTGCCTGTCCGGCCGAGCGGTAGCCCTCGTCCCAGGTGGCGTTGTCATTGGAGATGCTCGTGGTCCCCGGCTGCGGGGACGTGCTGTCGCCGCGAGCGCAGCCCTCTACCGCGAGGGTGGCCGCGCCCGCGGTCATCCCGGCGAGGAAGCGACGCCGGGCGAGCGGCGCGGCTGCGCGGCGGGGCGTGCCCGATGCTGTCATTGATCACCTTCACCGAACGGGCCACCTGCATGGCCGGATGTGAGCCAGTGAGTACACGCGAGGCCAGGGAGAACGCCTGAATCGCCGACTGCGTGTTGCCCGGAGGTTAACGACAACACTCCGCTCACATCAAGGGTTCGGCGCCATCTGAAGCTCTCGTCGAGGTCTCCAAGCGTCATACGTGCAGCTCAATGGCGTGAAGACCGCCGAAATAAGTCTCGCACGGAGGGCTGGACTGCTTCGGCCAGCTGTTGTTATCGTTAACGCACTTGGTGAAACCCAGCGAGGAGAAGATGTGCCGTCCGCGTCTCGTTCGTACGACCCCCACCCCAGCTACGAGCCCGTGGACGGGCAGGTGACGGCAGGCTGGCCCGCCGCGGTCGCGGGGCTGCCCACCGGTCCGCTCGTGCTCGCGGTCGACGGTCCCGCCGCGCTGGACTGGAGCGCGCTGGGCGACGGTCTGTCGTCGGCCCTCCGCGCCGCGGGGCGCGAGGTCGAGCCGGTGGACGTACACCGCCACTACGCACCATCGGCCGCCGACCGGATCGCCGCTCGACCCGTCCCTGCTGACGACCCCTTCTTCACCCCCTTGTCCGAGGCGCAGGTCGCGGACCTCTTCGACTCCGCCCCTCGGCCCGAGCGGCCCCAGGGCGACGGCGTGGTGGTGGTGTTCGGGCCGGGCGCGGCACTGTGCGACCCGGACGTGCTGTGGTACGCGGACCTGCCGAAGCGGTACGCCGAGGCCGCCGTCGCCCACGGGCAGCTGCCGGTCGGCGTCAACCTTGGCCGCCCCGACCAACCCGGCGAGTTGGTGCGGTTGTTCTACACCGACTGGCCCGTGCTCGACCGGCACCGGGACGCGCACGTGACGCGCGTCGAGCGGTGGATCGACATGCAGGACGCGGCCACGCCCGCCTCACTGGACGGCGCCACGCTGCGCAGCACCCTGGAACACCTGTCCCGCGGACCCGTACGCACCCGCCCCTACTTCAACTCCACGCCGTGGGGCGGCCAGTGGGCGGCGAGCGAACTGGGCTTCACCCCACAGGCCGGCAACACCGCCCTCGGCTACGAACTGATCGCCCCCGAGGCAGGCGTCCTCGTCGGCGAAAAGAACGGGCCGCAGGTCGAGATCCCCTTCCAACTGCTGTGTGTGCTCCACCCGTTGGCCATGCTGGGCGAAGAGGTCCACCGCACCTTCGGCACCTCCTTCCCGATCCGGTTCGACTACCTCGACACGATCGGCGGCGGCAACCTCTCCCTGCACTGCCACCCGCAGGAGCGGTACATGCGGGAGGTGTTCGGCTGGCCCTACACCCAGCACGAGACCTACTACGTCACCGCCAGCGAACCCGGCGCCCAGGTCCTGCTCGGCCTCACCGAGCACGCCGACCTCGACGTCATGCGCCGCCAGGTCGAGGACGCCATCGACCAGGGCACCCCGCTGCCCGTCGAGGACCACGTCCAGACCCACCCGGCCACCGTGGGCCAGCTGTTCATGATCCCCGCGGGCACCCCGCACGCCTCCGGAGCGGGCAACCTGGTGCTGGAGGTGAGCGCGACGCCGTACCTGTACTCCCTGCGCTTCTACGACTGGCTCCGCAAGGACGCCACCGGCGCCTCCCGGCCCTTGCCCTACGAGCACGGCTTCGCCAACCTGGACACCGCACGACGTGGGGAGGACGTGACGAAGGACCTGATCCAGCAGCCGCGCACACTGCGCGCGGGCGACGGCTGGCGCGAGGAGGTCATCGGCGCCCTGCCGGAGATGTTCTACGCGGTGCACCGCCTGGTCGTGGCCCCGGACGCCGACATCGCCGACGACACCGCCGGGCGCTTCCACATCCTCAACGTCGCCGCGGGCCAGGGCGCCGTCATCGAGACCCGCGACGCGGGCCGTCACTTCCTGGCCTTCGCGGAGACCATCACCGTGCCGGCCGCGTCGGGCCCCTACCGCGTCCGCTCGGTGGGCACCGACGAGGTGCACCTCGTCAAGGCCCTGGTGGTCGAGCCGTGACGAGTGCCGTCGCCCGGCGGACCGGTGCGCCGATCCCCGTGCTCGACGTCGGCGGCACCCATGTCACCGCCGCCCTCGTCGATTCCGCAACCGGCCGCCCCGTACCGTCGTCGGTGCTGCGCAGGCCCCTGGGCTCCGACGACGCGGCCACCGACATCCTCGACGCCATCGCCCTGGCGGCACTGGAACTGCCCGCCGAACACCGACGCCGCTGGGGCGTGGCCATGCCGGGTCCCTTCGACTACGACATCGGGGTGGGCCGCTTCGCGGGCGTCGGGAAGTTCGAGTCCCTGTCGGGGGTCGACGTCGGGGTGGGACTGCGCCGGCGGCTCGCCGAGCGGGCCGAGCGGCTGTGCTTCCTCAACGACGCCGACGCCTTCGCCATCGGCGAGTATCACGCCGGGGCCGCCGCGGGCCACGACCGCGTGGTGTGCCTGACGCTGGGCACGGGCGTCGGCTCGTCGTTCCTGCGCGACGGGCTGCCCGTGCACGAAGGCACCCGGGTACCGCCCGGAGGTCATGTGCACCGGCTGACCGTGGACGACCGGCCGTTGGAGGACCTCGTCTCGCGCCGAGCCATTCGTGCCCACTACGCCCGCAGCGCGGCCCTCGCGGATGATGCGGAGCTGCCCGACGTCCACCGGATCGCGGAGTCGGCGAGGAAGGGCGACCCGGCCGCTGCTGAGGCTTTCCGCTACGCTTTCGAAACCCTCGGCCAGGCCCTGGCCCCGTGGATCGACCGCTTCGAGGCAACCGCGGTGGTGATCGGTGGTTCCATGGCCCAGTCGTGGGACTTGATCCACCCTGCGCTCACGGCCGGGTTGGTTCGGACGGGCGGGACCACCGCGCGCGTACTGCCGGCCGGGCAGCCGGCGCAGGCACCGCTGATCGGAGCCGCCCACTGGGCGCAGGACACACCGAGGGCGGCGCCTTGAGGGCTGATCAGGTCCGGGACGCCGCCGGAGACGCAGGAAGGGGAAGGGGCATGACCGCTCGCCGGGGCGGCGGGCCGACCATGCACGACGTCGGGAAGCTCGCGCAGGTCAGTGCCATGACGGTCTCGCGGGTGCTCAAGAACGACCCCGGGGTCTCCGAGGCCACCCGCGAGCGGGTCTTCGCCGCGGTCGACCGTCTCGGCTACCGCCGCAACGAGACCGCGCGCAGTCTGCGGCTCGGCGGCAGCGGGATGATCGGTCTCGTCGTCACCAACCTTGCCAACCCCTTCTATTCGCGTCTCGCGCTCGGGGTCCAGGAAGTCCTCACCGAGCACGGCTTCCGGATGCTGCTCAGCAACACCGGCGAACAGACGGAGCGCGAGCCGGGTCTCGTCAACGGTCTCATCGACCACCGG
Organism: Streptomyces plumbidurans; assembly: GCF_019857225.1. Taxonomy (GTDB): domain Bacteria; phylum Actinomycetota; class Actinomycetes; order Streptomycetales; family Streptomycetaceae; genus Streptomyces; species Streptomyces plumbidurans. The sequence continues at coordinate 24,355 of NZ_JAFJSY010000050.1, forward strand.
GTCGAGGGGCTGATCGTCGTCCCCGCCGGCAGCCGCCAGCAGCACCTCGCCGACGCAATGCGTCATGTCCCCGTCGTACTCGCGGCACGGCCGCCGGCCGGACTCGACACCGACTGCGTACTGGTCGAGGACTTCCACGGAGCCCGCGAGGCCACCGCCTGCCTCCTGGCGGAAGGCCACACCCGCATCGCCTTCCTGGGCAATCCGCCCGCGCTGTACACCGGCGCGGAACGCCTGCGCGGGTTCTGGGCCGCGCACGAGGAGAACGGCGTCGAACCCGACAACGCCCTCATCAGGCAGGGCCTCGTCGACACCGCGACGGCCGAGCAGGCGGCCCTCGAACTCCTCGGCCTGCCCGAAGGCCCCACCGCACTGTTCTGCACCAACAACCGCATCAGCCAAGGAGCGATCCGGGCCCTGTACAAGTCGGGGACCACCCTTCCGCTCGCGGGCTTCGACGACTTCGACCTCTCCGACATCCTCGGCCTCCCGCTGACGCTCGTCTCGTACGACGCCGACGAGATCGGCCGACAGGCCGCACGCCTGCTGATCGACCGCCTCGGCCACCGGGACGCCGAACCACCCGCCTCGCGCCGCGTCACGGTCCCCACCCGCGTGATCCGCTACGGCCCGCACCAGCACCCCGGCGAACGCGCCTTCGGCAGCACACCGCCACCCACCACCGCGTAACGACCGCTGGAACAGGCGTTGTTGACGCACCTCCAGCCCTGAGGGCGGGGGTGGTACTGACGGCTGCCCTCCACGGCCCGCAGAAAGGCTGACGATGCAGTTCCCCACCAGCGTCAAGGACCACCCCGTCGTCCAGCAGGCGGTCCGGCGCCTCGACGACCTCGGCGACCCGCGCTACGGCCGGATGCTGGTGCGCTGCCTGGACGACACCCTGGCCCGCACCCTTCACCCCATGCCCGACGGCACCGCGTTCGTGGTGACCGGTACCAGGCGTTGGGCCCGCGCGGCGTGAACGTCTCGAAGAACGCGCCGACTGCGCCCCTGGCAGGGAGATGCCCGTCTGGGCGGCCCGTAGCCTCTCCTTGATCAACCCCGACCTGCGCACCCCGCGCAAGCTCCTCGGCAAGAACCTCCACGCCACCTCCGGGAAGGCCCAGCGCCTCCTCGGCTGTAAACCGCGCCCCATCGAGGACACCATCGCCGAAACCGCGGAAAGTCTCCTCGCCCTCGACAGTGCCTGCGCAGCCTGACCCTCTGGCCTGCGCCGAACCCTTTTGCATAACAAGCGTTATGTCTTGAGGTACGGTGGTCGCATGACGTACCAAGACACAGAGCAGCACGCAGAGCGCGAGAGCACGGACGAGGGTCGCGTCCGCCACCTGGTGGCCGAGATGTACGCGACCGTCTCGGGCCCGGCAGGCCCGCGCGACTGGGCGAGGGACCGTGAAGTGCTGCACCCCGATTGCCGCCTCATGCGGGTCGTGCGCTCCGACCCCGGTCGGCCGCAGCTGGAAGTGCTGACGCTGGACGGGTTCATAGCGGCGGTCACGCCGTTGCTCGAGTCCGCCGACCTGTACGAGATCGAGACCAGCAGCGAGGTCCGGCTCTTCGGCAACATCGGCCATGTGTGGAGCACGTACGAAGGCAAGCGCTCCCCGGACGACGACGCCGAACCGAGCTTTCGCGGCGTGAACTCGATCCAGGTCGATCGCGACGCCGACGGCCGGTGGTGGATCCGCAGCATGCTGTGGGACAACGAGTACGCCTGAGAAGGAGTTGGGTCCGTGTCCACTGCTCTGATCATCGGGGACGTTCAGCGAGGCATTACGCGCAACTACCCGTTCGCCCAGCAGGTCGTGCCGCCGCTCACCGAGCTGCTGCCGCGTGCTCGTGCGGCGGGGGCCCTGGTGGTGTTCGTGCGTTTCGGCTTCCGGGGCAACGGCGCCGACCTACCGGCCGGCATCCCGCTGTTCCGCTCGTTCTTCGACGCCGGAGACGACTTCCACGAGGGAACGCCCGGTACCGAGCTCGATCTTCCGGTCACGGACGAGGACGTGGTGGTGCTGAAGCGCCGTGCCAGCGCGTTCGCGGGCACGGACCTGGATCTCGTACTCCGCGCTCGCGGCGTCACCGGACTCGCGATCGCCGGGGTGGCGACCAGCGCGATGGTCGCCGCCACCTGCTACGACGCGGCGGATCGCGGCTACCACCTGACGGTCCTGCGTGACGGGTGCGGTGACGGCGATCCGGACGTGCACGACTTCTTCATGGACAAGGTCTTCCCAGGACGGGGATTCGAGGTGGTGCCTTGCGCGGTCTGGCCCGGAGGTGGGGCCGGACATGAAGATCGGTGAGGCGTCCCGGGCAAGCGGTGTGAGTGCGAGGTCCTTGCGGCACTACGAGGATGAAGGCCTGATCGTGCCCGGCCGTTGCAGCAATGGATTCCGGGACTACTGCCAGTCGACCGTCGACAGAGTGGTCACCATCCGCTCGCTCCTGGAGTCCGGGCTGCCCGTCCGCTTGATCAGAGAGCTCCTGCCGCACACCGCGGCCGGGTCCAACGACCGTACAGGCGTGGTGTGTTCGGAGTTTCTGCGCGAGGTGGCGAGCTATCGTGACCGGCTCACCGCTCGCATCGCCGTCCTGAACGACCAGCGTGCGGCACTCGACGCGTACTTGCGGGAAGCCCGAGGCCGAGATCTGCAGGATTTCTGACCGTGCCGCTTGACCTTGACGTAAGTGGGAGGTTTCTACGGTCGGTGCATGGACATTGAAGAGCACGGAACTGCTGCACAGACCATGCGGGCGTTGATCCAGCACTCACATCGGGGACCGAAGGACCTGACCCTGGCCACCGATCGATCGCGTCCCACTCCGGCGCCCGGCGAATATCTGATCCGCGTGGGCGCCGCCGGCATCAACTTCGCCGACGTGATGCAGACATACGGAACGTACGGAGGCGGGCCGCAAGCCCCCTACGCGGCCGGCTTCGAGGCCGCGGGCGAAATCATCGAGGTCGGCGCGGAGGTCGAACACCCACTGCCCGTCGGAACCCATGTCGTCGGCGTCGGCCCAGGTGCGTTCGCGCAGTACATGACGATGCCGGCAGCGGGCGTCCTTCCGGTCCCTACCGGCTGGAGCGATGCCGAAGCCCTTGGCATGGTGCTGAATTGGGCGACCGCCTTGGCCGCACTCAAGCCGCTGGGAGACATCAAGAGGGGCGAGGTGGTGCTCGTTCACGCCGCCGCCGGGGGAGTGGGGCAGGCCGCTGTCCGTCTTGCCCGTCACTACGGCGCGCGCGTGATCGCCACGGCGTCGCCGGGCAAGCACGACAGCGTCAGGGCGCTCGGCGCGGAGGCCGTCCTGGACGGTCGCCGCCCCGATCTGGCCGCGGAGATCATGGCTTTGACCGGCGGCGTCGACGTGGTCCTGGAGTCGGTGGGACAGGCCACGTTCGAGGTGAGTCTGTCCGTCGCCAAACCCTTCACCGGACGCGTCGTCGTCTTCGGCGCCGCGTCCGGCGAAACCGAACTCAGCACCCACGACCTGGTCTTCAACCACCAGGTCCAGGTCAAGGGCCTGCACATCGGAGCGCTGGCAGCGGCAGCACCGTCCTGGTACCACTCGTTGCTCGTCGAGATCGAGGCACTGATCGCCGAAGGCGTGTATCCCCCCGGTACGCCGCAGGTGCACGCGCTGACGGATGCACCCGAGGTGCTGCGGCAACTCGAAGCAGGGCTGACCCAGGGCAAGCACGCACTCGATCCCTGGCGCTAGAAACACCACCTATTTGGTTCGCGACCTCCGGTACTCCTCGACCACCAGGTCGGTCAGCTCGGTGACCGACGTCTCCGATGTGTACTTGTCGAAGGTGATCTCGCCGTGCTGAAGCAGGTTGACCCGGTCACAGACCTCGAAGACCTGGGCGTAGTTGTGGGCGATGATGATGACGGAGACCTCGCCGCGGGTCTTGAGGTCGTTGACCAGGTCGAGGATGAGTGCGGCTTCCTTGGCGCCCATCGCGGCCAGGGGCTCGTCGAGAAGGAGGACCTTGGCCTCGGAGTAGACCGAGCGGGCCACGGCGATGGCTTGGCGCTGACCACCGGACAGCTTGGCGACCTCGACGTCGACCGACGGAATGTTCACACCCATCTCGTCCAGGTGCTCCTGGGCGATCTTGCGCATCGCGCGGTTGTTGAGCAGCCGGGTGGGCCGGATCGTCTCCCGGTTCAGGAACATGTTGTGATAGACCGTCAGTTCGTTGACCAGCGCCAGGTCCTGGTACACCGCGTCGATGCCCAGCGAACGGGCATGGTCGACCGACTTGAGTGTCACCTCCTCGCCGTTCAGGAGGATGCGCCCGGCGTCGGGCTGATGAAAACCGCAGAGGATCTTCAACAGGGTTGACTTTCCGGCGCCGTTGTCACCGACCAGGGCGAGCACCTCACCCTTGTTCAGACGCAGGTTCACGTCCCGCAGCGCCGTGACCGCGCCGTAGCCCTTGGCCATGTGCTCCACGGCGAGGGCCGGTGGCGGTGTCTGCTCCGGGGTCTGAGCCGGTGTGGGTGGTGCCGGTGTCGGCGGTGTCGGTGTCTGCCCGGTCGTGTCGCTCATCGGCGGCCTGCCCTTCGCAGTCTGGCCAGGTACACGTTGAGCACCATGGAGAGGATGATCGCCGCACCGAGGATGATGTTGAACGGGTTGGCGTTGATGCCGATGAGGTTGAACCCGTTGCGCAACTCCGCCAGGACGAGCGCGCCGAGCAGCGCCCCGACGACCGTTCCCGAGCCGCCCGCCAGCGCCGTACCGCCGATGACCGCGGCGGAGACGGCGGTGAACATCGGGGAAGCACCGTCCGCACCCGCGGAGGTCGGGTCGATCGAGTCGACGCGGAAGGCCTCCAGGATGCCGGCGAAGGCCCCGAGGGCGCTGGTGACCATGAAGTTGCCGCATTTGATGCGGCCGGTCCTGATGCCGGCCTCGCTCGCGCCGAGCGGGTTGCCGCCGGTGGCGATCGTGTAAAGGCCCCAGCGGGAGCGGGTGAGCACGACGTGGAAGTACGCGACGATGATCAGGCACCAGATCAGTTCCGACCAGTCCGCCTGCCCGAACCAGCCGCGCACCCCGTGCGCCGCCTCGGGGATCTGTGCCGGGTACGCGTGCGACGTGGTCAGCATGATGCCGAGGATGAGGAAGAGCATGCCGAGCGTGGCGACGAACGACGGCACCTTGAGCACGACCACCACGAAGCCGTTGACGAGACCGATGACGGCGCCGGCCAGTATCGAGCCGATGATCGCCACGATCGGGTACGTGCCGTAGTAGTCGATCATGTAGTGCATCAGGAACGGCGACAGCGCGAAGACTGCGCCCACCGACAGATCGATCTCTCCGCTGACCAGCAGCAGCACCATGCCCGCCGCGATGATCGCGTAAGGGGCCGTCTGCTGCGAGAGGTTGACCAGGTTGTTGCGGGCAAGGAAGTCGGAGTTGTTGGACCAGAAGTACAGCAGCAGACCCACCGCGACGATGAAGATGGTGGCCTCGCGGCGGATCACGAACGCCTCGTAGACCAGGCGCAGCGGGCCGTGCCGCCTCACCAGCGGGGTGCCGGCCGTGGTGGTCTTCCCGTCGATCGCGTCCTGCACGGTCCGCTCGCTCATGCGTGCGCGATCGGGCCGGAGCGCTTGATCAGCTGCTGCTTCGTGCTGGAGCCCTCGTACCGGGTCTTGGTCTGCAGATAGGGGCTGACGTTGTCCTTGGTCACGAAGAGCAGGCCGGTGTCGGTGACGCTCGGGATCACCAGCCCACCGGACAGCTTGTACATCCACAGGTAGAGCACGCTCAAGAAGCCCTGCAGATAGGGTTGTTGGTCGATGGTGAAGTCGAGGTCGCCCGCCTTGATCGCGGTGAGGGTGTTCGGGTTCAGGTCGAAACCGCCCGCGACCACGTTCTTCTTCTTCAGGCCGTACTTCTTCACGACCTTGCCGACGCTCTCCGTCGAGCCCGCGTCGACCGCGAACAGGCCCTTGAGGTCCTTGTGTCCGCTGACGTACGCGTCGATGGTCGACAGCTCCTGCGGAAGCTCCGCGCCGCTGGCGACCGACTTGAAGTTGATCGACTTGCCGGATGCCTTGATCGCGTCGGTGGCCCCGTCGATGCGCGGCTGGATGTTGAGCGCGCCGGGGGTGGCGATGAATCCGACCGCGTCTCCGCCGGAAGGCATCAACGAGGCGATACGGCGGCCCAGTTCGACCCCGGACTGGTAGAGGTCCTGCCCGACGTAACAGAGCCGACTCGTCCCCGGATCGCCTTTCGCCCCGTCCGCGTTGTACGAGATGGTCGGAATTCCGGCGTCCAGGGCTTTGGCGACGGGCGACTTGAAGGCGTTCTTGTCGACGACCGCCAGCGCGATGCCGTCGGCCTTCGCGGAAACGGCCGAGCTCATGGCGCTGACCATTTCCGGAACGCTCGAATCTTTCGAACCGGTCCACTGGAACGAGGCACCCAGAAGCGCGCAGGCGTCCGACGCGCCGTATTGCGTCGGAGTGAAGAACGGATTGGTCGTGACGTGGTTGACGAACACGAACTTCCACTTCGGCGTCTGTGGGAAGTCGCCGACGCCGTTGCCCGATTTGTTGTTGTCGCTCTTGTTGTCGGCTGAACAGGCGGACAGCAGGGCAGCCGCCGCGGCCGAGGCGCTCAGCATTCCCGCGCCGCTCAACAGCCGCCGCCTGGCCAGCCCGTTCAGGCTGAGCGTGTCGACGGCCTCTTCCACCTGCGGATCGATCTTCTTCATGATCACTCCGGCCCGCTCGGCCCACGCTGCCCGGTATTTCGAACGGCGTTCGGCATAATTGGTGGGGCTGAAAGTAGAACCGGCCTGATAGGCCGTCAAGGCCCCCAGTCGGCTACGGTTTCGTCAAGATCTGTACGTGAATCGTCAGCCCTGCCCCACCTGCGTCGGCGCCGGCGTAGCCACCGGTCAGGTGCTGCCTTTCGCCTCCGGATAGTGCCGGCGGAGCACCGAAAGACCGATCGCCGCACGCCGTACGCGCTCGCGCGCGGTCGCCACGGCCACGTCGGCAAGGTGCGCTCCGGACGGATACAGCGATGGCGCGTTTCGTACCGTGAACTTGAGATGGACAGGAGCGGCCACGCGCACCAGGGCCGGGATGTCGTAGTACCGGACCACACCGCCGAATTCGTCGGCCCCCTCCACGTAGACGTCGAGCGGCGTGTCGACGGCGTGCCGGATCGCCGCCATCTGGGCCAGGGTGAGATCGATCGGCAGGTTGATCGTGGTGACCCCGAGGTCCTCAAGGACACGGGCGGACGCCGGATTGGCCGTAGGCATCGATACCGACGCCTTGATGCCCAGGTCCGGCGGCAGATCGCCGGCCTCTCGCATGCGGCCGAGGACCCACAGCTGGCCGATGTCGGCCACGAGCACGCTGCGCACGCCGAGGTCGCAGCCCCGGATGACGTCCTCGACCCCGTACGCCAGCTGGTCGGCGCCGCGCAGCACCGCCGCCGCACCGCCACCCGCCGCGGACGCGGCCTGGACACCGATGTCCCAACCGCCGCGTGGACCCACGAACAGGCAGATCTCCAGGTCGTGTTCGCGGCCGAGCGCCACCATCTGCTCGATCTCCGAGTCGGTCAGGAGCATCATGCCGCTGCCCTGGCTGATCCGATGGATGCGGATCCCGTGCCGCTCGGCCTCGCCCACCACCGCCTGCAACGGTCCCGGACCCTCGACCGACGGGATCTCCACCCGGTACTGCGCGCCATCCGGAAACCGCTTCTCCGAATCGGGCAACTCCCCGAGGTCCCGCTCCGGCAGCCCCAACGCCGACAGCGACCGCCGCGACCTTTCCATGCCGTCCATCGGGACCTTCTTCCGATCGATATGTCGAACCCTGTTCGACATCACTGCGCTTGGACGGTAGGCAGCGAGCGATGAGCCGTCAACGGCAGAGGGAGGCATTCGCTGCGCGGGGGCTCGGGCTTCAGTGGACCGGAGGGGTTGGCTGGTGTTGTTGCTTCACCAGTACGGCGCGGGTGTACAGCAGGTGGAAACCGTGGCGTTGCACGTTCTGCTGGGACCTGGAACCCGGTTGGGTGGTCACTACGGCGATGTCGCAGCCGGCGGCCGCGGCGTCGGCGAGACGGGTCGCGAGCAGGGCCGTCTGTACGCCGTGGCGACGGTGCGCGGGGGCGGTCGCCGCTCCGGTGAGCTGCGCGACGCCGTCCGCTGTACGAAGGCTGCCGCCGCCGGCTGCGGTGCCGTCGCTCAGGGCGATGTAGTGCACCACTCCGGCCGCGGCGAAGTCCCGTTCGGCGTTCGCCAGCACGTGTCGTGGGAAGTCCTCGTGCGCGGGGACGCCTTGGGCGTCGGGATGCGCGAAACCCTCGGCCACGACGTCCAGCCAGGTGTCGAATTCGTCGTCACGGCACTTCCGGACCTCGATTCCCGGGTGAGCCACCGCTTGGCGCGGACCGTCGAGGGCGAGTCCGAGCACGTTCTCGAACGAGGTCAGCCGGTATCCGCGCTCCGTCAGCAAGGCGCCGATCCCGGGGTCGGCCAGCGCCGACACCTCCGCCTGCACCGGGGCACCGCGCTCGGCGAAGGCCCGCTCGATGTCGTCGAGCGAGGCCGCGTCGGGCACACCGTCGAACCCGAGTCCGGCGACCTTGTTGAAAGGGGAGCCGTCCTCGGCGAACGTGGCCACGGCACCGCCCAGCGGCAGCACGAATCCGCCGTTGTCCGCTCGGCGCCGGCAGGCGGCCTCCGTCGCCGCGGCCATCAGCTGAACCTCGACGCGTTCGATGCGCTGCGCCAGGGCGAGGTCGCAGAAAAGCGGCGACCGGGTCATGTGCGCCCGCATCTTGTTTCCTGGCTCATGCTCGGAGGCTAGTCGCCGTCTCCCGCGCCGAAGCAGCAAATTTCCTTCTGGTTCGAGGAGCGGGCCCGGCACGCGCTGGGCGGTGCGGGGCGTTGCTGACGTAGGACACGCACGGTTCTGCGTTCGCGGCCGTGGATGCCGTGGATGCCGTGGATGCCGTGGGCGCCGTGGGCGCCGTGGGCGCTCTCCCGCACCGCCCCGGATGCAGGGTGTTGGGCCTGCCGGGCTCCCGGGGCGGTGTGGAGGAGGCCTACGCTGCGGTGCGGCCGGCGTCGGCGGCGATGGTGGCGCCGGTGAGGTAGGCGGAGCGGTCCGTGGCCAAGAAGAGGATCACCTCCGCGATCTCGCGCGGGGTGGCGAGCCGACCCAGGATGGTCGTCTTGGCGAACTGCTCGGCTCCCTCCTCGCCCACCGTGGCGAGCACCATGTCGGTGCGGGTGGGGCCGGGGGCGACGGTGTTGACGCGGACTCCGGCAGGGCTGAACTCGGTCGCCCAGGTGCGAGTCAGCGATTCCAGCGCCGCCTTCGTCGCGCTGTAGAGGGAAAGCCCGGGCACACCGATCCGGGCGGCCATGGTGCTGATGTTGACGATGCTGCCGGCACCCTTGGCGATCATGGCCGGGGCCAGTGCCGCGGTCAGGAAGTACGGTGCGCGGATGTTGGCCGCGAGCGTGGTGTCGAAGGTGTCGACGTCCTGGTCGACGGTCGGGGCGCCGGGGAAGATCGCCGCGTTGTTGACCAGTACGTCCACGTCACCTGCCGTCTCGGCGAGACGGCGCAGCGAGGCCAGGTCGGTGAGATCGGCGGCGACGAAGCGGGCCCGGCCCCCGGCGTCCGTGATGGAGCGCACGGTCGCCTCGCCGCGTCCTGTGTTGCGGCCGGAGACGATGACCTCGGCGCCCTGGGCGGCCAGCAGTCGGGCTGTCTCGCTGCCGATGCCGCCGGTCCCGCCGGTGACGAGGACGCGCTTGTTGCTGAGTTCCATGCTCGGTCCTTCCAGAGATTCAGCCCGGGCCAGACATTCAGCCCGTGGACTGGGTTGCATGACCCACAATGCTCACTGAAAAATGGGTTGTCCAATCCAAAATCTGCTAGCCTGTCCAGCATGGAAACCCGTACAGAGGCACGGCGGCCGGAGCGCAAACTGACCCGCAAGGGCGAGCAGACACGCCGAAGGATCGTCGCGGCGGCCGCGCAGCTCATGTACGAACGGGGCGTGACGGAGGCGACCCTCGAAGACGTGCGGGCCGCGGCCGGGGTGAGCGGCTCGCAGGTCTACCACTACTTCGCCGACAAGCAGGAACTGCTACTGGCGGTGATCGAGTACCAGACCCAGTCGGTACTGGACATGCAGCAGCCGCTGTTCGCCGACCTGGACACGATGGAGGGTCTACGGCGCTGGCGGGACGCCCTGGTCGAGTACCAGTTGCGCCTGCAGTGCCGCGGCGGCTGCCCGATTGGCTCCCTCGGCAGCGAGGTGGCCGAGACGAACCCGGAGGCCCGGCTCGCAGCCGCCACCGGCTTCGTGCGCTGGGAGGCCGCCATCCGCTCCGGCCTGCAGGCCATGCACGACCGCGGCGAACTCGACGCCGACCCCGAAGACCTCGCTCTCGCCACCCTCGCCGCGCTCCAGGGCGGCCTTCTGCTGACCCAACTTCAGCGTGAGGTACGTCCGTTGGAGGTGGCCCTGGACGCGATGCTCGCGCATATCGCATCGCGCAGGGTTAGTTCTTGACGTCGTATGGTGGCGTCACCGTTGCCACCTCGGCCTTGGCTGCAAGCTCGTTGTCGACGCGGCGCGGCCAATTCGCTCTGCCCGCCGTTTCGGTACCGTGACCTCGCATGACCGACACCGAGATCGACACCGAGATCGAGATCACCGCAGACCTGGTCCGCGACCTGCTGAAGGATCAGCATCCAGACCTTGCCGGGCTCGCCATTCGTGAGGTGGCGGGAGGTTGGGGCAATCAAATGTGGCGTCTCGGGGACGAGTTGGCCGTACGCATGCAACGTATGGACCCCACGCCGGAGCTCCAGCTCAAGGAGCGGCGGTGGCTCCCGGTGTTGGCCCCGCGGCTGCCGCTTCCGGTGCCGACGCCGGTGCGGTTCGGTGAACCGTCCGCGCGCTTCCCCAAGCACTGGACCGTCATGACATGGGTCCCCGGCGAACCGCTGGACCACGGCTCGATCAGCCGCGGCACCCACGCGGCCGACACGCTGGCGGGTTTCCTCCGGGCACTGCACGTGGAGGCGCCCGCCGATGCACCGATCGCGACGGACCGCGGGGGTCATCCCCGGGACTGCACAGACGGCTTCGAGAACCTCTTGCGCTCCGTCGCCCCCGACGATGTCGTCGCCCCAGACGATTACGCAGCCGGGGTCCGGGCCGTCTGGGACGACGCCGTTGCGGCCGACGCATGGGAGGACCCGCCGGTCTGGGTGCACGGCGACCTCCATCCCGCGAACGTCGTCGTCTCGGACGGAACGCTCTGCGGCATCGTCGACTTCGGCGATATATTCGCCGGCGATCCGGCGTGGGACCTCGCCGCCGCATGGGTCCTGCTGCCGGCGGGCACGGCCTCACGCTTCTTCGACGCCTACGGCCATGCAGACGAGGCGGCGATCCGGCGTGCCCGCGGACTGGCCGCGATGAAAAGCCTGTTCCTGATACTCATGGGGCAGAACGGAGACCGAGGGCTCCCCGGCGGCAAGCCGCACTGGGGGCCTGTGGGTTGGGCTGCGCTCGACCGAGTTCTGAAGGGCGTGTAGGTCACTCGTGGTGCGTGCTGGCGGAACCACCACGGAGGGTGCTGCCGCAGGGAGGGCCGCTTCAGCAATCCAGGTGAAAGCGGCTGTCGTTGAGCCGGTCAGACCACGGCGACTGCGTCGATCTCGACGAGGAAGCCGGGGCCCAGGCCGGCTACGACATGGACCGTGATGGCTGGCGGTGGGTCGTCCCGGTTCCACACTTCCTGGAAGGCGGCCACGCCCTCTTCGAACGTCCGGCCCTCCACCACGGCGATGGTCCAGTGGACGATGTTCGCCAGACTGGCCCCCTCGCTCTCCAGGATGGTCGCGAGGTTTCGGAACGCCTGCTTGGCTTGCTCGCCGACTGTCGGGCCGACGACCTTGCCCTCGGCGTCGACGCCGTTCTGCCCTCCGATGTAGATCGTCTTCGCGGGCTGTTCGACCACGACGGCCTGACTGAAGGCCGGGCTGCGATGCAGCCCATCGGGGTTGATGTGCCGCACGCTCCGCAGGCGCGACAAAGCGTTTGGCGGACCGTGATGACCACTGCTACGTTTCCGGTGGCCGTGCGAGTGAGTGAGGAGGTGGTACCCGTGAACGTATCGACATGGGTGCTCTCCTCTGGAGCCACGGTCGGGCGATAGGTCGTCGTCCGGGAGCGCCGTTCAGCGCACTCCCGAAAGGCACGACCATGCACTTCACTTCAGAACGGCGTCTCGACGGCGGTGTCGTAGAGCGCGAATTCACCCTCGGCGAGATCCCCGGAATTTTGTGGACTCCCGCATCCGCCTCGGCGTCCGCACCGGTCCCGTTGATCCTGCTCGGCCACCCCACGCTCGGGCTGCGCAAGATGTACCCCCGGCTGGTGGGGCGGGCCCGGCACGCCGCGGCGGACGGGATCGCCACGGCCACCATCGAGCTCCCCGGCTGTGGCGAACGGCCCCGGTGGGAGGCGGCCGAACAAGCCCGCGCCGACCTGCGCCGGGCGAAGCAGGCCGACGAGCCGATCAGCGACGAGCTCATCGACGCCCTCATCCTCCCGCTCGTCGACAGGGCGGTCCCGGAATGGCAGGCCGCCCTGGACGCTCTACTTGAACTGCCCGAGATCGGGGGGCCAGTTGGTTACTCAGGGGGCGTGATCTCCATCGGCATCCGGCTGGCGTTGGTCGAGCCGCGCATCACGGCCGCCGGTCTGTTCGCCGGGAGTTTCGTGCCGCGCGCCATGTTCGAGGAGGCCCGCCGGGTCACCATTCCGCTGCACGTCCTGCTGCAGTGGGACGACGAGGGAAACGACCGACAGGCGGCCCTGGACCTGTTCGACGCCTTCGGCTCCAAGGAGAAGTCCCTGCACGCCAATATGGGCGGCCACACCGGGGTCCCGCAGTTCGCGGGGGAGGACGCGGCCGGGTTTTTCACTCGACATCTGAAGTGAGGCCAGGGCTACCGGGGTGGTAATCCGCGCTGACCAGGATGCCGCTCGCCGGAGCGTCCGCGCTCGTCTGCTGCTTGTGACGCGGTTCCCTGCCGAACTCTGTGCTCGGTGGGGGACCGCGGTAGGACCTCTTACCGGGGGATCCGTCGCTCGTCCGCCTTGAGACCGCGGAGCGTCCAAAGCCCGTAGAGCGCCAGCAGGGGTTTGATGAGCAGCCACTCGCCAGGGCGGTAATCGTCGGCGCGCACAAGCTTTTCAGCAAGGTCGGGGCGCTGCCGCCGCAAGTAGGCGCGGGCCTTGAGTGCGTGGGCCGGCTGGGAGGCGATCTTGATGCGGTCGACATCCTCAAGCAGTGGGATTACGTTCGTGATGTTCTCCCAAGTCGTCGTGCTCTGCTCTTCCAAGAGCACCGTGCCGTCGAACTCCAGCACCGACTTCGCGTAGTCAGCCATCAACTGGGCCTCCGTAGCCCCGTCTCCGGTCGTACCGCCGCTGAAAATCACGCGCGTTCCGTAAGCACCGTCAGCAATGGCGGAGCGAATGCTGGCACGGACTCGCCACCGGTTGATGACGTTCACCGTCGCTTGGGGGTTTCGGAAACCCAGCACGACCACGGCGTCGACGGCGCCCCTGCTGTGCCCCACGAGGGCTTGAGACCAGCGCCAGTTCAACCACTCGCCCCAGGCAAGGGCCATGGCCCCTGCTATCGCCAGTCCCGTCCGTCGCCGCATGCGATCGACTCTAGGGCAGCTCGCTCAGCAGCCGTGCGTTGCGGATACCTCCTTTCAACTCCTACTCCAACTCTGAGCCGAGTTCTCGTCCCACCAGCCGCTCACGGGTGCTGGTATCGGCCGGCCCCCATGGCGCGCTCGAACATGCCCGTGGCCTCCGGCAGCACACTCAGGGTGTTCGTGTAGATCAGGCGCCGGCGCCCGGGCCGGCGGAGTTCGCCCACACGGCAGTCAAGATGCCCGCGGTGATCTCCGCGCGGTGAGGATCTCCCTCAGGAGCCGGATGCACCTGCCCCATGTAATCGCCATCGATAACCGCGCGAGCGACCACCTCACGCGATCCGATACGCCCACTCGAAAAATCCGGCGACGTCGACGGCCGGCCCCGGGATACTGATCACCCATGGATGAGGTCAAGGTCGTCGTAGCCCATTCCGAGCGGGCGACCCTGCGGGTCGGCGACGTGTTTCTGAAGGTGGACGCCGATCAGGCGCGCATCGATGGGGAGGTCGAGGCGATGGCCCTGGCGCCGGTGCCGACGCCGGAGGTGCTGTGGCGCAAACCGCCCGTGCTCGCACTTTCCGCGGTGCCCGGGAGGGCGCTGGGCGTGCTGGGCGAGCCGTCGACCGCGTCGCCGGCGGCGTGGGCGGCGGCGGGGGCCGCCATCCGAACGTTGCACGGCGCACCGCTGCCGCCCAGGCGTGGCCGGGCTGGGGAGAGTCGCGACAACTTGGCGGCGGAACTCGATGTCGAGTGCGAGTGGCTCGTGGCGAACGGCGCCCTGCCCGCCGACCTGGTGACTCGCAACCGTCAGATCGCCGAGGCCGTGTTCCGGCCGTGGACTCCGGTGTTCACGCACGGCGACCTGCAGATCACTCACGTGTTCGTCGACGACGACGATGAGGTCACAGGCATCATCGACTGGTCCGAAGCGGGGCATGGCGATGCCCTGTTCGACCTCGCCATCTTGACGCTCGGCCACGAGGAGCACCTCGGCGACGTCATCGCCGGCTACGGCACCGACGTCGACCTCGACGTGATCCGGGCATGGTGGTCGCTGCGCAGCCTGCTGGCGACTCGCTGGCTCGTCGAGCACGGCTTCGACCCGTTCGCGCCGGGCTGCGAAGTCGACGTGCTGAGAGCTCGCATGTGACATCGCGCTGGTTCACGCTCGGATACGTCGGCCACGGCACAAGACTGTTTGGAGGCCCAAGTGACATGGTCCGAACGCATGGTGGTGCGAGACGGTGTGCGTCTTGCCTGCCGGGACTGGGGCCGGTCCAAACACCAGCAGTCCATCGTGTTGCTGCACGGCCTGGCCGGTCACGCGGGTGAATGGGACGTGCTGGCACGGATGTTGAGCTCCAGGTATCGGGTGGTCGCCGTCGACCAGCGCGGGCACGGCGCCAGCGAGCGGCTGCCGAAGGACGTGTCTAGAGCCGCCTACGTCACCGACGTCATCGCCGTTGTCGATCAACTGGCATTGCAGCGGCCCGTTTTGGTAGGCCAGTCGCTGGGCGGACACACGGCCATGCTCGCCGCTGCCGCACATCCCGATGTCGTCCGTGCTCTCGCGCTCGTCGAGGCAAGCCCTGGCGGTCCAAACCGGAACGGCCCCCTCGACATTGGCAGATGGCTCGACTCATGGCCGACACCGTTCCCTTCACGCGAAGCCGCAGTCGCATTCCACGGCGGCGGCGGAGGAGGACCGGTCGGTGAAGGCTGGGCAGCCGGACTGGAAGAACGTGACGGCGGATTGTGGCCCCGCTTCAACAGGGATGTGATGGTCAACTCGCTTGCAGAGAACGCCCAGCGTTCCTTTCGGCGCGAGTGGGCACAGGTTGTCTGCCCCACTCTGGTCGTCCTCGCCGAATCCAGCTTCACTCCGACGTCGGCCCGTTACGGATCTGGACGTGTGACCATGCTGGTGGAAGAGGGCGACGGCACCGTCGACGTCCAGACCACCCGGTTTTCCGCGCACACCTGGGAGAGGGATGGAGCCCGGACGGTTTGAAGAGATGTCCCATGCCGCAGAGCTTCGGTCCCGTCTGCGACACGTGTACTGGATCGGTGGCGGGAGCGGGGCAGGCAAATCGACAATCGCCCGCCGACTCGCCGACCGCTACGGTTGGCGCCTCTGCGCAACCGACGACGTGATGGGGGATCACGCGAGGCGGACCACACCCGAGGAGGCCCCGTTCCTGCACAAATTCATGGCCATGGACATGGACGAGCGCTGGGTGAACCGATCCCCGGACATCATGCTGGAGACATTCCACTGGTTCCGAGGCGAGGGCTTCCGATTGATTGTCGAAGACCTTCTGCGGCTGCCTCCTGAGCCGGAAGTCGTCGTCGAGGGCTTCCGACTGCTGCCGCACCTGGTGAAACCTCTCCTTGCCGCCCCCGAGCACGCGGTCTGGCTCCTGCCCACACCTGATTTCCGCCAGGCCGCATTCCAGAGTCGGGCCATTCCGGGGGAAGGGTTCGTATGGCAGACCAGCGATCCAGAAAAGGCCTGCCGCAATATCGCCGAACGCGACCATTTGTTCACCATGCGCATTCAAAAGGAAGCTGAGTGTCTCGGACTGCGCACCATTCAGGTTGACACGTCGGTGACCGAGGATGATCTCACGGAGCAGGTCACCACAGCATTCGGTCTCGGCGCCGCCGCATAGGGTCGCCTCCATGGTTGACGCAATTTTCGGACACCCGCGCCTCGCCGCCGTCTACGACGCTCTCGACGCGGACCGCAGCGACCTCGACGCGTATCTCGTGATGGCGGGGGAGTTCGGTGCGCGGTCCGTGTTGGACATCGGGTGCGGTACGGGTGTGTTCGCGCTGTTGCTCGCCGAGCGTGGGATCAGGGTCACCGGGATCGATCCCGCGCGAGCGTCCGTCGACGTCGCGCGGGGCAAGCCGGGTGGCGAGCGGGTGCGTTGGCTCGATGGCGATGCCGGCGACCTGCCAACTCTGCAGAGCCGGCAGGTCGACCTGGTGACGATGACCGGGAATGTCGCCCAGGCGATCGTCGATCCGCAGGCGTGGCGTACGACGCTGCGCGGCGCCCACGAGGCGCTGCGGCCGGGCGGTCGGCTGGTCTTCGAGACGCGCGATCCGGCGTACCGAGTGTGGGAGGAATGGGCGCGGTGGACGCGTGAGTCGACGTACCGCGTGACGGACGCACCGGGCGTCGGACGCGTCGAGACCTGGGCCGAGTTGACGGACGTGAGTCTGCCGCTGGTGAGTTTCCGGGACACGCATGTGTTCGCTGCGGACGGAGAGGTACTGATCTCTGAATCGACCCTGCGCTTCCGTGAACGTGCGGAAATCGAGCGGGACTTGCACGAGCACGGGTTCGCCGTCGAGGACGTACGCGACGCGCCGGACCGGCCGGGCAGGGAGTTGATGTTCGTGGCGCGACGTCATACCGCACAGACTTGAGCGCCCATTGCCCATTGCCCAGTGCACTTGGTCGCGAGGAGCGGCCGTGCCGGACAGCCGTGCCGGACAGCCGTGCCGGACGAGGGTCAGGTCGGGATGGTCGGCAGGTCGAGGTCGCCTTTGCGCAGCCGATAGACCTGCAGGGTGAGGCCGTAGTACTTCTGCGTCTCCCCGACCCACTCCATGCCTACGCGCCGCGCGGTCGCCGTACCCCTCGCGTTGCGGGGGCGTACGACGGCGAACACCTCGTCGACGCCTTGGGTGAACGTGTAGTGGGCGACTGCATGGCCGGCTTCCGCGGCCAGCCCCTGGCCCCAGTGCGCAGGCGCCAGCTGCCAGCCGATCTCCAGGTCGATGCCGTCCGGCGGCAGGGGCAGTACGGCGGCTCCGCCGATCAGTTCGCCGCTGTCCGCCAGCTCGACGGCCCAGCGGCCCGCCGGCGCCTCCAGAGTGGAGCACTGGTCGATCCACTGCTTGAGGACCGCCGTCATCGCGGATTCGTCGGCCACGGCCTCCATCGCGGGCGCCAACCACCGGGCAACCTCGCCCTGGCCGTACACGGCGAGAGCTGCGGCCGCGTCCTGCAGCGACCACGGTCGTAGGACGAGCCGGTTGGTGCGGATGCGCCTTCCGTCGACGGTCACGTGGTGCTGTTCGGGCTTGGCCATGTAGGTGACCTCCGGCTGTCGGTTCGGCTTCCCATTCAACACCCGCGACGTGTGCAGGGGCGCATATCCAATAGTGAGGCGACGTCTGCGGACACGCTGTAGATGGTGCATAGATGTACGCGGTCGGTAGTGCCCATACGGAGCCCATGGCCCGCCGTGGGGCCGACGGGTTCACCGTCCTGAAACGCCGTCGGCGACGCCGCGTAGATGCCGCGTCCATGCCGGGACGTTCGGATGAGGGGATTCGAGCCACCGCGGCAGGGTCGCGCGGGAGAATGAGAGGACGAGACGGCATGGGAGACGCTGATGACGGCAGCAGATGATGCTTCGGCCGCGAGCGATCCGGCGGATTTCAACCCCTTGAGCCCCGAGGAGGAGTACGACGAGGACGAGTTCGGCGAGGACATCCTCGACGAGGGGTACTCGCCTCCCGAAAGGCCCGTCGGCGTGTCCGAGTGGGGCCTGACCGCACGCGAAGGGGCCTCCCACGAGGACTTGGCCCACCGGCTGGGGCGCGAGGTCCCCGACTCGCGAGCGGAGGATCAAGGCGACGGACTGGGCGACTCCGTCGACACCGACGGGGAACTCCTCGACGACCAGGTCGGCGACGAGCGCGCGGGCCGCCTGGTCGGCCAGGACGTGGACGGCGACGTGGATTTCGACGACAACACGGCCTGGGACGCCGGTGTCGACGGTGGTGCGGCGTCGGCGGAGGAGGCGGCCGTGCACGTCGTCCCCGAGCGCGACACCGAGTGACAGCAGTGCCGCCGTCCTTGACGGCCCTGGCGAGTACGAGCGGTCAGGGGTGCCCGACGCCTGTTGCTGCGAGGACCCTGGTCGGCGACTAGCATGCGGAGGAGCTGTCCGGGCGTGCGCGAGGCCGTCGAGAGACGGCTCAGTGTCCGGCAGCGACAGGTCGGCCATGCCTCGAACGCCCGCGGCACTGCACCGGAAACGCCGGTCGGCGATCTCCGTACCGGCTCGAACGCCCTTCACAAGAGCATCGTGGACGCGCAGGAGCTGCGCGAAGCCACCTCGTCAGGCCGACGCGGCCCCCGCACCGCCTCCCGCCCGACCGTTCGCCTCCCGTCCGACCGGTAAGGACGCCCAGAAATGACGATCATCTCTCGCGGTTTCCACGGGCGCAGAGCTGCCCCCGGCACAAAGCTCCCGCCGGGCCAGTACGAGACCACCGGCTTCCCCGTGCTGTCGGCAGGCCCCACGCCCCGCGTGCCCCGCGACACCTGGAAGCTGTCCGTCACCACCGAAGTCGGGAAGCGCCATGTCTGGGACTGGTCCGCTCTGACGGCGCTGCCGTCGGACAGCCCGACCGTGGACCTCCATTGCGTCACCAAATGGTCCAAGTTCGGCACGCGCTGGCAAGGGGTCTCCCTGGACGTCCTGCTCGCGGACGTGGAGACCGCGGCGGAGTACGTCCTCGTCTCCTCCCACGGCGGATACACGACGAACCTGCCCCTCGAGGACCTCCTCGACGGCAAGGCGTGGATCGTCTACGGGTACGACGGCGAGGACCTCACCCCTGAGCACGGAGGCCCGGTCCGGCTGCTGGTCCCGCATCTTTATCTGTGGAAGTCCGCCAAGTGGGTCCGCGGCATCGAACTGCACGACGACGACACTCCCGGGTT
>NZ_JAFJSY010000051.1 GCF_019857225.1 Streptomyces plumbidurans
AGCAGCAGGACGAGTTCGCCCTCGCCTCCCACCAGAAGGCCACCGCGGCTCGCGAACAGGGCCTGTTCGACGCCGAGTTGGCGCCGGTCGCCGTCCCGCAGCGCAAGGGCGATCCGGTGGACTTCGCCGCCGACGAGTGCGTACGCCCGGACGCCTCGCTCGCCGCGATGGCCAAGCTCAAGCCGTCCTTCCGCAAGGAGAACGGCACGGTCACGGCCGGGAACGCCTCCCCCTTGAATGACGGCGCGGCCGCCCTGCTCCTGGTCGACGAGGAGGGACTGAAGGCGGTCGGCCGCGAGCCGCTCGCCCGTATCTCCGCGACCGGCGTGCACGCCGTCGACCCGCACTACTTCGGCCTGGCCCCGGTCGAGGCCGTGAACCGCGCCCTGGCCAAGGCCGGCAAGACCTTCGCCGACCTGGACGTCCTGGAGCTGAACGAGGCGTTCGCGGCGCAGGTGTTGGGCTGTGTCGCGGAGTGGCCGGAGTTCGATCCGGCGATCCTGAACCCGCAGGGCGGCGCGATCGCGCTGGGGCATCCGCTGGGTGCCTCCGGTGCCCGGCTCGCGGGCACCGTCGCCCACCAGCTCGCCGCCCGCGGCTCCGGCACCGGCGTCGCCACCCTCTGCATCGGCGTCGGACAGGGCCTGGCCCTCATCCTCGAACGCTGAACGCTGAACGCGCAGCGTTGAAGGCAGCCGGCGGAACGCCAAGGACACCCGGGAACTCCGAGGAAAACCCCATGACTCTCACGCAACACGACATCGATCAGGAGATCGCGGCCGAGCACGCCGCGTACGAGAAGCGGGTCGCCGACGGCGCCCCCGTGGAACACCACCCGCGCCGCGACTACGCCCCGTACCGCTCCTCGATCCTCCGTCACCCCCAACAGCCGCCCATCGCCATCGACGTGAGCAAGGACCCGGAACTGGTGGAGCTGCACTCCCCCGCCTTCGGGGAACGCGACATCACCGAGATCGACAACGACCTCACCCGGCACCACCGGGGCGAGCCGATCGGCGAGCGCATCACGGTCTCCGGGCGGCTGCTGGACCGGGACGGCCGTCCGGTGCGCGGTCAGCTCATCGAGATCTGGCAGGCCAACTCGGCGGGCCGGTACGCCCATCAGCGCGAGCAGCACGATGCCCCGCTCGACCCGAACTTCACCGGAGTCGGCCGTACGATCACCGACGCCGACGGCGGTTACCGCTTCACCACCATCCAGCCCGGCCCCTACCCCTGGCGCAACCACCTCAACGCCTGGCGCCCGGCGCACATCCACTTCTCGGTGTTCGGCTCGGCGTTCGCCCAACGGCTCGTGACGCAGATGTACTTCCCCGCCGATCCGCTGTTCCCCTACGACCCGATCATCCAGTCCGTCACCGACGACTCCGCTCGGCAGCGGCTGGTCGCGACCTACGACCACGACCTGTCCGTACCGGAGTTCTCGATGGGCTACCACTGGGACATCGTGCTGGACGGCCCGAACGCCACCTGGCTCGAGGAAGGGCGCTGATCCGCCATGACGAAGATCGACACGAGCAGGCCCGAGACGGTCCTGCCCACTCCCTCGCACACGGTGGGCCCCTTCTACGGCTACGCCCTGCCGTTCCCCGGGGGCGGTGACATCGCCCCGGTCGGACACCCGGACACGATCACGGTCCAGGGATACGTGTACGACGGCGAGGGCAATCCGCTGCCGGACGCCCTCGTGGAGCTGTGGGGCGCCGACCCCGAGGGCAACGTGCCGACCGCCGACGGATCGATCCGGCGGGACCCGGCCACCGGTGGCTATGTGGGCCGCAACGGCGTGGAGTTCACCGGCTGGGGACGCATCCAGACGGACGCCAACGGCCACTGGTACGCCCGCACACTGCGGCCCGGCGCCCGCGGTCGGAGTGCGCCGTACATCAGCGTGTGCGTCTTCGCGCGCGGTCTGCTGGTCCATCTGTTCACGCGGATCTATCTGCCGGGCGACGACGCGTCCCTCGCCGCCGACCCGCTGCTGTCCCGGGTGGACGCGTCGCGACGCGACACGCTGATCGCCAGGGACGACGGCCAGGGCACCTACCGTTTCGACATCCGCCTTCAGGGCGAAGGCGAAACGGTCTTCCTGGAGTTCCAGTGACATCTGCCCGTGCTTCTGCCAGGTCCGACGACCCCGGCCTGCTCGCCCCCGGGTGGGCAGGCTCCCCCACCGCGTCGGCCACCGCCGACACGGCGTATCTGCAGGCGCTCCTCGACGCGGAGGCCGCGCTCACCCGCGCGCAGGCCGCCCTGGATCTCGCCCCGGCCGAGGCCGCGGCAGCGGTGACCGCGGCGGCCGACGCCGGGCGCTTCGACGTGCGGTCCCTCGCGGAGCGTGCGCGGGCGGGCGGCAATCCGGTGATCCCCCTGGTCGCCGATCTGACGAAGGCGGTCGGCGAGGAGCACGGGCCCTACGTCCACCGGGGCGCGACCAGCCAGGACATCATGGACACGGCGACGATGCTGGTCGCCGTCCGCGCCCTGGACCTGATCCTCACCGACCTCGACCGCACGGAACGGGCGCTCGCGCGGCTGGCCGCCGAGCACCGCGACACCGCCATGCCGGGGCGTACGCTCACCCAGCACGCCGTACCGACGACGTTCGGGCTGAAGGCGGCCGGCTGGCGGTCGCTCGTGCTCGACGCCCGGGACCGGGCCAGGGCCGTACGGGACGGTCTGCCGGCCCAACTCGGAGGCGCGGCCGGGACCTTGGCCGCCTTCAGTGCGTACGGTGCCCAGGACCCGCGGGCCCTCACGGCGGCCTTCGCGCGTGAACTCGGCCTGCGGGGCCCGCTCCTGCCCTGGCACACCCTGCGTACCCCGATCGCCGACCTGGCCGGCTGTCTGGCGTTCGCGGCCGGGGCGCTGGGCAAGGTGGCCGTGGATGTGCTGGTGCTGGGCCGCACCGAGATCGCCGAGGTCACCGAGGGCAGCGGCGGCGGCTCGTCGGCCATGCCGCACAAGGCGAACCCCGTGCGGTCCACGCTGATCGCGGCGGCGGCCCGGCGGGCTCCGCAGCTCGCGGCCACGCTGTACGGCTCGCTGGCCGCCGAGGAGGAGCGGCCGGCCGGGGCCTGGCACGCCGAGTGGGAGCCGTTGCGGGATCTGCTGCGCCTGGTCGGCGGGGCGGCCCGGGACGCCGCCGAACTGGCCGAGGGGCTGCGGGTGAACGCGGACACGATGCGCGAACACCTCGGCCTCACCCACGGGTTGGTGGTCGCCGAGCGGTTGTCCGCCGAGCTGGCCCCGGTGCTGGGCCGCGCCCGCGCCAAGGAGCTGCTGAGCGAGCTGGCCGGACGCACCTACGCCGAAGGATGCTCCCTGCGTGAACTCCTGGCAGAGCAACCCGAGTTGAAGGCCACCAACCTCGATCTCGACCTCGACGATCTGACCGATCCCGCCCGCTACACCGGCTCCGCCGGAACCCTCACCGACCGTGCACTGGAGCGACGTTGACCGAGCAACTCCTCAACCACCGCGCCGAAGGGCCCGTTTCGGCTCCCCCGCTGCTGCTGGGCCCCTCCCTCGGCACGTCGTACGCCCTGTGGGACCACGTGGCGCCCGAGCTGTCCGTCGGCCACCGCGTGGTGCGCTGGGACCTGCCGGGGCACGGTGGTTCGGCGCCCGGTCTGATCGGTCCCGGCGCCACCGTCGCCGACCTGGCCGCCCATGTGCTCGCGCTCGCCGACTCGCTCGGCATCGAGCGGTTCGCGTACGCCGGTGTCTCGCTCGGCGGAGCCGTCGGGCTGCATCTCGGGGTGCACCACCCGGAGCGGGTGTCGTCGCTGGCCGTGATCTGTTCGTCGGCGCACTTCGACGGCGCGAAGCCGTGGGAGGAACGGGCCGCGCTGGTGCGGCGGGAGGGCCTTGCCTCACTGGTGGAGAGCGCCGACGCGCGCTGGTTCACGCCCGGCTTCACCGTCCCGCGGCTGGTGCGTGACCAGGCCGAGGCCGATCCGGAGGCGTACGCCGCCTGCTGCGACGCGCTGGCCGCCTTCGACCTGCGGGGCAGGCTCGCGGAGATCTCCGTGCCGACGCTGCTGATCGCCGGCCGCCAGGACAGGGCGACCCCGCCGCCGCATCTGCGGGAGATCGCGGACGCCGTCGCCGGCTCCACGCTCGTCGAGCTGCCGGGTGCCGCGCATCTGGCTCCGGCCGAGCGCCCCGAGGCCGTGCTGACCGCGCTGCGCGCTCACCTCGGCGGGGGCGCCAAGCGGGGCATGGAGGTGCGGCGTGAGGTGCTGGGCGACCCGCACGTGGACCGGGCGCAGGCCCGCCAGACGCCGTTCACCGCCCGCTTCCAGGACTTCATCTCGCGCTACGCCTGGGGCGAGATCTGGACCGACCCGACGCTCACGCGCCGCGAACGCAGCATGATCACGCTGACGGCGCTGGTCGCGCACGGCCACTACGACGAGCTGGCCATGCATGTGCGGGCGGCCCGGCACAACGGCCTGACGCCGGACGAGATCGGTGCCGTACTCCTGCAGACGGCCGTGTACTGCGGGGTTCCGGCGGCGAACTCGGCGTTCGCGGTGGCCCAGCGGGTCCTCGCGGAGGAGGAGGACGGGAGCTGAGGGTGACCCTGGTGGTCGTAGCCTCAGCAGCATCTCGCACATGCCTTCGCCGCGTGCCTACGGTGGAGGCATGTCCACCATTCTGATCACCGGCGCCACCTCGGGCCTCGGCCGCTACGTCGCCTTCGAGCTGGTCCGCTCCGGCCATGTCGTCCTCGCGCACGGCCGTGATCCCGGCCGCACCGAGCAGCTGGTCGCGGAGCTGCGCGCGGAGGGGGACGCGGAAGGCTACGTCGCAGATCTGGCCTCGTTGACACAGGTGCGCGAGCTGGCCGCGCGGGTCGCCGGTGCGCATCCCGGTCTGGACGTGCTGATCAACAACGCGGGCGTGGGAGCGGGTGCGCCCGGCTCGGGACGCGAGTTGAGCGCCGACGGGCACGAACTGCGGCTCGCGGTGAACTACCTGGCGCCGGTCGTGCTCACCCGCGCCCTGCTGCCGGTGCTGCGCGCGAGCGCACCGGCCCGGATCGTCAATGTCGGCTCGGGCGGCCAGGACCCGCTCGACTTCGACGACATCGAGTTCCGGCGCGGCTACGACGGATTCGCGGCGTACTGCCGCGCGAAGTTCGCCCTGGCCGCCCACACCTTCGCCCTGGCCGAGGAGTTGACCGGCACCGGGGTGTCGGTCAACGTCCTGCACCCCGCCACCTTCATGGACACGGCCATGGTCCGCGAGAGCGGCGTCACCCCCTGGAACACGGTGGCCGACGGTGCACGGGCCGTACTGGCCCTCGCTACCGAGGACTTGGGCACAGGCGGCTACTTCGACGGCACGGCCCGAGCACGCGCCCACGAGGCCACGTACGACCGCCAGGTACAGAAGCGCCTATCGGCGGTGACGGACCAACTCCTCGCTCTTTAGCAGGGGGTTGGTCTTTTTGGGGGCGCGGGGAACTGCGCGATCAACCACAATCGACCCGCAGACGCCAACCCACCCCAAATGGCCCGAGCCCTTCAGCGCAACCCCCGCTCCAACTCCAGCACCTGCTGCGCCTGCTCCGCCAACCCATCCGCCCCGCAAGAACGCGCGAGCGCCAACCCCCGGTTGAGCTCCGAGACCGAGCGTGCAGCGATCCCGTACTCGACCCGGGCCGCCGCGTGTTCGTACTGGCAGGGCGAGGCCTCCAGGTAGGCGACGGCCTGGGCGGCCAGCCGGACGGCGCGCTGTCCCGTCTCCAGGGCCGCCTCGCACCTGAGTGCCTCGCCGATGGCCGTGTCGGTGCCGAAGCGCTCGGCCTGCTGCCGGGCGTCCGCGGCCAGTTGGGCGGCCCTGGCGGGGTCCTCGGTGGCAAGGGCCCTGGCGAGGTTGAACGCCCAGGGGAGGACCACCGGGTTGTGGTGGCCGCGTACGGCCGCGTCCTTCTCGGCCTCCTCCAGTTCGTTGATGCCGTCCGCGGTGCGGCCCACCGCGAGCAGCAACCGGCCGCGCACGGAGCGCGGGTCGTGCATCACCATGGGCGACGGGTAGGGCGGCGCGAAGCCGTGCTGCTCGGCGATGTCCCAGGCCTCGTCGACGTGGCCCCGGGTGAGCAGGACGTCGACGAGGTTGCTGGTGGCGCACCAGTGCAGGGGCAGTCCGCGGCCGACGCCCTCGGCCAGGCTCAGCGCCGCGCGCAGGGACGCCTCCGCCTCCCTGAGGCGGCCGCGCCTGCGGTGCACGAGGCCGATGTGGGCGTGGGCCAGGGAGAGGTGGCCGCCGCTCCAGCCGGCCGTCTCGTAGGTGCGCAGGGCCTCGTTGTAGAGGCTCTCGGCGCGGTCGAGGCGGTCGGTGTAGGCGTAGGAGTTGGAGAGCATCAGCAGCAGTTCGATGCCCCACTCGGTGTTGGTCCAGCCCAGGCCCGGCGCGAGGCGGCCGTTGACGAGGGCGCGGTCGCACGCCTCGATGACCTCCTCGGCGTTCTCCCCCTGGAGCAGTGCGTCGAAGCCGCGCAGCATGAGGAGTGCGCGTTCGGAGTTGTCGCGGCCGGTGCAGGTGCGGGCGAGGGCGGCGAGGCGCTCGGAGCGTCCCGGTGTGTTGGACTCACCGGAGTGGATGCCCTCCCACATGTACTGCACGGCCTGCAGTCGCAGCTTCGCGGGACCGTCCTCGTGCCGGGCGGCCTCCGCCTCGACGGTGCGGACGGCCTCCCCCAGCTGGTCGTTGTGGAGGAGGGCCTGGGAGAGGCGGACGACGGCGTCGACGCGTTCGTCGCTGTCGAGGCCGGGCATGGCGAGCGCGGACTGCAGGTGCTCGATGGTGGTGGCGGGGGCGTCCAGGAGGGTGGCGCAGCCGAGTTCGAAGAGCACGCGCGCGTGGGACTCCGGAACGGGCGGCTCCAGCAGGGCGCGCTCCAGGCAGCGACGGGCCGCGTCGGGCGCGCCGACGGCGAGGTGTTCGCGGGCGGCCTCGCGCAGCTGCTCGACCAGTTCCTCGTCGTCGTCCGGGTGCACCTGGAGCAGATGCCGGGAGGCCATGGCGGCGCCGAGTCCGGATTCCGTGACGACCTGGGCGGCGATGCCGTGCATGGCGGTGCGCAGGGCGTCCGGGATGGAGTTGTAGACGGCGGTGGCGATCAGCGGGTGCACGAACTCCAGGTCGCCGTCGCCGATCCGGACGGCGGACGGGTCGGGTTCGGTCAAGATACGGGCGCCCTGCAGCAGTTCGGCGCAGCGCTGCGCCTCCTCGACGGACATGGTGGCGAGCTTGGCCACCAGGTCGACGGAGATGCCGGTGCCGAGGATGGCGGCCGCCCAGGCGAACCGGGTTGCGTCGATGCCCAGTTCCTCCAGGCGGGCGACGAGACCGCCGCCGCGGGCCGAGCGGTTGAGGGCGCGCAGCTCGGCGGCGGCGCCCTCGGTGGGCTCCAGTTCGCTCTCGCGGACCTTGGCGAGCAACTCCACGGTCTCGTACGGGTTTCCGCCGGTGACGGCCCATACCTCGCGGCAGAAGGGGGCGTCGGCGTGCGCGCCGAGGGTGGCGCGGGTGAGGCCGGCGGTGGCCTGCGGGGTGAGGGCGCTCAGGGTGGCGTCCGGTCCGCCCGCGCAGGCGGCGACCGCCTCCAGGTAGCGGGCGCTGTCGCCGCTGACCTCGCCGGGCCTGCGTGCCACCACGAGCAGGACGGACAGGTCGTCGAGGCGCCCGGCGAAGGCGGCGAGCCAGCGCAGCGTCTCCTGGTCGGCCCAGTGCGCGTCGTCGATCAGCAGCACCAGGGGCCAGTCGCGGCGGGCCAGCCGGCGCACCCCGGCGACCAGGCCGTCGCACACGCCCTGCGGGTCGGCCTGGCGCTCGCCCGGTTCCGTCAGTCCGAGGGCCGGGCCGGCGATGTCGTACCAGTCGCCGAGATACTCGCGGGCCTCCTCCGGCATCAGCGACACCAGCGCGGGCTGCAGCAGTTGGCGCACCACGTTGAAGGGGACGGACCTGAGGGTCTCGCCGCCGCGGGCCGACCACACGGTGCAGCCGCGGCGCTCGGCGATCCGGCGGACCTCGGCCAGCAGCGCGGTCTTGCCGATTCCGGCCTCTCCGCGGATCACCATGAGGCTGCCCCCGGACGCGCGATCGCCGCAGAGGGTGTCGAGCGCCTGTACGACGGCGGCGACTTCGCCCTCGCGCTCCCACAGGGAGGCCGAGGCGGCCTCCCCGGGCCGGACCTCCGTCATCCCGCTACCTCCCCAAGTCGCCCGAACGACGTACGGATCCCGAGCGTAGCCGTCCGGTCGCGGAAGTGGTGGCCGGTCCGGGCAGCTGTTGCCGTGATGGGTGACAGCGTGTACGGCAGGGCGACGCGCCGGGCCCGTGATCAGCCCGACAGAAGGTAACGGACAGTCAAAAGCCGGTGAAATGAAGCCCCTTCACGATCAACGCGGGATGACACGGAACGCACCCACGCCAGACCCGGCCCACCCGTCGCCCTCAACCCCGGCGGCACCGCCGACCTCACCGCCCCCGAGGGCACACCCTTCGGCAACGAGCCGGCGTACGCGCTGATCGACGCGACGGCGCGGGGGGTGCGGGGGGTGCGGCGGCGGGGGCGCCGCCCACGGCGAGGACGCGGCCGCCGGGGCTCTCATCGCAACGCACGCACGGCAGACCCGACCCGCCCGTCGCCCCAGCCCCGGCGGCACCGCCGACCTCGCTCACCGCCCATGGCGTGGGCCCCGGCGACGGGGCTCTCATCCCGCTTTCACCATGGCCTCATACGGTAGGGGCATGACGCAGGTGACTCCTCCCGGGTGGTATCCCGACCCCGGGCAGACAAGTGAGGGTCCCGCCACCGAGCGGTGGTGGGACGGCAAGGCATGGACGGACCGGACGCGACCCGCCGGGTCGGCCGCCGTATGGGGTCCCCCGGCGCAGACGCCGACGGCCGGTGCGGATCCGGCGCAGCCGGCCCCCGTGGCGGACACGTCGGTGCACCCGGCATACCCCGGGTACCCGTCGTACCCCGCCCAGCCACCGGCCGCGCCGCGCCGCGGTCTGCGCATGGGCATCGCCGTCGGGGCGGCCGCGGTCGTCCTCGCGTGCATCGGCGTGGGTGTGTACGCCCTGGCAGGCGACGACGGTTCGGGCGGCGGCACGGCCTCCCGGCAGGGGCAGGGCGGCCCAGGCGGACAGGGCGGCTCCTCGGGCGGCCAGGGAGGTCAGGGCGGCCAGGGCGGGCCGTTCGGCGGCTCCGGCGGATCGGGGGGCTCCGGTGGTTCCGGGGGTTCCGGCGGCAGCGAGTCGCCGGCTCCCGGGCAGTCCGAGGCGCCGAAGATCAGGAGCGGTTCGGTGAGCGACCCGGTCAGCGGGATCAGCCTGCCCATCCCGGACGACTGGTACGGCCAGCAGCTCTCGGTGGGCGCGCAGATCACGTCCGACCACTCCTACAAGTGCCCCGGCGACACCTCCCAGACCTGCACGAACGGCGGCGCGTACTCGGCGCCGGCGGTGGCGCTGGGCACCAAGGGCGCCTCGGCCGAGGCGGTGGCGAAGGCCGACATCAAGGCCAACGCCGAGGAGTCCTACGGCGGCCAGACCTACGGTTCGATCACGTCGCACGACGTGATCGACTCCAAGGCGGTCACCGTGGCCGGGCAGAAGGGCTACCTGGTCCGCTGGAAGGCGGTCACCAGCAAGGGCTCGGACGGCTACGTCGAGTCGCTCGCGTTCCCCTCCCCCGCGAACCCTCAGCAGATCGTCGTCGTCCGCTTCGGTGTCGACGTGGCCGAGAAGCAGACCGTCATCGACACCATCACCAAGGGCATCAAGGTGTCGACCGGAAGCGGCAACGGCCAGAACGTCTGATCCCGTACCGCCCGAAGGCGCTTCAGACAGCAATCGGCCGGGCGGCGCTCCCCTCCGCTCAAAGGGGAGCCCCACCCGGCCGGGGGGTGCGCGCCGCCCCCGTCCCCACGGTGCGGCGCGGTCGGGTCACCGTCCAGTCATCCCGTGGACGGCGGCCCGAGTCTCAGGAGAGGCCGAGTGCCGGCAGCACGGCGGCCTCCACGAAGCGGACCAGATAGTCGGGGTCGGCGTACTCCCCCTCCAGGACGGGCCTGGCCCGCATCACGCCGAACATCTGTGCCGGGACGTACGGCAGCGCCGGATGGTCGGCGGCGATCTCGCCCCGCTCCACGCCCCGCTGGAGGATCTCCTGCAGCGCGCAGATCTCCGGCTCGACCAGTGCCTCGCGCAGGGCCCGCTGCAGCTCGGGGTCCTGGGTGATGGCGTGGCCCAGCGCCTGGTGGAGCCTGGTGTCCTTGCGTCCCCACTGGGCGGCGATCCGGGCGGCCTGCCGCAGGTCCTCGGCCAGTGACCCGCTGTCTATGCCGCCGAACCTGACCTGCCGGGCCGAGCGCAGCGCGGCCGCCACGAACTGCGGCTTCGTCTTCCACTGGCGATACAGCGTCGACTTGCTGCAGCGGGTGCTCGCGGCAACGCCCTCCATGGTCACGGCGTCGTACCCGCACTCACGGATCTGTTCGAGCACGGCGTCGAAGAACTCCTTCTCACGCTCCGGCGTGATCTTGGAGCGGCGCGAGGCGATGACCGGGTCCGGTCCGTCCGCGGCCTGCGACGTCATGCGCGTTTCTCCCTCTGGTGTGGTCTTTCTCGCGTTTTCTGCGGTCTTTCGCGGCTCCGGGATTATTCCCGGCTTCCAGTGTGTCGTACCTATCGATACGCCACTGTACCGGAACGCCGACGTATCGGTACACTCTCGTATCGGAACGCATTCGTTTCGGGACGGGCGCGTATCGATGAGTTCCGGCCAGGGCCGGAGTCTCACCAAGCAACAGAACAGGTACGACGGTCAGCAAAGGGGCCGGGGGATGAACGGACGCACCAAGCCTCCGGATGCGGAGGGAGCCGACGCGGCACGGCCGCCGCTCGTGCGCGAGCTGCTGCTCGTCGCGGGGCTCTTCCTCGTCTACAAGCTCGGTCGGCAACTCGCGACGGGCCACACCGGCGAGGCCTTCCACAACGCACGCCACGTGTGGGACCTCGAACGGGCCGTGCACCTGCCCGGCGAGGGCGCGGTGCAGTCCCTCCTGCTGCACGGCGGCGATCTCGCGCAGATCGCCAACACCTATTACGCGACCGTCCACTTCCCGATCACCGCGGGCTTCCTGATCTGGCTCTACCTGCGGCGCCCCGCGCACTACGTCTGGGCCCGCCGGGTCCTCGCCGTACTCACCTCGGCCGCCCTGGTGCTGCCGTTCGTCTATCCGCTGGCCCCGCCGCGGATGCTGGCCGCCACGCATCTCGTGGACACCGCGCACGTGTACGGGCCATCGGTGTACGGCCCGCCCTCCTCGGACCATCTCTCCAACCAGTTCGCGGCGATGCCGTCCCTGCACTTCGGCTGGGCCCTGATGGTCGCGATCGGTCTGATCGTGGCGACCAGGTCCCACTGGCGCTGGCTGTGGCTGCTGCACCCGCTGGTCACCCTGCTGGTGATCGTCGGGACGGCGAACCACTACTGGCTCGACGCGATCGTGGCGACCGCCATGCTCGGCGCCGCGCTGGCACTGATACATCGCCCGCAGCGCACCGTCAGCACGGCCGGACGCGGCGGCGAGCGGCTCGCGCCGGCCGACGAGAAGGTTCTCGTGGGGGCCGGCCGATGACCGCCACCCTCGTCGCCGTCGCCCTGTCCCTGGTCTCCGCCGTCGCCTACGCGGCCGCGGCCGTGGCCCAGGAGCGGCTGGCCGCCCGCAACTCCGACTCCGGCGTACTGCGGCTGCTGGGCACCGGCGCCTGGTGGGCGTCGGTCGGGCTCAACGCCTCCGCGGCCCTGCTGCACGTCGTCGCCCTCAAGTACGGTCCGCTCACCGTCGTACAGCCG
Source organism: Streptomyces plumbidurans (assembly GCF_019857225.1). Lineage (GTDB taxonomy): Bacteria > Actinomycetota > Actinomycetes > Streptomycetales > Streptomycetaceae > Streptomyces > Streptomyces plumbidurans. Next base: position 11,909 of record NZ_JAFJSY010000051.1, read on the forward strand.
CTCGGCGCGCTCACCCTGGTCGCCGCGGTGCCGCTGGGGGCGCGGGCCGCCGGGCGCAAGGTCAGTACGGCCGAGTGGCGGGGCACCGCGCTGACGCTCACCGGACTCGCCGCCCTGCTGGTCGCCGCGTCCGGATCCGCTCCCCGGCAGGTGCTGAGCCTGACCGAGGCAGTGGCCGTCGCGGGAGTCACGGCCACGCTGATCGGTCTGCTGTCGCGGCCGGGGGCCCGGCCGGGGCTGCGGCACGCCACGGCGTCCGGGTTCGCCTCGGGGGTGGCCTCGGCGCTCACCCAGACCGTGACGGTCGCCGCGACCGACCGGTCGGGCCCCGCGCTCAGCCTCCAGGTCGTGCTGGTGGCAGTGCTGGTCGCCGCGTTCGCCGTGGGCGGGCTGTTCCTGTCGCAGACCGCGTACAAGGGCGGCCTCGGAGCCCCGCTCGCGGTGCTGACCCTGTCCAACCCGATGGCGGCCTCGGTGATCGGCCTCACCCTGCTCGGCCAGGGTCTGCGCGGCGGCGCGGCCGGCGTGCTGCTCGGCCTCGCAGGCGCGGCGCTCGCGTCATGGGGCGTCGTCCTGCTGACCCGAGTGAGTCCCACTCCGCCTCAGGAGCAGCACCCGGTGGCCGCCGTCCTCGCCCTCGAACCGCAGACAGCCACCCCGGAACCGGCGCTGGTGCCCCGGCCGTCGGCCGAGCCGGGACACCTCACACCGCTGTGAGCGACGCCGCCTAGGCGGTCAGCAGCGCCGGATCACTCACGCCCGGACGCCCGTTCTCGACATGCCCGGCGAAGCGCCGCAGGAATCCGGGATCGGCCTCGGAGGTGACCGTGAGGTCGTACCAGCGCCGACTCGCCGCGAGGTCGACGGTGTGCCGCCCTCGCGGCAGAGCAGCACCCGGTGGCCGCCGTCCTCGCCCTCGAACCGGAGACGGCCACCGCGGAACCGGCGATGGTGCCCCGGCCGTCGGCCGAGCCGGGACACCTCACACCGTTGTGAGCGACGCCGCCTAGGCGGTCAGCAGCGCCGGGTCACTCACGCCCGGACGCCCGTTCTCGACATGCCCGGCGAAGCGCCGCAGGAATCCGGGATCGGCCTCGGAGGCGACCGTGAGGTCGTACCAGCGCCGACTCGCCGCGAGGTCGACGGTGTGCCGCACCGTCGCTCCGGCCCGCACGGTGAAGGTCCGCGGCCGGCAGCCGTAGCCGCCCGTCAGCTTCAGCCGGACCGTGCCGGAGCCCTTGTTGGTGAACGTCAGCTCGACGTCCTCGCCGGTGTGCCGGGCGGTGACCTCGGGTCCGGCGGCGTTGTTCGGGCCCTTGAAAACGCGCAGGAAGCCGTTCGGACCGTGCACGGCCAGGTCGTACGAGCCGTTCGAGTAGGCCGAGTTCCAGGTGTCCGCGACCGTCCTGCCGGCCTCGGTGGTGTACGTCCACGGGCCGTCCGTGCGGTTGCCGGAGGTCACCAGGAACGCGGCGCCCGCCTTGGCCCCCGAGGCGAAGGTGAGCGTGAACTTCCCCGCGGCGGTGTCGGCCGAACCGTCCACGTACGGCGCGTACTTGAGCGGCCGCGTCGGGCGGTGACCGCGCTCCTGCCGGGGCAGGACGCCCTGGGCGGGCGGGGTCGGCACATAGTCCGGGTGCCGGTCCTTGTCCGGCGGCTGGTATCCGTCGGTGTCGGGCAGGGCGACCGGCCGGGTGTCGGTGCGGGAGAAGTCGAAGGCCGAGGTCAGATCGCCGCAGATGGCGCGCCGCCACGGCGAGATGTTCGGCTCCTCGACACCGAAGCGCCGCTCCATGAACCTGATGATCGAGGTGTGGTCGAGCGTCTCGGAGCAGACGTAACCGCCCTTGCTCCAGGGCGAGACGACGAGCATGGGCACCCGCTGGCCGAGGCCGTAGGGTCCGGCCGGGTTGCCGGCGCTGCCCTGGAACAGGTCGAGGGAGGGGTCGACGGTGGACTTGCCCTGCGCGGCGGACTGCGGCGGGTACGGCGGGATCTGGTGGTCGAAGAAGCCGTCGTTCTCGTCGTAGGTGATGAACAGCGCCGTCTTCGCCCACACCTTCGGGTCGGAGGTGAGCGCGTCGATGACCTGGGAGACGTACCAGGCGCCGTAGTTCGCGGGCCAGTTGGGGTGCTCGGTGAAGGCCTCGGGGGCGGCGATCCAGGAGATCTGCGGCAGTCTGCCGCCCTTGACGTCGGCCTTGAGCCGGTCGAAGAAGCCGTCGCCCTTGGACGCGTCGGTGCCGGTGCGGGCCTTGTCGTAGAGCGGGTCACCGGGCTTCGCGTTGCGGTACTGGTTGAAGTACAGCAGGGAGTTGTCGCCGTAGTTGCCGCGGTAGGCGTCGGGGATCCAGCCCCAACTGCCCGCCGCGTCCAGGCCGTCGCCGATGTCCTGGTAGATCTTCCAGGAGACGCCCGCCTTCTCCAGGCGCTCGGGGTAGGTCGTCCAGCCGTAGCCCGCCTCGTCGTTGCCGAGGACGGGGCCGCCGCCCTGGCCGTCGTTGCCGGTGTACCCCGTCCACATGTAGTAGCGGTTGGGGTCGGTCGAGCCGATGAGCGAGCAGTGGTACGCGTCGCAGACGGTGAAGGTGTCGGCGAGCGCGTAGTGGAACGGGATGTCCTCGCGGGTCAGGTACGCCATCGTCGTGGAGCCCTTGGAGGGCACCCACTGGTCGTACTTGCCCCCGTTGAAGGCGGCGTGTCCGTCGTTCCAGCCGTGCGGGAGGTCCTGGATGAAGGCCAGGCCCAGGTCGTCGGCGTCGGGGTGGAAGGGCAGGACCTCCTTGCCGCCCGCGTCCTTCTGGTGCCACACCGACGTACCGTCGGGCCAGGTCACCGGGCGCGGGTCGCCGAAGCCACGGACGCCTCTGAGGGAACCGAAGTAGTGGTCAAAGGAACGGTTCTCCTGCATCAGGACGACGATGTGCTCGACGTCCTCGATGGACCCCGTGCGGTGGTTCGCGGGCAGCGCGGCGGCACGCTGGATGCTGTTCGACAGCGCGGTGAACGCGGTGGTCGCGCCCGCGAGTTGCAGGAATCGGCGCCGATTGACTTCGGGCATGGGTGGGTGCCTCTCATCCTGGTGCGGATGGCCGGAACATGACGCAATGCGCGCGGAGCGAGTGTTCCAAGAGCAACAAACGTCAGGGAAGGGTCCGATGGCGCCAATGTGAAAGTCGTCGGTACGAGCGGTGTGCTGAGGCGGGGGTGAGGTGTGCCGGGTCCGTCCGCCGGGGAGGTCGCGATCATGACTCAGACGCGCTCGGCACCTCCGACGACCGGACGCCCCGTACGACAGCTGTTCGCCGCGTCGGTGGGCAACGCCGTGGAGTGGTACGACTGGTACGCCTACACGTTCCTCGCCACGTACATCGCCGCCGCGGTCTTCCCCAAGAGCGCGTCCGACTCCCTGGTCCCGCTGCTGTCGACGTTCGCGGTGTTCGCGGTCGGGTTCTTCATGCGGCCCGTCGGCGGACTGCTGATGGGAGCGATCGCGGACCGGCACGGGCGGCGCTCCGCCCTGACGGTCACCATCCTGCTGATGGGCGGCAGCAGTCTGCTGGTCGGTCTGACCCCGACGTACGCGGCGGCCGGCGTCCTGGCCCCGGTGATCCTGGTCCTCGCCCGGCTGCTCCAAGGCCTGTCCGTGGGCGGGGAGTTCGCGGCCTCGACGACCTTCCTGGTGGAGTCTGCGGGCCCCGGGCGGCGCGGGCTGTTCTCCAGCTTCCAGTACGTGTCGACGACCGCGGGACAGCTGGTCGCCTCGGGGATCGCGACCTTGCTGGTGGACACCCTGGCCGACCCGTCGATGGACGGCTGGGGGTGGCGCGTTCCTTTCGCCTTCGGCGCCGTACTGAGTCTTGTCGGCTTCTGGATCCGCCGGGGAGCCATCGAGACGCGCAGCGAGGAGCAGCAACGCGCCCCGCACCCGGGCCTGTTCGAGGCGCTGCGCCGGCACCCGCGCGAGTCGCTCCTCATCTGCGGGATCACCGCGGGCGGCACGATCGCGTACTACACCTGGACCTCGTACCTGCCGACGTACGCCGAACTCAACGCGGGCGTCGCCAAGTCCGACGCGCTGCTCGCGGGCACGATCTCGCTTGCCTTCTTCGGTCTGCTCCAGCCCCTCGGTGGATGGCTCTCCGACCGCTTCGGCCGCCGCCCCCTTCTCCTCCTCTTCGGTCTGGGCTTCGCCCTGCTCGGCGTGCCCCTGCTGCACTCCCTGCGCGACTCCTTCGCGGTGCTGCTGCTCGTGCAGTGCGCGGGCATGGTCCTGCTGACCGGCTTCACGTCGATCAGCGCGGCGGTGAACGCCGAGGTGTTCCCGCCCCGGGTCCGCGCGGCGGGCATAGGCTTCCCGTACTCCCTGACGGTCGCTCTCTTCGGCGGCACGGCACCCTATGTGGGCACGCTCTTCAAGGAGTTGGGCCACTCAGGGCTGTTCCCCTGGTACGTGGCGGCGCTCTGCCTGCTGTCGTCACTGGTGTATCTGCGGCTGCCGGAGACGGCGCACCGGGAGCTGGAGCGCTGACCGCGGCTCGCCTTCGACGGGCCTCAGAGATTTCGCGGTGCCTGCGTCGCGTCGGCGCCCTTGGCTTCACCGTCTCGCCCCGGACTGTTCCAGCTCTCGAATCGTCAACATCAGCTCGGTCGCCGGTTTCACCGGCTCCCCCGGTGCGGAAGTAGCCGGGTTCGACGATGGTCACGTGCACGTCGAGCGGGGCGAGTGCGCTGCGCAGTGCCGGACTTACTCGACTCCAGCAGTCTGCGCACCACCCCTCACCGCATCCCCGACTACGCCGTCACCGCCGGCGCCTCACGTGAACGCGCCCGTGCCGCCAACCACGCCCAGACCGGAGACCCCGCCAAGGCCGCGGCCGCCATCGTCGACCTCTCTGCCCACAGCAACCCCCCGCTCCGTCTCCAGCTCGGCGCCGACTGCGTGCAAAGGGTCCAGGACAAGCTCAGGACGGTCCGGGCCGAGCTCGACACCTGGCGGCATGTGGCCGAGGCAACGGCGTACACCCGGTGACCCGACCGCAGCACCAACTACCCGTTCCCCATGGGTAGTTCGGTTTGTCGCGACAACCAGGTTCAGTGACGGCGGGCGGTGCGCCACTGTCCGGGCGCGAGGCCGTGGGCGCGCCGGAAGGCGGTGGCGAAGGCGAACTCGTTCGTGTAGCCCACGCGTGCCGCCACGGAAGCCAAGGGGGCGTCCGTACGCAGCAGCAGGTCTTCGGCGTACCCCATCCGCAGCTGGGTCACGTAGGCACCGGGACTCTGGCCGATCACCTTCCTGAAGGTGGCGGTGAACGCGGCCCGGGACATGGCCGCGGTGTGCGCCATGACCTCCAGGGTCCACTTGCGCTCCGGTCGTTCATGGACCTCCTGCATCACCCGTGCGAGGCCCTCATGGGCCAGCGCCCGGTACCACCCGGGCGCGTGACCGCGGTCCTGCCGCCACCAACTGCGCAGCGCGTACACCAGGTTGAGATCCAGGAGTCGGTCGAGAAGGGCCTGCTGCCCGGTCTCGTCGGCATCGGCCTCCGCGGCCAGCAGGCCGATCGCGTCGCGGTGCCGGGCCGTCTGTTCGTCCGGTGGGATGCGCACGAATCGGGGCAGCGACTCCAGCAGGCTCCTTCCCACGCTGCCCTCGACCACGTACGCCCCGCACAGGACGGTGGCGGCGTCTCCGGGCCCCCGGTCACTGCCTCGGCGGCGGGCGTCGGTGATCGTCTCGGCGTCGGCACCGATCTCGCTGACGATCCGATACGGATCTCCCTGCGTGGCGAGAACGACATCGCCGGCGTCGAGACGGATCGGTTCTTCCTCGCGAGCGCTGAGCCAGGCCGTGCCCTCCAGAAGGATGTGCGCGGTCAGGGGACGCCGGCCGGAGAACTCCAGCCCCCATGGCGCGACGCGACGCAGGGTGGAGAACACCGCACCACGCGCCCGGGCGCGGGCGAGCTGGTCGCTGAGAACATCCACCCCGTCAGCGTAGACGAACACGAATGTTTTCTCGTCGATCACCTATCCATCATCTGCGGTGGGGTGCCTAGCGTGGGGGTATGGCACAGATCGTCGTATTGGGCGGAAAAGGGAAGGTCGGGCGGCGCCTGACCGAGACGTTGACCCGGCAGGGACACGAAGCGACGGCGGCGAGCCGGAGTTCGCGGGTGCGGTTCGACTGGCATGACGCCTCCACCTGGGCGGCGGCGGTCGGCGACGCCGAGAGTGTGTTCGTCGTCGGCCCGGGATCCGCGCGGGACTGGAACGGCCTCCTGGCCCGCTTCCTCGACGTCGCGGCCTCGGCGGGCGTCCGGCATGCGGTGCTGTTGTCGGCCCGTGGGGTGGAGTTCCTTCCCGGCGGTGCGGTCGACCTCGCCGAACGGGCGCTGGAGGCGGGGCCGGTTCCGTGGACGGTGCTGCGTCCCTCGCACTTCGCGCAGAACTTCACCGAGGCGATGTTCGCCCCGGTGGACGGGGTGATCTCCGCGCCGGTGGGCACTGCTGCCGAGCCGTTCATCGATGTGCGGGATCTCGCCGAGACCGCTGCCAGGATCCTGGTGGAGCGAGCGTGCGTGGGTTGGCGGATCGCTCTGTCCGGGCCCACTGCGGTGTCCTTCGAGGAGGCCGCGGCGGTCCTTTCGGCCGCCTCGGGCGTCAAGGTGCGCTTCGAACCCGAGGATCCGGCCACGCACATGGCCCGGCTGCGGGCGGCCGGCACGCCGGAAGGCTATGTGGAGTGGCGGATGGCGATGCTGGAGGGAATCCGCACGGGCGCCGACGCGTATGTCTCCGACGGAGTCGAGCAGGTCCTGGGCCGCCCGGCGACCACGTTCACCGCCTGGGCCGCCCGCGAAGTGCCCACGGCGGCGTGGACCACCGGCGCCTGAAGCAGGCCCGGCGCCCCGCATCCCGATGCGGGGCTCGCGTCACTGGGCAGGGAAGGTCGTGGAGAGGAAGTCGATCAGCAGGCGGGTGACCTCGTCGGGCCGCTCCAGGGAGGGGAAGTGACCCGCCCAGGGCAGTTCGAGGTGACGGGCGCCGGGGATTTGTCCCGGCAGGCCGACGGCGATCTCCCGGAAGTCCGCGAGGTCATGCGCACCGGACACCGCCAGACAGGGAGCCGTGATCCTGGCCAGATCCACCGGGACACCGGCCGAGGCGAACCTGGCCGCCCGCTGTGTATCCAGGGCGTGCCGTTGCATCACGCGGACCAACTGCCGTGCTTCCGGCTTGGCCTCGGGTCCCATCCATGTCGCGAGGTTCAACTGCACCGCTCCAGCGACGTCGTCCGCTGCCAAAAGCGCGTTCTCACGTTCGATGAACGCCCGCAGCTCGGGCCCCGGAACATGTCCCGGCATCCCGGCACAGAGCAGAACGAGAGAAGCGACGGCGTCGGTCCGGGTTGCCGCCACTTCCAGGGCCACCTCACCACCGTGCGAAGAGCCGATCAGGGCGTACCGCTCGCACTCCAGGTGGTCCAGGAGGTCGCAGACATCCCCGGCGTCGCTGTACGGCCGATCCGCGACCGGTGTCTCGCCGAAGCCCCGGAAGTCGAACCGCACCACGCGATAACCCGCCTCGGTCAGCCCCGGCACCTGCGGGTCCCACATGCGCCGGTCACACACGGAGGAGTGCAGCAGCACCACGGTGGGCCCATCGCCGTGGATGTCGTACGAGAGTGTCATGTCACCGACGCTAGTCCCCCGACCGGTTCCGGGGTGCGGGCAGCCGGAGCGGATTCCTAGGCAGCCATAACCGATTTCACATTCTCTTCGGTCACTATTTTTCTTGCTTGCAATCCGAATGAGGAGCCATCCCATGCGTGAAGCCAATCCTGGAAACAGTCATCGAAAGAGGGGATTTCAGCTGAAGGCCAATAAGACCGTCTGGATCGCGGGGGCCGCACTCACCTGCGCGCTGGCCGGCTTTGCCACCGCGGGCATCTCCGCCGCGTCCACCCCGTCGGCGGCCGCCCCGTCCGCGACCCCGACCGCCCTCCCCACGGACGGCGGCCAGCGGGCCGATCCCTCCGACGGTGGCGCCACGGGCATCGTCCAGGCGACGAACTCGTCGGGCTTCACCCTCAAGACGGCCACGGGCGTGACGGTCACGGTGACCGACAACGCGTCCACGACGTTTCTGAAGAACGGTCACCACACGTCCGCCAAGGCGGCGAAGAAGGGCGCCAGTGTGCTCGTCCTGGGACTGGTGGACAGCGCCGACATCACAGCGGCGAAGGTCGTGGTCCAGCCGCACGGTGACGGCGGAGCCGCTGCCGCCGACGCGGCGGGTGTCATCCCCTTCCAGCAGGGAATCCCGTCCCCCGACAGGTCGGTGGGGAAGATTCCCGACTACACCGAGGGTGAAGGGACGATCCAGACCGGCTCGGTCGCCTACAAGGCCACCGCAGCCGCTCAGGCGGTCGTCCCGGGCGGGATCGTCGACCGCGTGGTGAAGCTCGCCGACGGCGAGTACGAGGTGCACAACATCAGCATCAACTGGCCGCACCATTGCTTCGTCAACAAGGACTTCAAGGTCGTCGGCTACGAGTGACAGGGCGGGCGCCGCAGCCCCCACCGCCACCGCACCGGATTGCCCCCGACAGCCTTCACTGTCGGGGGCAATCCCCAGTTGCCCCCGACGCCCTCGCGCGGAAAGGCTCAGACCGCTGCCGGCGCGGCGGGCTCCTCCGCCTCGTCCAGCAGGCTCAGCAGGGTCGAGCGGGCGCGGGCCACGCGGGAGCGGACCGTGCCGATCGGGCAGTCGCTGAACTCGGCCGCCTCCGCGTACGGGAGGCCGAGCAGCTGGGTGAGGATGAACGCCTCCCGGCGTTCATCGGGCAGCGCGGCCAGCAGATCCAGCAGCGCGACGCCGTCGTCGAAGCCGGGCAGGTCCCGGGGCTGGGCCAGTTCGACGGCCAGCTGCCAGTCCGGCACGTCGGACAGCCGGGGCCGTGCGGCGGCGTACCGGTAGCTGTCGACGACCGCCCGACGGGCGATGGACAGCAGCCAGGCGCGCGCCGAGGAACGGCCCTCGAAGCGATGCAGGCTGCCCAGCGCGCGCAGGAACGTGTCCTGGGCGAGGTCTTCGACGGCCTGGGGATCGCCGCACAGATGGGCGACGTAGCGCTGGACGTCGCGCTGCAGAGCGATGACGAACTGCGCGACGGCGTCCGGGTCACCGCCACGGGCGGCCAGCGCCCAGGCGGTCACCGACTCGTCGACGGACGCCGTTTCTTCGTTTCCGTTTTTCTTCGTCGTGTGGTGAGTTTCGGGCAGGGCAGAGGTGATCACCTGGTGTCCTATCGGGATCCGTGATCCGGACCGGGGCGCGCGAGGGCGCGAACGGTCCGGTGAGTGGGGAGACGGCCCAACGACCCACACAGCACGGCGCGATGACGCTACGACGCTTGCGCGGGCCGACGGCCGAGCCCGGGGCGCACAGGGGCGGCCCCGGGAAGCCGGCTGTCCTCAGACGACAGCGGTCCCCGCAGGAGGTCCCCGAGAGGTGATCGCATGAACGAGCAGACGCAGGCTCGGCGCCCTGTCCGAGCGAGGGCGACGCGGGTGGACGCGCGGCCGGTCCGGGGCGGGCGGCAGCGCCAGCAGCAGCCGTAGCGGCGCCGCCAGCCGGCCGGCCACGGCCCGCAGGATGCGGAAGGCGGCCTTCTCGCCGTACGCGAGCCACAGACCGGTCAGGAGCGCGGCCAGGAGGTGAGCGGCGAACATGCCGTACGAGGAGCCCCAGCCGTCCATCGGCTGCGCCATGTGCCCCATGTGAGGCATAGGGCTCATGTCCATGTGCGCCATGTCCATGTGCCCCATGTCCATGGAGTGCATCGGCATCGATCCCTTGTGCATGGAGCCCATGTGCATGGAGCCCATGTGCATGGAGCCCATGTGCATGGAGCCCATGTGCATGCTCTTCATGCCGCTCGATGCCGCGCCGCCCGATGACGACTGCGCGAGGGAGAACGCCTCGTGCAGCGCCGCCTGGACGGCGACCACGACCGTCACGATCAGCGGCAGTCCGCGTTCACGGCCCGCCAGGCACCAACCCGCGGTGCCCGTCGCGGCGAACCCCGCGGCAAGTACCCACGCGGGTACGTCGGTTCCGGACATCAGGACGTGGCCCAGGGCGGCGAGCAGCACGCACACGGCCGCGAAGACCGCGGCCCGTAGCGTGCGAGAACACCACCCTGCTGTCATGGCGCCTCATCCTCGCATCCGGACGTCGGTCGTCACGCGGGGGTACGGATATCCACCGGCGACCGTTCACGATGCCGGCCTGATCACCACCGCGAGCGTCTTGACCGCCCCGCTGTGCTCGAAGTGCAGGGTGAACGGCACGAGGTCGCCCGAGCGCAGGCGGGCCCTGGGCGTCAGTGTGACGTCCCCGCGGGCCGGGGACATGGACAGTCCCCGGCCCGCGGGGACGGCGAGCGAGGTGACGGCGGCGTTCGAGGCGCCGCCGCCGCCCAACATGCGGTGCCGGCTGAGGACCGGCTCCCCGCGCGTCGCGGAGGAGGCCACGCTCACCAGCCGGTCGTCCGCCCCGCCGAGGTTGAGGACGTCGAAGAAGGCGGCGGTCTCCGTGCTGTCGCCGTACGGCAGGAAGACGCGCCCGTTCGTGATGCCGATGCGGGGCGGGCTGCCCGCCTTCCCGGCCGCGACCCATGTCGCCAGGCCGCCGAGGGCGAGGCTGAACGCGGCGACCGGCGCGACGGCGGCCAGCAGGGTGTCGGTGAGACGGCGACGGGTCGGCAGCCACAGGGACGGTGTGCTCATCGCGTACGCCTCCGGGCGACGGGAGCGGACGTGGGCTGCCAACCGCGCAGCCGCAGGCTGTTGGCGACGACCAGCACCGAGCTGACCGACATCGCGGCGGCTGCCACCATCGGGTTGAGCAGGCCGACCATGGCGAGCGGCACGGTCACGACGTTGTAGCCGAACGCCCACGCGAGATTGGCCCGGATGGTGCGCAGCGTGCGGCGGCCCAGCCGGACCGCGTCCGCCAGGGCCTCGATGTCCGCACGGACGAGGGTCACGTCGGCGGCGCCGATGGCCACGTCGGAGCCGGTGCCCATGGCGATGCCGAGGTCGGCACCGGCCAGGGCCGCGGCGTCGTTCACGCCGTCACCGATGACCGCGACCCGGTGGCCCTGCGCCTGGAGGTCGCCCACGAGGGCGGCCTTGTCCTCGGGGGTGCAGCGGGCGTGCACCTCGTCGATGCCGAGAGATGCCGCGACGGCCCGGGCGGGTGCCTCGCGGTCGCCGGTGGCGAGCACGGGCCGTACGCCCAGGCGCCGCAGCCGGTCGACGGCCCGGTAGCTGCCGGGCCGGACGACGTCGCCGACCTCGATCAGCGCCTCGGCGACTCCGTCGACGTACACCAGCACCGGGGTGTGCGCCGCGGCTTCGTCCACCGACAGTCCCGTGGGCAGGTCGTCGTCGGGCGCGAGGACTCCGACCAGCCGCCCCTCGACCCGGCCCCGTACCCCGCGCCCCGGCAGCGCGCGGAACTCCTCCACCTCGGGCAGCCGCGTGCCCGACTCCCGCCGGGCGAACGCGGCGATGGCCCGCCCCAGCGGATGCTCCGACCCCCGCTCGACGGAACCCGCCAGCCGCAGCACCGCATCGCGGCCGAGTCCGTCCGGTACGGCGGTGATCCGGGCGACGCTCATGTGCCCCGACGTGAGGGTGCCGGTCTTGTCCAGGACGACCGCGTCGAGGTGCTGGAGTCCCTCCAGGGCCTGCGGACCGGTGACGAGGACGCCCAGTTGGGCACCGCGCCCGGTGGCGGCCATCAGTGCGGTGGGCGTGGCGAGACCCAGCGCGCACGGGCAGGCCACGACCAGGACGGCGACACACGCGGTGATCGCCGCCTGCGGATCGGCGCCCGCTCCCAGCCAGAATCCGAGGACCGTGACGGCCAGCGCCAGCACCACGGGAACGAACACCCCGGCGACCGAGTCGGCCAGCCGCTGCGCCTTCGCCTTGCCGGCCTGCGCCTCGGTCACCAACCGCGTGATCCGGGCGAGTTGGGTGTCCGCCCCGACGGCGGTGGCCCGTACGAGCAGCAGCCCGCCGGCGTTGACGGCCCCACCGACCACGGCCGAGCCCGGCCCGACCTCGACGGGTTCGGTCTCTCCGGTGACCAGGGACAGGTCCACGGCCGAACTGCCCTGTGTCACCTCGCCGTCGGTGGCGATCCGCTCGCCGGGACGGACCACGAAGACCTGCCCCACGCCCAACTCCTCGATGGGAACGAGGTGTTCGGAGTCTCCTTCCCGTACGGCGACCTCCTTGGCCGCGAGTCGGGCGAGCGAGCGCAGCGCCGCCCCGGTACCGTTCCGCGCCCGCGCCTCCAGGAACCGCCCGGCGAGCACGAACAGCGGCACGCCGACGGCAGCTTCGAGATAGATGTCGGCCACGCCGTCCGAGGCCGACGGCACCAGGCTGAACGGCATCCGCATGCCCGGCTCGCCCGCTCCGCCGAGGAAGAGCGCGTACGCGGACCAGGTGAAGGACGCCACCACGCCCAGCGACACCAGGGTGTCCATGGTGGCCGCCGAGTGCCGCAGCCCCCGTACGGCCCGAGCGTGGAAGGGCCAGGCGCCCCACACGGCTACGGGCGCGGCGAGCGCGAAGCACAGCCACTGCCAGTCGCGGAACTGGAGCGCGGGCACCATCGACAGCACGAGGACGGGCAGCGCGAGCGACGCGGTGATCAGCAGCCGGTCGCGTTCCTGACGGGCGCCCTCGGACTCCCCGTCCCCCGCCTCCTCGCGCCGCTCCTTCTTCGGCGGCTCGGGCAGGGCGGCGGTGTATCCGGCCTTCTCGACCGTGGCGACGAGTTCGTCGGGGCCGATGTCGGGCGGATGGCTCACCCGGGCCCGTCCGGTGGCCAGATTGACGGTCGCCGAGACCCCGTCCAGCTTCTCGAGCTTCTTCTCGACACGCTTCACGCAGGCCGCGCAGGTCATGCCGCCGACGGTCAGATCGGTGGTCGTCAGGGCCACCACCGGTTCGGCGCCCATCAGTTGCCTCCTGAGTGCGCGTCGTCCATGTCCTGCATCCCGCCGCCGGTGCCCCCGGTACTCGTGCCGTCGCCGGAACCCGTGCCCGTGCCACTGCCCGTACCGTGCATACCGGGCGCGACGGGTCCGGCGGAGGCCCCCACGGCGTACGACACCGTGAAGAGCAGGGCCAGCAGCAGAAGGAAGCCGCAGAGCGCGGGAGGCGGCACCAGCTTGCGCGGCACCGCGCCCGCGCCGGGGGAGGAAGGTCGGGAGTCGTCCATCACCGGGTCTCCAGATCGCGTCGTACGGCGTCGTCGGATCCGGCCGTACCGCTTCAGGAGTCGCAGGGGTCGGGGCCCGAGTTCCGGGTCGTACGCGTGGCACGCGTCACGCCGCGCCGGACGTGTCAGCCGCCGTCGGCCGGCCGGGTCGCCCACCTCTGTTCGACCTTCGCCACCTTCCAGTAGCCCAGCGCCGCCGCCCAAACGACGACGAACAGGCCGACGATGACGTAGCCGACGTTGTCCAGGTCGAGGCCGGAGATCCGGTTGGTGACCGTGTCGGTCAGGCCGAGCTTGTCGTGCAGGACGCCGACCAGCTCGATCGTGCCGATGAAGAAGGCGACGGCGATGGACAGGCCGGTGATGGTGAGGTTGTAGAACACCTTGCGGACCGGGTTGGAGAAGGCCCACTGGTAGGCGAAGTTCATGAAGGTGCCGTCGAGCGTGTCGAACAGGCTCATGCCGGCGGCGAACAGGAGCGGCAGGCTGAGGACGGCGTACCAGGGCAGGCCCGCCGCCGCGCCGGAGCCGGCCATCACCATCAGCGTGACCTCGGTGGCGGTGTCGAAGCCGAGGCCGAAGAGGAGGCCGACGGGGTACATCTGGCCGGGGCGGGTGATCGACCTGGTGAGGCGGCCGAGGACGCGGTTCATGAACCCCCGGGAATCCAGGTGCTGTTCGAGTTCCCTCTCGTCGTACGTCCCGGCCCGCATCGCCCGGAACACCTTCAGGATGCCCAGCAGGGCCACGAGGTTGAGGGCGGCGATGACGTAGAGGAAGGAGCCGGAAACGGTCGTGCTGATGACTCCGAGCGTCTGGTGGGTGCTGGAGTCGTCGTCGACGAGCGTGCCCGCGACCTGGGCGCCGCCCGCCACCAGGGCGGCCAACACGATCACCACGCTCGAGTGCCCGAGCGCGAACCAGAACCCCACGGACACCGGCCGTTTGCCGTCGGCCATCAGCTTGCGGGTGGTGTTGTCGATGGCGGCGATGTGGTCGGCGTCGAAGGCGTGCCGCATACCGAGGGTGTAGGCGGTGACACCGAGGCCGATACCGAACGCCTTGGAGCCGATCTCGTAGTGCCCGGGTACGACCAGGAGGAAGAGGATGCCGAAGGCGACGGCGTGCAGGGCGGCGATCACCGCCATCAGCCCGATCGTCCTGACGGTGTCCTCGCGCCGCCAGCGGAAGGCGGCGGGCCCGGCGGTCTCCGGCACGGATGAAGTCACGGATGATGTTTCGGGCAAGGTCATTCGGTCACGCTCCAGCACCTCGTGGATCACTTCGTGAGATGCCGTGGCCGGTCTCCTGGCTTACAGGTCGTGCGTTCCGGCCGCCCGCCTTCCCGGCCGCCTCACGACGGCCAGTGGCTGTCCCTTGCGGGACGTGGGCGGGGAACTCCCCGATTCACAGTGGCGAGGGCCGCGTCGGCTTCGCACCGACTTCCCGAGCACCACGGCCCGCCCACCGTAGGGGGCTCGGCACTCTCCTGCACAGCTGGACATATGCGCAGGTATCCAAGATCACATGCAGCCGCCTGCGAGGACGCGCGCACGCATCTCGTCCCCACCGAACGCGCCGGCCGCCGCACCGTCGACGGCCACCGGGCGCCCCGGCTCCCTCCCGGGTACGGGTGATCGCCGCCTGGTCGTGCCGTTCGGGCCGTCGGCGGGGCATCGGCGGACGGTCAGCGAACGGCGCTCTCGGCGGGCATGCCGTCCCCGTCCGCCGTGGTGTCGGTGTCGGCCGTCACGGCGTCGGCCAGCGGGTGAGCCGCGTAGCTGACGCGGATGACGCCGTCGGCGTGCCGCTCGGTGGTCGCCCGGACGCCGAAGACGTTGCTGAGGACGGCCGGGGTCAGCACCTTCAGCACCGGTCCCGCGGTGACCACCGCCCCCTCGTGCAGGACGGCCAGCGTGGTGACGCCGGTGGCGCGGATCAGGTCCAGCAGCTCGAACCGGGCGCGGATGTCGAGGTGGTTGGTGACCTCGTCCAGGACCAGGAGCTGCGGGCTCTGCGCCAACGCGCGTGCCAGCAGGACACGTTGGCGCTCGCCTCCGGACAGGGACGCGTACTCCCGGTCCGCGAACGGCAGGACGCCGCAGCGATCGATGGCCTCCGCCACGGCGCGGTGGTCCTCGGCCCCGTCGCGGCCCAGCAGGCCGTGGGTTCCGGTGCAGTAGTCGCCGCGGGGCGGGTGTGAGTTCCCGGCTTCCGTCTGACGGAAGCGCCCTTGCTCCCGTGTGGCGCGCATCACGACTCTGAGTTCAACCACGGCACGCGGGGCGACGCAGCCCCGCCGACAGGGACGGGAACCGCCATGCCGCACACGACCGCTTTCGCCAGGAACCAGTGGTATGTCGCCGCCTACAGCCACGAGGTCGGGCGCGAGGAACTGCTCGGCCGGACGATCCTCGGTGAGCCGCTCGTCTTCTACCGCACCGAGGAGGACGGGACGGCCGTCGCGCTCGCCGACCGGTGTGTGCACCGGCGCTTCCCGCTGCACGAGAGGCCGAGCCGGCTCGACGGGGACAAACTCGTGTGCGGGTACCACGGGTTCACGTACGACACGACCGGTACGTGTGTGTATGTGCCCGGTCAGAAGCGGGTGCCGCGCACGGCGCGCGTCGCCTCGTATCCCGTCGTCGAGCAGGACTCTCTGGTGTGGGTGTGGATCGGCGACCCGGCGCTCGCCGACGCGCAGACCATCCCGCGGGCCAGGCACCTCGACTCCCCCGGCTGGGTCACCGTCCGCGGCATGGAGCCGATCGACGCCGACTACGGGCTGCTGGTCGACAACCTCCTCGACCTCTCCCACGAGACCTATCTGCACGGCGGTTACATCGGCACCCCCGAGGTCGCCGAGACGCCGATCACGACCGAGGTCGACGAGGGCGCGGGCATCGTGCGGGTCAGCCGGCACATGGACGACGCGGCGTGTCCGCCGTTCTACGCCAGGTCCACCGGCATCCAGGGGCGGATCACGCGCTGGCAGGACATCGAGTACCACGCCCCGTGCCTGTATCTGCTGCACAGCCGGATCGCGCCGGTCGGCGTGGTGCCGGAGGCCGACGGCAGCGATCCGAACGGCTTCCACACCGAGATCACGTACGCCATCACACCCTCCGCCGACGGGCACGTGTACGACTTCTGGATGGTCTCGCGCGACTGGGCGGTCGAGGACGCCGAGGTCACCGAGTTCCTGCGGGCCAACAACCACACGGTGGTCATGCAGGACGTCGACGCGCTCAACCTGCTGCAGCGGACGCTCGGTTCGGAGCGGACGGGGTACCAGGAGCTGAGCATCAACATCGACACCGGCGGCCTGGCCGCCCGCCGTATCCTCGCCCGCCTGGTCGAGGAGGGCGACAAGCCCGTGGAGAAGGTCCTGTGAGCAACAGCCCCACCGGCGAGATCTACCGCATCGACTGGCTGCCGGGCACCGACACCCTGCACGGCACCTGTCACTGCGGCGCCGAGCACACCGCCCAGGACCCCGTCACGATGTGGGAGTGGATGCTCGGCCATCCCGAAGGACATCGGCCGCATCCCGAGGGCCACCGGACCCGCCCCGAAGGACACCGGCCGCAGGAGAGCAGCGCGTCATGACCGTGTACGAAGCCGAACTCGTCGTCGAACGCCGGGAGTCGGCGGCCGACGGCGTGCTCGCCCTCACCCTGCGCCATCCGCTGGGCGAGGAGCTGCCGGCCTGGGAGCCGGGCGCCCATGTCGACGTCGTGCTCGGGCCGGAGCTGGAGCGGCAGTACTCGCTGTGCGGGGACCCCGCGGACCGTTCGGCGTGGCGGATCGCGGTGCTGCGGGAGCCGGACGGGCGCGGTGGATCCGCCCGTGTGCACGAGGAGTTGGGCGAGGGCGACAAGGTGCGGGTGCGCGGGCCGCGCAACCACTTCCGGCTGGAGCCCGCCGCCCGCTACCGCTTCGTCGCCGGCGGCATCGGCATCACCCCGATCCTGCCGATGCTGGCCGCGGCCGAGGCGGCGGGCGCGCAGTGGACGCTGCTGTACGGTGGGCGCACCCGTAACTCCCTTGCCTTTGCTGGCGAGTTGGCGCGCTACGGGGACCGAGTGATGCTCCGCCCGCAGGACGAGTTCGGGCTGCTGGACCTGGAGGCGGTCACGGGTGATCTGCCCGACGACGCGCTCGTGTACTGCTGCGGTCCCGGCCCGCTGCTGGACGCGGTCGAGGCGCGCTGCCCGGCCGGGCGGCTGCGGGTGGAGCGGTTCACGCCGAAGGAGCAACCGGCCGCTGCGAACGGCGAGTTCGAGGTCGAGCTGGCGCAGAGCGGCCGTACAGTCACCGTCGGCCCGGACGTCTCCGTGCTGGACGCCATCCGTGCCGCGGGCGTCGAGGTGCTGTTCTCCTGCACCGAGGGCACCTGCGGCACCTGTGAGACCGATGTCCTCGACGGCACCCCGGACCACCGCGACTCGGTGCTCACCGACGCGGAACGGGAGAGCGGGGAGACGATGATGATCTGTGTGTCCCGCTGCCGCGGGAAGCGGCTCCTGCTGGACCTGTGATCCTCAGGTCGGCGTCGATCCGGGCGACCGTCTCCAGCAGGTGCGGCAGCAGGTCCCGGCGGATCGACTCGACGGAGTTGCGGCCCGCCGGGACCGCGATGTTGACGGCCGCGACCACGTCGCCGCCTCGGTCGCGCACCGGGGCGGCCACCGACCGGAGCCCCTCCTCCAGCTCCTGGTCGACCAGGGCGTACCCCTGTCGCCGTACGCGCTGAAGTTCCGCCCGCAGGGCCGCGGTTGACGTCACGCTGTGTTCCGTCAGGGGCAGCAGCTCCGTGCGGGCGAGCCGGGCGTCGATCTCCTCGTCGGGCAGATGGGCGGTGATCACCCGGCCCGTGGAGGTCAGATGCGCCGGGAAGCGGGTGCCCACGGTGATGGCCGCGGACATGATGCGGCGGGTGGGGACCCGCGCCACGTAGACGATGTCGTCGCCGTCGAGGACGCACAGCGACGACGACTCCCGTACCTGCTCGACGAGTTGCTCCAGATGCGGCTCGGCGATCTGCGGCAGCGTGATGCCGGCGAGATAGGAGTAGCCGAGTTCCAGCACGCGCGGGGTGAGGCGGAAGAGCCGGCCGTCCTGGTGGACGTAGCCGAGATCGACGAGGGTCAGCAGCAGCCTGCGGGCGGCGGCCCGGGTCAGGCCGCAGGAGTCGGCGACCTCGCTCAGGGTGCGCACGGGGTGCTCGGCGCCGAAGGAACGGATGACGGCGAGGCCGCGTTCGAAGGACCTGACGAAGTGTGGTGCTCGGGCTCCCCCTGGCATTGCCACCCCCAAAGTGTCAACAATGTTGTCAGCGAACCTATTGACCGGAGCCGTTGCCGCTTCTACCTTCCCGCTGAGCAGGTCTGCGCACTACTGTGCGCCTCGCGCACAACCTGTCGGAACACCGCTGCACCCGTTCTCTGCACAGGAGGAGCCATGCGCCGTCTGATCGCCGGTCTCGCCACCGGCACGTTCCTGCTCGCCGCGACGGCCTGCGGCTCGTCCGGGGGCTCCGGCTCTTCGGGCGGCGGCGCCTCGTCCGGCGGGACCACCACCATCAAGGTCAGCACCATCCCGATCGTCGACACCGCCCCGCTCTACGTCGGCCAGGCCAAGGGCTTCTACGCCAAGCACGGGCTGAAGCTCTCCATCAGCCAGGCCCAGGGCGGCGCGGCCATCGTGCCCGGCGTGGTCAGCGGCCAGTACCAGTTCGGCTTCTCGAACGTCACCTCGCTGCTGATCGCCCAGACCAACAACGTGCCGGTCAAGGCCGTGGCCGAGGGCGTCAACTCCACCGGCAAGGAGAACGCCGACTTCTGCGGTCTGGTCGTCCCCAAGGGCAGCAGCATCACCTCGGCCAAGCAGCTCGCGGGCAAGAAGGTCGCCGTCAACAACCTCAACAACATCGGCGACACGACGGTGCGCGCCTCGGTCCGCAAGGCGGGCGGCGACCCCTCGAAGATCAAGTTCGTCGAGCTGCCCTTCGACCAGATGCCGGCCGCGCTCGACAAGGGCCAGGTCGACGGCGCCTTCATCGTGGAGCCCGCCTTCACCCAGGCCAAGAGCGAGGGCGCGAAGAACGTCGGGTCCCCCTTCGTCGACGCCGCCGCGAACCTGACCGTCGCGATGTTCTTCACCTCGCAGCAGTACGCGCAGAAGAACCCCGACGTGGTCAAGAGGTTCCAGGCGGCGACCAAGGAAGCCCTCGCCTACTCCGACAAGAACCCGGCCGAGGTCCGCAAGATCGTCGGTACGTACACCAAGATCCCAGCCGCCCTGCTGTCGAAGATGACACTGCCGCACTGGCCCGCCGAGCCGAACCAGGCCTCGATCGAGACGCTGGCCAAGGAAGGCCGGCAGGACGGCCTGTTCAAGTCGGCGCCGGACGTCGACAAGCTGATGCCGTGAAAGGGCTGAACACCGCACTCGGTGCGGCCGGACTCGCGGCCTTCCTCGCCCTGGGCGAGGTGGTGCCGCGGACCGGCCTGGTCAAGGAGAGCTACTTCCCGCCGACCAGCCGCATCGCCTCGGCCCTGTGGGACGAGATCACCGACGGCGCGTTCTGGTCGGCGCTCGGCGACACCCTCACCGGCTGGGCGATCGGGCTCGCGATCGCGGTCGGCGCGGGTGTCGTCGTCGGCGTGCTGGTCTCCGTCGTGCCGTATCTGCGCGAGGCGACGGCCTCGACGATCGAGTTCCTGCGCCCCATCCCCTCGGTCGCCCTCATCCCGCTGGCGGTGCTGCTGTACGGCACCGAACTGCGCTCCGTCCTGCTGCTCGTGGTGTACGCGTCGTTCTGGCAGGTGCTCATCCAGACCCTCTACGGCGTCCAGGACGTCGACCCGGTCGCCGAGGAGACGGCACGCTCGTACGGCCTCGGCACCTGGGCTCGCGTGCGGCACGTGCTGTGGCCGACCGCGCTGCCGTACGTCATGACGGGGGTGCGGCTGGCCGCCGCGGTGGCGCTGATCCTCGCCATCACCGCCGAACTCGTCATCGGCGCACCGGGGTTGGGCCAGCAGATCGCGGTCGCGCAGAGCTCGCAGGCGGTGCCCGAGATGTACGCGCTGATCGTCGTCACCGGGCTGCTGGGGCTGCTCATCAACGTCGGTGCGCGCACGGTCGAGCGGCGGGCGCTGGCCTGGCACCAGTCGGTGCGCGGGGAGGTGGCGGTGTGATCGGGCGCGTGCTGCTGAGGGCGGTGTTCGTGCTCGCGCTGCCCGCGGTGCTGATCGCCGTGTGGTGGGCCGCCTCCAGCGGCAGCGTCAACCCCTACTGGCCGCCCCTGCGGACGATCCTGAAGACCTTCCCCGACGTGTGGACCGCCGACCGGCTGCGCTCGGACGTGCTGCCGAGCGTGCTCAGGCTGCTGGCCGGCTACGCGCTGGCGGCCGTCGTGGGCATCGCGCTCGGCACGGTCATCGGCTCCTACCGGCGGGTGCGCGCCTTCTGCGAACCGGTGCTGGAGTTCCTGCGGGCCGTGCCGCCGCCCGTGCTGGTCCCGGTCATCATGCTGTTCGCCGGCATCGGCAACTCGATGAAGATCGTCGTGATCGCCAGCGGCTGTGTGTGGCCGATCCTGCTCAACACGGTCGAGGGCGTGCGCGCGGTCGACTCGGTGATGCTGGAGACGGCCCGCTCCTACGGCATCACCGGCGCCGCCCGGCTGCGCTCCCTGGTGCTGCCCTCGGCCGGTCCGCAGATCTTCGCTGGGCTGCGCCAGGCGCTGTCCATCGGCATCATCCTGATGGTCATCAGCGAGATGTTCGCGGCCAGCAACGGCATCGGCTTCACCGTCGTACAGTTCCAGCGCAGCTTCGCCATCCCCGACATGTGGACCGGCATCCTCGTCCTCGGGCTGCTCGGCTTTGCCCTGTCCGTCGTCTTCCAGCTGGTCGAACGGCGGGTGCTCGCCTGGTACCACGGCCTGCGCGCATCCACCCGGCGGTCGGCGTGAACCTCGTGAAAGGGCGGTCCATGGACGCGCTGCTCGACATATCCGGACTGCGGAAGGTCTACGAGGGCTCGGGCCGCCGCGTGGAGGCGGTGCGCGACCTGACCTTCACGGTGGAGTCCGGCGAACTCGTCTGTGTCGTCGGCCCGTCGGGCTGCGGCAAGACGACGCTGCTGAAATGCCTGGGCGGGCTGCTCGCCCCGACCGGAGGGCAGGTGCTGTTCGCGGGAAAGCCGGTGAGCGGGCCGCCGCCGGGGATGGCGCTGGTCTTCCAGGAGTACGGGCGCAGCCTCTTCCCCTGGATGCGGGTCGCCGAGAACGTCGAACTCCCCCTCAAACACAAGGGATTGAGCAAGTCCAGGCGCAAGGAACTGGTCGCGGACGCCCTCGCCTCGGTCGGTCTCGCGGACGCCGCCGGTGCCTATCCCTGGCAGCTGTCCGGCGGTATGCAGCAGCGCGTCGCCATCGCCCGCGCGCTCGCCTACGAGCCCGACGTCCTGCTGATGGACGAGCCGTTCGCCGCCGTCGACGCGCAGACCCGCGCGGACCTGGAGGACCTCGTCCGCGGCCTGTGGCGGGAGCGCGGCATCACGATCCTGTTCGTCACCCACGACATCGACGAGGCCGTCTACCTCGGTGAGCGGGTCGTCGTCCTGTCGGCCTCCCCCACCGTCGTGCAGGAGCAGCTGAAGGTGGATCTGCCCGACGAGCGGGACCAGTTGAACACCCGCGTGGCCCCGCGCTTCGCCGAACTGCGCACCCATGTCTACGAGCAGATCCAGGCGGCGAAGCGCGGGAAGGCGGACCCGGAGAGCGGCAAGGCGGACCCGGCCGACCGGCCCTGAGCGTCAGGCGGTGACGATCTCCTGCTGCAGCGGCAGCAGGCTCTGCGCGATCGTGCCGATGGTGTCCTCGTCGACGCCCGCCTCGGTGAGCGCCCCGGCGAGATGGGTCACCACCCGGTCGAAGGCGTCCTGCGTGACGGCCAGGTGCGCGTGGGCCGTGCGCATCGAGCGCCCGGAGTAGGGGCGGGTGGCCCCGAGCGCCTGGCCGATGAAACGGCGCTGGTGCTGCTTGAGCCGGTCCAGATCCACGCCCGTGAAGTACGGCCGCAGATCCGGGTCGCTCAGTACCTTGTCGTAGAAGAGGTCGACGACGGCCCCGACGGCCTCCTCCCCTCCGAGTTGTTCGTAGAGGGTCGGGGAGGCTGCCGGGGCCGGCGTGCCGGCGGTGGAGTCGGTCATGGCGTCAGGGTCGCCACACCGTCTTGCCGCCGCGTGAGCGGGCCGTTACCGGGCTGTCAGAACCGCCTCAGTCGGGATCCTGGCCGCGGGGAAGTCTTCGCAACGGACTGCTCACGAGCCGAACTCATGCCTGAAACACCGCCTCAGTTCGTCAGATACGCCTCCACCTCGCTGAACTGCCCCGCCGGCCAACCCGTGTTGGCCGTGACCGTCAACCGCAGGTAGCGCAGGTCGGTGCTCGCCGGGAGGGAGACGGTGGCCGTGTTGCCGGTGGCCGGGTCGAAGCGGTAGCCGGTGGAGCCGACGACGGTCGAGTAGTTCGAGCCGTCGGTGCTGCCCAGCACGGTGACCGTCTGGGTGCGTGCGGCCCAGGCGGACGACGGCGGGAGCTTCAGCGCCAGCTTGCGCACGGCCTGCGTCGAGCCGAGGTCGACCGTCAGCGACTGCGGGAAGGCGTTGTTGGTCGACTCCCAGTAGGTGTTCGCGTCGCCGTCGACCGCCTTGCCCGGGGTGTAGACGTCCTGTGAGCCGGTCGCGGTGGCCGGGCGGCCCTTGGCGAGGTTGCGGTTCGGGTCCGGGTCGGTGTTGCCCTGGCCGGGCTGCGGCCAGGTCGAGCAGTCGCTCCAGGTGCTGCTCCAGCCGGAGTTGCCGCCTCCGTCGTTGATCGTGAACGTGCCGGAGCCGGACGGGTAGGGGCAGTTGTAGATGCCGGCCGCGCCGACGCCGGTGGCCTGGACGTTGCTGAACTTCGCCGTGCCCTGTGCCTCCGCCTGGACGACGACCGTGCCGGTGTTCTTCACCGTCGCCCCGCTGACGTTGACGTTGCCGGTCGAGTAGCCGTGTCCGCCGCCGGAGACGAACTCGAAGGCGCCGTAGGGGCTGTCGGTGATCGTGGTGTCGGTGATGTTCACGGTGGCGTTCACCGCGCTGTCGTAGGAGTCGACGCGCAGCGCGCCCATCGGATGGTTCCAGTTGGGGTTCATCGCGCCGGTGCGCACGAGCGTGTTCCCGGAGACGGTGATCGTGCCGGCCAGCGGGGAGAAGGGGTCGAGGAACTTCTGGTTGGAGATCGCGATGCCGCTGCCGAGGGCGTTGGTGTCGGAGACCAGGTTGTCGCTGACGGTGATGTCGGTGCCGCCGTAGATCGCGATGCCGTTGGCGAGGTTGGGCTGCGAGATGGTGTTGTTCTCGAAGCTGCTGTTGCTGTCCGCGCCGTTCAGGGACCACATGGCGAGCGAGTCGTCACCCTGGTTGCGCAGGAAGTTGCCGCGAACGCGGACCCCGTGCGCGTTGCCGTTGAGGTTGAGGCCGTCGGCGGTGGTGTCGAGGATGCGGTTGTTCTCGACGACGAGGTTGTCGTTGTTGCCCGTCAGCCACAGGCCGACCTTCATGTGCTGGATCCACATGCCGGAGACCGAACTGTTCGGCCCGAGCGAGCCGTTGACGAAGTTGTCCGGGTTGGAGTCGACGCGCTCGGTGACCTCGCCGATCACCGCGAAGTCCTTGATGTGCACGCCGCCGGAGGAGCTGGACTGGTCGATGAAACGGGAGGTGTGCACGACCGAGTACCAGCTGCCCGCGCCCTGCAGCGTGACGTTCTGGACGCCGCTGAGCGAGGACGTCAGCTTGTAGTCGCCCGGCGGGATCCACACCACTCCACCCTGGGCGGCGGCGATCGCGTCCCTGAAGGCCTGCGTGGAGTCGCCGTTCCCGCTCGGGTCGGCGCCCTTGGAGGTGACCGAGACGGAGCCCGCGGGCTGGGTGGCCTCCCCGCCGACCTGCTCGAAGTCCGCCACGTCGACGGTGACTTGGGTGCCGGTCGACTCGAAGGCGACCTTGTCGCCCGCCTGGACGCTCTGCCCGAGCAGCATCCGGGCGTTGTCGAAGAAGTGGTGCGTCTTGGCGCCGGCGATCCAACCGGTGTCGACGTACGAGTACTTGGAGGTCACCGGGAGCGTCTTGGCGAGCTTGGTGCCGTTGACGTACACGTTGAGCGAGCCCGACTGGCCGTCGGGGACGTTGTACGAGACGTTCACCGCGTTGCTCGCGCGCGGCACCGTGAACTCCACGCGCTGGCCCGAGTTCAGGCGCACGGCCTGGCGTCCGGAGGCCTCGGAAGCGACGGTGCCCTGGGTGTAGTCGGGGCCGATCTTGGTGCCGGTGGTGGTGGCGGACTCGGCCTCCACGGAGGTGAAGGGCAGGCTCGCGCCCGCTGCCGCATGGGCGGCGGGGACGGTGGCGGTGAGCAGTCCGGCGGAGAGGGCGACCACCATGGCGGCGGGCATGCCCCTGACAGTTCTGTGCATGTGCTGATCCCTTCGAGGTGGGGGTGCGGGGATAGCGGGACGTGCGCGGTGCGGGCTCAGCTGCGCAGCCAGACCGCGGTGTCCTTCGGCAGCCGTCCCTGGGCGTCCAAGGGGGCGCTGCCGAGGAGGAGTTCGGTGTGGGCAGGCAGCTCGGCGGGGGTGTCGCCGAGGTTGACCACGCACAGGGCGCCGGCGCGGGTGAAGGCGAGGACGCCGTCGGGCGCGGGCAGCCAGGTGAGCGGGCCGGTGCCGAAGAGGGGGCGCAGCCGGATGCCCTCGCGGTAGAGGGTGAGCATCGAGGCGGGGTCGGTGGCCTGGAGGTCTGCGGCGTACGCGGACCAGCCTTCGGGCTGCGGCAGCCACGGCTCCTGCCGGGAGCCGAAACCGGCGTACGGCGCCTCCGCGGACCAGGGCAGCGGGACGCGGCAGCCGTCGCGGCCGGGGTCGGTGCCGCCGGAGCGGAAGTACATCGGGTCCTTGATGCTCTCGCGCGGCACGTCGACTTCCGGCAGGCCGAGTTCCTCGCCCTGATAGAGGTAGAGGGCGCCGGGCAGGGCGAGCGAGAGCAGGGCGGCGGCGCGGGCACGCCGGGTGCCGAGGGCGAGGTCGGTCGGGGTGCCGAAGGCCTTGGCGGCGAAGTCGAACCCGGTGTCGTCGCGGCCGTAGCGGGTGACGGTCCGGGTGACGTCGTGGTTGCACAGCACCCAGGTGGCCGGCGCGCCCACCGGGGCGTGCTCGGCGAGCGTCGTGTCGATCGACGTCCGCAGCCGGTCCGCGTCCCAAGGGCAGGACAGGAACGAGAAGTTGAAGGCGGTGTGCAGCTCGTCGGGGCGCAGGTAGCGGGCGAAGCGTTCGGCGTCCGGCAGCCACACCTCGCCGACGAACACCCCGTCGTACTCGTCGGCCACGGCCCGCCAGGAGCGGTAGATGTCGTGGAGTTCGTCGCGGTCGACGAAGGGGTTTCGGTCGCGGCCCTCGACGAAGTCGGGCAGTTCGGGATCCTTGGCGAGCAGCGCCGCCGAGTCGATGCGGACGCCCGCCACTCCCCGCTCGAACCAGAACCGCAGGATGTCCTCGTGCTCCTGGCGCACCGCCGGGTGCGCCCAGTTCAGGTCGGGCTGCTCGGGCGTGAACAGGTGCAGATACCAGTCGCCGTCGGGCAGCCGCGTCCACACGGGCTCGGTGGAGCCGACGAACTGCGACGGCCAGTCGTTGGGCGGGAGTTGGCCGTGCTCACCGCGTCCGGGCCGGAAGTGGAACATCTCGCGCCCGGGGCTGCCGGGCCCGGCCGCGAGCGCGGCCCGGAACCACGGGTGCTGGTCGGAGACATGGTTGGGCACGATGTCGACGATGGTGCGGATGCCCAGCTCGCGGGCCTCGGCGATGAGCTTCTCCGCCTCGGCGAGGGTGCCGAAGGACGGGTCGATCGCACGGTAGTCGGCGACGTCGTAGCCGCCGTCCTTCATCGGTGACAGATACCAGGGGGTGAACCACAGGGCGTTCACGCCGAGTTCGGCGAGATACGGCAGCCGGGAGCGGACGCCCGCGAGGTCGCCGGTGCCGTCGCCGTCGGCATCGGCGAAGCTGCGGACGTAGACCTGGTAGATGACCGCGGAGCGCCACCAATTCCCATGGTCCCGCGTGTCGTTGGCTTCGTCCTTCTGGGCAGGGGAGGGCTGTCCCACTGTGCATGCCTTTCTGTCGAAGGGAGGGCGTCAGCCCTTCGTGCTGCCCGCGCTGATCCCGGCGATGATGTGCCGCTGGAAGACCAGGAACAGCGCGACCATCGGGATGCTGGCGATGACCATCGCGGCGATGAGCACGGTGAGCTGGATGTTCTGCGACAGCTGGACCAGGGCCACACTGATCGGCTGCTTGCCGGTGTCGGAGAAGACCATCAGCGGCCACAGGAAGTCCTGCCAGACGGCCACCAGGGCGAAGATCGACACGACTCCGAGGACCGGCCGCGACATGGGCAGCACGATCGACCAGAGCGTGCGCAGCTTTCCGGCGCCGTCCATCTCGGCGGCCTCCAGCACGTCGCGGGGAAGCTGATCGAAGAACCGCTTGAGCAGATAGAGGTTGAAGGCGTTGGCGACGGCCGGCAGCCAGATGGCCAGCGGGTCGTTGAGCAGGCTGGTGTGGATGAACGGCAGGTCGGCGACGGTCAGGTACTTGGGTACGACCAGGGCCTGTGCCGGGACCATCAGCGTGGCGAGGATGCCGCCGAGGATCACCTTGCCGAAGGCGGGCTTGAGCTTGGACAGGGCGTAGGCGGCGGCTGTGCAGAACACGATCTGGAACGCCCAGGCGCCGGCCGCCTGCACCACCGTGTTCCACAGGTGCTCGGGCAGCTGCATCAGGTCCCAGGCGTCGGTGTAGCCGCTGAGATGCCACTGCTTGGGCACGAGACTCGGCGGTGTCTGCGCGATCTCGTCCGGAGACTTCAGGGCGCCGGTCACCATCCAGTACACGGGGAAGAGGAAGGCAAGGGCGAAGAGGAGGACGACCGTTGTGAAGACGGTCCAGTAGATGGCCTTGCCGCGCGGGCGGGCGAGTGCCGCCGGGGAGACAAGGGTGCGGGTGGCGCTCATGCGGCCTCCTCTCCGGAGCGGGTGAGCCGCAGATAGACGGCGGAGAAGGCGCCGAGCAGCACGAGGAGCATCACGCTGAGTGCGCAGGCGCCGCCGAAGTCGTTGTAGAGGAAGGCGTACTTGTAGATCAGGTACAGCACGGTGACCGTGGCGTTCTCCGGGCCGCCGCCCGTGATCACGAACGGCTCGGTGAAGATCTGCATCGTGGCGATGATCTGAAGGAGCATCAGCATCAGGATGACGAACCGTGTCTGAGGGATCGTCACGTGCCGGATGCGCTGCAGGAGGCTCGCGCCGTCGAGTTCGGCGGCCTCGTACAGCTCGCCGGGGATCGACTGCAGGGCGGCGAGATAGATCAGGACGGTGCCGCCCATGTTGGCCCAAGTGGCCACGATCACCAGGGAGATGAGCGCGGTGTCGGCGCCGTTGGACCAGTTCGAGGTGGGCAGGTGCACAAAGCGCAGGGCCTCGTTGGCAAGGCCCGCGCCGGGGTCGTAGAACCACTTCCACAGCAGGGCGCTGACCACCGGCGGGATCATCACCGGGAGGTAGACCACGACCCTGAAGAAGGCCTTGGCATGGCGGAGTTCGTTGAGGACCAGGGCCATCACGAAGGGGATCGCGAAGCCGATCAGCAGGGCGAGCAGGGTGAAGGTCAGGGTGTTGCGCCAGGCCGCGGAGAACTCCGGGTCGTGCCAGACACGGGTGAAGTTGGCGGTGCCGACCCACTCGGGCGGGGAGCCCGGCGTGTACTTCTGGAAGGCGATCACGACGGCGCGGATCGCCGGGTACCAGGAGAACAGGGCGAAGCAGATCAGGCCGCCCAGGAGGAATCCGTAGGCGCGCACCTGGTCGGCGAGGCGGCGCCGCCTCCGGTCCCCTGCCGGGGGCGGCGCCTGCACCGGGCGTACGGCGACCTTGCCGATCGGTCGCCGCTCGGCCGTCTTCGTCATGCTCAGCCCCGCGCCAGGATGCTGTCGATCTTGCCGGAGGCTTCCTTGAGCAGCTGGTCGATGTTCGCGTCCTTCTTGGTCAGGACGGCGGAGACGGTGCCGTCGAGGACGGAGTAGATCTGCTGCGCGTTCGGCGGCTCGATCTTCATCTGGAGCTGCTGGTTGCCGTCGAGGAAGGTCTGGTAGTTCTCCACCGGCACGTTGGCGTTGGCCTTCTTGATCTGCTGGTCCTTGGCGTCGGCGGCGCCGGTGAAAAGGCGCGGCTCGGGCAGTCCGACGGGTGCGTCGTTCTTCTTGGCGCGGGCGTAGTCCCCGAGGAAGCCGTCGCCGGGGGTGAGGAACATGGAGTCGAGCCACTTCAGGCCGGCGCGGATCTGCGCGGGGGTGTCGTGCTTGTTGAACATGTAGCCGTCGCCGCCGATGAGCGTGCCCTTGCCGCCGGGCATCGGGGCGAGCGCGAGATCCTTGTAGTTGCCGCCCTTCTCCTTCACCAGGATCGGGATGTTGTCGGGGGCGGAGAGATACATGCCGAGCTTGCCCGAACCCATCATCTGCTGCACGTCGTTGATGACGAGGAGCTGCTTGCTGCCCATCGAGTTGTCGTTCCAGCGCATGTCGTGCAGGTTCTGCAGGACGGCGTGGCCCTCGGGGGTGTCGACGGAGGCCTTCTTGCCGTCGGCGCTGACGACGTCGCCGCCCTGGGAGTACATCTCGGCGGTGAAGTGCCAACCCCCTTGGTTCTGGGCGCTGTAGTCGGCGTATCCGACGGTGCCGCCTCCGAGCGCGGCGATCTTCTTGGCGTCGGCGCGGACCTCTTCCCAGGTGGCCGGGGGCTTGTCGGGGTCGAGGCCGGCCTTCTGGAAGAGCTTGCGGTTGTAGATCAGACCCATCGAGTAGCCGGTGCGCGGGACGCCGTAGATCTTCCCGTCGACGGTGTAGATGTCGCGCAGTTGCTGCTGGATGGTGTCGTAGCTCTTCAACTGCTTGATGTACGGGGTGAGATCGGCCGCCTGGTTGATGTCGACGACGTGCTTGGCGTCGGTGAAGTACGTGTAGAACACGTCCTCCATCTGGCCGCCGGCGAGCTTGGCGTCGAAGGTCTTCGGGTCCTGGCAGGGGAACGCGTCGTGCGCGACGACGTCGATGTCCGGGTTCTTCTTCTCGAAGGCGGCGACGTCCTGCTCGAAGAACCCCCGGTCGACCTTGGCGCTCTTGGGCGGTTCGCAGTTGACCGTGATGCGCGTTTTGCCGCTGGAGGAGTCGTCGTCGCTCGATCCGCATGCGGACGCGGTCAGAGCGAGCGAACAGACGCCGAGCGCGGCGAAGGTACGGCGGAACCCGGTGCTTCTCATCGGTGGACCCCTCTGGGCAGGAGCGGTGGGCGTCGCACACTCAAGCACCGCCGACATCCGAACGCAAGATGTCGCGCACAATTTGAAATTATTCGACAGCGGGATGGATCTCAGCTGCGAGGCGCCTGCGCGGTCGACCCCCTGACCACCAGCTCCGGCTCGAACAACAGCTCCTCGGCGGCTACGGAACTGCCGTTGATCTGCGCGTTGAGCAGCTCCACGGCCGCCCTCCCCATCGCCTCGATGGGCTGACGGACGGTGGTCAGCGCGGGCTCGGTGCAGTTCATCAGCGCGGAGTCGTCGTAACCGACGACCGAGACCTGCGCGGGCACGCCGAGCCCCTTGCGCCGCGCGACCCTGATCACCCCGAGGGCGAGCGGGTCGCTGGCGCAGATGAAGCCGGTGACGCCCCGGTCGATGAGCCGGGAGGCCGCCGCGTGACCGCCCTCGATGGAGAACATGGTCCGAGCGACGAACTCCTCCGGGAGGTCCCCCATCTCCCGGGCGGCGGCGAGCTTGCGCACCGAGGGCACATGGTCGGCCGGGCCGAGGACCAGACCGATCCGCTCGTGCCCGAGCGAGGCCAGATGCCGCCAGGCCTGCTCCACCGCCACCGCGTCGTCACAGGAGACGCCCGGGAAACCGAGGTCGTCGATGGAGGCGTTGACCAGCACCACCGGAATGTTGCGCTCGCCGAGCAGCCGGTAGTGGTCGTGCGGGGCGTCCGCCTGCGCGAACAGCCCGCCGGCGAAGACGACGCCGGAGACCTGCTGCTGCAGGAGAAGCTCCACGTAGTCGGCCTCGGAGACGCCGCCCTTGGTCTGGGTGCACAGCACCGGGGTGAGGCCCAGCTGGGCCAGGGCGCCGCCGATCACCTCGGCGAACGCCGGGAAGATCGGGTTCTGCAGCTCGGGCAGGACCAGGCCGACGAGCCGCGCGCGCTCGCCGCGCAGCTGGGTGGGCCGCTCGTAGCCGAGCACGTCCAGGGCGGAGAGCACCGCCTGCCGGGTGGACTCGGAGACCCCGGGTTTGCCGTTGAGCACCCGGCTGACCGTGGCCTCGCTGACCCCGACCTTCTTCGCCACCTCAGCAAGTCGTCGCGTCATGAGCGCAAGAATAGCGCAAGAAATGCAAACTGCTTGCGTAACGGTGCCGGGAACGTCGCGTCCGGGCCGTCGGGACCGGGGCCGTCGGGGCCTGTGCGGGCGGAACGGTCAGCGGGCCGCCCACAGACCGCGGACGTGCCCAAGATGCCGGGTCATCACCTCGCGGACGCGCTCCTCGTCCCGTGCGAGCAGCGCGTCGAGCAGCTCCAGGTGCTCCTCGGCGGAGGCCCGCAGCCGCCCCGCCTCGACCAGGGCGGTCAGCCCGTACAGCCGTGAACGGCGCCGCAGATCCCGTACGACCTCCACCAGATGACCGTTGCCCGCGAGCGCCAGCAGGCTCAGATGGAAGTTCAGGTCGGCCTCGATGTACTCGATGAGGTCGCCCTTGGCGGCCGAGTTGACGATCTCCATGGCGAGCGGGCGCAGCGCCCTCAGCGCGTCGAGGTCGGCGGTGGTCGCGAGGCCGACCGTCGTCGGGATCTCGATGAGGGACCGTACGTGCTTGTACTCGTCGAGCTGCCTGTCGGACACGGCGGTGACCCTGAAGCCCTTGTTCGGGACGATCTCGACCATGCCCTCCTTCACCAGCTCGAGCATGGCCTCGCGCACCGGCGTCGCGGAGACACCGAGGCGGGGGGCGAGGCCGGGCGCCGAGTACACCTCGCCCGGGCGCAGTTCGCCCGCGATCAGGGCGGCCCGCAGCACATCCACCGTACGTTCGCGGAAGTTGGGCTTCCTGCCGCCGAGCGGGGGCAGGGCGGGTCGTTGCTGCGGGGCCATGGTGATCGTCCTCCTCGGGTCGCCCGACACTATCGAAGGCGGCTACAGCACGAAGCCCGCGGGGAAGGGGTCCTCCGGGTCCAGCAGGTACTGCGCGGTGCCGGTGATCCAGGCGCGCCCCGTGAAACTGGGCAGGACAGCCGGGCGGCCCGCGACCTCGGTCGCGCCGAGGAGGCGTCCGGTGAAGCGGGTGCCGATGAAGGACTCGTTGACGAACTCGGTGTGCAGCGGGAGTTCGCCCCGCGCATGCAGCTGGGCCATGCGCGCGCTCGTCCCGGTGCCGCAGGGCGAGCGGTCGAACCAGCCGGGGTGGATCGCCATCGCGTGCCGCGAGTGACGAGCGGTCGAGCCGGGCGCGAGGAGGTGGACGTGGTGGCAGCCGCGAATGGAGGGGTCCTCCGGGTGGACGGGCTCCGCCTCGGCGTTGATGGCGTCCATGAGGGAGAGGCCGGCGGCGAGGAGGTCGTTCTTGCGGGAGCGGTCGAAGGGGAGGCCCAACTGGTCCAGCGGGAGGATGGCGTAGAAGTTGCCGCCGTATGCCATGTCATATGTTACTGACCGACCGTCAGCCAACGTCGCCTTCCGGTCGAGTGCGACCGCGAACGACGGCACGTTCTGGAGCGTCACCGCCTTCGCCGCCCCGTCCCGCACCTCCACCTCGGCGATCACCAGTCCGGCCGGGGTGTCCAGGCGGATGGTGGTGACCGGTTCGACGACCTCGACCATGCCGGTCTCCACCAGCACCGTCGCGACGCCGATCGTGCCGTGTCCGCACATGGGCAGATAGCCGGACACCTCGATGTAGAGCACGCCCCAGTCGCAGTCCGGGCGGGTCGGCGGCTGCAGGATCGCACCGCTCATCGCGGAGTGCCCGCGCGGCTCGTTCATCAGCAACTGCTTGACGTCGTCGCGGTGTTCGCGGAAGTACAGCCGCCGCTCGTTCATCGTCGCGCCGGGGACAACTCCGATGCCGCCGGTGATCACGCGGGTCGGCATGCCCTCGGTGTGCGAGTCCACGGCGTGCAGGACGAGTTTGCTGCGCATGACCTACGCCAGTCCGGCCGCGACGGCCTGCTCGGTGGCGGCCCGCACCACGGCCTCCTGCTCGGGCAGCAGCGGCACCCGCGGCGGGCGACAGCCGCCCCCGTACCGCCCGACGATGTCCATCGACAACTTGATGGCCTGCACGAACTCCACCATGGAGTCCCAGCGCAGCAACGGGTGCAGCTGCTCGTACAGCTTCTTGGCCGTGTCCAGGTCGCCCGCGACGGCCGCGCGGTACAGCTCGACGCACGACCTCGGCAGCGCGTTCGGGTATCCCGCCACCCAGCCCTTCGCACCGGCGATGGCGAGTTCCAGCAGCACGTCGTCGGCGCCGATCAACAGGTCGAGTTCCGGGGCGAGTTCGGCGATGCGGTAGGCGCGGCGGACGTCTCCGGAGAACTCCTTGACGCCCTGGACGTATCCCTCGCCGTGCAGTTTCGCGAGAAGTTCGGGCACGAGGTCGACCTTGGTGTCGATCGGGTTGTTGTACGCCACGACCGGCAGACCCGCCCGGGCGACCTCCGCGTAGTGGGCGAGGACCGAACGCTCGTCGGCGCGATAGGCGTTGGGCGGCAGCAGCATCACCGCGTGGCAGCCGGCGTCGCGGGCCTGCTCGGCCCAGCGACGGGCCTCCGCGGACCCGTAGGCGGCGACGCCGGGCATCACTCGCTCGCCGCCGACCGTGGCGACTGCCGTCTCGACGACCTTGGCGCGCTCCTCGGGCGTCAGTACCTGGTACTCCCCCAGCGAGCCGTTGGGGACGACGCCGTCACAGCCGTTCTCGACGAGCCAGGCACAGTGCTCGGCGTACCTGCCGTGGTCGACCGAGAGGTCGTCGTTCAGCGGCAGCGCGGTGGCGACGAGGACGCCGCGCCAGGGACGGTGGTCGGTCATGATGGCCCTCCATCGGTCGGGTGGGTGTGCGCGCGGGACGTCGGCTGCGGGTGGTCCTCGGCGAGCACGCCGAGCGGTACGGGACGTGCGAACGGCCTTCTGGCCGCGGTGAGTTCGCATCCCGCGAGTCCGGCGACCCCGGGTGCGCAGATGCGGCCCTGGCACCAGCCCATGCCGGCCCGGGTCAACAGCTTCACGGTGCGCAGGTCACCGGCGCCGAGCTGCGCCACGGCCTCGCGGACGGTGCCCGCGGTGACCTCCTCGCAACGGCACACCACGGTGTCGTCGGTGACCTGCTCGCTCCAGTGGGCGGGCGGGGCGTACACGCTCTCGATCGCGGCGGCGAACTCCCGCAGTCCGGTACGGGACTTGGCGGCCGCGGCCCACTCCTGCGGGTCCGGTGTGGAGCCGGTGAGGCGTGCCGCGGCGGAACGTCCGGCGATATGGCCCTCGGCGAGCGCGAGCGCCGAGCCGCCGATGCCGGTGGCCTCACCGGCGGCCCAGACGCCGGGTACGTCGGTGCGCTGTTCGTCGTCGACGTGGACGCGCAGGCCGTCGAGGCGGCAGCCGAGCGTCCCGGCGAGGTCGGTGTGCGGGAGCATGCCGTGCCCGACGGCGAGGGTGTCGCAGGGGATACGGCGCTCGGTGCCCACCCTGACCCGTCCCTCGCCGTCGAGCGCGGCGACGGTCACCGCCTCCAGCCGGTCGATGCCGTGCGCCTCGACGACGGTGTGCCGGGCGAGCGTCCGCACCCGGTGCCTCAGCAGTTGTGCCGCGTATCCGGCGCCCTCGGCGACCTTGCCCGGCTGGGCCGCCAGCGCCCGGGTGCGCCGCAGGAAGGCCCGGGGAGCGGCCGACTCGACGAGGGCCGCGACCTGCACTCCGGCCGCCGCCAGTCCGGCCGCCACGGGCAGCAGCAGCGGCCCTGTCCCGGCGACCACGGCGGTACGGCCGGGCACCACGAGCGTCCCCTTGAGCATGGCCTGCGCCCCGCCCGCGGTGACGACGCCGGGCAGCGTCCAGCAGGGAAAGGGCAGCACCTTCTCGTATCCGCCGGTGGCCAGGAGGACGGCGTCGGCGCCCACGGCCACCGCGTCCGCCTCCTCGGGACCGAGCAGGGCGTGCACGGTGAACCGACCGGACTCGCCGGACTCCCGCTCCACGAACCACACATGATGATCCGTCAAGTGCGCTACGGCGCCTGCCCGTACGTGTGCGTCGAGCGCCCGGCGCAGCCGCTGCCAGGTCCGCCAGTCGTGGTGCAGCGCCTGCGGGCGGCCGGCACGCAGTGCGGCGGCGGGTTGCCGGTAGAACTGGCCGCCCGCCTGCGCGGCCGCGTCGATCAGCGTGACGCGGACTCCGTGCGCTGCGGCTGCGACGGTCGCGGCGAGCCCCGCGGGACCTGCGCCGATCACGGCGAGACGAGGCCGGTCAGTCATCGTGGCCCGTGCCTTCCTGGGTGCGGATGGCGTCGCCCGGTTGCAGGGGAAGCAGACAAGCCCGTTGGCCGGGGCGGCCGTTGACGGTCACCAGGCAGTCGAAGCAGACGCCGATCCCGCAGAAGACGCCGCGCGGGCGGCCCGTACCCCGGGTGGTGCGCCACGAGGTGATGCCGGCCGCCCAGAGCGCGGCGGCGACCGTCTGGCCGGGCAGCGCCTCGATCTCGCGGCCGTCGAAGGTGACCGTGAAGGCGGGGCCCGGGCGGGCTCCTGCCAGTTCGAGCGGGGAGCTCACGCGGCCTCCTCGGCGAAGCGGTCGGGACGGAACGGCGCCAGGTCCAGATCGGGTGTCTTCGCTGTCAGCGCCTGGGCGATCAGATGGCCGGTGCCGGTGGACAGACCGATGCCGGCGCCCTCGTGGCCGCAGGCGTGGAAGAGGCCGGGGACGCGGGGGTCCGGGCCGATGGCGGGGAGGTGGTCGGGCAGGTAGGGGCGGAAGCCGACGTAGGAGCGGAGGGCGCGGACGTCGGCCAGGAAGGGGAACAGCCGGGTCGCGCCCGCCGCCAGCGCGCGCAGTACCGGCAGCGAGAACGACCGGTCGAAGCCGACCCGTTCGCGGCTCGCGCCGATCAGGACCGGGCCGGCGGCCGTGCCCTCCACGACCGGCGAGGTCTGCAGCGCGGCCGAGTCGCTGGCCACGTCGGCCACGTAGTCGGCGGCGTACACCTTGTGGTGGACCATGCGCGGCAGCGGTTCGGTGACCAGGACGAAGCCGCGGCGCGGGAGCACGGGCAGGGGCGCCCCGGCGAGGGCGGCGATCTCGCCGCCCCAGGTGCCCGCCGCGTTGACGAGGGCCGGGGCGTGGATGTCGCCGCGGTCGGTGCGGACGCCGAGCACCGCCCCGCCGGGGGTGCGCAGTACGTCCGTCACGGTGCGGCCGGTGAGCAGGCGCGCGCCCGCGGCCCGTACGAGGTGGGCGGCGGCCAGGGCGGGCATGACCTGGCTGTCCTGTGGATAGTGCACGGCTCCGGGCAGCCCCGGAGCGAGGTGGGGTTCGAGGCCGTAGAGCGTGTCCCCGTCGACCCGTTCGGCGACGACTCCGGCGGCGCGCTGCTCGACGGCGAGCCGCTCCAGCGCGGCCAGTCCGCCCGGTGAAGTGGCCACCACGACGCCGCCCTTGGCCTCGTACTCGATGAACTCGCCGAACTCCTCGGCCAGTTCGCTCCACAGACGGTTGGACAGGAGCGCGAGGTCGAGTTCCGGACCCGGCTCCTTGTCGGAGACCAGGACGTTGCCCTCCCCCGCGCCGGTGGTACCGCCCGCCACCGGGCCGCGGTCCACGACGACCACGTCGAGACCGGCCCGAGCCGCGAACAGGGCGCAGGCGGCGCCGGTCATGCCGGCGCCTATTACCACGACGTCGCAGGTCAGTGGGTGGGTCACGGTCAGTACTATGTCACATACCACAAGGGTTGGGAACGGTGCCGACCCGCCCGGGCGCCCCCTCCCCGCCTACACCCGGCTCCCCGTAGCCGTGTCCGCGGACATCCGCTGGGCGACGTAGATCGGGATGACGGAGAGCAGGACGAGGACGGCGGCCACCACGTTCACCACCGGCGCCTGCTGCGGCCTGGTCATGTTGTCGTAGATCCAGATGGGCAGCGTCTCGATGCCGGGGCCCGCCGTGAACGTCGTCACGACGATCTCGTCGAAGGAGAGCGCGAAGGCGAGCAGTCCGCCCGCGAACAGCGCCGAGCGCACCAGCGGGAAGGTGATGTCGACGAACGCGCGGAAGGTGTCGGCGCCCAGGTCCATGGCCGCCTCCTCGTAGGAGCCGGCTGTGCGGCGCAGCCGGGCCACGACGTTGTTGAAGACGACGACGATGCAGAAGGTGGCGTGGCCGACGATCACGGTGAACAGTCCGAGGCCCACGCCCAGGGGTTCGAGCACCGTCCCGAAGGCCGAGTTGAGGGCGATGCCCGTGACGATGCCGGGCAGGGCGATCGGCAGGACGACCACGAAGGAAACGGTGCTGCGGCCGAAGAACCGGTGCCGGGCGACGGCGAAGGCGATGAGGGTGCCGAGGACCAGGGCGATGGCGGTGGCACCGAGGCCGGCCTTGACGGAGACCCACAGCGCCTCGCGCGCACCGGCGTTCTGCCAGGCGACGTGCCACCAGTGCAGGGTGAAGCCGGGCGGCGGCCAGCTCGCGCTGCGGTCCGGGCTCAGGGAGTTGACGAGGACGAGCAGCAGCGGGACGTAGATCACCGCGAAGCCGAGGGCGGCGGCGATGCGCAGGGCTGTGCGGGCCCATCGGGAGAGTGCCATGTGACATACCACCCGCTTCACAGACTGCTGAGCGCGCCCGTACGGCGCATCGCCAGCAGATACACCACGATGACCACGACCGGCACCGTGCCGAGCGCGGCCGCCATGGGCAGGTTGAGTTCGATGTTGGAGTAGACGACGTTGCCGATCAGCTGGGTCTTGCCGCCGACGATCTGCACGGTGATGTAGTCGCCGAGGCTGAGCGAGAAGGTGAAGATCGATCCGGCCGCGACGGACGGCAGCACCATCGGCAGCACCACCGAGCGGAAGGTGCGCCAGCTGCGCGCGCCCAGGTCCGCGGAGGCGTCGAGCAGGTTGGCGGGCAGCTGCTCCAGGGCCGTGTGGATCGGCAGGATCATGTACGGCAGCCAGAGGTACGTCAGCGTCAGTACGGTGGCCGGCAGTCCGAACCCGGGCCCGCCCGCGCCGAACGGCTTGAGCATCCAGTCGGCGAGTCCGCCCTCGGAGAGGATCAGCCGCCAGGCGTACACCTTGACCAGGTAACTGGCCCACAGCGGCGTGAGGATGGCGACCACGAGCAGTG
This sequence comes from Streptomyces plumbidurans, assembly GCF_019857225.1. Taxonomy (GTDB): domain Bacteria; phylum Actinomycetota; class Actinomycetes; order Streptomycetales; family Streptomycetaceae; genus Streptomyces; species Streptomyces plumbidurans. The sequence goes on from NZ_JAFJSY010000051.1 coordinate 49,785, forward strand.
GCCGCCACTTCGGGCGGGCCACGCGCGCGGTGTAGAAGGCGAGCGGGAAGGCGATGACCGCGCACAGCGCGGTGACCGCGAGCGCGACGCCGATGCTGCGCAGGATCACCTGCCGGTAGACGGGCGTGGTGAACAGCTCGTGGAAGTTGTCGGTCGACCAGACCTTCACCACCTGGGAGGTGAAGGAGTTGGTCGTCCAGAACGCGGAGACGAACAGGACGGCCAGCGAGCCGAGATAGAGCACGGTCAGCCACAGCAGCGGGGCGGTCAGCAGCAGGGCCAGCCGGAGCCGGGGGCGACGGTGCAGCGCCCCGGCGATCCGGCGGACGGTGCCCCCTCCGCCGGATCGCTCTGCAACCACGGTCATGCGCTCAGCCCTTGATCTCGGTCCAGGCCTGGACCCACTTGGCGTACGGAACGCACTTGACGTCCGTGCGGCCGTCGAGGCACTGCTCGATGGGGGTGTTCCAGAAGGCGATGTTCTTCCAGTAGTTCTCGTCGGCGGCGTGATAGGTGGTGCAGAAGTTCTTGTCGCTGGTCAGTTCGCACGCCTTGGAGTTGGCGGGTGCCTCGCCGAAGTACTCGGCGACCTGGGCGTTGACCTTCGGCGAGACGATCCAGTTCAGCCATTTGTAGGCGCAGTTGGGGTGCTTGGCCTTGGCGGAGACCATCCAGGTGTCGGACCAGCCGGTCGAACCCTCCTTGGGTACGAAGGCCTTGACCTTGGCGCCCTCGTCGGCGGTGAGGTTGGCGATGACCTGCCAGGTGGTGCCGACCACGGAGTCGCCGCTCTTGAAGGCGGAGACCTCCTTGAGGTAGTCGCTCCAGTACTCGCCGATGTCCGCGTTCTGCTTCTTCAGCAGCGTGACGGCGGCGTCGAACTGCTTCTGGTCGAGCGCGTAGGGGTTCTTGATCTTCAACTCGGGCTTGGTGGCCTTGAGATACAGCGCGGCGTCGGCGATGTAGATCGGGGAGTCGTAGGCGGTGACATGGCCCTTGTACTTGGCGGCGTCGTCGAAGACGGCGGCCCAGGAGGTCGGGGCGGGGGTGACCTTCTTTGTGTTGTACATCAGCAGGTTGGCGCCGCGGCCGTGCGGGATGCCGTACATCTGGCCGTCGACGGAGTTCCAGTCGCCGTTCTTCAACCCGGCGAAGATGTCCTTGTAGTTGGGCACGAGCTTGGTGTTGACGGGGGCCGCGTCGCCGGAGGCGATGAGGCGCAGGGAGGCGTCGCCGGAGGCGGAGACGGCGTCGTACTCGCCGGTCTTCATCAGTTTGACCATCTCGTCGGAGCTGGCCGCGACCTTGGAGTTGACCTGGCAGCCGGTCTGCTTCTCGAAGTCGCTGACCCAGTCGACCTTGGGGTCGTTGGAGCCGTCCTCGACATAGCCGGCCCAGGCGATCAGATTCACCTTGCCCTCGGTCTTGCCGAGTTTCGTGGGCGCCTTGAGATCGGGCGGGTTGAGGCCGGTGGCCGACGAACCGCCGCCGGAGTCGGACGAGCCGCAGGCACCGGCGGCGAGGACCAGCGTGGCCGCGCAGGCCGCGACCTTGAGGGTTCGGGTGAGACGCACGACGTTCTCCCTGGGCTGTGGGGGCTTCGGCGGCTGGGGTGGGGGCTTCAGCGGGTGTCGGGGACCCGGACGGTGTGGCGGTGGTGCCATTGCAGGCGCACCCTGGTGCCGCGGTAGGCGGCCACGTCCTCGGCAGAGGTCTCGAGGTTCTGCTGGAGTGCGGTGAGCCGGCCGCCGGCGTCGAGGTCGACCAGGAAGCGGGTGGTGTCCCCCAGGTAGACGACCTCGGCGACGGTACCGGTGGCGCTGGCGTGTTCCGGTTCGTCGGACTCCGCGGACTCCTTCAGGACGCGGATCTTCTCGGGCCTGATGCTGTAGACGCCCGGGGCGCCGACGATGCGTTGGGCGGACTCGCCCTCGATGAGGTTGGAGGTGCCGACGAAGGAGGCGACGAAGGCGGTGGCGGGGCGTTCGTAGATCTCGGCGGGGGTGCCGACCTGCTGGATGCGGCCCTGGTCGAAGACGGCGATGCGGTCGCTCATCGTCAGGGCTTCCTGCTGGTCGTGGGTGACGAAGACGAAGGTGATGCCCACCTCGCGCTGGAGTTCCTTGAGTTCGACCTGCATCTGTTCGCGCAGTTTGAGGTCGAGGGCGCCGAGCGGTTCGTCGAGGAGCAGCACGCGGGGGCGGCCGACGAGGGCGCGGGCGAGGGCTACGCGTTGGCGCTGGCCGCCGGAGAGCTGGGCCGGACGGCGGGCGCCGAACCCTTCGAGGCGGACCTCGGCGAGGGCCTTGCGGGCGCGGACGAGGCGTTCGGCCTTGGGGACCTTGCGGATTTTGAGACCGTAGGCGACGTTCTGTTCGACCGTCATGTGCGGGAAGAGGGCGTAGTCCTGAAAGACCGTGTGCACGTCGCGCTCGAAGGGCGCGAGGCCGGTCACCTCCTGTCCGGCGAGCTCGATGCGGCCGGTCGTCGGTGTCTCGAACCCGGCGATCAGGCGCAGGACCGTGGTCTTGCCGGAGCCCGAGGGCCCGAGCATCGAGAAGAACTCCCCGTCCCTGATCTCCAGGTCGACCCCGGCCACGGCGGTCGTCTCGCCGAACGACTTCCGCAGATCCTGCAGCCGGATCGCAATTCCCTCCATGCAGGGAACCTTTCTGGCGCTCTCGTACGTTGCACGGAAAGATATGAAGTCATAGTTCAAAGCTCAAGTCCCCCTCGAGGTAAAGCTTGAGTCAACGCACAAGGTGGTGGCCGTGAAACAGCAGCAGATCAACGGTGGCGCCCGCAGAGCCGTCTTCACGCCGGTGGACAACCGGGCGCGCGTCGACGCGGTCGTACGCCGGATCGGCGACGCCATCGAGCTCGGCCTGCTGGCCGAAGGGGAGCAACTGCCCGGCGAGAGCGAGCTGGCCGGGCAGCTCGGCGTGTCCACCGTGACCCTGCGGGAGGCGCTGATGGCGCTGCGCCAGCAGGGCCTGGTCACCACCCGCCGGGGCCGCGGCGGCGGCTCCTTCGTCTCCTCGCCCGAGGCCCCGGGCGCCGAGCGGCTCAGGGTCCGGCTGCGCGGCTGGAGCACCGAGGAACTGCGCGACCTCGGCGACCACTGGGCCGCCCTGTCGGGTACGGCGGCCCGGCTCGCCGCCGAGCGCACGGAACCCGACGACCTCGTACAACTACGGCGTACGGCCGAGGAGTTGACCCATGCCGCGGACACGGCGGCGCGCAGCCGGATCTACGGTCGCTTCCATGTGGAGCTGGCCGCCGCCGCGCAGTCGGCCCGGCTGACCCGCGAACAGGTCGCGCTGCAGACGGAGATCGGCGCCGTGCTCTGTCTTGTGCTCGGGGACGACGAATATCGTGAAGAGGTGGCAGACCGTCACCGGTCCGTGATCTCGGCCGTGCAGGATGGGATCCAGGAAACGGCCAGGCGACTGGCCGAGCGGTGCGTCCAGGAGTCCACGGCGCGACTCGTCGCGCTGCGCCTGACGCTCTAGGCGCGGGCCCTGCGCCGCACCGTGCCCGGTCCCCGTCCGTTGGAGGGCACGGATGAGCCTCGCGACGGCAGCCGCCGGCACGGCACCGGAGAAGTCGGTCACGGCAGGCGTGCGCTCCGCTCTGGAGAGCGTGTTCGACGCCGTGGCCGCCACCCGCGCGGACACCGCGCAACTGCTGGCCCGGGTGGCCGAAGAGGGCCGACGTCCCGCGACCGTGGACCTCGCCGCCCTGCGACCGGGACTCCATCTGCGCCTGGGCCGCCATGAGTTGGTCTCCGGCGTCGGCTTCGTCGCCGCGCCGGGTCTCCTCTCCGACGTACCCGCCTGGCTGGAGTGGTGGCAGAGCGACGCGGACGGCGGCGTACGACCGCTGCTGCTCGACCTCGACCCCGCGCAGTCGGCGTACGCGGACTACACGCACTGGGACTGGTTCGCCCTGCCCCGCGACACCGGCGAGCGCGCGGTGGCCGGGCCGTACGTCGACTACCTCTGCTCCGACGAGTACAGCCTCACCCTGTCCGCGCCCGTGCAGATGGAGGGCCGGTTCGCCGGGGTGGCCGCCGCGGACGTGTATCTACGTCACTTCGAGGCGGCCGTGCTGCCGATGCTGCGCGGGCTGCCGGGACCGGCCCACCTGGTGAACGCGCGCGGCCGGGTGACGGCGTCCGCCGACCCCGCCCATCTCGCCGGATCCCTCACCAAGGGGCCCGACTTCGCGGCCGTACTGGAGCGGGCGCGGCCCGTACGCTTCCGCGGACTGCGGCTGGTCCCGTGCCCGGACGTCCCGCTCGTCCTGGTGATCTCGCTCGCGCAGAGCTGAGCGGGCAGTTTTTGCGTCTGCGTCTGCGTCTGCGTCTGCGTCTGCGTTCAGGCTCCGGTGGCCGGCACCACCGTCAGATGCGCCTCCGTGCGCCGCGCCCTGCGGACCCGGGGCCGCTCGCGGCGGGCCTCCCGCAGGACCAGGGTGAGCCGGGTGTACCCCAACTCCCGCAGCGTGCCCGGCGTTTCGTCCACCACGCGGCAGTCGGTGGCGCCCCACCGCGGGTCGGGGTGCGTCAGGGGGCGTACGGCGCCGTCGTGCACCACGGCCTGCTCACCCACCGCGCGGATCCAGTGCGGCAGGCCCTGGCGGTAGGCGGCCTCCATGATCGGGTCCTGGGCGATGTCACGGCGGATGGACTGCAGTCCGTGGTCGTGGGCGTAGCGCTCGACGGCTGCCGAGAAGTGCGCCAGCATCGGCAGACACCAGCTCGACTCGTGCTCGCCGAGGACCGTGGCCGCGTCGGGGTGGAACAGCACGAACCTGAGGAAGTTGTCGTTCGGCATGGCCGTGGGATGCTGTCCCATTTCACGGAAAAGTGACGCGAAAGCACTGTTGGCCAGGACGACGTCCCAGCGGTGGTCCAGGACCACGGACGGAAAGGGGACGGCCTCCAGGAGGACCGCGTAATCCTCCAGATACGCCTGGACGTCGAGACTCTCGGGGACGGGCCGCGGTGCCGACCGCTGCCCACCTGCCTGATATGCCATCGGGAGGTCACCCCTCTTGCCTCTGCGGCCTTCACGCGGCGCCTTGATCCTGGGGCCCGGACTCAACTCGTGTCAACTATCGTGGCATTTCGTGCCCGATCACGGCCGAAACTGGCCACAGTTGTGGCGACACCTGGATGAGAGTTCGAACTACCCGGTAATCTCCGTCGAGTTCGCGGCGACCGCTTGTGAGAAGCCTGTGAGATACGTAGGAGATCTGCCGGTGACGGAAGGCCTCGGGGGTCCGGGCACCACGGCGGCGAGCGCTGCGCTGCCGGCCGTCGTCGCTCGCGTCACCGCGCTCGCCGACCGGCTCGCGGTGTCCCACACGGAGGTCTTCGACACCGCCCGGCTGTCCGCCGCCTCGGGAGTCCCCGAACCCGTGGTCAAGGCCCTGCTGAACGGCTGTCCGGCGGGCGAACCCGATGTGCAGGCGCGGTTTCTGCAGCGCCTGGACCTGCTGCGCCGCACCCGGCTCAAGCCCAACGGGCGCAGGTACACCCAGCAGGAGATCGCCGACGGCGCGGGCATGTCCCGCCAGCAGGCGGGCGCGCTCATCAACGGCGACCGGCGCCCCACCATGGAGCACTGCGACGCCATCCAGCGTTTCTTCAGGGTGCACGCCGGATTCCTCACGGCCGAGGACCCCGAGGCCCTCACGGGCGCCCTGCAGAGCACCGAGCAGGAACTCCTGCACAAGCTCGCCGAGCGGGAGGAGGCCGCTGCCGCCGAGGACCCGTTGGAGCGGCTGCTGCAGGACCACGGGGTCCGCGGGATCGCCTGGCGGGCCGCGCAGTTGCCCACCGACCAGCACCGCGACAAGGTGGCGGAGTGGCTGGACATGCTCCTGGAGAGCGTCAAGCGGCCCGAGTCGTGAGCCTGGGGAGAGCTGTGGGCATCGCAAAGGAAATGCGCCGTCTGTGCGGGGAGTTGCTCGGAGAGCTCACGCTGGCCGCGCCCGCGCGACCCGATGACCTCTACGGCGCACTGTGCGAGTCGATGAGCAGACGCCGCGGCCGGCCGGTCCACTTCCGCACCGTCGCCTTCCCGACCGGGACGGCGAGCGGGCTGTGGCTGGACATGAGCGACCAGGACCTCGTGGTGATCGAGGAACGGACCGCGCCGGAGCACCAGTTGGTGATCCTCGGCCATGAGCTGTGGCACATGAAGGCCGGTCACCGCGGCCATCACGTCGAGGGCACGAAGGTGGCGGCCCGGCTGATGAGCGACGACGCCGACCTGCGCGCCACGGTCCGCAGGGTGGCCGCCCGCAGCCGCTTCGACCTCGCCGAGGAGCAGGAGGCCGAGAGCTTCGGCCTGCTGCTGGCCAGCAAGTGCCGTACATGGCTGGCCGGTCCGGGACACCGGGCGCCGGTGCAGCGGGATCATCTGGCGGGGCGGATCGGGGCTTCGTTGGGGTATTTGGGGTCGTAGGGGCGGCCTGCCACTGGGCGACCGTGCTGGTGGTATGTCACATACCACTGGGCGATGGGGTCGATGGCATGTGACATACCACTGAGCCACGGGGCCGATGGGATGTGACATGGCACCGAGCAACCGCGCCGACGGTATGTGACATACCACTGCCCCCACCAACCCCCTGACCAGCCCAGAAGCCCCATTGTCAGTGCCACCGGGCAAGCTGGACCTGCGCCCCTTCCTGCGGGCGTGGACCGATGACGCCGACAGGGGAGAGCCGACGATGCCCACTGCCGTCCTGACCGATCGTGAGCGCACCGCCGTTCAGGCCTATCTGCGCCTGTTGCACACGGTACGAGCCGCCTTCGACGGTCCCCCCGGCGATCCGCGACCACCCGTCGTGCCGCCCTCCGTGATCCAGGAGGCGGAACAGGCGCTGGCGGCCGCGGGGCTGACGGGGAACGAGGAGGAGTTCTTCCGGCTGCTGCAGACCTGGTGCCCTGAGCCGTGACGAGGGCCGGGCGGGGGTTCAGAGGGTGTGCGGGACCGTGACCGCGCTCGCCACCAGCCCCCGCTGCACCGTCCACCGGCCCTCGAAGCGGCCGAGCCGTCGGCCGCCGACCAGTGGGCCGGGGACGAGGAGTTCGGCCCGGAAGCCGCCGTGCAGCGGCGCACCGGGACCGGGGTCCAGGGACATCTCGATGTCGGCCTCGGTGAACTCCAGCCATTGCCGGGTGAGGGGGAACCACGCCTTGTAGACGGACTCCTTGGCGCTGAACAGCAGCCGGTCCCAGTGGACCTCGGGGTGCTGCCCGGCGAGGAGGCGCAGCCGCGCCGCTTCGGCGGGCAGCGACACGGCGTCGAGGACGCCGTCGGGGAGCTCCTGATGGGGTTCGGCGTCGATGCCGAGGGAGGCCAGGTCGGCGGCGCGGACCAGGGCGGCGGCGCAGTAGCCGTCGCAGTGCGTCATGGTGCCGGCCAGCCCGGCCGGCCAGATGGGGGCTCCTCGCTCGCCGGGCAGGACGGGCTGCGGCGGCACGCCGAGCTTGTCCATCGCGCGGCGCGCACAGGCGCGTACGAGGGCGAACTCGCGGCGGCGCTTGGGCACGGCCTGCGCCACCACCGCGGCCTCCTCGGGGTAAAGCGGCGCGGGTTCGCTCCCGTCGTCGCCGAACACCTCCACGGCCACCACCTCGTCCGGCAGCAGCTCCTCGATCACCCGACGCCCACCTCCTCCGGCAGCACCCGGCGCAGTCTCCCCGGCGGCTGCGGCCGCTTGCGCCATTCGCGGGGGTAGCCGACGGACACCTCCTCGAAGCGGACGCCGTCGTGGAAGGTGGTCCGCGGGATGTGCAGATGCCCGTAGACCATGGTCGCCACGCGGAAGCGGCGGTGCCAGTCGGCGGTGAGTTCCGTGCCGCACCACATGGCGAACTCGGGGTGCCACAGGACGTCACAGGGGTGGCGGTCGAGGGGGTAGTGGTTGACGAGGACGGTGGGCAGGTCCTCGGGCAGTGCGGCGAGTCGGCGTTCGGTCTCGGCGACCCGGGCCCGGCACCAGGCCTCGCGGCTCGGGTAGGGGTCGGGGTGGAGCAGGTACTCGTCGGTGCACACGATGCCGGTTCCGTGCGCGTACCGAAGCCCCTGCGCCTTGGTGGTGCAGCCGGCCGGCAGGAACGAGTAGTCGTAGAGGAGGAAGAGCGGTGCGACGGCGACGGGGCCGTGCGGGCCCTGCCAGATCGGGTAGGGGTCCTCGGGGGTGGTGACGCCGAGTTCGCGGCACATCTCGACGAGGTGGTCGTAGCGGGCGGCGCCGCGCAGGGTGACGGGGTCCTTGGGATGGGTCCACAGCTCGTGGTTGCCGGGCGTCCAGACGACCTTGGCGAAGCGGCTCGCGAGGGTCTTCAGCGCCAAGCGGATGTCGGACACGGTCTCCGAGACGTCGCCGGCGACCAGCAGCCAGTCCTCGTCCGATTCCGGCCGCATCGCCTCGACGAGGGCGCGGTTCTCTGCGTATCCGATGTGCAGATCGCTGATGGCCAGCAGTTGTCCGGCACCACCGGCCGTCGACGTCACCTCTCGCCCCCTCCGTGCAACCCGGTGCACTCACGAACGGCACCACGAGAACACACCACGCCGCTTTCCGACAAGGCGGCTCTGCGGGCCTGGCTGGGGTGTGGGGCAGCAACGGTGATCGGCGTACGGGGCGGGTGGGAACTCGTAATACGGACGTTGCACGCGTGACGCCCGGGAGGCCGTATGATCGCCCCGACACCAACGCCTCGGATTCCCTTCAGACAGGGGCGGTTCGGTGACCCTCCATTTTCCCTGCCCGGGTGCGGGCCGCTCGGCCCTGCCCGCAAACCGTGAAAGGCGGCCTGCATGGTCTACCGCGTACGCGTCTGGCTCAACCGCACGTACGCGGAGAACGTGTTCTTCATGGATCAGCTGCGCAGAAATCCGAGCGATCGGGCCGTGGAGATCCATGCGACGCACGGGGACGTGGACTCCCCCGTGCTGGCCGCCGCCGACACCGCCGAGCTGGAGCCGGAGGGTCTGTCCCCGGCCGCGTACGTGGAGTTCGCGCTCGACCAGTGCCAGCGGCGCGGCATCGACGTGTTCGTGCCCCGGCTGCACCAGTCGGCGATCGTGGCGCACCGCGCGGAGTTCGAGGCCGTGGGCACGGCGCTGCTCGCGCCGCCGCCGGAGGCCGTGGCCGTCTTCGAGGACAAGGTCATCGCCTACGAGGCCGTACAGGCGATCGGGGGGCCCGTGCCGCCCTGGTGGCGGGTCAGGTCGGCGGATGAACTCGTGGCCGCCGTCGAGGAGTTGGAGGCGGACGGGCACACGGCGTGCTTCAAGCCGGCGTCCGGCGCGGGCGGTGTGGGCTTCCGGGTGATCACGCGTTCGCCCTTCTCGATGGCGCAGTTGAGCGGCTTTCCGACGCCGTATGTTCCGCTGGATCTGGTGGTGTCGGCGTTGCAGCAGGCGGACGAGCCGGTCGACTGGCTGGTGATGCCGCGTCTGGGGCAGCCGGAGGTGTCGGTGGACTGTCTCACCGGCCCGGACAACCGGATCCGGCTGGCGGTCGGCCGCACCAAGGACGGCCGGCGGCGCGGGTTCACGCTGCACGAGCAGTGGCTGGAGCCTGCGCGGCGGATCGCGGAGGGCTTCGGGCTGCATTACCTGACGAACATTCAGTTCCGGATGTTCGGCGACCGCCCGGTCCTGATGGATGTCAACACCCGGCCTGCGGGCGGGCTGCACCAGCTGTCCCTGTGCGGCGTCAACGCCCCTTGGGCGGCTGTGCAGTTGGCGCTCGGCGAGGACCCGGGCGAGATCACCCCGCCGTTCCTGGGCCAGGACTACACCGTGGTGTCGGGACTGCGGCCGCTGCGTCCGGCGACGCTTCCGCAGCAGCGCGCCCAGGAGTCGGAGCCCCTGCTGCTGGCCGTGCCCGCCCAGACGGCGGAACCGGCCGAGCCCGACCGGGCCACCGCCCCCGGTTCCGGCGCCCGGGCCACCACACCGGCCTGAGACCGAGCGACCCGGAAACCGACCACCCCTGAGCCCCAACCGGTCTGGACCAATCATGGCGCAGCACCTTGACACCATGATTGGTCCATACCAACTTGGTTGCGCACCTTTCTGCACTCCCGAACACCCCCATTTCTCCTGGGAGATCGCATGCGCAGCTCATTCGGACGGCACAGACGTCGTCTCCTCGCACTGCTCGGCTCCGCCGCCCTCGCACTCGCCGGAGCCATCGCGCTTCCCGGCACGGCCCAGGCGGCCAACATCCTGTCCAACCCCGGCTTCGAGTCGGGCAACCTCTCCCCGTGGAGTTGCACCGGCAACCTCGGCTCCGTCGTCTCCTCTCCCGTGCACGGCGGGTCCAAGGCCCTTCAGGGCGCGGTGAGTTCGAGCGACAACGCCCAGTGCAGCCAGACCGTGTCGGTCCAGCCGAACACGACCTACTCGCTCAGCGGCTGGGTACGCGGCTCCTACGTGTACCTCGGCGTCGACGGCGGCGCCTCCACCTGGACGACCTCCCCGTCGGCGTACAGCCAGCTCTCGGTCTCCTTCACCACCGGCGCCTCGCAGACCAGCGCGAAGATCTACGTCCACGGCTGGTACGCCCAGGGCAGCTACTGGGCCGACGACATCAGCCTGGACGGACCCGGCGGCGGAGGCGGGGGCGACACCCAGGCCCCGACCGCGCCCAGCGGGCTGACCTCGACCGGCAAGACCTCCTCCAGCGTGTCGCTGAAGTGGAACGCCTCCACGGACAACGTGGGCGTGAGCGCCTACGACATCTACAGCGGCTCCAACCAGGTCCTCAGCGTGTCCGGCACGAGCGCCACGGTCGGCGGGCTCTCCCCCAGCACGGCCTACACCTTCACCGTCAAGGCGCGCGACGCGGCCGGGAACACCTCCGGCGCCTCCAACTCCGTGAGCGTGACGACCGACGCGGGCGGTGGCGGCGGCACCGGGTTCAAGCAGGCCGCGCCCTATCTCTACGAGGGCTGGGGCGACCCGCCGAGCCCGTCCACGGTGATGAGCGCGACCGGCATCAAGTGGTTCACGATGGCCTTCGTGCTCGACTCCGGCGGCTGCAACCCGGCCTGGGACGGCAGCCGTCCGCTGACCGGCGGCGCCGACCAGAGCGCCATCAACCAGATCCGTTCCGCGGGCGGGGACATCGTGCCGTCGTTCGGCGGCTGGCAGGGCAGCAAGCTCGGCGCCAACTGCTCCTCCGCGAGCGCGCTCGCGGGCGCCCTGCAGAAGGTGATCGACGCCTACTCGCTCAAGGCGATCGACATGGACATCGAGAACTCCGACGAGTTCGAGAACGAGGCCGTCCAGGCGAAGATCCTCACCGCCCTGAAGACGGTCAAGGCCAACAACCCCGGCCTCAGGACCATCGTCACCTTCGGCACGTCGACCACCGGCCCGACCTACTACGGCAACCGGCTCATCGAGCAGGCGCAGTCGCTGAACGCCGGCATCGACGTCTTCACGATCATGCCGTTCGACTTCGGCGGCGGCTCCGACATGTACGGCAACACCGTGAACGCCGCGGAGGGCCTGAAGGCCAAGCTGAAGTCGACCTTCGGCTGGGACGACGCGACCGCGTACGCCCACATGGGCATCTCCGGCATGAACGGACTGTCCGACCAGCAGGAGAACACCACCCCGGCGATCTGGACCCAGATCCGCGACTGGGCGAACAGCCACCACATCGCCCGGCTCGCCTACTGGGCGGTCAACCGTGACCGGCCGTGCCCGGGCGGCGGCGTGGTGAGCAACTGCTCCGGCATCAGCCAGAACAACTGGCAGTTCACCTCGATCACGGCCGGCTTCACCGGCTAGCACTGGCCCCTTCAACCGGCCGGCCCTCGCCGTTTCAGTGGCGTGGGGGTGCCCCGACCGGGTACCCCCACGCCCGCGCCGTCTCCGCGAGCCGCGGCGGCAGGGCGGTCGTCCCGTCGGCGGAGCGGGCGGGCTGGATCCGGCCCGATCGGATGGTGCTCGACCAGTCGCCGAGCTGCGGGCGGAACGTGCCGTGGTCCTTGGTGCCGTAGTCGAGCATGCCGCTCTCCCACTCGACGCCGAGGTAGTCGCACAGACCGCGGGTGACCCGCTCCGGCTCGGCGGTGAGGTCCTCGTACCTCACCACGTGGGTATCCAGGCTCTGCCGCGCGGCCTCCAGCTTCTCGCTGTAGCCGAGCACCTCGGCGTGGATGGCCTCGTGGTCCGGGTCGGTACGGCGGTCGGTCAGCGAGGCGATGACCGCGCCCGGGTGGCGCAGCAGCAGGATGTAGCGGGCGTGGGGCCAACATCGGTGCAGGCGCGGCCAGATGAGCGTGTTGGGCGGCGTCTTGTCGACGATGACGTCCTTGCCGCTGCGGGTCAGCTCCAGATGCAGCACCCGGTCCCACAGCAGGTGCTCCAGCTCGTCCTTGTCGAGCTGCAGCTCCCGCATGGCGTCGGCGGTGAACTCGCGCGAGAGCTCGACGTGCAGCGTCCGCAGATGCATCTCGTGCGGGGCGCGGATGCGGCTGTGGCTGTTCAGCAGGACCCGCAGCAGGGTGGAGCCGGAGCGCACCGAGGACAGGACGAAGACCGGGGAGTCCACCAGGCGCGGGACGGGAGGCGCGGTGTAGGACGCGTCGGCGCCGCGCGGGGACGGCACGGCGTCCAGGTGCCTGCGAGGTGGGCTCACCGCCTGCGCCATGAGCCTCCCCCGGCGCTTGAGCCCCTTGCGTATCGCGGTTATACGGCGGTCACTCACGCTGACACCTTCCTCTTGCCTGGTGGCCCGCATCCCAGTGGGAGCAGGCGAACTCCGGGTGTCGCGGAGGGGAACGAAGCTGGTCACGGACCCTGTCGCAGGGCCCGTGACCAGGTGGCTTACCGCTTTCTTAAGATTCGATGGAAAGTTCCCGGGGGCCTCACTTCAGGTAGGCCAGGCCGGGGTGAACCTGCGTGTAGCCCTCGACGAGACGTCGGGCCACGTTCACGGAGTCGACGAGCGGGTGCAGGGCGAAGGCCTTCTCCGCCGTGGTGCGGGAGCCGGACTCGGCGGCGGACAGCACCTCGCGCTCGACCGCCTTGACCGCGCAGACCAGGCCGGTGGCGTGGTCGGGCAGCGGGGCGACCGTGACCGGGTGCGCGCCGCCCGCGTCGACCAGGCACGGGACCTCGATGACGGCCTCGGTGTCGAGCACCGACAGGGTGGTGCGGTTGCGGACGTTGAGGATCAGGGTGGCGCGCTCGTCGCGGGCGATGGCCCGCATCAGGGCGAGGGCGACCTTCTCGTAGCCGCCGGAGAGGTCGTCGGCGTCGCGTTCGCCGGCGCCCGCGCTCTCGCGGTTCTCCGCCATGTACGTCGCCTCGCGCTCGGCGCGGGTGCGGTCCCAGGTGGCGAGTGCCCCGGCGCCGGGATCGCGCATCTGCTCGTAGAAGTGCGCCTGCTGGTCGCGCAGGAAGGCACCGCGGGTCTTCTCGGCCAGCTGGTAGGCGCGGACGGTTTCGCGGTTGAAGTAGTAGTAGTGCAGGTATTCGTTGGGGATCGCGCCGAGGGACTGCAGCCAGTCGGCGCCGAAGAGCTTGCCCTCCTCGAAGGAGCCGAGCAGGCCGGGGTCGGCGAGCAGCCGCGGGAGTTCGTCGCGTCCGGCGATGTGCAGGCCGCGCACCCAGCCGAGGTGGTTGAGGCCGACGTAGTCGATCCATGCCTGGTTCGGGTCGCCGCCGAGGACGCGGGCGATACGGCGGCCGAGGCCGACCGGGGAGTCGCAGATGCCGATGACGCGGTCGCCGAGGTGGCGGGACATGGCCTCGGTGACCAGGCCCGCCGGGTTGGTGAAGTTGATGACCCAGGCGTCGGGCGCGAGCCGGGCCACCCGCTGGGCGATGTCGACGGCGACGGGGACGGTGCGCAGGCCGTAGGCGATGCCGCCCGCGCCGACCGTCTCCTGGCCGAGGACGCCCTCGGCGAGGGCGACCCGCTCGTCGTTCGCCCGGCCCTCCAGGCCGCCGACGCGGATCGCGGAGAAGACGAAGTCGGCGCCGCGCAGGGCCGCGTCGAGGTTGGTCGTGGCGCTCACCGCGGGGGCGTCGGGCACCCCGGCCGCCTGCTCGGCCAGCACCCGGGTGACCGCGTCCAGCCGGCCGGCGTCCAGGTCGTGCAGGACGACGTCGGTGACCCGTCCCTCGGCGTGGTCCGTCAGCAGCGCCCCGTACACCAGTGGCACCCGGAACCCGCCACCGCCCAGAATCGTCAGCTTCACGCCTGCACCTCTCCTGCCGCCACGCCTGTGTCGCGGCGTGAACATTACTCGTCGTCCTGACGTGGAGGTCGTCGTACGGTGGGCCGCATGACAGGTGAGGAGTCGTTGCGGCCCCAGTCCCTCCTGCTGACGTTCCTGGGTGACCAGGTGCTCGGGCGGGACGTCTGTGTGTACTCGGGCAGCGTGATCGACGTCTTCGAGCGGGCCGGGGTCGGCGAGCAGGCCACCCGTTCGACGCTGACCCGGATGGTCCACCGGGGTCTGCTGCGCCGCCAGCGCGAGGGCCGCCGGATGTACTTCGGCCTGACCGAGCACTCCACAGCGGTGCTGCGGGACGGCGAGCGGCGCATCTGGCAGACGGGTGCCGTCAACCGCACCTGGGACGGCACCTGGACCCTGCTCGGTTTCTCGCTCCCCGAATCCTGGCAGCGCCAGCGCCACGATCTGCGCTCCAAGCTCACCTGGAGCGGCTTCGGCCCGCTGTTCAGCGGCCAGTGGATCGCGCCGGGCGAGGTCGACGTGTCGGAGCTGGTGTCCGAGCTGGGGCTGGCCGCCCATGTGAAGGTCTTCCGCGCCACGGCCGACACCGGCATGGACATCGGCGCGTTGATCGAGGAGACCTGGGAGCTGTCCGAACTGGCCGCGCGCTACGGGGACTTCACGCGCCGCTGGGAGGCACGCGAGAGCCGGCCGGCGGAGCCCGAGGACGCGCTGGTGCTGCGGCTGCGGCTGCAGGCCGAGTGGCTGCAGATCATCCGCCGCGACCCGCGCCTGCCGGTCCGGCACCTGCCGGGCGACTGGCCCGCCGAGCGCGCCGAGAAGACGTTCCGCACCGTGCACGAGCGGCTCACCCCGCTCGCGCGCGAGGCGTCGGAACGCCTTCTCGACCTGGTGCCGGTGCGCCCCGGTCAGGCGTAGAAGCGGGACAGGCTCTGCAGCACCGCGGCCGGTTTGCTGCCGCCCTCGGTCTCGATCGTGCCGTCGACCGTGATCTGGACGCCGCCGGGCACCTCCGCGACCTCAGCGAGCCTGCCGACGAGCCGGATCCGGGAGCCCGCCTTCACCGGTGCGGGGAAACGGACCTTGTTCAGGCCGTAGTTGACCTTCGTGGTGACGCCCTGGACGTCGAGGAGTTCGGTGAAGAGCGGGATGAAGAGGGAGAGGGTCAGATAGCCGTGGGCGATCGGGGCGCCGAAGGGGCCCTCGGCGGCGCGCTCGGGGTCCACGTGGATCCACTGGTGGTCGCCGGTGGCGTCGGCGAAGGTGTCGATGCGCTCCTGGGTGACGTCGAGCCATGCACTGGTGCCGAGTTCGCTGCCGGCGAGCTTCTTCAGTTCGTCGATGCCGTTGACGGTGACGGTCATGGGTGGCCTGTTCCTTGTTACTTGAGGGATCGTCAGTTGCCGTAGCGCTCGCGCACACGGGACTTGAGGAGCTTCCCGGAGGCGGTGCGCGGGAGTTCGTCCGCGAGCACCAGCGACTTGGGGATCTTGTACTTGGCGAGGCGGCCGGAGAGGGAGGCCAGCACCTCGTCGGGGTCGAGCGGGACGCCCTCGCGCGGCACCACGACCGCGCGCGGCACCTCGCCCCACGTGGCGTCGGGCACGCCGATGACCGCACACTCGACGACGTCCGGATGGGCGAGCAGCAGGTCCTCGATCTCGGCGGGGTAGATGTTCTCGCCGCCGGAGATGATCATGTCCTTGATGCGGTCGACGATGTGGACGTATCCGTCCTCGTCGACCCGGGCGGCGTCGCCGCTGCGGAACCAGCCGTCGGCGAGGACGGCGGCGGTTTCCTCGGGCAGCCCCCAGTAGCCGGGCATGACATGTGGTCCGCGGACCACGACCTCGCCGGTCTCACCGGTGTCGACGGGCGTGAAGTCCGGCCGTACGACGCGGACATCGCTGAAGAAGTGCGGGACGCCGGCCGAACCCGCCTTGGTGACCGCGTGCTCCGCGTCCAGGAACAGGGTGCCGGGCGAGGCCTCCGTCATGCCGTAGCCCTGGAGGAAGGTCAGGCCCCGCTCCTGGTAGGCGGCGATCAGCGGCGTCGGCACGGGTGAGCCGCCGCAGGTGAGGATGCGCAGCGACGACAGGTCCGCGTCCGGCCAGCGCGGATGCCGGGCCACCTGCTCGAACATCGTCGGCACCCCGAACATGAAGGTGATCCGGTGCCGTTCGATGAGGTCGAAGGTGGCGTCCGGGTCGAAGGCTTCCACGAGGACGCAGGTGCCGCCCTTCAGCAGCACCGGCAGCGTCAGCATGTTCAGGCCCGCGGTGTGGAACAACGGCGCGGAGACCAGGGCGCGTTCGTCGGCGATCAGATCGGTGTCGACGAGGACGTTGACGGCGTTCCAGGTCAGATTGGCGTGGGTGAGCATCGCGCCCTTGGGACGGCCGGTCGTCCCCGAGGTGTACATGATGATGCAGGTGTCGTCGGGGGTGACCGGCTCGTCGATCGGCTCGGCGTCGGCGCCGGCCACCAACTCCTCGTATTCGGCGCCCACTTGGACGTACGTACGCACGTCGGTGTCGCCCGGCAGCCCGGCGACGAGCCCTGCGTGGGAGGGGCCGTGGACCAGTGCCCTGGCGCCCGAGTCGGCGAGCTGGAAGGCGATCTCCGGGCCCGCGAGACGGGTGTTGAGCGGGACGAAGACCGCGCCGAGCGTGCCTGCGGCGAACAGGGTCTCCAGGTAGGAGGGATGGTTGGGGCCGAGGTGGGCGACGCGGTCGCCGCGCCGCACCCCGCGGGCGCGCAGGGCGTGGGCGAGGCGGGTGGTGCGGTCGTACAGCTGCGCGTACGTGAGCGAGGTGCCGCCGTGGATCACGGCGGTGCGGTGCGGGGTCTTGCGCGCCCGGCGTGCGGGCCACGACCCCAGTCCCTCATTGCGCATCTACGGCCCCTTACGGCGTGGTCAGCCCGAGCAGGCGGGCGGCGTTCTCCTTGAGGATCTTCGGCCTGACCTCGTCCTTGATGCCGAGCTTCGCGAAGTCGGCGAGCCAGCGGTCGGGGGTGAGGACGGGGAAGTCGGAGCCGAAGAGGACCTTGTCCTTGAGCAGCGTGTTGGCGTACTGCACCAGCTGCGGCGGGAAGTACTTCGGCGACCAGCCGGACAGGTCGATGTGCACGCCCGGCTTGTGCGTGGCGACGGCGAGGGCCTCGTCCTGCCAGGGGAAGGACGGGTGCGCCAGGATGATCTTCAGGTGCGGGAAGTCGGCGGCCACGTCGTCCACATGGAGCGGGTTGGAGTACTTGAGGCGGATGCCGCCCCCTCCCGGGACCCCGGCGCCGATGCCGGTCTGGCCGGTGTGGAACAGGGCGATGGTGCCGGTCTCCTCGATCACCTCGTAGAGGCCGTACGCCACCGATCGGTCGTTCGGGAAGAAGCCCTGGATGCTGGGGTGGAACTTGAAGCCCTTCACCCCGTACTCCTCGACCAGCCGGCGGGCCTGCCTGACGCCCGCCTTGCCGCGGAAGGGGTCGACGGAGGCGAACGGGATCAGGACGTCGGGGTTGGCGGCGGCGGCCTCGGCGACCTCCTCGTTCGGGACGGGGGCGGTGCCGGTCGCGGACTCGGCGTCGACCGTGAAGATCACGGCGGCCATGCTCCGCTCGCGGTAGTAGGCGGCCGTCTCCTCCAGGGTGGGCTTCCGCTTGCCCTCGACCTTGAAGTAGGCGGAGGAGGCGTCGTGCAGGTCGTCGTCCAGGGAGGAGTGGCCCTTGGAGGAGACCTCCGCGTGGGTGTGGACGTCGACCGCGGTCAGTTCCTCGATGTTCACGACGCCTCCGGGACCTTCGGGGCGGGGATGCCGACGGTCTGTAGTTCCGCGCCGATCGACGTGGGGAAGGCATCGGCCAGGCTCTGCGGGGTCCAGCCGCCATCGGCGTAGGCCGCCCTGATCTCCTGCGGATGCGACCAGAGTGCCACCTTGTCGCCGCCGATGCCGATGGCCTGGCCGGTGATGCCGCGGGCCGCTTCGGAGGCGAGGAAGGGGACGAGGGCCGCGCAGTCCTCGGGGGTGCCGAAGCCCTCGCCCTTGCGCAGGAAGTCGGGCAGGGGCTCGCCGTTCCGCATGGCCTCGACGTACGGGGCGAAGGCGGGGATGGTCTCGGTCATCGCGGTCGCGGCGACCGGCACGATCGCGTTGACGGTGATGTGCGCCCGGCCCAGCTCCATCGACCAGGTACGGGCCATGGCGGCGATGCCGGCCTTGGCGGCGGCGTAGTTCGTCTGCCCGAAGTTGCCGCGCTGCCCGGCCGGGGAGCCGACCAGGATCAGCGTGCCGCCCTCGCCCTGCTCGCGCATGCGGACGGCGGCGGCGCGGGCGCAGGTGAAGGTGCCCCTGAGGTGGGTGGTGACGACCGCGTCGAAGTCGTCGTCGGTCATCTTCCACAGCACCTTGTCGCGCAGGATGCCGGCGTTGGTGACCAGGACGTCGAGCCGTCCGAACTCCTCGACCGCGCGGCCCACCAGCCGGTCCGCGGCCTCGCTCGTGCCGACCGGGACGACCTCGGCGACGGCCCGGCCGCCCGCCTCCTCGATGGACTTCACGGCCGCCCCGGCCACCGCCTCGTCGACGTCGTTGACGACCACGGACGCGCCGTGGGCGGCCAGGGCGTGGGCGTAGGCGAGTCCGAGGCCCCGGCCGCTGCCGGTGACGACGGCGACCTTGCCGGTGAGATCGATGCTGGGCACGGGTGGGTCCCTCCACGAGCTGGTACGGGTGCTGCGGGGTCGAGATCGAAGCTAAGAGCAATAATTGTTGACGTCAATAGTTGTTGGTGACCATCGGGTGCGACATGCTGGAATCTCCATGACGCATCGAGCACAGGGAGCCCGCCATCACACGCCAGCACGCCACCCCGAAACCCATCGACGCGGACGAGCCCTGGATGAGAGGGCTGCACGCGGACACGGGCTATCTCCTGTACCGCCTGGGCCTGCGTTCGGGGCAGCTGTTCAACACGTTCCTGCAGGAGTCGGGGCTGCGCCTGCGCCACTACGCCGTACTGCGCTTCCTCGCCACGACCGAGGGCACGCTGCAGCGCGAACTGAGCGCCCGCCTCGGCTACGACCCGAGCGCGATCGTCGGCCTCGTCGACGACCTGGAGAAGCTGGGCTTCGCCGAGCGCCGCCCCTCCCCCGACGACCGCCGCAGCCGTACCGTCGTACTCACCGAGGGCGGCCGCGCCTTCCTGCGCGACACCGACGAGGCGGGCCTACGCGTGACGAACGAACTACTCGGCCCCCTGGCCCCGGCCGAGCGGGAAGCGCTGCACTCACTGCTGCTGCGGATCGCGGAGGACGGGTTGGCTTGATGTGGCGAGGGATGCCGTCAAATGCGCGGGCTGCAAAGGGGGTTGGCGCTTGGCCGGGGCCGCCTGGCCGGAGGACGCCGGGCCCGAGGACGCCCGGTCCGAGGACGCCTCGCCCCAGGACGCCCAGCGCGAGGCCGCCTTCCTGGAGCACGCCCGACCCGAAGACGCCCGGCCCCAGGGCGCCCGTCCGGAGCACGCTCCGCCCGAGACCGCCAGGCCGGAGAACGCCAGGCCGGAAGCCGCCTACCCAAAGGACGCCTGTCCGGAGAACGCAGACCCGGAGGGCGCCTGGCCTGAGGCCAGCGATGACCTCGATGCGCACGGACGGGCTCATCTTGACCGCCTGGTCGAGGTCCTCGCCACCTCCTCGGAGCACGCCCGACCTCGGCACGCCCGACCCCAGGCCACCTCCCCAAAGCACAGCCGATCCGAAAACGCCCAGCCCCAAACCATTTCCCCGAAGCACGCCCCACCCCAAGACACCCAACCCGGAAACACCCCACCCCAGCCCGCCACCCCAAAGGCCCCCCACCCATGACCCCCCGCTCCGCCACCGACCGGCTGTTGTCCGTGCTCGCCGCGTTCGATCACGACCACCCGGCGCTGTCCTTGACGGACATCAGTCGGCGGGCCGGGCTGACGCTGACGACCACTCATCGGTTGGTGGCCGCTCTCGCCGACTGGGGTGCTCTGGAGCGGGATGAGGCCGGGGTCTATCACGTGGGGCTCAGGCTGTGGGAGGTTGCGGCGCTGGCTCCGCGGGGGCTGGCGTTGCGGCAGCTCGCCCTGCCGTATCTGGAGGACCTGTACGAGGCGACGCATGAAAACGTGCAGTTGGCCGTGCAGGACGGTGGCGAGGTCGTCTACATCGAGTGGATCTCGGGCCGTTCCTCGGTCGGCGTGCACATCCGGGTGGGGGCGCGCTGGCCGCTGCACGCCACCGGGGTCGGTTTGGTGCTGCTGGCGCACGGCGACCCGGAGTTCCAGCAGCAGTACTGCGCGGGTCCGCTCGCCTCCTTCACGCCCCACACGGTCACCGATCCGGCACGGCTGCGCCGGATCCTGGCCGAGGTGCGGCGCACCGGGGTCGCGGTGAGCAGCCGCCAGGTCACCGAAGACGCCCTGTCGGTGGCGGCCCCGGTACGCGGCCCGGGCGGGACGGTACTGGCCGCGGTGTCGGTGGTGGTGCCGCAGGCCGACACACAGGTACCGGTACTGGCGCCCGCGGTGCGGCTGGCGGCACTCGGCATCTCGCGGGCGACGGGGTGGCGGCCGGCGAAGGAGCCGTGAGACCCGCTCGGCGCGGACCGGAACCGCCCCCTGGACTCCCCGACCGGTGCCGAAATCCCGCGCCGGATATCCCTCTCATCGGCGAGTGCCCACCCCGTCCGCCGTCGTGATACTGGAACGGCCCTTGCCCCGAGGAGCCGCCCATGTCCCCGCACGCCTGGTTCGCGCAGACCGCCTCCCGTCTGCGTACCGCCAATCCGTACGCCGTAGACGCCGCCCTCGCCGCGCTCGTACTGTTCGCGGTCTCACTGCAGTGGCTCTTCCCCGACGAGGGGGACGACCCGCTGTCCTGGCAGGGCTGGCTGCTGGGGGCCGCCACGGCGGTCCCGCTGGTGTGGCGGCGGCGGGCGCCGTTCGCGACCGCGTGGGCCGTCTCGGCGGCCACGCCCGCGATGGCCGTCTACCACGCGCCCCCGCCCGACGTGATGTACGGCGGACTCGTCGTCCTGTACACCATGGCCGCCCGCGCCCTGCCCTGGCAGCGGCGGGTGATGCTGGTGGGCTGGGCGATCGGCGTCACCGTCACGATGCACCACAAGGAGCACGCCCGGCCCTTCGAGTACGCCTTCCATCTGCTGTGCATCGCCTGCGCGTACGCCCTCGGGTGGCTCGCCCGGGTGCAGCGCGCGTACACCGCGGAGCTGGAGGACCGGGCCCGGCGCCTGGAACGGGAACGGGCCGCGGACACCGCGCGGGCCATCGTCCAGGAACGCTCCCGGATCGCCCGGGACATGCACGACGTCCTCGCCCACGCGGTCAGCCTCATGGTCGTCCAGGCGGAGGCCGGACCCGTCGTGCTGCGCACTGACCCCGAGCGCGCGGAGGCCTCCTTCGACGCGATCGCGGCGGCCGGCCGCGACGCCATGGGACAGCTGCGGCGGATCCTCGGCGTCCTCAAGGACGAGCAGAAGGGCGGCACTTCACCGCAACCGGGGGTGGCGGCCCTGTCCGGGCTGGTCCGTCGGGTCGCCGAATCCACCGGTCTGCGCGCCGAGTTGCGTACGAAGGGGGAGCCGTACGCCATGGCGCCGGACGCCGAGGTCGCCGCCTACCGGGTGGTCCAGGAGGCCCTGACCAACACCGTGAAGCACGCGTACGCTTCCTGCGCGACCGTCGAACTCGACTGGGCGGAGGACCACTTGACGCTGACGGTGACGGACGACGGACGGGGCCCGGCGGCTGTGGGCCGTGGTCACGGGCTGATCGGCATCCGGGAGCGGGCCGCGGCGTGCGGCGGCAGCGCCGAGACCGGACGCGGACCGGACGGCGGCTTCCGCGTGGCCGTACGCCTGCCGGCCGCCGCGGGCCTTCGGGCGGCGCTGGAGTGAGCATCCGGGTGGTCGTCGCCGACGACCAGGAGCTGGTCCGCAGCGGCTTCAGCATGATCCTGGAGGCGCAGCCGGACATCGAGGTGGTCGCCGAGGCCGGTGACGGCGCGGAGGCGGTCGCGGCGGTGCGGCGGCACACGCCTGACGTGCTGCTGCTCGACATCCGGATGCCGGTGATGGACGGGCTGGAGGCGGCCCGGCTGGTGTGTGCGCAGTCCGGCTGCAAGGTCGTCATGCTGACCACCTTCGACCTGGACGAGTATGTGTACGAGGCGCTGTACGCGGGCGCCAGCGGCTTTCTGCTCAAGGACGTGCGCCGCGACGACCTCGTGCACGCCGTGCGGGTCGTCGCGGCCGGGGACTCGCTGCTCGCGCCCACGGTGACCCGGCGGCTGGTCGCGGACATCGTGCGGCGGCGCAGGGAGGAGTCCACCGCCGAGGTCACTCCGCAGCGGCTGGACGCGCTGACCGCGCGCGAGGTGGAGACCCTGCGGTTGCTGGCCCGGGGCCTGTCCAACGCCGAGATCGCCACGACCCTCTTCGTGAGCGAGCACACCGTCAAGACCCACGTCAGCAACGTGCTGGGCAAGCTCGGCCTCAGGGACCGGGTGCAGGCCGTGATCTGCGCGTACGAGACGGGGTTGGTGACACCGGGAGCCCCGTAGCGGGTGCTGGCTGCCTCCCCTCGGTTTCTCTCCCGCACTCCCCCGCACGAGTGAGCCACGCCCCCCTCTCCCCCGTACGACGGAGCCCTCGAAACCGCTCCCTCCGGCGATCCGTCCGCACCCCGGGCGGCGTGAGCCTGGGGCGAGGTCGAACGACCTGTGACGACTCACCGCCCCTCCGGGAGGGACCGTGCTCTCCAGCCTTGCCAGGGCGGCGACCCGCCGCCCGCTCACCGTCATGCTTCTGTGGGTGCTCTTCCTGCTGCTCGGCTTCGGGCTGGGAACGGGCGTCTTCGGACGGCTCTCCGACAACGTGCCCGAGGTGCCGGGCACCGAGTCGGAACGGGCCGCCCAGTATCTGGACCGCGCCGACCCGGCCGGTGAGTCGATCACCGGTGTCGTCGAGGGCGTCCCGGTCTCAAGTCCCGCACTGCGCAACCAGGTTGAGCGTGCCGTCGCCGATGTGCGCGACATCGCCGGGGTCGCAGCGGTGCCCGACCCGTACACGACGCGCGGGCTGCGGGCCGAGGACGGGCGGGCGCTGATCGTCCCCGTCACCCTGCGGGGCGGTCTCGACGACGACGCCGAGGAACGGGCCGTGGACGCGGCAGCCGACCGCATCAGGCAGATCGACGCGCCCGAAGTCCATGTCAGCGGCGGCCCGTTGCTGGGCGAGCAGCTCGGCGAGCGGGCCCAGGAGGACGTGAAGAAGGCCGAGTTGATCTCGCTGCCCGTCGTACTGGCCCTGCTGCTCGTCGTGTTCGGCGGGCTGCGTGCCGCCGCGCTGCCGCTGGTGATCGCGGTGAGCGGGATCGCGGGCGCCTTCCTCGCCCTGTTCGGCTTCAGCCAGGTCACCGACATCTCGGTGTACGCGATCCAGGTGACGACCATGCTCGGCCTCGGACTGGCCGTGGACTACGCCCTGTTGATGCTGGTCCGCTTCCGTGAGGAACGCCGGCACACCGAGGACGTCGTGGTGGCGGTGCACCGCACGGTCGCCGCGGCCGGCCGGACCGTACTGTTCTCAGGGCTCACCGTGGCCGTCAGCCTGACCGGACTGCTGGTGTTCCCCAGCGTGTTCCTGCGCAGCATGGGACTGGCCGTGGCGGCGGTCGTGGTCGTCGACATGCTCGCCGCGGTGACGCTGCTGCCCGCGCTGCTCACGAAGTTCGGCGCGAAGATCGCTCCCGCGAAGAACCGCCCGGAGGGCGAGGAGGGCCGCTTCTTCGCCCGCGTCGCCCGCTTCGCGGCCCGCCGCCGCCTCGCCGTGCTCGCCATCGCCGTACCGGCCCTGCTGGTCCTCGCCCTGCCCGTCACCGGCATGAGGATCGAGATCGGGGACGCCACACAGCTCCCGTCGAGCACCGAGGCACGGCAGTTGTACGACACCGTCGACGCGCACTTCCCGCCCGGCACCGGGGTCTCACCGGTCACCGCCGTGCTCAAACCCGGCACCGGCGCGGCGACGGCCGAACGGATCCGCGCCCTGTCCCCGACCGCGCAATCCCGTGAACTGCCGGGCGGGGCAACGGTCGTGGAGCTGCAGCCGTCCGGTCGGGTCGACGGCAAGGAGGCCACCGGCCTGGTCAAGAAGGTGCGCGAGGTGCGCGGCGACGACCCCGTTCAGGTGACCGGATCCGCCGCCCGTCTGGTCGACTTCCGCGGCATGCTCTCCGAACGCGCGCCGTGGGCGGCGCTGACCGTGCTGGCCGGCATCTTCGTCCTGCTGTTCGCCTTCACCGGCTCGGTGCTGATCCCGCTGCGCACGATCCTGACCACCCTGCTCAGCCTGGGCGCCGCCCTCGGTGTGGTGGTGTGGGTCTTCCAGGACGGCCATCTGGCCGGTGCGCTGGGCGCGCAGGGCCTGGGTGCGCTCAGCCTGACGGCGCCCCCGCTGATCGTCGCGATCGCCTTCGGACTGGCCATGGACTACGAGCTGTTCATCCTGGCCCGGATGCGGGAGGCACGGCGTGCGACGGGCGACGACCAGGAGGCCGTGGTGAGCGGTCTGCGCCGCTCGGGACGGGTGGTCACGTGCGCCGCCCTGCTCCTCGCCGTCGTCTTCGGCGCCTTCATGACGGGCGGCTTCTCCCCCATCCTGCAGATCGGCCTCGGCCTCACCCTCGCGGTCCTGATCGACGCAACTGTCGTACGGATGCTGCTCGTTCCGGCCACGATGACCCTCCTGGGCCGCTGGGCATGGTGGGCGCCGAAGCCGCTGCGGCGGGTGCACCGACGGTTCGGGCTGAGCGAGGAGGCGGCACCGCGACCGCACGCGACGACGAGCGTGTGACGTTCGCGGAAGTCGGTTCGTCTGTGCCGGATGTCTCCGGCACAGACAAACCGGTGCAGGCCCCGCCTCAGACCGGCAACCCCGCCCGCAACCTCCGGTCCCGTGGGGCGTGTTTGCGTTCCAGGCGTTCGTCCAGGAGTCGTCGTGCCGCGTCGCACCGGCCCGCCGACACGAGTGCGTACAGCAACGTCTCCTCGACGACCTCGCGTTGGGCCGCGCTGCCGCCGACCCGGCGCAGGACCGGCAGGAGGGCGTCCAGGCCGTGGGCGGCGTCGTGGAAGCGTTCCTCGACGAGGGCGGCGAACGCCTCGCACAGGGGGGCGACGACCTCGCGCTGGACGTCGTCGGCGCCGAGGGCGTGGTCGCGCAGGCGGTGCAGGGCCGGCAGGTCGCCCGCGGCGGTCAGCGCGACGGCGGCGTGCAGCGCGGTGAAGGCGGTCGCCGGACGCTCCAGGACGTCCCGCTCGACGGACGCCAATATGTCCCCGGCGGACGGTAGTTCGCCCCGCCAGCTGTCGCTCAGCCGGGCCCGCCACAGCAGCGAACCGGAGTCGACCAGGGCCCGCACCCCGGTCACCACCCGCCCCGGCGCGAGCTGGGCGAACCAGCGCCTGCGGACCGCCGCCGGGTCGTCCAGGGCCAGTTCGTGCAGGGCGACGTGCCAGGAGAAGTGCGCCCGGTGGACCGCTCCCCGGCCCTGTCCCGACACCCACCCGTCCAGCCAGTCGCGCCCCGCCACGTGCGCCCCGGACTCGTAGTGGACGTGCGCGAGGGCGTGCACGGCGTGCCCGGAGGCGGGTTCGGCGGCCAGGGCGCGGTGGGCGAGTTCGCCGGCCTCGTGCAGCCGGCCCTGCTCCTGGCGCAGGAACGCCAGCAGCGAGGTGTGGAACCAGTGGCCGTCATGGGCGGGCGAGGTCTTCTCGACCAGCCGCAGCGCCTGCTCGTCGTCGAGGTCCGTCACCCCCGAGAAGGCGATGGTGGGCACGGCGACGGCCAGCGCGAGCGCGTCCGCGGGGTGTGCGCCGAGATGCCGTACGAGAGCCGTGTCGCCCAGGTCTCCGTGCACCCGGCGCGTGACCACCTCCACGAAGGAGCGCTCGCGTTCGTCGGACCGTTCGCGGGCGGAGCGCTGTGCCTCGGCGAGGGCCCGCGGTACGTCCACGTCGGCGCCGCACTCGTGGCCGAGCAGCGCGAGGGCCGCGTGGCCGAGCGCGAACCCGGGGTCGAGGGCGACGGCGCGGGCGAAGGCGTCCTCGGCGCCGGCCCGTACCTTGAGGACCCGGTCGAGACCGCTGCGGTAGGCGGCGGCCGCCTCGGCATGGGTGCTCAGCGCGAGGCCGTGGCCGTCGACGGGACGGCGGGAGGATCGGGAGGTGGGGGAGGATCGGGAGGTGCGGGAGAGCGTGCGGGACAGCGGGGCGAGCAACTGCCCGGCCAACTCCGCGGCCTGGACACGGATTTCGGGAATCGCGGTCGTCTCCCACAGCTCGCCGCGCCGCGGGGCGCCCAGCGTGAACAGCGGGCGCTCGCTGCGCCCCGCCGCGTCCAGCAGGCGTCCCTCGCGCGTGGCCACGCCCATGCCGAGCGGGCCGGGGACGGCGGCGCCCGACGCGAGCAGGGAGCCCCACAGGGGGTCGTCGAAGCGCCGGCCGGGTCCGGTGCAGTCGATCACCCAACCGACGTGCAGCGTACGGCCGTTGGAGAGAGTCACGACGAGCCGGCCGTCGCGTTCGGCCGCGCTCGTCACCGCGCCGGTGTGCACGGCGAGCCGTCGGGCGGTACGGACCCGGGAGACGGACTCGGCGGTGGCGGGCGGCATCCGGTGGCGGTGAGTGTTCCACAAGGAGCCCTCGTGCGTGACGAACTCGGCGCGCTCCTCGGGGGTGAGGCTGCGCCACAGCCGTGCGGTGTGCGGGCGCAGGCTGTCGAGGGCGGGGCGCCAGTCGCCGTGGGTGCGCACGGAGCGGCTGACGTGGCGGTAGACCGCGCGCCGCAGCCGGTTCAGGGAGGTGTCGTCGAGGTCCGGCGCCGGCATCGGACCGGCCGGGTTGAGGGCGTGCGGCTGGGGCAGCAGCCCGCTGCGGGAGACCGCGTGGACCGTGCGGCCGGGGCGGTCGAGGGTGAGTGCGAGGTCCACCGCGGTCAGGCCCGTACCGACGAGGAGTACGTCGGCGGTGTCGGAGCCCGGCCCTTCCAGGGCTCCCGTGCTCCAGGGTTCGGCGACGAAGCGGGGCGAGGTGCGCAGCGCGGGCGGTGCCCAGCCGGCCGACGGGGCTGCCGGGCCGGTGGCCAACACCGCGCTGTCGGCGGTCAGTTCGCCCCCGTCGGCGAGCCGCAGGCACACCCGGCCGCCCGGGGCGTCGGTGCAGCTCTCGGCGCGGGTGCGCAGCCGTCGTACCGTGACCGTCCCCTGGGCCCGGACGATGGCCTGCGCGAGGGTGTCGGCGAGATAGGCGCCGTAGCGGTAGCGGGTGGCGAAGTCGGCGCCGTTGACGGTCGGTTCGCCGTGGCGGCACAGCCAGCGGGTGAAGTGGCCCGGCTCGTCGGGGTAGCAACTCATGCCGCCCGCGGGCACGTTGAGGCGGTGGCGCGGGTCACGGGTGGCGTACGCGGTGCCGCGGCCCGCCTCCGGGGAGGGGTCGAGCAGGACCAGGGCGAGCGGTGTCCGGCGGCGCGCCGCCGTCTCGCAGAGCTGGATCGCGGTCAGTGTGCCCGCCGCGCCCGCTCCGACGACGGCCACGGTGTGCGGCTCGCGGACTTCGGTCACGTATTACCTCCGTGCGGTGGTCGGTCGTTCCTGCCGGCGAACTATTCCGACCGGGTGGGTGGGGAAGCCATGCCGTGACGGGGATCTCATCGGAAACTCAGGGCCCGGTCGGGCCGTTCATACTCTGTTCACAAACCCGGGGGCGGCCACAACCGTGGTTTCAGGCCTTCTCGCGGCCACTCCTCACAGGAATCTCAGGAAACGGCCACTGGTTTCAAAGGATCAACAAATCTACGCGGCGCAGGATGCACCCGGAAAAGGTGGACATCCCAGGAAGGCCTGCCGTGGGCGCTCTGCACATATCGAACCGGTCCGAGCAGCCGTCGCGGAGGTGGTCGCGGCGCGGGCTGCTGACGGTGCTCGGCATCGCACCGGCCGCCGCCGTACTGTCCGGGTGCAGCGGCTCGGCGGACGCGTCGGAGGGATCGGCGGACGCATCCGAGGAGGCGGCGAGGACCACCGCGTCACCCAGGGCGGCGAAGGAGCCCGTCGTCTCGGTCAGCCCCGCCGACGGCACCGGGAAGGCCGCGTTCACCGAGCCCGTCGAGGTCACCGTGACCGGCGGCACGCTCGCCTCGGTCAAGGTCACCGGCAACGACGGCTCGACGCTGGCGGGCACGTTCAACGACGCGAGGACCCGGTGGACCTCGGCGAGGAACCCGTACTCGGGCACGAAGTACACCGTCTCGGCGACGCCCGAGGGCGCGTCCGCACACACCGCGACCTTCACCACCAGGTCGCCCGGCGAGACCTTCGTCGGCTACTTCACGCCCGAGGCGGACTCCACCTCCGGCGTCGGCATGCCCGTGTCCATCAACTTCACGCACGCCGTGACGGACCGGGCCGCCGTGCAGCGGGCCGTCACTGTCACCGCCGAGCCGGCCGTCGAGGTGGTCGGCCACTGGTTCAGCGACACCCGGCTCGACTTCCGTCCCGAGACGTACTGGGCGCCCGCCACGAAGATCACGCTGAGCCTGCGGCTCAGGGACGTCGAGGGCGCGGACGGCGTCTACGGCGTGCAGCACAAGGACGTCACCTTCCACATCGGCCGCGAGCAGATCAGCACGGTCGACCTGGCAACCAAGGAGATGGTGGTGAGGCGCAACGGCGCGACGTACGCCACCTATCCGGTCTCCGGCGGCGACTCCGCCCACACCACCTGGTCCGGGATCATGGTGATCAGCGAGCGGTTCAGGCAGACCCGCATGGAGTCCTCGACGGTCGGTCTCGGCGACGAGTACGACATCCCCGACGTGCCGCACGCCCAGCGCCTGACCACCTCCGGCACCTTCGTGCACGGCAACTACTGGGCATCCTCAGGGGTGTTCGGCCACGAGAACACCAGCCACGGCTGCATCGGCCTGCACGACACCAAGGGCGCCGGCGACGCCTCCGTGCCCGGCTACAAGTTCTACGACAGCTCGATGCTCGGCGATGTCGTCGTCGTGAGGAACTCGGGCGAGCGCACGGTCGATCCCGGCAACGGGCTCAACGGCTGGAACCTGTCGTGGGCTCAGTGGCGCAAGGGCAGCGCTCTTTAGCACATATGCCGTTCATGGGGTGAACTCACCTGCCACGGAATGACTTTACCTGCTTCAACTCTTGACGACCGGAGTGACCGGGAGCACATTGAAGCCACTCTGAGAGCGCTCTCAGAATGCGCGGAACTCATGGCACCCAGCGCATCTCACTCCGTCCCCAGGAGGCACCCCGCATGAGTGACACCTCCGGCACACATCGCAGACGGCACCCGCTCCGGCGGGCCCTCGTCGCGGCGGCCGGCACCCTCGGTCTGGTCGCGGCGGCCGCCCTGGCCACCCAGTCCGCCAGCGCCTCGGCCCCGACTCCCCCCACGGGCTGGAACCAGGTCTTCCTCGACGACTTCAACGGCCCCGCGGGCACCGGCGTCAGCACCTCCAACTGGCAGTACGACACCGGGACTTCGTATCCCGGCGGCGCCGCCAACTGGGGCACCGGCGAGGTCGAGACGATGACGAACAGCACCGGCAACGTCGCGCTCGACGGCAACGGCAATCTGCGCATCACCCCGGTGCGCGACTCCTCCGGCCACTGGACCTCCGGCCGGATCGAGACCAACCGCACCGACTTCCAGCCCCCGGCCGGCGGCAAACTGCGCGTCGAGGCCCGCATCCAGATGCCCAACGTCACCGGCGACGCCGCGGCGGGCTACTGGCCGGCGTTCTGGGCGCTGGGCGCCCCCTTCCGCGGCAACTACCAGAACTGGCCGAGCGTCGGCGAGCTGGACATCATGGAGAACGTCCAGGGCATGAACAAGGTCTGGGCGACCATGCACTGCGGCACCAACCCGGGCGGTCCCTGCAACGAGACGACGGGCATCGGCAATTCGGTCGCCTGCCCGAACAGCACCTGCCAGTCCGGGTTCCACACCTACTCCATGGAGTGGGACCGCTCGGTCAGCCCCGAGGCGATCCGCTTCTACGTCGACGGGGTCAACTACCACACGGTGACGGCCGCTCAGATGGACGCGACGACCTGGGCCAACGCCACCAACCACGGATTCTTCGTGATCCTGAACGTGGCGATGGGCGGCGGCTTCCCGGGCGCCTTCGGCGGCGGCCCGACCGGCGCCACCGAGTCCGGCCACCCGATGGTCGTGGACTACGTGCAGGTCCTGTCGTCCGGCGGCGGCGGTGGCACGACGCCCCCGCCGTCCGGCAACCGCGACGCCTACAACCCGATCCAGGCCGAGTCCTACGACAGCCAGTCCGGCGTCAACACCGAGAGCACCACGGACTTGGGCGGCGGACAGGACATGGGCTACCTCGCCAACGGCGACTGGGCCCAGTACAAGGGCGTCAACTTCGGCTCCGGAGGGGCCACGCAGTTCAACGCCCGCGTGGCGAGCGGCGCGCCCAGTGGCGTCAGCGGTCTGGTCGAGGTGCGCCTGGACAGCCGCACCAGCACACCCATCGGCAGCTTCGCGCTGGCCAACACCGGTGGCTGGCAGTCGTGGAGAACCGTACCGGCCAACATCGGAAAGGTGACCGGCACGCACGACGTCTACCTGACCTTCACCAGCGGCCAGCCGGCCGACTTCGTGAACGTGAACTGGTTCGACTTCGGCCACTGACCCAATAAGCGTGATGCCCCGCGAGCCCCACACTCCGCGGGGCATCACCCGTGCCGACCGCCGACATCGCCCTCGGTCTCCGCGTGGACCGAGGGCGCGCTCTCGCGCTCAAGGGCGGGCGGCTCCTCTCAACTCCGGTTCGGAAGGCTCACTTCAACTCCGCCCGGAACGCCGCCGGAGTCAGATCCGTGTGCTGGTGGAAGAACTTGGTGAAGTTCGCCGCGTCGGGGAAGCCGACCGCCGCGCCGACGCGGCCGATCGGCAGGTCCGTGTGGGCCAGGAGCCGTTTCGCCTCCAGTACGACCCGCTTGTCGATGAAGCCCTTGGGGGTCTGGCCGGTGGCGGCGCGGACCGCGCGGACGAGGGTGCGGCGGGAGTAGCCGAGGGCGTCGGCGTAGGCGCTGACGCTGTGGTTGGTGGCGAAGTCCCGCTCCACCGCGTCGCGGAAGAGGGTGAACGTCGTGTCCGCGGGCCCGCGTTCCGCCTCCGCGGAGCTTGCCGCGAGGTGCGCGAGGCGCAGCAGGAACGCCGTCAGGGAGTGCCGTAGTACCGCTGTGTGCAGGCTCAACGGCAGCGTCGCCGTGTCCTCGTACTCGCGGCGCAGTTGGGTCAGGGACGCGCGCAGGGCGGCGAGCCGGGGCGCGTCCGGGCGGAGCAGCGGCGGCAGGTCGTAGCGGTAGAGGCCGGTCGCCTCCACGGTGGCGCGGGGCAGAAAGCCGGGCTGCATGGTCAGGACGGTTCCGCGGTACCCGTCGGTGCGCGAGAAGCGGTGGACCTGGCCCGGGCGGATCCACAGCAGGTCTCCGGCCGACGCCTCGTACTCGGCGAAGTCGATCATGTGGCGGACGGGGCCGTCGTCGAAGAGCATCACGACATGAAAGTCGATGCGATGGACACGCTCCAGGGGGGCCTCTGCGTGCCAGCTGCGCCCGGCCTCCATCGGGCCGGTCTGCATGCCCACTCCGCCCACGCTCAGCTCGACCGGGAAAGGGAATGTCCGGATGCCGTCCACCCCTTGGCCACTGTCCCCGTGTTGCATGGTTCTGCCCGCCATGTCCGTCTCGTGCCGCCTCGGTCGCGCCGCCGGTGTCCCACTTTCACCACAGGCTGACACACGGCGACCTTCTTTCTTAAAAGTCAGACTTTTAAGGTTGAAGACATCCGAGCAGGATCGCCGCTTCGATCGAGGACTTCTTGAAGATGAGCACGCAGACACCGGACAGCTTCGAATGGACCGAGCTCGACCGGCGGGCGGTCGACACTGCCCGCATTCTCGCGGCTGACGCGGTGCAGAAGGTCGGCAACGGCCACCCGGGCACGGCCATGAGCCTCGCCCCTGCCGCGTACACGATCTTTCAGAAGGTGATGCGTCACGATCCCGCCGATCCCGAGTGGACCGGCCGGGACCGTTTCGTGCTGTCCCCGGGCCACACCTCGCTGACGCTCTACACCCAGCTGTACCTCGCCGGGTACGAGGTCACCCTGGACGACCTCAAGGCCTTCCGCGCGCACGGCTCGAAGACCCCCGGTCACCCCGAGTACGGGCACACCGCCGGCGTCGAGACCACCACCGGACCGCTCGGCCAGGGCGTCGCCAACGCGGTGGGCATGGCGATGGCCGCCCGCTACGAGCGCGGCCTGTTCGACCCGGAGGCCCCCGAGGGCACCTCCCCCTTCGACCACACCGTCTGGGCGATCGTCTCCGACGGCGACCTGGAGGAGGGCGTCTCCTCCGAGGCCTCCTCGATGGCCGGCCACCAAAGGCTCGGCAACCTGGTCTTCCTCTACGACGACAACCACATCTCCATCGAGGGCGACACCGCGACCGCGTTCTCCGAGGACGTCCTGGGGCGCTACGAGGCCTACGGCTGGCACGTGCAGCGCGTCGAACCCGCGCTGGGCGGCGACATCGACGTACCCGCGCTGTACGCGGCGCTGAAGGCGGCCCAGGCCGAGACCTCCCGTCCCTCCATCATCGCGATGCGCACGATCATCGCGTGGCCCGCCCCGAACGCGCAGAACACCGAGGCCGCGCACGGCTCCGCGCTCGGCGACGACGAGATCGCCGCCACCAAGCGCATCCTCGGCTTCGACCCCGAGCGCTCCTTCCAGGTCGACGCCGACGTCCTCGCCCACGCCCAGCAGGCCCTGGACCGCGGCGCCGAGGCGCACGCCGCCTGGGACAAGCAGCTCGACAAGTGGCGCGGCGCCAACCCCGAGCGGGCCGAGTTGTTCGACCGGATCGTGGCCGGTCGGCTGCCCGAGGGCTGGGAGTCCGCACTCCCCGTCTTCGAGGAGGGCACGTCCGTCGCGACCCGCGCCGCCTCCGGCAAGGTGCTGCAGGCGCTCGGCCCGGTGCTGCCCGAGCTGTGGGGCGGCTCCGCCGACCTGGCCGGCTCCAACAACACCACCATCGACAAGACGTCGAGCTTCCTGCCGGAGGGCAACGCGCTGCCCGGCGCCGACCCGTACGGCCGTACCGTCCACTTCGGCATCCGCGAGTTCTCCATGGCCGCGGAGATGAACGGCATCGCGCTGCACGGCAACACCCGCATCTACGGCGGCACCTTCCTGGTGTTCTCCGACTACATGCGCAACGCGGTGCGGATGTCGGCCCTGATGCAGCTGCCGGTGACGTACGTCTGGACGCATGACTCCATCGGTCTGGGCGAGGACGGCCCGACGCACCAGCCGGTCGAGCACCTGGCCGCCCTGCGCGCGATCCCGGGCCTGAACGTGGTCCGCCCCGCCGACGCCAACGAGACGGCGATCGCCTGGGCCGAGATTTTGCGCCGCCACTCCACGAAGCCGGCCCCGCACGGCCTCGCGCTCACCCGGCAGGGCGTGCCTGCGTACGCGCCCAACCCGGATGCGGCGAAGGGCGGTTACGTCCTGAAGGAGTCCTCGACGCCGACCCCGGACGTGATCCTGATCGCCACCGGCTCCGAGGTCCAGCTCGCGGTCGCCGCGCGCGAGCAGCTGGAGGCCGAGGGAGTCGGCACGCGTGTGGTGTCGATGCCGTCCGTGGAGTGGTTCGAGGAGCAGCCGCGCGAGTACCGCGAGAGCGTCCTTCCGCCGTCCGTGCGAGCCCGCGTGGCCGTCGAGGCCGGCATCGGGCTGACGTGGTACCGGTTCACGGGTGACGCAGGACGCATCGTCTCCCTCGAACACTTCGGCGCCTCCGCCGACGCCAAGACCCTGTTCGCCGAGTTCGGCTTCACCCCCGAGAACGTGGCCGCCGCGGCCCGGGAATCCCTGACCGCCGCCCGCGGTTGATCCGATCGCCAGAAAGAAGATGATCAAAGTGACCGAAGCGACCGCAACGGCGGGAGCACTGGAGCGACTGTCCGACGAGGGCGTCTCCATCTGGCTGGACGACCTGTCGCGCAGCCGCATCGAGTCCGGCAACCTCGCCGCGCTCGTCGAGAAGAGCAACGTGGTGGGCGTGACCACCAACCCCTCCATCTTCCAGGCCGCCATCGGCTCGGGCGAGGGCTACGAGGAGCAGCTCGCCGATCTGGCGGTGCGGGGCGTCACGGTCGACGAGGCCGTACGGATGACGACCACCGCCGACGTGCGGGCCGCCGCCGACATCCTGCGGCCCGTGTACGACCGCACCGGCGGCCGCGACGGCCGGGTCTCCATCGAGGTCGACCCGCGGCTCGCGCACAACACGGTGGCCACCGTCGCCGAGGCCAAGCAGCTGGCCTGGCTGGTCGACCGCCCCAACGTCATGATCAAGATCCCGGCGACGAAGGCCGGCCTGCCGGCGATCACCGAGGTCATCGGCCTCGGCATCAGCGTCAACGTCACGCTGATCTTCTCGCTGGAGCGCTACCGCGAGGTCATGGCCGCCTACCTGGCCGGTCTGGAGAAGGCCGCCGCCAAGGGCCTGGACCTCTCCGTCATCCACTCCGTGGCCTCCTTCTTCGTCTCCCGTGTCGACGCCGAGATCGACAAGCGACTGACCGTGCTGGGCACCGACGAGGCGCTCGCGCTCAAGGGCAGGGCCGCGCTGGCGAACGCGCGGCTCGCGTACGAGGCTTATGAGGAGGTGTTCGGCTCCGTCGACGGCTCGACCCGTGCCGCCTCGGCGCGCTGGACCGCCCTGGCCGCCGCGCAGGCCAACCCGCAGCGCCCCCTGTGGGCCTCCACCGGGGTGAAGGACCCGGCGTACAAGGACACGCTGTACGTCGACGAGCTGGTCGCCCCCGGCACCGTCAACACGATGCCGCAGGCCACGCTCGAGGCCACCGCCGACCACGGCGGGATCACCGGCGACACGGTGACCGGCGGCTACGGCGAGGCCCGCGCGGACCTGGCCGCCGTGGAGGCGCTCGGGATCTCCTACGACGAGGTCGTGCAGCAGCTGGAGGACGAGGGCGTGGCCAAGTTCGAGTCGGCGTGGCAGGACCTGCTGAACGCCGTGACGAAGTCCCTGGACAGCAAGGGGGTCGAGACCAAATGACCGAGCAAGCCGTGACCGAGGCGGATCTCGACGGGACCAATCCGCTGCGCGACGAGGGCGACCGCCGGCTGCCCCGTATCGCGGGCCCCTCCGGTCTGGTCATCTTCGGCGTCACCGGGGATCTGTCCCGCAAGAAGCTGATGCCGGCCGTGTACGACCTCGCCAACCGCGGGCTGCTGCCGCCGGGCTTCTCGCTCGTCGGCTTCGCCCGCCGGGACTGGGAGGACCAGGACTTCGCGCAGGTCGTGCACGACGCGGTCCGCGAGCACGCGCGCACCGACTTCCGCGAGGAGGTCTGGCAGCAGCTCGCCGAGGGCATGCGGTTCATCCCGGGCGACTTCGACGACGACGCGGCGTTCGACCAGCTGCGCAGCACCGTCGACGAGCTCGACAAGGCCCGCGGCACCAACGGCAACTTCGCGTTCTACCTCTCCGTACCGCCGAAGTTCTTCCCCAAGGTCGTCCAGCAGCTGAAGAAGCACGGCCTGGCGAAGGCCCCGGGGGACGCCTGGCGGCGCGCGGTCATCGAGAAGCCGTTCGGGCACGACCTGGCGAGCGCCCGCAAGCTCAACGCGCTCCTGTACGACGTGTTCGAACCGGACGAGGTCTTCCGCATCGACCACTACCTCGGCAAGGAGACCGTCCAGAACATCCTGGCGCTGCGCTTCGCCAACCAGATGTACGAGCCCATCTGGAACCGGTCCTACGTCGACCACGTGCAGATCACCATGGCCGAGGACATCGGCATCGGCGGCCGTGCGGGCTACTACGACGGCATCGGCGCCGCCCGCGACGTCATCCAGAACCACCTGCTGCAGCTGATGGCGCTCACCGCGATGGAGGAGCCGATCGCGTTCGACGCGGACGCCCTGCTCACCGAGAAGCTCAAGGTGCTCAAGTCGGTGCGGCTGCCCGAGGACCTGGGCGGGCACACCGTGCTCGGGCAGTACGCCGAGGGCTGGCAGGGCGGCGAGAAAGTGGCCGGTTACCTCCAGGAGGAGGGCATCGACCCCAATTCGAAGACCGACACCTACGCGGCCATCAAGCTGCAGATCGACAACCGCCGCTGGGCGGGCATCCCCTTCTACCTGCGCACGGGCAAGCGTCTTGGCCGCCGGGTCACCGAGATCGCGGTCGTCTTCAAGCGGGCGCCGCACTCCCCCTTCGACTCCACCGCCACCGAGGAACTGGGCGAGAACGCGGTCGTCATCCGCGTCCAGCCGGACGAGGGCATGACGGTCCGCTTCGGATCCAAGGTGCCGGGCACCTCGATGGAGATCCGGGACGTCACGATGGACTTCGCCTACGGCGAGTCCTTCACCGAGTCGTCCCCGGAGGCGTACGAGCGGCTCATCCTGGACGTGCTGCTCGGTGACGCCAACCTGTTCCCCCGTCACCAGGAAGTGGAAGAGTCCTGGAAGATCCTCGACCCGATCGAGAGGTACTGGGCGGACCACGGCAGGCCCGCGCAGTACGCATCGGGTTCCTGGGGACCCGAGGAAGCCGACGAGATGCTCGCACGAGACGGACGGAGCTGGCGCAGGCCATGAAGATCGACCTGACCGACACCACGGCAAGCAAGATCAACAAGGCGCTGGTGCAGGGGCGCCGGGCCCTGGGCACCCCCGCCGTGGGCATGGTCCTGACGATGGTGATCGTCACGGACGAGGAGAACGCCTACGACGCGATCAAGGCCGCGGAGGAGGCCTCGCACGAGCACCCCTCGCGCACCCTGGTCGTCATCCGGCGCCAGGCCCGCACCCCGCGCGACCGCGTCGCCTCCAAGCTGGACGCCGAGGTGCGCGTGGGCTCCGACGCGGGCACCGGCGAGACGGTCGTGCTGCGCACCTACGGCGAGGTGTCCGACCACGCCGACTCGGTCGTGCTGCCGCTGCTGCTGCCGGACGCGCCGGTCGTCGTGTGGTGGCCGGTGGACGCGCCCGAGGTGCCCGCCAAGGACCCGCTCGGCGCCCTCGCACAGCGCAGGATCACCGACCTCTACGCGGTCGCGAACCCGCTGGAGTCCCTGGAGCAGCGGGCCCGTTCCTACGCTCCCGGTGACACCGACCTCGCCTGGACCCGGCTGACGCCGTGGCGCTCGATGCTGGCAGCGGCCCTGGACCAGGCCCGTACGAGGATCGTCTCCGGGGCGGTGGAGGCCGAGGCCGACAACCCCGCCGCCGAACTGCTGTCGCGCTGGCTGGAGGCCCGGCTGAACGTGACGATCGACCGGATCGTCACGGCCGGCCCGGTGGTGACCGCCGTCCGCCTCGGCACCGAGCACGGCGAGATCGTCATCGACCGCCCCGAGGGCCCGCTGGCCACGCTGACCCTCCCGGACCAGCCCTCGCGCACCCTCGCGCTGAAGGTGCGCACCATGTCCGAACTCATCGCCGAGGAGCTCCGCCGCCTCGACGCCGACGAGATGTACGCCGTCGCCCTGCGCGGCGAGGCCACCAAGGAGACCGTCTGACATGCCCGACTCTTCGGCCGACTCCCCCAGGCTCACCCGGCGCCCCCAGTGGACGGCCCTGGCGGACCACCGCCAGGACGCGCTGCAACGGCCGCGGCTGCGCGAGCTGTTCGACGCGGACCCGTCCCGCGCCGAGCGGTACGTGGTGCGCGTCGGCGACCTGCGCATCGACTACTCCAAGCACCTGATCAACGACACGACCCTCGCACTGCTCCAGGAACTGGCCACCGCCACCGATGTGTTCGGCCTGCGGGACGCCATGTTCCGCGGGGAGAAGATCAACACGAC
>NZ_JAFJSY010000052.1 GCF_019857225.1 Streptomyces plumbidurans
GCCGTACCGCGCGCGGCGGCCTCGTCCTGCGGCGACGTGGCGGTCGCGCGCGGGTTGAGCAGCACCGGGGAGCCGGCCGGAGCGGCCGGGGCCGGGGCGGTGCCACGGGCGCGCCAGCGGTCGCGCAGGTCGAAGAGGCCGACCTCGGCACGGGCGATCAGCGGCTCGCACCAGGGCAGGGCCAGCAGGACCAGCAGGCCGGCGGCCCAGCCGAGGAGCACATCGCTCAGCCAGTGCGTGCCGAGGTAGACGGTGGCCATGCCGACGCCCAGCGCGGTCACGGCGGACACCGCGGACAGCCAGCGGCGGGCTCTCGGGGTGGAGGCGAGGTAGGCCAGGATGCCCCAGGTCACCACGGCATTGGCGGTGTGGCCGCTGGGGAATATATCGCCGCCCAGGCCCATCTCGTTCGAGCCGATGACCGTCGCGTAGTGCGGGCCGAGGCGGCCCATGCCCAGCTTGGCGGCGCCGACCGTGATGTTCAGCAGCAGCAGCGAGGTGCCCAGCGTCAGCAGCGGGCGCAGCGTGTGCTGCCGCCAGGAACGCCAGCCCAGCCAGGCCGCGACCATGACCGCGGTCGGGCCGCGCTGGCCCAGCACCACGTAGTAGTCCACGAACCAGTGGATATGCGACCACTGCTGGTACGGCCGGAAGAACATGACCTGCCAGTCGAGGCGGACAAGCCAGGAGGTGGTCACCACGGCCCACACGATCGCCAGGTAGAAGGCCAGGGTCCCGGTCAGCAACGCGACCCTGTGCCTGCTCATCTTCGGCACATCGATGAGGGCCGGGCGTTCCGGCTCCCGGTCCAGTCTGGCGAACACCCGGTCCAGACGGGTGAGGTTTCGTTCGGTACGCACCCAATCGACGTTACAGCGAGTGAGCTCAGTTCTCCGTCGATTCAGCGGCTTTGTGATGACGATGTGATGTGGGATTCCTCTCAGCCACGTCTTTATTTCCGAGGAATCCGCAATGCCCGGCGGGGCCTCCCTTCAATTCCTTTGATCATTCCGCGAATCAGTTTTATGGGACTTATGAATTCGTTCACCGAATGCTGGGGCAGATTTTTCCGAACGCTCACCGCCCGCACAGGGCGCTCACGGCGGCCCGGAGCCGTTCAGCCAGAACGCCCCGTAGGCGGCCGACGCCGCCGCGACACCGCCCACCACCAGCGCCGATCTGGACGTACGCAGCCGTGACAGGGCCAGGGCGAGGGGCAGCAGCAGCGGGAAGGCCGGCAGCAGCAGGCGCGGTTTCGAGCCGAAGTAGCTCGACGCGCACAGGGCCAGTGCGGTGACCACACCCGCGTAGACCAGCAGCGGCAGCGGCTGGCGGCCGCGGACGCAGACGACGTACAGCCAGATCACGAGCCCGACCCCGGCGATCAGTCCGATGCCCGCGAGGGCGGACGGGAACGACGTGAACTTGTCGGCGACGAAGCGGGCGAAGGCGGCGCCGCCGTCGAAGCCGTTGCGCCAGCCCGCCTGGACGTCCAGATAGCCCAGCGGGCCCTTGCCGGTGCGGTGGCCGACCCACAGGACGTACGCGGCGGCGCCCAGCGGAGCCACGAGCAGGGCGAGCAGGCGCCGTACCGCGCCGGGGGCGTGCGAGGCGCCCGGCGCGCCCCCGGACGCACCGACGCGCTCCGGGGAGCCGTCCCCGGACGGTGCGGGGGCGCGTTCGCCCATGCGGGCGACGCGCGCGTCCACGGCGCTTCCGCGTCGCCCGAACGAGACGATCGCGGCAGCCCACACGGCCGCGACGACCGCGAGCCCGACCGGCCGGGTCAGCCCCGCCAGCGCGGCCAGGCCGCCCGCCGTCAGCCAGCGGCCGGTCAGCACGGCGTACAGCGACCAGGCCGCGAGCGCGGTGAACAGCGACTCGCTGTACGCCATCGACTGCACGATCCCGACGGGCAGCACCGCCCACAGCAGCACGGCACAGACCCCCGCCCTGCGCCCGTACACATGGTCCGCGACCGCGAAGATCCCCCAGGCCGCGGCGAGCGAGGCGAGCAGGCTCACGACGAAGCCGGCGTCCGCGTACGACAGGGGCGTGACCGCGTGCAGCAGCCGCTCCAGCCAGGGCAGCAGCGGGAAGAAGGCCAGGTTGGAGTGGACATCGCCGTTGGGCAGCCGCACCTCGTAGCCGTAGCCCAGATCCGCCACCCTCGTGTACCACAGCGCGTCCCAGCGGGCCGTCAGCAGGGTGTGCGCGCTCTTGCCGTGCGCCGCGCTCCACACGGCCAGGACGACCAGACCCAGCGCGCGCACGGCCGCGTACCCGACGAGGGCCGGGGCGGCGCGGCGCAGGGCCCCGTCCCGGGGCGGGGCCGCGCGGGTCGCAAGATCGGTCACGGGCTCGATTATCGGTGGCGGCGGAACCGGCGGGCCGGGCGGGGCGTGGACGAGGAGGGGACAAGTGGCGTACGCCACACGAGTCCGTACGAACTCTGAGAGGTCCGCCACGTGTCCCCGCCGTGAACTCGCGTACGCTGACGTGTCACTCGCCTTCGTTGCGCGGGCCGGAGGATCACCGCTCCTCTCCGGCCGAGTCATGGGGAGTCCCCAACCCATGTGCCCGCCGATCGCGAGGGAACATCTGGGAGGTACGTACATGTCCGGGACGACCACGGCCGCTGCGCTGCGCCGTCGGGCGGCCGGGGCCGGTGCAAACCGCTGGGTCGTGCTCGTCGTCCTGTGCGTGAGCCTGCTGCTGGTCGCCGTCGACGCCACCGTGCTGCACGTGGCGGTGCCCGCCGTCACCGAGGACCTCAGGCCCGGCGCGATGGAACTGCTCTGGATCGTCGACGTCTACCCCCTCGTCTGCGCCTCGCTGCTGATCCTCTTCGGCACGCTCGGCGACCGCGTCGGCCGCAGACGGATCCTCCTTCTCGGATACGCCCTCTTCGGCCTCGCCTCCGCTCTCGCGGCCCTCGCCCGTGATCCACAGGTCCTGATCCTCGCGCGGGCGCTGCTCGGCGTCGGCGGCGCGATGATCATGCCCGCGACGCTCTCGATCCTCCGCCAGGTCTTCCCCGACCGGCGTGAGCGGGCGCTCGCCATAGGTGTCTGGAGCGCCGTCGCCGCGGTCGGCGCGGCGGTCGGCCCGCTGCTCGGCGGCTTTCTCCTCGAACACTTCTGGTGGGGCTCGGTCTTCCTCGTCAACATCCCGCTGATGCTGGTCAGCCTGCCGGTGGGCCGGCTTCTGCTGCCCGAGTCGCGCGGCGCGGCCGACGGTCCGTGGGACGTGGTCGGCGCGCTGATGGCCGCGGCCGGCCTCTTCGGCGTGGTCTTCGGCGTCAAGCGGCTCGGTGGCGGGGAGCCCCCCGCGAGTGCGCTCACCCTGGTGCCGCTGGTGGTG
This sequence comes from Streptomyces plumbidurans, assembly GCF_019857225.1. Taxonomy (GTDB): domain Bacteria; phylum Actinomycetota; class Actinomycetes; order Streptomycetales; family Streptomycetaceae; genus Streptomyces; species Streptomyces plumbidurans. The sequence continues at coordinate 3,364 of NZ_JAFJSY010000052.1, forward strand.
GGAGCAGTGCTGCTGGTCCTCTTCGTACGGCGTCAGCGGCGGCGTACGCACCCGCTGGTGGACCTCGCGATGTTCTCCCGTCCGGCCTTCAGCACCTCGGTCTGCTGCATCGTCCTCGCCATGCTCGCCCTGGTCGGGCTGGAGCTGATCGCGGCGCAGTACCTGCAGCTGGTCCTGGGGCTGTCGCCGCTGGAGACGGGGCTGCGGCTGCTGCCGCTGACGTTCGCCGCGATGGCCGCAGGGCTCGCGGGCGCGCGGATGCTGCGGCGGTTCGGACCGCGCCGGATGGTGTGCTTCGGGTTCTGCCTGACGGCCGTGGCGGTGCTGCTGCTGACGGCGATGGGCGGCGCGGACAACCCGAGCCTGCTGGTGTCCGCCTTCGTCGTCCTGGGCTTCGGCCTCGAGACCACGCTCTTCGGCGCCTACGAGTCGATGCTGAGCGAGGCGCCGACCGCCCAGGCCGGTGGAGCCGCGGCCGTGGGGGAGACCTCGTACCAACTGGGCGCGGGCATCGGCATCGCGCTGCTCGGCAGCGTGATGAACGCGGCGTACGCGCCCGGCCTGTCGTCCGTGCCCGGTGTCCCGCCGGCCTCCTCCGCCGCGGCCCGGCACTCGCTCGGGGAGGCCTACGAGGTCGCCGGGCGCCTGGGCGGGCCGGTCGGAGTGGCGCTGCGCCGGGCGGCCCAGGACTCGTTCGTGCACGGGCTGCATGTGACGCTGCTGGTGAGCGCGGGCCTGCTGCTGATGGGGGCGGTCATGGCGCTGCGGCTGCCGAAGGTCATGCAGTGCGCGGAGCCGGCGCCGAAGGTGGAACTGCCCGCGCCGCGGGAGATGGCGGAGTCCCGCGTCTCCGCATGACCCGTACCGGCCGGTTGCGACCCGCACCGGCCGGCTGCGACCCGGTGCCACTGGACGTGCGGGACACTGCGTCGTAACGTCGGCTCCGGAATTCTAACTAGCGCTGCTAGTTTTCGTGAGCAGTTGATTGCATGAGTGTCGGAGGGTGTCCCATGGCCGCGTCCGCGAAGTTGCCCCCGTTCGACCCCGCCGACCCGCTCGGCATCGACGACCTGCTGGAGCCGGAGGACCTCGCGGTCCGGGACACCGTGCGGTCCTGGGCGGCCGACCGGGTGCTGCCCGATGTCGCCGAGTGGTACGAGAAGGGCGAACTGCCTGGCATCCGCGAGCTCGCCAGGGAACTCGGCGCGATGGGCGCGCTCGGCATGTCGCTGAGCGGATACGGGTGCGCGGGGGCGAGCGCCGTGCAGTACGGCCTTGCCTGTCTGGAGCTGGAGGCCGCCGACTCCGGCATCCGGTCCCTGGTCTCCGTGCAGGGCTCGCTCGCGATGTACGCCGTCCACCGGTTCGGCAGCGAGGAGCAGAAGCAGCAGTGGCTGCCGCGCATGGCCGCCGGTGAGGTCATCGGGTGCTTCGGACTGACCGAGCCGGACCACGGCTCCGACCCCGCCTCGATGCGGACGTACGCCAAGCGCGACGGGGGCGACTGGGTCCTCAACGGCCGCAAGATGTGGATCACCAACGGGTCCGTGGCCGGCGTAGCCGTCGTGTGGGCGCAGACCGACGACGGCATCCGCGGATTCGTCGTGCCCGCCGGCAGCACGGGCTTCTCGGCGCCCGAGATCAAGCACAAGTGGTCACTGCGGGCCAGCGTCACCAGCGAACTCGTCCTCGACGACGTACGGCTGCCCGCCGACGCCGTACTACCGGAGGTGGTCGGGCTCAAGGGACCGCTCAGCTGCCTGTCGCACGCCCGTTACGGCATCGTCTGGGGAGCCATGGGCGCGGCGCGCAGCTCCTTCGAGGCGGCCGTCGACTACGCGAAGTCGCGGGAGCAGTTCGGGCGGCCCATCGGGGGATTCCAGCTCACCCAGGCCAAACTCGCCGACATGGCGGTCGAACTGCACAAGGGGATTCTGCTCGCCCACCATCTGGGGCGGCGCATGGACGCCGGCCGCCTGCGTCCGGAGCAGGTCAGCTTCGGCAAGCTCAACAACGTACGGGAGGCGATCGAGATCTGCCGTACGGCGCGCACCATCCTGGGGGCCAACGGGATCTCGCTCGAATACCCCGTCATGCGGCACGCGACCAACCTCGAGTCGGTGCTGACGTACGAAGGCACCGTCGAGATGCACCAGCTCGTGCTGGGCAAGGCGCTCACCGGGCTCGACGCCTTCCGGTGAACCCTGCGCGGGGGCAGGGCCGGTGAGCGGCCCTGCCTCAGCTCTGATTGAAGAAACCGTCCGCGCGGTGCGCCGCCGGGTCCTGGCTCACGATCTCCGTGTCGGCCGGGGTGAGCAGGAAGACGCGGTTGGAGACCCGGTCGATCGAACCGCGCAGGCCGAAGATGAGTCCGGCCGCGAAGTCGACGACGCGCTTGGCGTCGGAGGCCTCCATGGCGGTGAGGTTCATGATGACCGGAACGCCCTCGCGGAACAGCTCGCCGATGGCGCGCGCGTCCCGGAAGCTGTCGGGGGTCACCGTGCCGATACGGCGGCCCTTGTCCTCTGCGGTGTCCGAGGCCACCTTGACCCTCGGGTCGGTGACCCAGGCATCCCCGGGCTGCTCGGTCCCTTCGGAGTAGTCGTCGTCGTAGTAACGCTCGTCATCGTTGTCGTCGACGAGGCCAAGCCAGGCACTCGCCTTGCGTACCGATCCCATGGACGCCTCCTCTCACAGCGGTCCTTCTGCTTTCCGCATCCCTATGGTCATCCATGATGCGGTTGGCGCGCCAAGTGGATAGACGCCGCGCGGGGGGTTTGTGACGGTACTGGTGCAGAGCCAATACGTCGAGAGCCCGGGTACCCCAAGGGTCTTGCACTATGCGGATGCTGACTGTGAGTGAAATATGATTCTTCACGGCGTATGGGTGACGGGTGGGGCGTACGGGTGAACGGAGTGGTCGATACGATGCGGCCGCTCAACGACGTCGCATCAGCCGCAACAGCCTGATCGGCAGCATCAGAAGTAGCGCTTGTCACGGGGGAGATCGTCATGTTCGGAATCGTCAGACCCTGCACCCATCGGCTCGGAGAGAACCTCAAGTCCCAATGGATGGCGCACTTGTGCGGACTGTGTCTCGCGCTGCGCAAGGATCACGGTCAGTTCGCGCGGATCGTGACCAACTACGACGGGCTGCTGATATCGGTTCTGACGGAGGCTCAGGCCGAACGGACCGGCCGGTGGCGGCGCACGGCGGGACCCTGTCCGCTGCGCGGGATGCGGACCGCCTCCGTCGCGCAGGGCGAAGGGGCACGGCTCGCCGCGGCCGTCTCGCTGGTGCTCGCCTCGGCCAAGGTGCGTGACCACGTGGCCGACGGGGACGGGCTGCTGGCCCGCAGGCCGGTGGCGCTCGCCGCGCGCCGGGTGGCGTCGAGCTGGGGTGCGGCGGGCGCTCGTACGGGATCGGACGTCGGGTTCGACACGGCAGTTCTCGTGGACGCGGTGGACCGGCAGCTCGGCATCGAGACGCTCGCCGGGCCGGGCACGCCGGTGCTCACGGTCACCGAGCCGACCGAGACGGCGACGGCCGCGGCCTTCGCGCACACCGCGGTGCTGGCGGGACGGCTAGGCAACGCCGAGCCGCTCGCCGAGGCGGGGCGGCTGTTCGGACGGCTCGCGCACCTGCTGGACGCCGTGGAGGACCAGGAGGCCGACGCCGCCTCGGGTGCCTGGAACCCCCTTTCCGCGACCGGGACCTCGCTGCAGGAGGCCCGGCGGCTCGCCGACGACGCGCTGCACGGGATACGGCTCGCCCTGCGCGAGGTGGAGTTCACAGAGGGCAGGCTGGCGCACCGGCTGCTCGTGCACGAACTGCGCAGTTCCGTCGACCGCGCCTTCGGTACCGCCTCGTGCGCGCACGGCTCCGCGCCGACGCTCGCGGGACCGTATGCGCCGCCCGGCGGTCCGGGCGGGCCGCCGCGGCCTCCGGAGCCGCCGCGGCGCAACCCGCGCGGGCTGCTGGCCGGCTGCGCGGTGTGGGCCGGTCTTGCCTGCACGTGTCAGTTGTGCTGCGGCGAGTACGACGATCCGTGGAGCCGGCAGCGCAAGGACGGACTGTGCAAGGACGCGGACTGCGGCGACTGCTGTGACTGCTGCAGCTGCGGCGACTGCGGCTGTGGCGATTGCTGCGACGGGTGCGACTGCTGCGACTGCGGGTGCGACTGCAGCTGCTGAACTGCGCGGTGTGGCCGCCGTGAACGCTGAACGCTGAACGGTTCCGGGACGTAGAGCAGGTCGAGGACGCGAAGGCAGTCCGGCCGCTCGAAAGGACCAGGGATCATGTCCGGCCGCTGTGACGGCACCGTCCCGCTCGCCGTGAAGGTCGTGGTGAGCGGGGGACTCGGAGTCGGCAAGACCACGTTCATCGGCGCGATCTCGGAGACGGAACCGCTGGACACCCAGGCGGCGATCACCCATGTGTCGGTGGGCGTCGACACGCCCGACGGGGCGGAGTCCAGGACCACCAGGACCGTCGCGCTCGACTTCGGGCGAATCACGCTCGACCCGACGATCGCGCTGTATCTGTTCGGGGCTCCCGAATCGGATGCGCCCGGATCAGTTGTTTCCGGATCAGGTGCTCGCGAACAGGGGCGGATCTCCTTCATGTGGGAGGAGTTGTCCGAGGGCGCGCTCGGCACGGTGATCCTCGCGGACACCCGGCGGATCGAGGACTGCTTCCCGGCCGTCGACTATTTCGAGGACCGGGGGGTGCCGTTCGTGCTCGCCGTGAACCGGTTCGAGGGCGCCGAGCGGCTCGAACCGGAGGAGGTCCGCAGGGTTCTGGGACTTCGCGGCGAAGTGCCGGTGCTCGAATGCGATGCACGCGAACGGGATTCGGTGCGGGACGTTCTGGGCGCGTTGATGGACCGGGTGCTGGGGATACGGGTCGCGCCCGCGGAACGGGCGGCGGAAAAAGGCAAGGACGCGGCGAGGGGGAGGGTGCGCGTGTGAAGGCGAGGAAGGAGAACGCGAAAGAGCGCCCCGGAATGTCAGGGGCGGTGCAGGGGGTCAGCTCAACAGGAGGATGACCACACGCGACCGAAGTCGATGTGGGAGCGCTTGACCAGCCACTGCTGTGGATGCATGGGCCAAGTGGAACAGGCATCCGGTGATGCGTCAACCGACCTGAGACGTACGGCTCACAGTTCGGACAGCCTTGACAGCAAGGGGAAACGCACCCGTAGTCTCGACGGGCGGCCCTGCTGAGGGGCTCGGCCGCTCCCGTGTGAAGGCATCACCGTGTTCGACTCAGCTCACGGAGCCTTCGCATGTCTTTCGACGCTCTTGCCGAAATCTTTGAAACCCCCGGAATCTCCTCCGCCCGCGGTTCGGGGCGCGCCCGATGAGGCCCACCCTGGTGATCGTCGGGGCCGGGCCGCGGGGGACCGGTCTCATCGAGCGGATCGCCGCCAACGCGCCCGAGCTGTACGCCGGTTCGGGCCTCGACATCCATCTCGTGGACCCCTACCCGCCCGGCTCCGGACGGATCTGGCGCGCGGCGCAGTCACCGCTGATGTGGATGAACTCGCACGCCGAGGACATCACCATGTTCACCGACGAGACGGTGGCGATGGAGGGCCCGGTGGTCGGCGGCCCCACCCTGCACGAGTGGGCCGGCATCGACGGCCGCGTCTTCGCGGACAGGCGGCTGCAGGGCTCGTATCTGCGCTGGGTGCACGAGCGGGCCGTCGCCGCCCTGCCCCCGGACGTCACCGTCCATCACCACGAAGGGCGGGCCCTGCGGGTCGGCGGCCCGCGCGAGGGCCGGCAGCAGGTGTGGCTGGAGGGCCGCCCGCGCCCGCTCCTCGCCGACCTGGTCGTGCTCGCGCTCGGCCATCTCGACGCCGAACCGGACGACGAACAGGCGGAGTTGACGGCGTACGCCCGCAAGCACGGCCTGGTCCACCTGGCGCCCGACTTCACCGCCGACTCCGACCTGTCCGCGCTGAGGGCGGGCGAACCCGTCCTCGTGCGCGGGTTCGGGCTCGCGTTCGTCGACCTGATGGTGCTGCTGACCGAGGGCCGGGGCGGCCGCTACGACGGCGACACCTATGTGCCCTCGGGACAGGAGCCGGTGCTGTACGTCGGCTCGCGGCGCGGGGTGCCGTACCACTCGAAGATCGGCTACGACTGGAGCGGCGAACGGCCGCCGCTGCCCAGGTTCTTCGGGCCCGCCGAGGTCGAGGCGCTGCTCGCTCGGCCCGGAGGGTTCGACTTTCGGCGGGACGTGTGGCCGCTGGTGGAGAAGGAGCTGGGATTCGCCCACTACCACCGGCTGTTCACCGCGCATCCGGAGCGGACGAGCGGCGCCTGGAGCGACTTCGAGGAGAAGTACGCGGCGTCGTCCGGGGCCGCGCAGCGGGAGGCGCTCGCGGCGGCGGCCGTGCCCGATCCCGGGGACCGGCTCGACCTCCGCGCGCTCGAGCGCCCGCTGGACGGGATGCGCTACCGCTCCTTCGAGGAGTTCCAAGAGGAGCTGCGCGGTTATGTGGAGCGGGATCTGAGTCGACGTCACGATCCGTACCACAGCCCCGACTTGGCGGTGTTTCTCGGACTGCTCTCCGTCTACGGCCAGTTGGTCCGGCTCGGTGGTGTCGGCCCCTGGTGGCACGGCTTCTTCAGCTATGTGGCCTCCGGGCCGCCAGGTCCGCGGCTGCGGCAGATGCCTGCGCTGTCCAGGGCCGGAGTCCTGAAGTTCGTCGGCGCCGACATGTCCGTCACCGCGCAGGACGGGATGTTCCGGGCGTCGAGCGCCACCGTGCCGGGCTTCTCCGTCCGCGCGCGGGCGCTCGTCGAGGCGCGGCTGCCCGCGCCCACCGTCGCGCGGGCCCGCGACACCCTGCTGCGCGAACTGCACGCCGAGGGCGCCGCCGAGACCCCCGACGGACTGCTCCGGGTCGACCCCGCCGACGGGCGGATTCTCGACCGGGCCGGGCGGCCGCATCCCCGCCGGTTCGCGCTCGGGCCCTACACCGACGGCCGCACCCCCGGCGCCTTCACCCGGCCGCGCACCGGCGGCCCGGCGTTCCGGCAGAACGACGCGACGGCACGGGCGGCGCTGCGGTTCCTGGCGGGGCTCGCCGCACGGGCCGCCGCGTGACAGGTGCACCAGGGCGTGATCGGCAAGGTCCACTGATCCGGAAAGGCTTCCTCCCCATGACCTCAACTCCCGGCCGGGGCCTGCTGCACCTCGCCGCCGCGATCGTCCGGGGGCCGGCGCACGGCACCGACAGCGGGGCCCCTGCCGATGCCGATGCCGATGTTGAGGCCCGGGTCGAGGCGGCACGGCTCGCCGAACGCGGCGGGCTCGACTTCGTGACGCTCGACGACATCGTTGGCGATCCCGGCCCCGATCCCGATCCCGGCCCCGATCCCGAGGCCGGCCCCGATCCCCTCGCCCTCCTGTCCCGCATCGCATCCGCCACCACCCGCATCGGTCTGGTGCCCGCCGCCACGAGCACGCGCGTCGAGTCCGGTCAGCACGGTCGACCCAGCCAGGCGCGGGCAACGCACGCCCCGCTCACCCGCACCGGCCGCTGGATCGACGCGGCGACAACGCAGGACGAGGCCCGAAACGACGGACCGTGTCCGCCCGAAGCCCGCCCCGTGCGTGTCATCGACGCCACCGAAGGGCACGCGCGGCGCACGGCAGCCCTGTATGCCGACGTGGCCCTCGTGCGCGTCGCGACCCCCGTACAGGCCGCCGCCGTACGGGATCAACTCCGGCGGACCGCCGAGGAGTCGGGCCGTGATCCCGGTGCCCTGCGCGTTTTCGCGAGCCTTCTGGTCGACCTCGGCGACGGGGAGTACGCGGCCGCGCCCGGGCACGGCGGGGGCGGCCCCCGGCAGACCGCGCAGGGTCCGCGCTACCGGGGCGGGCCCGTGGACCTCGCCGAGCTGATCACCACCTGGCACGCGAACGGCATCGTCGACGGCTTCCACTTCACGCCCGTCGAGCCGCGCCGTGACCTGGAGCGACTCGTCAACGGGACGGTGGCCCTGCTCCAGCACCGCGGCCTGTTCCGCACGTTCTACCCGGGTAGCACGCTCAGGGAACATCTGGACCTCGCCAGGCCGGTCAACCGGGCCGCGGCGGCCGGAAACTGACGGTCGTTCAATGCTTGACGGCCGAAAGGCGCCCTTGCGCCTACCGGTCGTTCGGCCGAATACTCCCGGCAAGCGCTTGTCAGGGGCACGGCTTGTCCGAAATCCGGAGACCGGAACCCTGGCTGCGCCTCACGGGGCCCCGACCCCACGCGGGCCCCCCGACTTCCCCCTGGGAGGAACGAAGTGAGGATCAAGCGCACCACCCCCCGCAGCGGCATTGCGAGACGGACAAGGCTGATCGCCGTCACCACCGGTCTCGTGGCCGCCGCAGCGTTCGCGGTCCCCAGCGCGCACGCGTCCACGGCCACCCCCTTCAGCACCGCCCAGCTCAAGAGCGCGAACGCCTCGGTGCTCAAGGCCGATGTCCCCGGCACCGCCTGGGCCGTCGACAGCAAGACCAACCGCGTCGTCGTCACCGTCGACAGCACGGTCTCCAAGGCCGAGATCGCCAAGATCAAGCAGCAGGCCGGCAGCAACTCCGGCGCCCTGACCATCAAGCACACGCCGGGCACCTTCAAGAAGCTGATCACCGGCGGCGACGCCATCTACGGCGGCCAGTACCGCTGCTCGCTCGGCTTCAACGTGCACAGCGGAAGCACCTACTACTTCCTGACCGCCGGCCACTGCGGTCAGGTCGCCTCCACCTGGTACTCCAACTCCGGCCACACCTCGGTGCTGGGTACCAACGTCAGCTACAGCTTCCCGACCAACGACTTCGCGCTGGTCCGCTACACCGGCTCGGCCTCGCACCCGAGCGCGGTCGGCAGCCAGACCATCACCAGTGCGGCCACCCCGAGTGTCGGCACGACGGTCTACCGTCGCGGCTCCACCACCGGCACCCACAGCGGTCGCGTCACCGCCCTGAACGCCACCGTCAACTACGGCGGCGGCGACGTCGTCTACGGCATGATCCAGACCACGGTCTGCGCCGAGGGCGGCGACAGCGGCGGCCCGCTGTACGGCGGTTCGACGGCGTACGGTCTGACCTCCGGCGGCAGCGGCGACTGCACCTCCGGCGGCACGACCTTCTTCCAGCCGGTCACCGAGGCCCTGAGCTACTACGGCGTGAGCGTCGGCTGACGAGCGGTCCCGACCCGCACACCGGCACCTGGCGAGCCCCCGCAGGCAACTGCAGTGCGGGGGCTCGCCCTTGTCCGCACCCGGGAGTTACCTTCGAAGTGCAGGCGATACGCCTGTTGTATTGACTCCTCCGCAATACGCCCATACGCCCACTTCGGACCCTGGGGGGCCGACATGGTCGAGGAGCTGGTGACCACTGGAGTGGTCCTCGCGTCCGCCGGAACGGTCTACCTGATGGCGGCGGCGCGCGTCGTCAAGCAGTACGAACGCGGTGTGGTGTTCCGGCTCGGCAGGCTCCGCTCCCAGGTGCGCGAGCCGGGCTTCACGATGATCGTGCCGTTCGTGGACCGGCTCCAGAAGGTCAATATGCAGGTCGTGACGATGCCGGTGCCCGCGCAGGAGGGCATCACCCGCGACAACGTCACGGTCCGCGTGGACGCCGTCGTCTACTTCAAGGTGACCGCGCCGGCCGAGGCGGTCGTCCGGGTCGAGGACTACCGGTTCGCCGTCGCGCAGATGGCGCAGACCTCGCTGAGGTCGATCATCGGCAAGAGCGAGCTGGACGATCTGCTCTCCAACCGCGAGAAGCTCAACCAGGGTCTGGAGCTGATGATCGACAGTCCGGCGGTGGAGTGGGGCGTGACCATCGACCGCGTCGAGATCAAGGACGTGTCGCTGCCCGAGACCATGAAGCGGTCGATGGCCCGTCAGGCCGAGGCGGACCGGGACCGCCGGGCGCGGGTCATCAACGCGGACGCCGAGTTCCAGGCGTCGAAGAAGCTCGCCGAGGCGGCGCAGCAGATGGCGGACACTCCCGCGGCGCTCCAACTGCGGCTGCTGCAGACGGTGACGGCGGTCGCCGCCGAGAAGAACTCCACGCTCGTCCTGCCCTTCCCGGTGGAGCTGCTGCGCTTCCTGGAGAGGGCGCAGAACAATGTCGCAGCGCCGCAGCCGGCGCCTTCGCAGATCGACCGGCAACCGGTGCAGGAGCAACTGCCCGCGGCCGAACCGCGGATGGAACCCGACGGCGATGGGTCGACTTTCGGACAGGGCTAGACCTCACGCAGTGCTTACGGGCTACTCGCTCGTAGTGTTTGCAGAGCGAAGACGTGGGTTGACCGTGCACTGTCAAAAATGAGGGGCGCATATGGCGCGTTCTACGCGCGTCCTGAAGAAGCCCTTGTGTGCTCCCTGTCGGCCTCGGGATAGTAGGCGCTGTTCAACGCCTTCCGGTTCGTGAGGTCCCCACAACCTCCCGGGCCGATCCCCCCACAGGAGGACGTCAGTTGAAGCACCGACGCATACCCAGGCGGCGCGTGGCCGTGGCCGGAGCGGGTGTCACCGCGCTCATCGCCGCGGCAGTCACCTTCCAGACTGCGAACGCGAGTGAGGCACCGAAGACCCCCGAGCCGCAGACCCTGTCGGCCGTGGCGGCCGGAAAGCTCGCCTCGACCCTCGGCAAGGACCTCGGCACGGACGCGGCGGGCACGTTCTACGACGCGAAGGCCAAGAGCCTCGTGGTGAACGTCCTGGACGAGACCGCAGCCAAGACCGTGCAGGCGGCCGGCGCCAAGGCCAGAATCGTCGAGAACTCCCTCGCCGAGATCAAGAGCGCCCGTACGACGCTCAAGCAGGACGCGACCATCCCCGGCACCTCGTGGGTCACCGACCCCACGACCAACAAGGTCGTCGTCACCGCCGACCGCACGGTCTCCAAGGCCGAGTGGTCCAAGCTGAGCAAGGTCGTCCACGGGCTCGGCTCGGTGGCCGAAGTCAAGCGCACGCAGGGGGAGTTCAAGCCCTTCATCGCGGGCGGCGACGCGATCACCGGCTCGGGCGGGCGCTGCTCGCTGGGCTTCAACGTGGTCAAGGGCGGCCAGCCGTACTTCATCACGGCCGGCCACTGCACCGAGGCCATCTCCACCTGGTCCGACTCCAGCGGCAACGTGATCGGCACCAACGAGCAGTCCGACTTCCCGGACAACGACTTCGGTCTGGTCAAGTACACCTCGACCGTGGACCACCCGAGCGAGGTCGACCTCTACAACGGCTCCACGCAGAAGATCACCAAGGCCGCCGACGCCACGGTCGGCGAGAAGGTGCAGCGCAGCGGTTCGACGACCCAGGTGCACAGCGGCACGGTCACCGGCCTGGACGCCACCGTGAACTACGGCAACGGCGACATCGTCAACGGTCTCATCCAGACCGATGTCTGCGCCGAGCCCGGCGACAGCGGCGGCTCGCTCTTCGACGGCGAGTCGGCCATCGGCCTCACCTCCGGCGGCAGCGGCGACTGCACCTCCGGCGGCGAGACGTTCTTCCAGCCGGTCACCGAGGCGCTCTCGACCTTCGGTGCCCAGATCGGCTGACGACCGCCCGGCCCGTCAGGGAAGTCCCGCCCCGCGCGCGAGGGGCGGGACTTCCGCGTTTTACGCGTTTCCGCAGGTGGGAGAGGGTCGAGTGTCGGTCGTACATGCATTCGATTTTTGGTCTATGGTGGAGGTGAGGCAGTAGGGAACTGATGTTCGAGAGCGGAGGTGCGGATGTCCGGCTTCACGCATCTGCACACCGTCTCCGGGTTCTCGTTGCGCTACGGCGCCTCGCACCCGGAGCGGCTGGCGGAGCGTGCCTCCGAGCGGGGCATGGACGCCCTCGCGCTCACCGACCGCGACACCCTCGCGGGCGCGGTCCGCTTCGCCAATGCCTGCGCGAAGGCGGGCGTACGTCCGCTGTTCGGAGCGGACCTGGCGGTGGAGCCGCCCGCGCGGATCCGGGACGACGAGTCCGTACGGCGGGAACGGCGGCGCACTCCCGTGCGCGGCGGTGCCTTCATCGACGAATCGACACCCCGGGTCACCTTCCTCGCCCGGGACGGCGCCCGCGGCTGGGCCGGCCTGTGCCGACTGGTCAGCGCCGCCCACACCGCCGACGGCCCGCCCCGGCTGCCGTGGACCGACAGCCACGCCGACGGTCTGACCGTGCTGCTCGGCCCCGCCTCCGACGTCGGTCGCGCACTGGCCGCCGGGCGTCCGGACCGGGCCGCGAAGCTCCTCGCCCCCTGGCGCGAGAGCTACGGCGACGCCCTGCGCCTCGAGGTCGTCTGGCACGGCCGCGAGGGCATCGGCCCCGGCTCCCTGCGGCTGGCCGCCCGCACCGTCGGCTTCGCCGCCGAGCAGCACGTCCGCCCGGTGCTCAGCAACGCCGTCCGCTACGCCGATCCCGGACTCGGCCCCGTCGCCGACGTCCTGGACGCGGCCCGCCGGCTGGTCCCCGTCGACCCGACGAGGGAACTGGACTCGGGGGAGGCCTGGCTCAAGGACGAGGGCGCCATGCTCAGCGCCGCCGAGCGGATCGTGGAGGCCGCGGGATACCGGCGCGACACCGCCCACAGCCTGCTGGAGCAGACGCGGGCGACGGCCGCCGAGTGCCTGGTCGACCCCGACGACGACCTCGGCATGGGCGCCGTCCACTTCCCCGAACCGCATCTGGTCGGCGCGGGCCGCCGCACCGCCCAGCGGGCGCTGGCCTCACGGGCGGCGGCCGGGATGGTCCGGCTCGGCTACGCGGACCGGCGCGCCCACTGGGAGCGGATGCACCACGAGCTGGACATCATCGCCCACCACGGCTTCGCCTCCTACTTCCTGACGGTCGCTCAAGTCGTGGACGACGTACGGAACATGGGCATCCGGGTGGCCGCGCGCGGCTCCGGCGCGGGCTCCCTGGTCAACCACCTGCTCGGTATCGCGAACGCCGACCCGGTCGAACACGGGCTGCTGATGGAGCGCTTCCTGTCCAAGGAGCGGGTCGTGCTGCCGGACATCGACATCGACGTGGAGTCCGCGCGCCGCATCGAGGTCTACCGCGCGATCATCGACCGGTTCGGCGAGGAGCGGGTCGCGACGGTCGCGATGCCGGAGACGTACCGCGTCCGGCACGCGATCCGTGACGTGGGCGCGGCCCTGTCCATGGACCCGGCCGACATCGACCGCATCGCCAAGTCCTTCCCGCACATCCGCGCCCGCGACGCCCGCGCGGCGCTCGACGAACTCCCCGAACTCAAGGGACTGGCGGAGGAGGTCCGGCAGGCGGGCGCGCGCTACGGGCGGTTCTGGGAGCTGGTCGAGGCGCTCGACGCCCTGCCGCGCGGAGTCGCGATGCACCCCTGCGGAGTGCTGCTGTCCGACGCCTCCCTGCTCTCCCGTACGCCGGTGATGCCGACCAGCGGCGAGGGGCTGCCCATGTCGCAGTTCGACAAGGACGACGTGGAGGACCTCGGACTGCTCAAACTGGACGTCCTGGGCGTACGGATGCAGTCGGCGATGGCGCATGCGGTCGCCGAGGTGGAGCGGGCCGAGGGAAAGCGGATCGACCTGGACGCACTCGCGAGCGGCGACCCGGCTACGTATCAACTCATCCGTTCCACCGAGACGTTGGGCTGCTTCCAGATCGAGTCGCCGGGCCAGCGGGATCTGGTGGGCAGGTTGCAGCCGGCCACCTTCCACGACCTCGTGGTGGACATCTCGCTCTTCCGGCCCGGCCCGGTCGCCGCGGACATGGTGCGGCCGTTCATCGAGGCGCGGCACGGGCGGGCGCCCGTCACCTACCCCCACCCGGATCTGGAGGAGGCGCTGAGGGGGACGTACGGGGTCGTCGTCTTCCACGAGCAGATCATCGACATCGTCGCCGTCCTGACCGGCTGCGGGCGCGGCGAGGCGGACCGGGTGCGGCGCGGGCTGTCGGACCCGGAGTCGCAGGGGCGGATCAAGGTGTGGTTCGCCCAGCACGCGGCGGCGAACGGATACGACGCAGAAACGATTCGGCGCACCTGGGAGATCGTGGAGGCCTTCGGCAGCTACGGCTTCTGCAAGGCGCACGCTGTCGCCTTCGCGGTGCCGACATACCAGTCCGCCTGGCTGAAGGCGCACCACCCGGCCGCCTTCTATGCGGGCCTGCTCACCCACGACCCCGGGATGTACTCGAAGCGGCTGCTGCTGGCGGACGCGCGGCGGCGGGGGGTGCCGGTGCTTCCGCTGGACGTGAACCGGTCGGCGGTCGCACACCGTATCGAACTGGTGTCTGAATCACCCGTGAAGTGGGGCCTGCGGCTCGCCCTCTCCGACGTGCACGGCATCAGCGAGGCCGAGGCGGCACGGATCGCGGAGGGGCAGCCGTACGCCTCGCTGCTGGACTTCTGGGAGCGGGCGCGTCCCAGTCGGCCGCTGGCCGGGCGGCTCGCGCAGGTAGGGGCGTTGGACGCCTTCGGGGCCAACCGCCGTGATCTGCAACTGCACCTCACCGAGCTGCACCGGGGCGCCCGGGGCGCGGGCGGGGGCCAACTCCCGCTGGCGGGCGGGCGGAAGACGGCGCCGGCCGGACTGCCCGACCTGTCGGAGGCGGAGAAACTCAGCGCCGAACTGGGAGTGCTGTCGATGGACGCCTCGCACAACCTGATGGACGACCACCGGGCCTTCCTCGACGAGCTGGGCGTGATGTCCGCGCGCCGGCTGCGCGAGGCCAGGCACGGCGAGACGGTGCTGGTCGCGGGCGCCAAGGCGGCCACCCAGACCCCGCCGATCCGGTCCGGCAAGCGGGTCATCTTCTCCACCCTGGACGACGGCACGGGCCTGGTGGACCTCGCCTTCTTCGACGACTCCCACGACGCCTGCGCCCACACCGTCTTCCACTCCTGGCTGCTGCTGGTGCGCGGGGTGGTGCAGCGACGCGGCCCGCGCAGCCTCAGCGTGGTGGGCGCGGCCGCCTGGAACCTCGCCGAACTGGCCGAACTGCGCGCCGAGGGCGGCCTCGACGAGGTGGCGGCGCGGCTGGCGGAGCCGGTACGGGAGGACGCGGGCGGGGACCCGGCACGCGGCAGACGCATCCACATGCCGACCGGATACCAGATGAACCCATGGGCCGATCTGCGGCCGGCGGGTCAAGAGCCCTCACAGGTACGGAAGTTGTGGCACCAGAGCCCGGGGAGTGCGGGATGACCATTCTGTGCGTACGTTTCCAGCTGCCGCCGGACGACGAGGCCGCGCTGCCTGAACTCCTCGGACTGCTGGAGGAGTTCACCCCGGTCGTCGAGGCGCTGCCGCCCGACGGGGCACTGGCCGATCTGCGGGGCGCCGAACGGTACTTCGGACGCGACGCGGTCGAACTGGCGGCAGTGATCCGGGTCCGCGCGCTGGCCCTGCACGGCGTCGACTGCGTGATCGGCGCCGGTCCGGGCCCGATGCTGGCGCGTGTGGCGCTGCGCGACGCCCGGCCCGGGGTGACCCGCGCGGTGCCCGAACACCCGGACGGCATCGCGGAGTTCCTCGCGGACCGGCCGGTCACCGTGCTCCCCGGCGTCGGCACGGCCACCGCACGCACCCTGTGCGACTACGGCCTCGACACCCTGGGCCGGGTCGCCGCCGCACCGCTGTCCACACTTCAGCGGCTGATCGGCGCGAAGGCGGCCCGCGAACTGCACGAGAAGGCGGGCGGCATCGACCGCGGCCGGGTCGTGCCGAACGCGGTCTCCCGCTCCCTGGCCACCGAACGCCCCTTCACCCGCGACGAGTTGTCCCCGGACCGGCACCGCCGCGCCCTGCTGTCCGCCGCCGAGGAACTGGGCTCCCGGCTGCGCGCCCTGGACAAGGTCTGCACCACCCTCACCCTCACCGTCCGCTACGCCGACCGCACCGCGACGACCCGCACCCGCACCCTGAAGGAACCCACCGCCCACTCGCCCGCCCTGACCAGGACGGCGTACGGCATGTACGAGTCCCTCGGCCTCCAGCGCGCCCGGGTCCGCGCGTTCGTCCTGCGCGCCGAAGGGCTCAGCCCCGCGGAACAGGCCTCTTACCAGCTGGTCTTCGATCCCGCGGAGGAGAAGGTCCGCCGGGTCGAGGAGGTCGCGGACCGCGTACGGGCGAAGTTCGGACCGCACGCGGTGCTGCCGGGCGCGCTGGTGGCGTAGCCGTCACCGCGCCCACGGGGGCGCCACCCGGGTGCCGTCGGTCAGCTCGGCCTCCAGCCCGATGGAGGTGGTGACCCAGGAAGCCGCCGTCCGGTCGGTGGGGTTCTCGATACCGAGCGTCGCGCCCGGATTGACGACGACGGTGTCGCCCGCCGTGATGCGGTCGGTGCGGCCGTCCAGGCTGATGAGCAGCTCACCGGCGAGCAGATGGAAGATCTCCTCGCGGGTGACGGTGTGCTCGGGTGCCTTAATACCCGGCGGGAACTCTGCCCGCCAGGCGCAGAGTTCCTTGCTCCCGGCCAGTGGCGAGGCGTACGAGACGAAACGGGTGCCGTGCATCTCGTGCGTGACGGCTTCGGACGTGCGGATGACGGGCATGGCTGCCTCTCGTTCGGTGGGTGTGCTCGACGGGTGTGCTCGGGGACAGGGCAGATGGTCAAGCAGCTTGACCACTTCCTCTATGGTCAAGCTGCTTGACCATTACGTCAAGGGTGTTTCAATGCCCTCGTGCAGAACTCCGAGGCCATGGCCCTGTCCACCGCTCTGCTCGCCGTCGCCGGTGAGCTCACCCAGCGCATCAACGAGGGGGTCCTCGCCCGCGGGTTCGAGGGGATCAGGCCCGCGCACGGGTTCGCGTTCGTGCGGCTCGCGCCCGACGGGGCGACGGTGACCGAGCTCGCCGCGCACCTCGGCGTGACGAAGCAGGCGGCGAGTCAGCTCGTCGACGAGATCGTGCGCAAGGGATACGCCGAGCGGCGGGCGCACCCCGGTGACGCGCGGGCGCGGCTGATCGTGCTGACCGAGCGGGGCTGGGCCTGCACCCGGGCCGCGGAGGAGGCGGCCGCGGAGGTCGTGCGGGGGTGGGGGCAGGTGCTCGGGGAGGGCGAAGTGCGGGCGTTGTGGCGGCAGTTGGGGAGCATCGCGCCCTATGGGCGGATCAGGCCCACCTGGTGACGGTTGATCAGCGGTAACTGCACAGTCAATTATCACTGGAAGTTTTTACTGACGCGTAACTTCACACTTGCACTACTCGCTCGTAACTTGACGAGTGAACAGCATCTCTCGTGATCCGGATCACAGGGCGTAAGGCCATCGCAACTCCCTTGAGCCGCAAGGAGATCACACGATGCTGCCCTGGAAACGACTGCTCAGACCCCTCGCCGCCCTGCTGCTGACCGCCTCGGTCGCCGTCGTCCCGGCCGCCACCGTCGCACACGCCTCCGAAGCCCCCCACACCGGCTGGAACGACTACTCCTGCAAGCCCTCCGCCGCCCACCCCCGCCCTGTCGTCCTGGTCCACGGCACCTTCGGCAACTCGGTCGACAACTGGCTCGCCCTCGCCCCCTATCTGGAGAACCGCGGCTACTGCGTCTTCTCCCTGGACTACGGCCAGTTGTCCGGCGTCCCCCTCTTCTACGGTCTCGGCCCCATCGACAAGTCGGCCGAGCAGCTCTCCACCTACGTCGACAAGGTGCTGGCCGCCACCGGCGCCGCCAAGGCCGACCTCGTCGGTCACTCGCAGGGCGGCATGATGCCCCGCTACTACCTCAAGTTCCTCGGCGGCGCCGCCAAGGTGAACGCCCTCGTCGGCATCGCGCCCGACAACCACGGCACCGACCTGGACGGCCTGGCCAACCTGCTCCCGTACTTCCCGGGCGCCTCGGACCTGCTGTCCAAGAACACGCCAGGACTGGCCGACCAGATCGTCGGATCCGCGTTCCTCGCCAAGCTCAACGCCGGCGGCGACACCGTCCCCGGCGTCCACTACACGGTCATCGCCACCAAGCACGACGAGGTGGTCACGCCGTACAGCAGCCAGTTCCTGAGCGGTTCCGACGTCCACAACGTCCTGATCCAGGACCGGTGTTCACTCGACCTGTCCGAACACGTCCTGATCGGTCTCACCGACCGGATCGCCTTCCACGAGGTGGCCAACGCACTCGACCCGGCACACGCCACCGCCACCACCTGCGCGTCGGTGCTGAGCTGACGCGAAAAACCGGGGCCTGTCCGGCCTGAGCCGCCGGACGGGCCCCGCCCCCCGTGGGATCTACCGGCCCCCGCGCCTGCGCACCGAGGCGAACAGGGCCGCCGAGCCGAGGGCCAGCGCGGCCGCCCCGCCCATGGCGATGTACGGGGTGCTTCCGCTGCCCCCGGTCTCGGCGAGGTTCTGCACCGACGTGCCCGAACTGCCCGCCGCCTTCGGCTCGTTGGCGGCCACGGGGTCCGTCGTCGTCAGGGCGTCCTGGTCGCCGTGGCCGTGGTGTTCGATCGTCGACTTGTCGGCACCGTCCGCGATCTGCTGGTCCGAGGGCGCGGAGGCGGCCGGCGCGGGCGTCGAACCGCTCGGCGTACCACCACCGCTCGCCGAACCGCTCGGCGTACCACTACCACCGCCGTTGCTGCTGCCGAAGGCGACGTCCGAGCAGGAGTAGAAGGCCTCCGGGCTGTCCGAGCGCTGCCAGACCGCGTACAGCAGCTGCTTGCCGGAGCGCTGGGGGAGGGTGCCGGAGAAGGTGTAGAAGCCGCCGGAGGCGACCGGGTCGGTGGCCGTCGCCACCGGGTGCTCAAGGTCCAGGTCCGACCAGGCGAGCGGCTGCGACGGGTCGTAGCCGTCCTTGGTGATGTACACCTTGAAGGTGCCCTTGTGCGGGGCGGTCACGCGGTACTTGAAGGTGTACGACCCGCTGCTCACGCTCGTCGCGGGCCAGTCGGCGCGGGCCAGGTCGAGCCCCTTGAACTCCTCGCTGTTGGCGCTGCACAGCTTGCCGTCCGGGATCAGCGCCTGGTGCTGTCCGGCGGCGTCACCGATGCGGATGCCGTTCCAGTCGTACAGCGCCTGGGTGCCGCCGGCCGCGACGGCCGCCTTGCACGCGTCCGACTTCGGGCTCTCCGGGCCCTCCGCGTAGCACTGCGAGACCCGGCTGACCGGGTCGCCCATCGAGCCGTGGGCCGACGCCGGGGCGGCGGCGAGGAAGGTCAGGGCGAGCGGGGCCGCGCCGAGAACGGTGAGGGCGGCGACCGTGCGGCGGCGTGCGGACATGCGGAATCTCCTCGGAACGGAACGGTCCTGACGCGTGGGGTGAATCCCGTCGGGCGGATCCCGTGTGGGTCGGGTCCCGTGGGACGGATCCCGTGGGGGCGCGATCAGAAACTAGCCCCAAGGAAGGGTGAAATCGCCTGCTGGAGGCGGGTGATGGAGATCCTTATGGTGGCGTTAAGGGAGTGCTCAGACTGGGATCAGGTAATACCGTGCGCGGCATGACCGACGAGGAGATCCGGGCCGCCGTCGCCGCCGATGTACCGGCCGTGAAGGCCGTCACCGATGCCGCATACCACCCCTACATCGAGCGGATCGGGGTGGTGCCGGTACCCATGCGGGCGGACCACGCGGCGAACGTGGCCGCGGGCCGGGTGTTCGTGACCGGGGATCCCGTCGTGGGGCTCGTGGTGCTGGAGGAGCACGACGACCATCTGTTCCTCGACAGCATCGCCGTCCACCCCGAGACGCACGGCCAGGGGGTGGGGCGACGGCTGCTGCAGTTCGTGGACGCACGCGCGCGTGCGCTCGGACTGCCCGAGGTCAGGCTCTACACCAACGCCATGATGTGGGAGAACCAGAAGATCTATCCGAAGTACGGCTACGAGATCGTGGAGCGGCGCTCGACCGGGCCGTACGACCGCATCCACTACCGCAAGCGGCTGGACTGACGTCGTCAGCCGTCGGGCCACCACGTTCTCGCGATGTCCCGGCGCACCTCGGGGCGTCCCGCGGGGCGCTCGTCAACCTCTTCGCGGACCCTGCGCGAGTCCGACTTCTTCAGGGGCTTCTGCACGGTGGTCCGGCGCATGGCTGCCTCCTTCGGTGCCTACCGTGTTGCCGCGTTCTCACGGTGGTAGACCCTTTTCGGGAGAGTGACTCATCGGTCCGGGTCTGTCTGTGGTGGCTGTCACCATTCGACTGTCAGTGGCGGGTGTCACTCTTGGGCCCATGACGGATGACAACGCGGGTCTGACCGGGGCGGACGTCGACTGGGACGCACGGGCCGCCTCCTTCGACGACGAGCCGGACCACGGGCTGCGCGATCCGCAGGTCCGGCGGGCGTGGGCCGCGCGTCTCGCCTCCTGGCTCCCCGCGCGGGCGAGCGATGTCCTGGATCTCGGCTGCGGCACGGGCAGCCTGTCGCTCCTCGCGGCCGAGCAGGGACACCGCGTGACCGGTGTGGACGCGTCCCCGGCGATGGTCGGGCGCGCGAGAGCCAAACTCGCCGGGCGTGACGCCGCGTTCCTGGTCGGTGACGCGGCGGCGCCCCCGGTGGGGGAGCAGCGCTTCGACGTCGTGCTCGTACGGCACGTCCTGTGGGCGCTGCCCGACCCCGGCCGCGCCCTGCGGCACTGGCGCGGACTGCTGCGGCCGGGCGGGCGGCTCGTGCTGGTCGAGGGCGTGTGGGGGACGGTCACCCCGGTCGGCATGAGCGCCGACGCGCTGACCGCCCTCCTCGCGCCGCTCGCGGAACGGACGCGGGTGGAGCGGCTGTCCGGGGAGGCGGCGCTGTGGGGGAAGGAGGTCGAGGACGAGCGGTATGCAGTGGTGGCGGTCGTGGAGTGAGCGGGGCTCGGGGCGCCGGGACAGGACTGCGTCGGCAGGGCGGGACTCCGTCCTCAGGGCGGGACTCCGTCCTCAGGACGAGACCGCGTCCTCAGGACGAGACCGCGTCCTCAGGTCAGCAGGTCGTCGAAGCCGCCCTCGCGGGCCAGGGTCTCCAGTTCGTTCAGCGCGGCCAGCGCTGCTGCCGCGGCCCTCGGGTCGGTCCGGGTCAGGCCGCTCGCGGCGAACTCGTCCTCGTCCAGCCTGCGTACGTCCCTGCCGTCGGCGGAGCGCCACAGGTCCAGGTCGAGATCCTCGGCGACCAGCTCGGTGCCGGACAGCACGGCGGGGCGGGTGATGTCGCAGTACCAGCCCTTCAGGACGCCCGCAGTGTCGCGGACCTCCTTCACCGAGTACCAGCGGTCCCGCCAGTAGTACTCGGTGAAGACATCGCCCTTCTCGAAGCGCACGAAGCCGAAGTCGCGGACGCCCTCGCCCGCCCAAGGGGCCCGGACGACGACGCGCGTACCGTCGTCGCCGAGCAGCTCCGCCTCGTAACGGATCTTCGTGCGGCCCGCCTTGACCAGCACGACCTCCAGCCGGGCGGCTCCCTCGGCGGAGTTGGCCGAGTCGGCGGAGTTCGACGAGTCAGCCGAGTTCGCGGACATACCGCACCTCCGTCGCGCAGATCTCGTACCCGAACCACTTGTTGATCGCGAGCATCGGCTCGTTGCCCGCGTCGTTGCCCGTGAGCGCCTCGGTGAGACCGGCGGCACGGGCGCGGTGCAGGGCGGCGTTCTTGGCGAGCTTGGCGAGGCCACGGCCGCGGAAGGTGCGGGCGGTGCCGGTCATGGCGGTCGCGTAGCGGCCGGTCGCGGGGTCCGTGAACGCCACGCTGAAGGCGGCCGGGCGGCCCTCGACGAAGGCGATGGTGGTCAGCTCCCGGTCGAGCAGCGGGTGCTTCCAGCTCTCCTCGACCCAGGTCTCGTACGCGGTGAACTCGGTGTCCACGTCGCTCGGTTCGTCCTGCGTGGTCTCCGCGTCCAGCTCGAACATGGGCCGCGGATCATCCGCGAGGTCGGCCGCGGAGCGCAACTCGACGCCGGGCGGCGGGGATTGCAGCGGCGGCAGCGTGCCTCCCGCCAGATCGAGGCGGAGGAAGTGCGCGGAGCGCCCGGCGCGGTAGCCGTGCCGCTCGGCGAAGGCCCGGTTCCCGGGCTCGTCCAGCACCCACGCGAACAGCTTTGTCGCCCCGTGCTCGGCGAGATGCTCCTCGGCGATGCGGACCAGGAGCCCGCCGGCGCCGCGGTGCGTCCGGTCCGGGCGTACGTAGATGTTGAGCAGCCCCTGGCCCGGTTCCGGGCTGTCGTGGGCCAGTTGCACCTGGGCGGTGCCGATCACCTCGCCGTCCTCCTCGGCGACGAGGGACCTGAAACGGGCGTCGGGATGGGTGTGGGTGAGGCGGTGGACGATCGCGTCCGGGGTCCACAGGATGTACGGCAGGGCGAGGTGCCGTACCCGGGCGAAGTCCTCGACATCGGCCCGGTCCGCCGGGCGCAGGTCGCGCACGATCACAGTCATGTGGGCGCACGCTACGGAAGGACACGCCCCTGCGCCTCTCAATTTCCGGCGGGTGCGGAAGAATCGGCCGTGTGACCTTGAAGATCCACATCGACGACAGTGCGGCCCCGTACGAGCAGGTGCGGGCGCAGATCTCCGAGCAGGCGCGGTCGGGCGTGCTGCCGGTGGGCTACCGGCTGCCGACCGTGCGCGGGCTCGCCGAGTCGCTGGGCCTCGCCGCGAACACGGTCGCCAAGGCGTACCGCGCGCTGGAGAGCGACGGGGTGATCGAGACCCGGGGGCGCAACGGCACCTATGTGGCCGCCGCCGGTTCGGCCGCGGAGCGGGAGCTGGCGTCCGCCGCGCAGGCCTACGCCGAGCGGGCGCGCCGGCTGGGGATGGCGGAGGAGCAGGCTTCGGCCGCGGTGCGGGACGCCCTGCGGGCGGCCTACGGGCAGGGGTGAGGGTTTGGCACCAACCCGGTCCGCGATCGTGGCGACACGAGAGGCGCGGGGGCGCGGGTGTCAGGGCGTACGCGTGACCCTGAGGTGCGCCGCGCGTGCCGCCCTCGCGAACGTGGCCGCGTCCTCGACCGCCGCCCCGTTCGGGTCGTTGTTGAAGTACGCGTACACGTCGGCGTCCGCTCCCCATGACTGCGCGACGCGCTCGACCCAGGTCTCAAGGGACCGGCGCCCGTAGCGCGGCCAGGCGTGCGCGCGGCCCTCGTGGAAGCGGACGTAGCCCCAGTCGGCGGTGCGCCACAGCGGGCCGGCCGGGCGCGCCCGGACGTCGGCCCAGCACAGGGCCGCGCCGCGGGCCCGGAGCACCTCGCGGATCTCGTCGGTCCACCAGGAGTCGTGGCGGGGCTCGACCGCCACGCGCGTGCCGGGCGGGAAGCGGCCGAGGCATGTGTCCAGCAGTTCCGCGTCGGCCCTGAGGGTCGGCGGGAGCTGGAGCAGGACCGGGCCCAGGCGATCCCCCAGACCCGCCGCGTGGCTCATCAGACGCTCGACCGGTTCCTGAGGTTCGCGCAGCCGCTTGATGTGGGTCAGATAGCGGCTGGCCTTCACCGTGACCACGAAGTCCCGCGGCACCCGCTCCCGCCAGCTCTCGAAGTTCTCCCGGGTCGGCAGGCGGTAGAACGCGTTGTTGATCTCCACCGTGGCGAAGTGCCGCGCGTACTCCTCCAGCCACAGCCGCTGCGGACACCCGTCCGGGTAGAACACACCCCGCCAGTCCTTGTACTGCCACCCCGACGTGCCGACGAACAGGGTCATACGTCCATCAAAGCACTACAGGTACAGGCCCGCGTCCGCCCCGTCCCGCGGCTCCGGCAGCGCCGTCGGCGAGGTGCCCCGGCGCAGGGCGTACAGCTCCGCCAGGGTGGCGCCCTCGCGGCCGACCCCCTCCTCGGTGCCGAGCCAGTCCACCGCCTCCCGGCGGGTCAGCGGTCCCACCTCGATACGGGCCAGACAGCGGCCGGGGCGGACCACGGCCGGGTGCAGGCGCTCCAGGTCCTCGTTGGTCGTCACCCCGACCAGGACGTTGCGCCCCTGGCCCAGCAGGCCGTCGGTGAGGTTGAGCAGCCGGGACAGGGCCTGGCCCGCCGTGTGCTTGGCCTCGCCGCGGATCAGTTCGTCGCAGTCCTCCAGGAGCAGCAGCCGCCAGCGGCCCTTGCCCGTCCCGTCCTCCTCGCCGATCGCGATGTCCATCAGATAGCCGACGTCGGAGAAGAGCCGCTCGGGGTCGAGCACGCAGTCGACCTGGCACCAGTCCCGCCACGAACGCGCGAGCGTGCGCAGGGCCGAGGTCTTGCCGGTGCCCGGCGGTCCGTGCAGCAGGAGCAGCCGCCCCGCGATGTCCTCCGGTGTCGTCTTCATCAGGGTGTCCATCGCCTCGGCCACCGGCGCGGTGTAGTTCTCCCGCACCTCGTCCCAGGTGCCCGCGGAGATCTGCCGGGTGGTGCGGTGCGGGCCGCGCCTGGGCGAGACGTACCAGAACCCCATCGTCACGTTCTCCGGCTGGGGTTCGGGCTCGTCCGCCGCGCCGTCCGTGGCCTGGCCGAGGATCTTCTCGGCCAGCTCGGCGGTGGTCGCCGTCACCGTGACGTCGGCGCCCCGGTTCCAGCGGGAGATCAGCAGGGTCCAGCCGTCGCCCTCCGCCAGCGTCGCGCTGCGGTCGTCGTCGCGGGCCACCCGCAGCACCCGGGCACCCGGCGGCATGAGGGTCGCCCCGGAGCGGACGCGGTCGATGTTCGCCGCGTGGGAGTACGGCTGCTCACCCGTCGCGAAGCGGCCGAGGAACAGCGCGTCGACGACATCGGACGGTGAGTCGCTGTCGTCGACGTTGAGCCGGATCGGCAGCGCGTCGTAAGGGTTCGCAGACATGGCGCCCATGATCCGGCACGAGCGCCCCGTCCGCACCCGGTTTCCGCCGCCTTCGGCGCTTCCGGTATGTCGGCCTCTGTCGCCCTCCCATCCTGTTACAGACCTGTGCATTCACAACATCTGCCCTACCTGACGTCCACCCGGTTACTGTTGCCCTCGATGGGACGTCATGGGTGGACTTCGGGGGCAGGGCGGTGGCGGCTCACCGCGCTGCTCGGGGTGGGCGTCGCCGCGCTGGCGCTGATCGTGACGCTGGTCAACACGCTGCCGGGGGGCGGCGGAAGCAGCGCGGGCACCTCGCGCAACGGCGACTCGGTGCACGGCACCCCGGTGACCCCGCCCGACCAGGACAAGCCCGAGGTCGGCTGGGGCTTCACCCACACCCAGTTCAGCGCCGACGAGGGCAGCTCCGCCGCCTCCGAGCGGGCCGAGCAGCTGATCTCGGACGCCGGGGGCATGCCGCAGGACCAGGCCCTGATGGGCTGGGGCGCCGACAACCCCGAGCCGGTGAAGGGGCGTTATGACTTCGGCGCGATGGACCGCCGTATCGACTTCATCCGCAAGTCCGGCGGCACCCCGGTGGTCACCCTGTGCTGCTCCCCGGACTGGATGAAGGGCGGCAAGGCCGGCGTCGACAACACCGACTGGAGCCAGTCGGCGCTGGAGACGGCCCCGCAGCCCCAGCACTACGCCGACTTCGCCGCGCTGGCCGCCACCGTCGCCAAGCGCTATCCGGACGTACGGCACTTCGTCGTCTGGAACGAGTTCAAGGGCTTCTGGAACGACGCCAAGGGCCGCTGGGACTACGAGGGTTACACCAAGCTCTACAACCTGGTCTACAAGGCCCTGAAGAAGGTCGACAAGAAGATCATGGTCGGCGGGCCGTATCTGGTGATGGACAGCGTCGACCCGCGCGCGGACGAGGCGTCGACCGCCCTCAAGGGCCCCTGGGGCGCCATGGACCAGCGCATCGTCGACGCCTTCGACTACTGGAACACGCACAAGGCGGGCGCCGACTTCGTCGTCGTGGACGGCTCCAGCTACACCAACGACGACGAGATGCTGCCCGACGAGTTCGCGGCGACCGACAAGTTCACCGCGGTCGGAAAGTGGGTGCGGCAGCAGACGCACGGTCTGCCGCTGTGGTGGGCCGAGTACTACGTCGAGCCCGCCGACGGCAACGACGACCGCAAGGGCTGGTCCGAGCCCCACCGCGTCGCCGTCCAGGCCGCCGGCATGATCGCCATGGTCAAGGGCGGCGCCTCCTCCGGCTTCTACTGGAACCCCGAGGACGAGAAGGGCGACGACTGCGCGGGCTGTCTGTGGACACCCACGAACGGCTCGGACGGCGGCCGGAAGCTGCCGATGTTCGACCTGGTCTCCCGCTTCCACCAGGCGTTCCCGCCCGGCACCGACTACACGACCGTCCCCGTCGCCAAGGACGACGTGCCCAACGTCCGTGTCCTCGCCACCGACAAGACGGTCCTCGTGGTCAACACCCTCGACCGCTCGATCAGCGCCAAGGTCGACGGCAAGCGGTTCGAGATGCAGGCGTACGAGGTGAAGTGGCTCGACCGCTAGACCGGCCGGGCCACTTCACCTCGTGGGCGTACTCATTTCATCGTCAGGAACCGCTGCACCAACGAGGCCAGGAACACCGCCAGCAGAGGCAGCGAGAACCAGTAGCTGCTCTGCAGCCAGCGCAGTTGCCGCACGCTCGGCCGCATCGCGACCCGCACCACCTCGCGCGCCGTCATCAGCACCATGAGCGCGAGCGCGGCCAGGGCGCCGACGACCGACCACGGCGTCCAGGTGATCTGCGGTCCGATCGGACCCGGGTCCGGCCTGGCCACCTTGCCCTCGGGCTGCTTGGCGAGGGTGTAGACGACGGCGTCGTCGTTGGCGAAGGCCTTCTTCAGCTCCGGGCGCCGGTCGAGGTTCTGGATGAGCCGGGGCTCCCAGGTGTCCGAATACCCCACGTCCATACGGAGATAGGTCATCTGGCTCTCGTTGATCATCAGATACGAGTTCGGGCCCGCGTCCTTGAGCGCCTTGACCAGGCCGGACACCAGCACCGGGTCCGCCGGTGCCAGCGTGGGCACGTAGTTGACCCGCTCCATGTCCTTCGCGCCCCACGGCAGCGCCGGCGTCACGTCGTTGATCGTGTCGTTGCTCAGCCACAGCACGCGCACCGTCGGCTTGTCGTGGGCGTAGACGTAGTCCATGGCCGCGACCTCGCCGGGCCGCACCCGCTCGAACGGCTCGTTGCCCCAGCGGGCCACCAGGAAGCCGCCCAGGAGGAGCAGTCCCGCCAGCAGCGCGGCCAGCGGAGCGAGGCTGACCCGGTCCTTGTCCCGCTCCTCCGCGGTGACGCCGGTGCGCGGGAACAGGGCGAGACCGGCAAGGAGCGCCGCGCCCGGCACCGCGAACATGAAGACGCGCAGGGCCATTTCGCCGCCGTAGGACTGCATGCCGAAGCCCAGGAACGGGACGAAGGTCAGCACCAGCAGCGACCGTTCGCGGTACTTGTGGTCGCGCCGGCGCCACCAGCCCCAGCAGGCGAACGCCATCACACTGCCGGCCAGCAGCACGCGGGTGTAGAGCACCAGCTTGTGTGTCGAGTCGCCGCCCTGGATGCGGCCGGAGACCGACGTGGAGACATTGCTGCCGACGCCGCCGACCCCGCCGAACAGGTCGTTGAAGTGCCCCGACCAGTACGGCTCGGCCATGAAGCCCAGCCAGGCCGCGACCATGACCGCGAACAGGATGGGCAGGCCGCGCAGTTCGGACCTGCCGATCAGGACGAGCACCGCGAGCACGCCGAGCATCACGAACGGCGTGAGCTGGTGGGCCGGGACGCTCGCCGCGTACAGACCGACCAGCACGGCGAGCAGCACCGCCTTCTGGCGGCGGTCGGTCGGTTCGACCTCCGCCTCGCCGGGCCGCGCCTTCGTCCAGATCACGCGCGGCGCCCGGAACCAGACCAGCAGGATCGCCACGAACGCCAGGTACAGCAGATACGTGAAGCCCTGCGGGGAGAAGTAGTCCTGCCCCACCCAGCTGCTGAGGACGAAGATCCAGATGCCGGTCCACTTGGCCCGCCAGCTCGCCCGCAGCGAGCGTACGAGCAGGAACATCGGGGCCAGATACAGGAGTTCGATGAGGGTCGGCCACCAGCGGATCACCGCGGTGAGGTCGTTGACCCCGCAGGCCTTGGCGACGAACGCGGCCGCCGCGAAGAAGCCGGGCCAGCTCCAGCGCGCGTCCAGGTCCGGCACGGCGGATCCGGTGCGGTCGATGTAGTCGAGGAAGCCGAGGTGCTGCCAGGCCGTCGGGAACCGCGGCTGCGTCTCGATCACCGCGGGCAGCGCGTGCAGCGAGACGACCGTCGCCAGCAGCGTGACCAGCAGCAGTGCCCGGTGTTCGCGGCCGAGCCAGAGCAGCGAGGCGAACACCACGATCAGCAGCGCGGCACCGAGCAGCGTCGGCAGCGGCAGGACCGAGATGAGGCCGAGTCCGCCCATCCCGTCCAGGTCGGCCTCGTCGAGCCGCAGCGCGGGCACCCAGTACAGCAGCAGCGCGGCGGCCAGCAGACCGCCGAGGACGACCCCGAGACGGCTCGGCCGCAGCCGCTCGCGCCAGGAGAGGGCGGGGAGTTCGGGCCGGGGAGAGGGTCCCCGTACCTCTTCGTCCGCCGCCTCCTCGTCCTCCACCTCTTCGAGCGGCCGTTCCGCGACGAGCGAGGCCTCCGCCTCCCGTACGACCTCCTCGCCGAACTCCGCGCCGAACGGCGCGTCCACCTCGGCCGGTCCGAGCGAGGCCTCCGAACCCGGCTGCCGCTCCTCCACGGGCAGGCCGACCTCCGGGTTCCTCGCCCAGGTCGGCCGGTGGTCGGGAGGCAGGACGGGCGTCCCGGTGGGCGGTGTCCCCGGGCCCGGGCGCACGTCCGGGCGGCGTTCCACATGGTCGAAGTCGACATGGATGCCGAGCGCGAGGGTGTCGCTGTCCAGCGCCCAGGCCGGCCCGCGCCTGCGCGCCGTCTCGGTCGCCGGGACCTCGCGCGCCCCCAGGTCGGCGAGGTCCCCGTCGGGTGCCGTGTGCTCGGGCACAGCGGCGGCCGGAGCGGCCCGGAGGATCTTGAACAGCTTCGGGGCGGCGATCGCGACGATCACGGCCAGCGAGGAGATCTCGGCGACACCGGCGCCGGTCAGCCCCATGCGGGGGAGCAGCAGCAGGGTCAGGCCGAGCACCAGGACGCACAACAGGCCCTGCAGCCAGGCGAGTCCGGCGGTGCGGCTCTGTGCGCGCAGCACCGCGAAGTACGTCTCCATGACGACCCTGAGCAGTGCGCCGACCGCGAACCAGCGCAGCAGCGGGGTCGCCGCGTCCGCGTAGCCCGCGCCGAAGACACCCAGGATGTACGGCGCCCCGATGAACAGCACCCCGCAGATCGGCAGCATGATCCGCGCCATCCGCTTCAGCGCGGCGCGGGTGTTGGCGGCCAGCCGGGACGGGTCGTGCGAGCCCTCGACGGTCAGCGAGGCGCCCATGTTGATCGCGAGCAGGTTGGTGGTGCCGCCGATCGTGGTGGTGATGTAGAAGTACGCGTTGTCCTGGGAGCTGACCTGCGAGGCGATGATGACCGGGATCAGATAGACCACGGCGAGCGAGAACAGTGAGCCGGTGTAGTCGCCCGACAGGAACCTGCCGATCTCCCTGAGCGTCGGCGGCTTGGCACGGTCCTCGGTCGCCTTCACATGCCGCGGCACCAGACGCCTGAAGACCAGCCAGCCGAGAGGTACGACCGAGGTGGCGATCGCGGCGACCCAGGAGACGAAGACGCCGGTCGTCGGGATCGCCACGGCGAACGCGACCAGCAGGCCCAGCTTCACCGCGGAGAACACGGTGTTGCCCACCGGCACCCAGGGCGCGCTTCGCAGCCCGGTCAGCACACCGTCCTGCAGGGTGAGCAGGTTCCAGGCGATCACGGCCACGATGAAGCCGAGTCCGTGCAGCGGCCCGTGCAGGAAGCGGTACGACGGCCCCCACGAGTTCAGCGTCAGCAGGAAGACGCAGGCCGCCGTCGCCACGACCAGCGAACTGCCCGCGTACGTACGGAAGATCAGCCGTGCGGTGGCCCGTCCGGCGACGGGGATGAAGCGGGCCAGGGCCCCGGTCAGGGTCACCGCGGTCAGGCCCGCGAGGAACTTCATCGCGGCGATCGCGGCCGAGCCCTGGCCGACCGCGTCCTCGGAGTAGTAGCGGGCCGCGGCCAGCCAGAAGCCGAGCCCGAGCACGGCGGAGATGCCGGTGTTCAGCATCAGCGCATAGGCGTTGCGGAACAGTTGGTTGCCGCCCTTGTTCCGGCCGAGCCCGGGCAGGCGAAGACGGCGCCCGGACTGCTCGGGCGCCTCGGTCGGGGGCGATTCCGCCTCGGTGGTGGTCGTCGTGTCAGACACGGGAACGGATGGCCTTCCGGCGTACCTGGCGTGCTCTGCGGACCATGGCGTACCCCTTGGTGAGGACGCGGTCCCTGGCGAAGGTGCGGGCGATCGCGCGGCCCTCGACCAGCCGCTCGAACTCCTCGATGTCCGTGCTGCGGCGCACGGTCACGCGCTGCAGGGCGTACGGCCCCTGGCTGCGCCGCGCGAGGCCGTTGCCGACGGCGAGCGCCTGGGCGTACCCCGTCTCGCGCACGGCCTCGCGCACCCGGCGGCTGGAGTAGCCGTAGGGGTAGGCGAACGAGGCCGGGACGGCGCCCAGTTCGTCGCCGATGATCTCCTTGCAGTGGATCAGCTCGTGCCGCAGCGCGGCGTCGTCGAGCTGGTCGAGCTGCGGATGGGTGTGGCTGTGACCGCCGATCTCGACGTCGTCGGCGGCGAGTTCGCGCACCTGGTCCCAGTCGAGCATGGTGTCCAGGCCGCCGCCCATGTCGTACGCGCCTTTGATCCAGCCCGTGGAGACGAACAGCGTGGACGCGAAGCCGTGCTTGGCGAGCACGGGCAGGGCGTGCCGGTGCACGCCCTCGTAGCCGTCGTCGAAGGTGATCAGCACGGGCCGGGCGGGCAGCGGGCGCCCCGAGCGCCAACTCGCCGCCAGGTCGGCCGTGTTGACCGGGGTGAGTCCCCGGTCGCCGATGCACGCCATCTGCTCCGCGAACGCCTCGGGTGCCACCGACAGCTCGCGCGTGGCGTCGTTGGGCGCGGTCGCGACCGAGTGGTACATCAGGACCGGCACCGGTGCCTCAGTCATGAGATCCCCCCTCGCTCACGAGATCCCCCTCGATCCCGACGACGGAGAAGGTGGCGTCGCCCCGGCGGGCCCGGACGCTTCCCACCACGTAGCCGCCGGCCGCCGTGAGCACCCCGGCGACGATCGCGCCCGCCCGGCCCGCACCGCCCGGCCGGGCCAGCACGGCGTCGCGCAGCCCCCGGGCCACACCGGCCGGCAGCACCCGGGTGGCGTACCGGCGCTCGGACTCAAGTCCCTTGTCCGCGCCCACACTTCGCGCCACCAGCGCCTTCGACAGGCCCTCGGCGTACGCCCGGGTGCGGAAGTACCCGAAGTGCTCGCGGGCCTCGGGCACCCGGTGGTGGATCACCGCCCGGTCGTCGATCAGGAGGATCGCGTCCGGTCTGGCGCGGGTGAGCCGAATGCACAGCTCTGTCTCCTCGCAGCCCAGCGGCCGCTTGTCGCCGTCACGGCCGATGCCGGTGGCGAAACCGCCCGCCGCGTCGAACGCCGTACGACGGAACGAGGCGTTTCCGCCAAGGACGTTGCGCACTTGGACGCGGCCCGGCGGCAGGCCGAGGTAGGTGCAGCCGACCACCCAGTCGAACTCCGCGGGGAACCAGGCGGGGCGCCGGCCCGACGCCCAGATCGGCATCGTACGGCCGCCCACGGCCATCACCCGCGGATCGGCGAACCCCTCGGCGAAGCGGCGCAGCCAGTCCCGCTCGGCCACGGCGTCGTCGTCGAGGAAGGCGATCACCTCGCCGCCGGAGGCCGCGATCCCGGTGTTGCGGCCCGCGGACAGGCCGCGGGGGCCCGCGTTGGCGAGCACCCGTACCTCGTCGGTCTCCTTGAACTCCTTGGCCAGCCGGTCGAGCAGGGCCGGGTTGTGGTCGACGACCAGCAGGGTCTCCAGGGCGGGGTGCGACTGCGCCCGCACCGAGGAGACCGCCGCGAGGATGTCCTCCCAGCGGTCCTCGGTGTAGACGCAGATCACGACGGAGATGTCGGGATCGCTCAAGACACCTCTCCCTGAACGGAGTCGAGCCGGGCGGAGTCGAGCATCGGCGAGTGGTGTTCCTGCCGGCGCAGCTCCTTGCGGTTCGACCGCTCCTTGAGGATGACCTTGAGCACCCGGAATCCGTCGCGCACGGCCCGCAGATTGCTCGCGCCGTGGATGCGCAGATACTCGTAGCT
The DNA here is from genome assembly GCF_019857225.1 of Streptomyces plumbidurans. Classification (GTDB taxonomy): domain Bacteria; phylum Actinomycetota; class Actinomycetes; order Streptomycetales; family Streptomycetaceae; genus Streptomyces; species Streptomyces plumbidurans. The sequence continues at coordinate 35,495 of NZ_JAFJSY010000052.1, forward strand.
CGGTATCTCCTGCACCTTCAGACCCGCCTTGACCACCCGGATGTTGATCAGCGTCTCGATCTCGAAACCGGTGCAGTCCAGGGAGATCTTGTCCAGGCAGTGCCGCCAGAACGCGTTGTATCCGTAGCAGAGATCCGTGTAGCGGGCGCCGAACTTGCGGTTGACGACGGTGCACAGCGCCCAGTTGCCGAGCTTGCGGATGAACGTCATGTCGTCGGTGCCGCCGCCGTTGGCGAACCGGGACCCCTTGGCGAAGTCCGCGCCGGAGACCAGCGCCGAGACATAGCTGACGATCTCGTTGCCGTCCGCCGAGCCGTCCGCGTCGACCATCACGATGATGTCGCCGGTGCACGCCTCGAACCCGGTGATCAGCGCGTCGCCCTTGCCCTTGCCGCGCTGCTCGACGACCTTGACCTCGGGCCACAGCTCGCGGGCCACCTGGACGGTGTCGTCGGTCGAATTGCCGTCCACAAGAACGACTTCGTGTATCCAGTCCGGAAGTGTCTTGAAGACGTAGGGGAGATTCTCCGCCTCATTCATGGCGGGAATCACCACGCTCACCGGTGGCGCGATGGCCAGGTGAGAGGAGATCGGCCGGTATTTGCTGGCAGTTAACGGGTCCTGGCCCGTGGTCGCCGGCCGGAGAACTGAACTCATGAGTCTGGTCCCTCTCGTCCGGTGGACCGCCCGCCCCTGGGCGGCCCGGTTATGTGTCCGGTTCGAAAGGGGGGTTCACGCCTGTGGCAGCACGAAATGGATCTCCGTGCATGCCGAGACGAGCTGGCAAAGCTGGCCGTCTGCCGGAGAACGGCAGCCGGTCGCGCGGCACGACTCGGTCACGAAGTGCGGTCACCGAGCACGGCACCCCCCTACCGCGCCCCGCCCCGGCTCCATCGCGGTCCTGAGCCCTCCCCTGGGCCGCTTGATGATGGACCGATGCGGGTGAGATGTACGACGGTATTGACGATTGAACCCATATGGCAAGGCCTGGAACGAGGCCTCACGTTTTTGTTGGTTTGACCGTTACACAGCAGACCAAAAGGAGCAAACTGATCACGGTCACTGCGATGATTCCGCCGCGCACCGACCAGCGGTGAACGGCCAACATGCCCTGCGCCACCAGCATGTTGAGGACAACCGCACCCGCGATCGCGCCAACTGCGCGACCGAAGGGCTCCAGCCCGCGCAGCGCGGCCCAGACGGCCGTCGCAGGCGCTGCGAGCAGGAAGAACAGGGTGAACGGGCCGCGCAGGGGTGAGTCGGAGTCGACGAGCGCCAAGAGCGCACCGAATCCCCCCACGGCCGTCGCGGCGCCCGCGAGCATGGGCGACAGGTCCCTCCCCGGTCCTGATCGCTCCCGCTGGGCGTCCGATGACGAAGGTCTCTTCATACGGATGGTCTGCATTGGCGACTTTGCCCCCCGACGCGCCGGATGCCGGGCTTCAATGTCGCGCAGCGCAAGAGGGACGTCAAGGTGCCGAAGTGGCCCATACCGGTTCTTGTGCATTCTTGAACGAGTCTGTCCAGGGGGGGATCGTGCGCGAACTTGTCCGGATTCGCTCGGTGATTGACCCCAAGTCTTGACATGGACACTTCCCGTTTACACGCGTAGTTGGTACGACGGTTACGGCAGAGATCCTGCTAAAGGGAGGTTCCATGAGACGTTCCCGAATTGCCGTCTTCGTGAGTTCCATCCTCCTCGCCGCCGGCGCGGCCCTCACCGGGGCCTCGGCGGCGCAGGCGTCCCCCGACGCCGCAGCGACCGGCTATGTGGCCCTCGGCGACTCCTACTCCTCCGGGGTCGGATCGGGCAGCTACATCAGCTCCAGCGGCGACTGCAAGCGCAGCACGAAGGCCTACCCCTACCTCTGGGCCGCCGCCCACTCACCCTCGACGTTCGACTTCACCGCCTGCTCCGGCGCCCGTACGGGTGATGTTCTGTCCGGACAGCTCGGCCCGCTCAGCGCCGCCACCGGACTGGTCTCCATCAGCATCGGCGGCAACGACGCCGGCTTCTCCGACGTCATGACCACCTGTGTGCTCCAGTCCGACAGTTCCTGTCTCTCCCGCATCGACACCGCCAGGGCCTACGTCTCCTCGACGCTGCCCGGACAACTCGACTCCGTGTACTCGGCGATCAGCGCCAAGGCCCCGAACGCCCATGTGGTCGTCATCGGCTACCCCCGCTTCTACGAGCTCGCCACGACCTGCGTCGGCCTCTCCGACACCAAGCGGAAGGCCATCAACGACGCGGCCGACCAACTCGACACCGCCATCGCCAAGGCCGCGGCCGCGCACGGCTTCAGCTTCGGCGACGTCCGCGCCACCTTCACCGGCCACGAGATCTGCTCCGGCAGCTCCTGGCTGCACAGCGTCGACTGGCTGAACATCGGCGAGTCCTACCACCCGACCGCGGCCGGCCAGTCCGGCGGCTATCTGCCGGTCCTGACCAGCGCCGCCTGATCACTCGGAAGGCGACGCCGAAGTACTGGGGGAGGCCCCGCCCGTCGGGGTCTCCGCCACACATGTCACCGAGAACGCAACCGAGTTGGATGTCGTCTCCACCGGCGAGCGCACCTCCACACTGATCTCGTTGCGGAAGGTCCCCGTGCTGTCGTACGTCGTCACGAACGCCCGGTCCTGCTTGGTCCTCGTACCGCCCCGGGGGAAGGACATGGTCTTCCACCCCTGGTCCATGACCTGGCCGTCCTTCGAGACCCAGCGGTAGCTCACCTGCGCCGGCAGATTCCCCACCGTGAACGTCGCCGTGAAGGCCGGCGCCCGGCCGCTCGCGGGCGGACAGCCGCCGGAGTAGTCGGTGTTCACGCCCGCCAGCGTGACCCGCACGGACTGCGGCGCGGCCGTAGGGCTGCTGCTGCTCGTGCTCGGCGCCGGGCTGTCGCCCCCGCCGCCCGGCTGCCGGGTGGTGGGTGTCTGCGAAGTCCCGCCCCCCGCCCGGGTGTTGGCGTTCCCCCCGGTCCCGTCGCCGCCGTTGTCGCGGTTCAGCAGCGCGTACGTCAGACCGGCCAGCGCCAGCGCGAGGACGACCACTCCGGTGACCAGCGCGACGGCGGCCCGGCGGTTGCGCCTCTTCGGCACGGCGGCCGTGGTCGCGGCCTGCGCCGGTGCGGTCGGATACGGCGTCGGCGGGGTCGCGTTCGGCATCGGCGAGGTCGGCGTTCCCCGGCCGGGGAACGCGGCGATCGTCGGCGTGTACGGGGCGCCCTGCACGGCGTCCGCGCGCGGCGTGCCGCCCGCACCGACGATCCGCAGGTCCTGCTCGGCCCGGTCGGCGGCCGGCCGCTCGGCCGGGTCCTTGCGCAGCAGCCCCTCGATGACCGGCGCGAGCGGACCCGCCCGCAGCGGCGGCGGCAGCTCCTCGTCCACGATCGCCCGCAGGGTGCTGAGCGGAGTGTCCTGGCGGAACGGGGAGTTGCCCTCGACCGCCGCGTACAACAGGACGCCGAGCGACCACAGGTCGGACTCCGGGCCCGGCGTGCGGCCGAGCGCCCGCTCCGGTGCCAGGAACTCGGGCGAACCGATCACCTCACCCGTCATCGTCAGCGCGGAGCTGCCCTCCACCATGGCGATGCCGAAGTCGGTGAGCACCACCCGGCCGTCGTTGGCCAGCAGCACATTGGCCGGCTTCACGTCGCGGTGCAGCACCCCGGCCGCGTGCGCCGCCCGCAGCGCCGCCAGCACCTCGGCCCCGATGTGCGCGGCCCGCTGCGGCGGTATCGGGCCCTCGGCCTCCAGGAGGTCGGCGAGGGAGATGCCGCGCACCAGCTCCATGACGATCCAGGGGCGGCCGTCCTCGGTGGCCACGTCGTAGACCGTGACCACATTGCGGTTGGCGACCCGCGCCGCCGCCCATGCCTCGCGCTCCAGGCGGGCGTACATCCGCTCGACGTCCTGGACCGGCAAACCGGCGGGCGCGCGCACCTCCTTGACGGCGACCTCGCGGTGCAGCACCTCGTCACGGGCGCGCCACACCGTTCCCATGCCGCCCTGGCCAAGGGGGGACAGCAGACGGTAGCGGCCGGCGATCACACGTTCACTGCCCGGTTCTTCGGACACGGGCGTCCCCCATTCGCATCCGCGTGCTTTCTCCACTCCGTGTGATATCCCCACAAACGTAGCTCAGCCGAGTGCGGATGCCGCCCCCTTGAGCACCAGTCCGATCCCCAGGGCGACGACGAGGAACGCCGACGCCAGGGGGGCGTTCCTGCGGACCAGGGTGGCGACCGGATGGCCGGTCCAGCGGGGGCGCCTGTCCAGCAGGCGGTTCATCCCGGTGCCCAGCTTGACCACCGCGAACCCGGCCGCGGTGAGGGTCAGCGCGAGCCCGACGCCGTACGCGACGACGAGCAGCAGCCCGAACCAGGCCTGGCCCAGCGCCGCGGCACCGACGAGCACGACGACGGCGGACGGACTGGGCACGAGACCGCCGGCGAAACCGAGCAGGATCGTGCCGCGGAGAGTCGGGGCGGTGGAGTGGGTGTGGGTGAAGCCGCCGTGGGTGTGCTCGACGGAGTGGGGGTGGGTGTGGGCGTGGTCGTGGGGGTGGTCGTGGTCGTGGGGGTGGGTGTGCGGGTAGGTGGGGTCCTGGCCGTGGTCGTGCGTGTGAGCGGGTTGATGGGGATGCGGGTGCGGGTGGGCTTCGGTGGTCGCCGTTGCGGTCTGCGTGTGGGCGGCGACCAGGGCGAGTTCGCGTACCTCGGGCTCATCGGTCCCATGCGTGTGGGGGTGAGCGTCCGGGCCGTGCGGGTGGGGATGGCCGTGGGTGTGGGTGTGGGTGTGCCCGGGGCCGCGGTTGCGCCAGGCCCGGCGTACGAGGGTCGCGCCCGCGCAGAACACCATGACGCCGCTCGCGATGCCCAGCCAGGTGATCACCGAGGGCGCCGCGCCCGAACCGGCCGTGACCAGGAGGCCCAGCGCGACCACCCCCAGCGTGTGCGTGACCGTCACCGAGGCGGCCAGGGGCAGTACGTCCTTGAGCCGGGCGCGGCCGCCGCGGGCGGCTGCCGTCGCCGCCATCAGGGTCTTGCCGTGGCCCGGCGCGAGCGCGTGCATCGCGCCCAGGACGACCGCGATCAGCAGCGCCAGCGCGGCGAAGCCGACGGTGAGGTCGTGCCGGGCGACCAGCGAGTCCAGGGCGCGGGTCCAGCGGTCCGCGCCGCGCGGCAGCACGGAGGCGGCCGGCGCGTCCTGCCGGTCCTCGGTGAGGGCGGGCCCGCCGGGGCGCACCCGCAGGGAGGCCGAGGAGGTGTCGGCGGGGGAGGTGAGCAACTCCTTGGGGTAGCTGGTGAGTTCGCGGGAGACCGAGCTTTTCGGTACGTCCGTGGCGGTGAGCGTCATACGGTCGCCGCGGGCGGTGATCTCCCGCCAGCCGGGCCCGGAGTTCGCGCCCGCGCTGTGGAAGCCGACGGTCACGGTGTCGCCCTCGGGCAGCGGCGCCGTCAGCCGGCACTCGACCCGCAGCGTGTTCAGCCCCGCCTGCCCGGGCCGCAGCCGCGCCGTGATTCCGGCGACCGTCAGGTGGGCGGCCCGCCCGTCAACAGTGACCTTGCTGCCGTCCGCTGCCTTCGCGCACCGCTCACGTGCCCACTCGGTCGTGCCGAGCCGCTCGATGTCGGGCTTGGCCTGGGTGGCGGGGATCTCGGCGAGGTCCTCGACGTGGTCGACGCGGAGCCGGTCGGGCGTGGCCACGAGGCCGTCGTAGCGGTTGACGGTGAAGTTGCCGAGGGGGTGCGCGCTCGCGCTGGTGGAAGGAGTCAGCGCGAGCGCGCAGGCCGCCGTGAGGACGGCCCCGGTGGAGGCGAGCAGCCGACGAGGGTTCACTGCGCCGCCTCCAGGTTTTTGATCGCCGCACGGGCCTCGCGCGCGCCCAGCGGTGAGAAGCCGGGGTTCAGTTTCAGTGCCGCCTTCAGCGAGGCGCGCGCGTCCTCTCGGTGGCCGGTGGCGCGCTCGATCATGCCGCGGTGATAGAGGAACAGGGCGTTGTGGTAGCCGGTGGCCGTCGCCTGCCGGGCGTACGAAAGGGCCTGTGTGTCCTTGCCGTTGACGTGCAACGCCCAGGCCAGTGCGTCCGCGGTGTGCACGGTGTGCCGCCGGGCCCACTCCGCGCGGGCGGCGCGCAGGGCCGAGGCCTTGTCGCCGTGGTCGGCGGCGGCGAGCGCGGTGTCGAGGTCGGCGTTGACGCCGTTGGCGCGGGCGAGCGCGATCCACGCGTCCACCAGGGCGTACTGGTCGCGGGCCTTCTCCTTGTCGCCCTCGGCGCCGCGCTCCTCGTACATCTCGCCGAGCTGGACCAGCGGTTGCGGCAGCGGATAGCGGGCGACGACCTGTTCCATCCCCTTGATGGCGGCGGCCCGGTCGCCGCTCGCGTACTGGGCGAGGGCCCGGCCCTGCAGCGCGGGGAGGTAGTTCTCGTCGGCGGCGAGCGCCCGGGCGTAGTAGGTCAGCGCGCTCTTGTAGTCGCCCTGGTTCCAGGCGAGTTGGCCGAGCTGGGCGGCGACGTAGGAGATGTCGCCGCGGGCGGTGGCGGAGCCGAGGGCCTGTGCCAGGACCCGGTGCGCCGTCCGCACGTCCCCGCGCAGCTCATGGACGTACGCGTACCGGGTGAAGACCGGGACGCCCGGGCGCCGGGAGTCGGCGGTGTCGGCGGCCTTGGACGCGTCGGCGTAGCGGCCGAGTTCGACGAGGGCGTCGATACGGGAGGAGAGGGCGCGCTCGCTGTACGGGTTCTCCTTGAGCACGCGGTCCGCGTACGTGAGGGCGTCCGCGAAGTCGTGCCGCGCGGCGGCCAGAGCGGCCTGACCCGTGACGGCCTGCTCGTTGCCGCGCTTCAGCTCCAGGGAGCGCTTCAGCGCCTTCTGGGCCTGCGGGTAGCGGGAGGGGTCGCCCTTGGTGCGGGCCTGCTCGACATAGGCGAGACCCAGCGTGGCCCAGCTGCCGAAGTCCTTCGGCTGGGTGCGGAGTTGGGCCTGCAGCGCGGCGATGCTCGCGTCCAGGCCGCCGCCGGACAGCGCCGCCGGTGACAGGGCGGCGGAGGCGGCGGCGACGGTGGTGTCCTTGTGGTCCCTCAGGGCGCCGACCGCGATGGACCCGGCCGTGAGCGCGACCGCCAACAGCGCGACTGTGCCTCCGAGTTGGAGTGCCCGCAGCCGACGCCCGGTCTCGCCCACCCGCCGTACGGCCGCCACCCGCGGATCGGCTTCCGCGTCCTCGGTGGAGTCGGCGCCGTTGCCGGGCTGCTGGGGGTCACCGGCGCGTGGCGTCTTCTCTTCCGCCGGGCCGACCGGCGCGGTGCCGTTCTCCGACTCCGGCTCGGTGCCGTTCGTACGCGGGGCCATGCCCTCTCCTCATTCGACGTGCTGCGACCGGACGTTGCGGGATGGTCGGGCCCGGGCGGAGCCCGGACCGCAGGGGGCGGGGAACTGCGCGACCAGCCACAGCGTCGCTGCGGACGAACGACGGCCGGCAGTCCCCCCGCGAGGTTCAGTACGCACGCCTCCGCATCCGGCGCCACCACATCAGCGCGACCCCGATCAGTGCGATCCCCGCCGCACCGGCGCCCGCCGACCCCGCGATCAGCGCCATGTTGTTGCTGCTGCCGCCGGAGGTGGGCTGCAGGGCGTCACCCAGCTGGTTGCGGACGTCGTTGCCGCTGGTGACCCCCTTGGCGGTGGCACCGCGCGAACCGGCCGTCGGGTTGGCCAGGTACGGGAAGGAGTGGCCGAAGCCCTTGTCGTTCTTGTCGACCGCGTCGCCCAAGTCGTTCTTGGAACCGACCAGTTCACCCTCGACGACCTGGAGCGCCTCGTCGACCACGTCGTCGGTGAGACGACGGCCGTTCGGGAAGCCCGCGTTGTCCCCGTCGAGCACGCCCAGCCGCTTCGGGCTGGCCGCCGGCTTGATCGAGGTGTTCAGGCGCAGCTCCTCCGCGGGCCGGACCTTCGGCGGCTGGTTGAGCCCCTTGACGCCCTTGAGGAACACGTCGACCAGGTCGTTGCGCGGCTCGGTCGGCGCCTTGATCTTGTAGATCGACTCGATGAGCTTCGGCAGCTCGGGGTTGGTCACGTTCTTCAGGAACTGGCCGTCGTTCCAGGGCGAGGAGGCGTTGAACTTGTCCTTGTCCTTCAGCGGGTTGACGACCTCGTTGACCAGTGGGTTGCCGAGCCGCGAGACCTGCTCGTAGTAGCCCTGGGCGTTCCTGCGCTGGGTCGTCGACCAGATGCCGACGACCGGCTGCTTCGCCGACTCGGTGATCATGTCGGTCGGGACCTGCAGGGCGATCGAGTTGACGTTGTAGCCCTTGAGGGTGTCTCGTCCGACCTCGGAGAGGTTGCCGCCGTACAGCAGGTCGAAGACCCGCAGGTCCAGGAAGAACGGGTCGTCGGCCTGGCCCGCGAACGTCTGCGCGCCGTTGGCGAGCTTGTATACCGCCTGCTTGCGCAGCGTGTTGTAGTCCGGCATCGACGCCTTGCCGACATTGGACGGAGCCACCGGCACGTCGTCGGCGAGCTTCGTCTTCGACACCACCTTCTGGTTGTGCAGCTTGATCAGGTCGATGTCGTACGACTGCGTGACGTTCAGGTCGGGGTCGTCGAGGCTGGTGACGGCGCCCGTGTTGTAGAGGAACGTCTTCTTGTTCTTCGTATGAGTCTTGAAGGTGTAGCGCAGCAGCAACTCGCCCTGTGCGTCGCCGTTGTTGTCGATGTGGATGTCGTACTGCGCGTCGTCGGCGAACGTGTAGAAGTTCGGGCCGCCCGCCGGGTCCTCGAAGGGGATCCAGTTGGCGATGATCGTCGTCGTGTCCGGCTTGTCCGGGCTGACGAACGCGTACACGTCGGTGTTGTCGTACTGCGGCTGCCCCGAGATCAGCGGGGCCTCCCGGTGGCTGGAGGCGGATGCCGCCCCCGGTTCCAGCGTGGCGACGCCGGCGGCCGTGAGCCCTCCGGCAGCCAGCGCGCCGGCTATCAGGGTCGCGACGCTCCTGTGTCCCGCACCGCTCCTGGAAATAGGTGTCATGCCGTCCGTCCTCAGTCCCAACTTGCCTGACGCACGCTGATTCGGAGCCGTCGGCGGGGTGGATTGGTCGAATCCCGAAGGTTCTTGCGGCGAGTTCGGACGCCCGTCCCGGACCAGCGGGCCGTGAATCGCGTTTCACCGGCCGCGGACCCGCGTTTTCGGCACTCTGATCCGTAACCCCATCCGGAGGTGCGTTCGTTGCGAATGCCTGGTGTGACGGGACGGGGCCCTTGCGGCCGCAGAGAGGGGGACCGCGTGGAGGCGGACGAGCTTCTGGCGCTCGTGGCGGGCGGAGACCAGAAGGCCTTCGAGGAGCTGTACGGGCTGGTGTCGGGGCCGGTGTTCGGACTGGTGCGCCGGGTCGTACGGGACCCCGCGCAGTCGGAGGAGGTGGCCCAGGAGGTGCTGCTGGAACTGTGGCGGTCCGCCGCGCGGTTCGACCCCGCGCGCGGCAGCGCCCTGTCCTGGATCCTCACCCTCGCCCACCGCCGGGCCGTCGACCGGGTGCGCAGCGCCCGCGCGGCCGGCGAGCGCGAGCAGCGCGAGGCGCGCCGGGCCCACCACCCCGCCTTCGACCAGGTCACCGAGGAGGTCGAGGCGGGCCTCGAACGGGAGTGGGTGCGCCGCTGTCTGGACCGGCTCACCGATCTGCAGCGTCAGTCCGTCACCCTCGCCTACTACGACGGCTACACGTACCGTGAAGTGGCCGAGCGGCTCTCCCTGCCGCTGGGCACGGTCAAGACCCGCATGCGCGATGGACTCACCCAGCTGCGCAAGTGCCTGGGAGGTGTCGCATGAGTCTGCGCGACCGCCTGCGCCGCGAGGACCCGCACTCGCTGGCCGCCCCCTACGCGCTCGACGCGCTCACGCCCGCGGAGCGGGTCCGCTTCGAGAAGCACCTCGCCACGTGCGGAATCTGCGCCGCCGAGGTGCGGGCGCTGTCCGAGGACGCGGTCCGGCTGGCCTGGTCGACGGCCGCCCCGGCACCGGCCGCGATGCGGGACCGGGTGCTGGCCGCCGTACGCGCCACACCGCAGGAGCCCGCGCACGAGCACACGCCCCAACTGCCGCCGCACGTCTGGGGCACGCAGCCACCGCCGGCGCGCTCCCGTGCGCCCCGCGAGCGCCGCCCGCTCTTCGTCCCCTTCGCCACGGCGACGGCCGCCGCGGCGCTCGTGGTCGCCTCGCTCTTTGCCGTCCAGGCCGACCGGACCCAGGACCAGCTGAACGCCGAGCGGGCCCAGTCGCGTGAGATCGCCCACGTTCTCGCAGCTCCCGACGCCCGCGCGACCGCGGGCCGGGGCGACCGTGGCCGCAACATCTCCGTGGTCGCCTCCGCTTCCGAAGGACGGGCGGTCGTCACCCTCAGCGGATACGGCACCCTGCCCAGCGGACGCGTGCGCCAGCTGTGGCTCATGCGCCCCGATGCGCAACCACGCTCCCTCGGGCTGTTCGAGGGGGGCGACACGCCCCTGATCGCGACCGGCCTCAACAAGTCCGCAACATCACTGGCTGTGACCGTGGAGCCGGACGGTGGCTCACCTCAGCCCACCAGCCGGCCGATTGTCCAACTCGCCCTGAAAGCGGTTGGATTCGGAGAGTGACGAACGTGAAGTCGTCAACATCCTTACGGGGAAGGTGAATCCTGTGACCGCGATACACGAGTGCCCCGAGGGAGCGATAGGGTTACTCTGCCCGGGCCGGGTGGACTCGTACGGGTGGGGAGTGACATGGAACAGATAACAGTGCGCAGCAGGGCCAGGGTCCCTGCGATCACGTACGGGAGCAGCGCGAGCAGCTCGCGGCTCGACCGGCACCTGTCGGTGCTGGGAGGTCCCGCCGTGCCGCAGCAGAAGGCCGCCGAGGCGACCTTGCTGATGCAGGAGCTCACCACGCGCGACACCCCGCAGGAGCGCAGCGCCAGGGGTGCGCGGATCAGCCGCGTCCTGCTCTTCGCGCCGCTGCGCCGCCTGCGCCGTTCGCTGTTCGGCGGGCGCTGAGCCGCACCGGCGCCACCGGCGTGCCCACGCCCGGTCGACCGCACCCTCCCGGCGCAGCGCTGCTCACTCGTCGTCCGTCATCCCCACGGCAGCAGCGATGCTCAGGTGCGACACCGGGCGAGGGCCCGCGCCCTTCTCCTGAAGCCACGTCCCCGGCCGGACCCGAGGGTTCGCAACTCGCCACCAGCACAACTCCCCACCCCGCCAGGCGAGTTGCCCCATCGCGGCGCTAGATCAGGGCGAACTGGCCCTCCGGGCCTTCCTCATGGTGGTCCAGGACCGACGCCGGCCTGCGCGCGGCGTCGGAGACCGGCAGGACGCCCGCCGTGTGCAGCTCGGACGCCGTGACGGGGGCCGTCACCGTCAACTCCGCCTGCTGCGGCCGTACTTCGGCGAGCAGGGCCAGGACCGTGATCAGCTCAAGCAGTTCGGACGTCCATGCCTGCGGCCAGGTCGCCGGGCGGATCGCCGGGAGCGTGCCCGGCTCGGCCGGAGCGGTGCGCGCCGTGAACCACTGCTCCAGCACGCGCACACCCCCCGCCTCGAAGTCCCACGCCTCGGGCGGCACGGGGGAGATACGGCCCTCGTCGAGCAGCAGGGTCTCCTCGTCACGGTCGTAGTCGATAGTGAGCGGGCGCGACGACAGTGGGGCCCGGACATAGGGGCGGCGGCCGCCCGGCAGCTTGGGGCGCTCGCCGTCGCGGCGCATCAGCCACAGGATGCGGCGGCCCAACTCCACACCGCGCGACCACAGTTCGCCGTCCTCGGTGAGCGGGACCGTCAGGCCCGGCCGCACCGTCGCCATGATCCAGGCGAGCACGTCCGCCGGGGCGGGGGCGAGGCCCAGACGCTTGCCGAGGTGCTCCAGCAGGCCCGGCGCCAGGTTGGGCTCGGCGCCGCCGGGGCGGCGGTGGAGCGGGCGGATGCGGCCGGGGCGCAGCAGCGGGAGGTGGGACGTGGCGAGCAGCTGCGGTCCGCCCGTGTCGGAGGGGCTCTCCACGACGAAGACCTGCCGCTCGTCCGCCACCCGCCACAACTCCGGGCGGGCCGCGTCGATCAGCCGGTGGTCGGGGATCAGCCACTGCTCGTCGAAGGCGGCGTGCAGCACGCGCACCGGCTCCGGGCAGGGGCCGGTGGCGCGGAGCAGCTTCTCCGTGCCGCTCGACTGGCCCGGCAGGCGGCCCACCGCCGAGCGCAGGGTGCGCGAGCGGGTCGGCTCGAACAGGGCCTCCCGGTCCGGGCCCTCGGCCTTCAGCAGGGCGTCCCAGCGGGACTTCAGGGAGGCCGCGTCGGGGCCCGCCGGCCACCCCCGGCCGAGCCGCGGCGGTGCGACGGACCACGGCATGAGGTCCGCCAGCAGCGGAGCGTCGTCGTGCGTCACGCTGGGCATCGTACGACCTTCCGCCGACAGGCATCCGGGGCCGGCGACCTCATGTGGCGTCCAGGGTCACCGTGAAGGAGAAGCGGTCGCCCCGGTAGTGGATCACCGCCGCGTCCAGCACCCTTCCCTCGGCGTCGTAGGTCACGCCCGTGTAGTGCAGGATCGGGCTGAGCAGCGGGACTTGGAGCAGCCGCGCCGTCTCCGGGTCGGCCAGCCGGGCCTGAACGGTGTCGGTGATACGGCTGATGTCCGCCCGCACGATGTCGCGCAGCACCTTGGTCATCGGGCGGTGCAGCAGTTCGGCCGCCTCGAACCGCGCCGCCACGTCCGGCCGCACGTAGTTGCGCGCGTGGTTCGTCGGTTCGCCCGTCTTCTCGTCGCTGCGCAGCCGGTGGTACGTGGCCACCTCGTCGAACCCGGGGAAGTACTCGGCGAGTTCGGGCGGCACCGGCCCCTCGCCGTGGTCCAGCAGCTCGGTCGTCATGCCGGACTGCTGGGCCACGATGGCGTCCACCGAGCCGAGCAGCCGGACCGGGGTGCCCCTGCGGGCGCCGGGCTCGATGAAGGTGCCCCGGCGCCGGTGCCGCGTGATCAGGCCCTCGTCCTCCAGCTCCTTCAGCGCCTGCCGCATGGTCAGCACGCTCACCCCGTAGTGCCCCGCCAACTGCTCCTCGGTGGGCAGCCGCAGGGGGTCCTGCGGCGAGCGGCCGAGTATCGAGGCGCGCAGGGACTGCGAGACCTGGTACCAGAGCGGCAGCTTGCGGTTCAGGACGATCGAGTCCGGGGCGAAGGAGGTCACGGGCCATCCGTACCGGTCGGGGATCTTCAGTGCAAGGGGCGGAAGTGGCGTTCGAGGCCCTGCCACACGTCGTCGTAGCGGCGCTGGAGGTGCTCCGCCTGCGCCGCGTGCGCGGTGAGCGTGACCGGCCAGCGGGTCTCGAACATGAACGCCAGCCCGTCGTCCACCTTCTGCGGCTTCAGCTCGGCCGCGCTCGCCCGCTCGAAGGTCTCCCGGTCCGGACCGTGCGCCGACATCATGTTGTGCAGCGAGCCGCCGCCCGGCACGAATCCCCCCTTCCCGGCGGTCTTCGCGTCGTAGGCGCCCTCGACCAGGCCCATGTACTCGCTCATCACGTTCCGGTGGAAGTACGGCGGCCGGAAGGTGTCCTCGCCCACCAGCCAGCGCGGCGCGAAGACCACGAAGTCGACGCCCGCGAGCCCCGGGGTGTCCGAAGGGGACGTCAGCACGGTGAAGATCGACGGGTCGGGGTGGTCGTAGGAGATGGTGCCGATGACATTGAAGCGGCGCAGGTCGTAGACGTACGGCAGATGGTTGCCGTGCCAGGCGACCACGTCGAGCGGCGAGTGGTCGTACGTCGCCCGCCAGAGGTTGCCGCAGAACTTGTTGACCACCTCCACCGCCCCCTCGACGTCCTCGTAGGCTGCGACCGGCGCCCTGAAGTCACGGGCGTTAGCCAGTCCGTTGGCGCCGATCGGGCCGAGGTCGGGCAGCTGGAAGGGGGCGCCGTAGTTCTCGCAGACGTAGCCCCGCGCGGAGGCGTCCAGCAGCTCCACCCGGAAGCGCACCCCGCGCGGGACCAGGGCCACGTGTCCCGGCTCCGCGTGCAGCAGCCCGAACTCGGTGTGCAGCAGCAGCCCGCCGCGCTCCGGGACGATCAGCAGTTCGCCGTCGGCGTCGCTGAAGACGCGCTCCATGGAGGAGTCGGCGCTGTAGAGGTGCACGGCCATGCCGGTGCGCTGCGTCGCGTCGCCGTTGCCGCCCAGGGTCCACAGGCCCGCGAGGAAGTCCGTGCCGGCCGGGGGCTCGGGCAGCGGGTTCCAGCGCAGCCGGTTCGGGTCGGGCACCGATTCGGTGAACGGGGCCGTGCGGATCGCGCCGTTGTCCGCGCGCGTGAAGGGCGGGTGGGCGGCCGACGGGCGGATGCGGTAGAGCCAGGATCGGCGGTTGCGGGCGCGTGGTTCGGTGAACGCCGTGCCGCTGAGCTGCTCCGCGTACAGCCCGAGCGGCGCGCGCTGCGGCGAGTTGCGGCCCTCCGGCAGGGCGCCGGGCACGGCCTCGGAGCTGTGCTCGTTGCCGAAACCGGAGAGGTAGGTCAGCCCTTCGGCCGTCTTGCGCGCTTCCCCGCTCATCGTCGCTCCTTCGCGGACGGATGCCGTCTGATTCCTATGTAACAACGTAGGATTGCGGTTTCGCCGGCGCAAGAGGGTCTTCGGGCCTCCTCACCAGGGAGGAACGAGAACCCGACTCCAGGGGGATCCGACTGTCGGACCGGTGTTCTAGTCTCCGGGCATGTCGTGGACGCGTGGTCTGCCCGCCGCGCTCGCGGTCTGTGTCCTGCTGCTGACCGGATCCGCGGGCTGCGGAAGCGGTGATGCGCACGAGGGGAAGCACGGGCAGTCGGCCTCGCCGGTGGGCAAGGTGCTGGACGACACCGACCAGGAGGGCCGGCACTACCGTGAAGTGCAGAAGCAGGACGCGCCCGAGGTCGGCATCGAGGTGCAGCCCGACGCGGACAACGCCTGGGACGTGCGCCTGACCGTCCGCAACTTCCGCTTCTCCGCCAAAGGCGCGAAGCCGCGGGCGGTGGCCGGGCGGGGAGTGGCGTACATCTTCGTCGACGACCGCCTGGTCACCCGGCTTCGTGGTCTGAACTGCCGCCTCCCGGCCCACCTCGTGCCGCGCGGCACGCACCACGTCACCGCCAGGCTCTACGCCGACGACGGCACCGTCTGGGCCGTGAAGAGCGAGCCGGTCGAGAGCACGGCCGACATCACGGCCTCCGAGGCCGCGGCCAGGCCCGGCGGCACCGGGGACCGGACGGCGTTGAGTGCATTGCCCATCCGTCCGCGTACTGGGGGGCGAGGTTCTCCGGAGCGCGCCGGAAAGGCATCATGAAGCACGTGCCCCACGCGACATCGCTACGCCGTGCCCCCGTGCAGCGGCGCAGCGCCGAACGGCTCACCAGGATCCTCGACGCCTGCGCCGACCTCCTCGACGAGGTCGGCTACGACGCCCTGAGCACCCGTGCCGTGGCGCTGCGCGCGGAAGTTCCCATCGGCTCCGTCTACCGCTTCTTCGGCAACAAGCGGCAGATGGTCGACGCCCTCGCCCAGCGCAACCTGGAACGGTTCACCGAGCAGGTCGGCGAACGGCTGAAAACGGCCGGTGAGGGCGGCTGGCGCACCGCCATGGACGCCGTCCTCGACGAGTACCTGGCCATGAAGCGCACCGCGCCCGGCTTCTCCCTGGTCGACTTCGGCAACCAGATCCCGGTCGGCGCCCGCAACGCCGAGCCCAACCACCGCGTCGCCGACCGCCTCACCGAACTGCTCTCCGGCTATCTCGACCGCGAGCCGGACGAGGACCTGCGCCGCTGTTTCCTCATCGCCGTGGAGACCGCCGACACCCTGGTCCACCTGGCCTTCAGAATGGCGCCCGGCGGCGACGAGAAGATCATCGCGGAGGCGCGCGAGCTGCTGCAGGCGTATCTGGCGCGGGTACTCGACTGACGCTCCGAAGCCCCGCCCGGTCGATGCGCGCCGAGGAACCCTCCCCAACATGCCAACCGGTCGGTATGCTCAAAGTGCCCGAGCGTCGACGCCGCCCACCGGGAGGACCCCGTGTCCCGCACCGCTCTGCGTATCTGCCCCCTGTGCGAGGCCACCTGCGGGCTCACGCTCACCATCGAGGGCACCCGGGTCACCGGTGCGCGCGGTGATCGCGACGATGTGTTCAGCAAGGGGTTCATCTGCCCCAAGGGCGCCTCCTTCGGCGCCCTGGACGCCGACCCCGACCGGCTGCGCGGCCCCCTCGTGCGCAAGGACGGCGAGCTGCGCGAGGCCACCTGGGAGGAGGCCTTCGACGCGGTCGCCGCCGGTATCCGCCCCGTCGTCGAGCGATACGGCCCGCACGCGGTGGGAGTCGTCCTCGGCAACCCCAACGTGCACACCATGGCCGGCGCCCTCTACCCGCCGGTGCTGCTCGCCGGCCTCGGCACCCGCAGCGTCTTCACCGCGTCCACGCTCGACCAGATGCCCAAGCACGTCTCCAGCGGGCTGCTCTTCGGCGACGCCAACGCGATCCCCGTGCCGGACCTGGACCACATCGGCCATCTGCTCCTCATCGGCGCCAACCCCCTGGAGTCCAACGGGAGTCTGTGCACCGCCCCCGACTTCCCCGGCCGGCTCAAGGCGCTCAAGGTCCGCGGCGGCACCCTCACCGTGATCGACCCGCGCCGCACCCGCACCGCCAAACTCGCCGACCGGCACGTCGCGATCCGCCCCGGAACCGACGCGCTCCTCCTCGCGGCGATGACACACGTCCTGTTCGAGGAGGGCCTCGTCGCCCCCGGCGAGCTGACCCCGCACCTGGAGGGCCTGGACGAACTATGCGACGCCGTACGGGACTTCACGCCCGAAGCGGTCGCCGCGGCCTGCGACGTGGAGGCCGAGGTGACACGCGCCCTCGCCCGCGAGCTCGCCGCCGCCCCGACCGCCGCCGTCTACGGCCGTATCGGCAGCTGCACCGTCCCGTACGGCACCCTCGGCAGCTGGCTCGTCGACATCCTCAACATCCTCACCGGCAACCTCGACCGCCCCGGCGGCGCCCTCTTCCCGCAGGCGGCCACCGACCGGACACCGCGTCCGGCCGGACCGAGCCACGGCTTCACGCTCGGCCGCTGGCACTCGCGGGTGAGCCAACACCCGGAGGCCAAGGGCGAGTTGCCGCTCTCGGCGCTCGCCGAGGAGATCGACACCGCGACCGAGCGGGGCGAGCCGATCCGGGCCCTGGTCGCCGTCGCCGCCAACCCCGTGCTGTCCGCACCCGACGGCGACCGGCTCGACAAGGCCCTGGGCTCCCTGGACTTCATGGTCAGCGTCGACCCCTATCTCAACGAGACCTCGCGCCACGCCGACGTCGTCCTGCCGCCGCCCCCGCCCTCCCAGAGCCCGCACCACGACTTCGCCTTCAACACCCTGGCCGTGCGCAACCAGGTTCGCTACAACCGGCCGGCCGTCCCCCTGGAGCCCGGCCGCATGGCCGAGACCGAGATCCTCGCCCGGCTGACCCTGGCCGCGACCGGCATGCACGGCGCCGATCCCTCGGCGGTGGACGACCTGGTCATCGGCCAGACCCTGGGCAAGGCCGTCAAGGAGACCTGGTCACCGGTGCACGGCCGCGACCCGAAGGAACTCGCCGCGCAGCTCACCGGCGTGAGCGGTCCCGAGCGCCGGCTCGACATGATGCTGCGCCTCGGGCCCTACGGCGACGGCTTCGGCGTACGACCGGACGGGCTCACCCTGGAAAAGCTGCTCGCGCATCCGCACGGCATCGACCTCGGACCGCTGCGGCCGCGACTGCCGCAGCCGCTGAAGACCCGCAGCGGCAAGGTCGAACTGCTGCCGCAGCCGATCGCCGACGACCTGCCGCGGCTGCGGGGGGCGCTGGACCGGCTCCCCGACGAACTCGTCCTCGTCGGCCGCAGGCATCTGCGCTCCAACAACAGCTGGATGCACAACGTCCCCGCCCTCACCGGCGGCAGCAACCGCTGCACCCTGCACATCCACCCCGAGGACGCCGAGCGCCTCGGAGTGCGGGACGGGGCCGCCGTCCGCGTGAAGGGCGCCGGGGGAGAGGTGACCGCTCCCGCGGAGGTCACCGACGGGGTGCGCCCGGGCGTGGTGAGCCTGCCGCACGGCTGGGGCCACGACCGGCCCGGCACCCGGATGAGCCACGCCGCCACCGATCCCGGCGTCAACGTCAACCAGCTCCTCGACGGCAGCCTGCTCGACCCGCTCTCGGGCAACGCGGTCCTCAACGGAGTGCCTGTCGAGATCACGGCGCCGCTGTGACCAGTGATTTTGCGGACATGGCGGGCACCAGCGCGCCCGGGGCGCCGCGCTGCTCACCGTGACGTGTCTGCCGGCGGGCCTGCTGTGCGCGGGGATCGCGCTGCCGATGCCGGTATGCCGTGCGCGGACGCGGTTGCGCCGGTCGGGCGATCTCTGACGGCGCGTCGAGCGGTGGCGACGCCGTATCAGGGGCGGATGTGAAAGAGAGTCAGGTGAAAGAGCGATTTGTATGAAAATCGTCTGACTCGGAGGAACATCCATGCCCACCTTGATGCCCCCGTCCGCCGGCGTCCGTCTCGGAGCCGCGGCCCTCACCGTACTCACCACGGCCGGGGCCTCCTGGCTCGCGACGGCGGCCGCGTTCGCGGCCCCCGGCGACGGTGCCGACATCAGGATCCACAATGAGCGGGTGCCCTACGGCGTCTCCAAGGACGATCCCGAGGTCTGCAGGTTCTACCTCGACGCAGCGAACTTCGGTGCGGTCAACAGCGTCTCCTACACCATCACGGCCCAGCCCCCGCTGCCCACCGCGGCCACCGTGAGCGGCACGATCTCCCTCGCCGGCGGCGCCGGACACACCGACACCCTGGGGCTGGCCGACGGCAGGTACACGCTCACGTGGACCTTCACCCCGCCACCGGGCGCCACTCCCGTCACACCCAGGGAGAAGATCTTCACCGTCGACTGCCACAGCCGGCACGACCAGGACCGCGGACAGCAGGGCCCCAACCGCACGATCGAGGACCACGGGTCCGGTGCCGGGCACGAGGGCGGCGGACCCAAGGGCGGGGTCCACGCCGGCGGCGGCGGTCTCGTCGACACCGTGCAGTCGTACACCCCGCTGAGCGCGGCCGCGGGCGTCGGGCTGGTCGCGGTCGGCGGCGCCGTGTACGTCCGCACGCTGCTGCGCCGCCGCTCGCACGGTGCCTCCTAGGCGCAGACGCAGGCCCTGGCACCGGACCCGCGCCTACCGACTCACCAGGACGGCCCTGATCGTGGCCGTCCTGGTGACGGTCGTCCGGTGCGGAGGGCACCACCACCCGGCCCCGCCCCTGGCCGGTGGCCCGGCATCGGTGCACACGCCTGCCGAGCCGGTGACCGGGACCGCCGACCAGCGTCCGCGGGCCGCCGAGCCGACGACGGCCAGGCCCACCCCGCCGCCCGAGCCGCTGCCCCGGTCTCCGGCGACCACCCTGCGCGTACCGTCCCTCGGCATCGACGCACCGATCGTCGCCGTGACGGTGGGCCCCGACCAGCAGCTGCAGACCCCGCCGCTGGACAAGCCCAAGCTCGTCGGCTGGTACCGGGATGGCCCCTCGCCCGGCGAGACCGGCACGGCCATCGCCGTCGGCCACCGTGACACCAAGACCGGCGCCGCGGTCTTCGCCGCCCTCGCGCTGGTGCGCCCGGGCAGCGCGATCGAGGTCCGGCGCGTCGACGGCCGTACCGCCGTCTACTCCGTGGACCGCGTCCGGGTCTTCGACAAGGCACGCTTCCCCGACAAGGAGGTGTACGGCCAGAGCAAGCGCCCCGAGCTGCGGCTGCTCACCTGCGGCGGGCTGTTCAACCGCAGGACGGGCTACACCAGCAACGTCGTCGTCTTCGCCCATCTGACCGCGACCCGCTGACCCGGTGCGGCGACGCGCCCGGCTTCTCACTGGGCGGAACGATGGGCCCGATCGTGTCCGGTGTCTTCCGCGAGCGCGCACGGTCCGTTAACTTCCGTGACTCACAGCCCGTACGACCCGCACGGGCCCATCGACAGCCGAGCGTCAGCGCTCGCTCCGTACGCCCCCGGGGGCTGTGTCATGACGCGCGCCATCTCCCTGCACGACGTGAGCAAGATCTATGCGCGAGGCGTTCGCGTGGTGGACCGGCTGTCGCTCGACGTCCGGCCCGGCGAGTTCCTCGTGCTGCTGGGGCCGTCCGGCTGCGGCAAGTCCACCGTGCTCAGAATGATCGCAGGGCTGGAGGAGATCACCGAGGGCAGACTCCTGCTGGACGGCGAGTACGGCAACGACCTGCTCCCGTCCGACCGGAACATGGCCATGGTGTTCCAGAACTTCGCGCTCTACCCGAACATGACGAGCCGGGGCAACATCGGCTTCCCGCTGCGCGTGGAGAAGCCCGGCGAGGACCCCGGCCCGCGCGTGGACGCCACCGCCCGCATGCTCGGCATAGAGGACCTCCTGGACCGCTTCCCCAGCCAGCTCTCCGGCGGCGAACGCCAGCGCGTCGCCATGGGCCGGGCCATCGCCCGCCACCCCTCCGCCTTCCTGATGGACGAGCCGCTGTCCAACCTCGACGCAAAGCTCCGCAAC
The DNA here is from genome assembly GCF_019857225.1 of Streptomyces plumbidurans. Taxonomy (GTDB): domain Bacteria; phylum Actinomycetota; class Actinomycetes; order Streptomycetales; family Streptomycetaceae; genus Streptomyces; species Streptomyces plumbidurans. The sequence goes on from NZ_JAFJSY010000052.1 coordinate 56,104, forward strand.
CATCTGCGGGCCGAGATCTCCAAGCTCACCCGGGAGTTGGGCGTCACCACGGTCTACGTCACCCACGACCAGGCCGAGGCCATGTCGCTCGGCGACCGGGTCGCCGTGCTGCGCGGCGGGGTGCTCCAGCAGGTGGGCACCCCGCGCGCGGTCTACGCCCTGCCGCGCAACGTCTTCGTCGCCGCCTTCATCGGCACCCCGCGCATCAACCTGCTGCGCGGGCTGGTCCGTGCCCCGCTGGACGGCGCGATGACCATCAGCCTCGGCAAGCAGTACCTGCGGCTGCCCGAACCCCTGAAACTGGACCACCAGTTGCTGCGCGTGCAGCAGGGCCGCGAGGTGATCGTCGGGCTGCGCTCGGAGGCCGTCCGGATCGCCAAGCGCACCTCCGCCCGCACCGGCGAGGTGCCGCTGACCGGCCTGGTGGAGCACGTGGAGTTCCAGGGGCACGAGGTCCTCGTCCACTTCAACACCGGCTCGCGGCCCGCCGTCGTACCGGACCTGGAGGCCCCGCGCCCCGCGCCCCGGCCCACCCGGCGCCGCCGCAGGGACGGGACCACGACCGTCCTCGGGCGGTTCCGGGAGCGGGCGGGAGCCCTGCGGGCCGGGCCGGTCGTGGTCATGGACGACCTCGCGCGGGGCCGGGGCGCCGAACCCGCGTCCACCGAGCCCCGCCTGCCCGGCGACCTGGTCGTGCGCACCACCCCCGACATCGAGCTGCGCCACGGCATGCAGGTCCCCCTGCTCGTCGACCTCGCCCATCTGTTCGTCTTCGACCAGCACGGCGAGCGGATCAGTCCGTCCCCGGCTCGGCTGCCGGACCTGGACGAGTAGGGCTCAGGGCGAGGGGGTCCCTGGCGTCAAAAAACTATCGCCGCTAGTTTAGGAGGCGGTCGATAGGTTGTGACGCGCAGGACGCACCCCGCACCGGAGGAGCAGATGAAGGCACACGACGGCATGTACATCGACGGCGCGTGGCGCCCCGCCGTCGGCACGGACACGATCGAGGTCGTGAACCCCGTCGACGAGCAGGTCGTCGGCCGGGTCCCGGCGGGCACCGCCGCGGACGTCGACGACGCCGTGCGGGCCGCCCGCGCCGCCTTCCCGGCCTGGGCCGCGACCCCGCCCGCCGAGCGGGCCGCCCGGCTGACCGCCCTGCGCGACGTCCTCGTGGCACGCAAGGACGAGATCGCCGAGACGGTCACCGCCGAACTCGGCTCACCGCTGAAGTTCTCGCAGAACGTGCACGCGGCCGTGCCGATCGCGGTCGCCGGCTCGTACGCCGAACTCGCCGCGACCCACGCCTTCGAGGAGAAGGCCGGCAACTCCACGATCCATCTCGAACCGGTCGGCGTGGTGGGCGCGATCACGCCCTGGAACTACCCCCTGCACCAGATCGTCGCCAAGGTCGCCCCCGCGCTCGCGGCAGGCTGCACCGTCGTGCTCAAGCCCGCCGAGGACACCCCGCTCGTCGCCCAGCTCTTCGCCGAGGCGGTGCACGAGGCGGGCCTGCCCGCGGGCGTCTTCAACCTGGTCACCGGCCTCGGACCGGTCGCGGGCCAGGCCCTGGCCGGGCACCCGGACGTCGACCTGGTCTCCTTCACCGGCTCCACCGCGGTCGGCCGGCAGATCGGCGCCACCGCGGGCGCGGCGATCAAGCGGGTCGCCCTGGAGCTCGGCGGCAAGTCCGCCAACGTCGTCCTGCCGAGCGCCGACCTCGCCAAGGCGGTCAACGTCGGCGTCGCCAACGTCATGTCCAACTCCGGCCAGACGTGCAGCGCCTGGACCCGGATGCTGGTGCACCGGGACCAGTACGAGGAGGCGGTGAGCCTGGCCGCGGACGCCGCCGCCAAGTACGGCGAGCGCATCGGCCCCGTGGTGAACGCCAAACAGCAGGCACGGGTGCGCGGTTACATCGAGAAGGGCATCGCGGAGGGCGCCCGGCTGGTCGCCGGCGGACCCGAATCACCGCGCGAACAGGGCTACTTCGTCGCTCCCACCGTCTTCGCCGACGTGCGCCCCGACATGACCATCGCGCAGGAGGAGATCTTCGGCCCGGTCCTGTCCATCCTGCGCTACGAGGACGAGGAGGACGCCCTGCGCATCGCCAACGGCACGGTCTACGGCCTCGCGGGCGCCGTGTGGGCCGGGGACGAGGCGGAGGCGGTGGCGTTCGCCCGCCGGATGCAGACCGGACAGGTCGACATCAACGGCGGCCGCTTCAACCCCCTTGCCCCCTTCGGCGGTTACAAGCAGTCGGGCGTCGGCCGCGAACTCGGCACGCACGGCCTCGCCGAGTATCTGCAGACCAAGTCCCTCCAGTTCTGAGGAGCGTTTCCGTGGTTCGCGCAGCAGTCCTCCCCGCCGTGGGCGCTCCCCTGGAGATCACCGAGATCGACCTCCCGGAGCCCGGCCCCGGCCAGGTCCGCGTCCGGCTCGCCGCCGCCGGGGTGTGCCACTCCGACCTGTCCCTGTCCAACGGCACCATGCGGGTGCCGGTCCCGGCCGTCCTCGGCCACGAGGGCGCGGGCACCGTCGTCGCCGTCGGCGAGGGCGTCACCCATGTCGCACCCGGCGCCGAGGTCGTCCTCAACTGGGCGCCGTCCTGCGGCAGTTGCCACGCCTGCTCGCTCGGCGAGGTGTGGCTGTGCGCCAACGCCCTGAACGGCGCCGCCGACATCCACGCCCGGCGCTCCTCGGACGGCTCGGACCTCCACCCCGGCCTGAACGTCGCCGCGTTCGCCGAGGAGACCGTCGTGGCCGCGTCCTGCGTCCTGCCGCTGCCCGAGGGCGTCCCGCTCACCGACGCCGCCCTGCTGGGCTGCGCCGTCCTCACGGGCTACGGCGCCGTCCACCACTCGGCACAGGTCGGGCCGGGCGAGACCGTGGCGGTCTACGGCGTCGGAGGAGTGGGCCTCGCGGCACTGCAGTCGGCCCGGATCGCCGGAGCCGGACGCATCGTCGCCGTCGACGTATCGCCCGAGAAGGAGGACCTGGCGCGCGGCGCGGGCGCCACGGACTACGTCGTCGCCTCCGAGACGACCGCCCGCGAGATCCGGGGCCTGACGGACAAGCAGGGCGTCGATGTGGCCATCGAGTGCGTGGGCCGCGCGTCCACCATCCGCACGGCCTGGGACTCCACCCGCCGCGGCGGCCGTACGACGGTGGTCGGCATCGGCGGCAAGGACCAGCAGGTCACCTTCAACGCCCTGGAGATCTTCCACTGGGGCCGGACCCTGGCCGGGTGCGTCTACGGCAACTCCGACCCGGCGAAGGACCTGCCGGTGCTCGCGGAGCACATCCGGGCCGGCCGGCTGGACCTGGGAGCGCTGGTGACGGAGCGCATCGGCCTCGACGGCATCCCGGCGGCCTTCGAGAACATGCTGGCGGGCCGGGGCGGCAGGGCGCTGGTGGTGTTCTAGCGCGCCCCTGCCGCCGGTCGATCTCCTTGCAGGCGGGGCGCGTTACGCGCCTTCCGGGGCTCGCTCGGGCTGCGGTTCCGGAGCCTCCTCCGGCGCCGCGGCCCGCTCGGCCGTCCGGTTGCGCGGCCGGGACCGCGACACCGCCACGCCCGCGAGGCACAGCACACCGCCGCCCAGCGTGAGCAGCCCCGGCACCTCGCCGAGTGCCAGCCACGACATCAGGACGACCAGTGCGGGCACGGCGTAGGTGGTCGCGCCCATGCGGGACGCGGTCGTACGGGCCAGGGCGTAGGCCCAGGTCGTGAAGGCGAGGGCGGTCGGGAACACGCCCAGGTACACCATGTTCAGGGTCGCGGAGACCGGTGCGTCGGCGGCCTCGCCGACCAGCTGCCCGGCGAACGGCAGACAGCACACCGCGCCGACCAGGCATCCGAACGTCGTCACCTGCAGCGCGCTCGCCCTGCCCAGGGCGGGCTTCTGCGCGACGACCCCGGACGCGTAGCCGACCGCCGCGAGCAGGCACAGCACCACGCCGAGCACCGACGAGCCGCCGTCGCCCGACATCGACAGACCGACCGCCACCGCGCCCGCGAACGACACCGCCATGCCCGCGAGCAGCCGCGGCGGCATGGGGTCGCCGAGCAGCCGCGCGCCCAGCAGCGCGATGAGGATGGGGCCGATGTTCACCACGAGCGCCGCCGTACCGGCGTCCACCTGCTGTTCGCCCCAGTTCAGGACCACCATGTAGAAGCCGAACCAGAGCGCTCCGGATATCGCGATCCCGCGCCAGGCCGACCGCGGCGGCAGCCCCTCCCCGCGCACGGCCAGGATCACTCCGAGCACCAGCACCCCGGACAGCAGCCGCCCGAGCGCCAGCGCACCCGGCGAGTACGCGTCCCCGGCACTGCGGATCGACACGAAGGCGGAGGCCCACAGCACGACGGTGATCACGGCGGCGCCGGGGGCGAGCAGTTCGGGGCGGCGGATGTTCATCATGCTCCAGAGGGTAGGGAGGGGGCGGCGGAAGGGCTCGCGGATTTCGGTCGGTGTGCTGGTGCGGGCTTGTTGTGGCTGGGCGCGCAGTTCCCCGCGCCTCTTCGGGGGCGCTCAGCGCAGCGTTGTCGTGTCGATGCCCAGGAGGGTGGTCAGGGCTTGTTCGCCCTGCGCGGTCACCTTCACCGCCCGCTCGGAGCCGATGCGTACGCACCAGCCCTCGTCCATCGCGTGACGGCACAGCGCCGCACCCGCGACCCCGGCGAGATGCGGTCGGCGTTCGGTCCAGTCCAGGCAGGCGCGGGCGAGTGGGCGGCGGCCCCTGCGCTCCAGCGCGATGCCGACGGAACCGAACCAGTCCAGGCCCGCATCGGTCAGCGCGAACCCCGTGTCCTGCCGCAGGAGGCCGCGCAGGGTGAGCGCCTCGGTGACCGCGATCCCCAGCCGCCCCGCCAGATGGTCGTAGCAGGTGCGCCCGCGCGCCATCGCCGACCCGGCGCTCGACTCGCGCAGCGTGCGCGGCCGGGGTCGTACGGGACCGGCCGGCGTCACCTGCGCCGCCAGGTCCTCGACGAGCTGGGCGACCCGGCTGCCGGCGAGGCGCACGTACCGGTGCCGGCCCTGGCGCTCCTCGGTCAGCAGCCCGCCCGCGACGAGCTTGCCGAGGTGCTCGCTGAGCGTCGAGGGCGCGACCCCCGCGTGCCGGGCCAGCTCGCTCGCGGTCCACGCGCGGCCGTCCAGCAGCGCCAGCAGACACGCCGCCCGGGTCTCGTCGGCCATCAGCCCGGCGAGCCGGGCCAGCTGCGGTGCCTGCGGATCCCTGGTGGTCATGCGTTCCAGCATGGGGCACGCACGGTTCGGTGGGCGCCGAAGTGTCGTCACACGGTCCGCTTGGCCCGCTCGTACTGCTGCACCAGCCCGTCGAGGAGCGCAGTGAGGCCCGTCTCGAAGGCCCGCTCGTCGATCTTCTCCTGGTGTTCGGCGAGCAGGTGGGCCTGGCCGAGGTGGGGGTAGTCGGCGGGGTCGTAGGCGCTCTCGTCGTCCACGAAGCCCCCGGCGAAGGAGCCGAGCGCGGAGCCCATCACGAAGTAGCGCATCAGCGCGCCGATGGAGGTGGCCTGCGCGGGCGGCCAGCCGGCCTCGACCATCGCGCCGTAGACCGCGTCCGCGAGGCGCAGTCCGGCCGGGCGGCGGCCGGGCCCGGTGGCGAGGACCGGGACGATGTTGGGGTGGTCGCGCAGGGCGGCCCGGTAGGAGACGGCCCAGTCGTGCAGCGCGGTCCGCCACTCGCGGCCGTCCTCGAACATGGACAGGTCGACCTGGGCGCTCACGGAGTCGGCGACCGCCTCCAGGATCTCGTCCTTGGTGCGGAAGTGGTTGTAGAGCGAGGGTCCGCTCACCCCCAGCTCGGCGGCGAGCCGGCGGGTGGAGACCGCCGCGAGGCCCTCCGCGTCCACCAGCACGCGTGCCGTCTCGACGATCCGGTCGGTGCTGAGCAGGGGCTTGCGCGGTCGGGCCATGGCGCACATAGTAGGGCTGCACTGGTAAACTAGCAGTGCTAATTTAAATGTTCAGTTTTCGCTGTACGGCCTTCCAAGTCCGTTATCTGTGGGGTGACTCGGCATGAACCTGGAGCTCAGCGAGGAGCAGACCGCCGTCCGCCGGCTCGCCCGGGACTTCGTGGACCGTGAGATCGCCCCGCACGTCGTCGCCTGGGACCGGGCGGAGGAGGTCGACCGGTCGATCGTGAAGAAGCTCGGCGAGGTCGGCTTCCTCGGTCTGACCATCGACGAGGAGTACGGCGGCAGCGGCGGCGACCACCTCGCGTACTGCCTGGTGACGGAGGAGCTCGGGCGCGGTGACTCCTCCGTGCGCGGCATCGTCTCCGTCTCGCTCGGGCTGGTCGCCAAGACGATCGCGGCCCGGGGGAGCGAGGAGCAGAAGCGGCAGTGGCTGCCGGGGCTCACCTCCGGCGCGTACGTCGGCTGCTTCGGCCTCACCGAGCCGGGCACCGGCTCCGACGCCGGCAACCTCAGCACGCGGGCGGTCCGCGACGGCGACGACTATGTGATCAACGGCACCAAGATGTTCATCACCAACGGCACCTGGGCCGACGTGGTGCTGCTCTTCGCCCGCTCCACCGGCGCCCCGGGCCACAAGGGCGTCTCCGCCTTCCTGGTGCCCACCGACAGCCCCGGCCTGACGAGGCGCACCATCCACGGCAAGCTCGGCCTGCGCGGCCAGGCGACGGCCGAACTGGTCCTGGAGGACGTGCGGGTACCGGCCTCGGCGATGCTCGGCGAGGAGGGCAAGGGCTTCTCGGTCGCCATGTCGGCCCTCGCCAAGGGGCGGATGTCGGTGGCGGCCGGCTGCGTGGGCATAGCGCAGGCCGCGCTCGACGCGGCCGTGAAGTACGCGGGGGAGCGCGAGCAGTTCGGCACGCCGATCGCCGGTCACCAGCTCGTCCAGGAGCTGATCAGCGACATCGCCGTGGACGTGGACGCGGCCCGGCTGCTGACCTGGCGGGTCGCCGACCTGATCGACCGGGGGCAGCCCTTCGCGGTCGAGTCGTCCAAGGCCAAGCTCTTCGCCTCCGAGGCCGCCGTCCGCGCCGCCAACAACGCCCTGCAGGTCTTCGGCGGCTACGGCTACATCGACGAGTACCCGGCGGGCAAACTGCTGCGCGACGCCCGGGTGATGACCCTCTACGAGGGCACCAGCCAGATCCAGAAACTGCTCATCGGCCGTGCCCTGACGGGTGTTTCGGCCTTCTGAGCGGCACTTGAGTACATGAGTACCTGAGCTGAGTATCCCGGCGGATGTGGCGACGGCCACGTCCGCCGACGCTTGTCCCATGAGTGACACACCGGTCAAGCAGCAGAGCACGGCGGCCTTCTACGGCCAGGCCGTCGCCTCCTTCGCCGTCGCCATGGTCGCGACGGCGATCGGTATCTTCAGGCTGAACGCCGACGCCTGGGTGCGGTCCTTCCTCGCGATCGCCGTCCTGTACCTCGTCACCTCCTCCTTCACGCTGGCCAAGGTGATCCGCGACCGGCAGGAGGCGGGCCAGATCGTCAGCCGCGTCGACCAGGCGAGGCTGGAGAAGCTGCTGGCCGAACACGATCCCTTCGAAAAGCTCTGAGAAGCTCCGAGCGGCGGACCACGCTAAGCGCTTGCTCACTTTCGGCGGTATGGTGGGGGGTCTGTCGGCGAAAAGGGGCGAGCGAGCGATGACTACGGCGGAGGAGACGGCCGGCGGCGAGGCGTCCGCGTGGGGCGAGGTCACGCCCGACGCGGCCCGGCGACTGCTGATCGCCGCGGTGGAGGCCTTCGCCGAGCGCGGGTACCACGCCACCACGACCCGGGACATCGCGGGCCGTGCGGGCATGAGCCCGGCCGCGCTCTACATCCACTACAAGACCAAGGAAGAGCTGCTCCACCGGATCAGCCGGATCGGTCACGCCAAGGCGCTGGAGATCCTGCAGACGGCGGCCCGGCGCGAGGGCACCGCCACCGAGCGACTCGCCGACCAGGTGAGCTCCTTCGTGCGCTGGCACGCGGGCGGACGCACGACCGCCCGCGTCGTGCAGTACGAACTGGACTCGCTCGGCCCCGAGGCGCGCAAGGAGATCCTCGCGCTGCGCCGGCAGTGCGACGCCGAGGTGCGGGCGGTCATCGAAGAGGGCGTGGCGGCGGGCGAGTTCGACGTGCTGGACGTCAAGGGCACCACGCTCGCCGTGCTCTCGCTCTGCATCGACGTGGCCCGCTGGTTCAACGTCGAGGGCCCCTGGACGCCGGACGAGGTCGGCGCGCTCTACGCCGACCTCGTGCTGCGCATGGTGGGGGTCAAGTGAGCGTGTCTCAGAGGTAGAAGCGGGCCACCGACTCGGCCACGCAGACCGGCTTGTCCCCGCCCTCGCGCTCCACGGTGTAGCCGACGGCCACCTGTACACCGCCCGGCACGTCGTCGACGGCGCTGATCTTCGCGGTGGCGCGCAGCCGCGAGCCGACGGGCACGGGGGCGGGGAAACGGACCTTGTTGGTGCCGTAGTTGACGCCCATCTTCACGCCCTCGACGGCCATCAGCTGGGGGCCGAAGAGCGGCAGTAGGGAGAGCGTCAGATAGCCGTGCGCGATGGTGGTTCCGAAGGGCCCGGCGGCGGCCTTCTCCGGGTCGACGTGGATCCACTGGTGATCCCCGGTGGCCTCCGCGAAGAGGTCGATCCGCTTCTGGTCCACCTCCAGCCAGTCGGTGTACCCCAGCTGCTCGCCCACCGCCGCCTTCAGCTCGTCGACGGACGTGAAGATCCTCGGCTCTGCCATGTCCCGGCCTCCCATGCCTCGCAATGTCTAAGCAACTGCTTAGCATGGTCGGGTGCGCACCCGATGTCAACGGACCACCGCGGGGGTGGGGTGGGTAGGGTTCGAGAGGTGCCCCAGATCCCAGAGAAGATCCACGAGCTCACCGTCGGCCAGCTCGCGGCGCGGAGCGGCGCCGCCGTCTCCGCCCTGCACTTCTACGAGTCCAAGGGCCTGATCAGCAGCCGCCGGACCACGGGCAACCAGCGCCGCTACCACCGTGACACGCTGCGCCGGACTGGGCCCGTCTCTCCGAGGCCTGGCGCTCCGAGCTCGACGAACGCATCAGCCGCCTCAACCGCCTGCGCGACCACCTCACCGACTGCATCGGCTGTGGCTGCCTCTCCCTGGACACCTGCGTCCTCTCCAACCCGGACGACGCCTTCGGCCGCCTACAGTCCGGTTCACGCCTGCTCGTGGAACGCCGGGGGGACCGGAAGAAGCGGGAGCGGGAGCAGGGCTGAGCCGGGCGGCAGCGCCCTCTCGCTTGCCACCCGGCCGTCAGATGTTGCACCTGCCGTCCGGCCGCCGGGTGTTGTGCCCGGAGACCGGACGCCGGGCGGCTCGCCTCCCGTTCGGCCGCCGGGTGGTTCGCCGGCCGCCAGGCCATCGGGGCTTGCGCCCGCTGTCCGGCCGCTGGGTCCTTTGCCCGCCGTCCGGCCACGAGTCTCGCGTCCGCTGCCCAGCTACCGGGTCTCTCAGCCGCCGCCCGGTCGCCGGGTCACTCGTACTCGGTGCCGCCCTTGCGGGTCAGGTAGGCCGTGCTTACCGCCTTGGCGATGGCCCTGCCTCCGGTCACCGGGCTGTAGGCTCCGTTGCCGGGCGGATCACCACGCCCTCGCGCAGGTGCAGTTCGCGCCCGGAGACGGTTTCCCGGCCGGTCGCGACCGACAGCACGTGCTCGATGTCGTACGGCCCCTCGTACAGGCGGGGCACCAACGGCAGCTGTCCGTCCAGCAGTTCGGCCGGGTCGAGCCAGCGCACCGTGCCGTCGATGTCCGCGCTGACGTCGAAGGCGGCGTAGCCGAGGGACTCGCGGCGTCCGTCGGCGCCGTAGGTGAGGTCCTGGACGCCCGCGCCGTACACCTCGCCGAAGATGCCGACGCGGCGGGCGCCCAGCCGCTTCGCGAGGTCTGCAGCGACGGCGGCGACGCCGTGGCCGTGCACCGCCCGCCAGTACAGGTTGCGCGGATCCTCCTTCAGGGCAAGGGACTTGGCGCCGAAGCCCTTGGAGGAGACGTGCACCCGGTCCTCGTCGACGAGATACGTCAGCAGACAGGCCGAGCCGTGCAGCTTCTCGGTCAGGACCACATCCTCGCCCGGCGCGAAGATGTCCGGAAACCGCTGGATGTTCTCGATGTCGACCCAGGGCAGCAGATCGGGCGCGGATTCCACGTCGCCGTCCATGGTGGGCGGGATCGGCGGCACCCACTTGGTGATGCCGAGCCGCTCGGCGAAGTCCGTGCCGTCCAGGGCGGCCCGCGCCAGGTCGACGTCCGCGAGCGCCTCGGGCAGGCACACGATGCCCTGCGACAGCTCACCGCGCAGCCGCACCGCCTTGACCCGGTCCGCGTTACCGCCCGCCAGCCGCCCGGTCAGCCCCAGCTCCTCGATCAGTGGGGCAGGCAGCACGGCCTGCTCGGGGATGTAGACGGCGGCGTCGCCGGTGCGGTAGGCGCCCTTGGCGACGACCGCGCGGTACAGGCCGACCTGGGCCAGTTCGAGCGCATCGGCGTTGGGATGCTCGTGGATCGTCAGTACTTCGGCGGTGACGCGGAGCGTCGACATCGCGGGTCCCCCTCGGACAGGTCGTACGCGGCCGTGCGCGGCCGTACTCAGCCGTTCTCAGGCGTAGACAGGTGGTTTCATCGCCCCCAACTGTCCGTACGGGAAAAGGGTGGAGCGAGCGGATTTGCCGCTGCTAGCGTCGAGGGGCGTACTGGGCCAGTCCGGCGGTCACCAACTGCGCGTTGGAAGCCGCCCGTTGGCCGTCCGGCAGCAGCAGCGTGTCCTCCAGGCCGATGCGGGTGGCGAGCCCCAGCCGGCCGGCCAGGCGCAGCACCGGCCAGGCGCCGCCGCCCTCGCCGTGCAGCAGCACCGGGCGGCCGTGCGTGGAACCCAGATCGGCCAGCAGGGCATGCGCCGTGTCCTCGGCCGTGTCCGCCGAGGTGTCCGTCACCTCGGCCAGCACCCTCAGCACCCGCGGGCCGAGCGGTGAACGGGCGAACCTCGCGGCCCCGTCCGTCCCCGACCAGATGCCGGCCTCCACTCCCACACCGAGCTCCATCAGCGCGGCGGCGATCTCCTCGGCGCCCTCCTCGTGCCAGTTGACCGAGGCGTGGTCGGGCAGGGACGGCAGAGCGGCCCAGCTCCGGACGCGCGCCAGCCGGGCGGCCGGCTCCGGCTCGGCCCAGGCGCCCGTGGTGACACCGACGGGCACTGGCACCGGAACCCGCGCCCGGATCGCCTCCAGCGTCGGCGCGAGCACCTTCGGCGAGAGCGAGTCGTCGCCGCAGGGGGACTTGGGGTGGACATGGACGTCCGTCGCTCCGGCCGCGACGGCCCGCGCCGCGGACTCGGCCATCGCCTCCGGCGTCAGCGGCACCACCGCACCGTCGGCGGACCCGCGCGGCCCGTTGAGACACACCTGCAGCATGGACCCAGCCTGCCAGGCGGCACCGACACCGACGGCGGCACCAGTGACATCAGAGGCAGAGCCACCAGCGGTAGCAGTGGCATAAGAGGCAGCGGCACCGGTCGGTCGACATCAGAGATCTTGCAGGGGGTGCGGCATCCCCGGCGCACCCCCATCCGCTCAGGGCCGGGAGCTAGGCCGACACGAGCAGCTTTCCGCGCCTTGCGTCAGCCAGGGCCTCGGGCTTGAGCACGGGCCTCGGTACGAGAATTCCGCAGTGGGTGCAGACCGGACCCGCCGACGGCTCGTGGTCCAGGTCGTATTTCCAGATCAGGCGTTCGGTGCCGCACACCGGGCAGCAGGCACCCGGCTCGTGCTCCAGGCCGGAGATCAGCCGGCGCAGCACCTCGGCCAGCGGTTCGCGCGGGTGCACCCGCGGGTCGTCGCACCAGGCGACTCCGAAACCGCCCCAGGTGAGACGGTGCCAGTCGTCCACGCTGCCCGGACGACGCAGCCCGTCGTGCTTCTCCTTCTTGCGCCGCTCGGCGAACCCGACCTCGTAGGCCAGCCAGACCGTGCGGGCTTCCTCCAGCTCCTCCAGCGCGGCCACGAGCCGCACCGGGTCGGGGGAGCGGTCCTCCGGATCGAATCCTGCCCGGGAGCACAAATGGTCCCAGGTCGCCCTGTGCCCGTAAGGAGCGAACCGCTCAAGGCACTTGCGAAGTGAGTAGCGCCGCAGTGCCAGATCGCACCGCGGGTCGCGGACCTGTCTCGCCAGACTCCGGAAACCGGCCATCGCCCTGCACCTCCGTCACACCTGCACCTGTACTTCGGTCACTTCGGCGTCGTCGAACGGACGTCGCCGAATAGACGTATCGACAACCGATTCGGCTCCATCCGATTTCCGATGACCCCCATAAGCCGCCGTGCCTACTCCAAAACTTGACGCATGTTCATCTTCTATCCCGGGGATACCGGCGGTAACGTCCCGGCTCACCCCACGTCGGTAGGAGCTGTCATGCCACGACGCACCTCACGCAGCACGCCGCACAGACTGAGAACTCCCGGCAGGCTCGCCGGGTTCCTGAAGACGGCATCCATATGCGTCCTGATTGCAGGTCTTTTGTCCCCGCTCACCCAGGCGACGGCGGCCGCCGCCTCGGCCCCGAACGACTACTGCGGCGGCCAGTGCTCCGACATCCTGCCGCCGGGTGAGAACGGCAACGCGACGCTGGCCCAGATCCTGCTCAACCAGGCCTTCGGTACCCAGCCCGATCACGCGGACGACCAGCTCGGCACCTATGCGAACCTGGCGGGCGGCTACTCCACGCTCACCGACGCGAAGATCAACAACTTCTTCAACGACGCGTCGTTCGGGGTCGCTTCCGACCAGGTCGCCTCCACCGAGAAGCCCGCGGGCCGCACCGACGTCACGATTGTCCGCGACAAGAAGGCAGGTGTGCCGCACATCACGGGCACCACCCGCTACGGCACGGAGTTCGGGGCCGGGTACGCCGCGGCCGAGGACCGGCTGTGGCTCATGGACCTCTTCCGGCACGTGGGACGCGGCCAGCTGACCTCCTTCGCGGGCGGCGCCGCGGCCAACCAGGGCCTGGAGCAGCAGTTCTACCGGAACGCCCCCTACACCGAGGCCGACCTGCAGGCCCAGATCGACAGCGCGATCTCGAAGAACGGCGACCGCGGCCAACAGGCCCTCGACGACGCGAACGCCTACCTGGCAGGCATCAACTCCTATATCGACGCCTCCGACTCCGGCCGCTACTTCCCCGGTGAGTACGTCCTGACCGGCCACAAGGACGCCATCACCAACGCCGGCACGATCGACCACTTCAAGCTGACAGACCTGGTCGCCCTGGCCTCCGTGATCGGCTCCCTGTTCGGTTCAGGCGGCGGCGGAGAGGTCAACAACGCCGTCTCGCTCCTCGCCGCCCAGTCCAAGTACGGCGTGGAGGAGGGCACCAAGGTCTGGGAGTCCTTCCGCGAGCGCAACGACCCCGAGGCCGCCCTCACCGTGCACAACGGCGAGAGCTTCCCCTACGGCGGCAAGCCGGACAGCGCCCAGGGCGAGGCCCTGCCCGACGCCGGTTCGGTGACGACCGAGCCGCTGGTCTACGACGCCACCGGCACCGGAGCGAGCCAGAGCGCCACCACGGCGGCGAAGCAGGCGACCGCGACCGCCCTCTCCTCCGCGAAACGCGGCATGTCCAACGCCCTGGTCGTCAGTGGCAAGCACACCGCGAGCGGCCACCCCATCGCGGTGTTCGGCCCGCAGACCGGCTACTTCGCGCCGCAGCTGCTGATGCTCCAGGAGATCCAGGGCCCCGGAATCAGCGCCCGCGGCGCCTCCTTCGCGGGCCTGAGCATGTATGTCGAACTCGGCCGCGGCCAGGACTACTCGTGGTCCGCGACCACCTCGGGCCAGGACATCATCGACTCCTACGCCGTCGAACTGTGCCAGGACGACTACCACTACCTGTACCACGGCACCTGCACGGCCATGGACAAGGTCGAGCAGAAGAACTCCTGGAAGCCGACCACGGCCGACGGCACGGCCGCGGGGTCGTACACCATGCGCGTGTGGCGGACGAAGTACGGACCCGTCGCCTACCGCGCCACCGTCGGCGGCAAGAAGGTCGCCTACACCACCCTGCGCTCCTCCTATCTGCACGAGGCCGACTCGATCATCGGCTTCCAGATGCTCAACGACCCCGACTACGTCAAGGGCCCGAAGGACTTCCAGAGCGCGGCCCAGCACATCAACTTCACCTTCAACTGGTTCTACGCCGACTCCCAGCACACCGCGTACTACAACAGCGGTGACAACCCGGTGCGCGCGAGCGGCGTCGACTCCGAGTTCCCGGTGTGGGGACAGGCCGCCTACGAGTGGAAGAACTGGGACCCGGCCACCAACACGGCGGCCTACACCCCGGCCGCGCAGCACCCCAACTCCGTCGACCAGGACTACTACATCTCCTGGAACAACAAGCAGGCCCTGAACTACACGACCGCCAGCTGGGGCGACGGCTCGGTCCACCGCGGCAACCTGCTGGACGACCGGGTGAAGAAGCTGGTCGCGGCCGGCGGGGTGACCCGTACGAAACTGGTGCAGGCCATGGCGGACGCGGCCCTGACCGATCTGCGCGCGGAGGACGTGCTGCCGGACCTGCTGAAGGTGATCAACAGCAGTACGGTGACCGACTCCACGGCGGCGGCGGCCGTCGGCAAGCTGCAGACCTGGCTGACGGCGGGCGGCAAGCGCAAGGAGACCTCGGCGGGCTCCAAGGCCTACGCGGACTCCGACGCGATCCGCATCCTGGACGCCTGGTGGCCGCTGCTGGTCAAGGCCGAGTTCCAGCCGGGCCTCGGGAGCGACCTGTACACCGCGTTCACCGCGAACCTGCCCGTCGACGAGGCCCCGTCGGCCGGACACGGCCCCACCGGCTCGCACGCGGGCAGCTCCTTCCAGTACGGCTGGTGGAGCTACGTCGACAAGGACGTCCGGGCGGTGCTCGGTGAGTCGGTGAAGGGCCCGCTGGCCGCGAAGTACTGCGGCGGCGGCGACCTGAGCGACTGCCGCTCCATCCTGATCAGCACGCTCAAGGAGGCGGCCGGCACGTCCGCGTCCACGGTCTACCCCGGCGACGACCTGTGCTCGGCGGGCGACCAGTGGTGCGCCGACTCGATCAACCAGCGCACGCTGGGCGGCATCAAGCACCACAACATCAGTTGGCAGAACCGGCCCACCTTCCAGCAGGTGGTGGAGTACACCTCGCACCGGTGACGCACGGCAGTTGATGCAGCAGGCGGCGGGTCAGCGGATGCGGCCCGCCGCCAGCACCATCCGGGCCAGCTCCGGGTGCACGATGTCACTGTGCGCACCGGCGGGCGGCCCGCCCCGCTTGACCACGGCCGCGGCGTCCACGTTGACGCACCCCGACGCGGGCAGCGTCGCCTTCAGCGCCTCGGCGAGCTTCAGCGCGCGCGTGCCGGGCACCGCCTGCACACCGTCGTGCCCCATCGCCCCCCACTTGGCGCCCAGCGCCTGAGCCAGGCCGAGGCTCTCGGCCACCCCCTGGCAGTCGTTCGCCATGCGCGAGGCCAGCGGGTAGATCGTGCCGAGCGCCGAGTCGAAGCGCGAGTAGCAGCACACCAGAGGACCGTCGATGCGGTTCTGCTGGCCCTGGAGCACTCCTCCCGCGTGCGCGTCGTGCGGCAGCCTCGCCGCGAACGCGTAGTGGGAGAAGGCGCCTTGGAGCAGCGTCACCGACTTCACGGTGCGCACCCCGTCCGGCAGGCCGCTCAGCGCGAACGACACCAGCCGCCCGCCGAAGCTGTGCCCGACCAGATGCACCCGCACGTGCGGGGCTCTGGTGGCCAACTGCCCTATGACCGGCCCGAGTCCACGCTCGCCGACGGTTCCCGCGCGCCGCTTCATCGCGTAGTACGTCGCCTGCCGCAGCAGTTCCTTCGCCCCGTCCCAGGGGTTCGGCAGCGCGAACTGCGCCTCGGCGCCGTCGGATCGGAGGTTCGCCAGTGCCTGGGTGAACTCGTCGCACAGGGTCGTCACGTCCCCGGTGAACAGCACCGGATCGCTCTGCGGGACACCCTCCGCGAGCGTGTCCGCGGCG
Organism: Streptomyces plumbidurans; assembly: GCF_019857225.1. GTDB lineage: Bacteria > Actinomycetota > Actinomycetes > Streptomycetales > Streptomycetaceae > Streptomyces > Streptomyces plumbidurans. The sequence continues at coordinate 72,162 of NZ_JAFJSY010000052.1, forward strand.
AACAGCGGTTGCGGTCCGCCCGGTACGACCTCCACCAGCAGCCGCACCAGCCGCCCGAACTCCTCCAGTTCGTTCTCGGGCCGCTGGTCCAGCATCCGGGCGATCTGGTCGACGACGGTGGCGCGGCCGGGGAAGGTCTCGAGCAGCGCGTGCCGGGTGTCCTTGTCCAGCGCGGGCCTCGCGACGGCCTCCGCCTCCGTGGCCACCACGGACTTGGGGAAGTCGGGGATCGGCTCGTCGCAGAAGCGCATCGACGGCCAGATCACACCGACGTACCCGATCCTCGCCTTCGGCGCGAGCCCGGGGACCGGCGCGAAGAACCGCCGGTAGAGGGCGGTCGCGCCGGAGCGGTCGTTGTTCCAGCCGTGCGCGAACACGATCAGGTCGCTCACCTCGCGGGCCGCGACCCCGTGGAGCAACTCGTCCCGTTCCCGGCCGTCGACGTCTCCGTCCGCGTCGAAGGTCAGCTCCCAGTAGGGAGTCACGCTCATCTGCGGCTCTGCCATGACCGGCCCCCTCGCCGCCGTAGCGATGCCCTGTGGGCGCATCGTCCTGCCGGCGGACGAGGTTGGCCATACACCGCGCCTGACTTGTGGAGATTCACCTGTAGAGGAGGTATTGCCTTCGCATCTGCCGGAAGGCGGCCAGTTCGTCCTGCCAGGCGGCGACCACCTCGTCCGTGCTCGCGCCCGCGTCGATCGCGGTCCGCACGCGCGTGGAGCCCGTCAGCTTGTCGATCCAGTTGTCGGAGCGCCAGGCGAAGTCGCTCCACACCTTCCTGGCGGTCACCAGCAGGGCGACGCCGGTGCGCACGGGGTCGTAGGCCCCGCGGTCGTCGACATGGATCTGCACCCCGCCGACCGTCTTGCCCTGGAACTTGGAGAACGTCGGCGCGAAGTACGCCTCCCTGAAGTGCACGCCGGGCAGGCCGAGTTCGTTCACGGCCGCGGCCCACCGGCCGTCGATGCCCTCGGCGCCGAGCAGTTCGAAGGGCCGGGTGGTGCCGCGTCCCTCGGACAGGTTCGTGCCCTCGAACATGCACGTCCCCGAGTACACCAGCGCCGTGTCGGGCGTCGGCATGTTCGGGCTCGGCGGCACCCAGGGGAGCGCGGAGGCGTCGTAGAACTCCGCGCGCTCCCAGCCCGTCATCCGCACCGTCTGAAGGGGGACCGGCGCGGTGAGGAACTCCCCGTTGAACAGCCGGGCCAGCTCGCACACGGTCATGCCGTGCGCCTGGGAGATCGGCTGCCGGCCGACGAACGTGGCGAACTCCTTGTGCAGCACCGGTCCTTGGGCCGCGCGTCCGGTGACCGGGTTGGGGCGGTCGAGGACGACGAAGCGCTTGCCGGCGAGCTGCGCCGCCTCCATGCAGTCGTAGAGCGTCCAGATGTACGTGTAGAACCGGGCGCCGACGTCCTGGATGTCGAAGACGATCGTGTCGACGCCCGCGGTGGTGAAGATGTCGGCGAGGGTCTGGCCGCTCTTGAGGTACGTGTCGTAGACGGGCAGCCCGGTGGCCGGGTCGTCGTAGCGGCCCTCGGAGCCGCCGGCCTGGGCGGTGCCGCGGAAGCCGTGCTCGGGGCCGAAGACGGCCGTCAGGTTCACTCTGTCGTCCGCGTGCATGACGTCCACGATGTGGCGGACGTCTCTCGTCACGCCGGTGGGGTTGGTGACGATGCCGACGCGTTGGCCTTCGAGGCGCGCGTAGCCGGTGGCGGCGAGGTTCTCGAAGCCGGTGCGGAGGGGGTTGTGGTGCCTGGCGTCGGCTGCCCCGGCCGGGGGTGCCGCGGTGAAGGATGCTGCTGCCGTGGTTGCTGCGAGGAGGGCTCGTCTGCTTAGGCGCATGAGGTGCAAGGTATTGCTGCCGCCGGTTGTGGGGAAGGTGCCGGTCTGCTGTGGCTTGGCGCGCAGTTCCCCGCGCCCCTGAAGGGCGTTGCAGTCACCCCTTTCCTGCTACATACCGACCGGTTAGTCTGGCCGTCGCGGGGGTCGGAAGCGAGTCGCGTCGAAGGAGTCCGATGGTGGAAGCCGTTCAAGGTGCTGGTGTCGTCGTCACGGGGGCCGGGGGTGGGATCGGGGCCGCGATCGCCCGCCGATTCGCCGCCGAGGGAGCCCGGGTCGTCGTGAACGATCTGGACGGGGCGCGGGCCGAGGCGGTCGCCGCGGAGATCGGCGGCACCGCGGTGCCGGGCGACGCCTCCGCGATCGTGGCCGACGCGCGGGACGCCCTCGGCGGCACCGTGGACGTCTACTGCGCCAACGCCGGTGTCGCCTTCGACGACGGGGGCCAGGGACTGTCCGCCGACGAGAAGTCCTGGGCGACCTCCTGGGACGTCAACGTGATGGCGCACGTCCGGGCCGCCGAGCAGCTGCTGCCGGCCTGGCTGGAGCGCGGGAGCGGACGCTTCGTGTCCACCGTCTCCGCCGCCGGGCTGCTGTCCATGATCGGCGCGCCCTCCTATAGCGTCACCAAGCACGGGGCCTACGCCTTCGCCGAGTGGCTGTCGCTGACCTACCGCCACCGCGGGATCAAGGTGCACGCCATCTGCCCGCAGGGCGTCCGCACCGACATGCTGGCCGCCACCGGCGCCGCGGGCGACCTGGTGCTCAGGCCGACCGCGGTCGAGCCCTCGGACGTCGCGGACGCCCTGTTCAAGGGCATCGAGGAGGACCGCTTCCTGATCCTGCCGCACCCCGAGGTCGCCGGTTACTACCAGCTGCGGGCCGCCGAACCGGACCGGTGGCTGGCCAATATGAACCACCTGCAGCAGAAGTGGGAGGAGGCGCGATGACCGGCTCGCGTTACGAGGCCAAGCCCTGGCTGGCCCTGCTGAACGAGGCCCAGCGCGGCCCGGTGAAACCCGCCGACTCCCTGGTGCAGGCCCTGCGCCGGTCCGCCGCCGAGGCCCCGGACCGCGACTTCCTCGCCTACTTCGACGGACGGCTGAGCTACCGCGAGGTCGACGAGCTGTCCGACTCGGTGGCGGGCCACCTCGCCGCCCGCGGCCTGGAGCGCGGCGACCGGGTGGCGATCCTGCTGCAGAACTCCCCGCAGTTCGTACTCGCCCTGCTGGGCGCGTGGAAGGCGGGCGCGGTCGTGGTGCCCGTCAACCCGATGTACAAGTCCGCGGAGGTGGCGCATGTGCTGCGGGACGGCGAGGTCGCGGCACTGATCTGCTCGGACCGCGCCTGGGAGTCGTATCTGCGCGAGACGGCCGCCGACTCTCCGGTCAGGATCGTGCTGACCGGGTGCGAGCTGGACTTCCAGACGCGCGGCGACACGCGCGTGCTCTCCTTCGAGCGGCTGCCGCAGGCCGCGGACGCCGCCGACCTGACGACCGTGGCCCGCGCCGGCTACGAGGCGCCGGGGACCCGTTACCCCGGGCCGTCCGACATAGCGCTGATCAGCTACACCTCGGGCACCAGCGGCAAGCCCAAGGGCGCCACCAACACGCACGGCAACATCATGTACAACGCCGAGCGGCAGCGGACGGGGCTCGCGCTGCCCGAGGCGCCCGTGTACTACGCGCTCGCGCCGCTGTTCCACATCACCGGGATGGTGTGCCAGCTCGGGGCGTGCCTCAACAGCGCGGGCACGCTCGTGCTGACGTACCGCTTCGAGCCGGGTGTCGTGCTGGAGGCGTTCGCCGAGCACCGGCCGCACTACACGGTGGGTCCGTCCACGGCGTTCATGGCGCTGGCCGCGCACCCGGAGGCGAGTGCGGACCACTTCTCCTCCTTCGCCAACATCTCCAGCGGTGGCGCGCCGCTGCCGCCGGCCCTGGTGGAGAAGTTCCGGGCGGGCTTCGGGCCGTACATCCGCAACGGCTACGGCCTGACCGAGTGCACCGCGCCCTGCGCCTCCGTGCCCCCCGACCTGGAGGCGCCGGTCGACCCGGTCTCCGGGACGCTGGCCGTGGGCGTGCCGGGACCCGAGACGGTCGTGCGGATCGTGGACGAGCAGGGGCAGGAGCTGCCCTTCGGTGAGCAGGGCGAGATTTTGGTGCGCGGCCCGCAGGTGGTGCCGGGCTACTGGCGCCGCCCGGACGCGACCGCCGAAACGTTTCCGGACGGCGAACTGCGCACCGGCGACATCGGGTTCATGGACGAGCAGGGCTGGCTGTACGTCGTCGACCGCAAGAAGGACATGATCAACGCGTCGGGCTTCAAGGTGTGGCCGCGCGAGGTCGAGGACGTGCTGTACACGCATCCGGCGGTGCGCGAGGCGGCCGTGGTCGGGGTGCCCGACGGGTACCGCGGGGAGACCGTCAAGGCGTACATCAGCCTGCGTCCGGGCACGGATACGGACCCCGGCGAACTCGCGATGTACTGCAAGGAGAGACTGGCTGCCTACAAATACCCGCGGCAGGTGGAGATCCTGCCCGACTTGCCGAAGACGGCCAGTGGGAAGATCCTCCGGCGGGAACTGCGTTCCCGCCCGCAGCACTCTGAATAAGTACAGCGAACAAGTACGCCGAGAACAGCAGAACGCCCGGAAGGCAGGTGGCGGCACAGTGCCCAGGACGACGGACGGAGACGGTACGCCCGTCCCGCAGCGGCTGCTGGCCGCCGCCACCCGGCTCTTCGCCGAGCAGGGCTACGACCGCACGTCGGTGCAGGAGATCGTCGAGGCGGCCGGCGTCACCAAGGGGGCGCTGTACCACTACTTCGGCTCCAAGGACGACCTTCTGCACGAGGTGTACGCGCGCGTGCTGCGCGTCCAGCAGGAGCGCCTGGACGCGTTCGCGAACGCGGACGAGCCGATCGAGAAGCGGCTGCGGGGCGCGGCGGCCGACGTCGTCGTCACCACCATCGAGAACCTCGACGACGCGTCGATCTTCTTCCGCTCGATGCACCATCTGAGCCCGGAGAAGAACAAGCAGGTGCGCGCGGAACGCCGGCGCTACCACGAACGCTTCCGTGCGCTGATCGAGGAGGGCCAGCAGGCCGGCGTATTCTCCACGGCGACCCCGGCCGACCTGGTGGTGGACTACCACTTCGGCTCGGTCCACCACCTGTCGACGTGGTACCGCCCGGACGGTCCGATGGGCGCGCAGGAGGTCGCCGACCACCTGGCGGACCTGCTGCTGCGGGCGCTGCGCCCCTAGGTGCACCTGAATGCGTGAGTAAGGGGCGGTCGCCATGGCGACCGCCCCTTACCGCGTGCCCTGCAGGCACTGCTCTACAGGTACTTCTTCAGCTCCCGCCGCGCCAGCGACCGCTGGTGCACCTCGTCCGGGCCGTCGGCCAGCATCAGGGTGCGGGCGCCGGCGTACAGCTCGGCGAGCGGGAAGTCCTGGCTGACGCCGCCCGCACCGTGCAGCTGGATCGCGCGGTCGAGGATGTTGACGACCGTACGCGGAGTGGCGATCTTGATGGCCTGGATCTCGGTGTGGGCGCCCCGGTTGCCCACGGTGTCCATCATCCAGGCCGTCTTCAGCACCAGCAGACGCAGTTGCTCGACCGCCACGCGCGCGTCCGCGATCCAGTTCTGCACCACGCCCTGCTGGGCGAGCGCCTTGCCGAAGGCGTTGCGCGAGACGGCCCGGCGGCACATCAGCTCGATGGCGCGCTCCGCCATGCCGATCAGCCGCATGCAGTGGTGGATACGGCCCGGACCGAGGCGGGCCTGGGCGATGGCGAAGCCGCCGCCCTCCTCGCCGATCAGGTTGGACACCGGCACGCGCGCGTGGTCGAAGACCACCTCGGCGTGGCCGCCGTGGGAGTGGTCCTCGTAGCCGAAGACCTGCATGGCGCGCTTCACGGTGACGCCCGGGGTGTCGCGCGGGACCAGCACCATCGACTGCTGGCGGCGGATGTCGGCGCCGTCCGGGTCGGTCTTGCCCATCACGATGAAGATCTTGCAGTCCGGGTTCATCGCCCCGGAGATGTACCACTTGCGCCCGGTGATGACGTACTCGTCGCCGTCCCGCTCGATGTGCGTGGTGATGTTGGTGGCGTCCGAGGAGGCCACCTCCGGCTCGGTCATCGCGAACGCGGAGCGGATCTCACCGGCGAGCAGCGGCTCCAGCCACTGCTTCTTCTGCCGCTCGTCCGCGAACTGCGCGAGCACCTCCATGTTCCCGGTGTCCGGCGCCGCGCAGTTCGTGGCGGTCGGCGCCAGGTGCGGGCTGCGTCCGGTGATCTCGGCGAGCGGCGCGTACTGCAGGTTGGTCAGCCCGGCGCCGTGCTCGGCGTCGGGCAGGAAGAGGTTCCACAGGCCCTGCCTGCGCGCCTCCGCCTTGAGCTCCTCCACCACGGCCGGGGTGTCCCACGGGGAGGCCAGCGCGGCCCGCTGCTCCTCGGCCACCGCCTCGGCCGGGTAGACGTACTCGTCCATGAAGGCGAGGAGTTGGGCGCGCAGTTCCTCGGTGCGCGCGTCGAACGCGAAGTCCATGACTGATCAGCCTTCCTGAAGAGTGGTCAGGCCGTGCTCGATGAACACGGGCACCAGGTCGCCGATGCGGTCGAAGCCGCGGCCGACCGTCTGGCCGAGGGTGTAGCGGTAGTGGATGCCCTCCAGGATCACGGCGAGCTTGAACCAGGCGAAGGCCGTGTACCAGGAGACAGCGGAGACATCGCGCCCCGAGCGCGCGGCGTACCGCTCGATCAGCTCCGCCGGATCCGGGTGCCCGGGCGCCTCGGCCGTGGTGGAGACGGGGGACTTGGGCAGCCCGAGCGGCATGCTGTACATCACCAGCAGGCCGAGGTCGGTGAGCGGGTCGCCGAGCGTGGACATCTCCCAGTCGAGGATCGCCCTGATCCGGTCGTCGTCGCCGATCAGGACGTTGTCGAGCCGGTAGTCGCCGTGGACGACCGCGGGCGCGGGCGACTGCGGGAGCTGCCGGCCGAGGGCCGCGTGCAGCTCGTCGATGCCGGCCAGGTCGCGGTTGCGGGAGGCGTCCAGCTGCTTGCCCCAGCGGCGCAGCTGGCGGTCCAGGAAGCCCTCGGGCCGGCCGAAGTCCGCGAGGCCCACCTCGGCGGGGTCCACCGCGTGCAGCTCGACCAGGGTGTCCACCAGGGCCAGTACCGCGTCCCGGGTGCGCTGCGGGCCGAGCGGGGCGAGCTGGTCGGCGGTGCGGTACGGGGTGCCCTCCACGAACTCCATGACGTAGAAGGGGGCCCCGAGCACGTCCTCGTCCTCGCACAGCAGCACCGGGCGCGGCACCGGGACGTTCGTCGGGTGCAGCGCGCTGATCACCCGGTGCTCGCGCTTCATGTCGTGCGCGGTGGCCAGCACATGGCCGAGCGGGGGCCGCCGTACGACCCACTTGGCGGTGCCGTCCGAGACGGCGTAGGTGAGGTTCGACCGTCCGCCCTCGATCAGCCGGCCGGTCAGGGGGCCCTGCACCAGGCCGGGCCGCTCCTGCTCGAGAAGTCCGCGCAGCCTGTCGAGATCGAGACCTGGCGGGTGGTCGGGGCTCATCCGTGCTCCTTTGCGGGGGGTGACGTTGACGTCTAATGATGCCGACCGGTCGGTATGTCGTCCAGTGCGTGACGCGGGAACGTGATCCGAGCCACGATAGGCCGACAACTCCGCGCGCAGAACCACGGGGAGCCGGCGGGCGGCCGGTATCGGCCGGGGCCGGGCTGCCACGCGTTCGGCACACACCGGGGCATCCGGGTTGCGGGGCGTCCGGGCACCGCGGAGGGTCGATGGCATGAAGGGCATCAGCTCATGAAGGCCATCAGCTACAGCCGGTACGGCGGACCCGAGGTCCTGGAGTACGGCGAGGTGCGCGATCCGAAGGTCGGCCCCGACGCCGTGCTGGTCGAGGTCCGTGCCGCTGCCGTCAATCCCGTCGACTGGAAGTGCCGCGCGGGGTATCTCGACGGGATGTTCGACGCCGTCTTCCCCGTGGTGCCCGGCTGGGACCTGTCCGGGGTGGTGGTGCGACCGGGCGTCTCCGTCACGGAGTTCACCGCGGGGGAGGAGGTCATCGGGTACGTGCGCGAGGACTTCCTCTCGCGCGGCACCTTCGCCGAGTACGTCGCCGCCCCCGTGCGCACCCTCGCCCGCAAGCCGCGCAACCTCTCCTTCGAGGAGGCCGCCGGGCTGCCGCTGGCGGGCCTGACCGCCTACCAGGTGCTCCTCAAGGCGCTCCAGATCAAGCGCGGCGAGACCGTCCTGGTGCACGCGGCCGCGGGCGGCGTGGGCTCCGTCGCCGTCCAGCTGGTGCGGCACCTCGGTGCCCGCGCGATCGGCACGGCGAGCGCCCGCAACCACGCGTTCCTGCGGGGTCTGGGCTGCGAGCCCGTGGAGTACGGCGCGGGGCTGGCCGAGCGGGTGCGCGGGGTGGCGCCCGAGGGCGTGGACGCCGTGTTCGACACGGTCGGCGGCGAGGCCCTCAAGGCCTCGGCCGGGCTGCTCGCGCCGGGTGGCCGGCTCGCGTCGATCGCCGACGGCGACGTTACCGGCTACGGCGGCCGGTACTGCTGGGTGCGCCCGGACGCCGAGGACCTGCTGCAGCTGACCGAGCTGGTCGAGCAGGGCGCCGTGTCGGTCCACGTGGACCGGGCGTTCCCGCTGGAGCAGGCGGCACAGGCGCACCGGCTCAGCGAGGAGGGGCGGACCCGGGGAAAGATCGTGGTGACGGTGGGGGACGCCGCAGGCTAGGACCTGACTCCCAGACCAGGTCGGCTGCACGCAGGGCCGCGTCCCGGCCGACCCGAGCGGGATCCGGCGCGTGCAGCGGCGACGCGGCTGGGCGCCGCGGCCGCAGTCCATGGATGACGAGCTTCCGCCCGAGCCGCTGGACAACCCGCGTCGGCTGCTGGTGTGGCCCGCGCCGGACGTGACGACAGGCGCAGGCCCAGTCCCAGTCCCCGCCCTCGCAGGCCGGGCAGTCGCGGCTCGCGCAGGCGACCGAGGGCACCCCACGTCCTTGAGGCAGTGGGGGAGTGCGTGCCGGGGCCCGCGCCGCCGAGCCGATCCGGAAGCGAGGCCCCAG
>NZ_JAFJSY010000053.1 GCF_019857225.1 Streptomyces plumbidurans
CCACGTCCTTGAGGCAGTGGGGGAGTGCGTGCCGGGGCCCGCGCCGCCGAGCCGATCCGGAAGCGAGGCCCCAGCGCATCCCCCCGTCACAGCACGAGGGCCACCCCGCACGCGGCCATGGCCACCGTGCACACGATCGCGGCCGTGGCGTGCCGGGGGGCCAGCACCGGCGGGACGGCGGCCAAGGCCAGGGTGCGGATGCGGCGGTGGGCCACGAGCAGGAAGCCCAGCCAGAGGGAGCAGCACAGGGCGCAGGCGACGATGCCGGCGGCGGAGGCGCCGCCGTGCAGTGCGGTCTTCGCGGCGAGCACGGCGGCCACGGTGCTCGCCAGCGTGGTGCGCCGCCAGGCCAGCCGGGTGCGCTCCGGCTGCAGTCCGGGATCGCGCTCCGGGCCCGCGGCGGAGCTCATCCCTCCCACCCGACGAGCACGACGACCACCATCGCCACCGCCACCACGGCCACGACGACGCTCAGCAGCGCCGGGAACCGGGAGACCGGCAGGTCCTCTCCGCGGCGCATGGCCCGTTCGCAGCGCATCCAGTGGTTGACCGCGCGCAGGGAGCACAGGGCGCCCGCGCCGAGCAGCGCGAGCGCGAGCCCGACCCGCCAGGCCCAGCGCAGGTCCGGCAGGAACTGGTCCACCGCGAATCCGCCGCCGATCAAAGCGAGCGCGGTGCGTACCCAGGCCAGAAAGGTGCGCTCGTTCGCCAGCGAGAAGCGGTAGTCGGGCGTGCTGCCCTCCTCGCGTACGTCCTCCGGCGCGAACCAGAGGCGGACGTTGCGTACGAATGCGATCACGCCAGCGACCTTATCCGGCCGACCGGAAGGCCTTCAGGCGGTGGTACGCCGCCAGCCCGTCCGGCACCCACTCCCACTCGGCGAGCCGCCGCTCCACCTCCGCCTGGGGCAGGAAGTCGTGCCAGGCCACCTCCTCGACCTGCGGGCTGACCGGCAGCTCGCAGCGGACCTCGTACACCGCCGACCACCAGCTGAGGCCCGCTCCGTCCTCGTAGAGGAACTTGAAGAGGAACCGCGGCTTCGGCAGACCGGAGACGCCGAGCTCCTCCTCGGCCTCGCGCAGCGCCGCCTCGTCGTAGGACTCGCCCGCGCCGACCACACCGCCGACGAACATGTCGTAGAGGGAGGGGAAGACCAGCTTGACGGGGGTGCGGCGGTGGACGAAGAGGCGGCCCTGCGCGTCCGTGGCCTCGATGAAGACGCAGCGGTGCCGCAGGCCCTCGGCGTAGGCCTCGCCGCGCGGGGCCTGCCGGACGACCTGGTCGTTCTCGTCGACGATGTCGAGGATCTCGTCTGCGGGGCTCGTCATACGGCCATCCAAGCAGGACGGCGTCAGTTCGGCTGCAGGTCCCGTACCCGCTGGGGCTTGACGGCGCCGCTCGGCATGCACGGGTGCAGACCGAGCAGGACGATGCCGCCGACGATCGCCGCGAGGCCCGCCGCCTCCCAGGCGAGGGCGCCGGTGTCGGTGCGCAGCCGGTCGCCGAGGAAGCCCACCCCGCACAGGATGCCGGCGAGCGGCTGGGCAGCGGTGAGGGCGGGCAGCGACATGCGCAGGGGAGCGGTCTCGAAGGCACTCTGCACGAGGATCAGGCCGGTGACGCCGATGACGGCGACGCCGTACGGCTGCCAGGTGGTCACCAGCTCGGTCAGGCCGCCCTCGGAGAAGCGCTGGCCGCTGACCCGGGTCAGGGCGTCCTGGACGCCGTAGAGGAGGCCCGCGGCGAGGGCGAGGAGGACCGGGGCGGCGCTCAGGCGCGAGCGCTTCGCGTACGTCGTCAGCAGCAGGGCGAGGCCGGTCATGGCGCCGATGATCAGCCAGTGCCGGAAGGGGTCGCTGATCGCGCTGCCGCCGCGCGGCTGTCCCGCGACGATGAAGGCGGTGACGCCGCCCGCGAGCAGCGCGAGTCCCGTCCAGCCCTGGCGGCCGAGCGGTTGTCTCGTCTGCCTGCGGGAGAGCGCGAGCGCGAACAGGAGGTTCGTGGCCAGCAGCGGTTCGACCAGGGAGATCTCGCCCAGGGACAACGCGATCGCGCCCAGCACCATGCCGGCCACCATGAAGGCGATGCCGCCCAGCCAGCGCGGCACCTGCATCAGGTCGACCAGCAGGCGCGGCGAGAGGAAGTCGCTCAGTGGTGCCCGCTGGGCCGCGTTCTGCTGGAGCACGAATCCGAAGCCCAGACAGCAGGCCGCGCTCACGGCGAGAATCAGAACCAGAACGGACACGCTGCGTACCTCGATCGTTGGGGACACGGGGTGCGTTTGGGTGACTGTAGCCTCCCGGCGGGCGCCGTGCCCCCGGGAGTGCGGGGATCCGGACGTCGACTCCGTCACGTCGCCGGGCGGTCCCGAAACGCGGGTGCGGCGCCGACGTGGCCGTTCGGTCATGGTGGGGTGCCCTGGCCCCGGGCGCCATGGCGTACGCCACACCAGTGACCGGCCGCACGGCGGTGACCACGGGCCCACTGATCACTAAATGCCCCTCCAGTCACAGGAGTTGAACCGTGTAACACCTGACCATCCCTTGACGTGAACCGTTGGTGACCGGTTTGCTGTGCGTGACCAGTCGACGGCAATTCGATATCGGGCGACGCACCGCGTCGCGTGAGGAAGTTCCCGCGGTGTCTCCACCCCCGCCACCTCTCGGCCGGGGCCGCAAGCGTGCGGCCCAGGCTCTCGACGCGGCTCTGGACGACGCCGAACTCGTCGCGGCCCGCGCCGCGTTGGCCCAGGGCCGGTGGCAGGCCGCCCGATCGCTGCTCGTGCACACGGGGGACGACTGGGACCGCCGCGGCCACCGGTTCACCGTGCTGGCGCTGGAGTCCTACAGCGCCGCCTGGGCCCGCGACTGGCTGCTCGCCGAGCCCGACTCCGCCGACGCCGCCGTGCTGCTCGCACTCGCGCAGGTGCAGCGGGCCCTGGCCCGCAAGGACAAGCCGGACCGCGCCCGCGAGGCCTGCCGGGCGGCCGCCGACCTCGTACCGGCCGACCCCACCCCGTGGCTCGGCTTGCTGATGCTGGAGCGCAGCATGGGCACGGACGAGGAGACCGCGCGCCTCTTCGACCAGATCCGCAGCCGGCACGCCGATCATCACCACGCGCACCATCTGATGGTCGCCCGGCTCGCCGACCGGCAGGCCGAGGCGGGCGCCGACCCGCTGCACGAGGTCTACGACTTCGCCAACTGGGCGGCCGAGCAGGCACCGGCCGACTCCCCGCTCGCCATCCTGCCGGTCGTGGCCCACGCCGAGCGCTACCGCGTGCTGGCCGCCGCCGGGCACGCGTCCCCGGACCCCGTCTCCTCGGGCCACTGGAGCGGCCGCCGGGCTCGGCAGGTGATGAAGGCCGCCTTCGACTGGTGGCTGGAGTGGGAGCACGAGGGCCACCCGCGCCGCCTGGTCGACCTCAACTTCCTCGCCCACGCCAAGGTCTGCGAGGGGCGCGGCGCCGAGGCCGCCGCCCTCTTCCACCGCATCGGCGAGCACGCCACCCCCGCCCCGTGGTCCTACCCGGACCGCGATCCGCACTCCGCCTTCCGTGCCGCGCGCGCCACCGCGCTCGGCACGGCATGAGATTCCCGACTCCGACAGAAGGACGGTCCCCGCGATGACCACGGGCAGTTCCAGCGCGAGCAGAGCCGGCTCCGACGGCATCAGTACGTATCTGGGGCAGGAGCGTGCCCTGCGCGCCGACCGCCTCGGCACGGGGGGCCTGCTGCTCTCCGTGCTCGCCGCCACCGCCCCGCTCATGGTGGTCGCGGGTGTCATGCCCACGACGTTCGCGGTGATGGGGATCGTCGGGCAGCCGCTGCTCTTCGTCGTCCTCGGCGTGGTCCTGATCCTGTTCGGCGTGGGCTACGCCGAGATGAGCCGGCACGTCCACAACGCCGGCGCCTTCTACGCGTACATCTCCCGCGGCCTCGGCGGAACCGCCGGAGCGGGTGCGGCCCTGGTGGCGCTGGTCGCCTACAACGCCCTGCAGGTCGGCATCTACGGCATCTTCGGCTTCGAGGTCTCCGGGCTCTTCGACAAGTACGCCGATATGACGGTCGTGTGGTGGATACCGGCGCTGGTGGCCCTCGCCGTCGTCGGACTGCTGGGCTGGCTGAAGATCGACGTCAACGCCCGCGTGCTGGGCGTGCTGCTGGTCGTCGAGGTGATCCTGGTGGTGATCTTCGACGTCGCGGCCATCGGCGACCCCGCCAAGGAGGGGCTGTCGCTGCACGCCTTCAACCCGGACACGCTCAGCGGCGCCGGCGTGGGCACCGCCCTGTGCTTCTGCATCGCGGCCTTCCTCGGCTTCGAGCAGGCGCCCGTGTACGCGGAGGAGACCAGCCGGCCGCACATTTTGGTGCCGCGCGTGATGTTCTACGCGGTCGGCGGCGTCGCCGTCTTCTTCGCGCTGAGCAGCTGGGCGCTGACCGTGGCCGCGGGGCCCTCCCAGGTCGTCGGCGTGGCGCAGAAGGAGAGCGCCGGGATGCTCTTCTCGCTGACCGAGTCCCGGCTCGGCGGGGCCTTCACCGACGTCCTGCACGTGCTGTTCGTGACCGGCATGTTCGCGGCCATGCTCAGCTTCCACAACGTCGTCGCCCGGTACACCTTCGCGATGGGCCGCGAGGGCCTGCTGCCGCGCACCTTCGGCCGCACCACCGGCTCCAGCGGCGCCCCCGGCACCGGGTCCCTGCTGCAGACGGCGGTGGCGGCGGTCGTCGTGATCATTTTCGCGATCGCCGACGACAAGCCCACCGGGGACCCGACCGCGCCCGTGCTGCACCTGTTCACCTGGTTCGGCAACGTCGGCGCGCTCGGCGTGATCGTGCTGATGGCGGCGGCCTCCGTGTCGGTCATCGTCTTCTTCGCCCGGCGCGGGGCCGCACGCGCCCAGTCCTGGCGTCTGGCCACCTCCGCGCTCGCGGCCGTAGCCCTGCTGGTGATCGCCGGCTACACGGTCAAGGACTTCGACGTCCTGGTCGGCGCGGGCCCCGGCTCCTCCCTGAGCTGGCTGCTGCCCGCCATCATCGGCCTCGCCCTGGTCGTCGGC
>NZ_JAFJSY010000054.1 GCF_019857225.1 Streptomyces plumbidurans
ATCCGTACGAGGTGGTGCACGTTCGCTTGTACGCCGACAGCCCTCGTCGTCGCCGGCGACAAGGACGCCTCCCCTCACCTCACAGTTCGCGGCCCCGATTGGCACGCCGACCCTTACCACCTGGCCCCCTCGCCCAAGACGCTGCTCACTCTTTTCGATGCGGAGCACGGGCTGGGCGGGGTCTCTGGCTACGACGTCGCCGAAACAACAGACGAAAGCCCCGAACGAGTGGCTGCGGTCCAGCACCTCACCTGCGCCTACCTCCGCACGGCCCTCCATCCCGGCGACTCGGCGTGGGAGACGGCGCGGAACGCATTGGCGGCAAGTGGGAATCCACTTGGGCAGGTTGAGGACAAGTAGCTGTTGCCGCTCGCGGCGTCACTCCCGCCGCTGTCGGTGCCGACCTGAGTGCCGATCTGCGTGCCGGTTTGCGTGCTGATCTGCGTGGCGAACAGACCGAACGGGCCGGTGTCAGTGGCTTCTGCGATCGTGTGGGTCGTGGATGAACTCGTGGAACGCGTCGACGTTCAGGACCGTGTGCTGGGGGTGATCAGTCGAAGGGAAGCCGTCCGGGAGGGCTGGCTGCACCGAGTTGCCGTAGTGGTGTGCCGTGATGGGCAAGGCCGCTTTCTCGTCCATCGGCGTGCCGAGCAGCTGTCTCGTTTCCCAGGGCACTACGAACTCGGAATCGGGGGCGCCGCCGTAGTCGGCGAGAGCTACGAGGAGGCAGCTGCTCGCGAGCTCAGCGAGGAGCTGGGAACGCACGCGGCCGTTCGGTTTCGGTTCAAGTTCCTCAACCGGGGTGGGCTCAGCCCTCATTGGCTTGCGGTGTGTGATGCCGTACTCCCGGAGATCGTCGCCCCCGACTCGGATGAGGTGGCCTGGCACACGTGGTTGACCGAGTCCGAGTTGCGGCGAACTCTGCAGCAGTGGACTTTCACACCGGACAGCTACGAGATTGCCGATCGTACCTCGCCTGCCGTGGCTGAACCGGTGCCTTTGCAGAAGCAGTTGTCTGAGCTGAGTGAGAGGGACGTTCGGGGAAGAGGTGCTGGATGAGCGTGATGTGGGCGGCGACGTCACTGGAGTCGGGGCTGTTCCATCCGGTGGAGAGGCGTTCAGAGCTCAAGGATCTGTCGGACCGCTTCAATGACCTGCGTGCCGTTGGTCAGGGGTACGTTGAGGTTCGATCGCCGACCAGCGAGTTCCCTGTGCTGAGCCTGGCCTTCCGAGATGATCACGCGGTCGTCCATCTGATGAGCGACACCGAGCGGATGTCTCTGCTCGTAGGCGACGGCACCGTGTCCTCGAGTGCCGAGGTCGAAGTTCCGATCATGAACGACCTCGCCGCGTTCACGGGTGACTTTGTCCTGGATGTCGATCGGGCGTGGGGTCTGCTTCACGACTTCACCCGGGTTTGGGTGGCCAGTCCCCTGGGTGAGTGGCGTGCGTTGTAGCGGGAAGCGCTGCCAAGCCGGGTCGCTGTCGGTCCTGCCGGACCAGGGCGCCTCAGCAAGATCGTGTTACGAACCTCAGGGGCCGGCCCATAGGCCAAGACGTTGGAGCCTACGCTGACGGCTCCGCTCCAGGATGGCCGTGAGGCTGTAAGGCAACCGACCAGCCGGCCGGCCGCTTCCGAGTGCCTAGGGAGCAGACCCCTGGGTACATGCACCACGCCGGCGGGTGGCGGCGGCGTACCTGGGGAGGTCAGCGCCGCCACCCGCCGCCCTCCGTGACACGCGTGGCGTCTTAGCCGTGGGGAGCATTCGCACGTCGTCACTGATGGGTTCTCATCCCGGAGTGACGCGGCCGCGCCACGAGCCGGACTCGTCGCCGCACGATTCGATGAACTCCTTGAAGCGCCGCATGTCGCCCTTGACCCGGCGGTCCAGCATGCCGAGCATGTCGGCGGCCTTTTCCGCTGGTCCGCTCGACTCGACGTCCATGACGAGCTCCACGCGTGTGTGGAGGTCGTCCAGGCTCTGGAAGCGGACCATGCCCATTTGTTTGGTGTCGCCGCCGACCGTGCGCCAGGCGATCCTATCGTCCGCGAGCTGGTCCACGATCTCGGTGTCGAACTCGCGGCGCACGCCGCCGATCTTGGTGGTCCAGTGGTCATGGGTGTCGTCGAGCTGAGTCACCTCTTCGACGCCGTCCATGAAGTTGGGGAACTCCGCGAACTGCGTCCACTGGTTGTAGGCGGTACGGACGGGCACTGCCACCTCGACCGCTTCCTTCACTGTGCTCATGGAAACGCCTCCTTCGGATATCAACGGGCCCTGCCAGCGCTCGTCGTGCTGATCACGGGCAGGCGGGGCGGGTACCCCTCGATCGAGCCCGGTACCGCCGCCGGCCTGTGTCCCTCGTCATGGCAGGGGGGTGCCGCCGGTGGCGTTGAGGATCTCCGCCGTGATGAAGCTCGCCCGTGGCGAGGCGAGGAAGACGTAGGCGGGTGCCATCTCGGCGGGCTGAGCAGGCCGCCCGAGCGGGGACTGCTTTCCGAACTCGGCCGTGTCGGGCAACGTCGCCGGGATCAACGGCGTCCATACCGGCCCGGGCGCCACGGCGTTGACGCGCACGCCGTCACCGGCCACCATCTGCGCGAGCCCCTGTGTGAAGGTCACGATGGCGCCCTTGGTCATCGCGTAGTCCAGCAGGTGCGGGCTGGGCTTGTAGGCCTGCACGGACGTGGAGTTGATGATGGAGCCGCCTGCGGGAATGTGCGGCAAAGCCATCTTGCACAGCCAGAACATGCCGTACAGGTTCGTGCGTACGACACGGTCGAACTGCTCTGTGGAGATGGCCTGGATGCCGTCCGGCTGCGACATCTGATAGGCGGCGTTGTTGACGAGGACGTCGATGCGTCCGAACTCGTCGACGGCGCGTTCGACCAGTTGCCGGCACGCGTCCTCCGTGCGGATGTCGCAGGGCACGGCGACCGCCCTGCGCCCTGCGGCCTCGACGAGGGCGATCGTCTCCTCCGCGTCCTTGTCCTCGTCCGGCAGGTGGCTGAACAGCACGTCGGCGCCCTCGCGGGCGTAGGCGAGCGCGACGGCCCGGCCGATGCCGGAGTCACCGCCGGTCACCACCGTCTTGCGGTCCTTGAGGAGGCCACTGCCTTCGTAGGAGTCCTCGCCGTGATCCGGCGGAGGGTCCATGGGTCCGGTCCAGCCCGGGTGTTGCTGGTCCTGGGCGGGGAATTCGGGGCGGGGATGCTTGCGGGTGGGGTCCTCGGTCATGTGTGCTCGCCTCCTTCGTCCTTGCTGGCGCAATGGGACGCGCAGGGCACTGTGCTGCTGCCGTCAGGCGTCCAGGACGCGGGTGGCCAGCCGGCGTTCGACGAAACCGGTGGGGTGGGCGCCGAAGGCGAAGTCGGGCGCCGGGCGCGGCAGCACGTAGGGCGGGTTGCCGATCACCAGGGCGGTGCTCCCGCGCGTGCCGCGGCACGCGCCTCGCCGCGCTCAGCCGATGCGTACCCTCATGACTCGACCCGCTCCCTCATGCGGTGCGGATGCGCCGGGTACACGCCCAGGATCCGCACCTCGCTGGAGAAGAAGCGCAACTCCTGTAGGGCGAGGGCCACATGAGGCTGATCCGGATGCCCTTCGATCTCCACGTAGAAACAACTCGGGTTGAACCCGGCGCCCAACTGATAGCTCTCGATCTTCGTGAGGTTCACCGCACTGCTCGCGAAACCGCCCAGGGCCTTGTACAGAGCGCTGGGAATGTTGCGTACGGCGAAGAAGAGACTCGTCATCGTCGGTGCGTTCGTGACCGGCGCGAAATCGGCCTCGCGGGACAGCACCACGAAGCGTGTGGTGTTGTCGGGATCGTCCTCGACGCCCGAGCGCAGCACGGTCAGCCCGTATTGCCGGGCCGCGGCGGGTGGAGCGAGCGCCGCGTGCCGTACGTCGCCCAGCTCCGCCACCTCGCGGGCGGCACCGGCGGTGTCGTCGGAAACGAGCGTGCGCCAGCCGCCCTCCCGCAGGACCTTGCGGCACTGTCCCAGTGCGTGCACATGGCTGCGTACGCACTCGACATCGGCCTGCGACGCCCCCGGTACGGCCATGAGGTCGAAGTGGATGGCGAGGAAGTACTCGCCGATGACGAACAGGCCCGACTCCGGCAGCAGATGGTGTACGTCCGCCACCCGGCCGGCGGCGGTGTTGTCAACCGGAATCACCGCCAGATCGGCGGTGCCGAGCGTCACCGCGTCCAGTGCCTGCTCGAAACTCGTGCACGGCAGCTCCGTGCTGCCGGGAAACAGGTCCTGCGTGGCCGCCGCCGAATTCGAGCCGAACTCACCCTGATACGCGACGGTAACCATCGATCAACACCGTTCCCTGAGCAAGCCGGCCCCTCCGCCGGCGAGGAGGCTCCACTTTAGATCGCGGGCACGCGACGGCCGCGGGACTGTCCACGAACAGAGACGACCAAGACGTACCGGTATGGGCAGCGCGAGCTGTTCCTCTTGCGTGCTGTCGGGCGGCGCGCGCGGTTTCAGGGCGCTGTGAGGGAGTCGAGTTGTGCGGCGAGGTCGGGGTGGGTGGCGGTCAGGTGCGGGCGGGCTTCGTTGAGGGGGCCGATGAGCTCGGCCGGGTCGTCGCGGGCCAGGGCTGCGTGGAGCCGGGTGAGCGGGACACGGGCCGTGCTGGGCAGGTCGGTGAGGGCGGTGATCTGGCCGGCGATGCGGCGCAGGTCGGCTGCGTTGTGGCGGGCCCAGGTGGCGGTGGTGCGTTCGGCGGCGCGGCGATCGCGGGTGGCCCGGACGCGCTGTTCGCCGGTGGTTCCGGCCGGGCCGGGACGGCCGCGCAGATAGCGGCGTTCGGCGGCCTGGCGACTGGCGACGCCGAGCGGGCGGGCGAGGTCGGCCCAGCTGGCTCCCGCCTCGCGTGCGGTTTCGATCAGGCCGGTTTCCCATCCGGCGAGCTGCTCGCGGACCTGCCGCAGCAGCATCAGCGAGGCCAGCGCCTGCTCGGGCCCGGGACCGGGGGTGTCCGGCAGGTTCTTGGACTCCTGCCGGGCGTCGCGCAGGGCATCGTCAATGGCGTTCAGGGCCGCCGCAGCGGCAAGGAACGACGCCGGGGCGTGGGCATCGGTGCTTGTCGTGGACGGCTGGTCGGCTGCGGGCATGGGGTCCTCCCTCGTGTTGTCGTCGCATGGACGACATCATGTTTGTCATCCATTGGATGACATGTTACAACGGTGTCAGTGAGCGCATTGGCAGCAACTGCCCGAACCTTGTGGAGGTGTTTTCACGATGTTGATGCGCACTGACCCCTTCCGTGAGCTGGACCGGCTGGCACAGCAGCTGATGGGTCCGGGCACCTGGTCGAGGCCGTCGGCGATGCCGATGGATGCCTACCGCGAGGGCGACGCGTACGTGGTGGCCTTCGACCTTCCCGGCGTCACCGCGGACGCGATCGACATCGACGTCGAGCGGAACATGCTCACCGTCAAGGCCGAGCGGCGGCCGGTGGCGACGGCCGACGACGTGAAGATGGAGCTGTCCGAGCGGCCGCTGGGCGTCTTCTCCCGCCAGCTCGTGCTCGCCGACACCCTCGACACCGAGCGCATCCAGGCCGACTACGAAGCGGGCGTGCTCACCCTGCGCATCCCGATCGTCGAGCGCGCCAAGCCCCGCAAGATCGCCATCGGCACCGGTTCCGGCCGCAAGGAAATCTCCGGCTGATACGGCCGTACGTGCGCGGAGGGCGGACAACGGATCTCCTCCCTCGCCCCGCCCTCCGCACCCTCGTGTGCAGCCCGAAGAAGACGGGGCGGTCGTGGCGGTCGTGCGGTGGGTTGCGTTCATCGGTCACGCCGGCGAATGCGGTCGGGACCTGCCGTACCTGGATCCGGCCCAGCTCCCCGCAGCCCCGCAACCGGCTCTTCGGCTGCCCCAGCCCATCCGATCACTTCACTCCTCACCCGGTGCCCGGGCACCGGCTACAGCAAGAAAGGCAACCACTCCCGTGATCACCGACCCGCATGCACCGTCCCAGCAGTCGTACGGGCAGTCGTACGGGACGGCCTACGAGCAGATGCTGGAGAAAGTCCGTTACGAGGGCGCCTATCCCACCCGCGAGAGGGCCGAGGAAGCCGTCCGTCTGGTCCTTGCGGGACTGGGGCGCCAGGTGACCGGCGACGAACGCGTCGACCTGGCGCGCTGCCTGCCCGTGGAGGCCGCGCGCGTGCTGACCACGCAGATCCCCGACACGCAGCCGCTGACCGGCTGGGCCTTCGTCAAGGACCTCGCCACCCGCGCCGGCGCCTCCCTGGCCACCACCCGCTGGGACACCGGCTCCGTCTTCTGCGCCGTCGCCGCCTACGCCGGCCCCGACCTGATCACCCGTATCCTGCGCCAACTCCCTTCCGGCTACGCCCTGCTGTTCGGCCGCGCCGAACTCACCCCGGCAGCGTAAGCGGGTGGCGGCGCGTCGCTACGGGTGGCCGAGCGGGCGACGGCCCCGCACCAGGCGTGCGGGTCGGTGCGGCTCTGGCGATGCAGGTAGGGAAGGCCCGGCGCCTTTGCGGCGCCGGGCCTGTCGTGCATCGCAGCGGGTTCGCGGGGGAGGGCCTTCGTCCCTGGGCGGCTGCCCGGGGCGGCAGACTCCAGGCGGCAGACCCCACCCTGATCACGACCCCTGTATCCGACGCACGATCAGATGCGTGTCTGACGACTTGTGATGTGGCTGCTCGGTCCGGCCGGAGCGCTGTGGGTTTGTACGGCGCCGGCCAGGTGGGCGGCGAGGGGCTCGGGCAGGGGGGTGTGACCGTCGGCGCTGTGCAGCAGGGCTTCGGCTATCCGGTGCAGTTTGGTGTTGCTGTGCTGGGAGGTGGTCACCAGTACCTGCCAGGCCTGCTCGGGGGTGAGGTGGAAAGACGCCATGAGCATGCCTCTGGCCAGGTCGATGGGCGCGCGGGTCTGCATGGCGCGGTGCAGTTGTGCGTTCTCCCGGGTGAGGCTGGCGTGGGACGGCTCGGCGGGTTCGGTCGACGGATGAGATCGCGCCGAGTTCGCCGCGTGTGCTGCGCAGAGTGTGTGCCGTGTGGCCGGGGCGGGCAGCGCTGGTGTCCGGGCCGTGGCCGCCTGTGTGGGGACCGGGCGGTTGTCGGCTCCGGCGTGCTCCGGGGTGAAGAGGGGGAGGGTGCCGGTGAGGGTGAGCAGGCGTTGCACGGCGCGGCTGGTGGCGCGCAGGATGACCTGCTTGCCTGCCAGGCGGGCGCGGGAACGCACGTCCAGCAGGACGTTGAGGGCGGAGCAGTCGCAGAAGCCGACGTCGGCGAGGTCCAGTTCCAAGCCGCCGGCGGCGCGGTCGAGGGCCTTGTTGAGCGTCTGCTGCAGGAGCGGATCGCTGTCCAGGTCCAGTTCGCCGCGGACGGTCACCACGAACCGGTCCCCGGCGGCATCGACGTGCAGCGTCATCGATGTCGATGAGTGCTCGGCTGCGGTGGGGCAGGCAGGGCGGGCCCTGTCCCCCGGAGGGGTGGGCGGGTGAGGACACATCGTCGCTCCCGGCGCGGTCGGCTTTCGGCTACCCCAGCATCACTCCGTCGGCGTTTCACGTCAACAAACACATGAAAAATTGTTCGTCTTTTTGAATGCGTGAATCGGAAGCCCTATGCTGGGGCGATGGATCGAGTGCCGGAATCGCATGCAGGTTGGACCTTCCTGACCAACCACTCCCGGGTCCTGGCGGCCATCGCCGAGGACCACACCACCCGTGTCCGCGACATCGCCGCGCGCTGCCGACTCACCGAGCGGGCCGTGCAGAAGATCATCGCCGACCTGGAACAGGGCGGATACCTCACCCATAGCAGGGAAGGCCGCTCGAACGTGTACCGCATCGCCCAGGACAGAGTGCTGCGCCATCCCGCCGATGTGCCGGCCACCGTCTCGGAACTGCTCAAGGTGCTCATGCGGCACGAGGCCGGGCAGCCCACGGGCGACCTCGTGGAGCAGGAAGACCACTGACCCGCCAGGGAGGAGCGTCGGCCTGGGCCGACCGCGCGGCGATACGGGCGGCGGGCGGGACCGGGAGGAGGGGGTTCTTCGAAACAGGTCCGCCCCCGCAGCCGGCCCCCCGACGAGATGGCATGCTTGAGGCTGACGGATCCGGGTAACCGCTCTGGCAACTCGACCCGGACCAGGCCGAGTTGGGGCGGCGGTCGCCACCGGTCCAGTCGGCGGGTCCCGGCGGCGACCGCCGGCTCCTCCATCAACGACGCAGGAGGCCGTGGGGGAGGGGGAGGACGTGGGGGAGGGCTGGGACGTGGGGGAGGGCTGGGAGCCGTGCGGCCCCCAGCCCTCCCCGACGGACTACGACGCGGTCAGCAGGTCGCCGACGCCGGCAACCCGCCGTACTGGTCCCCCTTGAGGTAGACCGCGCTGACGTAACCCTCCGCCAGACGGACCCAGACGTCGTTGGTGTAGCCGTTGTCCTTGATCGTCTGCCCGTGCTTCCAGCAGGACGCCCCGCGCACCTCGTCGGCCGCCACGTGGCCGGTGATGGAGTACGCGGTGGACGGTCCCGAGCGTACGTTGACGTTCTCGTACGCGGTGACGGCGTACGGCAGCCCGGCGGCCGCCGCTTGGGCCCCCGCCGCCCCGCCCAGGAGCAGACCTGCGGTGATGGCACCCGCGCCGGCGGTGGCGAGCACCTTCGTCTTCAGTCCCATGCCGATGGTTCCTTCCCCGTTGTTGGATGGTGTCCGGTCAGTTCGGTCAGTCGTGATGGTGGCCGGTCGTGATGATGGCCTGTCGGCCGGTCGGAGCAGCGGCACGTCAGCAGGGTTGCGGGATGCCGTTGCCGATGTACTCGGTCAGCGGGTCCGTCTCGCTGTAGATGTCGGTGTCCTTCATGTATCCCCACTGCCCGTTGTCCGCCTCCGTGTACTCCCACCGGTACGGGTGCGGGCCGCCGACGTAGGCGCCGCTGTCGGTGCGGCATTCGAACCAGCTCGGGTTCGAGTACATCGTGCCGACTGGATGGCTCGTGTTGGGCTCGGCGTACACCGTGGCTCCGACGACGTTGTTGCAGTACATGTGCTGGCCGCCGTCGCCCCACCAGCAGGGATTGGCCGCTTGCGCGGTGCCGGTGGAGAGGGTGGCCAGCGCAGCCAGGGACAGTCCGGTGGTGACGAGTGCCGAGATCCTGCGCGCGGATGCCCGCATGGTGTTCCCCCTGTGACGTGTCGGTACGGTCACGCCGCGCGAATGCGAAGCATGCCGCATCCCGCGCACACGTATCGACTGGTCGGAGTGTGGTGGTCGCGACTCAGCCTGCACGACACGCTCAACTGGCGCACGCCGCTTCGGACTCAGCCGAAAGACCTGGGTGTCGCTCACCGAAGCCTTGACATTGGCAAGGTGCAGGCAGGGGATACGGGATTCAGGGTCGCGCAGGGCTGCTACGCCCGCTGAGCCCGGCCGCCGGCGCCACCCTCGAGAACGGTCCGGCCCAGCGGGGTCGGCATGTGCCACACCGTGTTGGCGGTCCGGTGGCTGGCGACGAAGCCGGCCCGTCGCAGTACGGAGGCGTGTTCGCTGACCGACGCGGGCGAAATCCGAAGACGGCGGACGAGATCTCGGCCGGTGACACCCTCGGCACTCCCAATCTCCTGCAGAACAGCGGCGCGTGTGGCGCCGAGCAGCTGAGCCAAGGAGCCACTGTCAGCCGTGTCCGACGCCGGCACCAGCCGCTGCAGGCCGCGGTTGGCGGGATAGACCAGCACGGGATCCAGACCCGAGTCGTGCAGCGCGATGGGGCGCGCCCAGCAGAAGTACGAAGGCACCAGCAGTAACCCACGCCCGCCGAGGCGCAATTCGCGGCGTACGGGATACGCCACCGACAGCACTGGCGGCTCCCAGCGGATCTGCGGATGCAGCCTGCTCAGCATCCGCTCCACACCACCGTCGATCAGGTCGGCCACCCGGGCTGCACGCTCGGCCGTGACCACGGTTTGGATGAGGTCCCAGACCGGCGACAGTGCACGCTGGTAGTAACGGAACATCGCGTTGCCCACGCGCCGCAGGGCCGTGGTGTCACCGTCGGCCAGAGGGCGCATCCAGCCCGCTGGGCCGCCTTGCGCGGCCAGGAGCCCGAGATCCGCGCGCAACCGGCCGCGAGCAGTGCCCTGCACGGTGTCCACGAGGGAATCGATGTCGTGGTCGGCCGCCGGAGTCAGGAAGTCTGGGGAATAGCCCCTCGGCGGGGCAAGACGCAGCAACAGCCCAGCCGAAGGGTCCAGCATGCGCCGTGTTCTGTCGCGCCACGGTCCGAAGACGCCGTGGTCGGCCCGCCCGCGCAGGGCGTGCAGACTCAGCAGCATCTCCCAGGCAGGCACCGGCGCAGCGGCGAAGCGGACGCGCCCGATGTCCTCGCTTGCGAAATGAATTCGCAGCATTCTTACTCCCCCGAAGAACGTGCGGTCTCGGAAAGTGACGCCGGGGGCGGGCGGGTTGGTTCATCGCTGGGTGGAGGTGGCTTGAACTCGTGGCTCGCAGGGCACGCACCGTCGCTCGCAACGACCCGACCTCCTCCAGCAGCCGACGTGCGAGTTGAGTAGCGTGACGGCATGAGATCACGCGGGGGGAAGCTCGCCGTCGTCGCGAGCATGGTGGCCGGCGCGGCCCTGGCACTGGTCGGTTGCGGCACGATCAAGGCAGGGGACACCGGCACGGACGGTGCGAGCGCGGCAGCGGTCGGGTTCAAGAGCTACGCGGGCGCCGTGGACTACCCAGCGGTGACCGGCCCGCACGACAAGGGGTACGTGGCGCCCCGTGAGGGTCTGCGCCAGCTGGTGCCGCTGGGCGACTGCGTCCTGGGAGAGGGGACGTTCGCCAACGGGTACCACTATGTGAACGTCAACTGGACTGGTTCCAAAGGCTGTACGAAGCTGTCGATCACTCCCAAGCCGGGCGCGGACGACGAGAGCGACGTGCCGTATTCCATGCGCACCGGCTGGCTCGGTGGCGGTCTGCCGGGCGACGTGGTGGTGCCGTGGGGCGACGGTTCGCTGATCGGTGTCGGAGTCGCGTTGACCCGCCGGACGCCGGACGGCGAACAGGTCCGGCTCGCCACGCTGCCGCTGACGTTCAACACCCACCCCGAGCAGGAGACCGCGGACGACGCCTCGGTGAACACCGCGGTGAAGGTCGGCTCGCGCCTGCTCATCGGTGGCGGCCAGACCGTGAACCAGGTGGAGACTCCGTACGTGTTCGCGTCCGACGACGCGGGCACCACCGTACGTAGCGTGCCGCTGCCGACGATCAACGGTGGCCAACCAGCAACACCCGTAGGCGACTTCGGTGTCCACGGCAAGGAGATCGTCGCCTTCGGCGCGGCAGCGACCAACGCCTACGACTTCCACTCCTCGGGCACGATACCGTTCTGGCGCAGCGCGGACGGCGGCGCGCACTGGACGTCCGGCGAAGTCACCCGGACACCTCCCGGCACACAGGTGAGCCGCGTCCTGTACGCGTCGGGCCACTGGTTCGCCGTGGGCGGCCGGGCCAAGGCCGGCGCCTTCTACGATTCCCTCCCGCTGGTTCTCACCAGCCGGGACGGCACCCATTGGACCCGGATGGACACATCGGCCATGGGCACCGGCGAGATCACGGCCGCGACCGTCGACTCCGCGGGCCGCCTGGTCCTGGTCGGCTCCGCCGCGCGCCCCAAGTCCAAGCCCGACTCCCGCACAGTGTGGTGCGCTTCCGTCTGGGTCGGCAATGGGACGCCGACGGGCTTCAAGCGTGGCAGCCTCGGCTGCAGCGAGGACCCCCCGACAACGGCGGTCACTCTCGCGGACGGGCGCGTGTTGATCGCCGGCAACCGGGACCTGTGGCTCTCGCGGGAACCGGGTTCGAGGTCGGGGCCGAGTGCGGGGCCGGGGCGCGGCGACAAGTCCTGATCTTGTCTCGCGGCGGGCGGACGACCGGCAGGCGAGCGCGGCAATGGTCAAGGCTGCGCCATGTGTTGCCTGTGGTTGAGAGGGCTGGAGCCACCGGACGTACCAAGGGAGCAAGTAGAGCGACGCTCCCGGCGAAGGGAAATCTGGTGATTCCGCAGCGCATTGTCCTCGCCTCGGTCGTGGGGCTTGCCTCCGCCTTTGTCTTGGGGGCGTGTGGCTCCTCGAACGACATGGCGTCGGGCACAGGCCCCAGCAGTACTGCCCCGGTCGACACGGCGACATCGAATGCCGCGGCCCCCGCCTCGCCGACCGGCGCCGGGACGTCCGGGAGCGGAGACCTGTCCACGGCCACCATGCTGGTGGCCAGGGCGGCGAACGGAACGGGCAGCGTGGTCACCGACGACAAGGGGATGACGCTCTACCGCTACGACAAGGACCAAGCCACGCCGTCCAAGTGGACATGCTCCGGTGCGTGTACGAAGACCTGGCTGCCCGTCATACTGCAGGATTCAACACAGTCGATACAGGCCAAGAGGATTGCGAAGGGCCTCATCGGCACGGTCCACCGCAACGGCATGAAGCAACTCACCCTCGCCGGCTGGCCGCTGTACCGGTACATCGGCGACACGGCGGCCGGACAGATGAACGGCCAGGGCAAGGACGATCAGTGGTACGCCGTCACCCCGTCCGGCCAGAAGGCCGCTGCGACGGGCTGACGGCGCCGCCTGATCACCGCCGGTAGGCGGTGGCGCGGCCTTCGACATGGCAACACCCGTCACGTACTGGGTACTTGCTGTGTCCGCCCTGCGCTGCCGATCCTCGCGGCGCAAGACGTCCCTGGCATCGTCGGCGTGCGCCGGGCTGCCGTTCGACGGTCAGTCGGCAGTTGCTCGCCGGCATCTCGGTCCGGCAGGAACGGTCCAATGAGATCAAGGACTTCCAGGACCGGTTCCGCTTGAACGGAAGTTCAAATACCTGAGCGAACACCCACGCCCCGAGGACCGAAACAGGCAGCGTCACCATGAGCGTGAACCAGAATGTAGGCAGCCCCGGCGAAACGAAGTGAGGGGCGATGCGCCGAATGACGATCATGACGATCGGCAGATGGATGAGGTAAAGGCTGTACGAAATATTGCCGAGGCCGTGAATGGAACGCGTGCTCAGCAGCCATATGAGAAGTCGCGGCCTTCCTGTCGCAACCGAGGCAAGCAGCATCGTCATGGCGGGAGCAACAGCAAGGTCCACCCAGAAGTAGTGGTTCACTGTCCATACAGACCCCTTAGCGGCGACGAGAACCAGGACGGGTAGCGCGGCCGCGGCGGCAAACCAATGCCAAGGCAGGCGCTGAATCCTGTCTGCCGCGACGACAATTCCCGCACCCGCCATACCGGCGACGAACACCGGGGCCAGATGCGGGGTAAGCCAAGTGTTGCCTTCTACGGGAGTCCCCTGCGCTGCCATCGATCCGCCTGCAACCACGACGATCGCCACGCCGGCAACCAGGACCGTTGCGCCGAGACGCCGTAGAGCAAACAGGAGCAGCGGGAACACGAGATAGAGCCCCGCTTCTACGCTGATCGACCAGAACGCACCGTTCGGAGTCGGCGCGGTGAACATGTCCTGGATGACGAGACCGTACACCAGGAGGGTTTTTTCGGTAGGCGGCCCGTAGCGTGATGCCTGCACCACAAACCGGGCAATGAGCAAACTCATCGCCAGTGCCGCCCAGTACGGGGGCAGGATGCGCCATGCGCGTCGACGCAGGAACTCCTTGATGCCACCGATTTGCCAGCCGTTACGTGCTGGGGACATCGCCAGGGAGAAGCCGGAAAGAACCAGGAAGAAGACGACGGCGATACGCCCGAACATCAGCTCTTTGAGCCATGGGGGAGCCGAGCTGTGCGGGTAACCAGGAAAGGCCAACAACCAGCAATGGAACAAAACCACGTACATTGCCGCCAGGCCCCGAAGACCATCAAGCCCTTTCACGTGCTGCCGAACGGGCACTTCGCGCTTCCTGCTCTCGTGCCTCGCTTGGATGGGTAAGTGGGGGGCGCTGTCGACGGAACGGCTCGCATTCGCTTTGATTGTTCGGCCCTTTCTCTCAGCGCCGTGCCTGTCGCACACCGCTGACACCCTCGGCGATCGCTTCCTTGGTGGTGCACCGGGCGACACAGTGCCACCCATGGTGACGATACGTAGCGCCGGACCAGGGTGTTCAACGGATGAGCGCCGAGCGACTGCCACCTACTCGCGCGGGACGAGGTCGGGGTGGCAGGGCACGATCACTGTCTCGGCGCCGGCTGCTCGTGCGTGTTCGACTGCCACGCTGATTACCGTCCGGGCGAGGGTGTGCTGTCTGTCGACTCGTACTAGTCCGAGGACGTTGGACCCGAAGGGGTCGGGCGGTCCTTGGCTGAGTGCGGTTTGGTCATTGGAAGAACCAGTGCCCGCTGCATGGACCAGTTGGAGGTGGGCGCCACCGTCGTCGACCGTACGCTCCGCGGCAGTTGTGGAGGTGGGGCCAAACACGTAACGCAGGCAGTGCAGGCCACTGGACTGGACCGTTCCGTCGGCTTGGGCGCCCAGGCGGCGTAGGACCGCGATCGAGGCTTCGTTGCCGGGCAGGACGAATGCGTAGACGGCGGGGAGTGACAGGCGACGAAACGCCAGGTCCTGGCATGCGCGGCCTGCTTCGCCGGCGATTCCACGGCCCTGGGCGCGTGGGTGCAGGGCGAAGCCGAGGTCGACGCCGAAACGGGGCCGATTTCGCAGTCCCACCTGGCTGAGAAACGCATGTGTTGAGGCATCCCTGACCGCGAAGTCGCCATACCCGTGTCTGGTCGAGTGGGCAACCTGATCGTCGCACATGGCCTCGGCCGCAGACCGGCTGTCCGCTCAGCCGGTCGCCAGCCATCGCATGACGCTTTCCTGACTCACCACAGCTTCGAAGAGGTCTTCGCTGTCGTCCCGGCGTATCGGCTCCATCAGCAGCCTCCGGGTACGCAGAACGGGTCCGCCTAACGGGGCCACTCAACAACTCCTCTCGACCAGCAGGCGTATGTCGGGGGCTACGGCTACGTGTGGGGTCAGGGGTGGAAGCGCCAGCGGCCTTCGGAGAGGACGTTCAGCGTGCCGTCCTTGATGTGGATGGCGGTGTCGTCGTCGATGAAGTAGATGGGGAAGTCGGCGCGGGCGGCGATGCGGTCGGCCCAGGCGTCGTCCCGTTCGGGGAAGTCCGGCGAGCCGAGGTGGGGTTTGAGGTACCAGTCGAAGAGGCCGAGCGGCGGCTCCAGGGTGGTCGCGCCGAGCACATGGAGGTCAGGGGTGTCTCCGATGACGTCGGCGGAGTGCGCGGTGAGATGACGGCTGAAGATCATTGATCCGGCGCTGACACCCACATAGACCCGCTCCTCCAGCGCTTCGAGGAGGCCGTCGGCCAGGTTGTTGCCCGTGATGCTGCGGGCGAGATGGTAGTGGTTGCCGCCCTCGACGTAGACGACGTCGGCGTTCAGTAGCCGGTCGAGCACCAACTGGCGCGGCAGGCCGTTGAGTTCCAGGATGTCGAACTGGCGCCAGCCGAGGCGGTGCAGCCTGTTCATGTGTTCCACGACCCATCCGTGGTCGCCGGGCTCGGCGAGTGATGCGGTGGGCACGTACACGACGTTCGCAGATCCGAACGGCTTTCCCAGCATGTCCCGCAGCGCATCGAGCAAGGTCTCGTTGCGCAGGCCGCTGGACGTCAGCAGAAGGTTCATCGGGCGAGCCAAGCATGGAGTGCGAGCGCGCGCAACGAAGATCAGGGCTTCGTCTGCCGGAGTGCAGGGCCGCTTGGGAGGGGCGGCCCCGGACGTGTCACCGCGGTACCCAGTGGCAGCGCGCCCGGCGCGGGCAGTGGGCCGGGTCAGCTGGACGCTTCCGCCCGTTCCCGGTGATCGCCCGCTGTGTCCGGGAGGGCGTTGTCGATCAGGACGGCGGCGATCGCGGCGGCGGTGGGGAAGGCGTCGGCGTTGAGGACCCGGGTGCGGGCGGCGGCGCCGTCGATGAGCAGTGCGAGCTGCTCGCCGAGCTGTTCGGGGTCGGTGGCGCCGGCCTCGCGGGCGGTGTCGGCGAGCCGGGCAGCGACGGCCTTCTTGTAGTCGTGGGCGTACTGGGATGCGGGGTGCTGGGGGTCGTGGAGTTCGACGCTGGCGGCGATGTAGGGGCACAGAGGGGTGGTGGGGGGAACGTCGAAGGCGGCGAGGAGCCGTTCGCGGGGGGCTAGATCGGTGCGGTCGAACACGTTGGACAGGACGGAAGGGTCGAACCGGCGCAGGTACTCGGCGACGAGCTCGTCCTTGTTGGTGAAGTGCTGGTAGGCGGTGCGCTTGGACACCTGTGCGGCCGCGCACAGCTGGTCCATGCCGGTGCGGTTGATGCCCTGCTCGCGAAACAGCTGCTGAGACGCGCTGAGGATGCGCTCGCGGGCGCCGCGGCCGCGGCGCCGACCCGTGGGGCCCTTCTCCAGATCCGTCATAGGTCGATCGTACCGCAGTCGGGTAACGGCCGGTGTACATAGTTTGCGCGTCGGCCGCCCAGCCCGTACCGTAAGCACACAGGGCGGTGTACTTAACGTCCTCGCCCCAGGTACGTACGGCATAACCGACTCAAGGAAATGACCATGGGAAAGCTCGAAGGCAAGGTCGCGGTCATCACGGGCGCCACCGACGGCATGGCGCTGGCCGGCGCGAAACTCTTCGTCGAGGAGGGGGCGCACGTCTTTATCACCGGCCGCCGCAAGGACGCCCTTGACCAGGCCGTACAGCAGATCGGCCGCAATGTCACCGGCGTCCAGGGCGACGCCGCCGACCTGGACGACCTGGACCGTCTGTTCGACACCGTCAAGCGGGAGAAGGGAAGCCTCGACGTGCTGTGGGCCAGCGCCGGCGGCGGCGAGCCCGCCCCGCTCGGCGAGATCACCGAGGCCCAGTTCGACACGTGGTTCGGGCTCAATGCCCGCGGCACCCTGTTCACCGTCCAGAAGGCCCTCCCGCTCTTCAATGACGGCGGCTCCATCCTCATGACCGGCTCCAACGCGTCCCTCGGCGCCTTTCCCGGCTGGAGCGTCTACGCCGGCAGCAAGGCCGTCCAGCAGGCATGGGCCCGGGTCTGGCTCAACGAGCTCAAGGACCGCCGCATCCGCGTCAACGTCCTGACGCCGGGTCAGGTCGCCACCGCCAAGCAGGAAGAACTCTTCGACGAGGACACCATGCGGCAGTTCGAGTCCCTCATCCCCCGCGGAAAGATGGGCCGCCCGGACGAGATCGCCACCGCCGCCCTCTTCCTCGCCTCCGACGACTCCAGCTACCTCAACGGCCAGGAACTCGTCGTCGACGGCGGCACCACCGCCATCTGAAACACCCAACTGGCAACCAAGGAGGGACACTTCATGAGCAGCATCAGCATCAGCATCATCGGCACCGGGAACATGGCCCGCACCATCGGCGCGCGGGCGATAGCGGGCGGCAACACCGTCGAGGTCATGGGCCGGGATGAGTCCAAGGCCACCGACCTGGCCAAGGCTCTCGGCGACGGCGCCACAACGGGGGAGTGGGGCACCGCCCCGGCCGGGGACATCGTCATCCTGGCCCTGTTGTACGACGGTGTCGTGCCGACCGTCACCCAGTACGGAGACGCTCTCGCGGGCAAGGCCATCGTCGACATCAGCAACCCCTTCAATGCCACGTTCGACGGGCTGGCCCACAGCGAGGAGACCTCTATCGCGCAGCGAGTCGCCAAGGTGGCCCCCGCCGGCGCCCACGTGGTGAAGGCGTTCAACACCATCTTCCGCCACGTCCTGGAGAAGGGACGGCCCGACGTCTTCATCGCCGGCGACAACGCGCAGGCCAAGGCCGACGTGAAGGCATTCATCAAGACCCTCGGCATGCGCCCACTGGACGTCGGCGCCCTGAACATGGCGCACTGGCTGGAGGGAGCGGGCGTGGTCACGGTTGGCCTCGCCAACCACGGAGTGGGGAACCTGGACTTCGCCCTCAGCATCACTGAACTGCCTGCCTGAGGGGTCGGTTGACGAGCCATCAAGAGCCTGGCTTCGGATCTGACGTTCGCCGCGGCACCAAGGCAATGGAAAGCCGGCAGCGTGAAGCTGCGAGACGGTCCGGCCCCCCGGGGATCGACAGCTCGACTTTCTCCACACCGAGCGCCAACTCCCTGCCGCAGGCGGCCATTTAGGGCGGCACCTGGCCGCATGGCGTGCACGAGGCCGGGCCGAGGACAAGCTGCACATGGGGCTGGACAAATTGCGATCGCAGAACCAGCTGGAGGTCATTTGAGCGAACGGGACATGGCGCGGCGTCTGTCTTGTCTGAATCTTCAGTGCTCCGCGTATGGCTGGGGCCGTGCCGGCACCGGCACGGCCCCAGCCATACGCATCAATGGCGCGTCAGCGCGGCCCCCCCCCCCGTACTGGCAGAGCTGGAGCTACGACGCCACGGGCGCCCGCCCCCAGCAGGTGGACCACGCCCCGTCGGGTGACACCTCCCACGACACGACCGCCACCTACACGCCGTACGACGCGGGCAAGGGACCGGCCCACGCCGTGGCCCAGGTGGACAAGGTGACACCGGGCGACCCCGCGTCCAACACCACCAACGCCTACACCTACGACGAGGACGGCAACGCCCTCACCCGCACTACCCGAGCCAGCACCGAGACCCTCCACTACGCCGACGAGAGCAACCTCTCCGAACTGTCCTCGGCAGGCTCCGCCGACGACACCAGTAGGAGATCACCCGCAAGAAGGACGCCACCAGCGCCGACGGAGTCCGTTGCATCTCCGTCGCCGGCGAGATCGTGGCCACGCACTCCTCCGACGGCAAGTTCACCTACCTGATTCCCGACCGCCAGGGCACCGGCACTCTGGCGATCGACTCCCAGACCCAGCAGGTGGTGCGCCGCCAGTACAAGCCCTTCGGCGAAGCGCGAGACCCGTCCGAAACCTGGACCGCGGTCCTCTGCTCGACACGGGTTCGCCGCAGTCCTGGAACGCCTACGACTACGCAGACGACACCCCGGTCACCACTCCCGACCCCTCCGGAAGCTGTGCGGAAGCCGACTGTGACACCCCCAACTGCCCCAACCGCACACCCACCGACACCAACCCGCACGCGCCGGCCCTGACCGACTACGCCGGCTCGGGCAGCACCGTCAACAACACCAAGGCGTACGGCAAGCAGTACAAGGCAGAGATCAGCACCAGCGCATCCGACACCCGGGTGCAGGAGCGCGCCCTCGAGCGGCAGAAGGCCACCGCCGATGCCGCCGTCGCCGCTGCCAAGAAGCAGGCATCAGGCTTCAAACACCGCCTACTCAGCCTCGTTGCAGACGTCATCGGCCTGACTGACGCCTACAACTGCTTCACCAAGGGCGACGTCATGGGCTGCATCAACACCGCCCTGACCGCCGTCCCTTGGGGCAAGATCTTCAAGGCCGTGAAGGTGGGCGTAGAAGCTTTCAAGGTCTGGCGCTCCCTGGACCGTGCCTACACCGCGGTCAAGGACGCGGAAGAGGCAGCGAAGGTAGCCGAGGACGCCGTCGCATCTGAACGCCTTTTTGCGGAGGCGGGCAAGGCGGAGAGCGCTGGGGCCGACGCGGCTGAAGACGCCGCTGGCTGCGTGGCCCACAGCTTCATACCCGGAACGGCGGTACGCCTGGCCAACGGTTCTTCCAGACCGATCAGCAAGGTCAAGGTCGGCGATACCGTCCTGGCCACGGACCCGCAGACGGGCGTCACCGCGCCGGAAAAAGTCCAGCGTGTCATCGTCACCAGGACGGACAAGGACTTCACGACTCTGGCATTGGACACGGTCCCCGTACGTGGGCCGCCGCACAAGACCCACAGCGACGAATCCACATCCCACACCCTCACCACCACTTGGCACCACCCCTTCTGGGACGCAACGCGCCACCGCTGGACCGACGCCCACGACCTCACCGCCGGTACAAAACTCCGCACCGAGACCGGCACAACGGTGACGGTGACGAAGGTTCACAACTTTCACCAGCACCAGACCACCTACGACCTCACGGTCGGGGACCTCCACACGTACTATGTGTTGGCGGGAGCCACTCCGGTCCTGGTTCACAATTGCGGAGAAGGAACGGCCACGGTCTACTTGGACCCGGTGGAAAAGCACGCGACCGTGAAGGTTGAGACAGCGGATGAGGCGCTGCATACCGAACAAGTAGGCGTCCCCGGTACGGATGCAGTGCCCGCGATTCGCACGGAGCCGCACGCGCCCACTACGATCAGGGTGCGGATTCCATTGCCAAACCCGGGAGGCGCTCTAGCCTTCCAGGAAGTGACTTTGGGGAGGAATCTTGGGCGCTACAACGTCGACAGTCGAAGTTGTGTTACGTACCGTGCTGAAGTTCTACGCGCAGGAGGGGTCACAGATCTCCCGGATATGTCGTCATCCATTGAGCTGACGAAGTACTTGATCCGGCGACACAATGCCGGGTGACAGGGGAAGATGATGTCAGTACCTGAAGAGTGGGCATGGCTGGAAGAGATGCCCGAGGGATGGCCAACCCCGGCGGAAATCACCGGTCCAACAGCAGTGCCAGCCACGAACCTGGTCCTTCTGATGTTGAGTAGCGAGATGCTCGGCAACGATCTGGTGGAACTAGTTGGTGAATTCATCGCCGAGGACGCCAGGTTCAACAGTTGGATTGGTGCGGAAGGAAAGCATGAGCTATCTATGCGTCAAGTAGCTGAATGTTCCGCACTGCTCCGGGAGTGTACAAAATCGATTTACGAGGCGTGGCACGACTTCTCTCTGGTGTATGAGAGGGCGCAGCGGGCAGCGGGTTCGTCTTTGCCTGAAAGGCGTGCACTGTTCGTCAATCTCAAATCTGCATCCGAGAAGTTGCGCAATGCGAGAATGAAGTGAGATTGCTCGCGTGGTGCATCAAATCCGGCAGGTTTGCATGGCGGCTGATTCGGCCTAGCTCTAGCGTCATCCATTGGCGCTCCAGCGGAATAGAGGGGCCTCGCGAGAGTCGATTCTGGCGAGGCCCCTCGGGCGTTTGACGGCAACGCTGACGGCAACGTCAGCGGACGACGGCTGCGGCGGGTGGGTCGCCAAGGTCGTCGTCGGTCGCATCGAGTGCGTTGCCGAGGGCGTTGATGGCTTGGCGTTGGAGGCGGAGGCGTACGTGGGCGTAGACGCCGGCGGTGACGCCGATGTGGGCGTGACCCAACAACTCCTTGATCACGACGAGGTCGACGCCCTGTTCCAGAAGCAGGGTGGCGGTCGAGTGCCGTAGGTCGTGGAACCGGATGCGGCGGAGCCCGGCCCGGTTGAGGAGTCTGCTGAAGCTGCGGGTGAGGTTGGCGGGTTCGAGAGGGCTGCCGGTGGGGGTGGTGAACACGAGGCCGTTGTCCGACCAGTCCATTCCCGCGGCCCGGCGTGCTTCCTCCTGTTGTTCCCGGTGAATCTTCAGCGAGTCGATGCATTCGGTGGGGAGGACTATGCGACGTTCGGATGCGCGGGTCTTGGTTTGCAGGACGGTCAGTCCGCCGGTGCGGGTGTGCTGGAGGGAACGGTGGATGGCGGCGGTTCCCGTGTTGAGGTCGAGGTCGTCCCAGTGCAGCCCGAGAAGTTCGCCCTTGCGGAGCCCCGTGCGCAGGGCGAGTTCGTACAGGGCGTGGAGCCGGTCGCTGCTGGCCGCGTGGAGGAACTGACGGGCCTCGCTCGCGGTGAACGGCTTGAAGCGCCGGGGGCGGGGTGCCGGGCTCTTGACATTTCGGGCGACGTTACGAGGAAGGTCGTCTTCGCGGACGGCGTGTTCCAGGGCGGACTTGAGGACCGAGTGGACGTAGGTCACGGTCAGCGGGGAGAGCCGCTTGTTGCAGCACTGGCCGATGGCGCAGCAGGAGCGCCGGTCGGTGTCGCGTCCCTGGGTGTAGCACTGGCAGGTGACGCGGAGGCGGTCGAGGAAGGTGCGGACGTCGCGGGCGGTGAGCCGGGCAAGCTTCTTTGCCCCGAGCCCGGGGGTGAGATGGAGGCGGACGCAGGCGGCGTAGCGGGTGTGGGTGTTCTCCCGCACCTGGTGGACGGCGACGCCGTTCAGCCAGTACGTCAGGTACGCGCTGACGGTGTTGTCGGCCGCCGCGACGGGCAGGCCAAGGTTGCTGGCGGCTATCTTCTCGGTGAGCTTGGCGAGGGCTTCCTTGCGGGTGGTGCCGTAGACGCGGATGCGCTTGCGGGTGTTGCCGGGGGCGAGGACGTACCCGGCGGCTTCCCAGCGGCCGTCCTTGCGCTGGTAGACAGTTCCGTCACCGTTGGCGCGGGTACGCCGGGAGGCGGGGGTGTCTCGGGGCGCGGTCATCAGGCGGCGGCTTCCTGTTCTGGCGGGTGCGGATGAAGTCGGTGAGGGCGTGGGCGGGGATGCGTCGGGAGCGGCCGAGGGTGATTGAGGCGAGCTGGCGGGTGCGGAGCAGGTCGTAGACGGCGGAGCGGCCGAGTTGGAGGCGGGCCATGCTGGGGAACCGTCAGCAGGTCCAGCGCTGGCTCTGTCTCCGGGTGGAGGACCGTGGGTGGGGGGCGAGGTCATCAGCAGCCCCCTTCGGCGATGAACCGGCGTTCCAGCTCTCTGCGGTGCCAGACGGCGGCGGCCAGGAGCACGGCGCCGGAGCTGTAGCCCGAGCCGAGGTAGGTCCAGTGGCCGACGACGAGGGTGGTGTCCGGGTCGTGCTCGTGTTCGTCGCCGAACACGGTCAGCAGGTCACCGCCGCCGCCAACCGCTCTGCCATCGGCAAACTCGTCACCTCGGTGACCGACGGGTCGCAGGTCGCCGGCGCGACCAGTCCGTTCGGTACGAACGCCGTCAGCAAGGACAAGTCGACTGCGTACGTCACCGTCACCTACAAGGTCGCGAGCGACGATCTCACGGACGCCAGCAAGACGGATCTGACCAAGGCGGTTGAGCAGGCCCGGGACGCGGGCCTGACCGTCGAGGTCGGCGGCTCAGCGCTGGAGACCGATTCGGGGGACGGCCTGGGAGAGGTACTGGGCGTTCTCGTCGCCGCCGTGGTGCTGCTGATCACCTTCGGTTCGCTCGCCGCCGCCGGACTGCCGCTGCTCACCGCCATCCTCGGCGTCTGCGTCAGCCTGGCCGGGATCACCGCCGTGAGTAGTGCCTTCGGATTCTCGTCCACGGTCGGTGAGTTGGCGATGATGCTCGGCCTCGCCGTCGGCATCGACTACTCCCTGTTCGTGGTCTCCCGTTACCGTGAAGAGCGGTCCAAGGGACACCAGCCGCAGGAGGCTGCCGCCCTGGCCGCGGGCACGGCCGGGAGTGCGGTCGTCTTCGCCGGGCTCACCGTTGTCATCGCTCTACTGGGCCTCTCCGTCATCGGCGTCCCGATGCTCACCAAGATGGGTATCGGCTCGGCAGGCGCCGTAGTGGTCGGAGTCCTTGTCGCCCTGACTGCGGTGCCGGCGCTCCTGGGCTTCTGGCCCAATGCGGTACTCGCGCGCCGTGACCGCAAGGGCGTACGCCCCGCCCGGTTCAAGCTGTTCAGCCGCATCGGCAGGACCAGGACGAGCGGCACAAGTGCCAAGGAACCCACGGGTGTTCGCTGGGCGCGGTTCGTGGGTGCGTCGGCCGGTGCCGGTCCTGCTCCTGTCGGTGATCGGCCTCGGCGCGCTCGCGGTGCCGTCGCTGGACCTGCGAATGGGCATGCCCGGTGACGAGGCCAAGTCGACGTCCACCACGGAGCGCCGCGCCTACGACGACCTCGCCCAAGGTTTCGGACCGAGCTTCAACGGCCCATTGACAGTGGTCGTGGACGCCAGGCACGCCGATGATCCGAAGGCGGCCGTGTCGGCGGTCTCCGCAAAACTGGCCGCTACAAAGGGAGTTGTCTCCGTCTCACCGGCACGGTTCAACGAGGCGAAAGACACGGCAGTGATCTCCGCCGTACCGTCGACCGCGCCCACCAGCCGGCAGACGCAGGACCTGGTGCACACCATCCGCAGCGAGCGCGGCGCGGTCGAATCGGCCACCGGCGCCGACTTCAAGGTCACCGGCACCACCGCCCTGAACATCGACGTGGGCCAGAAGATGCAGGACGCCCTCATCCCCTACCTCGCGGTCGTCGTCGGTCTCGCCTTCGTCCTCCTGATGCTGGTCTTCCGCTCGATCGTGGTACCGCTCAAGGCTGCGCTCGGCTTCCTGCTCTCGGTCGGCGCAGCGCTCGGCGCCATCGTCACGGTCTTCCAACAGGGCCACGGCGCCGGCTTCTTCGGCGTCGACGAAACCGGTCCGATCATGAGCACCATGCCCTTCTTCCTGGTGGGCATCGTCTTCGGACTCGCCATGGACTACCAGGTCTTCCTGGTCTCCCGGATCCGCGAGGCGCACATCCACGTGCAGAGGCCCGGCCAGGCCGTCGTCAACGGCTTCCGGCACAGTGCCCTGGTGGTGGCGGCCGCAGCGCTGATCATGATGGCGGTGTTCGGCGGGTTCATGACGGGCGGCGAATCCATGGTCAAGATGGTCGGCCTCGGGTTGGCCAGTGCCGTCTTCTTCGACGCCTTCGCCGTCCGTATGGCATTCGTGCCCGCGGTCCTTGCGCTGCTCGGCAAGCGGCCGCTCACCCTCGGCCTGGGAAGGAGTCTGTTCGCTCATGTCTGCCTCACTCACCGTCATCGATGCTCATGTCGTGCTGGGGTTTTCGAGGGGCCACCGCCCGGATACGTTTCACGGGGTGTCCGTCTCGCCTCCGGTGACCGCGAGGACCTCTCCCGTGATGAAGCTGGAGTCCGCGTCTGACGCCAGGAACACGTAGGCCGGGGCGATCTCCTCCGGTTGCGCCGGCCGGCTGATCGGGGTCTCGCTGCAGACCTGGGCCAGATCCTCGGGCGGCATGTGCCGGTCGGCGGCATTCAGAAGGGTCCACGTCGGGCCGGGCGCCACGACGTTGGCCCGCACTCCCCGCTCCGCCAGGTGCGGGGCGATGGACTTGGTGAAGGCGACCAGAGCGGCCTTGGAGGCCGCGTAGTCGATCATGGTGGTGCTGCCCTTGAGGGCTTCCTCCGTGGCCGTGGCGATGATCGCGTCGCCTCGTCCAGGTGGGGGAGGGCGGCCATGACCAGATGGAAGTAGGCATAGGCGTTCGTCTTGAACGTCCGGTCCCAGTCCTCGGCCGTCAACTGCTCCAGGCGCAGCTTGCTGTTGAGGTAGGTGGCGTTGCTGACCAGGATGTTCAACGCGCCGAGCTCCTCGACAGTGCGCTCTACGACCTCCCGGCAGAATTGCGCCTCGCACAGATCGCCGGGCGCAGGAGGCACCTGCGGCCCTGCTCCTCGACGACCTGCCGGGTCTCCTCGGACTCGGACTGCTCACCGGGGAGGTAGACGACTGCCACGTCGGCGCCTTCCCGCGCGTAGGGCAGGGCCACGGCCCTGCCGATGCCGGAGTCCCCTCCGGTGATGAGCGCCACCTTGCCGGTGAGCTTGTCCGGCGCCCGGTAGCGCTCCGCCCGGTACCGCGGCCTGGGATCCATGTAGGACTCCAGCCCCGGCGGGTCCTGCTTCTGCTCCGAGAGGGGCGGAGTGGGCTCCGAGGAGACCAGCGGAGGGGCGCCGGACTGGTCCTGTTCCTGGTCCTGCATTGTGGCTCCCTGAACGGGGCTTCGAGATACGACCATGACGGGCGCCGGGTGCCCTGGCTCGGCGAGGGAAAAACGGGAACGGGCGGCAGGGCAGGGTGTGAGCCGGCTCTGGTGACCCGCACATCAGGCGGCGTGGTCGACCGCCTCGGCCGCGGAACTCCGGCGTCGACGACGGGCCCGGGCCCGTCCGGTGGCGGTGTGCCAGCCCACCCCCACCAACCTGCGTGGCCAGGTCGCCCGGGGCGACAGGAGGCCAGTCCGGCGACGGAGCCAAGCGCTGCCGCGGCCGTTGCGTCGCCCGGCAGACCTTTGCCATCCCGCTGTATCGAATGTGATCTATCCTCAGCCCTTCACAGCCGGAAGAGGGGGATCAGACATGGAGTATCGGATCGGCGACGAGGTGATCGTCTCCTGTGAGCCGGTGAGCGCGCGGGTCGTTTCTGTGAATGTGACCCATATCCGTCTCCACTGGCCCTGTGGAGAGATCGACAACTCGACGCAATTTCGCTGGGACGGCACATTCCAGATCCCATGGGGCAGCTCAAGCAGCGAGTGGGTGCCGTATCGCATTGAGCCGCCACCTTCTGCCCTTTGTGGAGGAGACGTGTGCACCGTGTCGATCCCTCCCACTCGACTCTGCGTGGGGCATTACGAGGAGTACGACCCTCCCCGCAACCTCGGTTGGACTCCGGCCCCCACCGCCGGTATCTATGTCGTGCCTCCGGAGAGCTTCGACGTGGAGGAGGTGGACGAGACCACAGGGTGCATGCTTTACCTCGGCGGAGCCGAGCCCCATCGAGTGGAACCTGTCCAGGACTGAGCGGACGCGATGATGGCCGCTGACCAGCACGTCCGCGAGCTGTAACGGCGACTGGTCGCTGCCGTTGGCCGCGAAGACTGCCATGCAGAGGAAGGGCAGAAGAGATGAGCGTCGAAGAGCCCCGCAACTCGGTCGGTTCAGCCGAAGCGGAGGAGTTGCGTGCGCGGCTCGTCGAGCAGGCCGGCGCTCTGCGTCGGCGGCTCGACGAACGGGCGCTCAAGGAGGAGGAGTTGCGAGGCGACTGCCTCCTCGACGCGGCGGATGTCAGCTCGGCGACCGAGGCGCTGCGGCAGCACCAGGCGGACACGGAGAACGACCGCAGGCTCCTGGCGCGCGTCGAGAGCGCACTCGACCGGCTGGAGAACGGCGGGTTCGGGTACTGCGTGCGCTGCGGTACGGAGATCGACCCCGAACGTCTGCAGGCGCTTCCGCACATCGAGCACTGCCTGCGCTGCCAGACAGACCTGGAGAAGTCTCAGTCCGCCTCGCGTTGACCCACAGGCGTTCCGGCCGAGGGGAGTTCTACTCCTTGACGAACCAAATCGCCCCCTCGGCAGGTAGTTGGCCGCTCACCGCCGTCGAGCAGACGCGGCCCGAGGTCCAGGAGTGCTCCGTGTTCCAGGCGCCAGCCAGGTGTTGGGGGTGCTGCTGAAACCCAGCGCCTGGCGCGGCGGATGCTGCTGGCGCACTGCGCCTGCGCCTGCGCCCGCGGCCCGTGCCGGGCTCGGCGACCGGGTCCAACGCACCGCTGCCACGCGGAACGGCCCGCCCCCTGGAGAGAGGCGGGCCGTCTCGCGTCCGTCAGTGCGTGCAGACGAAGCTGGACGCACTGTCGGGGTTGCCGGTGCGGTACCTGGGCCACTCCGGGTATGCGCACAGCGGGCGGGTGCGGTGATGGGTGGTGTCGGTGACCGTGGGATGCGCGGGCGCCTGCCCCTTCTCCACCCAGTGCTCGAGTGCCGTCAGGGAGTCCCAGCCGGCGGCGAAGGCCGGGGTGCCGAAGTTCGCGTGGTTCGCGCCCGGCACGACGTAGTACCGCATGAAGGTACGGGTCTTCCCGGCGCCCAGCAGGTCACGCACCCGCCGGTAGTAGTCGCTCGTCGAGCGGGGGGAGACCAATTCGTCCGCGGCGCCGTGGAGCAGGATCAGCTTGCCGCCCGCGCGGGCGAACGGGCGCAGATCCGTGTTGTTGCGGTCCTCGATCGTCGACAGCCGGCTGATGCGGTCGAGCCAGGCGCCGGGATGGAGCGGGTCGATGTCGAGGGAGTTGTGGTGCGGGTCGCGGGTCAGGAAGTACTTGACCCATTGATCCCAGTACTGCATGCCGTAACCGCTCGTCAGGGGCATGGGGTTGGCCGGTGCCGTGTCACCGAATCCGAGGAACGGCGTCCTCATGTCGGAACCCGACAGGAACGGGAAGCCCGGGTACTCGGTCTCGCCGCTGGCGACCCGGTACGGCCACCTGAAGGGGGACGACATGGCGATCACGGAGCTGATCTGAGGGTCCGACAGACAGGTGGGACCGGTGTCGGCGCCGCGTGGGCAGCGCAGGACGTGAGGGTCGAAGTGGCAGCCGCTCGGGTTCGAGACGACGTTGTCCTTGACGCCGTCCAGAGGGTCGCACGCCTTGATGACGCTGTCGTACAGGAGTGTCTGTTTCTCGGGTCCGGGGAAGGCGCCGGGGCGGGACAGGATCTGGGTCAGGTGTCCCAGGTACAGGACCTCGCTGAGGTTGTTCCAGGCGGGATAGGCGGAGATCACTCCGTCGAACGCCTTCGGCCAGCGTTGTGCGACGACGAGGGCTTCGCGGCCGCCGGTCGAACCTCCCGCGAAGTAGGCCTCGTCGGGATGCGTGCCGTAGGCGTTCCGGATGAGGAACAGGCTTGCGTCGCGTGTCTTCTTGAGGGCGTCACCGGCGGCGAAGTTGTTCAGGGCCTCGTCGTTCATGCCGAACGATCCGTCGAGGCTGGGCAGGGAGATCGGGCTCTCCTGGTGGCCGGAGTCGCTGGCGAAGGTCGCGTAGTGCCGGGCCAGTGGGGCGGGTTGGGCCGCGGGACCGAACGGCACGTTCTCCGTGAGGTCGGGGATGGTGCCGTCGTAGCCGCCGCCACCGAACATCATCGCCTTGCGGTTCCAGCCGTAGGGCAGGTCGACGCGCATCTTGATGTCCGGCGCGGACGGGTCGACGGGCGTGATGTCGGCGTCGACCTGGCAGTACTGGACCGTCACGCCGCTGACCGCGCTCGTCATGAGCGCTGTCGACGTGACCCGGCCGCCGGTCGTGGGCAGGCTCATCGCCGAGGCCGGGATCCGCATGCCGTCCAGCGCGGCACATCGCGGCACGGTCGGCGAGGGGTCGGCCGACGCGGTGGCGGGCCCGGCGCCGAGCAGCCGGATCGCGCACGCCACCACGACCGCGACCGCCGGCACGGCACGCCGTCGAAGCCTCGTGCCTCTCGCTGTTGATCTCTTCACGTCGGCCACTCCTTAGCTGTAGAGGTGGGCGCCCGGGACGGCGTGCGGGTCGGCGCGTACTTCGGCGGAGTTCGTCTCCGGCAGGAACCATGCGCTCGCGAAGGTGATCAGTCCCATGAACATGATGTAGAGGGCGACCGGCCAGGTGCTCCCCGTGTGTGCGATGAGCGCGGTCATGAGGAAGGGCGTACCGCCGCTGACGACGATGGCGGACAGCTGGTAGGCGAGTGAGGCTCCCGAGTAGCGCACTGCGGGGGCGAAGAGTTCGCCGAGGAAGCTCGCGATCGGGCCGTAGGTGAGGCACTGGAAGACGAAGCCCACCACTACGGCGACGAAGATCAGTGGCAGCGAGGCGGTGTCGACGAGCCAGAAGTACGGGAAGGCCCATACGGCCACGCCCATGCCGCCGATCAGGATCAGCGGCCGACGCCCTATCCGGTCCGAGACGTGGCCGGACCAGGGGAGGGTCACGAGCATCGCCGCGGAACTGAGCAGCACCACCGCGAGCAACGGGTCGCGGTCCAGGTCCAGATGATCGGTTCCGTAGCTCAGCAGTCCGGAGATGCTGACGTAGAAGAGGCTGTTGGTGGCGGACAACAGGCCGCAGGCCAGCAGGACGGTGCCCCATTTGCTGCGGATGACCTGGGACAGCGGGGCTCGGGTGACCGTGCCCTGAGTGTGTGTCACCTCTCGTTGCAGGTCGCGGAATTCCGGGGTGTCCTCCACCTTGGCCTGGATGTAGACGACCACCAGGAACATCACGACGCTGACCAGGAAGGGGATGCGCCAGCCCCAGCTGAGGAAGGCGTCGTCCGGCATCAGGGCGCCGGCGGCCACGAAGATCAGGTTGGAGATGATCACGGCCACGGGGACGCTGGTCTGCCCGAAGGTCCCCGCGAAGCCTCGGCGTTTGGGGGCGGCGGACTCGGTGAGGAGCAGCACGATGCCGCCCCACTGGCCGCCGGTCGCGAGGCCCTGCACGAAGCGCAGTATGACCAGCAGGGTCGGGGCGAGCGCGCCGACCGTCGCCGCGCTGGGCAGGCAGCCGATCAGGAAGGTCGCTGCCCCCATGAGCGCCAGGCAGCCGACGACGACCGGTTTGCGCCCGTACCGGTCACCGAGGTGACCGGCGAGCACTCCGCCGATCGGACGCGCCACGAAGCCCGCCCAGAACGTGCTGAAGGCGAGCAGGGTTCCCGTCAGGGCCGAGGAGTGCGGGAAGAACACCCGGGGGAATACCAGGGCCGCGGCGGTGCCGTAGAGGAAGAAGTCGTACCACTCGATCGAGCCGGCGACGAGCCCTGCGGCCAGCAGCTTGCGGGGGGCTCGGCGGCCGGCGGGGGACACGCCGGTGCCGAGCTGGTTGGACTGTCCTTCGGGTTGGGCGAGCGGGGTAGCCATACATGCCGCCTTCGTCGGTACACAGCAAGGTGATGGCGGCGAGACTAGGACGCCGATACCCTGCGGTTGAGGTGTACATCACACACACCTGGTGTGGGTCGGGTGGGGCTTTCTCCCACCTTCTGCGGAAGGGAGGGCGCAGTGGTCCGCGACCCCGGTGGCGTG
The DNA here is from genome assembly GCF_019857225.1 of Streptomyces plumbidurans. GTDB lineage: Bacteria > Actinomycetota > Actinomycetes > Streptomycetales > Streptomycetaceae > Streptomyces > Streptomyces plumbidurans. Next base: position 30,459 of record NZ_JAFJSY010000054.1, read on the forward strand.
ACGGAGCCGCGTTCGCTGGTACGGCGGCAGCGCGAGCTGGCCTCGTTGTACGCGACCGCCAAGTCACTGACCGCGCTGGGCGGACTCGACGAGGTGCTGCAGTCGATCGTGCACCACGCACACGACCTGATCAGCACGGACTTCACCTACCTCTCGCTGGTCGGGGCTGACGGCAAGCTGTCGGCCAGGGCGTCGGAGGGGACGATCTCCGCGTCGTTCCTCGCCGCCTGCATTCCGTCTCATGTGGGGCTCGGCGGAAAGGTGTTGGCATCCCGCAGCCCGTACTGGGTGCGCAACTACGTCTCCACGACCCGCATCGACCACGATCCGGACTTCGACCGCCTGGTCGCCACCGAGGGCCTGGTCGCGCTCCTCGGGGTGCCGTTGGTCATCCGGGGCGAGGCCGTGGGGGCGCTGTTCGCCGCGGACCGGTCCGAACGGGCCTTCAAGGCCGACGAGATCGCGCTGCTGAGCGCCTTCGCGGACCACGCCGCGGTCGCCCTGGACAACGCCCGCCTCTACGAGGCGAGCCGGACCGCCCTTGCCGAACTGCAGGGCGCGTACCGGAAGATCGAGGAACACGTGGCCGTCATGGAGCGGGCGCAGGAGATCCACGAAGCGCTGACCGGCGCGGTGCTCAAGGGCGGGACGCCCGGAGACGTGGTCCAGCTGCTCGCCGACCAACTGGGCGGAAACGTCACGCTGTTCGACCGAACCGGTGCCGTTCTCGTGCGCCGGGGCTCGGCGTCGGCTGCGGGCGGGGACCCGGCGCAGACGGTCCTGGCGGATGCCGTCGACCGGGCGCGCCGCTCGGGCCGGTGTGTGAGTGCGGTGGACACCGCCGCAATCGTCCACAGCGTGGCCTCGATCCAGGCGGGCGACAGTCATCTCGGCGCCCTCGCCTGGAGCCGCAAGGAGGCCGCCGACCGGGGCGCACGCGACGAGATGGATCTGCGCACCCTTGAACGGTCCACCCACATCCTGGGACTGCTCATCCTCAAGGAGCGGGCCGTCGCCGAGGCCAGCGAGCGGCTGAGCGGTGAGCTGCTGACCGAGCTCATGGTCGCAGGACCCGGCATCAGCCCCGCCCAGCGCGCCCGCACCCAGGCCCGCAACATCGACGCCGACCGGCTGGACCTGGTCCTGGTCGCGGATTCGCCCACCGTCTCGTCGACCGATCTCGCGCGTCACCTGCACGACATCGCGCAGAGCCGCTCGGGCCTGGCCGGCGAGCACCTGGGCCGGGCCACGATGATCCTGCCGAGCGTCGACGACGACCGGACCGTCGAGGAGGTCCATCAGCGGCTGCGCCAGACCGTGGGCGGCCCCGTCGTCGTCATCGCGGAACGAGTGGTCCACCACGACTGGGCACGCGCCTACTTGCTGGCCGGCCGCTGCGGCGCGGTGGCGCGAGCGATCGGCCACACCGACCTGGGGGCCACCACGGGTCGTTACGCCCTGTACGCCATGGTCTTCGACACCGAACGGGTCCATGAGCTCGACCGGTTCATCGCGGATTCGATAGGGCCGCTGCTGGACTACGACGCGCGACGCGGCACCAACCTCGTCGACACGCTCAGCGCCTACTACGACCACCAGGCCAACGTCGCGGCGACCGCCCGGGCGTTGTACGTCCACGTCAACACGCTGCTCAAGCGGCTGGACCGGGCGGGCAGCGTCCTCGACTTCGACTGGCGCCACGAGTACGACCTGGAACTGCAGCTCGGGCTGCGGCTGCACCAACTTCGGGCGGTCACAGGCGCCTCGCCGCAGACGTGAGAGGGGGCTTCGCCACGGGACGGAGGCGCGGCTGGGCTGGTCACGTCAGGCCTGGATGCGGCTCAGCCGATGGTCAACTGAAGTGCTGCGACTCCCGCAGACTGCTCTTGGACAGCTTCCCGGTGCCCGTCTTGGGCAGTGCGGTCATGAAGACGATCTCGTCGGGCAGCCACCACTTGGCGACCATCGGCCTGATGTGCCGCAGCAGGTCTTCGGCCGTGCCGGTGCTGCCCTCGCGCAGGACGACGTAGGCGACGGGACGTTCCGTCCACCGCGGGTCCGGGCGGGCGATCACGGCGACTTCCACGACGTCGGGATGCGAGGCGATCGCTGCCTCCAGCTCCACCGAGGAGATCCACTCGCCTCCGGACTTGATAAGGTCCTTGATCCGGTCGACGAGGCGCACATAGCCGTCGGAGTCGATGGTGGCCAGATCGCCGGTGCGCAGCCAGCCGTCGTCGGTGTAGCTGTCGTCCTCGCCCACCCGGAAGTAACCGCTCGCCACCCAGGGCCCCGACACCTGCAGTTCGCCGACGGCCTGGCCGTCGCGCGGCAGCTCCCGGCCGGTGGTGACGTCGACGACGCGCACGTTCACCAGGGGCAGCGGCTGGCCCTGGGCGGCGCGCACCGCCACCTGTTCCTCCTCGGTCGCCGCCTCGTGCTGGGTACGTGTGCCGCCGATGGTCCCGACGGGGCTGACCTCCGTCATGCCCCACGAGTGAGTGAGGGGTACGCCGACTGCCGTGCGGTACGTCTCGGACAGCGCCGCGGGAACGGCCGACCCGCCGCCGAGCAGGAATCGCGCGGCACTGAGGTCGTAGGCGCTCAACTCGTCGACCAGGCTGGTCCATACGGTGGGCACGGCACCGGCGACGGTGACCCGTTCGCTCTCCATCAGCCGCAGCAGGTGGGCGGGTTCGGCGGAGGGGCCGGGCAGAACCAGGGAGGCTCCCGCCATCATCGCGCCGTACGGCAGGCCCCAGGCGTTGGCGTGGAAGAACGGCACGATCGGCATCACGACGTCGCTCTCGGCCAGGCCGATGAAACCAGCCGTCAGAGTGCCGAGGCAGTGCAGCACGGTCGAACGGTGGCTGTAGAGCACGCCCTTGGGGCGGCCGGTCGTGCCGGAGGTGTAGCACAGCCCGGAGGCCAATTGCTCGTCCGCGAGCGTGAACGTGTCCTCGAACGACCCCGTGAACGGATCGGCGCCGGCGAGGAGTTCGTCGTAGTGCAGGATGCGCGGGTCCGCCGGGATCGCCGTGTCGCTGCCGTCGGGCAGCACCACCCAGTGCCGTACGCCCGGCATCCGGTCCGCGCTCGGCCAGATGCGGGGGAGCAGGTCGCGATCGACGAACACCACGTCGTCCTCGGCATGGTTGACGATGTACTCGAGGTGCTCCGGCGAGAGCCGGATGTTGATGGTGTGCAGGACCCGCTTGGTGACCGGCACCGCGAGATACAGCTCGAGGTGGCGCCGGTTGTTGCTCGCGAACGTCGCGACCCTGGCGCCGACCGGGACGTGGAGCCGGTCGAGGGCGGTGGCCAGGCGCCTGGTGTTGCGGGCCACGTCGGCATAGGTGAGCCGCTCCGTGCCGGCGACCACGACGGGCTTGTGCGCATAGAGCCGTTCGGCCCGCTCCAGAATGTGCGCGATGGTGAGCGGCCGCGGCTGCATCAGGCCGTCCATGACGGGTTCGTGGGCCTGATCGGCCATGGATCGTCCCCTTTCGGTCGGTGGGCCCGCCATGTCTCGGGCTTCGCCCCGCACCTCACACTAGGTACGGTTGTGGATCAGAGAGAGGTGGGAACCTTCCACTCGTCCGCCTGCCTCGGCGTTGATTACCCACACTGCGCGCGTTCGATCCGCCGCAGGTTTCGACGGAGTCGGGCATAGTGCCTGGATGCCCTTGCGGAGACGAGTACCAGGACTTCTGCTGACCTTGGCCGCGGTGCTGGCGACGGCCCAGGCGCCTGCCACGGCCGACGGCTCGGACCGTGTCGTGATGCGCTTCGAGACCGAGAAGACCTTCGTCATGTACAACGCGGACGAGGGGGCCTCCGCCTCGAACGACGACTTCCACGTGCCCGTCTTCGTCGAGCCGAGCAAGGGCGGCACTCCGGCCCGCGATGTGCGGGTGGTCGTGGACGCCTCGGGCCTCAAGGGCGTGGCCCGGCTCGGCAACAACGACATGTGCAAGGCCGAGGGCCCGGTCTACACCTGCGAGTACGGCGATCTCCAGAACGGCGACGGCGAGAGCTACGACCCGCTGGTCCTCCTCGGCGTGGACGGCGCCGAACCGGGGGACAGCGGCACGGTGACCTACACCGCGACCGCCGACAACGCGCCCACGATCACCGGCACCACTCGGATGACCGTCGGCGGCCCCACCCTGTCCGCGTCGGGCCGGGACAAGGACGTGAGTGGACTGGCACCGGGGAAGTCCGCGCAGGTGACCCCCTCGTTGTCCAACAACACCCGCTTTCCGGCGACGAAAGGCGTGGCCCTGCAGGTGAACGTCACGGAGGGCCTCACCCTGAACACCCGGTACAGCAACTGCTACTACGCCGACCAGTCGCCCACATCCGCCTGGTGCACGTTCCGGACGGCGGTGGCTCCGCGTGCCGCGTACCGCACGCGCGCACCGCTGACGTACACGGTCACCGCCCCGAAAACCCTGTCCGGCGAGGTGACGTACACCTGGTCGTCGGCCCCGCACCGGCCCGCCGGCCACACCAGGCGCGGCACGGGTGCCCCGCTCACTCTGGTCCGCACGGCCGCGCACCAGGGCTCCGACGCCGGCGGCGGCAGGGTCCGGGTCACGACCACCGTGCAGGCGGACTACGAGCCGGTCACCGGGACCGTCCGGGGCCGGGTCGGCGACACAGTGGGCGTCAAGCTCGGCGTACGGCGGCTCGGCCCCGGCAACCCGAACGGTGACATGGGCCGTTTCGAGGTGATACCTCCGGAGGGCACCACGGTGACCTCCGTCCCCTTCTCTTTCGAGGGCGACCCCGGCAAGTGGGCCTGCGAGCGCCCCGCGACCTCCGGCGGAGCGTTCGTCTGCGATCTCAACAGGGACATGTTCTGGCCCGGGTCCGACGGGACGACCACGGTCGAGTTCCGCTTCCGCATCGACCGGCGGGTGCCGGGTGCGAAGGGCACCATCCGCGTCCACAACCCCTTCGACCGCACCCCCGGAAACGACCTCGCGGTCATCCCCTTGAAGGCGTCCCCGGCACCGCTGTACCGCAGGCCCGCCGTCCTGGTTCCGGCGGCTCTCACGGTCGTGGCGGTATTGGGCGGGGTGGTGCTGTACCGCCGCCGCGGTCGGCGACGCGTTCGCTACGCCCCGGTCGCCAGATGAATGAGTCGTTGCAGATACAGCCCGCGTGCCGCGTCGAGACCAGTCGACTGGTGGGTGCGTACGGCGGTGGCGAAGGCGTGGCGCAAGATCGGCCAGCACTCCTCGTGGTCGATGTCGGCGGTGTCGTAGACCAACGGAGCGTCGCTGCCGAAGAGTTCGATGCGGGTGACGGCTCGGGGCACGGTGACGGATCCTGAGAGGGAGGCCTGGCTGACTGCTCCGTTGTCGTGTTCGCAGCTGAGCTCGATCCAGCGCCGGGAGTCGCCGGTGCTGCGGATGGATGTGATGGGGCCGGCGGCGGAGTCGAGCAGGTCGAGCAGATGCGGCCCGAGGTCCAGGAGTGCTCCGTGTTCCAGGCGCCAGCCGGTGGCGAAGTCGCCGCCGAGGAAGGCGCCGTGGAGGTAGCAGGAGCGGGCGCCGGTGATGTCGCGGGTGGCGGCGGCTTCGAGGAAGGCGTCGGTGATCGGGTGATAGCGCTTGGTGAGGACCAGTTGGGAGACCACGCCCGCGGATTGGACTGCGTCGGCGACGCGTTGGGCCGAGGCCAGGTCGGGTCCGAGGGGCTTTTCCAGGAGCAGCGCCTTGCCTCGTCGCGCTGCGAGGGGCGCCAGTCGGGCCTGTACCGAGGGCGGTACGGCGAAGGCGACTGCCTCGCATCGGTCGAGGAGTTCGTCGAAGGAGGCGGCCGCGTGCGTTGAGTGCAGTGAGGCGAGTTCGTCGGCTGCTTCGGGGCGTCGGGCCCACACGGCTGCGAGGCGGGTTTCGGGGCCGGCGGCGAGCATGCGGGCGTGCATGGCTCGGGCCCAGGGGCCGGCGCCCACGAGGCCTACGTCGACGGGTTGGTACGACCAGGGAGAGGCTGCGCTGTTCACGGTGTTCCTGTAGGGCTGGGGCGGTGTGCTCGGTGAACGAGCCTGCAGATGGGGGTTGTTCAGAGGGCGAGGCGCGCGAGGCGGGCGTCGGCCAGGGCCGGGGAGTAGAGGAACTCGACGACCATGGACCCCGCGCCGATGACTCCCGCGTGGTCGCCCAGGCGGGAGGTGACGACCTGCAGGTGTGCGGTGGCTCGGGGGAAGGCACGCTGGTAGAGCAGTTCCCGCACGCCGGTCATGAAGGGGGCGCCGGAGAGGTCGCCCGCGATCATGAGGACGCCCGGGTTGAGGAGGGTGATGACGGTCACCAGGACTTCGCCGATGCGGCGCCCCGCCTCACGTGCGAGACGGATGGCGTCGGGATGGCCGTCGCCGAGCAGGCGCTTGACGTCGGACGCGGAGTCGGCGGCGATGCCCAGGGCGGAGAGTTGTTTCGCCAGCGCGCCGCCGCTGGCGACGGCGGCCAGGCAGCCTTGGGAGCCGCACATGCACAGGGCGTCGGGCTGGTCGTGCAGCCGGATGTGGCCGATGTCGCCCGCGCCTCCGTCGATACCGCGGTAGACCGTGTCGCCCACCACGACACCGGCGCCGATGCCGGTGGAGACCTTCACCAGGACGAACGCGGTGCAGTCGCGGTGGTTGGCCTGGTGCTCGGCCAGCGCCATGAGATTGGCGTCGTTGTCCACGAAGACGGGGACGGGTCCGCCCTCCACGTCGGCGTGCACGTGGTCGGCGTACGCCCTCTGCATCCGTTCGCGGACGGGGTACCGGTCCCAGCCGGGCATGATCGGCGGTTCCACGACCTGGCCGGTGGTGTAGTCCACGGGCCCGGGCACGGACAGGCCGATGCCGCGGACGTGTCCGGCGTCGGTGCCCGCGGCCGTGATCAACTCGGGGAACCAGCCGGCCAGTTCGTCCAGCACCTGGTCAGGTCCCTCGCTGATCCGCAGCGGTCCGGTCTGTTCGGCGAGGATCGTGCCGGCCAGGTCCAGGACGGCCGCGCGGGCGTAGCGGGTCTCGAGGTCGACGGCGATGACCGAGGCGTGTGTGGGGTCGAAGAGGATCTGCTGGGAGGGCCGGCCGCCGGTGGACGAGCCGGTGGACTCCTTGAGCCAACCCGCCCGGTTGAGGAGGTTGAGCCGTTGACCGATGGTCGACCGGGACAGGCCCGTGGCCTGCTGGAGATCGGCGCGGGTGTTGGCGCGGCCGCTGCGGATGAGCTGCAGCAGCTCGCCCGCGCTCGACTGGTTCGGCGTCAGCATCACATTCCCCCGGTTGTCAGCTCTTGTCGGCACCGCTGGTCAGACCTTCGGTGAGCAGGCGTTCGGCCGCGAAGAACAGAAGTACCACGGGGATCGTCAGCACCACGGAGCCGGCCATCAGGACCGTCTTGGGTACCTCCACACCGTTGGACAACTGGGCGAGGCCGAGTGACACCGTCCACTTGTCCGGGTCCGCGGCAAGGAAGAGGAGCGCGAAGAGGAACTCGTTCCAGGCGATCATGAAGACGTAGAGGCCGGTGGCCATGAGGGAGGGCAGGGCGAGCGGCAGGATCACCTTGCGGACGGTCTGCAGGCGGCTGCAGCCGTCGAGCGCGGCCGCCTCCTCGATCGTGTAGGGGATGGTGACGAGGTAGTTCTTCAGCATGTAGATCGACACCGGCACGGTCTGGGCGACGTAGACGATGGCCAGTCCGACCAGGCTGGAGGACAGGTGCAGTTTGGCGAAGATGACGAACAGCGGGACGGCGAGCAGGGTCGCCGGGAAGAGGTAGACGGCGAGGAAGAGCGCGCTGACCTGCCGGTGGCCGAAGAACTTCAGCCGGCTGATGGCGTAGGCGCCGGGCACCGCGGCCAGCAGGGTCAGGGCGACCGTGCCGAGGGACACCAGCGCGGAGTTGAGCAGGAACTTCAGGAAACCCTGGCCGCCGGCGTCGGTGGAGCGCAGGACGTCGCGGTAGGTGGACAGGGTGAAGTCCTTGGTCGACACCCACAGTGAGCCGGGGTCGAGCAGCAGCGCGTCGATGGGCTTCAGCGACAGCAGCAGCATGTAGTAGAAGGGCAGCAGGGTGATCACCGCGAGGAAGGCGATGACGACCCAGCGCAGTACACCGAAGAGGCGGTCCTCGAACTGAGCGCGCGTCATCAGGACTCCTCCTGGACCTTGTTGGCGAAGAACTTGAAGTAGAAGCCCAGCAGGATCATCAGCGAGACGGCCAGGACCAGGGCCTGTGCGGCGGCCGCGCCCACGTCGTAGCGGGCGGTGAGGAAGTCGTAGACCCGTACGGCCGCGACGTCGGTACCGGCGCCGCCGCCGGTGAGCAGGTAGACGTCGTCGAACTTGTTGAAGGTCATGATGAACCGCAGCACGCACAACAGGGCCAAGACGGGCATCAGTTGGGGCAGCAGGATGTGTCGGAAGCGCTGGGTGGGGGTGGCGCCGTCGACGAGGGCGGCCTCCTCGAGGCCGTCGGGAACGGCCTGCAGCCGGGCGAGGATGAACAGGAAGGCGAAGGGGAAGTAGCGCCAGCACTCGAAGGCGATGACGGTCAGCAGGGCGAGCGGGATCTCGAAGTGCACGCCGAGCAGGCCGACTTCGTACTCCCGCGTGGACAGGAAGGCGATGGGGTCGTCCCAGCCGAACAGGCGGCGGCCCCAGTCGTTGACCACGCCGTACTGAGGGCTGAGGGCGACCTCCCAGACGAAGGCGACGGCGACGACGGGAGCGACGTAGGGCAGCAGCATCGCGGCGCGCAGCAGACCGCGGCCCTTGAAGGGCTTGCGCAGGGCCAGTGCGGCGATCAGGCCGAGGATGACGGAGCCGAAGGTGCCGCCCGCGGTGTAGAGGAGCGTGGTGGTCAGGCTCTGCCAGAAGCCGGCCGAGCCGAAGACCTGGGTGAAGTTGTCCAGGGTCCAGTTGCCGAACAGGCCCATGCCCTGGATGTCGACCAGTTTGGCGTGCTGGAAGGCGAGCAGGACGGTCCAGGCGATGGGCAGGATCACCACCACGAGGACCACGACGAACGTGGGGGAGACGAACGCCAGGCCCGCGCGGTTGGCGCGGCGGCCCGCGGTCATCGGTCGGCGCCCGCGGCGGGCGGGCCGGTTTGCGGACCCGGTGCTGGTGTCCCGGCGCTCGGGCGCGCCGGTCGGTGCTGTTGTCATGAGTGGGCCTTTGTGACGTGCATGCGGGCGGCTACTGGAGGGACTTCTGCAGGGCGGCGACATCGTCGTCAGCCTGGCGGGCCGCGTCGGACGGGGAGGTCTGCCCGCTGGTCATGGCGCCGATGGCCTTGGGCACGGGCAGTTCGCCGTTGGTGGCGCCGACGAGCGCTCCCTCGCCCTGCGTGATGCCCCAGCGCCGCATGTGGCTGACGCCGGCCGCGAGCTGGTTGAGCAGACTCGGCGGGTACACCTGGTCGAAGGGCTTCTTGGTGTCGACGCCGATCGTGCTGTGGCGCCAGGCGTCCAGGTAGCGCCGGGGTTGTGCGGCGGTGCCGTTGCGGACGGGGATCTTGCCCTCGGGGGCCATGCCGAACCAGGACTCGTAGCCCGTGCCCATCATGTACTCGATGAACTTGCGGGAGGCCGCGGTCTCGGCCGTCTTCGTGGTCACCCAGGAGGTGATCTCGCCGAACTGGGCCGGTTCCGCGGCGTCGGGGCCCTTCATCGCGGTGACGATGCCGCTGTGGTCCGACAGGTAGCGCGGGTCCTTCTTGCACTGCGGGCAGCTGGGCAGCGCGTCCTTGCGCAGTCCGGCGAGCTCGTCCAGCAGGAACGAGGACCAGATGATCATTGAGGACTGCCCGGCGAAGTAGGTGGCGCGGGTGGAGTCCACGGTCTGGGTACCGGCGGCTCCGTAGGTGCGGGCGAGCTTGTCGTAGGTGGAGAACGCCGTCCGGCACTGGGGCGAGTCCAGGGCGACCTGGTGCCGGTCGTCGACGAGTTGGCAGTTGTTCGCGAGGGCGAGGCTCTCGAAGCTCTGCGAGGTGAAGACGTCACTGGGGTCGGTGGCCGCCGACATGCCGTACCGGCCCTGGGCGGTGAGTGCCTTGGCCGCGGCGGTCGCCCTGGCGTAGGTGTCGGGAACCGGCAGATGCTTCTGGTCGAGCTGGTCCTTGCGGTACACCAGCAGCTGCAGCCAGGCGTCGGACGGCACGCCGAGGCTGGTGCCGCCGTCCGAGGTGAGCTGCAGAGCGTTGGCGTTGAAGGTCCTGCGGCCCAGCTCGCCGATGATCTGCCGCGGGATCGTGGTGTTGAGCAGGCCGTTGCTGTACATCTGCCAGACCTGGCCCATGGGGGCGGCGCCGATGACGTCGGGGAGTGTGCCCGACGCGGCGGCCGACATGATCAGTTGGGGCATCTGGCCCTCGTCGACCCCGACGAGGTGGACCTTGATGCCGGTCTTCTTCTCGAACCCCTTGATGATCTTCTGAGTGACCGCGACGCGGTCCGGAAGGTTCTCCTGGGACCAGACGGTGATCTCCTTGTCCGGTTTTCCCGGTCCCGTGCTGCTGGAGCAGCCCGAGAGCAGCCCCGCTGTCAGGGCTGCGGTGATGCCCACCGCGATCGCGCTTGATCGCCGGCTCCTGGTGCGCATTGCATGTCCTCGTTCCGACTTACGTCTACTGCGCACGCATCTCAGCATCACTTTTGCTTGTTGACAAGACATAAGTTGCAGATATTGTCGACGCAACCGCACTCGCAACCCTTCCGGAGTCATCCGTGGAACGCGTCGTCCAATTCACCGGCCCCCGCCAGGTGGAGGTAACCGAGCAGGTCGGAGCGGAACTGCCCGCCGGACACCTGAGGGTCCGCACCCGCTACTCGGGCATCTCGGCCGGTACCGAACTCACCGCCTACCGCGGCACCAACCCCTACCTGACCCGCACCTGGGACCCCGAGGCGCGGCTGTTCCGCGACGGCGCCGCCGGCATCCAGTACCCCGTCGCGGGCTGGGGCTACTCGGAGGTCGGCGAGGTCGTCGACATCGCGCCCGACCTGGCCGGCACCCCCGGCCTTCCGGACGTGGGCGACCTGGTGTGGGGCATCTGGGGCCACCGCAGCGAGGGCATCGTCCCGGCCGAGCGGATGATCGGCCACACCCTGCCCGCCGGTCTCGAGCCGCTGGCGGGCGCCTTCGCCCGCGTCGGCGCCATCGCCTACAACGCCGTCCTGGCCGGTGACATCCACCTCGGCGAGGACGTCGCCGTCTTCGGGCAGGGCGTCATCGGACTGCTCACCACTCGCCTCGCCCAGCTCAACGGCGCCCGGGTCACCGCCGTCGACGCCCTCGACGGCCGACTGGAGACCGCCAAGCACTACGGCGCGCAGCACACGCTCAACGCCCGCACCGATGCCGTCGCCGAACGCATCCGCGAGGCCACCGGCGGTCTCGGCGCGGACCTGGCCATCGAGATCAGCGGCGCCTACCCCGCCCTGCACGAGGCGCTGCGCTCGGTCGCCGCCGGCGGCCGCGTCGTGGCCTCCGGCTTCTACCAGGGCGACGGCATCGGCCTGCGCCTCGGCGACGAGTTCCATCACAACCGCGTCCAGCTCGTGTGCTCACAGATCGGCGGCGTGCCCCCGCAGCTGTCCCACCGCTGGAGCGTGGAACGCCTCCAGCAGACCTTCCTGCGCCTGGTCGCCGAGGGACAGGTGGACGTCACCGGTCTCGTCAGCCATGTCGTCCCGGTCGCCGAAGCCGCCGACGCCTACGTGCTGCTCGACGAGCGCCCGGCCGACGCGCTGCAGGTCGTGCTGGAATTCTGAACCTCGAAAGGCACCCTCACATGCTCAAGACCGCGGCGCAGGAACAACTCCTGCCCGGAGACACCCTGCAGGCCAAGTGGGAGTTCGCCCAGGAAGCCGGCTACGACGCCATCGAACTGCGCGGCAAGGGCGACCAGCACTTCGCCTCCCGCCTCGACGAGCTGCGCCAGGCACACAAGGACGGCGTCGTCATGCCCACCGTCTGCGTCGACATGCTGCACTTCTTCGGCGCCTTCGACACCGACCTGCGACGCGACGCCATCGACCAGATGAAGTCCCAGCTCACCGTGATCGCCGAGATCGGCGGCCGCGGCGCGCAGACCCCGGCCTCGTACGGCATGTTCTCCCGCCGCCTGCCACCCTTCGAACCCCCGCGCAGCGAGGCCGAGGACCGCGACGTACTGCTGACCGGTCTCGCCGAACTGGGCGAACACGCCCGCAAGGAAGGCGTCACCCTCTTCCTGGAGCCCCTCAACCGGTACGAGGACCACATGGTCAACCGCCTGGAGCAGGCCGCCGACCTGATCCGCGCGACCGGCCTCGACTCGATCCGCATCGGCATCGACAGCTACCACATGAACATCGAGGAGGCCGACCCCGCGGCCGCGATCCTCGCGCACGCCGACCTCATCGGACACGCCCAGGTCTCCGACTCCAACCGCTTCCAGCCCGGCGCGGGCCACCTCGACTGGCCCGCCTGGCTCGGCGCCCTGCACACCATCGGCTACGACGGCCACCTCGCCCTCGAATGCCGGCTGACGGGCGACCCCGTCGAGGCCGTCCGTTCCGTCCCCGCGTTCCTCAAGAGGTCCGGCGCGTGAAGTCCCTCCTGGACCGGCCCGCGCCCACCGACGCCGCGGCCCTGACACTGCGGCGCGGTGCGGCGCGGGTCCTGATCGACAACTGGACCGGCACCTCCACCGTTCCCTCCCGCACCCTCTACCCGCACCAGTGGAGCTGGGACTCCGCGTTCATCGCCATCGGCCTGCGCCACCTCTCCGCACGCCGCGCCCAGCGCGAACTGGAGTCCCTGCTGGCCGGACAGTGGGCCGACGGCCGCATCCCGCACATCGTCTTCAACCCGGCCCTGCCCTACGACGCCTACTTCCCGAGCCCCGACTTCTGGCGCTCCTCCGCCGCGGGCCGGTCCGCGGGCGCACCGGCGGCCGCCGAGACCTCCGGCATCGTCCAGCCCCCGGTGCATGCGCTGGCCGCCTGGCTCGTACACCGCGCGGACCCGGCCGAGTCCCGCAGGCGGAGCTTCCTCCACCGGGTCGTGCCACGCCTGTCGGCCTGGCACAACTACCTCCTGGCCCGCCGCGACCTCGGCGGCGCCGGTCTGGCCGCGGTGGTCCACCCCTGGGAGCCCGGCATGGACAACAGCCCCTGCTGGGACGAGGCACTGCGCCGGATCGAGCCGGCCCCGCGAGACGCCTTCCAGCGGGCGGACCTCGACCACGGCCACCCCGCCGACCGGCCCACCGATCTCGACTACGGCCGCTACGTCCGCCTCGCCGCCGACTACCGTGACGCGGGCTACGACGACGGGGCGGCCCGGTTCGACTTCGCCGTGGAGGACCCCTGCTTCAACGCCCTGCTCATCGTCAGCGAACGAGCCCTGGCCGCCATGGCACGCGAGACGGGTGCCGACGCCACCGTGCACACCGCACGCGCCGAAGCGCTCACCCGGCGCCTGGTCGCCCGACTGTGGGACGAGCGGGCCGGCATCTTCCGCGCCCGTGACGTCACGACGGACGCCCTGGTCGAGGAGCGCAGCGTCAGCGGACTCGTCCCGCTGCTCGTCCCGGACCTGCCACCCCACATCGTCGACCGCCTGCTCGACACCCTCACCGGCCCGAGCTTCACCGCACCGGCCACCGGCCTGGCCCCCAGCTACGACCTGCGCGGCCACGCCTTCGACGCGCACCGCTACTGGCGCGGACCCGCCTGGTTCAACACCGCCTGGCTGATCCACCAAGGCCTGCGCACCCACGCCCTGGACGCACAGGCCGCAGCCCTGCGGTCGGCCTTCGTCACCGAGGCAGGCGCCACCGGGTTCGCCGAGTACGTCGACCCCGCGACCGGCCGTCCGCGCGGCGCCCGGCACTTCTCGTGGACCGCCGCGCTCACGCTCGACCTTCTGTGCGCCGAGTTCGAGGAGCCCACCCCATGAGCCCGGCCGATGCCCACGTCCAGTTGGTGCGGGACGCCACCTTCGCCCGCCTCGACGTCGGGGGCGGCATCAGTGGTACGCGGGGCACGGCACCCGACGGACTGTTCCTGCGCGACGCCCGCCACCTCAGCCGCTGGCAGCTGACCGTCGACGGCGCAGAACCGGCCGCCCTGGTGCCCGCAACGGCCGACACCGACGACACGGCCACCTGTGTCCTCACCCCGCAGGGCACACGCGACAACCCGCCCGCCTACACCGTCTTCCGCGAACAGACCGTGACGGCCGGGACGTTGACGGAACGCCTGCGGCTGGTCAGCAACCGGCCCGATCCCGTCACCGCCCGCGTCGACCTCACCGTCGACGCCGACTTCGCCGACCTCTTCGAACTGCGCGCCGACGACCGCCACTACGCCAAACCCGGCGCCCACCACGAGATCCGCAGGACCGCCGAGGGCTTGCACTTCGACTACCGGCGTGAGGACTGGCACTCCCACACCACCGTCACGGCCGAGCCGACCCCGACCGCCGTCAAGGACGCACCCGGCAGCGCCCAGGTCCTGAGCTGGGAGCTGGCACTGGCCGCACACGCAGAGGCCGAACTCCACCTCACCGTCCGCGCCCACCCGCACGGCATGCCGGACGCGGCCCCCACCTCACCTCGACCGGTGCACCAGGCCACCCCGGCCACCGACGACCTGACGCGAGCCTGTGAACGGGGTCTGCACGACCTGGAGTTGCTCACCATCGCCGTCACCGGCGTCGACGGCGAGCAGGTCCACGTACCCGCGGCCGGCATCCCCTGGTTCCTGACCCTCTTCGGCCGCGACTCACTGCTGACGTCGTACTTCCTGTTGCCGTACCGCCCCGAGACGGCCGCCGCGACCTTGAGCGCACTCGCCGCCACTCAGGGCCGCTCCCACCATGCGGAAAGCGGTGAACAGCCAGGCCGCATCGTCCACGAGACCCGCCACGGCGAACTCGCCCACTTCCGCCAAGTGCCCTACGGCCGCTACTACGGCGCCGTCGACGCGACACCGCTCTTTCTGGTCCTCCTCCACGCCCACTACGAGACGACCGGCGAACCGGCCCTCGCGCTACGGCTGGAGCAGCACGCCCGACTGGCCGTC
This sequence comes from Streptomyces plumbidurans, assembly GCF_019857225.1. Lineage (GTDB taxonomy): Bacteria > Actinomycetota > Actinomycetes > Streptomycetales > Streptomycetaceae > Streptomyces > Streptomyces plumbidurans. Next base: position 45,546 of record NZ_JAFJSY010000054.1, read on the forward strand.
GAGTGGATGCTCACCGACGGCGGCCTCGACCGACACGGCTACCTCGTCTACGAACCCGACCCCAACGGCCTGATCAACCAGAACTGGAAGGACTCCGCAGGAGCGATCTGCTTCACCGACGGCACACAGGCCGAAGGCCCCATCGCCGTCTCGGAAGCACAGGGTTACGCCTACGACGCCCTGGAGCGCACGGCCCAACTGGCCGCCGACGTCTGGCACGACGAGGTCTACGCGCACCGCCTGCGGCACATCGCCGCGGAGCTGCGCAGCCGCTTCCTGAGCGACTTCTGGATGCCGGCCGCCGACTTCCCGGCCCTGGCCCTGGACGGCCACGGCCACAAGGTCGACGCCCTGGCCTCGGACGCGGGGCACCTGCTGTGGTCGGGCATCCTCGACGACGAGCATGCCCGCCGGGTCGGACAGCGCCTCCTGCAGGGGGACTTCTTCTCCGGCTGGGCGATCCGCACCCTGGCCGCCGGACAGAAGCCGTACCATCCGCTGTCCTACCATCGCGGCAGCGCCTGGCCGCACGACAACGCCCTGATCGTGCTCGGCCTGGCACGCCACGGACTCGACGACGAGGCACACACGGTCGCCCAGGGCCTCGTTGCGGTGGCCGCCCAGAACGACTACCGCCTGCCGGAGGTCCTGGCCGGCTACGACAGGGCCGCCACCCGCCGACCCGTGCCCTACCCCCACTCCTGCTCGCCTCAGGCCTGGGCAGCGGCGACCCCTTGGGCCTTGCGAACGGCACTGGGGGCGAGTGGCCGACGGCCGAGCGGCGCGGTTCAGGTCCGGGATACACACACCTCCTGATGGGCGGACAGCCCGGCCGGCGCAGTTGTGGGTGTCGGGGTCGCCGACCGCACGGAGGCGAGCGAACCTACGCCGTCCCGGCGCCGGCCGGCGGCGAGGTGGTCGGCGGCGGACCGAGGATCTCGATGCCGTGGCGGGCTGCGGCGTGCCCGAGGGCCGCGGGGTCGATGGGACCCGGGTCGGGGAGGCGGCGCTCGAGGGCGGGGGCGCCGACGTCGGCGGCGAAATCCTCGAAGCCGGACGGGGTCGTCAACTGGAGGCAGCGCAACGGCTCCACGGAGCCGACGACGAACGTGTGCGGCAGACCGGCCGGCAGAAGCACGAAGTCCCCTGGGCCCGCGGTGAGTTCCTCACCGTCGCACTGGAAGCGGGCGGTGCCCGAAAGGACGTAGAACATCTCGTCCTCCTCCAGGTGCCGGTGCAGGGGTGGCGCGAAGCCGGCGGGGTTGAGGAATTCCGCCACGGTGAGCCGGTCATGGGTCTGCGCTCCGGTGGCCTTGACGGTGACGAGGCTGCCGAGGAACCACAGAGCCCGGCCCTCCGCACGCCCGAGGAGATAGGGGCGGTTGACGACTGACATGGTCGCCTCCCACATTGGAAAGACATCGTCTAGTGAATATGACGTTAGTATGGTCTGCCATGGGCGTCAACAGCAGTTCGGCCGGCCCCGGGCGGCGCCGATATGACTCACGGCTGCGCGACCAGCAGGCCCGGCGGACCCGGCAGGCGATCGTCGCGGCAGCGAACCGGCTCTTCGTCGACCGTGGCTATACGGCCACTTCCCTCGCCGACATCGCCACGGACGCCGAGGTGGCACGGCCGACCGTCTTCGCCGCCTTCGGCTCCAAGGCCGCTCTGCTGCGCGAGGTGGTGGACCAGGCACTGGCGGGCGACGACGAGCCCGTGCCGGTGGCGGAGCGCCCCTGGTTCCGGCCCGTGTGGGAGGCCGACAGCCCTCGGGCCGTCCTGGACGCCTACGCCGAGGTCTGCCGGATCATCGGCGCCCGGGCCGCGGAGATCTTCGAGGTGGTGCGCCAGGCCGCTGACGCAGATCCCGAGCCGGCCGACCTGTGGGAGACGATGCAGCGCAACCGACGTGCCGGAGCCGCCATGGTGATCGATCGCGTCGAGGCGCTCGTCTCCGGCCCGCCGTGCCTCGACCACGATCGCGCTGTGGACGTCGTCTGGATGTTCAACGATCCCTCCCACTACAGGTCCCTGGTCCGGGTGTGCGGCTGGAGCGAGCGCGAGTACACCGCCTGGATCGCCGACCACATGCACCACGGCCTCGGCGGGATCTGAGAGGCTTCGGCGTCGACTACCGGGCTCTGCTCGGCTCGACTCGGATCAGGATGGACTTCGTCGTCGGGGTGTTGCTCGTCTCGGCCGTGGCGTCCAGGGCGACCAGTACGTTCGTTTCCGGGAAGTAGGCGGCGGCGCAGCCGCGGGGTGTGGGGTAGCGGACGGCGCGGAAGCCGGGGGCGCGGCGCTCACCGTCGGGGTTGACGCTGATCAGGTCGACCAGGTCACCGTCGCCCAGGTGGAGGTCGCGCAGGTCGTCCCGGTTGAGGAAGACGACGCGTCGCCCGCCCTTGATGCCGCGGTAGCGGTCGTCGAGGCCGTAGACGGTGGTGTTGAACTGGTCGTGCGACCGTACCGTCGTCAACAGCAGGTGCCCTGGCGGGACTTCGTGTGCCGTCGGAGGGTTGACGGTGAAGCGGGCCTTCCCGGTCGAGGTGGGGAAGGTGCGGGAGTCGCGTGGTGGGCGAGGCAGCATGAAGCCGCCGGGTTGCCGGACCCGCTGCTCGAAGGCATGGAATCCCGGGACGACGTGCTCGATGTGACGGCGGATCAGGGCGTAGTCGTCGCGCATGGCGTGCCAGCCGAGGTCCTCGCCGAACAGCGTGTGCCCGAGGTCGGCGATGATCGCGACCTCGCTGCGCAGGTGCGGAGATCCGGGAAGGAGGCGTCCGCGTGAGGCGTGGACCATGGCCATGGTGTCCTCCACGGTGACGAACTGCTCGCCGGTGGCCTGCCGATCGCGTTCCGTGCGGCCGAGACAGGGCAGGAGCAGGGCCTCGGTGCCGTGGCACACATGGGTCCGGTTCAGTTTCGTCGCGACATGGACGGTGAGGGCGCAGCCGCGCAGGGCGGCCTCCGTGACGTCCGTGTCCGGGGTGGCCGAGGCGAAGTTGCCACCGAGCCCGATGAACACATCGATGGTGCCGTCGCGCATCGCCTTGATCGAATCGACGGTGTCCAGGCCGTGGGCGCGGGGCGGTTCGAAGTCGAACTCGTCGCGGAGCCTGTCCAGGAACGCGTCCGGCATCTTCTCCCAGACGCCCATGGTGCGATCGCCCTGGACATTGCTGTGACCGCGGATCGGGGCGGGGCCGGCGCCGGGACGGCCGATATTGCCCCGCAGCAGAAGGAAGTTGACGACCTCGCGGATGGTGGCCACCGCGTTGCGGTGCTGGGTGAGTCCCATCGCCCAGCAGACGATCACGCTGTCGGCCCTGAGCACATCAGCGGCACAGTCCTCGATCGTGCCGCGGGACAGACCGCTCAGCGTCTCGATCTCCGACCAGTCCAGCGCGCGCCACGCGGCCGCGGCTGCCTCGAAGCCGTCGCAGTAACGGTCGATGAAGTCGCGGTCGAGGGTGGAGCCGGGCCGGGCGTCCTCCCGCTCGATCAGTGCGCGGTTCAGTCCTGCGAAGAGAGCCAGATCGCCGTTGATGCGCACGGGGAGGTGACGATCGGCGAGCTGCGTACCAGGGCCTGCCAGGCCACGGCCGGTCTGCGGGTTGTGGAAGCGGCCGAAGCCCGCCTCGGGGAGGGGGTTGGCCGCGATGATGCGCGCACCGCGTCGTTTGGCCTGCTCCAGTGCGGTGAGCATGCGGGGATGGCAGGTGCCGGGATTCTGGCCCACGATGATGATCAGGTCGGCGTGGTCGGTGATGTCCGCATAGGTGATCAGGCCTTTGCCGATGCCGAGCGTCTCGGCCAGGGCCGCGCCGCTCGATTCGTGGCACATGTTCGAGCAGTCGGGCAGGTTGTTGGTGCCGAATCGGCGTGCCAGCAGCTGGTAGAGGAAGGCGGCCTCGTTGCTCGTCCGACCGCTGGTGTAGAACACGGCGCGATCGGGATCGGCCAGCCCGCGCAGGCGCTCAGCCGTCAGCATCAGCGCATCGTCCCAGCTGATGGGCGCATAGTGAGTGGCGCCTGGCGCGAGATGCATCGGCTGGGCGAGGCGGCCCTGTGCCTCCAGCCAGTGACCGTCCCGTTCACGCAGGTCGGAGATGGGATGCTGGGCGAAGAAGGACGCGTCGACGCGTTTGCGGGTGGCTTCCCAGGCGACGGCCTTCGCGCCGTTCTCGCAGAACTCCGCGCTCTTACGGTGCTCGGGATCAGGGTCGCCCCATGCGCAGCTGGGGCAGTCGAAGCCGTCCACGTGGTTCACCGACAAGAGCGTTTGCAGACTCCGCCTCGGACCCATTTCCTCCAGGGAGTAGTGCGCGGATTCGACGATGCCGTGAATTCCGACGCTGGACTTCTTGGGACCTGACGACATCGGTTCCGACTCCGGCGGAGCGTTCCCCGCCGCAGGGCTCGTGCCGGTCGGACGAGTCGGTTGCTCAGCCATGACCGATGACCGCCTCTTTGTTCATACGGACCAGTGATATCCGAGGGTGAAGTTGACCGTGGCGGCGTACGCGAGATACATGAGCCAACCGCCGGTCGCGATGTGGAAGAGTCCCAACGCGCGTTCTCCGATCGCGAGTCCGACCGAGGCGAAGAGGTCGAAGAAGTAGATCGCGAACAGTCCCAGGAAGAGCAGGCCGACCGGCCAGTCGGCAACCTTGAAGAAAACTGTCGCGCCCATCGCGGAGATCACCATGAAGGCGACGCACATGCCTGCGTTGGTGCGTGGATCATTGCCGCGATACCGGTTCCAGCCGATCGCGAACCAGTGAATGCCGTAGGCCGAGAACGCCAGCGCTGCCATGTACAGCGGCGGTTCCTTCGCGAATACCTGGAGCCAGGTGAGCCCGACGAACAGGATCATTCCCGTGATGAGCTGGCACAGGCCGGGCATCCAGATGCCCCAGACCCCGAGCCCCCGGTTCACCGCATCGCTCTTCGGTGGATAGCCGAACAATTCGTGCGGACCGTAGATCAGATAGCCGGTGCCGAGGCCGAAGAAGCCGAGCGCCAGCGGCGGAAATACCGAGGGGGCGAATGTCACGTCCATCGTTCTCCTCCTCTGAAGAAGAACCGACGATGATGTCCTCATGACCGGCGGTCGAGCTGCCCACCCCGTCCAGGACCCCGGCGCCACCCGGAACCGTGATCACTGGGAACACGCTCCGCCGCGCACAATCTCTTTACGAGTCTCCGCCTGCTCCGGCCCCTTTCGTATGATGCAGCTCACAAATCGACGGACTTTTGCAGTGCCGCCTGCTTCTGCCCGTCGCGAGGTCATGTCGGGCGGGCCCCGGGGTCACCCGTTTGGCGGTACGGGGTGAGCGGGGGTGGCTGGTGGGGGTGATGGTGGGACTGTCTGCAGATCTCCCTTCGGAGGAGTTTGATCATGGTCATTCAGAAGCTGCACGAGGCGGGTTTGCGCAGTGATCACGCCTACACGGCTGCGGTTGTCTCGATCGGGCTGTCGTTCTTGTCGTGGACGGCGTCGGTCAAGGGAGAGGCAGCGGGGACGGATCGCGCCGACCGGTGGGGGATCTTCGTGGGTGAGTGGGCGCCTACGTTCTTCGGTCTCGGGCTAGCGCTGGCCCAGTACGAGCAGGACTGACGAGGCGGCGTCTGGTTCCTGTGGGGTCGGCCAGGGGGCCGACCCCACTTGTGTGTCTGGACGGCGGTCGTGGCGCTGGGAGGGGTGTGTCAATGGGAGGGGCGCATGGTGGGCTGTTGTCGAGTGATCATCCAGTGGCTGAAGGCGACGTAATGCCGCGCGAACTCCTGCGGTGTGGGCGCGTGTTCGACGGCCGCGGACAGGCGCGCGACGTGGGCGTAGTGCGGGATCTGTACGGTCTCGTAGGCGGCCAGTGCAGCGGGTACGTCGCGGCCGGCGCCGAGCAGGTGCCCGAGCAGGGCGGCGTCCTCGATGCCCAGGGTCGCTCCGGCGGTGATGTGCGGAGACATCGCGTGCGCCGCGTCCCCGGCCAGAACGACCCGCCTGGAGGCCCAGTGGGGGAGCGGCGGCACCAGCATGACCTGGTGGTGCAGGACCCGCTCCTCGGGCGTGGCCGCGATCAGCCGGGCCATGGTCCCGTCCCGCCCACCGTCCTCAAGGTGCACGATCCTTTCCAACGCCTCCTGCTTCGAACTGCCCATGGGTGAAGGCGAGTTGAACTGGTTCACCAGCCAGTAGACGCTGCCGTCGTGGGTGCGTACGTAGCCGCCGCGGCAGCCGTTGGTGCCCAGGATCAACCGGTCCTCGGTCACCGTTCCGGCGGCGTCCGGGATGACGGCCCGCCAGGAGTAGTGACCTGCGTGCTTCTGTGCCGCAGCGCCCGGTACCAATTGGGCGCGCACCGCCGAGTGCGCCCCGTCCGCCCCGACGAGCACATCGGCGTCCAGGCTGACGGCGTCGGACAGGTGGACCGTGACGTGGTCCGCGTGCTCCTCGTACGCCGTGAAGCCGCTGGACAAGCGGATGTTGTCCCGCCCGACGGCGTCGGCGAGCAGATCGTTGAGCTTGGCCCGGTGGACCAGCAGGTACTGATGGTCCTCGGGACCGTAGCCAGGGGTGTCGAGCAGGCTTCCGGCCGGATCGTGGAAGTGCATCTCGGTGGGTGCGCCGATATTGCGCACCTGCTCTCCTACGCCGAGATCGTCGAAGACCGCCAGCGCGTTCGCCCACAGCCCCAGCGAGGCACCGGCCGCGCGGATCTCCGGCGCGCGCTCACAGATCACTACCTCGAACCCGGCCCGGCGCAGCGCGAGCCCGGTCGTCAGGCCCACGATCCCGGCACCGATCACGACCGCGCGCATCACAGCGCTCCCGTGATCGCGCCGGCGTTGCGACGGCTGGAGTCATGGTGCTCGCAGTGGCGAGATGAGGGTGGGCAGGTGTGGGTGTCCATGGCGTCCTCCTGGGGTCGTCGAATGCCTCCGACGCTACGAACCAGAGCCGATTGACACCAGTGCAATCTTGATAGGGACTCTTTTCGCAGCTGATAATCCAGGGATGGACCATGCCGATCTGAGCCTGATCGAGGCCCTGGACGCGCTTCTTGCCGAAAACAGCGTGACGAGGGCCGCGGAACGCCTGCACACGTCACCGCCCGCGATGAGCCGAGCCCTGGCCCGGCTGCGTCGCGCCTTCGACGACCCGCTCCTCGTACGCGCCGGACGCGACCTCGTGCCCACGCCTCGCGCGCTGGAACTACGGGGGGAGGTGCACGCGGTGGCGGCCAGGGCGCGGGCGCTGTTCGCGCCGTCCGGCACCGCCGATCCCAGCACCGCCGTGCGCACCTTCGACCTCCAGGTGAACGACATGCTGTCCACCACCTTCATCCCGCCCCTCCTCGACGACCTACGGGCCCGGGCGCCCGGCATCTCGCTGCGCCTGCGGCCGGAGACCATCGAGGAAACCCCGGCCCTGCGCGAGGGGTTGGTCGATCTGGAGATCGGTCTCGTGCGGCCCTGGGACCCGGAGATCCACTCGGAAACCCTGCTGACCGAGACGCTGATCGGTGTCGTACGCCCGGAACATCCGCTGGCGAGGGCGAAGACCGTCACACCGCGACGGTTCGCCGGGACCGATCACATCGTCGTGTCCCGGCGCGGTCGGGCGCACGGACCGATCGACGAACGGCTCGCCGAACTGGGCCTGAGCCGGCGCGTGGTCGCCGTGGTCCCCACTGTCGCGACCGCCCTGTTCCTGGCCCGCCAGACCGACGTCGTCAGCGTGGCGCCGCTGGGACTCGGCCGGCCAATGCTGGAGACACTCGGCCTGCGCACCTTCCCCATCCCTCTGCCCCTGCCGCACCTGACCATCGGCATGGCATGGCACCCCCGCAACCACCATGACCGCACACACCAGTTGCTACGCGAACGCACCCGCCACATCATGACTGGCGCTGCCGACAGTGGGGGGCTGGGGTGATGCCCAGGCAGGGGTGATGCCGAGTCAGGGGTGACGCGGTGTGTGCTCGTCGGCGCGCTCTGGGCGTCAGCCGAAGCGTGGCAAGGTGTTCCGCTTCGCCGAGCCGGAGACCTGGGGTCGGCTGGACGCGGCAGCCGTGCAGGTCACCGACCGGTACGGCACCGCCCGTGCCATGGTCTGGGACGGCATCCACCCCGCCTGACCACCCGCTCCGCGTGGAACGACCACACCAGCGAACTCCCCATCATGCGAAAGCATGTTGATCAGCCTCCAGGTCGACCGCCTGCCCCTCGGTGGCGACCCGCTCTCGTTCTGGCTCTGGTCATCGGCCACCGGCTTGAACAGCGAGGAAGCCGCCATGCGCTGGCAGGCGTGGGTCCCGGAACCCCCGCCCGCACGTGCGCTGACCGACCCGTGCATCAACCCAACACCCGGCGTTGGTGTACCACTTGGATCGAAAACCCTGCGGCCTGGAGGATCACCGCGTCAGGCGTTCGATCAGCGTTTGCCAGGCGTCGGCCAGGAGGTCGTAGATCTCCGCCGTTTCGTTCGCGTCGGTGTCGGGGCGCGAGAGGTAGAGCAGCAGGGGGCCCTCGAGGGCGGCGGTGAGCTGGATCGCGACGCCGGCGATGTTCGGCATCGGTGCTCCTTGCTGGAGCAGTACGCGGATGTGGAGTTGGGTCACCGAAGGGTCGCCGACCGGGGCGGGCTGATTGCGGTCGAGTGCGGCCCGCGCGATGACGTGGTGGTCCAGGAGGAAGGCGATGCGGGCGCGGCCGTAGGCGATGAGACGGTCGATGGGCTCGGCGCCCGGCCCCAGGGGCGGTGGCCCGGACATCACCTGTTCTTGGAACCGCCGCTCGTCCGCGTCGAGCAGCGCCCGGAAGATGCCGGCTCGGGTGCCGAAGTGGCGGAAGACGGTGCCCTTGCCGAGGCAGGCGCGTTCGGCGAGGCCGTCCATGGTGACCTTGTCCGCGCCGCACTCCGCGAGCATCTCGCGGGCGGTTTTGAGCAGGTGTTCGCGGTTGCGCACCGCGTCGGCGCGTTCGGCGCGCGGTTTTCCGAAGGGCACTACGGGGCGATCCACAGGATCAACTTACAGGCACGACTATGAAGCGGGGTAAAGTCCGTTTATGCTGAGGCTGCGGCACGCCGGGCCCTTGGCCTGTCGCATTGCCACATCCATGGCACGTCCCGCACGACTCGCACGACCCATCCGTGGATTACTGCTTCTACCGAGGGATCACGACCATGAATCTGTTCCGCCTGGATGCCAGCATCCTGCCGAGCGCCTCCACCACCGCCGAGATCGCCGACATCATCGAGACCGAGTGGACCGCGGCGCACCCTGGAGCCACGGTGACCCGGCGCCACCTCGGTACCGACACGCTGCCCGCTGACGCCTGGACACTCGCCACGACCGCGGGCTTCACCCCTGAAGGGGAGCGGACCCCGGCCCAACGCGAGGCGCTCGCCCTGGGTGCGGCGCTCGCCGAGGAGGTGCAGAACGCGGACGCTGCGGTCGTGGCCGTCCCGCTGTACAACTACGGCGTTTCCCAGCACTTCAAGGCCTGGGTGGACCTCGTCATCGCGGGCGCCGGCCCCACCACCCCGCTGCTCAAGGACACACCGACCGTGCTGGTCACCTCGTTGGGAGGCGGCTATGGGCCCGGCACCCCCCGTGAGGGCTGGGACCACTCCACCCCCTACCTGCAGCGGATCCTCGCCGACGTCTGGGAGGCCGATCTGGCCGTCATCAAGCGAGAGTTGACCCTGGCCGCCACCGCGCCCGGCATGGAGAGCCTGCGAGACCTCGCTGCACAGCTGCACACCGACGCACTCGCCGCAGCCCGCGAGACAGGCAAGACGCTCGCCCGACGCTGACTGCGTCCGCCTGGTGGGGGGGGCGACCGCGCGCCACGTCCCCCGCCGGGGCAGGCGCCGTGGTGGTGTGCCCCGGTGAGGCCGGCCGCGTGCCGGCGGATCGGTCAACAAGCCGTTCCCCAGCCGCTCGCCTCTATCCCCGCGAGAACCCGGCGGACCGTGCGCGAAGCAGGGCTGCCGACCCACTTCCTACGTGTTGACGTCTCTGGGCACCTTGCTCGCGCGGCGGTGGCCGGCCGCTCACTTCTTGGGCGGCGAGTTCTGCGCGGGATGCGACGGTCCGTGATCCGTGACGGATCCGCCAGGCCGCCCGGCGAGAGGGGTGGAGTCGAGATAGCGGATCTCGTAGGCGCGTTCAGTGAAGCGCCAGCCCTCCGGGGTGCGCTCGTAACGGTCGTGGTAGATCCCGTAGTTGAGGTGTGAGGTGCCGTCACGCATCCAGATGATTTCGGAGAGATGGGCGCGGCCGGTCGCGGTGTCTCCTGAGAGCAAGGTGACCCCTGAGTGGGTCGTCTGGACGAAGACCTCGAAGTGGGACTCGCGTTGCTGCCCGAGCGTCCGAATGCTGTCGCGGCCGGCGGCCTCGATGCCGGCGGCCGGAATCCGGACGACGCCGTCGGGTGTGAAGAGTGAGGCAAGTCGGTCGTGGTCGTTCATCATGGCGGCGTCTGTGAAGTGAGCGCGTAGCGCGTCGATCTCGATGCGGTCTTGCAGCTCGTCCCGTTCGCTTGTCGCCGCCTCGCTCACCAGTCGCCCGCCGACGGCGGTGCGTTCGTCGCGCGTGGTCACCAGGTCGACGACGATCGCGTCGCGATGTTGCTCGCCGAGCGCCGTGGCGACCGCGTCTGTCACTGCTGCGACGAGCCGGGCCGCGATGTCCGGGCCGTCGGGCCCGGCCAGCGCCTTGTCCCGGATGGCGAGCGTCACGGTCGGCCCCACTTCGTGGCGGGCAACCCCTCCGACGGCCCAGCGGCCGACGGCGAGGCCGACGAGTCGTACGACCACGAGGCTGCGAGCCCACTCGCCGTAGACGGAGGTGACCGCATCCGTGAGGCGGGCGCTGAGGTCGTTCTCGTGGCCGGTGAGCTGAGGCTCGAGAGCGTGGACGGTGAGATGAGGCATGGCTGGTCGTCTCTCTTCTGGTTTGCATCGGTTGTCCCGCAGGTGCGGCAGCTCAGGCGACGGGCGCCGGGTGGGCGCTACGCACAGGTTCGAGTGCCTCGGTCCAGGCGACGACACGGTCCAGCAGGTCCTCCAGCGAGCGAGCCCTGGAGTCGTTCGGAGCGAACACCGAGTAGTTCTCGAAGTCCGCGGCCAGGTGGAGGGAGACCTGGGCCGGCACGTCGGCGAGTCCGAGCAGACCGCAGATCTGCCGCAGTTGGGCCGCGGACCCGGTGCCGCCGGCGACGCCGTAGGAGACGATTCCGGCGGCCTTGTTGGCCCAGCCGGTGTAGACGAAGTCGATGGCGTTCTTGAGGGCCGCGGGGAGCTGGTTGTTGTACTCCGGCGTGACGAACACGAATCCGTCGTACGCGTCGATCGTGCGCACCCAGGCCTGCGCCTCGGGGCCTCCGGTTCCGCCCATGGCGGGTGGAAGGGTCTGATCGAAGAGCGGAAGGCGGAACTCGGCGAGATCGACGAGCTCGAACTCGGCGTCCGACCTTGACGTCGAGACGTCGTGGACCCACGCGGCGACCTGCGCGCCGAGCCGTCCCGGACGGGTGCTGCCGATGATGATGCCGATCTTGGTCATGTCGCATTCTCCTGTTGCGAATCGGGGCGAACCACAGACATGCGGTCGCCGTTGTGGTCGGCCGATGCAGTAGGCGGGTGTGCCCACACCGACACAGGCACGGACACCCACACCCACACCGACGCGGCAGCGGCCTCGATCGTCAGGAGCTCAGCTGAGCCGAGCCGAGTCGAGTCGAGTCGAGCCGCCGTCGTCCTCGCCCCCTGACATCGGCGGCGCCTGATTCGTCGTATCTCGCGGGACGATGCGTACGTGGCGAGCGAAGGGCACTGACCGGATGGACAGCACAGGCGGAAATGAGGGTGCTTTGGCGCGTGGTGATGAGGACGAGCCGCTCATGTCGGAGCGGCGCAACCTCGCCAATCTCGCCTACCGGCTGCTCGGCTCGCTGACCGAGGCGGAGGATGCCGTCCAGGAGGCGTACGCGCGCTGGTTCGCACAGCCTGCCGAGCGCCGGACCGCTGTCGCGAATCCCGCAGCCTGGCTGAACACTGTCGTGAGTCGGATCTGCATGGACCAGCTCCGTTCGGCGCGTATGCGCCGGGAGCGCTACGTCGGTGAGTGGATTCCGGAGCCACTGCCTGCGCGCGCCGAGTGGAGCGCGCTCTCCCACGGATCCACGGCGACGGACCCCGCCGACCACATCACGTTGGACGAGTCCGTCGAGATGGCGTTCCTGGTCGTGCTCGACTCGATGACGCCGGCCGAGCGGGTCGCGTTCATGCTGCACGATGTGTTCCGGGTGCCGTTCAACGAGGTCGCCGAGATCGTCGGCCGCACGCCGGGTGCCTGTCGTGAACTGGCTTCGTCGGGGCGTCGGCGCGTGGCCGCTGCCCGCACCCGCGAAGCCGGGGCGCCGGGGCGTTCGGCCATCGTCGGTGAGTTCCGGCAGGCGTGGCAGGCCAAGGACGTGGATGCTTTGGTACGGCTCCTCGACCCGTCGGTCGTCGCCATCGCCGACGGCGGCGGTCGCGCGATGGCCTCGCCGGTGCCTGTCCAGGGCCACCTCCGAGTCGCGGAGTTCCTGGTACACCTGGCGGAGCTGGCGGGTCGGCTCGATCTCCTTGAGCGGACCGTCAATGGCCAGCCGGGCCTCGTAGCTGTGAACGGGGGTCAGGTGCTGACCGTGTACGCGTTCGACATCGGCGAGGACCGCATCCGGCGTATCTGGGCGATCCGCAACCCGGACAAGCTGCGTTCATGGGGCAGTTGAGGTGCGCGTCGACCCGTCGAGCCTGACAACTCCCGCTGCAAGGACGTCGAGCGGTGGACCGGATCACTCGGATCTCGGAGAGGAAGCACCGATGTCGCTCAACGCCCATACCCTCCACCTGACCGCCCGCGGCACGGACGAGGCGTCCGCCTGGTATCAACAAGCCTTCGGAGCCACCGAACTCACCAGGCTGGTGGTTCCCGGCGGCCGGCTGATCCACGTCCAGCTCCGCATCGGGACGCTCACCCTGATGCTGGCCGACGAGTTCCCTGAACTGGAGTCCTTCGGGCCGCAGCACTTCGGCGGAACCTACGGTGCGATCTACTTGCATGTCGACGATGTCGACGCCGCCTGGCAGCGGGCCGTGGGTGCCGGGGCCGCGGTGATCCGCCCGTTGAGCGATACGTTCTGGGGCGAGCGAGAAGGCCAGCTGCTCGACCCGTTCGGCCATCGGTGGGGGCTCACACAGCATCTGCGTGACGTCCCGCCCGCCGAGCTGCAGAAGCTCACGACCGAAGCGTTCTCCGGGCTTGCCGGGGGGTGAGTGCTGTGGTGCCGGTGACGGGTTTTCTGAGGGGTTTCCCACGGGCGGAACGCAATCTCGCCAGTGTGGGAATTTCTGGCTGTGGCAGTGGGCTGCGCAGGGTGTGACAAGCTGTGCTTCTCATCCCGGGATCCAGGAGGCCGTCATGACCGAAGAGTCTGCATCGCCAGAAGGCACAGAGCCGGCCGACACCGAGACGGGCGCTCTCACGCCCGACGAAGACGGTAACTACGACCTCAAGCGCAAGTTCCGGGAAGCCCTCGCCCGCAAGCGTGGCCTCCAGGCTGATGGCGCCGAGTCAGCTGCACACGCCGATGGGTCAAAGATCCGTGCCGCGCACGGCCCGGTCGCCGGCCAGCGGTCGTTCCGCCGCAAGAGCGGCGGCTGATCGATCAGGTGCTGCGCGGAGACCTGCGCCGCATCCTGATCGACTCGGGTCGACCGTGGCGACCGGCCTCCTCGTCGGCGCGGACGGGCGCCTGGTCGAGGGTCCGGCCGCTGCTCTCCGATGCGAAGCCCCGAAGCCCGAGTACGTCGGCACGTCGTTCATCGAGACCTACCTGTACGACGCCGACCGGCGCCACCCCGCAGCGGCCAAGGCCACCGGCGACGGTTCCCTTTTCGCCGTCACCACCGGCAAGGGGATCCTCGGCCATCGCGAGGCCGACGCCGTACTGCACACCTACGTCGCGCTGAACAAGCCGCAGGAGTGGATCGCCGCCCCGAATGGGCGCCTGACCTCACTACGCTCATCACCGATGGGGAAACCACCCTGGTCCCGTTGCGCACAACCCGCGTAGGTCTGCTGGCGTGGGTCTCGCCGCGCCTTCACGGCCGTACGGCACTGAGGTTGCGCCGTGCCGGCTACGACGTTGCCGGCGCCCTCGCCAGCGCGGTTCGCGCCAGCCCGCGGAGCCAGGCGTGGGCGCGGTCGGTGTCGTAGCGCTGATGCCATGACAGGTATACGGGTGCGGGCGGGAGTTCGAGCGGGAGGGGGAGTACGACCAGGCCCAGGTCGGCGACCAGTGAGTGGGTGGTGGCTTGGGGGACGCTGACCAGAAGGTCGGAGCCGCGCGCGAACTCCAGCGCGGCCGGTTCCGTGGGCGCGGTCGCCACCACGCGGCGGGTGAGGCCGAGCCGGGCGAGGGCGGCGTCGACAACATTGCTGAGGTTCCCGCGTCGCGAGACGGTGACGTGCTCGGCGTCGGCGTACCGCTGTGCGGTGACGGTCCTGACGCGGGTGAGGGGGTGCGCCTGCCTCATGACGACGACGAGACGGGACTCGCCCACGGTCTCGCAACGGACGTCCGGTGCGCTCGGGCGGTTGGCGTTCGCCTCCAGGTCCACCTCGCCGCGCCGCAACTCGGGGGTGTCGATGCTCGATTCCGCCACGAAGCGCAATCGCACGCCCGGCGCCGCTTCACGCACGGCCGACAGCAGTGCAGGGCCACTCAAGGCGACCAGCGAGTCGTGCCAGCGGAGGGTGAAGGTGCGCTCCAACGTTGACAGATCGAGTTCACGGCTCGGTGCCAGCACCCCCTGGACCTGCTGCAGCAGCTCGTGCACCTGTTCCCGGACGCCGAGCGCGTATGGCGTCGGCGTCATCGTGCGCCCGGTGCGCACCAGGATCTGATCCCCGGTCGTGCGCCGAATGCGACCCAGGCTCCGGCTCATCGCGGGGGCGGTGACATGCATGCGTTCGGCGGCCCCGGCCACACTGCCCTCTTCCAGCAGCGCGTCGAGCGCTGCCAGCAGATTCAGATCCAATTGCATGTGAGTAATCCTAGCCGTTCTTTACATGCATTTGATGTTAATCAAGGGGGTGGATACCGTCGATTCCAGAGCGCTGAACGCGACGCGCACACCCCGGCCGATTGGTCCCAACACCTGCTGTTCGCAAGGGAGTTCACCATGTCCGAAATAGCTCGGACCGCCGACGTCGCCGCCTCCGACGCCGACCTGCTCGACCAGACCGCGAGCGCCGTGCGCGCGGCCGGTTCGGCGCTGCGCGAGCGCTTCGGCGAGGTGGTCCGCTACCAGTCCCGCGAAGAACTGACGCGCGCGCTCGCCGTCAACGACGACGCGGCTCTCGACATCCTGCGCCCCCGCCTCACGCGCCTGCGCCCGGACGCCCGCTGGGTGGAGGAGGAGCTGGACGGCGGGGCGTTGCCGCCCGGCGAATGGTGGGTCGTGGATCCGGCCGAAGGCAACATCAACCACCTGCACGCCCTGCCGGACTGGGCGGTGACCGCCACCCTGGTGCGCGAGAACCAGCCGGTGCTCACCGCGGTCCACCTGCCGTTGACCGGCGAGACCTACACCGCGCTCACCGGCGCGGGCGCCCACCTCGACGGCCGGCCGCTGCACGTCTCCCGGACCGCGGAACTCGGCCTGAGCATCGTGGCCACCAGCCAGGCCCGGCCGGAGGAGGACGAGAAGGTCGTACGGCGCGTCGGCTCCTCGATCACCGCGATGCTCTTCGACGCGCTCGTCGTCCGCACCTCCGTGCCCGCGACCCTGCACCTGGTGAACGTGGCCGCCGGCCGGATCGACGCCTTCTGGCAGTTCGCCGGCGCCCGCGCGGATCTGCTGCCCGGGGCGCTGCTCGTCACCGAGGCCGGCGGACGGATCTCGGAGGCCGAGGGCCGCCGCTGGACCCCGCAGAGCGAGAGCTTGCTGGCCGCCGCGCCCGGCGTCCACGCCGAGGCCGTCGCCACGCTCTCACGCTGACCGGCCCGCCACGCTCTCACGCTGACCGGCCCCCACAACCTGCTTGTCCAGAAGGAGCAGATCATCATGACCACGATCGCAGTTCTCGGAAACGGCCGCGTCGGCGGCAGTCTGGCCACCGCCCTCACCCGGGCAGGGCATGAGGTGAACGTGGCGGACCGCACGCCGGGCGCAGCCGCCGACGCCGTCCGTGCGGCCCGGATCGTCATCAACGCCACCCCGGGAGCCGGCTCGCTGGATCGGCTCGTCGCTCTGCGCGAGGAACTGCGCGACAAGATTCTCGTCGATGTCTCCAACGCCACCGTCGACGGACCGGACGGACTGCCCGCCCACCTGATCTACCCCGGCTCGAGCCTCGCCGAGCAACTCCAGGAAGCGCTCCCGGAAACACGCGTCGTCAAGACCCTCAACACCATGCTCTTCCCGGTGATGACCGCACCCGCCACCCTCACCCGGGCGCCCGACGCCTTCCTCTCCGGCGACGACCCACAGGCCAAGCAGACCGTCCTCGACCTGCTCACCGACCTCGGCTGGCACAAGGACTGGATCACCGATCTCGGCGGGATCAGGACCGCCCGTGCCACGGAGGCCGCCGTACTCTTCGTACCGCACGTGATCCGGACCACCGGATTCGCGCCCTTCGCGATCTCGATCGCCCGCTGATCCGCACACAGTGCACCGCAGTCGGGCGGGACCGACAGGAGTCGGTCCTTGGTGGCAACAACGACGTGCCGCAACCCGACCGCCGACACGTGCAGTTCGAGAGGGGTGGTGTCGCGGTGTGGCGATGATCAGGCAACGGCTGAGTGAGCTACGACGTCGAGCCTTCGCGGGGCGCACCGGTGAGATCGAGCTGTTCCGGTCGATGCTGGGCGAGGGAGGCGTGCTCTTTCTCCACGGCCCCGGCGGCATCGGCAAGAGCGCACTGCTCGACGTTCTGGCCGAGGTCGCCGCGTCTGTCGGCGCCGATCCGATCACCATCGACGGCCGCCACGTGCCGCCGGTCCCCAGTTCCCTCGAAGCGCATTCCATCGGCAGCCGGGCGGTACTGCTCCTCGACACCTACGAGTTGCTCGCCCCGATCGACGACTGGGTACGGGACGTGTTCCTGCCCGCGCTGCCCGCCGACACGGTCGTGGTCATCGCGGCACGACAACCGCCCTCCTCGCCGTGGCTGGCCGACCCCGCCTGGCGCGAGCTGATCCGGGTCGTCGCGCTGCGCAATCTCGCACCCCGCGACGGCCGCGCCTACCTGGCCGGACAGCACGTCCCCACAGAGTTCCACGAGCATCTGCTCGACATCAGCCACGGCCACCCGCTCACCCTGTCCATGCTGGTGGACGCGGTGCGGCGGGGCGGTGGTGCACTGCCGCGCACACTCGGGGACCTGCCCGACGTGGTGCGCGGTCTGCTGACCCGCACCCTGGACGAGGTACCGGGGCCGCGCCATCGGCTGGCGCTGGAAGTCTGCGCGCACGCCAACGTCATCACCGAGACCGTCCTGCGATCCGTGCTCGGTGACGAGGCCGGGGAGCTGTTCACCTGGCTGCGCACGTTGTCGTTCGTCGAGGAGGGCCCGTACGGCCTGTTCCTGCACGACATGGTCCGCGACGCCCTTGACGCCGACCTGCGATGGCGCGACCCGGGCGCTACGCCGAGGTGCATCACCAGGTACGCGCCGACCTGGTCGCGCGGATCCGCTCGGCGCCGGACGCACGGGAGCAGCAACGGCTCCTGGCCGACGCCATCGTCGTGACCTGCCCGCGCACCCGGCTCGCGGCATACGTCGCGGCCGCACGGCCCGTCGGTCACCACATCGATGAGCTGCGGCCTCAGGACACGGCCCCGATCGCCGAGATGACGACCCGGGCTCAGGGGACGCAGCAGGCCGCGCTGGTGGCGTACTGGATGCGGCGCCAACCGGACGCCTTCCGGGTCTTCCGTGGACGGGACGGGCAAACGCAGGGGTACGGCGCCTGCCTCGACCTGTGCGCCGAGGACTTGGGGGTGGATCCGGGTGTCGACAGCATGTGGCAGTACATCCGACGTCACGGCGCGGCACGCCCCGGCGAGCACGTGCGGGCCTGGCGGTTCTTCCTCGACCGTGACCACGGGCAGGCTTCCTCGCCGTCGCTGACGCTGTTCGCCGTGTGCCAGGTCCTCGACATCCTCACCCGTGATCGCTCGGCCTGGACCATGGTGGGGGCGTACGCGGATGCCGGGTTGTGGGAGCCGACGCTCGGCTATCTGGACTTCTGGCCCGCAGCCGAGGCGGCGTACGCCATCGGGGACACCACCTACCCGGTCTTCGTCCACGACTGGCGGCGTACCGGCGTCGACGAGTGGCTGGAGCTCATCGCGGCCCACGAGGTGGGCGCACCGGCCCGACCGGCCAAGGAGCAGTCGGCCGAACTCGTCCTCTCCCAGGCCGAGTTCGCCGAGTCGATCCGCGCGGCGCTGCGCGACCTGCCCCTGCCGCAGGCGCTGGGGCGCAATCCGCTGGTGCGATCGCGGGTCGTGCGCTCATCCGCCGCAGGGCTCGACGAACTCCTCGCGATGGCCGCCGAGTCGCTGCGGGCCGACCGCCGCGGCCTGTTCGAGCTGGTCGACCGCACCTTTCTGCACCCGGCCGGACCGCAGGAGCGCGTGGCCCAGTCGCTCCACCTGTCCTTCAGCACCTACCGCCGGCACCGGGACCTGGCCGTGACCCGGATCGTGGACTGGATGTGGCAACGCGAGGTTCATGGACACCCGATGGACACCGATTGACCTGTTTACGGGCATGGGGGAGCGCCAAGCATGACGTCTCATGCCGAACGAAAACGCAGTCGTCCTCGGTGCCGGCTTCGCCGGTCTCCTCACCGCCGGAGTGCTCACCAAGTTCTACCGTCAGGTCACGGTTGTCGACCGGGACCCGGCCACCAACGAATACCGCCGGGGCGTCCCTCAGGGCCGACATGCCCACAATCTGCTTCCGGCCGGGGCACGAGCCGTCGACGAGATCTTCCCCGGTCTGGTCGACGAGATGAGAGCCGAGGGCGCGGTTCTGGCGGACGTGCTGTCGGACTACCGCTTCTACCTCGGTGGTAAGGAACTGCCGCGAGTCCCGGTCGGCGCGCACTCCGTCCACGCCACCAGGCCGTTCTACGAGCGCCACTTGCGCCGGCGGCTGGTCGCCCAGGACGGCTTGCGGATGGAGCTCGGCGCCGACGTGGTCGGCCTGATCAGCGATGACCGGCGGATCACCGGCGTACGCATCCTGCCGCGGGAGCCCAGCAGCAGCGAGGAGACATTGCCTGCCGACCTGGTGGTCGACGCGACGGGCCGGGGCAGCCGTACGCCGGTGTGGCTCGAGCAACTCGGCTACGGGCGTCCCCCCGAGCAACGCGTCGATGTCGACGTCGCCTACGCCAGCCGCCTGGTCCGGCTCCCGCCCCAGCACGACCGGGCGCTGCTCATCGGCGGAGATGTCAAGGCCAACGGGCGCGGACTGCTGTTGCTGGCGGTCGAGGAGGGCCGGCACGTACTGACCGTCACCGGAACCGGCTCTGCCCTGCGTCCACCGACCGACGAGGCCGGATTCGAGGAGTTCGTCGCCGCGGCGGCCCCGGACGACGTGGCCTCAGAGCTGAAGACCGCCGAGGTGCTCAGCGACATCGCCGCGTACCGCTGTCCCGCGTGCCGGTGGCGACGGTACGACAAGCTCGCCGGTTTCCCGGA
This sequence comes from Streptomyces plumbidurans, assembly GCF_019857225.1. Taxonomy (GTDB): domain Bacteria; phylum Actinomycetota; class Actinomycetes; order Streptomycetales; family Streptomycetaceae; genus Streptomyces; species Streptomyces plumbidurans. The sequence continues at coordinate 65,335 of NZ_JAFJSY010000054.1, forward strand.
CGGGCTGGTCGTCGTCGGGGACGCGCTGTGCTCGTTGAGCCCGGTCAACGCGCAGGGCCTGACAGTGGCGGCGCTGGAGGCCCGCGCGCTGGCCGACACGCTCTCAACCGGCCGGTACGACATCGCCGCGGGCTTCTTCGTCCGTGCGACGCGCATTCTGAACGCGCCGTGGGGGATGGCCGGCGAGCCGGATCGACCCGCGAATCCGTTGCAGAGGATGCAGGGCGCCATGATGAGCCGCCTGATGGCCGCGGCGGCCACCGACGGCACGGTCGCCGCCCAACTCATCCGCGTTCTGGCCCTACTCGATCCGCCGTCGAAACTGATACCGCCGACTGTGCTCGGGCGGGCGTTGCGCCGGGGGCGTGAGACCGGGAGGGCCGATGAGGATTGACGGCAAAGCCGCACGGCCCCGGGGCGCACGTGTGTGGCGAGGAGCACTCAGGGGCCTGTGCGGGACATGCGAGGATACGGGGCATGGGACGCCCGAGGATCAAGCCGACGCCGGAGGCGCCGACCACCGCGCGGGGCCGGCGTACACGTGACGCACTGATCCGTGCGGGCCGGGAGATCCTCGAAAGCCAGGGCTGGCCCGGCTTCACTCCGGAGATGGTTGCTCAGACCGCAGGGGTCTCGTACGGGACGTTCTATACGTACTTCGAGTCCAAGGAAGACCTGCTGGGGCATGTCGTGCGGGTCGTCACCGGTGAGATGTTCACGGCGAGTCTGCTGCCGCCGGATACGCCGGACGATCCGTATGCGCGGATCGTGGAGTCGAATCGTCGCTATCTGCGGGCCTGGGATCAGGCGTCGAAGGTGGTGCGGTTCGGGGAGCAGAACGCTTACACCGACGAGCGGCTGCGTCAGCTGGTGGTGGAGATCCGCGAGCTCTATGTGAGCCGCAGCACGGAGGGCATCAAGCGCCTCCAGGAGGCAGGGCTGGCGAACCCCGCCCTGGACCCCCGGCTCACAGCCATCGCCCTCGGCACGATGGTCGAACAGGTCTCGCATGTCATCGACACCCTGGACGAGGCTTTCGACGAGGACATGATCGTCGATCACCTGTCGCGGCTGTGGGCCTCGGCCCTGGGCCTGCGGGGCGCTCCGGACGAGGGCTGGAACGCGGGCGGGCACGGCAGAGGCGCGCAGGCTGATTGAGTCGTTCCGAGATGCGCCGTCGCTCTGGGGCGGTCGGTGCACCGGGGCCGGCCGACGTACCGGGGTGGGCCGACCGCGCCCGGCGCGCCGGACTTTCAGCGACCGATGAAGCGCGGCTTCTGCTTGGCCAGGAATGCCTGGAGGCTGCGGCGATGGTCCTGCGAATCTCCGGTGAACGCGATGAGGTCCGCTTCGTTCTCGAGGGCTACGTCGATCGTTGAGAGGGAGCCGACGTTCACGGCCTTCTTGATGGACGCCAGGGCCAGGGTGGGCCCCTGAGCGAGGGCCACCGCGGTACGGCGCACCAGGGCTTCGAACTCGTCGTCGGCGACGGTCTGATGCACTAGGCCCAGGTCGAACGCCTCGCCCCCACCGACGACGCGAGGGCGCAGCAGCAGGTCGAGCGCGATGCCGCGTCCGACGATGCGGGGCAGGGTCCAGGAGATCCCGGTGTCGCAGGACAGCGCGATGTGCGCGAATGCCGTGGTGAACGTCGCGGAGGCGCACGCGATGCGGAGATCGCAGGCCAGCGCCAGGGCCATGCCACCGCCTGCCGCAACACCATTGACGGCGGCGATGACCGGCTTGGGCATGGCGAGGAGTTCCTTCACGAGCGGGCTGTAGCGCTCACGCACCGCCTTGGCCATCGAGCCCCCATCGGGGGCATTCCGCGCTTCCTGCAGATCCTGTCCAGCGCAGAACGCGCGACCGGCACCGGTGAGGACGACCGCGCGGACATCCGCATCGCGGGCCGCCGTACGCAAGGCACTCAGTAGCTCGGTCTGCGCAGCCAGGTTCAGGCTGTTCAGCTGGTCGGGGCGGTTGAGCCGGATCGTGCACACGTGGTGGTCGGTGTCGACCACCACGACGGGCTGAGCGGGCATGGGGTCCCTTTCGGATGCCTGCGGAGGGGCGGGGCAGAGGGGCGGGGCAGGAGGCGGTCACCACGTGTCGGCGGTGTCCGAAGCCCGATCCTGCAACTGCGTGCAGAATCCAGGAATCCGCCTTGACTGACAATATTGTCGAGTCGAATGTGAGGCGCTTCACGGCAGAAAGGCGCTGTGCAGCGGCATGTTGCGAGGCTCGTGGTCGGCCGAGCCTAGGTGTCCTCCACGAGTACTTGACTATTTTGTCGTCTACGGTGAGGCTGACCGCGCCACAGTAGGGCCGACCATCGGGTGTCGATCGTCGGCGGAGCGCCAGGAGACATTGCGCATGGACGTCCAGTTCGACTTCACCGGCAAGAACGCCGTCGTCTTCGGCGGCACGACGGGTATCAACCTCGCCGTCGCCGACGCGTTCGCCGCCGCAGGAGCGTCGGTGGCGGTGGCCAGCCGCAAGCAGGCCAACGTCGACGCGGCCGTTGAACGGCTCCGCGCCCACGGGGGCAAGGTGAGTGGGTTCGTGTGTGACGTGCGGGACATGGACTCGGTCAGCGAGGCCTTCGAGACCGTCGCCACGCAGTGGGGGCCGGTCGATGTCCTGGTCTCCGGTGCGGCGGGCAACTTCCTCGCCGAGGCGGCCGCGCTGTCCTCGAACGGCTTCAAGGTGGTCGTGGACATCGACCTCAACGGCACCTTCCATGTGATGCGAGCCGGCTTCGAGCACCTCTCCCCGGGGGCTTCGGTCATCAACATCACCGCGCCGCAGGCGTGGATCCCGGTGCGGTACCAGGCGCACGTGTGCGCGGCGAAAGCCGGCGTCGATCAGCTGACGCGGGTGCTGGCCCTGGAGTGGGGCAGCAAAGGGATCCGGGTCAACGCCATCGCGCCAGGGCCGATCGCCGGAACCGAGGGCATGGCCCGCCTGTCGCCGAACGACCCGAACGGCGAGGGGATCAAGACGATTCCGCTGGGCCGGTTCGGCAGCAAGAAGGAGATCGCCGACCTGGCTCTGTTCCTGTCGTCCTCGGCCGCCTCCTACATCTCCGGAGCGGTCATCCCCTGCGACGGAGGCGGCTCACACGAAAGCATCCGCGCCGTCGAAGAGGCCGGCCGCGTTTCGCCGCGCGGTGACCCAACCTCGCTCGCCGCGCAGTGAACGAGCCCCGCTCGTTCTGGTGCCGGGCGGTGGAAGGGTTCCTGGTCGTATGAGGCGGTGCTTCCGCTGCTGGAGCGTGCAGGTCATGCCGTGCACGCCCTGACCCTGACCGGTCTGGGGCCGGACGACGAGGCGACGGCCGTCGCGAGCGCCAACCTCGACACACACGCCGACGACATGTTGCGGCATCTGGATCGTCGCCGGCTCGCCGACGTGACGCTGGTCGGCCACAGCTATGCCGGCATGGTCATTTCAGCCGTCGCGGATCTCGTGGCCGGCCGGATCTCGCGGCTGGTGCATCTTGACGCTTTCGTGCCGCGCGACGGTGAGTCCTGGTGGTCGTCGACGAACGAGTATTTTCGCAACCCGGCTGCTGCCGGCGCTGCGCACACCGGCTACTCAATCCGACCGCCCGACGGGAGCGATCCCCGCCGCCGTCCGCATCCCCTCGCCTCGTTCTTGCAGACGATCCGGCTCACGGACAAGGCCACCCAGGTTCCCTGCCGGGAGTTCGTCTATTGCTCGGGGTGGGAGGACAGGACGCCGCTCGCCGGACTGCGCGCCCGGCTTCTGGCCGATCCCGGTTGGCTGGTCCACGAATTGCCGACAGGCCACGACGCCATGCATGAGGCCCCGCAGGCGGTTGCCGCGCTCCTGCTCGGCGAGGGAGCGGTGGGCATCAGTCGGCCGGTGTTGCCAGTCGGTCGGTGATCTCGTCGGCGGTAAGCACGAGGGCGAAACCTTTGCGGAGGACGGCGAGTTCGGGTTCTTGCCGCGACTCGTCGTCGGTGGCTGTGACGTCGGAGCCGAAGACGACCTTGTAGCCGCGTTCGTAGGCCTGCCGGGCGGTCGTGCCGCAGCAGTAGTTGGTGAGCGTTCCCGTGACGATGACCGTGTCGCGGCCGAGGTTGCGCAGCATCGTGTCGAGCGGGGTGTCGTAGAACGCGCCGTAGGAGGGTTTGCGGATGACGGCCTCGTCGGGGCGGCGGCCCATCGGGGCCCACACCTCGGCAGGGCCCGGCCGGCGCCAGTCGGTGTCGGCGTGCGGGAGGAACCGCAGGGCGCGCGGCCGGTCCAGTCCGAGATGGGTGTCGTCGAAAATGGTCCACAGCACCGGGACGGAGGCTGCCCGGCATGCCTCGACCAGTCGGTGCAACCTGGGCGCCATCCGGGTGGCGGCGGGCACCCAGTAGGGGCTCCAGCCGGGCCGGACGAATTCGTCCTGCATGTCGATCACCAGCAGTGCCGTGCGTTCGGGTCGTACGTCGAACGATGCCCGGCCGCGCTCGTACGCGTTGCGCGCCCGTGTGCTCACCCATTCCTCGGTGTATGCCATGACTCCTGCCTCGATTCGAGGTACCTCGTTTCGAGGTGCGAGAATAGCAGCATGCTTGAACTAGCGATCCTGGGATTTCTGGCCGAGAGCCCGCTGCACGGCTATCAACTGCGCCACCGGATAGAGCACTTGTCGGGCCACACCCGGCCGGTCAGCGATGGCAGCCTCTACCCGGCGATCAATCGGCTGGTCAGCGCCGGGCTGCTGGAGCGGCGCACTGAACCGGGCACCTCGGCCGCTCAGCGACACACCCTGAGTCTGACCAAGGCCGGCCACCGTGAGCTGCTGCGCCGACTGCTGAATGCCAAGGGCCTGGACATCAGCGACGGCACGCGATTCTTCACGGTCCTGGCGTTCCTGTCCCACCTGCCCGACATCGCTGACCAGCACGCGGTACTGCGACGGCGACTTGAGTTCCTGGAACAACCCGCGAGCTTCTTCTACGACGGTGAGCGCGGCCTGGGCGCAGACGACACCGACGACCCCTACCGGCGCGGCATGCTCACCATCGCCCGAGCGACCAGCCGCGCCGAAAAGGCCTGGCTGCGGGAGGTGTTGGCCTGACATCCCTGCCCGCGCGGAAAAAGACCGGGAAGTTCGCCAAGTCCTTTCGCTGAAGGCGCAGTTGGCTCAGGCCGCGGCATCCGTCGAGGAGCGTGAAGGACCGGGAGGCCCTGATCCAGGAAGTCCCCCAGGAAGTCGGCCTGAGGGTCTCGCCCGTGGCCAAGGTCTGGGAATCACAGAGCGAGGACGGCACGTCTGGCCTGCACTGGTGGACGGCGGAGGCAGAGCAGGGCGACGTCGTGATGCATCCGGGGGAGGTGAGCGACACACGCTGGGTCACATCGCAGGAGTTCTCGCAGCTGCAGCCCGTCTTCGAGGGCGACCGCGTGTTCTTCGACCACGTACGGTGCCGCCAGCGTGGCGGTTCCCGCCCATGCCACCGCGCACGCCGGTCATGACCGCGCCGCGCTGGCCGGCCTGTTGCTCGCGGTGTGGGGCTTGGCATCAGCCGTAGGCGGTCTCTGGTACGGAGCCTGGCCGCCACGAGCGCCCCTGCACCGCCAACTCGCCTGGCTGCTTGGCGGCGTGGCCCTGAGCCTTGCGGCACTCGCTGTCCTGCCCGGCCCGACGGGACTCGGCGCAGCGCTCGCCCTCGGCGGTGGTGTCATCGCCGCCTGCTTGACGGTCTACATCTCCCTCGTGGGCCGCGTCGTGCCTACAGACATGCTCACCGAGGCGTACACGTGAATCGCCACCGTTCCCGTCGCCGCCAACGCGGCCGGAGGAGCGGCGGAGGGCACCCTCGTCGACCAACCGGGCGGAATTCCCTGGGCCTTCGTCCTGGCAGGCGTGATCGTGGCTGCCGCCGCGGTGACGGCCGCATGGCCGTCCGGACCGGCCGTTGTGTGCGGCACGAAGGGATTGCGGGTGTGTCTGATCAGTGAGGGTTTTCAGCGTTGCTTCTCCAGGGCGAGGGCGGCCCGCAGGTCTGGAAGATCTTGTGAGTGCGGGCGGCCGTCAGGTCGTAGGCCCGGCCCGGTAGTGCCGGCGACAGCCACAGGACTTACCGGCCAGGCCCGTGATGGCCGGTGACAAAGGCGTGGGCGGTGCCGACGGACATCCCGAAGGCTCTGGCGATACGGGCGAGGGTGTCGTAGCGGCGCAGGTACACAAGTGCGACCAGCGCACGACGGTCAGCGGGAACACGGCACTCGTCGCTCGGATGCCGACTCGCCGCATGCCTGGTGGTACGTCTTCGCTCAGCGGTCGATGGCGGCCATGTTGTCCGCGTCGTAGCGCTCGCCGGAGGCCGGGGGCAGGTCGTTGAGGCGGGCGATGTGGCCGGCGGAGAGCTCGATGCGGTCGGCAGCGGCGTTCTCCTCCAGCCGGACTACTCGCTTGGTGCCGGGGATGGGTGCGATGTGATCACCCTGGGCGAGCAGCCAGGCCAGGGCGACCTGTGCGGGCGTGGCGTCGATCTCGGCGGCCACGGCCCGGACCTCGTCGACGATCCGCAGGTTGCGTTCCAGGTTGCCGTCGGCGAAGCGGTGGTTGGTGCGGCGCCAGTCGTCGACGTCGAGGTCGTTCAGGGAGCGGATGTTGCCGGTCAGGAAGCCGCGGCCGAGCGGGGAGTACGGCACGAAGCCGATACCCAGTTCACGCAGGACGGGCAGGATCTCGGTCTCCGGGTCGCGGGTCCACAGCGAGTATTCGGACTGGACCGCGGTGACCGGATGCACGGCGTGAGCGCGGCGGATCGTGGCGGGGGCGGCCTCTGACAGGCCGACGTGGCGGATCTTGCCTTCGGCCACCAGTTCGGCCAGTGCGCCAACGGTGTCTTCGATGGGCGTGCCGGGGTCCACCCGGTGCTGGTAGTAGAGGTCGATGTAGTCGGTGCCCAGGCGCTTCAGTGATCCCTCCACGGCCAGGCGGATGTTGGCCGGGGTGCTGTCCGGAGCCGAGCCACCGGTGTGGGAGATCAATCCGAACTTGGTCGCCAGCACCACCTCGTCCCGGCGCCCCTGCACGGCCCGGCCGACCAACTCCTCGTTGATGAAGGGGCCGTACCCCTCCGCGGTGTCGATATGGGTGACCCCGAGGTCCAGAGCACGGTGGATCGTGCGGATCGACTCGTCGTCGAACTGGCCGGAGCCGGTGTAGAACGCCGACATTCCCATGGCTCCGAGACCGATGCGTGAGACCTCGAGGCTGCCGAGCGAAACGGTTCTCATGGCGCGGACTTCCCTTCCCATTCGTTAAGTACCGATCGGTTCAGAACTGTAGCACATCAAGACCGGTCGGTACTGAACTGTGCTTGGGTCGCTCGGCTGGGATGAAACTGCCGGTCACTGCAGATCTGTACCGAGGGGTACGCTTGTGACATGGGTGATTCACGCAGGGCCGTCATGGGTCGGCCGCGAGGATTCGACACCGACCAGGCACTGGAACGCGCGATGCGGGTGTTCTGGGCGCGAGGCTACGAAGGTGCGAGCCTCGCTGAACTGACCAGCGCCATGGGGATCACCAAGACGAGCATGTACGCGGCCTTCGGCAACAAGGAGCAGTTGTTCCGCAAGGCCCTCCAGCGCTACGGCGCGGGACCGGCCGCCTACGCCACCCGCGCCCTGGAGGAGCCCACCGCGCGGGCTGTGGCCACGGCGTTCCTCCGCGGAGCGGTCTGTACCACGACCCCTGCCGACGGCCCCTCCGGGTGCCTGACCGTGCAGGGTGCGCTGGCGTCGAGCGACGAGAACCGGGCCGCCCACGACCTGCTTGTCGACTGGCGCAACGACGCGGGGGTCCGCCTCGAGGAGCGATTCCGGCGCGCCGTCGACGAGGGCGATCTTCCGCGCGACGCCGACCCTCGGCGTCTTGCCCGGTTCATCATGACGATGGGTTTCGGCATCGCAGTGCAGGCCGCCAACGGCCTCGGTCCTGCAGAGCTCGATGAGATCGTCGACACGGCGTTGCTCGGCTGGCCTGCCTAGCGGCTGCACCCCTGCGCTTGCCGCGGTGAAAGCCGTCGCGGAACACGGAGACCCCTGCCGCGGGAGTGGCGTGCGGCGTACCTGCGTACGCGTCGGTCGAGCAGCTCGCGTCAGCGAACGCTCAGACAGTTGATCAAACAGTTGCGGGCTGACAGAGGAGGCCCGTGCCGCACCAGTTCTGTTGGTTGAGATGGTCGAGCATGGCCGCCTCCGCCGCACCCGGATTGCGCCGCACGCCGACGACGACGGGCTCGGCCAGCGAAGGGGCAAGTGGGCAGGCCAGTTCTTCGAAGCCTTCGGGGATGGCCGAGGCCGGAACCACGGTGACGCCCAGGCCCTGCGCCACGAGCCGTACCGCGGTGGAGATCTGTGACGCTCGGGCCACCGTGTGCGGACGTAGACCCGCGTCGGAGAGCAGGCGGGCGAGGTAGTCGTCGAGCAGGCTGGCGCGCCGGAACCGGATCCACCCCTCGGACGCCAGGTCCTCCAGGCGCACGGCGGCGCCGTCGGCAAGGCGCGGGTGCCCCTTCGGGAGGACGGCGACGTAGGCCTCCTCGCCCAGCGGGTGAGTGTCCAAGGTGCACCCGGCGGGGATGCTGTGCACGAGGATCATGTCGAGGGTGTTCTGGCGGAACAGTCGTTCCATCTCCGCGAGATCGGGCTCCTCATGAAGAGTCACCTGCAGCTTCGGGTGCCGCTTCCGCAACTGCCCCAGTACGTGCGGCAGTTGGCGTGCCCCCAGGCCCATGTGGACGGCCATGATGAGCTCGCCCGACAGTTCCCCGTCGGCGGCGCGGGCGGCCGTGACGGCACGCCGTGACGCGGTCGTCGCGATCTCTGCTTCGGCGAGGAAAGCCCGGCCTGCCACGGTCACCGTCACGCCGCTCGGGACGCGGGTGAACAGCCGCACTCCGAGGTGCTTCTCCAGGGCGGCGATCTGCTGCGACAAAGAGGGTTGCGTGACCTGGAGACGTTCGGCCGCCGCAGTCATGGAGCCCTCTTCGGCGACGGCCAGGGCGTACTCGTACTGGCGCAGATTCATGAGCGTCCCACCTTCGACATGACATAAGAGATGTCAATGCAGAGTATACGTTGCCACTATTTGCTTCTATGTCAGCCCGTTCCTACCGTGGTGCTCACCCGGCGCAGCCATCAGAGCCGGAGGGCTGCTGCAGCCTGATTTCGGCGCGCCGTGAAACATCTTTTTCCGAGGAGCACAGGCATGGATTTCGAGGGCAAGAGCGTCCTGATCACGGGTGCGGGGTCGCGAGGAGGTATCGGCGCCGCGACGGCGCACGCGTTCGCCCGCGACGGAGCGTCGGTAGTGATCACCGGACGCAACGCCGAACGCGGGGCGGAGGTGGTGGACGACATCACCGCCGGCGGAGGGAAGGCCCGGTTCATCCTGGCCGACCTGAGCGAACTCGCCGACGTCGAGCGGCTGGCCAAGGAGGCGGGTGACATCGATGTGCTGGTCAACAACGCGGCAAGCTACCGCGCCAGCATCAAGCCGACCCTTGACCAGGACATCGAAGCGAACGCGGAGTCATGGGACACCAACGTGCGCGCCACCTTCGTCCTCAGCGCACGACTCGCTCAGGGGATGATCGAGCGGGGCGGCGGCAACATCATCAACATCAGCAGTATCGCCGCCGCCGTCGCCATGCCCCACATGGCGACCTACGGCGCTCAGAAGGCGGCCGTCGAGTCCTTCACCCGCAGCTGGGCGGCGGAGTGGGGCCCGCACGGCATCCGCGTCAACGCGGTGGCCCCCGGGAACGTGAACAGCGACAACGTGGTGGACTTCATCGGCGCCGACCAGTTCACGACCTGGTCCGAGGTCAACCCGCTCAAGCGCAACGCCACCCCCGAGGAACTCGCCGAGGTCATCGCGTTCGTGGCGAGCGAGCGCGCGAGCTTCGTCACCGGCCAGGTGATCGTGGCCGACGGCGGTCGCCTCGCCGTCTGAACGGGCGAGCGGGCAGCGCTGCCGCGTAGGTTTGCGGCCGCTCTTCCACACGCGGGCCGCATCCTGAGTGCCTGTCAGAGGCGGCTTCAACTGAGCGCCCCACGCGGGGGTGTAGCGGTTTACCCGTCGCTACGCCGCTCCATCCTCGCGTCCGGCCCGGCGCGCGCCTGACCCGTACCAGATGGTGTGAGAGAAGGACAGCAATGATCGCGCTGACGCTGGAAGAGGCGGAAGCGCACGTGTTTGGCGTCGCCCGCTGTATCGGTCCCGAACTCGTCGCCGTCTTCGCCAACTCCCCGATCTTCCACGCGATCCGTCGAGCACCGTGCGGCCGTCCAGCCGCTCCCTGCCCTGCCACGAATTGAGCAGCGGCGACTTGACGAACTCGCCCTCAGCATCCGGCAGTTCACGGGGAGTACCACTCGGCCGTGATCCACCACTGAGCCAGTTTTGGAAGTCACCGCTCGGCGGGCGAGAGCTGCTCGCCCGGCGGCAACTCGAAGGGGTCGAGAGATCCGTTCAGCCGCTGGTGAAGCGCTGGTTCTGGGGTGGGTGTGGGGGCGAGGGGGGAGAGCGAGGCCGGCTGCGGCGATGAAGGCGGCGCACGCTTTTCGGGTCGGGCGGCGCACATGCTACGGCGTCGTCGATCGGCCCGTGTCGGAGTCGATCAGCCAGGCGACGAGGGTGCGCCAGCGGTCGGGCTGGTCGGTGTCGCGTGGGCCGACGAGGTAGATCTCCTCGACGAGGTTCGAAGAGTGGAGGGCGTTGTGCGCCACGTAGGAGCCGATGGCGGCATAGGTGAGGTCGAGGTCGTCGTGCGCGCCGTGGTGGGTGGCAACTGCGGCGGCACGCTGGGGGAGTTGGACCGGCTTCACGGTGGCCGGTGCTGACCGTGACATCGGTGCCTCGGCCGGGAGGTAGACGGTGGCGCGGCCGTGCCCGTCGGTGAACAGGGCGTGCTCGTAGCGACCGCCCGGAGGAAGTACGGGGCGGCTGCCGGCTGCCATGTCCAGGTCGTTCATGGCCGCGTCGTACCAGCCCAGGTCGGCGCCGGGTGGGACGTCGAGGGACACCGCGAGGACGCGTTGGGGCGGAAGGACCTCAAGGCTCACGGCCCGTTGAGCCTCTGGGTCGAGGAGTTCCCGTAGGGCCTGGATCGCTCGCTGAGTTCGGCCCAGTCGGTCTTCGAGCCGACGCAGGTGGGCGGCGACGATCTGTCGCGCCGCTGGGCAGCCCGCCTCGCCCGCCCCCCTTGTGCCGTCGAACTCCGCTTGGAGAAAGCTCCGGAGGTCTGCCAGCGGGAGGTCGAGTTCGCGCAGCCGTCTGATGGTCAGTGCCGGCCGGACCTGCGCGGGGGAGTAGTAGCGGTACCCCGTGACCGGGTCGACCTGTGCGGGGACGAGGAGGTCCTGCTCGTGGTAGCGGCGGAGGGTACGGATGCTCAGGTGTGTGATCCGGGAGAACTCGCCGATCGTCCACCGCTCCGACATGCTGTCCTCCTCGTCGTACACATCCGGGTCGGCCCGTGCCCGGATTGGCCAGGGTCCGGGTCGCCTCGGGCCCGAGTCGGTCAAGCCCCGGATTTCAGGGTGTGATGTCCAGCATTGTGATCTTCCCTCGTGCGTCACGTTCGAAGGTGAACCGGAGGGTGACCGGACTGCCGGGGAAGTCCCCGGAGACCTCTGCGACGGCCTGACACGCGGTGGCCGTCCCCGTGACGTCGCGGAGGTCGTAGTGCACGGGCGGGACTGCGGTGCGCCATTGGCGCACTGCCGTCATCCCTTCGTAGCTGCGTCCGTCGTCGTGTACGACGATGTCGTCGTCGAAGAGCGCGAAGTAGCGCTCGCGATCGGGATCTGTCGCCGCGGTGAAGTACTCCTTGGCGAATTCCTGGATGTCTTGCATGGTCTTCTCCGGCTTCAGAGGGTGCGGAGGGTGCCGCCGTCGACGACGTGCTCGGCGCCGGTGATCGCACTCGCCCGGTCCGAGACCAGGAAGGTGATCAGCTCGGCGACCTCCTCCGGCTCGGCGGGCCGACCCAGCGGGATACCGCCGAGGACTTGCATCAGATCGTCGAGAGCGGCTTCCCGGGTGATGGCGCCCTCTCTCATCCGGCGTGCGAGGAGTTGCTCGGCACCATCGGTGCGGATGAATCCGGGGGCGACCGAGTTACCCGAACACCATGCGGCGCCACCTCGTTCGCGAGCCCCTTGCTGTAGGTGGCCAGGGCGCTCTTCGCCGCGGCGTACGCCAGTGTCGAATCGTGCAGCGGCATACGGCGCTGGATCGAGGTCACGTGCACCACGGCACCCGACCCGCGAGAGGTCATCCCGGGCACCAGCGCGCGATCCAGCCGGACCGCCGAGAACAAGTTGACGGCAAGCTCCTCCGCCCACACCCCGTCGCCCGAAGCCGCATACCCGCCGGCCGGGGCGCGCGAGCCACCGACCACATGCACCAGGATGTCCGGGACGCCCACGAGCTCGGTCACTGCCGCGGCCGCCGAGGCGACTCCCTCGGGGGTGCTCAGGTCGGCCTGGACGAAGAGGGGGTCGGCGGTCTCCGGCGGCGTACGGGCAATGGTGACCACCTCCGCCCCGGCCTCGCGTAGCCGCCGTGCTGTCGCCAGCCCGGTCCCCTTGCTCGCGCCCGCCACCACAGCGCGCCGTTCGTCGAGACGTTCATCGAGATCATTGCTGCTCATGGCAGCGACCTTGAACCCTCCCGCGGGGAGAGGGTCAAGACGCCTTCATTCGTCGCGGCAAGAGGGGAGCCCCGGGGGGGTACATGGCCAGGCGGTCGCCCAGGTCGGCGTACAGGGCGATGTCACGCAGAACCGCCGAGCGGCGGGTGCTCGAGCACCGTGGGCTTGTACTCCACCAGCTGGATGCGACCGTCGAACGTGCGGTGCTCGATCATCTCGAGGGCGATGTCCGGATAGCCGTCGTAGATGCGTTCCTGGCCCGTGGCCCCGGTGATCACCGGGAACATCACGACCCGGAAGCGGTCGACGAGTCCGGCTCGTAGCAGGGACCGGCACAGGCTGAGGCTGCCGATGGTGCTGAGGAGCCCGGAGCCGCTCGCCTTCATGGCGCGGACCGTCTCGACGGCGTCGTCGCGGACGAGCGTGGAGTTGGCCCACGTCAGCGGCTTCTGCAGTGAGGACGAGAACACCACCTTGGACGCTTGCGTGAGCTCGTCGACGGACGCCTCTTCTTCGGGCCTGAACTCGTCTTGGCCACCTGGGACCTCGCCTGCTGCGAAGCCCGACATCAGGCGGTAGGTGTTCGCTCCCATCAGGTAGGTGACCTCGGGTTGCTCACCGAGCCATGCGAGGTACTCCGGGCCTTCGAGACCCCAGAAACCGGGCCATCCCTCTCCCGACGCGCAGCCGTCGAGGGAGGTGATGAAGTCGACGAGAAGCTCCGACATGGCGATGTCCTTTCCTGGGTCCTGGGTCCTGGGTCCTGGGTCTTGGGTCTTGGGTCCTGGGTTGTCACCAGCTTGGACCGGCCGGGGCTCGTAAACTCATCGCCGGGCTGTGAAGCGTTCTTCGGAGCCAGCCCACAGGCACCGCTGGAGTTCGGCATCGTGGGATTGCGGGCTGGAGCGTACGGCTTTGGGGTGCCTCTTGCTCTGTCGGAATCCGGCAGGGCGCCCATCGCGGGGGACTGCAGGTGCAGCGGGTGGATGGCTGCGAATGCGGCGCGCGTAAGCATCGAGGAGTGGGCCATCGCGGACTTGGATCCGGTGGTGTCGGCTCCGCCGGGGTGCGCCGCGACGGCGAGGGGGCCGCTGTCCGGGAGTTTGCGCTGGAGTGCGTGGGTGAGCGGCAGGTTTGGCCAGTTTGGAGTGTCCGTAGGCAGCTGGTCCCACAGCAGTGCCGTGTTAGTGAAATGCCCGAGGTGGTTGGTGCCGCACTGCCGACAAGCAGTGCCTGTTCAGCGGGCCGACTGACCGAACGGGCCGTCGCCGATCAGCCCCGAACGGTCGGGCAGACCGGCGGCGACCCTGAGCTTGGCGAACTCTACGGCGAGAGCGGCCGGCGGGTAGTGCGCGTTGAGGCCGCTGGGGTTCGGCAGGACCCACACGCGGGCGTCGCCGATGCTCGCCGACTGCGCGCCCACGCGCGCTTCGACGGCCCCGAACGCGGCGCGGTACCCGGTGACGCCCAGGAACGCTAGCCACGTCGGACGCAGGGCTGCCGTACGTCGTACCAGGTCCTCGCCCCCCCGGAGGTACTCGTCGGGCGTGAGTTCCGCGGCTCGGGCCGTGGGCCTTCGGACGATGCTCGTGATGCCCAGCCCAAGGCCGAGCAGGTCACGTTCCTGCTCGGGCCGGAACCGGCGCGGCGTGAAGCCTGAGCGGTGCAGGGCCGGCCACATCCTGTTGCCCGGGGTCGAGAAGCTGTGGCCCCGATGAGCCGAAGCCAGCCCCGGGTTGATCCCGACGAAGACGACGTCGAGGTCCTCGGCGACGACATCCGCCAGGGTCGGGTACCTGTCGTTGCTGATGGTTGCTCCGCGGTGCGTAGGAACGGGGTGTCGGAAGGGTGCGTCGGAAGAGTGCACCGGAAGGGTGCTTCGGAACGGTACGGCGCTCCGGCAGCGCCCGGATGTGCCACGCCGGCAGCGGTCACGGCGGCGGCGCATCCGGACACACGGGAGCCTCGCACACCTGCCGATGTCAGCGGAGCAGGGTCACCGGGAGGCAGGAGCGGTGCGGTAGAACGCGTCCGCGGTGAAGGTGGCGGGGACGCCGAGTTCGGCGGAGACCGCGGTGATGGCGGCGTCGGCGACGGCCAGGTCTACCTGGCCGTCGAGCGTGAAGTGCGGTGCGATGAAGGTGGCGTAGTGCGCCCGAACCTCTTCCTCGGTGTGGCCGCCGAGGAAGGTCAGCATGTGCCGCACGGTGGTGTCGGGGTCGTCGCGGATCACCTTCAGCGCGCGCCGGTGTGCGCGCAGGACGGCCTGCACCGCGGGATCGTCCGGGTCGGTGTACGTGGTGTCGACGGCCAGACCCACGGTGGGGATCTGGAAGTGGTCGCCCATCCAGGCCAGGACCCGCCAGCCGTACTCGGCCGCCACCGCTTCCGGGGCGATCGTGCTGCCGACGACGGCGGCGTCCAGCTCACCGTCGCGCAGCCGGCGCAGGTCCATGCCGTAGTCACCCGGGTGCCGGACGACGGTCTGCACGTCACGGTCCGGATCCAGGCCGTTCCTGCGCAGCACGATCCGGGTGAAACAGCCCGGTGCCGTGTGCGGAGCGTGTACCGCCAGGCGCCGTCCGGCGAGGTCGGCCAAGGAATCCAGGCCGGGGCGGGCGAGGAACCAGAACAGCGGACGATGGGTGTTGACGTTGAGCCCGACCCAGGGAGTGCCGTCGGTCAGCCGGGACAGCAGGGCGCGGCCGAGCCCGATGGTGGCGCCGCGGCGCAGCCGCTCCTCGTCCCAGGTGCAGCCGTCGCGCAAAGCGACGTGGACGCCTTCGTCGGCGTAGTAGTTCTCCTGGTCGGCTATGTAGGCGGCCAGTTCCTCGTGCAGGCCGCGGCCGACGTAGGCGAGATCGATCGTGTCCATGGATGCGTGGTCCTTCCGGCGGCGGTGTGCCGGTCGCGGTCCGGCCGTGGGCCGAACTGGGGGAGGGGGGGGAGGGGAGTTCGGGGTGCGGACGTGGTTCGCGCTCAGTACATGGCCATGCCGCCGTTGACGGCGGCGGTGGTCCCGGTCATGAAGGCGTTGTCGCCGTCCGCGTAGAAGGCGACGGCATGCGCGACGTCCTCCGCGTGTGCCAGCCGGCCCAGCGGAGTCGCCCCCACCTGCCGCTGCCTGGTCGCGTCGTCCAAAACGTCGTCGGCGATACGGGACTCCACGGGACCGGGCGCTACGACATTGACCGTGACACCCTGCGGTCCGAGTTCCTGGGCGAGGTAGCGAGCGAACTGCTCCAGGGCGGCCTTGGACGTCCCCAGCGCGATCATGCCCGCGCGCGGCCGACGGCTCAGTCCCGTACCGAGGTAGACGATGCGCCCCCAGCCCCGTTCCGTCATGCCGGGCAGCACCGCCTTGGTGACGGCGTACGCCGCACGCATCTCGGCGTCGAGCTTGCCGCCCAGCTCCTCCCACGACATGTCCCGGAAGGACTTGACCGCGTAGGGGATGAGCGCGTTGTGCACGAGCACGTCGACGCCTCCCCAGGCCGTCCCCACCCGCTCAACCATCCGCTCGACGGCCGCCGCATCCCGCACGTCGGCCTGCACGGCCATGGCACTGCCACCGGCGGCCTCAATGTCGGTCACGACCTCCTCGGCGGCCTTGGTGCTGGTCAGGTAGTTGACCACCACCCGCATACCGCGTGCGGCGAGAAGACGCGCGGTGGCCGCGCCGATGCCGCTGCTCGCGCCCGTCACCAGTGCCACCCTGCCGGTCGTCCCTGTCATGGGTTACCTCTTCCGTTCGTCGTCGCGGGCTGCCGGAATGACGGCCCGGAGTCGTTCGTCGGCGATGCGCCCGGTACGTCCGCCGATCCCGCGGCGCGATGGCGCGACGGTGCGTCGCCGCTGTGCGCAACCTCTGGGACTCGCTCAAGTGGTCTCATATGGGATCTAGTTGGCACGGCAGATCACCGTTCGAGGATGAGGGCGAGGCCCTGTCCGACGCCGATGCAGAGTGTGGCGACGCCGGTACCGGAGCCGCGGCGGGCGAGCTGGTGGGCAACCGTTCCCGCGAGGCGGGCACCGGACGCGCCTAGGGGATGTCCCAGTGCGATGGCACCGCCCTGCGGGTTGAGGACGGCCGGGTCGAGGTCGGGCCATTCGGCGAGGCATCCGAGCACCTGCGCTGCGAACGCCTCGTTGAGCTCCAGGACGTCGAGGTCCGCGAACGTCCGGCCGGCCTTGTGCAGCGCCCTGCTGACCGCTTCGACGGGGGCCAGGCCGAAGTAGTGCGGATCGATCGCGGAGACTGCCGTGGCTCCTACGCGGGCCAGCGGTTCACGTCCTGTGGCTTCGAGTCCTGCCTCGTCGGTCAGGAGCAGCGCGGCGGCACCGTCACTGAGCGGTGAGGCGTTGCCCGCGGTGACCGTGCCACGATCGGGTCGGAAGGACGGCTTCAGGCCGGCCATGGCGGACAGTGAGGCGTCCGCGCGAATGCCTTCGTCGGAGGTGAGAACCACCGGATCGCCCTTGCGCTGCGGGACGGCGACGGGCGCCAACTCGGCGTCGAACAGGCCCTGTTCGCGGGCCGCGGCGGCCTTCTGGTGGGAGGCGAGGGCGAACTCGTCCTGCTGCT